>NZ_JCASIO010000004.1:0-549571 GCF_059685955.1 Telluria sp. LT2P80 | reverse complement strand
ACGATCCTCGCCTTCAATAAAGCGCTTCATTTTGCATCCGTCTTGATGAGATACTGGCTTAACGTTTACCGGACGACGTCCGTTTACACGACGCTACGTTTTTACACAGCCTGGGCCAATTCTGGCCGCTTGACCGCCGTCAAAAAAAACGCAGGCGGATCGGGTACTCGCCAGCGATGATTTCCGCGCAGCCTTCAGCGACCAGAATCGGCGCAAGCACGGACGCCAGCCTACGCGGCCTGGCCGGGTAGTGTTGATTGATCCAGTAACCAAGCGTATCTGGCTCAACATCGCCGGTTATGTTGGCACCAAGACCAGCCTCCTCGCCTGCGGGAAAATCGTTCAGCAGATCCTGCAGGAAGTCGCTGTCGAAGGTAAACGGCGTCTTGCTCCAGACGCCTGAGAACCCAATGTGCATGTCGCCCCCGTAGCTAATGTTTGGTGTCGTGCCGTTCAGCGTGCTGATCGCTGTGTGCGGCAGGCCCGCATGATCGCGCCTGAGCCGTGCTGCGCCCGCCCGCTGGATGTGCATGCGCTGCCGCTCGCCTATGCCAGCACCTGGCGCGTTCTCCTTCAGGCAGCCGACGTCGTAGCCGATCATGAACAGGCTCGCTTCGAACGCATGCATGCGGTCCTCCGCCACCTCGCCCGCGAAAAGCCCGGGCGCCTTCTCTAACACCGCGGCCATCAGCCAGCCAAGCCGGACCTTTGCGCCGCACCATCCGGCGGCCGTCGTCGCGGCTGCGGCGGGCGCGTACGACAGCACGCCCGAGCTCTGCGCATCAGCGAACAGGCTGTGCACGGAGCGGTCCGACGGTATCGCAGGAAAGGCCAGTTTGGATGGCAGCGGTTCTGCTGTCTTATCCTCCAAGCGGCGCCACAACTCGACGAGCGCAGCGATCGCCGCCGCGACCCGCGAATCGTAAATCGGCAGTCCGTCGTGCGAGGCCAGCGCGTGGACCTTGGTCAGCATCGAGTTCATTTTCGCTGCCTGCGGCCTGCTGGCGTCGATGACGGCGGCGTCGAGCGCGAATACGCGCCTTGATGCGTCCAGGTATTCCGCCAGTTTTCCTTCCGCATGCAACGACTTCAGAAACGGCATAGCGCCTTTCGCATCGTTACGGTTGCCGCCCCAAGTAAGGATCCCGCGGCAGGCGTCCAGCACCTCGTCATCGTTGCGACCGGCAATCGCCCGCTTCAACGCATCGCCCAGCTCGTGCAGGTGATCGCGCGTTTCCTGCCAGCTGCCCGTTTTGCTGCCCTTCGTACGCCATTGGTAATACTGCAGCAAGTCCAGCCCGGCTACGTCGGTACGGATGCCGCCCAGGACAAAGCGTGACGGTTTGATGTCGAGCCGGATCGCCAGGCTACGGTAGTTTTTAGCCAGCCAGTCCGTGAATGCGACGACGTCTGAAGACGCGATGAATGCATTTCTGTTCATATAATAAAACTTTCTTTGAGGAAACGGCAATCGGATTATAGCGATACGGTCAAACGCGTGTGTCGGTCAGAAATAACGCCAGCGTTCGTCATCGAACCTGGCGGCCAGGGGTACGAGGCCTGCGTCGATTAATGCGCGGAAGAGGAGGGCCTTGAGTTCGTCCGCACTGGCCGCCGTGTATTCACCGTTATGACACGGTTGCGCGGGAATGAAGCGTAGCGGTCGCTTTGCAGGATCGTCTTCCGTGATGTCGACGCTCACGTGGATAATCAGCCCGGGGCTCCCGTCCGCCGGCCGGACCCCGCGCGTGCCGATTGTCGCGAACGTGTGGTCGCGGCTGACGTACACAGCTAGACCACCCGGCAGATCCCCGACTAGCTCGTGCACCTCGCGCAGTGTTCTCTCGCTGTAGAAAAAACACATGGACGCGGGGCCGGGCGTCGAACGCGGATGCAGCAAGGCGCTTACCGAAGTGCACCGCTGAACGAAACACCCGCCGAGTGCGGCGTACACCTGGTTCAAGGCCATCTGCACTTGGCGGATCGTTCGCCCATTTAGCGTGCGCGCGTATTCCGGCGCCAGCTCGAACTGCTGCAGTTCGACGGGTGCCTCGTCCCCACGCCACTGGGCCGGATGCGGATCGAGCGGCAGAACGGTGCGCGCCAGCGTGCGCCCATCCGGCGCGATGCATCCCGACTGGTAGTGCGCCTGCATGCCGCGGTACCAGTCGCTCTCTGGCGCAAAATGGCGGTCCACGATTTGCACCAGCGCCGGGTTGCCGGGGATGACGAGCCGGTCGTGCACGACCTCCGCAAGTAGCACCGTCATCGTGCGCACGTGTCCATTGACGCGGGCGAAGCACGCGTTCGCGTCCGCGATCCGGTCCGCGTCAACCGTACCGCCGGGGTCGATAAATCCACGTGCCAGATGCCCGGCCAGCCGGTTGACTTCACGGCAAAGCCCGTCGACTTCGACGTACACGCGGTAATACACTGGCCAGTGTCGAACGGTCACCTGCGGCCCGGCAAACATGCCGAACACCAGATTGCCCAGCTCCGTTAGTTCGCGCAGCAGATATGCTGCACTTGTTGTCTGCGTAATTGTCGTCTGCTTCAATGCGTTCTCCTTTCGAGTATCCGATCCCGGCGGCTTGTCGCCCGGGACCGGTACCGATATAGTGCGACGGATTAGCGACAAAATACGTCGAAAACTATGCCCAGAGATTCCACCGAACGACAGTTGGCCCGCAGGCTGGCAATCATCGACCTGTTACCGCTCCTGCCCGACCACGGTACCGGACAAGGGGCGACCGTCGACCAGCTCATGACCAGGCTGGGAGACACCTTTGAGGTGGATAGACGCACGTTCGAACGCGACCTGCGGGACCTCGCTGACCCGCAAGGTCCGTGGCGGCGACGGTTCGGCCTTGAGGTAGAGTCCCGTCCCAGTGCGAGCGACGGAAGGATCAACGAATGGTTCACGACCGCGGACAGCAAGATCCCGCTATTCAAATCCATAACGGCCTTCGACGCTTTGGTGGCCAGCTTCGCCCGTCAGGAACTGGGGCCGTTCCTGCCGCGCGACGCTCGCCAGGCGCTGGACGAGCAGGTTGCGACAATCGAAAGAAAACAACGGCATCTGCACCTGACCGACGCGCATCGGCAAGCCGTCGCTTACCAGGACAAGATTCGCCGCCTGCCGGACGGCCAGTCGATGGCACTTGGCAAGGTGGTTCCGGCGCATCTGCAGACCGTTAACGACGCTTTGATGAAGAACCTGATGCTGAGTCTCGTCTATCGCGCGGCCAAGTCCGAGGTGAACAAGATTCATCGCGTGTATCCAGTCGGCCTCGTAATCCATGATCGTACATTGCGTCTATTGGCTATCGATCGGGCCGAGGTCACGCTGAATCCATCAGCGATGACGGTCAAGAGTTTTCACCTGCACCGTATGCAGGAAGTGGCACTGGGCGATCCGGTCGCGCGCAACGTCACTGTGCCCACATTGGACGAGGCGCTCGCGGGCGGCGCGCTGGCAATGTGGTCGAGGGGGATCATCACCCTGCACATTCGCTTCGTCGGCGGCGAGGACGCGGACGTATTCGCGCGCACGCTGGAAGAGATGCCGTTGTCCGACGATCAGACCATCTTCCTCAACAAGGCAGGACAGCGGGAATTGATGGCCACCGTGAACAACACCTCGACGCTGCGTCGCATGTTGCAAAGCATGGCCCGTGAAGTCAAGGTGCTGGGGCCGGACGATCTCAAACAGGAGTTGTGCGCCTTCTTAGCTAAAGCGCTCGCGTTACAGCAGGGCGACTAACGGAACGGCTAAGCCGCCTTGTCCAGTCCCGGCGACGGCTGAATTTGTCGAAGATGCTGTTTAAGGGGATAGAGCCTGGCCACGACGGTGCTAAGTACGTTCAGGAATGGTCAGTTCAGATCAGCGACTAACGGCAAATGATAGGCTCGTCGTAGCTAACCGTGTATATATGATCTGATTCGGAGAACTCAAAGTACATGTCCCACTTGCCAGTTTGATCTTCTGGATCGTGCCAAGTTTCGTTAAACGTCACAATTCCGTCATGCACAGTTACCTGTCCGACGACGTCAGCCTCGCCTTTGTACATGCCGTCAGTGAACATATACATGGCCTTTAGCTCGTCCTATCACGTGAGCTGTATCAGGCACGTGGCATCGAGGTGCGCCGCTGGGACCACCTCGCTCGGGCGCTGCGTGAGCCGGCCAAGCAGTCAGACATGATCGCAAAGAGCTTGAATGACAAGCAGATCCACGCCTTGCGGCTGCTGAAGAAATCGCTTCCGGCAACCGAAGTCATCGATGCCGAAGATGCCTGAGCCTAACCGCCGCGTGATCGCTTACTCCACAACGTCTCAGCACGTCAGCCAAGTAGCGCAGTTCCGCATCGTTCAGTCTTCTATCATTTAAAATGTGCGATCAATTTCAGGTAGACACTTCAGTTTTTTTTAACGGAATAGAAAGCGCAGAGACCATTTTGGATAGTAGAGAAGCACTGAACCTTGTCGAGGAAATGGTCCAGCGGGGCGAATTGATTCGTGTCAGTTCCGCGGAACGGACGACAAAGGCGATCATTTTCAAAACTCCAACGGGCCGAAATTTCGCTGTCGAGGTCAACGATACCCATTCGCGCAATTATGCCGTACAGGTCAAGCTGGTATTTGAACGCGCCCCCACTGGTGTGAACCTTGATTGGCCGTCCGCTGCCTCGAAATTCAATGGCCAACTGAACGATACTCAGTTCCAGAGCAGTGCCTTACAAACAAAAGGCAGCAATCTCGAGCCCGGCAAACAGATGTCAGTGCTGGTCCCGTCCCCACAGTCACTGCAGGGCCTGATTGCATGGTATGCCAACGCAGAGCAAGGGCAGATGGCCAACGCAGATAAAATCCGAGCCCACGCGTTATCGCGTTACATCCTGCCAGCGCGGGAACGGGGTGAATCGAGCGTAACAATCCTCGCAAGCAAAATTCACAACGACTTGGGCCTGTCGAAAAACTTTCCGAATGTCGACCAAGCACTAACGGGAAAGATGTTCCTCAACCAGTGCAATCTTTCGACAGTCCAGCGGAGTGGCCCACAGGGCAGCTCCACCACGACGTTTACCTATCACTTTGAAAAGCAGGCGATTCCCATGCCCCAGAATTCGACGGCCGCCAGCAACCTGATCCTGTATGGCCCGCCGGGCACCGGCAAGACGTATGCCTCGGCAGCCGAAGCGGTGCGGCTGTGTCTCGGGGAGGCGCAGGCAGCGCAACTTCTAATGCCCGACCAGCGGGAAGCGCTGATGCTGGCATATCGCGAACTCGTTGCAGCAGGCCGTATCGACTTCATTACCTTCCACCAGTCGTACTCCTACGAAGACTTCGTGGAAGGATTGCGGCCGACGACGGAAATGGCGGACAGTTCACTGGAGCTAATGGATGAAACACGGGATTCATCTACGGGTGGGTTTCGTCTGCGCTGCGAAGATGGCATCTTCAAGCGCATTTGCGAGCGTGCGCGGCTCGACAGAGGCGGTGCGAGTGAGAACGCTGGACTCGACCGCCAACGTCGGATCTTCAGGGTGTCTCTCGGTCGCAGGGGACAGGATGAGGAACGCATTGCCGACGGGCTCAACAACAACCTCGTCCATCTGGGCTGGGGTGGAGATATCGACTGGTCTCCCGAAAGCTTCGACAATTTCGACGCGATCAAGCGCGAGTGGAACGAGAAGAAGGATTCTGGCGCAACTGGTAAGGACGCCAACATCGAAATGATCTTCTCGCTGCGCAATGACATGCAAATAGGAGACTATATCGTGCTCTCGGATGGTAGGGATGCCATCCGTGCGTTCGGCAAGGTGACTGGCCAATATTATTATGATGCCACAGCTACGTACCACCCGCATCGCCGGAAAGTCGAGTGGCTATGGCAAGATGCTGCTGGCGTCCGGCGTGATATCTTTTACAAAAATATTTTCCGGCAGCACGCTATTTACCGCCTGAATCACGACATTGTCGACTGGGACCGCCTAGAAGAAATAGTCTTTGGTGAAACCGTGCAGCAGCTCGCCGCCGCTGCCAGACCTTATGTGCTGGTGATAGACGAGATCAATCGCGCCAATATTTCGAAGGTGTTCGGTGAGCTAATCACGCTGCTGGAGCCCGACAAGCGTCTTGGCGAAACTAATGAAATCAGGGTTCAGCTCCCGTATTCCGGCGGATCGTCCTTTGGCGTGCCACGCAACTTGCATATCATCGGCACAATGAATACTGCCGACCGTTCGATTGCTCTCCTTGATACGGCATTACGGCGGCGCTTTAAGTTTCGCGAGCTGATGCCGCAACCATCCCTGCTCAACAAGGTTGACGGTGTCGACCTAGTAAACCTGCTAGAGACTCTGAACGAGCGAATTGAATTTCTTTTCGACCGGGAACACCAGGTTGGCCACGCATATTTCATCAGCTGCCAGTCGCGCCAAGATATCGAAGAGGTCATGCGCCACAAGGTCATCCCGCTTCTTGCCGAGTATTTTTACGAAGACTGGAATAAAGTGGCCGCCGTGCTCGGCGATGCGAAGGACGGCGAGCACGACCATTTGGGCGGGTTTCTCCGGAGAGAGAGATTAGCATCCCCTCCTGGCATGGGGGGCGAGGATGAAGCGCCTATTCGCTTCCGATGGAGTGTGCAGGAAAAATTCGACTTCTCG
Organism: Telluria sp. LT2P80; assembly: GCF_059685955.1. NCBI lineage: Bacteria > Pseudomonadati > Pseudomonadota > Betaproteobacteria > Burkholderiales > Oxalobacteraceae > Telluria > Telluria sp. LT2P80. The sequence goes on along the minus strand of NZ_JCASIO010000004.1, from coordinate 542,901 downwards.
AAACTTGTAAAGTGATGATGCGCCGGACCATCCTTGAATGGGAATCCATCGGCTACGGCGACGATCCAGCGAACTTGGGCGTCATTCCCTCGCACTTCGCTGACCGGCTTGCGAAGGTAGCCGCCGCGTCTCCATTGGTGGGCCGTGGCGGTGGAGGTGTCTTGGAGCACGGCCGCAACGCCCTTCGCGCGCGCGGGATTGTTGGAGTGCTCGTGGCCGAGGGATGTTCACTCGAAATTTTGCCAAAGATCGATGCGAAAGATAGCGGCGGCGCCGACAGTATTGCGCAAACCAGGCGACGGCTCGTCCACATGCTCGCGTTGGCTATCGATATCAAGATCGACGTCGGCCAAGTCACGCAACTCGATTGGCAGAATGAAACTTTGCTCGAGATCCTCATTCGGATTTTTTCCGAAAAGCTGGTCGATGCCTTGCGCCAAGGCATGCCACGTCGCTATGTCGGCCACGAGGAAGACTTGCCGTCGCTACGCGGACGACTTGACGTGGTGCGGCAGTTCACTAAGTTTGCTGTTGATCCTTCGCGGCTGGCTTGCCGCTACGACGGACTGTCAACCGACATCGCGCTAAACCGCATCATGAAGGCTGCCGTCGTGCGCCTAGCGAGACTCACCCGTTCGACTGCAAACCTGTCTCGTCTCAGGGATCTGTCACTTGCATTCGCTGATATCGCAACCTTGCCGGTACTAGCACTGAGATGGTCCGACGTCGTTCTCGATCGCACCAACGCACGCTGGCGCGAATTATTGAACATGGCGAAGCTGCTGCTGGGCGAACGATTCCAAACAACCTCGTCCGGAGAAGGGACCGGCTTTTCGCTGCTGTTCGAGATGAACACCCTATTCGAAGAATACGTCGGGCGAATGGTGACGCGTGTACTCTCCGGCAGCCATTTGAACGTGGTGCGGCAAGGTGGAAAAATCTATTGCCTCGAAGGCGATAGCGGAGGCCTCTTCCAGACAAAACCCGACATTCTGATAAAGAATGGTGACAAGGTAGTGCAAGTAATTGATACGAAGTGGAAGCGAATTGCTCCGCAACTCGACGACAAGAAACGAGGGGTTTCGCAGTCGGATGTCTACCAGATGATGGCTTACGGCAGCTTGTATGACTGTTCACGGTTGACGCTTTTGTATCCCCATCACGCAGGGCTGAGCGAATTTGACGGCATGCAGGCAACGCATCGCATCACCAGATCAGACAGGAGACTCGAAACGGTTTCTGTTGATATCTCTACTCCAGCTGGCCTTGCCGAACGGCTGCGCAGGGTGCTGGCGCCGTGAGGGCGGCAAACATTACTGCCGTCGGCAGCGGTCAGCTTTTTCTCCAGATGTGGAAGGAGGCAGTTGACACGGATTCATCGAGATGCTTCGCTTCGGGTAGTTCGAGTCACCGGCGATATCCATTGTTGTAGTTAGCAGTCAAGGAGAACGCATAGGTCCACGTCAGCCAACTGTTCCAGCATAAATTATTATGCATCCTGAGTATTATTACTGTCCCACTATCTGAAACGTAGGCATTCCCGGCGCAGGCAGCACAGCATGACGGACGACGAGACGCCGCCTGTTGTGGAGATGACGCCACCGTCTCGTCTCAGCGGTATACCAACTGCTGTGCAAGTTACCGAACATTGTTGATAATAGGCAATCTCGTCGACCCTTCCAAGACCATGGCCCTCATCTCTCCGAATCTCCTCCCTCCCCTGCGCATGGATGCCGGGCGTTACCGCGAGCTGGAAGTATTGGAGCGTCTGCGCGACTACCTGCCCGCAGGTTTCGAGATCTTTCACAACATTGCGTTGCACACGATTCGGGGCGGGCGGGACAGCTATGGTGAGATCGACATCGTCGTGCTGTCCCCTGGAGGTTCTCTGCTGCTGATGGAGGTGAAAGCCGGTCCGGTTATCCTGCGCGACGGCGAAGTGTTCAAGCTGTACGGCGACGGCGAGTGCGACGTGGCGCGCCAGGGGCGCCTGCAGCGCGTCGCCATGCAGAACAGGCTGTATGAGGCCCGGCTCGACACCCCGATGCTGTGTTGCCTGGTCCTGCCGGACTATGACTTGGCCGACAGCCAGGTCGTGTCAATCCCGCGCGACCGGATCATCGATGCCACACGCTATGGGGAGATGGTGACGACTGTCCGCGAGTGGCTGGCTCCCGTGCACAGCCAGGTGGACCGAGCCGCGCTGCGGCGGCTGTTGCTCAATCAGTTCCAAGTCACGCCGGCCCTCGAGGTGATGCGCGACCAGTTGCAAGGCACAGTGCGGCGCTTATCCGACGGCTTGGCGACTTGGGTGCCGCGCATCGGGTCGCCTTCGGGCATCTTCCGTATCCAGGCAACCGCCGGTTCCGGCAAGACCCAGCTCGCCCTGCAACTGCTCGACAGCGCAACCGCCGACGGACTGCAGGGCGCTTATGTCTGCTACAACCGGACACTGTCGGACCACGTGCGCCGGCTGGCCTCGCCGAAGGCGCAGGTCGTGAACTACCACGAACTCTGCGTCGACCATTACCGGCGCGAACACCGCGAGCCCGACTTCACGCCGCGCGCCTTCCAGAGGATGGCCGACGCTTACCTTGAAGCCAGCGCCAGCTTCATCCCGACGCTGGACCTGCTCGTCATCGACGAGGCGCAAGATTTCGACGCCCGCTGGGTGGAAAGCCTGTGTAACCGCTTGAAGCCGGGCGGCCGGCTGTTCGTGCTGGAAGACGAGTCCCAGCGGTTGTACCAGCACGAAGGGTTCGACCTGGGCGATGCCGTCACGATTGACTGCAGCGACAACTTCCGCAGCCCGCGCGCGATCTGCGACCTGATCAATGGATTCTCGCTGGTGCGCCCGCCGATCCGCAGCCTGAACCCGTACCAGGGCGAGATGCCGGGCATCCGCACCTACGACAATGACGAAGAACTCCTGGCCGGCACGGAAACAGCCGTGGCCTCGCTCCTCGCACGCGGCTTTGCGCTGGCGGATATCGCCGTCGTCAGTGGACGGGGCCGAGAAAGGTCGGCATTGCTGAACCGTGTGGTGATCGGCCCCCACCTAACGCGCCGTTTCACCGGCGAATATGACCGCAGCGGCGAGCCGCGCTGGAGCAAGGGTGAGCTGCTACTGGAATCCGTGTACCGCTACAAAGGCCAGAGCGCGCCGGCCGTTGTGGTGACCGAGTTCGATTTTTGCGAGCTCGACGACTTGGCGCGCCGCAGGCTGTTTGTTGCCCTGACCCGGGCGCAGATGGCCGTCGAGCTGGTGTTGTCGAGTGCCGCCGAGCGCTGCCTGACGGCGGCGCTGGGGGACGTCAACTAAGTACAAACCCACCGCTCTACTGCAATTGTCCTGGCCGGGCCGGACTTACAGGTTCTCGTCGAATCCTGGGAAGCGTTCTTTCAGCCTTTCCACCGTAGTCCGCCATTTCGGCGTGGTTGGCTTGCAGACGGAGTTCTGGTTGCCGAACATGCCAACCTCCTGGATCGCCTGTGTAACGGGTACCGTCTGCAACCATTGCACGGGCACGAAGTACTCGCAGCGGTCCGGATCGTCCAGGAACTCGCGGTGGTACCTGGCTGTCGCGACCTCCAGAAACGGCTTCTCGCCCGACTCGGTAGGCACCGCAAACTCGCGGGCCGACTGGACCGCTCCCACGACGCGGCCGACGCCGACAAAGCCCGATCCCGGCACCTTGGCCCATACCCGATCGCCGGGGGCAAGCAACTGCAGCGTGTTGCTGTACCAGCGACCGCCACCGGCGCAGATGAAGCCATACTCGACCGCCTCCTCCCACGACCGCTCGGGGCCATGGCCGAACGACTGGTAGAACTCGCCGTTCCAGGGGTCGTTCGGGCCGGCGGGACGGACCGTGGTTTGCGTGTGGACCGGGTCAAGCAACCACGCGCGGCTGAGGAATTGCTCGCTGCCGTTACTGAAGATCTGGAAGCACAGCACATTGATCGGGATGTCGCGCTCGGCCAGGTAGGCGACGATCCGTTCGGTGCTTGGGTCGAGCGAGGACGAGACGATGACGATCTGGTGGCTCTGGTTCAGCGTGTCGTCGTAGAGCGGCATGCCAAACGCCTTCTGGAACTCGGCGGCGAGGTTCTTGCCGGGAGCAAAGCGGCTGTAGATCGCATCGATCTGTTCGGGCTTGAGCTTTTCCACCCAGCCTGCGTAGTCGAGGGCCTGGGCGACGACATCGCGCGGCGTGCGGTCGCGCTTGAGCTCGATGAGCACCAGCGCACCGTCGGGTGCGATGGCGAGCAGGTCGATGATGCCGCCGACGCCTGTGCTCTCCTGGCGGCCGATCAGCATCCACTCGTCGGACAGCACCTTGGGTGCGGCGACGATCATGTCTTCGAGCAGCTTCTCGGTCGGTAACTGGGCTTCAACTAAGGCTTGGGGCTGGGTGGAGACTTTCCAGAGTGCGGTGCGGATGGCCATGGCGGTGTCCTCAGGCGGCTCTAAGTGCTGATTCGATCAAAGTTGAGGCTAGCCGCTCTTGACGCCGACGCGACTCCGCGATGTCAGCTTTAAGTCGTTCACAAAGGACCATCAATTCTTCAACTCTGGCAACAATGCGATATTGCTCAGCCAGCGGTGGGATCGGAACAGGTATTTCCTTCAGTCGTGATGCCTTGATGCCGGCTGCCGTCATGCCAGTTGCTTCCGCTTCAATTTTTCTGCGTACCACCTTAGACATTAACGCAAACCGTAAATAGCCAGCAATCTTTGGTTCGTGAAACTGGAAACAGATTACCCGCTGCGCTAGTGCGAATTTCTCTTCAATATCGACAACTGCAACGTTTCCAAGTGGTGCTTCAGTCGTGAACAGAATATCGCCGACTCTAGGAAACCCTCGCGTCATCCACTCGGCATATTCGTTCTCCGACATGAATTCGTACGGTTCACGACTAATAAAACCAAACCGGACGTTTTTGGCCGTGATAAGCGGAACGCCGGCTTCGATCTTGTTTGGGGTCTTGCCGCGATAATCAATGAATTTTGCAACGTTTCCTAGACGTTCGAAGCACCACCCGCTTGGCAGATCAACGTAATGCTCCCCGGGCGAAATTCCTGCCTCGGCGGTTGTCCTTAAACTTTCTTCTTTTGTTAAGCGCTCTTTTACCTTCGCAATGTCCTTACACAGTTCACTTCCCGGCTCGTCGTTTGGATCTTGTGGCACCAGCTTGCCCAAGACTGCCAGTTGCAAGATGGTTTGCTGAAGGGCATCGAGGCTTGATTCAGTAGTGAACAGGGTGTTGAAGTGTTCGGCGAGACGGTGCCAGTTTGCCGCGAACTCCGCAGCGTCGGTGCTCTGTATAAGCGTGCCAAGCAAGGTCTCGACGAGCTTGGCCTGCGCGGACTCAGCGCCGGCCTGCTCCGCTTCCAACCGGTTGCACAGGGCCATCAGTTCATCGACTTTAGCGACGATACGATGTTGTTCGGCGATAGGAGGGAGCGGAATTCGAAGATTACTAACATGCCCCTGATTGACAGTCTTTTGTCCGGCGGTAGTGACAAATGCGCTTTCGATCTGCCGCCGAATCAGTGGCGCGTCGCCGATCAGTCGAAGGAACCGATGGGCGACGGAGGCCTCCTTTATCCGAATCCTAATGAAATGATCGCAATAAATTGCGGCCAAGTTCTCATCGTTAAAAATAAGACGCCCAACAATATCCGCGCTACCGTTTACGCGAACTAACAAAATATCGTTTTTTAAAAGCTGGTACTTATCAATGGAACCGTCCGGAAGGATGACCGAACGTGTATTAGCCAATGAAATTTTGCCGTTCGAGACATCGGCCAAACGCAAGACTACAGTTTCAGTTCCTGAAACCGCGCCGCGGCTAGATTCGCCGTTCTGAAATTCAGGATCAAGCTGGGAAAAACGAATCCATCGCCAATTGGCCGGTACATTGAAGGGTAGTTCGCTCTCATCGATAGCAGGCACAGGTTTCGATTTCTTGCAGATTCCCTGTACCTCATACAAAGCACGGTCTTGCGCAATCCGCTGGAGTATTTCTTCCGCCGGCTCGTCGTCGAAGTCTTGAGGCACCAATTTGCCACGTACTGCCAACTCCAGAATCAGTTCCCGCAGTTTCTTAATACCACCTGTCGCGGTGGAAAGTAGTGGCAAGTGTTCGCTCAGTACTACGCTCACGCCTTGTCCTCCAGTGCTGCATCGAGAACAGCCTTAAGTTCAAGCTGTGTCTTGTCTATACGCGCTAGTAATTGCGCGTACTCCACGAGCAGCTCGGCAGGGTCGTGGTTTTCCTGATTTGGACTATGCGGGTTCTTGATATCGAGGTTGTAGTTTCGCGCCTTGATGTCATCGACACTAACCTTCCATGCAAACTCATTTTCGACCCGGTCACCCCACCATGCCTTCTCAGCCGCGAATTCCTCAATGCGCATCGGCCTGGTCTTCGAATAGTTCTTGTACCCCGCTGGATACGGATGCTCGTAAAACCACACATCCTGCGTTGGCGTGCCCTTAGCAAAGAACAACAAGTTGGTCTTGATGCCGGTGTAAGGGCTGAACACACCGTTCGGCAGGCGAACGACCGTATGCAGATTGCAGGTCTCAAGGAGTTGTTCCTTGATGCGCATTTTGATGCCGTCGCCGAACAACGTGCCGTCCGGCAGCACGACGGCAGCACGACCGCCGTCCTTCAGCAGATGCATGATCAACACTAGGAACAGGTCAGCGGTTTCACGGGTGCGGAAGCTGGCCGGGAAGTTGTTCTCGATGCCGTCCTCTTCCATGCCGCCGAAAGGCGGATTGGTGAGAATGACGTCGACGCGGTCACGCTGCGTGTAATCGCGCAGCGGGCGCGCCAGCGTGTTGTCATGCCGTACGTTCGTCGGCACATCGATCCCGTGCAGGATCATGTTGGTCGTGCAGAGCAAGTGCGGCAGCGGCTTCTTCTCGACACCGAAGATGGAAGCCTGCAGCTGTTGCTCCTGCTCAACAGTCTTGACGTGCTGCTTGCGCACGTATTCGATGGCGCAGGTCAAAAAGCCGCCCGTGCCGCAGGCCGGATCCAAGATCTTTTCGCCGAGCTCCGGCGCGGTCATGTTGACCATGAACTGGGTGACCGGGCGCGGAGTGTAGTACTCGCCCGCATTGCCGGCGTTTTGCAGGTCGCGCAGGATCTGCTCGTAGAGGTCGCCGAACAGGTGGCGGTCCTGGGCCTTGTTGAAGTCGATGCCGCCGACGATCTTGTTGATGACCTGACGCATCAGGTGCCCGGACTTCATGTAGTTATAGGCGTCCTCGAACACGCCGCGAATCACGAAGCCGCGCTTGTCGTCACCCTTGATTTGCAGGTTCTTCAGCGTCGGGAACAGCTGGATGTTGACGAAGTCGAGCAGCTCGTCGCCGGTCATGCCTTCGGTATTCGCCGCCCAGTTACGCCAGCGCAGGTGAATGGGAATCGGCGACTTGTAGTGGTCATCGAAAAGCTCGTACTCGGTTTCCTTGTCATCGTAAATCTTGAGGAAAAACATCCAGACTAACTGGCCGATGCGCTGGGCGTCGCCGTCGACGCCGGTGTCCTTGCGCATGATGTCCTGAATGGATTTGATGGTGGTGCTAATCGACATAAAGCAGGTGCTCGAATCTATTGACTGATGATGGGGAGGCAATCTGCAAAGTCAGTGTGCAGAGTGCGAACCGGGACCATATTTCGCTGGTCGCCGGTGACGATCGCGGCGAGTTGTGAGGCGAGCGCCAGCATGGCATTCGAATTACGCAACACGTCGTAGGAAAGCTGTCTGGGATAACCAGTCTGGAACCGCGCCAGTGGGTGGAAACCACCGTGATTATAGCTGTTGAGTGCCTTCCAAATCATGTCCTTGCAGGCCACAAGCTGGTCAAGCAAACCATGTGGTGCAGACGCGGAGGATCTCAGCCCTTTCAGCATGTCGGCAAGCATGAGCGCGTCTTTTGCCGCTTCTGCCGTTTCGGTGGTCAAAGGCCGACCAAGCTTCTCGATCCAAGTCTCGCTGGCGGCATACATGAGCCAGATGCCGCGCACCAGGGTTTCGAACTGGGGACGTAACAGCGTGTAGCCCGGAGCATACAATCCGCCAGAGATGAGAATGAAAGCCGCCGTGCCGTGCTCCGCTGAGAGCAATGCCGACTTCAGGGCAAGGTCAAAACGTTGCGTGGGGTACGGGACCAGTTGAGCCAGGTGTCCGGCAACCCGCTGATGAAAGTGGCCGTTCCTTTCCAAGAATGTCGCGAAGTCCTGTTCCGGCATGTCCCGCAATGGCTGTTTTTCTCGATCAACCATACAGCTGCGCTTCCAGCTCCCGGATTGCGGTCAAATACGCAGGTTTCCCGCCAAACGACTGGATCAGCTCCGGCGCCGTGCCCAGGCGGCTGAACGGGTCGAGGGTCAACACCTTGATGTCCTCGATCGTATCGATACCAGAGTCGGCGTATTTCTCGACCAGCGCCTCCAGCACTGCCCGTGCCTTCTCGCCGTACTTTGCGAAGGCATCGCGTTTCCTGACCTGTTCGGCCCGTTCTTTGCGCGTCAGCGCGGGGCGGTCGAAGGCGACGTGGCAGACGAGGTCGAACGGGTCAAATTCGCGCCCCTGCTTCTTCGCCACCTCGTCGGCCAGGGCGTCGAGGATGACGCCATGGGCTTCCAGTTCTTCAACGACGGCCTTCTTGCGATCGGCACCGCTCCAGCGGCGCAGGAAATCGTCGAGCGAGGCGTATTCCTTGCGCACCGCGCGGCGAGTGTAGTCCTTGAGCGATTCGGTAATCAGCTTGCCGTCTGGGCCGTAGTACTGGACGCGCTCGGCGATGACATAGACCTCGACTTCGCTGCCGAGCACGTATTTAATGCGCTTTTCGCCCTCGCTATCCGGCGGCAGAGGCGGCTCCGGCTGGCCAGTCGGTCCTGAAGGATCAGCATCGTCTTCCGGAAGTTCATCAGGTGGCACCGGCGGCTCATCGCCCGTGGGTTCGTACACCTGCTCCGGCGGCCCGTCGAAGTTGACATCCGCGAAGAGCTCGGTCGCCTTTTTAAAGTCCATGATCGAGAACCAGAACTTGCCGAACTCCTCGTTGATGCGCGTGCCCCGGCCGATGATCTGCTTGAACTCGGTCATCGACTGGATGCGCTGGTCGAGCACGACGAGTTTGCAGGTCTGGGCGTCGACGCCTGTCGTCATCAGCTTGCTGGTCGTGGCAATGACCGGGTAGCGGCTTTCCGGATCGATGAAGTTGTCGAGTTCGGCCTTGCCCTCCTGCTCGTCGCCGGTAATGCGCATGACATACTTGCGGTTTTCCTTGACGCGCTCCGGATTGAGGTTGACCAGGGCCTGGCGCATGCGCTCGGCGTGGTCGATGTCTTCACAAAAAACGATGGTCTTGGCCCAGGGATCGGTGGTGGTGAGGAATTCGGTAATCTTCCTGGCGACCAGTTCGGTGCGCTTTTCGAGCACCAGGGTGCGGTCGAAGTCTTTCTGGTTATAGATGCGGTCTTCGATCAGGTTGCCGTGCTTGTCCGCCTGCCCCTTGGCGGGACGCCAGCCTTGCAGGTCCCTGTCGATGTCGATGCGAATGACCTTGTAGGGGGCAAGAAAGCCGTCATCGATGCCCTGCTTGAGCGAATAGGTGTAGACCGGCTCGCCGAAGTAGTTGATGTTGGAGACTTCCTTGGTTTCCTTGGGCGTCGCGGTGAGGCCGATGTGGGTGGCGCTGGAAAAATAACTGAGGATGTCGCGCCATGCGGAGTCTTCCGCGGCACTGCCTCGGTGGCACTCGTCGATGACGATGAGATCAAAAAAGTCGGGAGAGAACTGCTTGTAGATGTTCTGTTCTTCCTCGCTGCCGGTAACCGCCTGGTATAGCGACAGGTAGATTTCGAAATGCTTGTCAATCTGCCGCTTGCCGATCTTGGTCATCGCCGGGCCGAACGGCTTGAAGTCGTTGGTGCGCGTCTGGTCGACGAGGATGTTGCGGTCAGCCAGGAACAGAATGCGTTTTTTGGCCTTCGATTGCCACAGCCGCCAGATGATCTGGAAGGCGGTATAGGTCTTGCCGGTGCCGGTTGCCATGACCAACAGGATGCGCTGCTGGCCACGTGCGATCGCTTCAATGGTGCGGTTGATGGCATTGACCTGGTAATAGCGCGGCGCCCTGCCCCGGCCGTCGTCGTGATACGGCGTTGCGACTGTTTCGCGGCTCTCCGGGGTGACGAGCCCCTTCCATACGCAGTAACGCTGCCAGAGCTCTTCGGGCGCCGGGAATTGATCGAGCGTGAGCGTCGTTTCGACCTGTGCCGCGTGGCCGGTACGATCGTGGAAAAGGAAGCCGTCACCGTTGCTGCTAAACACAAATGGCACATCGAGCGTTTCGGCGTAGCCCAGGCCCTGCTGCATGCCGTCACCGAGTCCGTGTGCGTTGTCTTTCGCTTCGATAACGGCGATGGGCAGATTGGGCTTGAAATACAGGAGGTAATCGGCACGCTTTTTCGCGCCCCGGCTGTGCAGCTTGCCGCGGACGGTGATGCGGCCAGCCGTGAAAGTCACTTCTTCGCGGACCTGCGTCGAAAAGTCCCAGCCGGCGCGCTGCACTGCAGGGGTGATGAACTGGGTGCAGATGTCGCGCTCGGAGAGGCTTTTCTTGGACATTGGTTTCTCGCAGGAATGTATCCAGATCATAACGGAATTACTCAGCCTGCCCAATACCTCGTTCCCGGTTGTATAGCTCGTTCCCGATTAATTGATCGCGCAAGCCCAGATTCTTGCCCGGTCTGGCACCGCGCCAAAAGAAAAGTATTTAAATTTATTGCCTTCGAGCCTCAAGCTTCTTTCGGCCCAACCATGTTGAAGTCGGCGTGGATCTTCCATATCGTTTCAACATGGGAGGTAAATTTCCCGCCGACGCCCACCTTTGTTCCTTCAACCTTTGCAACGAGGTCGGAATTGACGCCAAAATCGTCGCTATACCGTAAGTCCAAGATAAACTTGTTCATCGCTCCTTTCATACGTCCGTCGGCGATCACCTGCCACATAGGCTCGTCGGGGAACCACACCAAGTCGTTCGGTACAGTTGGCGAATCCGAACCGACCAAAAATGCCTCAAACATGATCTTGGACTTCGCTGCTGCACTTTTTTTCGCGGCGAGGTCGATCGTTGCGTCAATCTCTGGCACCGGAGTATGGACTTTCCCTACCGTGTCGCTAGACCAGCCCTGCTCATGTTCAACAAGAATGTGAGCAGCCCCGAGCGCGGTTAGCAAACGTATCGCTTCTGCAAACTTGTGTTCAAAGACCATCCGGTGAAAGGTCGCGGCAGGGAAGTAGCGCGAGGAGTCCTTTGGATGCATAACGTACAACGTGCGCAGTTGGAGATGCCCGGGTAGTGCAAATTTGGCGCGGTCCAGTTCACGCTGAGTGCCGTACCAGATCCCGGGACCTGCCACTTTGTTCGTCAGCGCATCAATTCCACGTTCGACCGGAATCGATAATACCGGGCCCAAAATAACTTGCCGGGTGATTCGGCCAAGCCTGCGCGCCGTAGGGCTGTTCAGAAAATTGTCCGATACGCTCGCACGCCGTTCCACGATTTCCTGGTCGGGATAGATTGCGATCATCGGGCGCTCCGACGGTGGCATTGCGGCGAGATCGATGACGTGGGAAGTAGAGACCATGGTAGGCAGTAGAAGGAGGACACAGCGATGGTGCCATTATAATTTCTCCCGTGCAACGGAAAATTTACTGCTCAGGCCAACATTCTCGCGCTAATGCTGTTTAACGACCGTCTGCCCGGTGCAATGATATGCTCCAGATCCCGATTCGTCCCAGCCACATTGTATGGAATCAAACTTCTCCGAGTACGACGCGCGGTTTCCGATCCCACGCGATTTACCGGTACTACTCGCCCTACAGGTGAAGTTCGAGCCCATCACGCTTTACCGACCGATGCAACTTTTCGGCGCGGCGCTGGGACTGGTTGTCGGCGTGCCGTCTCGCCCGGACCGAGACTTTCTCGTGCACCTGGTCGAAGGTTCCGGTCACCAGCAACTGGTGCGGGCAGCCGTTCATCCGTACTTCAAGAACTTTGAGAATTTCGTTCGTCGCAAGAACAGGACGACCGACACGACTAAACGGCTTCTCCATGCCAGGCTGGGCGCGCAGGAAGACGAGCTAGACGTCCTGGTTCACGGCAGACGCGACGGCCCGCTCCTGCCGTTCTACGTGAACCTGTTTAGCGCCCTTGAGGGGCTGTTCATGCGTACCTACGGTACCGTTACCATCGGCACCGCGAGATGCCGTTGCTGCGGAGCCGACATGCTCGACGATGTGGACAACTGGTGGCATGAACAAGCGTTGCGCATTGACCGGGGCGCCTACCGGTTCGTTGACCGATTGCTCAAGGTGGCGCTCGGCGCAGTGATACTGATGGCCCTGGTTAAATGCGACCAGTCCATCGCCCCCGCGCGTCTTCGCGACCTGGCGGCCCCCGACATTCATCCCGTTGGACACTGGATCGACATGGTGAGGCTAGTGCGCGGCCTGCGCCATGACTGGGAGCTGACCGTTGGAACAAGCGACCATCCGGACAGAGGGGGGCCAGTACCTCAGGGCCGCATTAACAAGTGGCGCAGCGGGCAAAATTTGCTTCCTATGGAACGTGCTCAGGCGATGATGGCAGGTGCGTCAGGCGCGCGCTCACTCAAGCAGGCACTCATTGCAGCGCGCACGATGGCGCTGGCAATCGACGTCCTTCAGGCAGCAGCCGAGACGCCGGGCGTGCCCACCAGGAGGCCAATCCAGGAACTCGTCGCGGCACGTTTGGCTCAGCTTGAGAAGAACTTGCTGACCGGAGCGGCGGCACTCTCGTCGCGTTCACGATCGAAAACGTAGGCTCGACAGTCGGGAGCGCCGAGCATGAAGATGTTCCCCAAAGGTGACGCGTCAGGCATGCTTTTAGTGGGCATGCCTGACGCGCTCAAGAAAAACGTCCGCCGTGCCGCCGCGTTAGCGGGGCGTAGCAACATTCCGACAGCTAAGCTGCGAGGGACAGAGAGTAAGCACGCTTTGTCGCATCGCCGCAGTTAAGGCAGCTGTTACTTCTTCGGCGGGTTGTTATCGCGGCCGCCTCCGGACGGCATTCCGTCGTGCTTGCTTGGCCAGCCGGCGCCCTGTTGAGTCGTCGTATTCATGTTTCCTCCTGTGTGAATTAAGAAAAGTGTGTCGGTTGACACAGATGCATCTTGAAGGAATCCGACCGCGCGCCAATACCGGCAGATGGAAAAGTTAAAGCCAGTACCGACGCCGTTACGAACGGCTGCGGTACTGGTTATGCCGCGTTTCGCACCGCACAGCCGGTTAAAAACCGTGCCAAACCTTTCGGTGGCTTCACCGATTCCGCAGGGCACGAATCCGCCATAAACGTCGAGCAGAGATTGACGTGGCGTTCCGTTACGCAATCTGCATTGGGATCGACTCGACGCTTTTGAAATAAGCCTGGTACTCGGCGATCATCTGCGCCCGGTGGTCGTTCGCCCGGTCGTCGTTCCAATTGGGGTTTTCATAAATCAGGGAAAGCTTGAGCGCATCCACGCGGCGCGCGTTACGCTCGCCAAAACGAGCCCGCTTTTCGACATAAGGTTTGTTGCCATATTCCGAATTGACGCCGCGCGATACCAGAGCCAGGTTGCCAAAGGTGTCGAGTACCTGCTTGCTGACCGTGTTCGAGTCGCACTCATCGGCCTTTTGCGGCGACACATGTTCCACAGAGTTCTTTGCCGTCATGCGGAACGCCTGCCAGGCTGGGCCCTTTTTGCTCTGATATTTTTCCCAGAGAATGTACTCGAGCTTGTAGAACCAGTAATGAGAGAATCCAGTACCTTCTTCCTCGCTCAGGCACGCTGCCATGTCACGCAATTCGAAATCGGCATACCAGGGCTCCTCGATGAAGCGACGGGTACGCTGGATCAGCGGTTCTTCGCTTGTACTGCACAGCAGATAATTGTCCAGGTACTTCAGGTATGAATGAGCACGCTCGCCGCCGTGCTCAAGCAGGTAGCTCAGCAGCGGCGTCACCCAGTAATGAGTGGTCAGTTGCTGCGAGTGGTAGAGCATGCTCTGGAGCATGGCAAACGCGGTATCGGCGTCACCACTTTCCCGCACCAGGCTGCGAGAATTCCGGCTGCTGTTCAGGCGCAGCCGGCGGATTGCGTGGATCTCGTCATCGCCCTCTTCGACCCATTTGATCACGTATTTGTCGAACAGATAGCGGCAACGCCACAGCAGGTCCATAAACTCCCTGACCTCGCTCTCCCGCTCGGCAGGTGGCGTTTTCGTACCGAGCCAATGGGCATCGAAGATGTGCAACAGGTCCTTGTCGAGAATTCTGTCAATGTCTTTCCCACGGCGCGTTAGAAAAATGCGCAGTACGTGCTGGAGCAGCATTGAAAACGTGATGATGCTTCGTACGACATCGGCCTCATATTCCTCATCAGCGTCTGCCTGCGGGCCGCGTCGTTCACCGCTACCCTTCCCGTTCAGAATCACGTCGAGCGACAGAACCTGCTGGTCCTCGGCTTTGTAAAGGAGTTCTAGCGCGGCCCGAACCGACACCGGGTCAGCCAACCCTTCACTGTCACTGGCTGCGCTTTCGGTGCTGTAGAGTGACACCAGCTTGAGGCCCGCGGCAGTGCGCAGGTTTTTCTCAACGTAATCGTTCATGTGCGCGCACGCGTCCCATAACTGTCCGAAGACGTCGCGCTGACGACCGGCTTCCAGGCATGCCAACAGGCGCGCCTTGAGAATTTCATGATGTTGAAGCTGGACTCCGCGGTTGTTGATCACCTCGAACAGCTTGTTCAGGTCGGTTTGCGGGGGCACTCGGGTCAGCACCAGCTGAACCCTGTCACAGATGAAAGCGCTCAGTCTGGTAAGTGAGAGCGCAGTGTGATCATTGAAATAGCCTTCGATCTCCATGATCGCCCGGCTCAACGAAGACGCTGCGGCGACATCCGGCACATCCCCACCCCTGAGCAATGCCTCGAAGAAGCCACCAACCTCGGGACGTATCGCGAACCTGATGCGCGGCTCCGCGCGACTGGTACACAGCACGCTACGAAAGCCGGCAAGATGGTTGGCCTCACCCTTGCCCCGCCGCGCCACCAGGCGTTCGATAGCGATGCTAAGCAGCCAGAGCGTCGTGAAGCGCTGCTGGCCGTCAATCAGGTCAAAGACCGGTAACTCCTCCGCATTATTCTTCTGCTCGATCACAAGGGTTCCGCCGAGGTAGAAAACATCTCTACCTGCTTCACACGCCGCTGCCAGGTCGTCAAGCAGCACCTTGATCTGATCGCCCCCCCATACATACAGGCGCTGGTAAATAGGGATATTGAACAGCAGCTGATGGTCGATGACCTGTTGCGGAGTGATGAGCGTAGATTCATGCATGTGTGTTCTCACTGTTCATTCAATCCAAGCGCACTCAGGCTGCGTGCGGTGTCCGTAGGAAGTTCCCTCGTCTGGCTGTTGTATTCCTGCAGGGCCTGCAGGTAAAGACCCTGCACGCCCTTGCCCCTTTTCGCGCGGATTTCGGCGATGCGGACAGGGTCGTAACCTTCGCCCTGGGATAGAGCGTGCTTCAGAAACTCCATCACCTCATCCGGGCGATAGGCGCTGGCGATCACGTCGAGCAGGTTATGGTCAGCATCGCGCAGGTATTTGAGCGGCGCCTCTTTGAAGATGTATTGCTTCGCCAGTCGCACCCCACCCAGCACCAGTTCCGTGCGCTGGGCGAACTCAAGCAAACGCTTGTGGCCGACGCGGTCTACGTACATCAGTAAGGCAAGATTGAAGAGCTCGCGCAGATAGTGCGAGTTGTTTTCGACGACCGCTTGATAAAATGCACGGAATCGCTTTACCTCTTCGTCTGGCTCAGCGCCGTGGAAGAGTTCTTCGAGAATCGCTGCGTACTTCTGCGCATAGAGGAAAAAACCGAGACCCTGGTGGATAGGCTGGCGCAGCGAGAACGGCAAGTCAGCCGCACTGGTACTCATCTGCGCCGGTGCGGCATCGAGGTGATAGTCGTCGCCTGAATGCAGGCACAGCCGCGTGGCAAGCTGGTTGCCGAATCGCGGATATAGAGGCAGGCTGTCGGTCGCCTCGGGGCGCACGCTGCACTCCTGAAACGTGCCAAGGATGGCATTGTGGTCTTCACGCTCGAGCCTCTTCTGTCCGCACCAGTTGCGGGCCCGCCAGAGGTAGCGCTGGAACAGTTCCGGTGCAAAGTCCCGTCGCCCATCCCGTCTGCGCGGGCCGGACGCTTGCACGCCCTCCCACCGCCGCGCACAGTACTGCTGCAGATGCTCAACCTGCGCAACGTCGGGACCACTGATAGCACGCAGGTGGAAAGCCTTGAGCAGGTCGGTCGCCTTCAGCGGGACACCGCGGCTGTTCTGGGTGTCGAAAAAAGTGAAGGCAAGGTCTTCACGCGCGACGGAAATGACCGTGAAACGCAATCGCGCAAAAATCGACTCGTCGAGCCACCCCGGTTTCGTGTCATGCACCACTTGTTGTGCATAGCGGAGGTTTTCCGCTGACAGCGGCGACCGATAGTGGAAATCAAGCCCATCCGGAAGTTGGCCGCGCAACGCATGGAACAGCACGGCGAGGGTGCTGAGGCGCTGTTGCCCATCGATCACGAAGCATGCCTTCTGTGCGTCATCCCGGTGCAGCAGCAAAGTGCCGAGGTAATAGTCCTGCTCCTTGTGCTGCTCACTAAACTCGGCAAGGTCGGCCAGAAGTTGCTCAACCTTCTTCTTACCCCATACATAGGGACGTTGGTAGTGATCGAGCTTCAATGGGTAAGCCAAGCTGCCAAGGTCCGCAAAACTCATGACGTTTACGGAGACGTCGGTACGTTGTTCAGATCTGGGGTTCATAAGAATTTATTCCCGTCGGTAGGATACGAGACATCAGTCAACCAGCTGTCCATCCGCCGATGCGGCGTATGCAGCTGCCATCCTTACCGCGATGCCGGCGAGCTCATCACGTAGTTCCGCGGGCTCCTGGATCACCACGCCATCGCCAAATCCGAGCAGCCACCACACCAGCGAACGTGTATTGGGAACAGTCGCGGCCAAGTGCAGCCTGCCGTCGCTGTCAGCGACCAGCGTCTGGTCAACACTGAGTGGCGTTTCATGCAGGTGCTCGCCGGCCGCCCGCGTGAATATGGCGCGCAGATTGATTGGCTCCCCTGCAATGACGCCGAACTGACCAGAGTCGATGTAGGCGTCAATGTCGAATCCCTGCTTCTTGCGGACGGGCTCGTACAATGCCTCGGCTTGTTGAACCCGATGCAGGGCGATGGTACGGACATCATCGTAGTCGCCGAACATGCACACTAAGTAGACAAGACCGCCCCGCTGAACGACGCCGAGCGGATGAACAGCGTCATAGACGGTCGGCCCAGCGCTGTCACGTTTGCGGTAGTGCAATCGCAACTGACGGTCTTGCATCAGCGCCAGGTAGACGACACGCTGGCATTCCGCATCCATTCGCGGTGAGAGCAGTGGCTGCTGGGGTGGCACGCTGCGGACCTTGTCCAGCCAGGCCCGTGACGGCGCAGATTCGTCAACGGCCGAAAGGGTGCGTGCCGCAGACTTGAAGTGAGGGCCAAGTGCGTCGACCGCGCTCGGTGGCAGGTGGTGGCGCAGGTGTTGCTCGACCAGCGTCAGCGTCAGCGCTTCCGGTAGGGTAAGGCCAGGCAAGTCGAAACTTGAAGCGTCGCGCAGCCAGTTCCAGCCAAACGGCCTGTCGCGGCTGTCGGCAACGATCGGAAAAACTTCGGACAATTCGTTCAGGTCGCGCTCGACGGTACGCTTGGTCACTGGAAAATCTGCTGCGCACAGGCGTTCGCAAAGCTCCTTGGCGGAGATCTTGGCGGGGGCACGCGGCACCATGCGCAGCATGTGCCACTGCCGCAGCAGCGACTGCTGATTAGTCGCCATCAGAAGCCTTCCGCCCAACGTTCCCAGTAGCCGGGCTCGTCATGCTCCGCATTACGCAGGGCATAATCGAGCGGCATGGCGCAAAAGCGCACGCCAGAATGGCGCATCGTTCCGTCCGGATGCTCGAGATAATCGCGCAGGGAGCGGTACCCGGGCAGGGATTCGTCGTAGGGCACCTCCAGGTACAGCTGCCCCAGGTAAGGCGCCATGACGTTTGGATTTGCGAACGGACCGCATGGATGGTAGGTCACTGCATGCGCATCGAGCCAGGCCACTACCGCAGCCCGTATCGGGTCATCCTCGAAGCGATAATTGCGCCACTCGCTAAGGGATTCCGGATGAAATTCAAGGTAGAGCACTTCGCGGCCCTTTTTGCGCGCGATCGCGTCGATATGTTCGATCAGTCCTGGCATGTCAACTTTCGCACGAGAGCAACTTCAAGTTCAAAATGATATCCTACCAAAATTATTGCAGATAGGAAACTTATTGCTCAGCGTTGACCGGCGCCGTACATGACCGTCCTTCGATCAGCGGGGTCGTGTGCACGTACGAGTTCCTCGATCGCTGCCGCGATCTTCCGGCTCCCATTGGCTGAGGGTTCGATCAGTGATGAGGATGAGTAGTCTGTCGCCTCAGTGCAGACCAGCCGGAGGTCCAGCACCGGCAATCGGCGCACTGCCGCTTCGCGCAGGATGACGTCATTGAACAGCGCCAGCATGGCGCGCACTCCTGGCGCAAGTCCGGGCATGGCATCGTAAATTGTCGAAACCGCTGTCGGTATTTCTTTAGACAGCACAAGGTCCAGCATGCGCTGGTAGTTGCTCTGGAAACGCGTCTGCCACGAAGCGAGCAGTTCTGTCGCATTGAGCGCGGAACGCACCGGCGAATGCAGGTGGCCGACGAGTCCCAATACATCATTTCCGCCGCAACTCACCACCAGGCGGTTGGACGCTTGAACAAAGTCGCCGAGACACGCGACCTGGGCCGCCATATCTTCGAGGACGCTGCCGTCGCGGGCAAGCAGCTGAACCTGATATTGCTCCCCCAAGCGCGACCTTAGTTGCGCTTCGACCTCTGTTCCTGTCGGGACGTACGAGGCGTTATCGAAAATTGAATCTCCTAGCAAAACAATGTGGTTCATTCAGACGCAGACCGATAAAAGAGACAGCGCCATGATGGGGCATTGAACGACAAACGGTGTCGCGGTCGCGCCGCCCAAAACCTCAGCACGTGCGCGACATCCGTTGTCACTCAGTTCGCCAGCATGCAAGTGTTCACGACACACCGTCGGGATGCGTAAAAAGAAAGGACGCTACGATGAATGGTATCAATCGAAGGAAAGTGCTCGTCATCTTGGGGGTCATTGCAGCAGCCGGCGTATCGATGCGTACCGCTTGAGCGGCCGGTTCGCTAGCCGACGACCAGCCGCGCC
The DNA here is from genome assembly GCF_059685955.1 of Telluria sp. LT2P80. Lineage (NCBI taxonomy): Bacteria > Pseudomonadati > Pseudomonadota > Betaproteobacteria > Burkholderiales > Oxalobacteraceae > Telluria > Telluria sp. LT2P80. Next base: position 523,457 of record NZ_JCASIO010000004.1, on the reverse strand, counting down.
CTATCCCAGCGCCAGAACCCGGTTCCGCCACTGCCGTGGTGGATACGAGCCCGGCTGACGAAGACCCCTGTTGCATAGCGCGGCTTCGTGGCTCGACCAGCTCCGTCAGCGCGGACAGACGGTACTTCCCTACCCTGTGTCGCGTCTCCAGCGCGAGTTCCACATCGGGTATATACGAACCTTCGCGCTGGCAGACACGCTGGCCGCACCCACGGCGTGGACACTTGGGTTCGCGAGCGACGGCGTCCGGTACCCGCACACTCACCAAAAAGTCCGTACATAAGGTACCGCTCTCGCGAGGGCGCGCGCATGTCGTGCCCTGCGCCGTCAAGTGTGGCAGAGTTGCCTCTTTCTTCCATTCAAGACTGCGACTACTTAACAAAAGTTGTTGACTTAAGGTATTGTTGCTCCTTGCGAATTTATATCACTAACAAGTCTTTTAGAAGCATCTCGAAATGCCACAATCCCTTGCAGAACTGTCCAGGCTGATCCCCCCAGCGGTAGTAGTCTTCCTGATTTTCATCTTTATTGGGCAGTTCATTCGGCAGTATCGCGGACCGGCCAAGAAACTATCGGCAGAACTCAATACCTGCTCCGACAGTATTTCCAGGATTCGTGAACTAGCGCCCCACGTCCGCCGCGTGTCTGCAGGGGAAGTTCTGAGCAAAGGCAGTTTCGCTCACCATTGGGCTGAGTTCCAACACACTTTGCACGACCAGTACCGTGATGAGGATGGCGAACGTATCATCCGCCAAAGCCGCGCCACCGCACCTGCCTCGTATTACTTCTCGCCGCAAAGCGTTGTAGACACACCGCTGCGAACGGAGTACTTCCGTCATCTTCCGGGCATCCTCACGGGCATTGGCATCATCGGGACCTTCTTTGGCCTGATCATGGGGCTTTCGGGCTTCGATCCCGGCACCCCGGAAAGGGTCCAGGAAAGCGTTAACGGGCTGATCCGCGACGTGTTTTTCGCATTCATTGGCTCGCTGGTGGCGATTGTCGGCGCCATGATCGTCACGCATCTCGAGAAACACTGGCTGCGTGTGTGCTATGAGCGACTCGAAAAGCTCACCGACGCCATCGACCGGCTGTTTGACGCGGGTGTCGGCGAAGAGTACCTGGCCGATCTCGTCCACAGCAGCCAGGAAAGCTCTACGCAGACGCGTAATCTTGCGCATACGATGATCAGCGAAATGCGGGTTTTGCTGACGAACATTGTCGACACGCAGGTGCGTGAAAGCCTGAAGCTGGCCGAGACCTTGACGGGCAGTTATAAGGACTCCGGCGACAGGATGGCCGCGCAGATCAGCCAGAGCATCGAGTCGAGCTTCCGCGCACCATTGGAACGGATCGCCGATTCCGTGTCAGCTGTGAGTGGCGATCAGTCCCAGATGGTCGGCAACATGCTGCAGGATGTGCTGCTTGCCTTCATGGCCAAGCTGGAGGGCACGTTTGGGCAACAGTTCCAAGGCCTGTCGGCGATGCTAGAGCAATCCGTCTCGTCCATGCAGCAGATGCAGAGCGGGTTTGCCGCCTTGGTGGGTGATATGCGCAGTGCCAGCGAAGCATCAACCCAAACGATGTCCGAGCAGCTTGCAAAAACTATGCATAACCTGCATGGCGGGCAGGAAGCGATGCAGACCTCAATGAACCAGATGGTCCAGACCCTGCAGGTGGCCGTCGAGAGCATGGGTACGCAAGGCGTTGAAGCCGGAACCAAGATCGCCTCGCAGCTCGAGCGCATGTATGCCGACGGCGAGGCGCGCCAACAAAAGATGGCTGATCAAATGGACGGCTTCGTGCAGCAGATGCAGGACAGCGTAGGCCGTGGCCAGCGCGAGACCATCGAGCAGATAGCCGGGACGGTGCGCCAGCTCGACGGGCAGATGCAGACGATGGTCGAAGGCATGGGACAGTCGCTCGCACGCGCCCAGGAAAGCGGACTGGAGAGCGTGTCGGCCGCATCCGCTGCACTCGGCGCCAGACTTGATGAGATGTTCGGCACGTTTGAAAAGCGCCGTCAGGACATGGATGAGCACGCACAATCGGCGCTGCAGCGTTTCCAGCAGGAGGCACACACGGCCCTTTCCGGACTGGGTGACCAAGTGCGCACGCTGATCGACCTAGTGGAGCGCGAGCGCCAGTCGATGCGCGGTACTCTCGACGCGCTCAGCGGGCAGACCGAGCGCAGCATCCAGGGCATGCAGGTCGGCGCCGACAAGATGCGCACCGCGGCCGAGCGCTTCGACGATGCCGGCGGCAGCGTCCACGACATGCTGCAGTCCAGCGCCGACACGGTGTCGGGCCTGCGTTCGGGCTCGTCGGAAATCGCGGTGGCGGTACGCGAACTGTCGACCATCGTTGCGGACTACCGCCAGAGCCGCGACGTCACGACGCAGAACATCGGCGTGCTGCAGTCGATCATCGAGTCGGCGCAGCGCGAAGCCACGCTGCGCCAGAAGGCGGTGGAAGACCTGGATCGCCTGAGCGTTAAGATTCATGCCGCCTACGCGGAAACCGAAGAGTATCTTGGCCAGGTGCCCGAGGTACTGGGCAAAGGATTCACCAGCTTCACCGAGGGCGTCCAAGACAGCCTGAGCAAGACCATGCGCAAGCTCGACACCGACCTGTCGAATGCACTCGGATCGCTTACCGCTGGTGTCGACCAGATCGGCGAAAGACTCGAAGAACTGGGCGGCACGCCTCCGGCCGCGCGCCACGCGAGGGCTTGATCGATGTTTGGCGCACGAGCATCGGCCGCACAGCGGCCAAAAACCGAAGGCGAGAAGCCGTTCTGGATTTCGTATGCCGACTTGATGACGGCCTTGATGATCCTGTTCCTGATCGTCATGGTGGCATCGCTGGCAATGATGACAAAACGGATCGCGGCCGCCGAACAGGGTGAGAAAGCCCGTGCCGGCGACATTGCGAACCTGTGCCAGCGGCTGCAGTTCAAGGCCCGGCAACTCAACCGCAACATCGTCGTCGATTGCCGCGACAACCGCATCAATTTCGGTGAAGCCGGCCGCTTCGGGTACAACGACTACAAACTGGGAGCCACAGGGCAGCAGGCCTTGCGCGAAGTCGTGCCGCTCGTGATCGACGCGGCGGGCAGCGAGGAAGGAAAAAAGTGGTTTAAGCAGGTGCTGATCGAGGGATTCACCGACACCGACGGCTCCTACCTGTACAACCTTCACCTCAGCCTGCAGCGCTCGGAATGGGTCATGTGCGCGCTGCTCGACGACCGGTTCGACGCGATGACGGGCCTGAGCCAGCAGCAGAAGCACCAGGTGCGCGAGCTGTTCCTGGCCGGCGGCGTGTCCTTCAACAACGCGAAGGACAGCAAGGAAGCCAGCCGCAGGGTCGAGCTGCGCCTGCAGTTCTATGGCCTGAAGGACCCTGCCGCGGCGGCGCGTCTGCCGGTGTTCAACCGGACCGCGCCTGAAAAATGCCTGCTGCAATGAAGCCCGAACGCCCCCGCCTGCTGGACGCACTCACGCAGCAATTCGAGTTCGCGCTGTCGCGTTTTCCGCGCGACAGCGCGGGCACCATGGTGCCGTTGGCCCAGGCCGACAAACTCGAACGCACGGCAGCCCGGATCGCCCGCAGCTTCGAAGAAGGCACGCCGCAGGAACCGCTGGCGGAACAGAGGCTGGCCGCCCTCACCCGCCTGCGCCACGGTGAACTGGCACTCTCGCCACGCGAATGGAACCACATTGCCTGGGGGCTGTGCGACGACGACGGCAAGCACCCCAAAGCGATCGAAGACCCTGCCCTCTTCGAGCCGCTGATGTCCCATACGGAAGGCTGGATCACGGCTGAGGCCGTACCCCGCAAACCCTGGTTCGGGCTCCTGCACAGTTATTTTGCCTACCATCCGGAGCAGCCGGCGGGACGCGGCAACTGGCTGCACCTGCGCAAGCGGCTGAGCGACACCATGCCGATCCTCGTCGCCGGCCAGCGACGTCCAAAGTTATGGTCGCGGCTGCTCGAAGAGCATCGCGATCTCCTGGGCGACAAGCCCGGCGCTACGCTGCGCGACGTGCTTTTCCACGGCAGCGCCGGCGACATGGACGAGCTCAACAAGGGGCTGCCGGTGGCCGACTCGAGCTGGCTGTGGCAGCGCGTGATTGCGCACCAGATCGCGTACCTGAACGGGCTGAGCGACAAAGACTTTCTGCAGGCGCTGCCCGCAATGCTGACGTTTCTACAGGGTCACCCGCGGCATGCCAACGACATGCTCGCCGCATTGCTGACGCGCTATTGCCAGTCGGGACAGCGGGACGAGCCGCACGAATTATTAAAGAACGAGGCATTTACACGCTGGGATAACCCGCAACTGGTCAACGCGTCGCTCTGGACGATGGTGGAGCCGCCGGTGCGCGCCATGGTGCTGCGCTGGTTCGCCAAGCAAGACCTCGAGCACTTTTTCCGGCTATTGCAGGATGCGGGGCAGGTCGACCTCGATCGCTTCGAATTCTGGTACGACTACCTGGACCAGATGGATTACACGCGGATCCTGCTGGGCCGCGACGCCCTCTACAGTTCCCGGGCCGAGTTCCAAAATTTCCGCGACAAGAACAAAGGCCGCTTCGGCGGGCTCGCCGGCGGACCTGGCCACAACAATGCCTTCATCATGCGAATCAGGGGCCACCTGTTCGTCGAATTCTCGGGCAAGGGCAACGCATGCTATGTCTACAGCGAGGACCAGGAGCTGTTCAAGCTACAGGCGGATGAACTGCACTATGACAACGACCTGAAGCACAAGCTGCGCGACCCGAGGACACGGCAGGTCAACAACCGCATTCCTCACACCAGCGGCTGGCAAAAAAGCGCCAGGCTCTACCTGGCCGAGCGCGGCATCCACCGCGGCGCGAGCGGCATGGCCGCAGGGCCGAAAGTCGCGCCCTATCAGCCCAAATCGAACGCCCCTGCGGCGGCGCCGCGCGAGCAAGTGACGCCGCCTAAGCAAGTGCCGCCGCCTCCCTCGGCGGCGCCTGCTGCCGCCAGTGGGGCCAAGCCCCCAAGCCGCGTTGTGCGCCAGGCCAGGGAGCTGGCCCGCATCAATGGCGTCCCGGTTGAGGACAACCTGGACAAAGGCGGTCTTTTCTGGGTGCTGGCGCCGAACCCCGGTCCAGTGCTCAAACGCGAGCTCCTGCAGATCGGCCTTAACTTTCACGCACTTAAAGGATTCTGGACCAAGTGAGTTTCTGGAACCATCTTCGCGGGCGCGCCCCCGTTCCGGCGCGACAGTCCGCGCCACAGCCGGCCCCAGCTCCGACACCGTCGCCCGCCCCCCGTTTCGTCGACGAAGGCGTCCTTTATCCGCGCGCGGGCAGTACTGACGCCACGGTCTCGCGGTCGCTGCGCGAGACCGTGGCGTACATGCTTCAACTCGAGGAGGAAGATTTCGTCACGCCCCTGGCGGAGGACTGGCTGCTGCCATGGGAGCAGATGTACGCGGTCCTTGCGTCCGCCGAGCACCAGACCAGCAAGGCCCTGCTCGGCCTGCCCGAGGTGTTCGCCCTCCGCCCCGTCCTAAGCAGCTCGGCCAGCCTTGCCGACGCCGACTTCAGGATCGTGATCGCCGGTTGGGAAAGCGGGCAAGGCATCCCTTTGCGCGACGGCGTCGCGCGCAAGGGCGCCACCTTCCGCCTCGAGGGACAGAAATACCTGCTCCCCGAGGCTGTCTGGAAGCTGGTCAAGGCCGTCCAGGACCTGAGCCGCAACCAGAAAACCGACCCCGGGGAAAGCACGAACCAGCTGGGCTGGGCGACCGTGCGCCAGCTTGCGCGCCGCGCCGGGGCGCGGATGGATGGCTTCCTGGAGCGAACCGTCGTCGTCCGCCCGGACAAACTGAAGCTGGAACTGACCAAGCGGCTCGTCGGAGACGAACAGGTCATCGAGGTCTGCCCCGCATTCGACGAACAACCCGAAGGTTGGCTGGCATCGTTCGACCAGCTCCAGCAGGTGCAGGACCGGTACATTGTCTCGACCGGCAACGGCGGCGTTACCCATGTCTTGATTCCGCCCAGCGTGAAGACGGTACTGGCCGAAGTGCGCGCCATGCCGGGGCGGCGGGTCGCAGGCGACAAAGCCGTTCTCTTCCTGAAAAATCCGTTCGCCTGCCTCGGGCCGGACGCTACCAGCGTCCTCGACCCGGACGAGTATGACCGATCGCTGGAGGCTGCCGGCATCCATTTCTACAGCTTCGCGGTGCGCCCCGAGCTGCGCGAAGACGGCACGATCGCGAGCGTGGCGCTCGTTCTCACGGCGCCGTCGGAAGACGCCGGGCCAACCGAGCTCGATTTCGGCGATCCGGTCACGATGGGCCGCTTCGTCCACGAGGTAGGCAGCAAACTCATCGCCGAGCTGCCCTGTGCCTGCTGGAAGGGCTACGAACTGGACATGACGGGTTTCGGCGCACAGGACCTGTCTGGCCTCGAGAGCCTGCAAGGACGCTGGACCGATGAGATGGCGGGCAAGGCGCTCGACAGCATTTTCGACCTGAGCCAGTACGGCGACCGGGTCATCGGCATCGGCCGCGCGGAGAAGCTGAGCTCTCCCCACTTGCAGAAAAGCTCGACGGAAAACTGGCTACCGGTCGACACCCTCAGCGAACTTGGCCTCGACGGCGAACTGCTGAGCAAGTGGGACACCTCGAACCGCCAGCACTACGAGCAGTTCCAGTCGAATATCGAGGCTGCGCAGTCGACCGGCGCCCCGACGGCGCGCTTGCCCGGGCCGGAACTCGAACTCGGCTTACGCACAGCGGGACGGCTGGCCCAGGCATGGGGCGAAAAACTGGGGCCGCCCGCTGACGCCAGCGGGAGCAGTAAACCCGAGGAACGCGACGTCCTGCTCGTCGAGGGCAATATCGATGAGCTGAACTACACGCACGACCGCGGCGACCTGCTGCGGCGCGGGCTTGCCGCCAATGCCGAGCTGCCCTACGCCCTCCTGCCCACCACCATGCTGCGCGAGCACCAGCTTCGCGGAGTGGGCTGGCTCCAGCACCACTTTGCCCTGTCGCCCGGCACGACCTCGGGTTGCCTGCTCGCCGATGACATGGGCCTTGGCAAAACCTTGCAGCTGCTGGCCTTCATCGCCTGGTCGATCGAGCAGGAGCCCGAGGGAGCGCCTATCCTCATCGTGGCCCCCGTTGCGCTGCTGGATAACTGGGAACGCGAGATGCGCAACTTCCTCGACCCCGCGATTGCCGACGATGCCTTGCGGCTGTACGGCCGTTCGCTGCTCGAAGCACGCATGCACGCCTCGGACATCCCGGCACAAGTGAAGGCGCACGGGATTCGCAACCTGCTGCGCTTTGGCTGGCGCCAGAACAGGCGGATCGTCCTGACCACCTACGAAACCCTGCGCGACCAGGAATTTTCGCTGGCGCGCCAGGAATGGAGCATCGTCATATGCGACGAGGCCCAGAAGATCAAGAACCCCGCTGCGCGGGTGACGCAGGCGACCAAGGCCCTGAAAGCGCGCTTCAGGATCGCCTGCACCGGCACGCCGGTCGAAAATTCGCTGACCGACCTCTGGTGCCTGTACGACTGGATCCAGCCGGGCCTGCTCGGCTCGCTGAGCGAGTTCGGCAAGCATTTCCGGCGCCCGATCGAGGCAGACGATGGCGACAGTGCGGGGGCGCTGGCGCAACTGCGCTCGCTGGTCGAACCGCAACTGCTGCGCCGGACAAAGGCCGAGGTGGCCAAAGACCTTCCTGCCAAGATCGAAGACGCGGCCTGCAAGTCACTCGCCATGAGCTCACTCCAGGAACGGCTGTACCGCGCCGAAATGGCGGGGTACCACGAGCAGCGCGCGCTTCAGGAGGCACTGGGCAGCAGGGGCGCGGCGATGCTCGGCCTGCTGCACAGCCTGAAGCTCATCTGCTCCCATCCGCACGCCATCCGGCCAGAAGGCGATCTGCTCGACGTCTCGCCAAAACTGAGCTGGACTGTGCAGAAACTCAGGGAAATCCGCGACCGACAGCAAAAAGTGATCATCTTCACCGAGCTGCGCGATATCCAACGCGTGCTCAGCTACGCCGTCATGGACGAATTCGGATTCACTCCGCAGATCATCAACGGCGACACCAATTCGACGAGCGAGGGGGGACCCAGTCGCCAGAAGCTGATCGACGACTTCCAGGCAAAACCGGGGTTCGGGGTCATCGTGCTCTCGACAACCGCGGTCGGTTTCGGCGTCAACATCCAGAAGGCGAATCACGTGATTCACTTTACGCGGCCATGGAACCCTGCGAAGGAAGACCAGGCAACAGACCGCGCGTACCGGATTGGCCAGGAAAACGACGTGTACGTGTACTACCCGACCGTGGTCGCGGAGGGCATGACGACGTTCGACCAGACGCTTGACCAGCTGTTGAGTCGCAAGCGGGCACTGGCCGGAGACATGCTCAAGGCTAGCAGTGATATCGACATTGCAGACTTCGTGGCTGCCCTGTAGTGCATGCTTCCATGCACTCATGCGGTTACTGAGACGGACGCAGACGTCGGGGATCGTTACCGTAGCGGTAACGGCGCCATTCGCTGAATGCTCGCGGACGAAATTCAAGGTAGAGCTCGCCCCTCTCTGAGCGTGATCGCATCGATATGGTTAATTAGTCTAGGATGGCGGCGGTATCGCTTCAAAAAAGTCGCACCAAAAAAACTTTTTGAATTAAAAATATAACTGTATGCGACGTTGTTTGTCGCAGTGGGGTTCAAAATGGATGCAACCAACACGCACTGGAGCATGCATGAACCGACAAACTCTCACGGACGCCCGCTACCACATGATCAGTACGCTCGATAGGGACGCCGTTAGCAAGCAAACCATGCGAGACTCCCGCAATCGCATCGTCGGTTACTACGACCCGCGCACCAATCTCACCAAGGATGCGCGATTTCATACGGCCAGCAGCGGCAACCTACTTGCCAGCCTGATTCGATGAGCGGCCATGACATGGACGTGCCCCTCCTCGACCACGCAGCCATCGAACAAGCCGCAGCGCTAGTCGCCAAGGCCGACGCACTGGTCATCGCCGCTGGCGCGGGCATCGGCGTCGATTCCGGCCTGCCTGACTTCCGCGGCAATGCCGGTTTCTGGAAAGCCTATCCCGCCTTGGCGGCCGAAGGCACCGCCTTCATGGACATCGCGTCGCCGGCCGCTTTCCAAAGCAACCCGCGCCGCGCCTGGGGTTTTTATGGACACCGGCTGGCACTGTACCGCGCCACCGTTCCGCACGCTGGATTTGAGCTGCTGCGCAAATGGGGCAGCGCGAAGGCGTGCGGCTACTTCGTCTTCACCAGCAATGTGGACGGTCAATTTCAGAAAGCTGGCTTCGATCCGCTTCGAATCGATGAATGCCATGGCTCAATCCACCACATGCAGTGCCTGACGCCCTGCTCCCAGAGGACGTGGCGAGCCGCCGGCTTCAGACCGTCGATCGACGCGGCGCGCTGCGAATTACTCGGCATGCTGCCCGCGTGTCCCCACTGCGGGGGCCCGGCGCGGCCGAACATCCTCATGTTTGATGATTGGGACTGGATTGATTCGCGCCGTGAAGCGCAGGCCGCGAGGCGCCAGAATTGGCTCGAAAAGGCGAGGCACCCGGTCGTGATCGAGATCGGCGCCGGCGTGAACGTCGCCACGGTCAGGCACTTCGCAAACCGGGTCGTATTGCGCCACAAGGGCTCCCTCATTCGCATCAACCCGCGCGAACCGTATGTCAGCCACTTGGACGGCGTCGGGATCGCCGGTGGCGCGCTGCGAACGCTAATGGCCATTGATTCCGTGCTGTCGCCCTGACGACAAAGGAGGCAAACACCCCGCCGCAGGTGCTGTCTCGCGAACTAATTTGGGCTTTGCAAGGCTTGGATTGTCAGGCTGCTTTAAAAGTCGGGTTGGAACAATGTGTGCGAAGAAGGACTAGCTACGGATGGGTACATGATTCCCACGAGTGCAAACACTTAGATACTGAGCCCCGCATTTCAAACGCTCGCGCACGATGGGCATCAGGCGGTCACCACCGGCGACATAAAAAGAGACGGTACTTACGCAGTCGGATTTGCGCCCTTGGTGCCTCTTCAATTCAGCAAACACGGCAGTTTTGGACAGTGTCCATGGCTAAGTTTACGCTCGTCGTGGATAGGTTACGGCTGCCGCGCATCGATCCGTCGGAAAAGCAAGGCCAGTCATGTTCGTCAACGCTTAACTCCGTTTGCATCGCTATCATGCCTGTCCAGCAAACAACACGACAAATACCAGATGTTTCCCAAATGAAATATATTTGTTAAAATGACGCTATCACCTTGTAACTGCACTTGCGTATGACGCTGTACGTCGATGTACTCGATTGACTGGCGCGGCCAACGTAGTTGTTAAGGCAAATCGTGCGGCATCACCTACTTCTCGGCTAGGCGGCCGAGCTCACCTCAGAAAGCTGACATGACAAAACCACATGCCCATCGCGCCATCTTGGTGTTGGAATCGCCCTGGGGCATCGACGACAGCGATGCTAATCGTAGCAGCGTAGTTCCCTTTATCGAAGGCGTTGCCAAGTTCGCTGGCGATACCGAAGTGTTTCACGCAAACTTTTATGACACTTCCAGCTTCAAAAAAGCACTTGAGTGTTTATGTAAAACCAAGTACAGCAACACGACAGTGTATATCGCCGCACATGGTAGCGGACGCAAGATCGGCAACGTCGATCTGTTTGTCGCAATGTCCTACATCGCTGTTCACTCGCGCGCTTATAACATTACGGGTGTATTGCTGGGCTCGTGTTATGTCGGTAAGGACTCTACCGCTTTGGAGGCTTGTGTTGAGGCGGGAGCGATTCGCTGGTGTGTCGGTTACGCATCGAGTACTTGGTGGCTTCAAGGTACGCTAATTGACTGTGCAATTCTTTCTGCGATGTCTGCTCTTACGACGGAGGGGCATCGTGACGCCGAGACGTTGACTAATTCCTTGACGAACGCACTTGCACCGTTCTCAGGCACCTACCCGATTGGCGAGACTCAGCGCGGCCGTGCAGTTGCGCTGAAGGACTCCTTGCAGGCAGTTATTCAGCCTGCGAAGCAAGGGCATCGGGCTCGCAACGTGAGCGATCAGGTATTCCGCACTGCTAAGACGCCCAAAATCGCTGCCTGATCGGTTTTGACTCATACTCAACTTACGCTGGAATGTCTACTTCGGCAGAAGCATAGAGCGTCGGCCGCGGTGACTTTACCTTGTATTAGATTTTTTAGTAAGCGCTGCTGTCGAGTAGCGAATCACAATCGATCCTTAACGCGAGCGGCCGATAACAGCGGCTATCGGTATTGGATTAAAGGTGGCTTAGGTCATGGGCGTAAAACTGTATGTGTGTGAGCTGAACGATGAAGCGCTACAAATTATCGACGATGTCGAGCGTTACCTCATACATACCTATGGTCGCGAAGCCAGTACGCGTCAACGAATGCCCGCGCCGCCGCTCAGCATCGTCCACGCGGGAGACATACCCGAAACCCTCAGCAAGCAGTTGGCAGCAGGGTGAACGCGCCAAGCCGGCAAGCTGGCTACGCTGGAGTGAGTGTCTGGTTCAATCAATACCGCCTGATCGATCCGCTCGGCTATATCTCGCCGGCCCAAAGCTGAGGGAAACTATTACGAGCAACTAAGCAGTCAAGCCATCGCGGCCGGACTCACACTAACCGGCCTCCACAAAAGCCAAGGCGATTCACCCTCGAGCTCGTCTTGTTGTGCGAACTGCCATCGCGCAATTCACACCCGGAAGTTGTAAATGACGATCGTCGAACTACGTCCGCAGCTCGATAAACCGTCGTAGCACAAGCGTTCAAAAATTAGGAAGCGGACCGTGGTGCTGTCTACATATATTCAGCGCGTAGCAACCGGCTGATCGTCGTCGGCGTTGGCATCTGACACGTTTGCGAAGTCGGCTCGTCCGCTGTGAAACTCGCACGACGATCTCGTAGCAGATGCAGGTTGCTCAATCAGTAGTCATCGCACAACGTAAGCGTAATACATGGGGACGCGAGCTTCCATTTCCCTTGTTCTAACGATAAAGTAGCAATTAGTTCCCAATCGGAAATTTACCTTGAAAGCTGTATATATGACCCCTCGGGAAAATTCGGTACTCATCGATAGCTTGACCCAACGCCAGCGCAAAGTTCAGGTCGCGAAGGATTACCTCGACCGGACGGAAAATCTCTTTGCCGAGTTTGGCAGCGTCGAGCTAAAAAGCACCCATGCACGCTTTGCCGACCTGCGCGGTGCGCTAGAGGCGACGGCGGCCCAGATCGTCGTCCTCGGAGAATTCACCCGCGGCAAGTCGCGGCTATTGAACTCGCTGCTCGGTATTGAGTTGCTGCCTTATGCCCTGGAAACCACGACGGCGGTAAACACCTTCTTGCGGGGGCTGCCGGCTGACCGTCAGAAGCGCTACATCGTGATACATCACATCGACGGACGCGCCGAGGAAATCGCTTGGGAAGATGATGACGCCCTGCGCCGTTGGGGAACGGAACTCGATACCAGCAATCGCGACGGCCGCAAGATGGTAAGCCACATCGATGTCTTCCTGGATCACCCCTTGCTACGGCGGGACCTAGTGCTGGTCGATACGCCCGGCCTGCAAACCGTCGTCAAGCATCATGAGCAGATCACCCGCAAGGCCATCGCCGGCGCGCACATCGCTTTGTGGGTGCAGTCAACCGACATGCTGGGCGGTTCGGAATCGGAATGGAATTTTCTTACCGATAGCTTGCAGAACAACTTCCGAAAATTCATCACTGTCATCAACAAATGGGACAAGGTGCTAGATCCGGAGGACAAGCAGGACAAGGAGATGCCGGAGGCTGCACGGGTGAAGGCCAAACTGGACATCCTCAAGGAAAACTTTGCGCAGGTCCTAGGCGACAAGCATTCGCTCGAGCTGGCGATCATGACGGATAACGAGCATTTACTGGCGGTCAGCGCGAAGTGGGGTGAGGATGCGGACCCGGAAAGACGGCGACGCTCTGGCATGGATGAGTTACGCAAACGCATCGCTGCAATGGTTAGCAGCGGCGAAGCCATGCAGCAGATTCTCTACAAACCGTTGCAGCAGCTGAGCACGATTCAAAAACAGCTGGCGGAGCGCGTTGATGACGAGCTGCGCCAGCTGGCGTCTGACGAGCCGCTGGATAAGCAGCGTCACCAATTGGCACGACTGGAAATGGACGTGCTCGACCTAGAGCAGGAAGAGCAGCGCGAGACCCGCGATTCGCGTGAAGAGCATGAGCGCGCTGGACAGTATCAAAGCGAAACCGTGCTGGCGGCGATGACCGCGCCGATTTCCGCGCTCAAGCATGCAATAGCTGACCAGATCACTGAGACCTATATCGCACGTCAGTTGGCCAAGAACGTCACCAAGATCGCCTTGCCACTAGAACTGGAGGGGCAATTGGCCGACGTCGCCGGCCAACTGGACCAGCAATGGCAGGCGCAAAAAAAGCACATCGCCCAGACGCTCGCGGGACTGCGCGCCAATTACGTGCAGCGGATGGAAAAGCACGCGATGCAGATCGAGTCGGAACTCGGCCACATCCAGATCGAATTGCCTCGCATCGAAAGCGTGTTGGACCTGGACTTTTCCAGCATCGAGGAGCATCGCAGCGAACTGTCCAAGCTGAAAAGCCAAATGGACAAGACCGAGGACGAATTGCACGAACTCGAGCGTGAACTCGCGACCAAGACCATCAGCGACAGGAAGCGCTTGCAGGCCGAGGCCGATATGGCGCGCCTGGTGGCGCGCTTAGACAGCCTGGGTCCGCCGCCCCCGGTGCAGCGACACGATGTAAGGCGAAAGACTAGCGATTGGGGCAGCGGGTTCCTATGGTTGAGCGCGACCTACGAGAACGTCACCGTGACGGATGACTCTGCCAAGGTCGCCCATGAAGAAGATGCCAAGGAGTTAAAACGCAAGATCGAGAGCAAGGAAGAAGCATTGGCGCGCGTAATCCGCGAAGAGGAAGAGCTGACCGGTCAGCGCATCACGCTCGAGATGGCGCAAAAGCGTCTGAAGAAACAACAGGAAAAATTGGCCAAGGAGGCCGAGCGCGCGCAAGCCGCTTCGGCGCTCGAGCGCCAGACACTGGTCGCCGACGGTTTGCGCAAACTGTCACGCAACACGGTCGCAAAGCTCGACGACACGATTGCTTACCTTAATCAGCATCTGGCCACGGCAGTACGCGGAGTCTTTATGGAGCAGGCGAAACTGCTGGCGTCCTGCGTGCAGGAACAATTGATGGAACCGCTGAACGCCAAACGCGCACAGCGCCAGGAAGTGCAATTGCTGCTGCAGCAAAGCGCCGCAGAGATCGCCGCACGCAAGGCGCAGTTGGAAGTCGGCAGCACGGCCTTGGCCGAGGTGTTTGCTATGACGCAAGCCGTATTGAATGATTGAGGAATCTATGCAAGTACCCAACACCTGGCTCGCGGATCTGCACGCCGCCCTGCCCACCGCTTGGCAGCAACCAGTACAGCAATTGGTAGATAGCCTGATGGAGCCCGAGCGCCCATTGCGGATCGTGTTGGCTGGTGCATTCACGGTCGGCAAAAGTAGTTTAGTCAATATGTTGACTGGGGCGGAGTGGTTGCCATCCGCGCTTGAAGAGACCACGGCGCTGCCTACATTCATCGAATATGGCGCCGATACGTGCGTGCAGCTGGTCGATGTCGACGGCAGCACCCGTGATTTGACTGTCGATGAGTTTTCCACCGTCGTGACCCAGGCGCCACCCAATGCTGCCTACGCCTCGCTGACATTGAAGCAGGATTGGTTAGCCGGGGCAGTGCTGGTCGATCTGCCAGGTTTAGGCGGTATGTCGCGAGCGAATCAGCAATATGCATTGGCGCAGATTCAGCAAGCGGATCTCGTACTGTACCTGATCCCACCGCGCGGTCCCGATGCCAGCGATCTCGTCACGCTCGACCGTATCCATCGCATGGGCAAACGCGTCGCCGTGCTGGCGACACGTTGGGATGAGGTCGAGCGCGCGGTCGCGGGCGGGGAAAAGGCGCCAGACCTGCAAGTCTGGTCGAGTCAGATCGAGGCGGGATCTAAGATGCGCACGGTGATCACGCCAGTGGATAAGTTGGGCAGGGGCCGTAGCACCGTGATCGGTTTCGTGCGCGACGCCTCCGCCGCACTAGCGGACATCCGCATGCGACGCGTACGCGCGGAGCTCGTACCACTGCTGGAAAACGCCCTGGGTAAGAATGCATTGATGCAGAGCGTCTGCCATAGCGATAGCGTGGCAGCCCGCGAAGCGACACGTGCAGAACTGCTTCGTCGCAAAATGGCGTTGACCGAATTGAAAGCGCAGTTGCACGGTCAAGCGAGCGCCGACCGTGAAACCAGCGACGCTGCCGCCAAGGCGCTGAGCGCACGTCACGGCAGCGCCTTCGACACCGTCATGACCGAGTTGGGCCAGACGATCACGGAAGAGGCGCAGTGGGAACGATTCGTTGTCGAAGGTGCGGAGGCCCAACAGCGTGCGTTGGATGGGCTCGCACGAGACATGCAAGAACTGTCGACAGCCTACGGGACCCTGAAACTGCCCACGGCACAGCAGCGGGAACTCCAACTGCAGTTACCGCCACCGATGCCAGTCGAGAGCAGCGATTTCCTCGATGTGGGACGGATCGCGGCGTTACAACGCGCACTCGAAGAAAAGCAAGAGACCTACTCGCAGCTCGAACAGGCGCACGGGAATAGCGAGGTCGTGGATAGCGACCAGCATCGGGATGCCCTGCATCAGGCAATGCGCGAGCGCCACGCCGTGCTGGCGCAGCCTTTGCCCCGCATCACGCAGGCGACCGGTAACAACATGGGCGCGGTCTTCGGCCGTATGCTCGGTGAGGTGGCTGATATCGGCACCATGTTCATCAATCCCGCTGCGGCCGGCGCAAAGATTGCGGCTGTGGTAGGCAAGGGCGCAAAGATCGCCAAGATTGCCGTGAATACCGCGAAAGTGGCCAAGCACGCGAGCACGACGGTGAAGGTGCTGAAAGCCACCAAGGTGGGGGGCAAGGTAGTAGGTGTGCCGCCGAAAGTCATCGACAAACTAGGCATGCTGGAGGCGATTTCGTTCAGCTATTGGGGCGAGCGTATCGGCAGCGCTTTCGACGGCGCCCAGGAAGTGACCGTGGTCGATCCCGAGGCATACGCGCAACAGCAGGAAGAGTTGCGCGCCGCCGACGAGCGGATAGCAGCCTATCGCCGCGAGCTTGCGAACTGCGCGCAGTTGGCAGAAGAGCGAAAGCTGAGCGGTTGGGCATTGGAACAAAACCGCAAACAGCAAGCCATACTGAAGGCCGACATGGCCGAGCTTGAGGCGCGCACCGTGCAGCAGGCGCAAGAATTGGCGGCGCAGCAGGTGAAAGATCGCGCCCAGCTGGTCGCACGACACGTCGAACAGGCACTAAGCTATTGGCGAAAAGTGTACGCCCAACAAAGCGACGCGATGGTGGAAATGTTACGACAACTGGTCAAGCAGCATTGGGAGGAGCGGGTCGATGCGATGGTCGGCGAGCGCTTGGCAGAATTGGCGGCGTTGTCGGCTGCCGCCGACGCCGCGCCGGCCGAGCAAAAAGCTACCTTGAGCACACTGAAAGCGGAAGCCGATGCGTTGCAGGCGAGCCTTGGGCTGTTGACGTCGTGAAAACCAGAGGTTCCAAGAGGGCGGCGCCCAAGCACGTGCCGCCGGATGCCGCCGCCGTATTCGACACGGTGCGCCGGTTCGCTGAATGCATGAGTACGCCCGTGGCACTGCCCGACAGCGTGCTGACGGTACGGGTCATCGGTGAATTCTCGGCCGGTAAGACACGCTTCCTACGTGAATTGCTCGCGCCATGTATTCCCGTGGCCCTGCTGCCTATCAGTTCACTTGAGCGCCAAACGCGATTGCCGCTCGAAATCACCTACGGTCCGCAGGCTGAGCTCCTGTTGGTCGAGCGACCGCAAGACACCCGCGCGGGCGAGGAACGGGGCCGCTACGCGCACTTCCCGCACCGTGCGGAACTATCGGCCTTCGATCCCATGCGCTATCGTCTGCGCCTGGCAATCCCCGAACCACGCTTGATCCTGCGCAAGGGGGACGGCTACGGAGAAGGCGCCAAGCGTCTCGCATTGATCGACATGCCTGGCTGGAATTCAGGCGATGACGAGCTCGCAGAGAGCGACGCCAACACCTTGATGACCGGGCACTTGAACCTGGCACTGGGTTACGTGTGCCAAGCCAGCCGACTGGACGGGGAAAAGAACCAGGATCGACTGGCAGCGTTTCTGGAGGCGCTAGCAGCAGCCGATTTCATCGGCGACCGCTATAGCCTGTTATTCATCATCACGCAGTGCCCGCCTGAGGATCGCAGCCGCCTGGAAGCACTGGCGCGTAGCCGCGTGCTCCAAGCTTGGAGCGAGCTCGGGGAGGACCCGGAAACACTGGACTTGCTAGTACTTGGCGCCGAGTTCTCCTCGATGGCGCCCTCTGAACTCCAACGGTTTCGACACAGCTGCTGGCAGCATCTGCTGGCGCCGCTGCAGGACGACGAAGAGCAACCACAACATCCGTGGCTGCCCGCCGTGCAAGAGTGGAGAGACGAATGGGCGATCCGGCCACGTTTGTTACGGACACAACAAATGCTCGAAAAGGCCGGTGAGATGTTGGCAAGGGTCCGAAAAAGCGGTGATTTCCTAGCGGGCATGAATATGTATCGCTTAATCGGCATGGGCAGCGAGGAGCGGTATGCCAAGTTGCAGGCGGCTTGGCTGCGCCAGCTCGGCGCCAGCGTACAGGACACTTACTTGCAGTTCGACGCACTGGACCTGCCACCAGACCATCCGCTATACGCCTGGTGGACTGGCTACTGGATGCCACAGCTCGACGCCACGCTGGTGCCAGTGCGGCAGTTCTTTGCGGGTGCCGATCTCGCCTTGCACGAACTGCGAGCCGATACGCCGGACCTGCAGCACTATCTGCGTTCACGCCTCACGGGCGCTTTTGCCACTGCCGTGTCGCAGATGAGTAATGGCTTCATCCGCTTGGTTGACACCACGCGCCTGCTTGCTGGTGAAGCCGCGCCGGAGAAGGTCGTCGCAACCTTGCTAACGTTGTCCCTGCTTCACGTTCGTTCAGAGCACTATATCGAAACCTCATCATGAAACTCCACCAAGACAGCGATCCCATACTGCAGTTCCTTGCAGACTACAGTAACGAAACTCTCGTCCGTACTTTCCTAGACACTTTTGGGGACAGACGTAACGCGGAATTGCGTCGTCTGCAGGTCCGGGTGGCTGGCCTCGAAGCGGAAAACCGCGCATTACGCAACTCTGATACCTCTGAGACAGCGGCTGCGCTAGTAGACGAGGTCACGATCGAAAATGGTGCTCTGGTGACTGCGCAAGTGATCGCCATCGACGAGTTCTACGCAAGCGTCAAGCTGGACAAGGGCACCGAAAATTTAGTTTCGCTGGCCGAGTTCATCGAGGGGCAGCAGCTGCAAATCGATGTCGGGGATTACGTCAACTTCGTAGCCAAAGTCACGTCGGATGGCATCGCGTTATCCCACTTCGAGTACAAGAAGATGCTACGCTGGGTCGAACTGCTGCACGCGTTCGATAGCGGTGGCAGCGTCGACGTGACATTAGAAAGGCCAGCCAAAAACGGCTACAGTGCCAGTTACCACGGCGTCCCCGTATTCATCCCGCATTCGCAAAGCGATCTCACGCCGGGGAAACATTTCGATGCACTCTTCGGTACGACGATCAGCGTGCGGTTACTGGAACTGGATCGCGACGTCAACCGCGTGATCGCGTCGCGCAAGGTGCTGATGGAAGAAGCGCGTGACGCTCTACTGGTTAGTTTGCGCCCAGGGGATCTGGTCGAAGGTGTCGTCAAAAACATCGCTGAATTTGGCGCCTTCATTGATTTGGGCGGTCTGGTTGGGCTATTGCATTGTAGTCAAATGGGACCGCTGGCGGATGCCGTCGTCGTGGGTGCGCCCATCAACACGCGCGTCTTCAAGGTGGACTTGGAACAAAAGAAGGTCTCGCTGAGCGGCAAGCCAATGGCCGCAGACAGCTGGGAAGAACTGGTTTCGCGCTTTGCCGTCGGCAGCACGCTCGAGGGCAAGATCAAAAAGCTAACCGAAAGCGGGGCCTTTGTCGAGATCGTACCGGGTATCAACGGCCTCGTGTTCCAATCCGATCTCAAACACCTCCATTCCAACGGAACGACAGCGCCCAAGGTGGGCGACGTGCTGAGCGTCATGATCCGCGATATCGATGTCGAGCGCAGGCGGGTCGGGCTACGCGTGCACCGACCACGGCAAGCTAATCATGAATCGAAGAGGTCGGCGCGGCACGAAGTTTAACAGTCATCGCTCATAGCGGCCAGTCACCGTCAACGGCACAGCCGCGTCTGGTCAGTCGCAATGTTCGTCTCCTCCCTGAGTGACTACTAAAAGGGCAAGAGCAAATGGAGAAGAGAATATGGCCTGCCGAGCGATCGCGGCCGCGGGCGGGTAGACACAGATCGGGCGCGTGACCGACATCATCTCGAACGACCGCACCATCTGCATCGCAACTCGGCGTGTGCAATGACTACGTGGGGAGAAGGCGGCGTTCTTGAACGTGCTCAAGAAAGCTAATCCTACGTTACCAGCGCAGGCGCGCGGCAGTCGCCGGCGATAGCTCAGATCGTGGGACTGGGCATTGGGGCATGAGGTACCCATTAAAGTTTTCGGAGGGTTGTGGACGCTGGTTAGTGGATTTGGCCGCTTGGCTTGATTTTCTTCGTCAGAGTCCCTTTTTAACGATATGACAGCGGCGCTATCAATCGCGAACTGGCCCTTGCAGATTATGTGCATGAGCTCGATGATAGCCAGCACATTGCCGACAGACCGGAATAACTTAAAGCGCTGACATGAAAGTGGTAGCCCATCAAATGGCCCAGATGGCCAGCCAACTAAAGGTGCTGCCACAACGCCTGAGCTTTCAATGGCTGGCTCTGGCCATTACCACGACGTTGTAGCATTGTCCTTGCAATTACTCAGTCAAATAGTTATAACGTAGTGGAAAAGCAGCACCTTTCTTCTTTTGGATAGACCGGTTCAGATACAGGTTGCGTACCTCATCCGGCGCTACCGTACCTTCAAAGCGCCAGCGTTTCCTCTCCTTACCGGACTTATCTTTGACGACTGTCTCGCTCCATTTACTAATAGCAAAGACCTCAACAATAAAGCCCCGATACTCAGACAATGCATACTTAAGGAAGGGATGACGAACTTTATCCATCTTCCAATCTCCTCTCGTCGCTTCGTAATACGACTTCGCACCTTTAGCGCGACGATAAGAATTGTTAATATTGATGAGTACGCAGTCTGGCTCCAGCACTTCCAACGGTTGAGCTTCATACTTACGAATAGTTTCATCGGTAGTCATTACGCCGAAAGCATCCGACCGGTGGCCTCCTTGAACATTGGTCAGGTTGACATGTAAAAAGTGGCGGCATAAGTCAATCAACGCACATTCAACATCGAAAGCGGCTCCATCACTAAGCCCATGGCGCAGGATTACAGATTGTACCTCATGCTTTTCTAGAATTTCTCGGATAAGTTCAAGCTTGTCCGAATCCGTAGGATCAACAAGAGCGTCGGCTGCGTGAGCGAATACACGATTTCCTTTACCTTTACTAATATAGAATAGTGTGGGCGGCTCTGTACGGGGATCTAATAGACCGTAGACATAGGAAAATAACTTGTGAATTACAGACGGAGGGAATTCACGGTGCGGCAGTTTGGACATGATTTTGTTTTCGAGAAAATTAAAAAATTTTATCGCTTAGCATATTCAGCGCAGGGGGTCATTAGGGTAATTCGGTGAGGACCAGTGTAAAAAATGATGAGATAGGCCTTTGAGATTTCAGCCGGACCTAAGCAAAGAGGCAGGCATGGTGACGCCTCAGCGGCGGCCCGAGAGAGAGGCCTCTCGGCCCGCTGGCTACTGATTGTTCACGAAAATCGACTCGCGGCTCAGCCCGCTGCGCAACGTCGCCTCTGCAAAGGCCTTCTTTTACGGGAGATGTGCGAATTCGTGCTTCTCTCATCCATAATTTGCATCAGAGCCTCCGGGCGTATCCCTGCTGGCGAGGCTTTCGATACTTCGCCGCGACTCTGGGCGCTACCTCCGCAGCAAAACAGCATGGATGCTTCGTAATGTCTAATTTTTTGGATTCAAGCGCCATCGATAAAGCGGCGCAGTCCGCTTGTCCGCTTGGTTTGCCGGCGGATCCCGTCCGCAAGTTGTTGGGCATCAGGCGTGAGCAGCGTGAACCATTGCCGCGAGCGGGTAATGCCCGTGTAGAGCAGCTCACGTACGACAATGGCGTTTGACTTCGCTGGCAAGACGAGCGCGGTATGGGCAAACTCCGAACCCTGGACTTTGTGGACCGTCATCGCGTACGCCGTCTCGATATGTGGCAGCCGCGTGGGCAACACACTGCTCACCCCCTCGCCGCTCTGGAAGTACACGCGCAGCCGGCCCTCGCCGCTCGCATCAGGAAGAGCGATGCCAACGTCACCATTGAACACGCCGACGCCGTAATCGTTTTGCGTGACCATCACCGGGCGGCCTACATACCACTCCCCACTGCGCACGATCAGGCCTTCCTGCACGAGACCTTGCTCGATCGCTCCGTTCACGCCCTCCACGCCCCACTCTCCCTGGCGCACCGCGCACAGCACGCGAAAGGTGTCGAATGCGCTCAGTATCGCCTTGACCCAAACCGTATGGCCTGCTTCACCCGGTACGTCGGGGCCGGCCTTTGCCAGCGTCAGGTAAGTCGCATATCCGCCTTGGGCGCCGGCCCGGCCGGAGAGGGCGAGATCGAGAATATTGGCAGCGCGCGCGCGATCGCACCACTTCACGGCATCCTGGGGCTCCTGGCGCAGGATGGCCTGGGCCGCGTCCGCGTGGTTAGCGTTGACGGCCAGCGCCAGCCGACCAATCGCGCCACCGAAGCGGCGGCTCTTGCGCAACATGATCGTGCATTGGGCCAGCGGCGTGCCGCCGGTAACCATCTCCTGCGGCAAACGCTCCCCGCAAGCATTCCACAGGTAGTCGGCCGTGGCCTGCGTAAACTGCCCGTACTGGGCGCCTTCGCACAGGTCGCCGAGAATGGCGCCGGCTTCCACGGAAGACAGCTGGTCTTTGTCGCCCAGCAGTACCAGCATCGCGGTCGGCGGCAACGCTTCCAGCAAGTCCGCCATCATTTCCAGGTTCACCATCGACGCCTCGTCGACGACCAGGACATCGACCTCCAGCAGGTTGCTCGCATGGTGACGCACTGAACGCGTGGCGGGGTTCGCACCCAGCAGGCTATGCAGGGTACGCGCCGTTGGCAGGCTGGCCATCAAACCCTTCACACTGATGTCGCCTCCCGCCATGTTCGCCAGGCCCTCCAGCGCCTGGTCGATCGACTGTTTCAGCCGTACCGCTGCCTTGCCCGAGGGAGCGGCCAGCGCGAAGCGTACGCGTTCTGGATCGGGCGCCAGCGCATGCACGAGCGCCAGCAGGCGCGCCACTGTGTAAGTCTTGCCGGTTCCTGGCCCCCCGGTAATGATCGAGATTGTGCTGCGCGCAGCAACCGCGCAGGCCATCTTTTGCCAGTCCGGGTCCGTGTCGCCCGGCTCCCGCGCGAATAGCCGGTCGAGCAAGCCCTTGATCCGCGCCGAATCGACATCGCGCTGCGTGGCTGTACGCTGCTGGACCAGTCGCGCGATACTGCGCTCGTCGCGCCAGAAGCGGCGCAGGTACAGCCGTCCGTTCTCCAGCACGAGAGGCTGGCCCAGGTCTTCCTTGCCGGGTGCGTACACCTGTACGCAGCGGGTGAACTCGTCGGCCCAGGACTGTTTCGATCTCGGAAAATCGCCCATGGCAGTATGCAAACGCGCGCAGTACTCTGGAGACAGCTGCAGCCTGGCGCACGGATCCTCGACCAGGTCATCGAGCAGCAGACAGGTGTCGCCGCGGCTCTCGAGTTCCGACAGGATCACGCAGCTGAGCAGTACGCACGGCGGCGTCTCTGCCAGCGACGCAATGAAGCGTGCAAACGCGCAGCCGAGGTTGCGCAGGACGCCGTCATCGGCACAGGCGTCTAGTTCATCGAGTAGAACGGCAGCGGTCATACAGCGGACTCCAGTTGGGCGGTGGGGAGCAGGTGATCGAGTTTCTCCAGCAGGTTGAGGTCGGCGACGAGAGGGCAGCATCCGCGCGTGGCCGGATTGCCCACGCCGCGCAGGAACAGGAACACGGCGCCCCCGAGCTGACGCGCCGGGTCGTAGGACGACCCGAGCCGGCTTTTGAGCATGCGGTGCAGGGCCAGCAGATAGATAACGCCCTGTACTTCGTAGCGCTTGTCGGCTACCACCGCCTGCAGTGCGCCTAGGTGATAGGCGCCGTCGTCGGTGCCGAGCGCATTGCTCTTGTAGTCGAGGATCCAGTAGCGTCCCTCATGCTCGAACATCAGGTCGATGAAACCGTGCAGCATGCCGGTTAGCTGCCGCTCCGACAGCGCGGGCCGCCCCAGCCCAGGGAGCAGGTGCGTGCGGCACAACCGGTCGAGTTCGGCCGTCTGCAAGCCGGCGGTCGGCAGCCAGAACTCGGTCTCGGCGCGGGCCCGGTGCAGCGCTGACAGGGATGTTCCCACCGGTGGGAGGGTCGTTCCTGCCGTATGAATCATCCAGTCGGCAACCTCGTCTTGCCAGCCATGCCATGCACTGCGGGCGCAGCGCGCGCGCAGCTGCTCACGGTACGACGGCTGGTCGACCTGCTCCAGGCCTTCATCCATCATCCATTCGAGCATCTCGTGAATGAACAGGCCGGGCAAGGCGCCGCGCGGAAAACGATGCCAGGGGCCTTGCTCGGTAACGTCAGGTGCGGCGGCCGTGTCGATCACTTCCGACATCTTTTGCTCGGCCTGCGTCGCCGGCGAACGCGCCCTGCCGATCGACTTAACGATGGAGGAATAGCTGGCGACCGTCCAGTTGCGCTCGAACTCGGCGTGGAATTCATGCGGCTGCCGCAGCGGCGGTAATTGGCCGGCCAGGGACAGGGACGTCTCGGCCGCAGGCACCGGTACGTCGACGACGTCGATGTGCTCGCAACCGGACGACATCCGCGCGAGTGCGGCTTTCAGTTCTGCCGGGGGAAGCGGCATGCCACCAGCGGCCAGGTAGCCGAATGCGGACTGATGGCACTTGCCGCCGACATCGGCAACGCCGATCCAGACACCATGGCGCGCCCGCGTCAGCGCGACGTACAGCAGGCGGATGTCCTCCTCGAGGCGCGCCTGGTCGGCGATCGCGCACACTTCCGCGGACAGGTCGAACTCGATCTTCCGGCAGCCGGCTTCACGGTCCATGTACTCGAGGTAGGTCCGCTTGGCCGTGGTAACCGGCCGGAAGGCGGCGGCGAACGGCAGGAACACGAGCGGATATTCGAGCCCCTTGGATTTATGGATCGTCACGATCTTGACCAGCTGCGCATCGCTTTCGAGGCGCAGGATGTGCTCCTGACCCGCCTCGACACTGCTCTGGATCTGCTCGCCCAGCCAGCGTATCAGGCCCTGCTCACCATCGAGATGCTGGCTCTCGCGCTGCAGCAGCTCGGCCAAGTGAAGCAGATTGGTCAGGCTACGCTCACCGCCGTGCCTGCCCAGCAAGCGGCTGGGCAGCTCCAGTTCATGCAGGAACCTGCGCAACATCGCCAGAACCCCGTAGCGCTGCCATACGATCTTCAACGACTTGAGCTGTTCCACCCGCGACTCCCACACCAGGTCATCGGTCGTCAGCTCAGCCAGTGCAGTCAGCGGCATGCCGGCCGTACGCGTGGCCAGCGCGCAGCGCACGAGTGCGGCATTAAGCGGGTCGGCGACCGCCTGGAGCCATCGCAGTACGTCGGCTGCTTCGCCGCTCTCGAATACCGAATCGCTGTCAGACAGGTAGACGCTCGGCACGCCGCGCGCACGCAGGGCGCGCTGGACCACCCCAGCCTCGAAGCGATTCTTGACAAGGATTGCAAAGTCGGCAGGCGCCAGGTGGCGCATTCCGTGCGCCGAATGGAACCCGGCCGAATCGTCGTTGAGTAAGGCGACAATCTGTTCCGCGCAAGACTTCGCGAACTCCGACTGCATACTGGCGGCGTTCTTGTACCCATCGGCCGCACCGGCCCAGATCGTCATGGCCGGGACGCTCGCGCCGGCGCGCAGCAGGCGCTCGTCGCGGCCTTTTGCCTCGACTGGCAGGAAGGGCAGCGCGTTGTGCTCGCCGTCGCGGAAGCCAAACGCTCCTTTCGGGTGGCCCCCCTGCCCGCCCTGCCCTTCGGCGTGCGCGAACAGCCGGTTCACCGCCGTCACGAGCGGGGTGGTGGAGCGAAAGTTGCGCGACAGCCAATAATGCCGTCCCTCGGTGGCACGGCGCGCCGCCAGGTAGCTGTGAATGTCGGCCCCGCGGAAACCGTAGATGGCCTGCTTCGGGTCACCGATCAGGAACAACCCAGTATCCGCATCATTGCCCGACACCTTGTAGAGCATGTCGAAAATGGCGTACTGGTCAGGCGACGTATCCTGGAATTCGTCGATCATCGCAATGGGGTAGCGCGCCAGGATACGGCTTCGCAAGGCTGCGCCGTTCTCGCCTTCCAGGGCCTGTTTCAGGCGCGCGAGCATGTCGGCAAAGCCGAATGTGCGCGCGGCCGCCTTGAGTTCCTGCATGCGGGCGGCGATCGCGCGGGCGGCATGCGCGAGCACGAATGGCACGATTTCCGGCACTGCGTCCAGCTGACGCTTGAGCTCCGGGAGCTGCGCGAAGCCCGCCGGCACAGGCGTATCGGGGGCGCCCCTGAGTGCGCCCAGCAGTTTATCGGTCTCCCACTTTGCCCACGCTTCGTTGGCGTAAAATCCGGCCCCCGGCCTGGCCTGCGTGTCGCTGAGCACCCACTCGCGCAATGCGGTGAAGAAGCGGTCCACCGTCACCGGCTGGTAAATGTTGGCCTTGATGCGCCCTTCGTGCTGCCTGAACCAGGCTTCCATCACGCGCGCGCGTTCCGCCCACACCTGCCGATCCGGACATTGCTGCAAGATGTGCTGCGAGCCGATGGCCAACACTTCCGAGAGGGGCTTGCCGGGGTGCTCATCCTCGATCAGGCTGGCCCGCTCGACCAGGTCACACATAGCCTTGTCGAAACTGCCGAGATCGTGCCAGCACCCGTGGACCACGTCGAACTGCTCGCTCGACAATGCGTAAACGTGACTGCGCCAATAGTCGCGCAGGGCGACACCGTACAGGGCGCGCTCGCTCTCGACCAGCTCCTCATCGAACAGGGCACCGCTGTCGAAGGCATGCTCACCCAGCATCCGATAGCACCACGCATCGATCGTGGATACCGCCGATTCGTCCATGGCCTCGGCAGCAAGCGCCAGGCGGTAGGCAGCCTGCTCGCGGCCGTCCGGATCGCCGCGGTACTCGTCGAGCAGCGCCGCAAGGTACGGGTCGGCCTCGTGTGCGGACCCGCCGCGGAAGAACTGCGCCGCTTCGACCAGGCGTTCGCGGATGCGGTCCGAAAGCTCCCTGGTCGCGGCCTTGGTGAACGTCATCACGAGGATCTCGGCAGGCTGCAGCGGACGCCCGAGCCCGGTCTGCGCGTCGCCATGGCCGAGCACAAGGCGCACGTACAAGGCTGCAATGGTCCAGGTCTTGCCCGTGCCGGCACTTGCCTCGATCAGGCGCGTCCCATGCAGCGGGAAGGAAAGCGGATTCAATGAATGGCTCATTTGGCGCAGGCCTGTTCAAACACGTGGTTCAGGGGATGTGGCTGCACGCTGCAGGCAACCCAGTCGAGTAGCGGGCGGTACAGCGCTTCGGACACCTCCTCGAACCCCGGTTCGTCGGCGAGCTCCCCGTATTCGGCCCACAAACGCGACAGGCAGGGTTCGTCGCGCTCGGCCTTCAAGCCCTCGACTTCGAAGTTCGCGCCGTCATACGCCTGCTGGGCGACGTCCGCGCCTTTGGCCAGCAGGGCAAGCGCAGTCTTGCAGGCAGTGGGCAAAGGGGCATCCATGCCGCGCTGCCACAGCCCGGCCAGGATATCGAGGCGCGCCTGCGCCTCGACCTGCCCCAGCGGGAGAAACTGGACGATGCAATCACGTGCCACCAGGTAGCCCATCACCGCCTGCCCCTGTGCCGCCAGAACCAGCTGGCGCACGTAGGCATCGACCAGCTTGTCCGCACGTAGTTGCTTCTTGTCGACCTTGGCTGCCTTGCCCGTGCGTACCCGGCTGGCGGTGACCGTTACCCAGGCCTTGCCGGCGCCGTCGTCGCGCATCTGGTCGATCCAGTCCTCGAGCGCCAGGTCGGCGCACCGCAGCGTCACGCGTACCTTGTCCGCGCAACGCGGCAGGCGCTGGTCCAGCGCCACCCAGGCCAGCCTGGCCGGGGCCAGTTCTTCCACGAGTTTGTCCTGCAGGCGGATCGCCAGCTGGCCAATCGGAAAGCGTCCTTCGCGCTGCATGCGCGCCAGCTTGCCGGCCATACGCTGCCGGATCTCGTCCTGCGGCTCTGGTGTTGCACTGTCGGCCAGCAACTCCTGCCCGACCTGGTAGGCCTCGAGCTTGTTCAGCGCAAACGGCTCGTCGTCGAGGCCGGCCAGCGCATGCTCACTGAACTGTACTTTCAGACGGCGCCGGAAGAATTGCTTGACCGGCTGCTTCATGAAATAGGCAAGCTCGGTGACGGTCAGCGGTGATGCGCCCTCGTGCGTGTAACCGGGCAGCACAGCTGGTGTGCTACATGCCGCGCCATCGTGAGCGGCTCGCCATTCGGTAGCAAAGGTGCGCAGGCTTTCCTGCTCAAAATAGCGGCGCGAGAACGGCTGCAGGAAATGCTCGACCGTTAACCGGTTCAGGTCGAGCCCTTGCCAGCCGGCCTTGAGGTAATCGCGCAGTTGCGCCACCAGGACCGACGGTGGCTGCGCGCTGTTGTCGCGCACGCTTTTGCCAACCCAGCTGATGTACAGCCGGTCGCGCGCCGACAGCAACGCCTCGAGCATCAGGTAGCGGTCATCTTCGCGCCGCGAGCGGTCTCCCGGATGGGCCATCCCCGGCAGGGCCAGCAGGTCGAAGTCGGCCCGTTGGCCACGACGCGGAAAATCGCCGTCGTTCATGCCGAGCAGGCAGACGACCCTGTAGGGGAGCGCACGCATTGGCATCAAGGTGCAGAAGGTAACGCCGCCCGAGATGAATCGGTGGTGCAGCGCCTTGTCGTCGAGCGGCCCCAGCCAGGCTTCGCGCAGGATCGCGACCGGGACCGGATCACCGAATGCGGCGCCGTCGCAATGCGCCAGCCAACCCTGCAGCGCAGTGTGAAGCTGCGCCAGGGTCAGGCGGTCGTCCTCGTCGGTGCCCCGGAAAAAAGCCTTCAACAGCCGCTCGGCACACGCAACCCATTCGGCAGGGCTGCGGGAGTGGGAGAGCTCGTGCCGCCAGGTGGACAGGCTGTCGACGAGCCGCGCCAGCGATCCTGCAAGCGCGGCGTCCAGGCCACCAACCTGGGCCAGGGGCTCGATACCATCGTAATCCTCCATGGCGCCGTTGGCGTAGCCAAGCAACATGCGCCGCATCCCGAACAGCCAGGCGTTCTGCTCGCCTGCCGACGCCAAATCCAGGGCAGCGCGGTGACGGGCGTCGAGGCCCCAGCGCACGCCTGCCGCTTCGACCCACTGTGCCACGCGCGGCAGGTCGTGCTGCGCGATCCCGAAGCGGGCAGCGATCGCAGGCACGTCGAGCAGGTCGCGCACCTCGCTCTGCAGGCATCGTTGTTGCGGCAGACACAGCAGCCAGTCGAGCGCCACCAGCACCGGATCGGTGCGGCGCGACGACACATCGACAATCTCGAATGGAATATGGCGTTTATCGCCGCGCGGGTACTGGCCGAACACCGCACGAATTGCGGGGGCAAACTTATCGACTTCGGGGACCATCACGATCACATCACGCGGATGCAGGGTGCGCCCACCGGTCCCGTTTTCCGCGAACATCCCCAGCAACTGGTCGTGCAGGATCTCGACCTCGCGCTGCGTGCTGTGCGCCACGTGGAAGCAGATCGAGGTGTCGGACGGTGAGACGACCAGCCGTGTCTCGTCCCCGCGCGGTACCGGCTGCATGTCGCGGATCGCGGCCTGCACCTGACCCAGCAGCGTTGTCCCCTGCCCTTCGCTGAACACGTCCACGCGCAGCAGCGGAAACGCACGGCGCGTCGCATGTACGTCGTCGAATTCGTCCAGCATCCGTATGAAGTCGCGGCCCAGCCGCCCCCAGCCGGATAGCAGCGGGTGACAGTGCGCATGCATTTGCTCGAAAGGAACCTGCGCCAGGCTGCCGGTGCGCGGCGAATGCGGCTGGTGGCGGCGCTGGGCCTTGAGCAGTTCCCGGCCGGTGATGATGTCGCCCCAGTAGTACTGGCACGGGTTGGGCGCCGCAACGATGACCTGGCAATGGCGAGCCAGCGCACCCAGCGCTTCCAGTGTCTGGTAGGGGAGCGAAGCCACGCCGAACAATACAATTCGCGGAGGCAGACGGCCCGCCGCCGCGGTGTCGTCACGGTGCAGCGCTTCGACAAACTGGCGATGCACGTCCGCCCGTCCGCTTTCACGGAGGTCGTCGGCGCACGCCGCACGTAATGCCTGCCACAGGCGCGCCTGCCAGACCTGGTCCGCGGCCAGCGGTCGCCTCTGTCCGGTCGCGTCGATCAGCACTTCCTCCCCGTCTGCCCAGGCGGCAAGCCAGTTGGCGCGATAGACCTGGTATTGGTCGTAAAGGTCGGCTAGTTTCCGTGTCAGCTGCAGCCGTCGTTCGATCGAGCCGTCTTTCAGAAAATATGCCAGCGGGGAGAACCCCGGTTCGCCTAGCAGCCCCGGCAGCACCTGCATCAGCCGCCAGGTCAACGGCTGGCGATCAAAGGGAGAATGGCGTGGCACCCGGCGCGGGCCGAGCACTTGACGGTAAGCCTGCCACAGGAAACGCGCTGGCAAGGTGACTTCGACCCCGGAACATACGCCCATTTGGTCGGCCATCGACATCTTTAGCCACTCGGCCACACCGTTCGATTGCACCAGGAAGACTTCCTGTTCCAGAGGTTGCAACGGGTTCGCCTGCAACCAGCCGAAGACGGTGTCGCGCAGATGCTCCATACGGTCGCTGTGGATAGCGAGGAAACCGGGAGCGAGATTTGATGCCATATGCCAGCAGTATTAGAAGTGGGGACGACGATGTGGCGATAACCGGGCGCACGTGCATCCCCGCCGTAAATTGGCAACAGTCAATGGCCAGTACTGCACTGATAGTCACAACGGTCTAATTATGGAACACAATTTCCCACGAGCAAAGTTCGAAGAGGCCAATCGGCGTCAAAAGCGACAGTTTAATGGCGGCCAGTCCCGGCGCGGTGCGGGTTCCGGACCCATCGCCACCAGGGTGCTATTGCTGCCGGGCGAATGGCGCCAGTCGCCATGCATCCCTGTGTATGTGGCGGAGCAAGGACCCGAGGCATGGGTTTTCAGGCTTTGAACTGGTCAAGGCCCGACCCGGCGAGGCGCCACGCGGCCTCATGCGCCTGCCCGCGGCGCACACGCTCCTCGCGCTGCTGCTGCTCCCGGTGCTGGCGCTGAAACAGGCTGCGTGCCCGCAGCAGCGGCTCGGCATCGCCCGCGTTCAGGTGTCGCACAAGCATTTCCAGAGCGCGCAAGCAGGCGCTGTCCGGCGCGCCGTTCTCCGCAGACCGGTGCTGCTCGACGGCTACGCGCATGCCACCGCTTTCGAGCACTCGCAGCTCGGCAGTAGAGCGCACCGCGCCGGACGCCGTCCTCAGCGAAACGATGACGGTGTGGCCCCGGTAGCAGGCTTGGTCATACATGGCGACACAGTGCCTCATCAAGCGCCCCTCGACGGCAAGCTGCCAGCTGTCCGTCAGTTCGACCACCGTCCTGTCCCCGAACTGCATAGCCTCGGGAAGGACCGCCGGCCAGTTCATAGCGTCGGACTCGTCGACAGGCGCGGGCGCCGCATGGACAGCGTCGGCGTGCCACCGCCGCGACAGTTCCAACAGGCGCCGCAGGCTGATCCCGGCCGCCCAGCGCATCGCGCAAGCGACGGCTGCCTCGTTCTCCGTACCATGCCGGTCCTCTGCGGCCTCGATTAGCGTACCGAGGAAGTCGGAGATGTCGCCACATTCAGCGGCAAAGCGATGCGGGTCGCACCGGATGACGTCCTGCATCCGACCCGGCTGACGGCACTCTGCCAGCCAGCGCCGCATGCACGGGCCATGACGCGCCGACCAGGCCGGCGTCCTCAGGTCGCCATAGTCGTGAAACCGGAAAATCCTGGCCAGCGTGGTACAAAGCTGCACGAGATCCTTGAACTGGGAACACGACGCCGGGCGGCGTTCAGGTGGAACCCACGACAGGGCAGCCAGCAACCTGCTCAGGCGCACGTCATTGAGTTCCCAAGTGGCGGGCAGCGGCCTGCGGCCCAGCCATCGGACTACCTCGCGCGACGCGTCGAAGGCGCCGGCCACGGCCTCGTGCAAAGGTAAGGCCTCATCGATTGCGGCGCGGATCGTCACAACTTCACGCAATATGCGGCCGCGTTCGGGCGCGGCCAGCATCGGCAGCAGCCAGGGAAGCGCATGCAGGGCTTGGGCCCGGTAGTGGCTACGGCCAGCCCGCGCCGCGACGAAGTTGTACACGGCAAGCCGGTCAAGCACGACGCCGCACACGACGCGGGCGCTGGCCTGGTAGGTACGTGTGCTCGCGTCCAGGACGCTCTCGTATGCGCTCATCGCGGCATCTCCACCGTCTCTGCCGCCATCGGACGAGCTTCGCCTCGCATCGCCCAGCGGGTTAAATGGCTTCTCACCGCGGGCGGCCCGCATACGGTTGGCGACCGCCAACAGCAGCCATTCGACCTGGGAAGCTGCCAGGACCGGGCTCGGACGGACAAGCGCGTTCCGCTCCAGCCGAGCGCGGACCGCGCCATACCCCGCCTCCCGCAACGCACTGGCGATTTCCCCGTCGATGCCGGCGAAGAAGCTCTCGTCGTAGCCATGCTGCGGGAGTGCCTGGGCCAGGACGCTGCACGAGCCCGCTAGCGCGTCACGTGGTCCCTGCAGGCTGACCGCATAGATCGCTCCGCTGCGCAGCACGCAGCGCGCCGAAGCGAGGGCGCGGCAGTCCGCCTTGTCCTCGAGCACGCCTGCGGGATCTGCGCTTACATGCATCAGCACGAAACGCAACGGCCCGGCGGCGAAGTCGCTCGCTGTCCAGTAGGAGCAGAGAAAGCGGTAAAGCGACAGGTCGGCAAGAGATGCAAGCATAGTGGGGGCGCGGTAGTACGATCAGCCGTCAGTGTGACGGGATAAGCGACAGGTGGCGTCGCGTCGCACTGCGAGGTGCATCGCTGCGCCTGCCCATGCCTGTCTGCGATAGAGCTTGTCTTGGCGCCGACGATTCTATTCGTCCCGTCCCGGACCAGTTGCGACACGGCCTGTCGCACCCTTCCCTATGATGAGTATCTCTTAAGGAGGAGCTTCATGAAAACCCATCGTCGCAGTGCTTCACAGTCTTCTTCAATCAAGGAGATCGACTCCATTGCAGAGCTTTGGATGTTGCGCATCCTGGTCCCCTTGTCGGGTCATAAAGAATTTGTTATGCGTAACGGCTTCTCGGAGGACAAGGTGGCACGGCGCCTTGGCGTAGGCGACTGGCTCGACAATGACGAACTGGACTTTGACAGCGCTGCCGTTCGCACGCAGTTGCGCGAGCTGCACGTGGCAGCCGAGGCGCGTGCAGCGCAGCTTGCGGTGCCCCCTGAATTGCGCTCGAACATGGCCAGGCTGTCGCAGCTGGTCGGGCTGTCCGACGTCGACTGCAGCATCCTGGAGTTCGCCGCCCTGCTCCACCATGATCGGGTACTGGACGATTGCGCGGACACTCTCGGGCACCTCGACTCGATGAAGGTCGTCGATGCGTTGGCCACCGTACTCGCTCTCGACCGCCGTAACGTGCAAAGCGCGCTCGGATCGCAGGGTGTGCTCGCCCGCTCCGGCCTCCTTGCGATCGACCGCGGCAGCAGCGGCTACCTGCGTGGCAAGCTCGATCTGCTGTCCGACAGTTTTGCCGACCTGATCCTGGGCGGGGAAACTGACCCGCTGATCCTGTTGAAGGACATGGTCAGTCCTAGCACGCCGGCACTGCTCGACCTGTCCGACTATGGACATATCGACCAATCCCTCGCGCTGTTGAAGCCCTATCTTGAGCAGGCGCTGGCCACGGGGCGAGTAGGCGTCAATATTTTCCTGCATGGCGCGCCGGGTACCGGCAAGAGCGAACTGACACGGGCGCTGGCGGCAGTGTTGGAATGCGAACTGTTTGAAGTCGCCAGCGAGGATTCCGACGGCGATCCGGTATTGGGCGAGCGGCGCCTTCGTGCGTTCCGCGCCGCGCAAAGTTTCTTCGGCCAGCGCAA
This sequence comes from Telluria sp. LT2P80, assembly GCF_059685955.1. Lineage (NCBI taxonomy): Bacteria > Pseudomonadati > Pseudomonadota > Betaproteobacteria > Burkholderiales > Oxalobacteraceae > Telluria > Telluria sp. LT2P80. Next base: position 489,828 of record NZ_JCASIO010000004.1, on the reverse strand, counting down.
CGCCATGATTCTGTTCGATGAAGTGGAGGATGTCTTTAACGACGGCGACCAGATGTTCGGCCGCAAGAGCACGGCGCAAAAGCGCAAGGCCTGGCTCAACCGCACGCTGGAGCAAAACACCGTCCCGGCGCTGTGGCTCTCCAATACAATCGACGGCATTGACCCGGCCTTCCTGCGGCGCTTCGATATGGTGATCGAGATGCCGGTGCCGCCGCGCAAGCAGCGCGAGCGGATCGTACGCGAAGCCTGCGCAGGCGTGCTGGACGATACCGCCATCCGGCGCATCTCGTCCTCGCCGCAACTGGCGCCCGCTGTCGTCAGCCGCGCCGCCGATGTGGTGCGCACCATCGGGAGCCGGCTCGATTCCGCGAGCGCTGCGCGCGCCGTCGAATTCCTGATCGACCAGTCGCTCGAAGCCCAGGGACACGACTCGTTGCGGCAAGGGGATGCTGCCCGTCTGCCGGCCGAGTATGACGCCGGGCTGCTCAACGCGGACACCGACATGCTGCAGCTTGCCGATGGGCTCGCTGCAAATCTTAGTGCCAGGCTGTGCCTGTATGGCCCGCCTGGCACCGGGAAGACTGCCTATGGCCGCTGGCTGGCAGAACGCCTTGGAATGCCTCTCATGCTCTACACGGCCTCCGAGCTGATCTCGAAATGGGTGGGCGAGAGCGAAAAGAACATCGCCGCCGCGTTTCGCCGGGCCGAAAGCGAAAACGCCCTGCTGCTGATCGATGAGGTGGACAGCTTTCTGCAAGACCGTGCCCATGCGCGCCAGTCCTGGGAGGTCACAATGGTCAACGAAATGCTCACTCGGATGGAGGCGTATTCCGGCGTATTCATCGCGTCGACCAACCTGATGGGCGGTCTTGATCCTGCGGCGTTGCGCAGGTTCGACCTGAAGGTGTGCTTCGATTTCCTGCTGCCCGACCAGGCGGCGCTGCTGCTTGCACGCTATATGGCCAACCTGGAACTCAAGCCGGCAACGACGCCCGAGCTTGGGCGGCTGCGTTCGCTGCGCAATCTCACCCCCGGCGACTTCGCGGCCGTGGTGCGCCAGAATCGCTTCCGCCCGATCCAGTCGGCAGCGGCCTTCGTCCAGGCACTCGCGCAGGAGTGCACACTGAAAACGCCGGTGCCCTCGTCGATTGGCTTCCTGCGCTGATTATTCACAAACCCGAAAGAACCATGGCCCACGTCACGCCATTGAATTTTCCTACCCAAGCAATTAAGCATGCGCCCGAGATTTCCCGACTTTCCAAGCACGACGCCGACCTCATGTTGGTGCAGGCCAAGCAGGCCCGCCTCGCCGAGATCGACAGGTACTGGGCGCTGTGCCAGACGGACCCGGACCAGGCTGCAGGCTTGGCTGCTGGTGCGGCGCCGATTGTCAGCGATATCTTCCGTCTCGCTCGAAATGTGCTCCCTCTACCTGCGTCAAGCGCCATCCAGGGCTTGTCGAAGGCGACAAGACGCCTGCTTGCAGTGAAGGCGATTCGCGAATCGCTCGATGATGCTGTGCTGGCACAAGCTGATCCAGTCGACGCCTTTTGGGACGACAGTCAGGTAGTAGGCCTGAAAATCGTGAACGGGGAGCAGGTAGTCGTGCTCCGGTATGACGGGCAGCTATTCAACCCGGGCACGGTTCCGCAGAGCGAAGTGAGGAGCGAAGGGTATTGGTATCTCGTCTGTCGCAGGGAAAGTATCGGTGACGCCGGCGAGTTCGAATACCTGATGGCCTATGTGATCGGCGCCGTCGCCGATGACGGCAAGTGGAAAGCCGCCCACATCGATCTGGCGTCCAGAAGTGATTTGATGAGGGACATACAGGCGATGGAAACGCTGGTGGAACGTGGACGGCTTAGCGGGGAATTGTTTGACACCAGACCGCTTCCCACCTTCCCTAGCGCCAGCGATTCGTTGATAGACCAACTCCAGGCTCACAAAGCCGCGCTGTTGTCCACGAAAGAGTGATCGTGTACATCCTTATCCTGACTCTCGTTCTGAACCGGACCACGCCCGCGACGATGGCCACCGCCGAATTTACCAGTAAGCAAACCTGCGAAGATGCCGCCAATGCCTGGAAAATGCAGGCCAAGGTCATGTTCAATAATGCGCTGTTGACGACGGTCTGCAAACCAAAATGATGGCTCAGGCAAATTCAGTTTAGACCAAGTCAGAACAAAACCGCCGGCAGCGCTGTCCTGTCCTGCAAACTCACTAGTTCCACAAGCGCGGCAGCGATCTTGCGCTCGCCCTGCTGCGAAGACTCAATTGGTCAGAAGGGCAAATAAACACTGCGAGAAAGAATTCCTGCTGGTCAATCCAGTAAAGGGCAGTATTTCCAACGGCTCGCGAGTGTCTAGGAAACTCGTGGCGATTCACAGTCGGGTTGCAACTTTACCGACTTTTGCTCTGCAAATAGTCTTAAATCGTCGGTGAAGAAAAGCGTGTGTTGGAGCGATTTCCCTTGCCAAGATTACACATATTGCATAGCACTTGAAGGTTGTCCAGCACCGTTAGGCCCCCAAGAGAATATGGATGAACATGGTCGACATGCAGTTGAGCGCCGTCTTGGCCTGGCCTACGCCCGCAGCTGCGGCAAATACGGTCGCGCTCCAGTACCTGATAACGTAGGCCGGCAGGAATTGACCGCTGTCCCTTGACACCGCGCCTGTTCGGTACCAGCTCCGCCCTGACCTTTTCAGCGCTGCTCCATTTCCACTGGAACGTTTCGTCGAAGCGGGGCATACACGCGAACTGGAATCCCTTATTCCCCTGAAAATGGCCCTTCAACAGTGCCACTCCTAGGAAGCTAAGCAGAAACTGTTCGGGAGTCGTGTCTAGAAAAGCGTGCTCTTTAGCGCTGAAGGTGCCCAGCTCTACTTCCATGTTGTCAGTCACTGTGAAGCCTGTTCGTACCAACAAGTCGCATAGCATTCTTGCTTTGGCTTGCCGTATTGACGTAGCTGCCTCGTTTTCCTGATTCCTTCCCTCACCAAACTTTATCCGCTGGGTGAGGGTGATGATGCCCTCTGCGTCTTCGGCTGTCGTGAAATTGATGCTGAAGAGCATGCCGCTGGGGGCAAACGCAAACAATCGGTAGTGATTACGCGGGTTGAGAAATAGTTGAATACTGAGCTTGAGGGGGATGTCGCCAACTGTCACTTCGTAATCATGAGTTCCTCGCAAGAGCTGCCAAGACGGCTGCTCCTGTACATCATTCTTGATCTTTTTAAGTTTTAGGCTTATCTCGCCGATGTTGATTCTCGCCGGCTTAATTTCGGCCTCGACGAGGGTCGTGGCTAGGGCGGCGATGTGGCTAGGAGTTTGGGGCATAGGAGATTTCGAATCGTGACGATAGTTCAATATCCCATGAAACTTTGAGTCTTGGGCGCACTGCTCGTGAGATCCGAAGCGACATACGATTTCGCCACTTGGTTGTTGCCGACGCGTGCTCGGCCTGTGCATAAATTAATTCTTAAGGAACATGCTGCGTTCGGCGATCGGTTGAAGTGCCATGTCCCGCGGGCGCAGCAGTTCCGCGATTGCAGCGGCGATTTTGCGTCCACCTTGCTGCGATGGTTCGATCGGCGATACCGGTGAGTAATCGCCAGGGTCATCACAGACCAGCCGCAGATCGAGCACGGGCAGCCGCCTTCCTGCCGCTTCACGCAAGATTACGTCGTTGAATATCGCCAGAACGGTACGCAGGCCTGGCGCAAGGCCCGGTACCCCGTCATAGATGGTCGAAACCGCCACCGGCAGGCCTCGTGCCAAAACCGCCTCGAGCATGCGGCGATACTCGAAGCGAAATTCTGTCTGCCATGAAGCCAGGAGATCCGCTGCCTCGAGTACCGACTTGACACTCGACTGCATATAGCCAACCAGGCCCAGGACATCGTTGCCGCCGCAGCTCACGATGACATTCGTGGTCTCAGGCGGCAAGTCCCGCAGGCGGCTTACCTGGATTTTCACATCCGCCAGCACGTCGCCATCGCGTGCCAGCAGAATCACACGATTCCCGTCTCCAAGCATCGCTTGCAGCTGGGCCTGGACCTCACAGCCTTTTGGCACATAGGGGGCGTTGTCGAAGATCGAATCACCCAACAAGACGATATGACGCATGTGGAATCCCAGGACTTTTAAACTGGATACAAGTGATAGGCGTTGTTCTCATCGATTTCGAAGAACAGTTCTCCTTCAGCGAGATTTGGTGTGTCCTTCCATAAGGTGACGAGGACCGTTAGCTCCATCACCAGCGCGCGCAGCCCGGCGTTTCCCTCCATGGCCGTCTGCAATTCGTCGCGTGTCATTCCCGGCACGAACAGCGGCGCCAGCGCGAGCTTTTCCTCAAGCCCGACCTTGACAGGGCCAGCCAGCTTATCGTGGACCGCTTTCTGCAGTTTCTTGACATCCGGGTGGTAACGCGCATCGGCGACGGACAGCTGGAAGGTCTTCGGCGCGCTACGACATTCGACTCGGCATGCGATGTAGTCATCCTTTGGCTGCATGACACCGGCGGCCCCATCCAGAGCCAACGCGGCCGTCGGGCTGGCATACACGCTCTTGCGCCGGGAGGGCATGTCATCCGGACGCGTAAACTCCCACAGGTTATCGACCAAGTAAGGGACGTTTGCTGGCATGCGGGTGCCGGGGTGGCGCCTGTACTCGCGTTCCGGATTGAAGCCGGCGTGAGGCACGGCGCGGAAAATTTTCATGGGGACTCCTGGGTTCATCGTGAATGGTTTGCAAAACTAGCCGTGCGGTGCGACTTTTCCGAGAAATGCAGCGAACAATTTGCGCAACAAAGGAATTTGTGCCGTCAAGCGGTGGTCACCCTGCACCAGATGCAAGGTGCATTGCCGTAGACGCGCAAAGCGAACGGCCCGGTCATACGGGATTACTTCGTCGTCCCAGCCATGCACAATCTCGGTGTGCTCGCTTGGCACGACAGGTTCCTGGCTGGGATAGCCCGGCATGTACACCGCAGGTGCCAGCAGGAATACCCCGCGCACCGCAAGGCGCTGGGCGGCCTCAGCTGCAACCCAGCCACCCATGCTCGAACCGACCAGCAGCAACGGTCGGTGTTCGCCCGCACACGCGCCCAGGAGTTGGTCGAGGCGAGCTGCGGGATCCGTCGTATGCGAATAATCGAGGCTGCTCACCTCCCAGCCACGTTCACCCGCCACCTCGGACAAGGCGACGATCTTGCTGCCGTGCGGTCCGCTTTCTTTGCCGTGAATAAAATGAACCAAGCCTCTTTCGGTCAATTCTGCCTCCATGAATAGTGCATATCGAATAAGGCCGACATGCCGTAGGAAGTCAGTCGGCATCCGTGCTGTTGGCCCAATTTCCGTAGCTTACGCCGCCATGCGACAGCACGCGTCGCATCGATTGTTAGGTGTAGGTTGCAGCCATCGCGATTGCTGCCGCTTTCAATTCGGCCCGAAGCTTCGCCGGATGGTGCACTTCGACAGCGGCGCCAAAGCCGGTGAGCCAGAAAACCAGCGTGCGTGTTGAGGCAACCGTTGCGGTCAGGTGAACGGATCCATCGTCACGCATTTCGAGTACCTGGTCGGGTGAAAGCGGCGTTTCGAACAGATGCTCCGCTACAGGCCGCTGGAACGTTGCACGCAAGATGATCGGCGGACCGGTCAGGAAACCGAAGGCGCCGGACGCAATATACGCATCCAGGTCGAATCTCTGGCTTCTTTTTGCCGTCGTGTAGATGAGCTCAGCCTCCTTTACGCGATGTAAGGCAAGCGTGCGCACGTCCTCATAATCGGCGAAGGTACACACCAGGTAGACAATCCCGCCGCGCTGCACGATCGCCAGAGGATGAACGATGGGATACAGGGTCGCGGTCTCGGCGTCCCGTTTCTTGTAACTCAACTTCAGCTGCAGGTCCTTCATCAAGGCTAGATAGACGGTCCGTTGACAATTTTCATCGAGCGCTGGCGCTTGTAAAGGTTGCAAAGGCGCGATAGTGCGTACCTTGCCGAGCCATGCCTTCGAACTGATCGACGGATCCATGGCGTTGAGAATCCGTGCCGCGGAGCGAAACTGGGGCTGCAGTGCATCGAGCGCGGTAGGCGGAAGCTGGTTGCGCAGATGTTGCTCGACAAGCGTCAGCGTGAGCGCGTCAGGGATCGACAACCCCGGCAGATCAAAGCTGGGCGCTTCGCGCTGCCAGCTCCAGCCATACGGTTTTTCGCGATCGTCTGATACCAGCGGAAAGACAGTCGACAAGTCGAGCAGATCGCGCTGGACAGTGCGCGTGCTTACCTTGAAATCGGCATCGCGAAGCTGCTCCTGCAGGTCCTTGACCGCGATTCTGGCAGGCGCCCGCGGTATGAAGCGAAGCATCGTCCATTGACGGAGAAGCGTTAAATTAGTCGGCACGAGATGTTAAGTGCGTAGTGCACGGGTCGAGTTGTGGCATTTCGTTACAGGTCATCGAAAGGTAGTTGACTTGATGAGATCAACTCGTCGTCCCATGTGGTCTTCGAGAGCGCGCTTCACAGCAGGCCCTCACTCTTCAAGGCGGCGATCATCGCCTCGCCATCCATTGCTGCGGAGAAGTCGCTATCCTTCAGCATGAGGACTTCTCGAAGAAGCGCTACACCAAACCCTTCGGAATGCGCGCGAATGTCGTCAACCAAGAAGTGCGCTTTGTTCAGTGTTTCAATCAATTTGCTCATGCTATCGTCAGTCAAGGTGGATCGAGACGGTCGGTGCTCGAGCTCGATGTGACTCCAAGCAGGCTATTTGTGCCCGCCGTCGACAACAGGGTTCGTGTCTTCATCCCAGGACACCGAAAAGGTCTTTCCTTCCATTTGGAGTGCGTCATGTCCCATTGGTTGGCTGGATCCATTCGCGGTTGTTTTAGTCCGTAAATCAGGCACGAGCGCCACTTTCGCAACAGACGCTTTACTTCCCTATCACAGTCGGCATTGCAGAGGACAGGCGCATTTTTGAAAAAAGCATCGCCCTCCTAAGGGCATTCTAGACTTAATATTCGCCAATAATATTGGTAACATCTCGGGTCGCCGGAGGACAGAGGCATGCAGCCAGGTGCTCGTATCTTCTTCTTACAACCGCCGGATCCAGAGCATGAGCGGCAATCGCAATCTCGGCCAAGCTCACCTGCAGAACTTGTGATAAACGCGCTGCGGTGAGATAGTCGAGAGCGATTTCTCTCGCTTCAATGCGGCTGACCTCGTTTGGCGCAAGGCCCGCGAGCAGGGACAGAGCCTCTTCGGAAAACATGCAACGCTCGCGCACGACCTGCAATGCCAGCGAAATCTGGAAATTGGAAATCGTGAGCATAGGGTACTGTAGGCCTATCGCTACCGCAATATTAGGTCGAAAATTACGTGCCTGTCAGCAACAATGATTTGTTAAATCTTGGCACTACCTTGTTGCTGGTTCCAATCAATACCAGTCGATGGCCCTTCCCCAGCGTGCTCGAATAAGGCTGGCCGCGCTGTCCATGGAACCGCGCAGTGTCGAGCGGTTTAGAATAGCCGCAGGTGCGACGCATCATGTCGCATCAAATTCGCAAAGCTGTTGAGCCCGCTGCTGATTTAACAGCGATCCAACTGTTTGCAGGTTCGGGCGAAGGGCCTCTGGGCGTAGCAATAGCGAAAGGACAGGTATAGTTCAAATCTGGGAATGTCTGATGAGGAGCCCGTAATGCTTGGTTGGTCGGTACTAGTGGACGCCCGCACGCCAGAAGAGCGGGACGAGGCAGACGATGAGTCATCTCATCTGCTGGCGAAGTGGGAGGCTCATGTGTCAGGTCTGGACTTTCTCGACGTACTGGTGCGGCAGGGCAAAGCCAGGAAGCTTCTTTCAGGCGGATATCCGGAACGCTACACTGCAAAAGCAAGCGATTTGCTTCCGCTAATTGCCAAACGCCCTCCTGGGACGATGGGTCCGCACTCTGATGTCAACCTTTACCCTGACAGGATTGCTGCCTGCCCACCGGATCAGGTACTCACCATCGACGCTTGGGATCTTTCGTAATAACACAATCGCAATTGTCCGGGCATCCCCGCAACCGCGTGCCCATAGTCGGGGACACAACAAATCGTTGAGCGCCTCTTGCTCTTGCATACCGCAGTAGCGTTTAGCGCCTGCTAGATGCGCCTAGAGAGGGGAATGCAGCGTCGCTGCGGCGTAATGATCTTGCGGCACAGTTAAGACGGCCTGGCCCGGTGCACTTCGCATCTGCAGGTTCAGTGCCGGCGCAGAGGGCGCACCGCTTCTGTCTTACCAAACAAACTTCTTTTCTTGTGCCCAGTTGTCACGGCCGGCCCTTACATCCCGTGCATTGGAAGTTGCTCTGAAGCGGAACACGGCTCGCCCTGCATGCAGCCCTGTGGACACAATGCGAAAACCAAGAATCTCACCGCCGAAGTGTGACAACTTGTCCTGAGCACTGTGCAGATAAATTATTCCACCGACGAGACGTTGCGCAGTGTCTGGTACGATCGCCCAGAATCCGCTCTCCCACTCGTTATTCTCCTTGTCCACGCACCTCAGGTTTTCAGGGAATTTCCCTGTTTCGATAACGTGCAAAAGTGGCATGGCGGTTCATCTTCCAAACTGGATATTGAAACGAAAGGGGCCTCATGGATGCTGCCCGGGGAGTAAAGCTCATTATAGCGAGTGCGCATGTGTAACGCTGCCGCACGGTCCAAGGAAATCTACCCAGTACACCGAACTCAAGACCCGTTTCATGGTCCTTCACGCCTCGTGCCCAATCACCTGGTCAGTCCCGGGAATAGCCGGTCAGCGATAGCGACGCACACGCCGCCGATGCCGAGTTCGTCCCGGCTTCACGTTCCTTAAAAAACGACAGCGTGCGCATGCTGCGTTCGGCTGCATCACGATCGGATCGAGTCATGAGAGCATGGAACCATATTCAACAACCTGCCCGTTGTGAACTTGCAATGCGCCATGGTGGCGGACCCGCCTTGGTACGTCCGTCGCTTGTGCAGAAAGAGCGGCGCCGTTGCGCACGTGGCGTGCCGGCTATCGCTAAAAGATTCCGGACAACCACTTGCGCGCGGATTGCACCGAGATCGGCGGCGTCTGCGGAATCATCGTGGCGCCGGTATTAAGAGCAGCAGCCGAGTTTCGGTAAATTGCTTCCCAATTGCTCCGCGCGCCGGCAAGCAGCTCCTGTGCGCTGGGCACGGCCCGTCCGCATACCTGTGATCGATCCGCCGGCGGCAAACCAACGCTTTGGTTAAGCTCATCAAGCTCTTTAATGCTGTCGCAAGCATCTCGGATATCGAAAACTACGCTGCCAACTGCCACGGTTGCACTGAGCACGGGTAATGCGTGTCCTGGCAGCGCGCCCAAGTGCCGGATCACGCTCCGTGCAGCCCTGCCGAGCACTGCTTTGCCGAGTTGCGATACGCGGGCTTTATGCTTGGCGACGACTGCTTGACTGGCGCGTAGCTGCTTGTCGAGCTTCGTGCGTTGCGCGACAAGACCGTCGCGTTCTTGCGTGAGCAATTGGATGTCCCTCAAAAGCAGCGCGCTGCGCGCTGTCAGCTCTGCGGTTGCCCGTTCGACCGCCTTCTTTTCCAGCGCGGCCGGGCTGTTCTCGATGAGAATCCTTGCGCTCGAGGCCATTCCAATCCCGTCGAGAGCCGGGCGAGCGATGCGGGTAATCGCCTCGTACGCATTTCTCCGGAACCCGTCGTCAAGCAAGGTCAGGATGTTTGTCGCGCACAGCAACAGCGTCAGCGTAAGCCACAGGCCCCTGCCCATCCATCGCGACTCCGCTTTAGTGGGCTGGAGTGTACTGATATCGATCGGGTCGTGGTGGCGAGTGGTCATTTGAGGGGAGTGCGCTGTACGCTTAAAGTATTGCGTTTAGGAAAGCAAGAATAGTAGCAACACAGCGGGAGCTACACCATACTTTTAATCTCTTTTACTAAGCGCCTTTTAGTCCGTCTATGCCAGTTAACAGGAGCGGGTGAAACGCGCAAGCCCCGTCGCCAGCGCCATCACAGCTACTAAATACTGTTGAGTTGACAATGCGTAGTGTGCGTCGGGGCGCAACGTCCGTCGTCGCACGGCTGCAACAGATCGCGCCAACTCGGACGTAGCTGCGCAGGCGAACCGGTGCCGTGATGCAGTCCAGCTCGATTATCGACACCCGCCCCTTCTACCGCAAGGGCATGGCAGCGCTACGCAAGTTAGCGAAAATTGCTGATGATAGGGAAGCTTGGTCACTGCTCGGTGCCGATTAAATGCAGTTTTTCGATGGTAGAATAGCCACACGCATTGGAGGAAACATGTCCCTAACTTCTAGACTGATTCGCATCGGCCGCTTGGCAATCGCGCCGCTCAGAGGGTTCTTTTCGTGGAAGACCGAGGCGTTGATGCCGGTCTATGATCCTGAGCGCACCAGCTTTGGGGCTCATCTGAAAGAGCTGGCTCGCCAGGATACGGTCCTTTATTTCGAGCCTTTCAAGTTTGCGGTTCGAGCGTTCAAGCAGGAACGCGCAAAACCTTACTAAGAGCTACTCAGGAAAACGCAGCGTCGACCCCATGTAAGACGGCGTCTCGAGAGATGATCTGCTCGAGCGCCTAACGGCCGTCGCCCCTGCCTCCGCTTGGCATTCAAAACTCGAAGATCGGTTGCGCAAACCTGATCTTAGCCAGATCCTCATCTGGCGGGGTTAGCTACGCCAACGTCGCCCTTCCAAAAGTCTCTTCCGCACCCTTGCAGAGGGTCCTCAACGGTATAGTCGGCATCGTCAACAGCAACGAAGACCGTTTTCGCGTAAAGGCCGACTCGACCCAATGCGTCCGGGACAAGTTCAACTGACTGCCCGATCCCATGCTAAAAAAGACCGAGCCGCGATCCGCGACCTGTACGCGCATCGCTCTGCCCGGAAACCCCACGTCACCATTCCTAGCGCTCACGGCGAAACACAAGGCAAATTCTGCGACCTGTGCAGTTCATTCTGTTTGTCTAATGACTATTTGAATCTCTTGGAAATTTTATACTTGATGAATGCGTAGGCTGAGCGAATCGCGCGGCCTACAGAGACATATGGCCCAAAGAGCAGCTTGGTATCGACGGCTAGGATTCTTTTACGTTGTTCAAGAAATGCCGAATTTGTTTTCACTGAACCGGTTTATTGTTGCTACTAAATAACACCATATCCGCGGTTCTGCGTCGCACCAGTCAACCAGCAGCACGGAAAATGGAGATAGCCGCCGCCTCGAGCGCTGCCAAGTTGCAGCCGGACGTCGGAGGTATCCATTCGACACCGTGGCGCCGGCTATGGTGTTCCCACAAAACTTGGACTTTTCTAGGATCGTCATAAACCTGAATACCCATTAGCTCGGCGTTGAGACAGGCGCAGTGCGTTAGGCGGTCTTGGGCGATCGAGCGCATCTGATCCGACCCAATCGTCGCCAAGCATTGTTCGATCATTTCCTTGGCCCGTCCTGGCCCGTCCAATGTCGTTTCGCGACCGAAACTCCCATAATACGGAGGTGTAATCGATATACGCGAATGGCCTAGTTTCTCGCTAACCTGTTCCCGGGCATGGTCGATATCCTCGCGTGGCATTTGCCCTGGTGTGCCTCCCAATGTTGGCGGAATAAGCCCTTTCAGCAAAGCTGCGTTTTCTGCAAATTGCGCGCGCAGGCCATGACCAGTTACCTCTGCCATCACTTTGTTGATTCCGATACTTTCCATTAAATAATTGTAGCGACGCTTCGAATATTTCAGTGAGCCGGAACTACCATCTGCCTTCATTGACCAGCCTAAATGATCCTTCCTACCGATCTTCGACTTGATCAGGTCCAATACCGCACGCTGGACCGGCGTGTCGATATCGATGTCGCGTGGACGGCCCCCTTTGGTTGCATAAGCGGCGAACTTGTGCCCTTTATCGTTTTTCCATGGTTGCATTTGCAAGACTTCCATCCGGCGCAACCCGAACGCGGCTTGGGCCATGATCATCAAACCGAAGCGCCAATCTAATGCTATCGCCTCAGCAACCTTGGCACCAACGTCAATTCCCACTTCTGCCCAGCTTTTGCTTTTCATAGCGACCGTTTTTACGCGCAGTTCGTCTTTCGGCACGTTCGGTAAGTAGTAATAAACATTTTTTACCAGTCCTTTTTTCCCTATCCAACCGCAAAAAATACGCAGCTGCGACAGGTAGCCCTGAATCGTTTTTGGCGATCGCTCAAGCCTGTGCCACTCGGCGCAGAGAGCCTTGATATGTTTCTCGTTAATATTTCTAGGGTCTTCCAGCCGATAGCCCAACTTCACTAAAAGGCGAAAGATGGCGCGCAAAGCTTCTCCCGCTGCTTGAACGGTACGCTCACTCGCCACCTTCCCGTTTACTCGCGTATGTGCGTTCGCGGCCAGGACCATGTTCAGTAGTACGATAATTTCCATATTTATTACTCCATCTTTATAAGTTCAGCGACGCCCTATTGCGTCACGCTCCACGTCGTAGAAAATGGCGTGGAGCAAACCAGATTTGTGCCAGGGGTGAAGGGCCCTAACGTAAGAAGAATGATTTCGCGTTGCCGCCTTCATCGGCTTTTCGACAACGCGCCGGTGCCTTTAGGCTACCGATCGCCTGACTTGACGCTGCCAGGACCCGAACATTGACGCAGTTTCTTGCGTAGCGCTCCCGCCATCTCGGCGAGTCTTGGGCGGCGCTAGCACCCGATATGATTGTTTTTTTCACGCCCGTAGACGTGCGCAGAGGTCAGCAGTAGCCCGGGCCAGTTGGCCCAGCGCATCCTGTGTCCGGTCGGTGCCGGAGGTCCGCTTTTTTCCCGTACAGTTGCAGAGGCGTGGCACGCCAGGACGGTCGAAAGCACGCCGGCGACGATCGCGCCAGGCATCGTTTTGCCAATGAACTTTCGGTTCTGTGGGATTGCTGTGTTCAGGAATGTCCGCAGACCCGCATGGTTATCGGGTTTTCTCGACACTCTGTATCCAACCGTGATTCAGAGCGATAGAACAAAAAAACAGCCACCAGGCTGCACTATCGAATGACGGGGGTGATTGCGTTGCGCCAGCTTGTACTGACGACTTTAGATCGCGCCAGTTTGAACTAGCGGCTTCAAATGAGTTCCGCAAAAGCGGTAACAGAAATCTTTTCAATTCCGGCGGAACTGAAAAAATTTGAGGGTCCAAATATGCCGCATGGCGACCGTATCATCATGCCTAAGCAGTTGCCGAAAGTCAACCATAAGTTGCATGGGAAGCCCTGCCCCTTACCAGTCGTCCTCTGCCCTTGTCCTGTGCGTCACGGGAGACAAGCAAGCTCTGTCGGTTTGACGAGTGTCCCGACGTTCGCTAAAGGACGTCCGATCGCATGGGCGGGTGAATGATGCGCTATCAGGTGGTACCAGTGTCACGGTGGCAGCCCCGCAGGCCTTCCCAGTGTCTCGGCGAGACTTACCGTTGTCGATATCGGCAACGGAACGGGATCGGGATCAGTGACACGAGCGACTGGTACGGGACGGGATCACACTGATTGCCACCGCCCGGTTGGCATACGCGAACACGCACCGAGCGGATGCACCTCGCATCATTCGGATCACTCATACAGATTTCCTGGTTATTCAAAGGACTGGATGGCAAGGAACCGGTTGGAATAGGTGCCACCGCCAGTGCGCCACCATCACGCGAGATCGACATATAGTCGATCTTGATGCGGGCGTCGCTAACTGGTTCAGCAAAGGCCAATAACCCTGGTGAAGTTCTGAAGATTGCGGCTTCCCGTATGTTCTGAATGGCATCGTCTCTAGTAAAGTCCGTGTTCGTGGCCAATTCGGCAGCGCGACGCGTGACCTCCTGCAATGTATTGGAGATATACATAGCGCGCGCAATTTCGACCACTCCGAAAAATAGTGTGAAGAATATTATCGCAACGAAAGCGAACTCGACGGCAGCTGCACCAGTCTGATTTCGCAACCGAAAGCGGTCGCGCGAAAATGAGTTACTTTCCTGCATAGCGCATCGTAACGTCAGTAGTTAGTAACAAGGACTGTCCTCCGAGAATGGCGAAAGGCATTCGCATCTGGATCGAGACGCGTACGGTTGCCGGAACGCTGGCCCCACAGGTACGGAAATCGCGTTGACGTCAATGAACTTGAGTTCTGCAATATGATCCATCATCGATGTTTCTGCTTTAGCTATAGCTTTGGCAAGTTGAGCGACAGCAGCAGGCGCATTTCCCGCTCTGGGCGTACTCATCTCAATCTGTGTCGCGCTCGACATTGCCTCATGTGCGCTCGTAGGTGGCGTTGGATATTTTGCCGGTAGCACGCTGGCGTCCGGATTCGTCACTCCGCTAAATTTTTTGCTGCCGTACTTCTATTCATGCCATGGACCAGAGTCGCCCGCAATCGCACAGAATGTATGGGCTACGGGGCGGTGGGGGCGGCGGGCATCGGGGCGGCACTGCTTACGGCTTACCCGCGGTTAATCCAATATTTCTGCCACTAGCTACTTGGTTCTTATGGATGAGCGCGGTTGCGGGATGGGTGCGCATTGTTCTTGATGAGAGACCGATACGACCTGGGGGAGCTGTCTCCAATGAGACGGCGCATACGAACCAAGGCAACTTGCAGCACTAAAGCTCGAGCGACAAATGAAGGTTGAGCTCGAGGTTTTGGTGGTCTGCTCCAACTCGAAAAATGTGGTGCCAGTCGGTGGGCCTCGGCTCGGTTGCACCCTGCGCCAAAACCAGCCGATGACACGAGGAGGTTGCCGCATCCAGCAGTTGGTCCGACGAACCTTCAGCACGTCTTGCCCGCAGCAACTGGGGCGCAATCAAACGATTCTATTTCGGCAGCAATTCTTGCCCAAAACTGATCTCGTTCAGCCGAATCAGATGGAAGGTAAGCGTACGCAATCAGCGATAGAGGATGTACTCCAATCACTGTGGCAATTTCTTCAATCTTTGTGATCGTCGGCGCTTTCATCCCGCGCTCCAAGCTGCTGAGGTATGTTCGACTCGACACAACCGAGAAGTCTTCCTGAGTAAGTTCGCGACTCTTCCGTGCTCTCTGCAACCCCACCCCAAATCGCTTAAGCAGTACCACACGCACCTCCGAAAAAGATACGATGTACGCATGATGAACACTTTAGAGCTACAATCTATAGTGTTCATTTTAAATTTTGGGGAAGCAAATGATTACGACGCATGAGTCGCATGAGGCGCCGATGTTCTCAATGGGGCCTGGTTTCGCAACCTGGCGCACTGTCACCCTTACCTTCGGCATGCCGTATGTCTTTGTCAATTTCGGTAAAAAGGACGGCCGCAGTTGGATTTATCAGACATCAATCCTCTGGGATAGTAACGATGTACTCCAATTTTTCCGCCGTTTTAAGAACGATAAATCGGTAAAAATAGTGGAGGTTTGTCTGCTGGAGCCCTTCAGAAGAGATAAAAAACAAGCATGGCGTTGGACAAAGGTCTCAGAAGTTCGTTTCTATGAGGAGGGTTCTGCAGAACATCCTGTATACATCACTGATGCTGGTGAAGCAGTAGGGCTAACTCCAGAAGAGACAAAGCAGAAAATGAAATCGATCTACAAGGCCCGCCGTGATCTTGCTTGACCTGCGGCGCCGGGAAACGGGTAGTCTTCGCCGTCGAAAGCTTCACTGACGCGACTACTCCACTCAGCGCGCTTCGAAGAGGATCGGACGAGCGGGCTGCTGAATAAAGGATGGAGCTGTCCACAAAGGCCTTCAATGGCACTTCGGCTACGGCGGACCACGCAAGAGCGATACCCGTGCGGAAAAAAAGCCAGCCTGGGGATGTTTCGATGTGGGAGCGGCCTTTAGCAAATTTCCGCTCTCGCCCAAGGATATGAAGGTGGCGATGCAGGTCGTCAGGAATCTAAGCGGATCAAAGCAGTATCTTCAGCGGCTCTCGAGTGCCTACATACGCCATGGCGATTCAGTTGCTGGAAGTAAAGAAAGTTCGCGGTGTCATTTTTAGAACTTGGGATCCCCGCCCCGGGCACGAAGTACCATACGCTCTGCCTCAAGTGCTCCTTCAATCTGGCTGTCGCTTCCTTCCCACGCAAGCTCGACCGCCTTAGTTTGCCACGAGCTCTGGACTAGCTTGATCAAAATCTTGGCACCGGGCCTGTCTTGCTTTGCACGCAAAATGCGCTTTCCGTCGCTCCACACGGAACAGCTTTTGCCGTTGACGACGATCTCGAGCGCCTGTCGAGGCTTGTCTTCGAAATATTCGAGAAAGTCGTCCAGATCGATTGGCAACGGCGCGGCGTTGGCGTTCGCGTCGTGCCCTTTGTCCACGTCCGCACCAGCGTGCGACCGCATAACCTGCTGCGTCACGACAACTTCCCGCGGCGTGCCTTTCCATCTGCCGTTGAGGCCGATACCATTATCGGCATTGCAACCATATTCCTTGATGTATCGCGATTCCACCTTGAAGATGTCCTCGACATCGGACACGTTACAAAGGTAGGTCAGGGAAATGCGGTGACCGGCCTCGACCGCGTCCGCCATAGCGTAATGGACTCGACGGTAATTCTTGCCGTTCTTGTATGGCAGTCCCTGCCTTAATTTGTTGACATTGCGTGGGTAATGTTGCGTCGGACGCTTTTCTCCGCCGTTGGCCTTGCCAATGTAACGGCCCAGCAGATGGCCCGACATATCGTGGATCTCCCACATGTAGATCAATGGTGCCGTGACGTCGACACAAGTCTCGGGTAGCACATATTGCATGTATTTTCGGTTATTAGTGATCGGTAATGTCACGCTGGGAGGTGTGTCGCGTTTGCGAGGCTCGGCTGTTAGTCCCGAGAGCCTGGCCGCTCATGCGCTGCTTGCGTGACGGTCAGCATGGTTCGGCCGTCGCGAATATGGCAGGATAAACAGCTTTACAGCCGGCGCACCAGCGCATGTTGCCGTGACCTTCGAACTGCGCCCGCAGGTCGAGGATGCCGAGCACAGCGCGGCGATAGCTCATCTCAGCGTGTTTTAGATTATCTCGGGCCTGCTCGGGACTGATCGGCGCCGGCGTGAGGAAAGCGGCCAGGCGTTTGAGGATGCCGGTCGGGGGCGGCGCCGCGGCGGCATTTGCTGCGGTTTCCTCGGCAGTGCGCAGCAGCTCCTTGGCGCGCGCCAGCGCCTCTTCGGCCTGCCCCTCGCGCCCATCGGCAACCGCTGCAGGGTCTTTCCAGAAATAGGACTGGCAGTGCGGGCAACGGCGCTCCTGGCCCGCAAAGCGAAAGGCCATGGCCGGCGGCGTCGGTATGCTGGCGCGACTATCGATGAAGGTCGCAGCGCAGCGCATGCAGATCCGCGTGGCCTTCCATCGCGCCAGCTCGGCATCGTATTCGAGCAGTGCAGTGAGCTTGCCTGCGTCGCGCTTGAACGAGCCTTCGTACGACTCCGGCCCCGATCGCAACCGGCCGGGAAGCATTGCCTTGAACTGGCCCGAAGCTGCGTCGATCTCGGCCAAGCGCTTCTTGGCAGCCGCGACGTTGCCGCTGCAGCCCTTGCGGTAGTTGTTGAGCAGATGGTAGTCGGCAGGGCGCACCGGCGGCGCGTGCAGCGCGGCCGCCTCGGTCGTGGTCGATCCCGTAGTCTCACGGCGCTGGTGAGTACGGACTCCCGTCGTCGTCGATTCGGATCGAGTGCGCTGGATCAGCGCCAGCGCCTCCAGAGTCTTCCAGTTAGTGCTCTTGCAGCAGGGGCAATTGCCGTCAGTCGACTTCTTTAAGGGCATGGTGTGAAATGGAAAAAAGGTGAAGCGGCGAAGTAGGCCGTAGCGCGTGCCCCGGATCCGAGCGTCAGCGTGTTATGAACTAGAAATGTAATCATAGTGCTGCACCGGTCGCAAGGTGGCTCATGGTATCAGGGCGTTTTGGCCCGACGATGTTTTCCCAACAAAAATGGCAGCGCGGCTTGTGCATGGCGGTGCCACGGCTGTTCGAACGCCTCGTGCAGTAGTCCGGCGAATTCGATATGGTCGAGCGAGGCCTATCCCCCCGCGAGCAACCACGCGGCCTGGTGCAGTAAAGCGACTTCTCACCGGTCCAGTCGCTCGCAAGCGAGGACCGGATTGTCCTGCACGTCGAAGGCCGTCCTGGCCCACTCCGTGGCCAGCAGTCGGCGCGGATCGTCGAGCAACTGCTCGACGCGGTCTGCCAGCGTCATGATGCCGTGTTCATAGGGCAGATGCACCTGCGACGCGACATGCATGCTATGACGGTCTAGGCTGCAGACATGCACACCGCCCTCCCCGTGGCTCCAGTAAAGCATGGGACACAATCCCCTGTGACCCTGAGCCGGATAGATCACAAGCCAACAATGCCCCTCTTCACTCGGAAAACGGTACTCCAAACCACGTTCTTCGGCCTTGCCAGCTGCCGCCTGGGTCTGCGGCAGCGAATTGGCTGCAATCCGAGTTTCCCGCGCTGCCAGGTTGCGTTCCTCGATGAGCGTGGATTGGTTTTGAAACAGCTCGGACATCAGCCGTCCAACCTTCTCAGTTTCCGTGCTTGAATCGCCTACCCATGATGGCAACCAGGCCGCACATCCCAGATAGGCGCGAGGTAGATGAACCAAGGCATCGAGCCAATCAAGGGGCGGATACCACATGAAGCGGTAACCTGGGTTGTCCAGATCCAGCGTTGTTGCAGGTCCGTCAAAATGAATGTCCCAGTAAGGATCGGGAAGCGCAGCGTCGCTGGCAGGCGTTTCGTCGCGGTCGAAATAGGGCCACCATGGCGAAACCTGACCCGCGCGCAGCGCCAGGTCCTTCAGCTCGGCGGTGCGGGCAAAGAGCTGCTCCAGGCTCGGTCCCGACAACACGCGCTCGACCAGCTTATCGGTTTGCCGGACCAGAGTATCAAGGCGGGCGGCCAGACGCTCGTGGCGTGCGTTGTCGGCGGCGGTAGCAGCGAAGGAGGTACCGGCAAAGATGCGCCGGCACACCTGCTCATGCTCCTCGATGGTGAACTCGCTTAGTGCATCGATGAGCAGCGCAAAATTGCGCGCGCTGGCGCTGACTTTGCTCGCCCGCAGCTCCCAGATGTCGGGGTCCCAACGATCCGGACTCACTTCGCCGTACGGTCGCAGCAGGTAGGCACTGAGGCGCTTGGTTGGGTTGGCCGGTTCGTCAGCCAATTGCGCCGCCCGCATCCACTCCGCATTACTGAACGCTCGCCGCAGCGCAGGCGCCCCACCCAGCCGCACGCTTTCGGCGTGCAGGCCCAAGGCCAGCCGCTCGCGGTCGACCTTGCCCAGCTTTTCCCGGGCGTGCTCCTTGAGCAGCGCCAGGCTCGTCGCACCGCTAACGCCGGGGTTGCGCGCAAGATGGTCACGCCAGGCTTTGGTCCAGAACGGAATGGGGTCGGTCAACGTTTCGACAAATTCGGTCATGTGGCTTCCCGCATGGCCAATAAGTTCGCATATAGCGCGCGATGACTGCCCTCGTGTCCAGGCATTCCCGGCCGGGTCAGGCAACCGCGCGGCGCCACATAGCTGTCGATACGCCGCTCCGGCACCTCGTGCCAGCCAATGTTGAACGCCGCCAGCTTGGGGAAGAAGTACAGCGACGAATATGGCAGGTGGTCATGGATCCACCAGGCCAACGCGCGCCAGTCTTCACCCTCTGCGTAGCGATCGGCAAACCAGGGAACGACGATGCAGGCCATGGCGCCGTGGCGGCCATGCGCGTCGGGACGGTCCCAGATGTGGCGCGCATAATTGCTGGCGTTCGAAGCGCAGTTGAGTCCCTTACTGTTGCCGAACTCGTTGACGGCACAGGAACGATAGGCGGACCGGATGGCGATTCTGCCGAAGCGTTCCTGCAGCGGCTCAAGCAGGCTTTCGCACAGCGACCTGCCGACACGGATGGCCAGTTCAGGATCGTCGGGCACATTCACCAGGCCGTGCATGGCCGCGATCTCGCTATACAGGAACTCGCGCATATAAAACGAACGCGACAGGCGAACGCGTCCCAGTTCCTCCAGTGCCGTCAGGGTTTCGGGCTTGCGCATCATGGGGCAATCCTCATGTAGTGGAAATCGACCGCGTGCCTGCCCGCATGGGCGCGTAGCTCGTCCAGCGCTGCCGCTGCCAACGGTACTTTCCTATTATCAAAAGCAATCATAACGTAGTCAGGGTGTACTGCCGAGCTGCCACCCGGCAAATAACCGCTTGCGCTGAATCGGTCGCGCCATTGGGAGAGCTTGTCGATGTCGGCCGCGATCTGCGACGCGAAGGACTGTGCGCTGGCGCGGCTCGCACCGTTGCTACCTTTGATTTCGATCAGCGCGCGCAGATTGCCGATCTTGATGCCGTCGTTCGATCGAGTGCGGTCGCCGCCCCGGTACAGGTTGAAGCGTCCGGCCACCCGGTTATCGAAAACGCAGATGTCCGGGCGTTTCTGCATGCGACCCACGCCCGTCGCACAGCGGAAATACGTCTCCAGCGATAGCTGCGTCGCTCCGAGTCCCACCTGCTGCAGTGCGTGATACACGAAACCGGTCGCGGTGTCTTCGGTGAAGCGCGCCTGGCGCAGCAGTGGTGCCAGGCGCGGCAGGCAGTCGCGCCAGCTTGATGTGGCTGGCGTCGCTGGTGCCGGGTGTGTCAGCGGGACGCGCACCGGCTTGGTGCCAGCGCGCGCGATAAGGCAGTGAGCGTCGCCCTGAGCTTGATAGGCGAAGTGGATCTTGCGCCGAGCGCATTGGGCCGCGACGCGCAGGGTGGCGGCCGACGAGAGCGCGATTCCGAGCTCGGCCATGTCGATGCAGACAAACCAGCATTCCACTCCAAGCGCTGCAAGCGGCGCTAGCTTGTCGAGGTCGGCGCAATAGCCGTCCGCATCGATTTCATCGGACAGCGCATTGCGCACGTTGTAGGCTCCACCCTTGAATTCGAAAGCTATAGCGACCTCGTCGCTGGCAGACCAGGTACCGTGGTGACACACGGCCGATACGACGAGATCGACTCGCTTGCCACCGATCGGGTGCTCCCGCTCAATGCAGGGGCCTGGGACACCTGCACGCAGCAGCTGATGCATGAAGTTGGCATGCAATGTTGCTTCGTGTCCACAGACGCCCGACACAGCAGAGAAAAAGTTGGAGAACAGTGATTCCATTGCAAGCCCTTTTGGATGATGCGCCGGCAGTACAGGCGGCGCTACGGTTGAGTTGGGCTTACTGTAGACAAGCGCCTGCAATGCTTCCACCAGGATTTTTCAAGCTTCAAGGAGCTGGATTTTCGGGTAGGCGGCGGTAGCGTTGCGTGTCGCCGCGATGGACTCTGGTCGGAGCTCCTGCATCTGCGGGAACGTGCGCTTGTGCGCGTTGTCATATGCCAGAGGAAGAAGCCGGCCTAAACCTCCTTGAGCTTGTGCCAATGACTAGCAGGATGTTACTGTGCCCTGAGAGCCTATGCTGCCAGCAGGCGCTTTGAGAAGCCGGCGTCGTAATTCGCCGGTGCCGTAGAGGCCCACTGAAGCACACACAATCGCGCAATGTTGGCTTGCGCCCTACCGGTCCCAGTTGCAGAAGCGGCCAGGTTAGCTACCCAACGCGCTTAGGCCCGAAGAACGCGACGGATTTCCGATACTGGCCAAGCCAGCCGACCGTTCACACGAACCGGTCGGAGTGGTCCATTCTCGGAAGATGCCCATACCCGCAATGTTTGCGGCTTTCGGCCCAAATGGTAAGCGGCGCATGCAGTATCGACATGTGTTCGCCGCTCGAGGTCAAGCGATGTGAAAGCTGACCAATCGATAGCGCGCGTCATATGCTCATATTGCGCGGCAATTTTCTGTTGTTGAATCATTTATCGCCCCAAAAATTCAATCGCCATACGGTACCCATCCCTCAGCGAAAAAAACCACCATGCCCGGTATGGTTAACAACGCTAAGGCGCATGCCTTAGCCCAAGATTACTGTCACGTATCGCCGTTACCGGCAATCCGACCATATACAAGGTGCCTTTCGGCACCAATCTCCCGGTCTTCTGCCGCCGGATCGGAACTATCACGCGGCTTTCGCCGCGTAGCGCTACCTGTCAACAGACGGGTCAGTGGTGGCGCTAGCACCATTTTTTTCTCGTGACATCGGTGTAACGCGCTTGGTAGCTCTTGCTACCTGACGCGGCTCTACGCTTGCGCTGAGATAAGACTGGGATTTTTTGGGAGGGGGAAGTTGGGAAACGGAACAGATAGCCCGTGGAGCAAACGGTTGCAACGAATCAGAATTTGACTAACCCTTGATCGCGCGGTGCTGACTTCGGTCGCGGTGTGGAAGCGCTGTCGTTTGTGGATTCCTAACGAACGCTACCAAAATTTGAACGAATTTCGTCATTCTTCAGCATCAGATGCGGAAAACGAGTAGCCAGATCACGAAGAAGACAGTTGCTGAGCCAGAAAGGCAAGATTAGGGAAGCAAATCACACGGCAGTGAGATTGCTTTTTGTTTGAGTTCAGGATCAGATCCTGAGCATATCCGCAAAGGGACTTGGAAAATATCGCGACTGTAGTGAAGCGCAGATAAAGCGCAATGGTGACGCATGGAGCCATACGACGACCATAACGTCTCCTGCTACCAAGTGAGGTGCATCGACGCAATTTCTACAGAAATAGGTCTAAGCCTGCTCGAACAGCATCAAAGCTACGAGCTTCTCGCAAAGCGAAATACGTCGAGGACATGCAAGACGATTTTAGGACGGTTTGGGCAAACGAGTGCCAATTGGAAAATCAATGCCACAGGGTGACAAGGCTATTGTACCGAATTACTTTCCTTACGCCAACTTTAATTTTAGTCCGACATTCAGCTTTGGCTGATAGCAGGAGACGCCGATCTTCCAGCGACAAGCGGCCAAGCTACGTAGGCATCGTCTCGAGGCATTGCTAAGTTCCTGCAGGATGCATGCTGAGGTGACTTTTCCTCCTCTACCCAGCGGGAAACATGGAACTCAACGCCGAGTCCATCATCCCGCAGTCCATCGCGCCACCACCGGTGGTCAAAAAACTCTCATGCGGACCTAACGCGCAGCTACGACGAGGCGTAGCTGCGCAATTCTGAACCTCGAATTTCGACACGGACGGGATTCGGGTTCAGATTCCGGCTCGATGCCGCAAAACCAGACCTGACTTGCACACGCCGACTTGCACGTTACCGTTGAATCTTTCCCTCACACCTGGAGCACCATAAATGGAAAACCTCTCGATCGCGATCGACGGCGGCCACTCAATGTTTAAAGTCCGGGCGGCCTCGCTGGCATCGCCCAATGAGCGTCTCTCGTTTCAGATTCCCACCGTCGTGATGCCCGCGATCGCACTGACGAACGAACAGACCCGGCAGAAAGCCGAACTGGAGACAGTCGAATTGGACGGGCGTCGATACTTCATCGGTGACACCGCACTGCGTCAAGGCCGCTCAGAAGTCTACACAGGGCAAAACGCCGACTGGATCGAGAGCCCTCAGCACGACGCGCTGGTACTGGGCGCATGGCGCAAGGTCATGCAGGCGTTCGACAATCCTTCGGCGCGGGTGCATCTAGTGATGGGCTTGCCCGCGAAATTCGTTGGGCCACAGCGCGACGCGCTCCGGAACCGTATTGTAGCTTTGCTCACGCCGCGGCTCCTGCCAGGCCAGACACTCAGAGTGATGGCGCAGAGCCAAGCGGATGCGCCGCTGCAGTGGCTTTCGATCCAGAATAGCGGCGCCCTCCACCCCCAGCGGGATCTCGACAATGAGGCCTGGGGCGTTATCGAGATTGGGCATTACACGACCGACTTTGCCCTGTGCGACCGCGGCGCCATGATGGAATACGCGGCCGTATCGTGCGCAGGAATGCACTTGGTCTACGACGGCATGTCCAGCGCGCTGGCGCGGGCCAAGTTGCCGACATCACTGGACGTGGTCGAAACCGCAGTGCGCACCGGATGCATCAAACACTTTGGTGAGCCGGTCGATGTCCTGCCCCTGCTTAACCAAGCGAAAGCCGGCTTCGAAGCCTTGGTCATGGATGAAGCCAACCGGGTGTTTGGGCAGAAGGCTGCGGTATTGGACGGCATCATCGTCGGCGGTGGAGGTGCCGAAATGCTTTTCAGTGAATTCAGACGGCGGTATCCCAACGCTGTCACCAACGACGACCCCCGGATGATGGTAGCGGAGGGTTTCTGCCGCTTGGGCTTATTGTCACTGCTCCAGTCTTAACGCGGGGATCTCCGATGTCGTTACAAACGGAAAAGCCGCCGAAAATCGGCACCGAGATTACGGTTCGCATCAGTCTGACTTTCCAAGAGGCGCCGGACGTCCATACGCTGCTGGCGATGACACCGGTGCGCGAACGTGGGAAGCTCGTGCGCTTGGCTCTGGAACGGTACATCGTGGAGACAGGCCATTCGGCTGGCAACGTCGAGCAGCAGATTGATGCCATTTCGACGTGGCTGAGATCTCGAAATGGGCGCAAGGGAACCGTGGAGCTTGCTCCCCTCCGGATCAAGTCCGATCCCACAGTCGACCTTGCAATCACTCACAATATTTGCGACATCCCGGCTACCACGGCTGCGCGAAGTGATCCGGCTCCGACAGAGACGGCTGGTGTACCGTCATCGATCAAACGTTGGCTTCAGGCCTAGACAGACGGCCTGGACCGGTCAATCGGTGCTACGAAGGCACGGACTGGCAGAAACTGAGGGCTCTTACGCTAACACAGCGTGGCCGTACCGACTGCGAAAATAGCCCGGCGAGCACTTAATGCTGTTCAGTTGAGGTCGTTTCTTTGCTTTTCGGACGGCTTAATGCTGTGGCGTTGTCCTCCCGGCCCGGTCGTATTTGCGGCCGGGCTTTTCGTCTTTGAGGAGGCTGATCAACCTCTCGCGCCGTTGTATCCAAGCGAGGCAATTTTCCCCACGACCTTGTCACGCCGGCCCAGTACAGTTCGAACCCGTAAGTGGAACGCACAGATAAAACTTACCTCGGTCGGCTTGCGCTCGACTGGTTTCCAACGCATGTCTTCAGGAAGCCACGACGCGCAATATTGGTTGTGTCGGCGCTACGGCAATCCCAGCCTGATCGAGTATCCACGCCTCGATCTTCATATGCCAGACTCGTAGCAAATCAAGCGGCCGACGGATGTAGTTCTGCTCACGAACGCCTTGGGGCGCATGTCCCTGAATTTGCGCGGAGATACCATTCGGCGTTTCGACCCACTCGCTCAAGGTGGCGAAGGATCGCCGCAAGCCGTGCAGCGTAAGCTTCGGCAAACCGGCCACTGCAACCGCCTCGTTATGAGCAATTCGTGGCTCTGCGATATGTCCCGAAGCTGACGTCGGACTGGAGAACACATATGCGTTCCTACGCGGCAGATTGGTTAGAAGCTCAGCAACGAAAGGAGTCAACGGAACCATTCGGAAGTCCTCGACCTTGTCCGACAGCTTGATGCTACCCCACTGGAAGTTCACATCTGCCCATTTCAGTGCAGCGAGTTCTTCGCGTCGGGCACCAGTGACCAGCAAAACCTGAAGGTAGGCTGCAATCACCGGATTTCCGATCTTACGCACCGCGTTGAACCACGACTGCAGCATCTCGCGCTGAAGTACGTCGTGGCGCCGCTTCTCTTTACCCAGGCTTTCACGGGTTCTCGCGCTCTTTGTCGGATTGGTGGGGACCAGGATTGAATACGTTTTATGCGAAGCACACCAGTTCATGAACGCCTTGAGCAGCCTCCAGGCCAGTCGTGCGCTCGAGGGGCGGATCTTTGCCTCTTCCCTTGCCCAGGCCTCTACCCGCTCATTCGTCAGGTCGACGAGCCGCAGCTTGGACAAAGACCAGAGCGGACCAGCCTTTGTCAGCGCTGGACTGCGTTTCCGGGGCTGTCCACCTTCCTGGATAATCTTGCGATGAGCGGCAATATGGTGATCCGACCAGCCCGCTTCTCGCGTCGTGATGCGATCGGCAATGTACTCAGGCCAAACGTGGCCTAAAGTGACGGACTCACGCATCCGTTTTTCCTGTTCGGCTACAACCGCAGCTTCCTGCATCGCGCGAGCCGATCTCTCTGCAGCGAGCGCATCTTCCTTCACCTTTCGCGGGTCCTGCCCATTATCAATCAGTACTTTTAGACGACGTGCTTCTGCCTGGGCCTTGCCGATATCCCATGTGCGCGGGTCACCGATCGTTAACCGGATAGTGGCGCCATCCAGCTTTCCCTGAAAAATATAGGACTTGGCTCCTTTCGCCGTCACCCGCAACCCGAGACCTGGTGAAGCCGTATCCCAAAGGAATGACTGACTCTTCCCGCTCTCGCAGGTGAACTCTTCTACCCTGCCTGCCGCAAATTTTACTTTTCTCACCACTACTCCACGAGGATGCTCTGTGTAATCACCATGTAACCGCCATGTAACCCAAATGGTAGCATACTCATCAACGCTTATCCACATGCACTCAACGCCAAATACATAGTAACTTGTTGATTAATAAGGAGATGCACCGAACAAATCAACACCGCTCAACACTCATGAATACCAATATCTGATGATTTGTAATCATCAGGTGGCCAGTTCGAAACCGGCAGCCGGCACCAGTTAGTCAAGCAAAAAGCCCAATCCTCAGGATTGGGCTTTTTGCTTTCTGGGCGCGTGTAACAGCTGCCCCCCAACTAGCTGAATTAGCCTGTTCGAGCCTGGTGACTGGCCAAATCAGAAAATGGCTCTGGGAAGCGTATTGATTGCTATCAATTTCGCTTTGGCGACACCGAGGTAACGTAGCCGCTGGACAATTTCCACTTGCGCTACGGCGATGCCGAGCGGCTACCGGAGGCAGTCAATGGGCTTAAGCCAGGTAATTGCGGCCGGTGCCGCACTGTCGGCGTTCAGCGGAAACTCGCAACACAAGCGCCTGATGCGGCTGGATTTTCCGTTCGAGGATGGGCCGCCCGCCATCCTGCTGCCGAACAAGCTCGTCGCCCGGGAAGAAGTCTCGCGGGGGTTCCGCTTCATCGTCGAGGTATTGTCGGACGAAGCGCGCATCCCCCTGAAAATGCTGATGGGACGGATGGTGGTGATCTCCCTGGTGCGCGAAGACGGATCGCTACGCTACTTCAACGGCCATATCACCGAGTTCCGCTTCCTGCGCACCGATGGCGGATTCGCCTTCTACCAGATGGTGCTCGAACCGTGGCTTGCATTCGCGCGACTGCGCAAGGATAACGTGTCGTTTCACGGTAAAAGCGTTCGGGAGATCACCGAAGAAACGCTGAAGCACTATCGCCAGGCCGATTGGCATATGTACCCAATCGACGAGTCAAAGCTGACCGTCGCCAACCAGCACAACGAGACCGATTACAACCACCTGCACCGGCGCTGGGAAGCGCTCGGTTTGCATTACTGGTACGAGCACGAATTTGGCCGCCACCGGCTCATGATCTCTGACAACAGCTTTCTGTCCGAGCGGATCGATGAGGAAGCGTACGTGATCCCGTTCCACAAAAAGAGTGGATCGCTCGAGGACGACGGCATTCACGAGTGGACGGCGGTGCGACGCCTCGGCTCGGGCCAGACAACGCTGGCAACGTTCGATTACAAGAGCCCCAGCGCGCAGCGCGCCAAAGGCATTTCAGCCAACCGGCAAGGCGATATCTTTCCCTACGAAGTCTACGAAGACACAGGTTCTTACGGCTTTCGCATACGCGACGATGGCGAGCAGCTGGCAACGCGGCGCATGGAGGAGGCGGACAAGGACACGCAGTACTTCGAGGCAAAAGGCAATGAACGGAGCGTGCTGCCGGGGCGTACCTTCAAGCTCGGCGGACACTTCAGTGCCGAACCACGATCACCCGAATACGATCCGGAACCGCGCCGCAGCATCGACGACCGCTTCTACCTCATCCTTTCTGTCGACCATGAGGTGGCGAACAACTACCAGGCCGGGCCAGGCGCACCGTCGCATTACGAAAACCGGCTGACCTGCATTCGCAAGGATATCCGCTGGCGCCCGGGCCGCAACTACAACAGCGAGCCCGGTACCTATATGGGGCTGCATACGGCGATCGTGGTTGGCCCGGCCGGCGCTGACATCCATACGGACGACTACGGGCGGGTCAAGCTGCAGTTTCACTGGAACCGGCTGGACAAGTACGACGAGAACAGCTCGCCGTGGATCCGGGTAATGACGCCGGCCGCCGGCGACGAGTTCGGGCAGATCCGTTTGCCGCGTGTTGGTGAGGAAGTGGCGGTTGTTTACGCGAACGGGAATATCGATCATCCGCTCATCCTGGGGGCGCTCTACAACGGCAGGCACATGCCACCGTGGTCGCTGCCGAAGCAACATTCGCTGGCTGGCATGCGCAGCCGGGAACTGGGCGGCGGCACACGCGGCAACCACCTCGTTCTTGACGACACCAAGGAGATGATCCAGGCGCAGCTAAAAAGCGACCACCAGTGCAGCCAACTGTCGCTCGGGCACATCGGGCGCATCGAGGACAATAGCGGCCGCAAGGACGCGCGCGGCGAAGGCTGGGAACTACGCACCGATGGCCATGGCGTGGCGCGCGCAGCCAAGGGACTTCTGATCACCACAGAAGCGCGGCAAGCTGCACGCGGCCCGATGAAGGACATGGACGAAACGGCGCGGCGCATCGCGCTCGCAGTTGAGCAGCATCAACTGCTGGGTGAGATCGCGCAAAAAAACGGTGCGCAGGAGCCTTCGGATAACCAGGACGGTATTGCCTCACTCCTGCAAACGCAGAAGGACGCGGTGAAAGGTCCGGACGCAAAAGCGGACAGTTTTCCTGAGCTGGCCAAGCCGCACCTGGTGCTGGCGAGTGCGGCCGGTATCGCAACCACGACTACCGGTGATACCCACATCGCCAGCGCCCGCCACACGGCCCTTACGACCGGGAAAAGCCTGTCGCTGGCTGTCGGCACGCATTTCTTTGCCAGCATCCGCCAGTCGTTCCGGCTGTTCGTCCAGAAGGCCGGCATGAAGATGGTGGCCGCCGCTGGCGACATCGACCTGCAGGCACTATCGGACAACATCAAACTGCTGGCCAAGCTGGAAATCACGCACACGGCCAACCGGATCACGATCAGCGCCAAGGAAGAAGTCGTCATCAATGGCGGCGGCAGCTACGTGAAATTCGCCGCCGGTGGTATCGAACACGGCACGAATGGCAATTTCGTCGCACACGCCGCGCACCACAGCTTTGTAAACGCCAAGAACATGGAGATGGCGGTGTCCATGCCGCCCGTGGCCGATGTACTGGGCAAAGGCCGCGGCGCGCTGCATGTCGGCAGCCATGCGGAGACTGCCGGGAGAAGCAGTGCTGGCATGCCGTTCAAACTGTTCAAGGATGGGGCAATGGTCGAACAGGGGCAGATCGACGACAAGGGAAACATCCAGTTCGCGCACGAGCTCGATGCCAGCGCAGAGTACAAGGTCGAGCTCCCGACCGGCCAGTCTTTCGAAATCGCTGCCAGCACCTACACCGAGCAGCACGAGCAAAACGCGGGTGTGGGATACCACGGCTATGAGAATCCGGGCGGCGCCCTGACCGACGACGAGCACTCCCTGGACAAGGACCGGATCGACGCCAATCCCTGGTCCAGCCAGCAGGCGTGAGCTGCGGGCGCCGGCAGCGGCCTCTACATGGAAAGGGAAGAAAATGGGCATGGAAGAAAATGAAGGCCTTTATACACAAAAGCTCTGCTACAACCGGACACTAGGCCCCTACCAATGCCTGTCCTTGCCCTGGTGGATCAGGACAAGCAAGCAGATTTACCTGGCGCGCCATCACTGCCATCTCGAGCCGCTCATCTGCGGCGAGGAGGTGTTCAAGCGCATCCACGATGACCTGCTTCAGGCACAACACAGCGTGGACATCATCACCTGGGGATTTGACCCGGGCATGGTGCTCATCCGTGGTGAAAGGGCCGAAGACGGTACGCGCTATGGCGATCTGCTCAAGCAAATCGCGACCCGTAAGGAAAATCCCGTCACGGTGCGCCTGCTGCTCTGGCATGACAATGCCGCGTCCTATGCCATACAAAAAAACAATCCGGGCTTGTATGGAACCCGCGTTCCCACGATCGGTGCTTACGCCGGCTATTTCAACGAAACGCACGACCAGTACAACCGCGCATGGTTCGACGAGATCATCGCGCAAAAGATACCGACCATCGTGCTGCAGACCCGTGAAGTCGCGCTCAATTTTCGAGACCCCTCGCTTGCTGGCGAGAAGTACAAGATCAGCCTCATTGATGGCACAGCAGGATCCATCTACCCCACGCATCATCAAAAGATGATTCTGATCGACTACGAGACGCCGGCGCGCGCCATCGGCTACGTGATGGGGCATAACTCGACGACTGACTTCTGGGACACGGTCGATCATCGCTTTCAGGATATGCGCCGTGAAACACTGTATAGCAAGAATCCGGCCGGTCGGGACACCAAGCTGTCGGCTGTAATCGATGAAGCATGGGACCGGTACGACAGACAAATGCAAATGATGTCTGGCCAGACTGAACAACCGTTAACGCGAAAGGCGGAGCGCCTCGGCGAATTTTTCAAAAAATATGCAGTTACTGCCAAACCGTATCAGGACGTTTCGCTGCGCGTGCGCGGACCGATCCTGTACGACATGAATCACAATTTCTGCACTGGCTGGGCCGAATCCGAAGAAGCCACATCGACCCTGATGAATGCGATCTGGATGACGTCGCCGGGCCTGGTGGTAAAGGCGGCACTTGCCGCAGCCAATGCAGTAGCAAAACCGTCAGGGACAGCCCATCCTTCCGTGCGGAGCAGGTCGCACCTGAAGGCCCCCGACTTTGCCCTGAAGAACTGCCATCACAGCGCGCAGCTGTTGCGAACGTACCCGGCAAAGCAGGAGAAATCAATCAAGGAATGCTACGCCAACCTGACCCGGCTGACCCATCATTACATTTTCATCCAGAACCAGTATGTCCAGTACGAGGAATGGGCGAACTACATGATGACGTGCGTTTTTAAGCTGCGCAGAGCCGGTTACACCAAACTCATCTACGTGTTCATCCTGACTTCAACCCCGGAGACCGATGGCATGGACCTGGCGACCTATGACGTTGCCGTGCAATTCGGGCAGAGCGAGACAATGAAGGTGGAGCACGAGGAAAGAATGGCGAAGGCAAAGCGCAATAGAACCAGGATGCCTGTCACGCCTGCGACGCTAGAACAATGCGGAATCAAGGCGCTCATGGCATCGATGTGGAGCGGCGCCAAGCACCCGAAATCGACCAAGGATTACGAAGAAACCTACATCCACGCCAAGGTGGCGATCGTTGACGACGCGGCCTTCACGGTGGGATCGGCCAATCTGAACGTGCGCAGCATGGCTTTGGACAGCGAGCTGAATCTGCTCAGCGAGGCCAAGGATGTGGCGTTTGACTTGCGCAAGAGGCTGTTCGATCAGTGTACTAATAACGTGGGACCGGCGCAGTTTGGCGATATGGAAGAAACATTCAAGCAATGGCTGGAGCTGATGCGGGATAACACTGATGCGATGGCAAAGCGCTGGCCCCTAACAGGCCAAATCGCCACGTTTAATGTCGACAGGCAGCCCGGCCCGCCGGTGATCTGACATGCTAAGCCCGTTTCCCCGCTGGCTCTTGGTAGCTTGCGCATCGATTGTAATTGCGATTGGTGCCTATTTTTTACAACGACATTTGGAGTACGTGAAGATGCACACGATTCCCACCGGCTTGCAGGCATTCGATGTGAACGGTCCAATACCGACCTGCGGCCGGTGGAAGAACACGATGCCGCGAAGCCGCGATCCGGCCGCATTCCGGCTTTATATTAGTGCCCGCAAGCTATGGCGCAGCAAAATCGAGTGGCAGCTCACGCTTCAGGAAGCGCTAAGCATCCTGCACGATGTGCAGGATGCTGCGGCCCAGGGCGACTGGGGGGCACGCGCATTGATGGCCTACTTCTACCGATCCGGACTCGGTCCGCTCGACAGTAACCATGTGCTCGATCCGGACGGGAATAAATCGGTCGAGATCGTCCGCGCGGCCGTGGCGGCTGGTCAAGCCTGGGGCTACTACGATCTCGGTGTCGCTTACGAGCACGGCTACGGGGGCGCCGCCCAGGATGAACAAATTGCATGGGCCTATTACCTAAAGGCGGCGGAGCTCGGCAGTCCTGAAGCGCAGATGGCCTTGGCGAGCGCTTATCTGAAAGTGGAACGTGACGACGCTGAGGAAGCGATAGTAACGTGCGCGTATAAACAAGAGCACGGTCCTGCAGCCTACAAACTTGGGAGCTATGCGAAGCTCCGCAAAAATTTCGGCGCGGCGTTGGAGTATTACCAAGCGGGCACGAAGTTCGGAAGCGAGCCTTCCGCAGCAGCATTGATGTTTATGTTCGACACCGAAAAATGGAGTTCGCGTGAAAAACAGGATCAGGCTGCGCTTCGAGAACTCGGGATCCTCCCCGATCCTGAGCGCAAGCGTCGCTACAAACAAATCGATCAAGCCCTGGACATTAACCCCGATCTGAAACTGGCCCGGTTGGACCAGGTGTTGCCGCTGCCCCCAGCGGAGCTGCCAGCGTGGAACGGTATTCAGGATGCGATCGAGCCCGAGCCGGATGGCCCGCCGAGTTACTGACGCCATTCGCTGCCGCACGTTCACCGCATTCGGAACCCCTATCCAACCATGCTCTCTCTTCGCCACTGGTTCACTCTTGTTGGCACATCGCTCGCAGCTATAATTGGGATCTACGCGTATGCCCAGCACGTTGAGTACGTGAAAATGCACGCGATCCCCGCTGGCTTGCAGGCGTTCGACGTCAACGGTCCGATTCCGACTTGCGGCCGGTGGAAGGACACGATGCCGCGAACCCGTGACCCGGCCGCCTACCGGCTCTACATCGATGCCCGCAAGCTATGGCGCAGCAAGATCGAGTGGCAATTGCCACGGCAGGAAGCCCTTAGCATCCTGCACGACGTACAGGCCGCCGCGAACCAGGGCGACTGGGGCGCGCGCGCATTGATGGCCTACTTCTACCGGACCGGCCTTGGCCCCCTCGACACGAACAACGTGCTCGACCCGGACGCGGATAAATTGGTAGAAATCCTACGCTCGGCCGCTGCAACCGGTCAGGCATGAGGCTACTATGATCTCGGCGTTGCACATGAGCACGGCTACGGCGGCGCTGCGCAAGATGAACAGATCGCATGGGCTTATTACCTGAAGGCAGCGCAGCTCGGCAGTCCGGAAGCGCAGATGGCCTTGGCAGGAGCTTATCTGAAGGCCGAACGCTGCGATGCCGAGGAAGCGATGGTCATGTGCGCCTATAAACAGGGCCATGGCCCTGCAGCCTACGATCTTGGAGTGACTGCCAGACTATTCAAGAATTTCGCCGCGGCATTGGAGTATTACCAAGCGGGGACACGATTCGGTAGCAAAGAATCTGCAGCAGCATTGATGTTTATTTTCGACACCGAAGAATGGAGTTTGCGCGACAAGCAAGACCAAGTTGCGCTCAGAGAGATTGGAATAATGCCTGATACGGAACGCAAAAGCCGCTACGACCAGATCTCGGATGCGTTGGATCTTAACCCCGACCTAAAACTAATTCGCCTCGACCAAGTGTTACCACTGCCTCCTGCGGAACTACCTACATGGAAGGGTATTCAGGATGTAATCGAGCCGGATCCAGAAGGCCCGCCGAGCTACTAATCTAACCAACTCTCGGAAAGAAAAGTATGCCGCTAAAAATAATCACGGTTGGCGACAAAACCGATCATGGCGGCACCGTCATCAGCGGCTCACCAAATTATGACATCCACGGGCGTGCGATTGCCCGGCTTGGGGATCAGGTCAATTGCCCGCTGTTCTACCCTGAGGGAAAACCGCACGGGATAAACAAAATTGCTACAGCCGACAAGTCGTTCACCGTTAGCGGAGTCCCGGTCGCCGTAGAGGGGTATACGACCGAATGTGGATGCAAGCTGATTGGCAGTCTGCCAGCAACCGTCGTCTAGCTAAGCAGCTTGTGCATTCAGGGCTTTTAGGAAGCGACGACAGGTAAAGCTGCCAGCCCCGGTGACGGTGCCGGAGCCGGTGCCGGAGCCGGTGCCAAGACGATCCCAGCCTGTTCGAGTATCCACGCCTCGACCTTCATATGCCAGACACGCAGCGAATCAAGCGGCGGGCCGAGGTAGTTCTGCTCACGTACGCCTTGCAGCGCGTCCCATTTAACAGACGGCTTTATTCTTTACGGACGATCCGTCGATTGGCGCGCACATCATGGCCGTCTTGAAGGGCACGGATCCCACCGCCAGTGGCGAGCGTCCTGATACACATCCCACAGCAAAGGCGGTACC
Source organism: Telluria sp. LT2P80 (assembly GCF_059685955.1). Taxonomy (NCBI): domain Bacteria; kingdom Pseudomonadati; phylum Pseudomonadota; class Betaproteobacteria; order Burkholderiales; family Oxalobacteraceae; genus Telluria; species Telluria sp. LT2P80. The sequence goes on along the minus strand of NZ_JCASIO010000004.1, from coordinate 455,435 downwards.
GATCCCACCCCAAGAACGGCCACAGCCAGAAGTACCTGTGCAACTGTGCAGAGAACAGCGTCGGTACGGCGCATTGTTGAAAAGTTGACGAGTGCAAAAATGACCGCTGAGACGCTGAGACCTCCCACACAAAGCATATGGATCATTTCGCGTCCTGGGCCGTTGCAGCGTTCGTAGAATACTGCATACCAGAGCGTTGGCAGAATCAGGCATGCAGTCGCCACCATGCCGAAAGCAGTTGATCCAAGCGTCGCCTGATAGCGGGCGCGGACCATGCGCTCCGTGTGGCGAACCAGGTAGACGGCGCTCAGTAGCGCTACGATGGATGCAGGAACGACCAGCTGACTGGAAAATACAATCGCCATGGTGATGCCCGTATTTGTTTGCTGAGGTTGGCGCCTGGGCGCGAGCTTGGAACAGCAGTAACGTCGACGTCAATATCGCATTGTCGAAGCATCGTTCAGGGTGCAATTTGCGTCTGTGCAACTCATCGCGATTCCCCTGACAGAAGTGGAGGTCGTGGTCAACCCAAAAGCTGCCGAAACGTCAATGAAGAAGGAGAAGGTCGCCCGGCAATCCACCTTTTTTCAAGCGAGCTAAAAGTAGGGATCAAGCGGAAAGGACAAGTTGCTGTTTTGGTGGAATGCCGCGGGATGACATGTTGGGTTGGTCGTGATTTAGGTCCACAACCACTTGGCTGATCGCAATCGGCACTGCCAGCGGTAGCGGTTTCTCACGCACAGAAGATGACGCGGTTTGATCCGCAGGTACAGCTCAAGTTCGCGGCAAATTCTGTAGCCGCGCTTGTGATTCCATTGGAAGCGGTTCACGTTGCGCAGGTACAGGAAGCACAAACCAAATCCCGGCGCGCTGGTTGTTCATCAGCCGCGGCAGACAATCGGCAATAACGTTGTATTCCGCATCCAGTTTCGCTTCGTATCGGCAGCAGGTCTGGCTAATGCCAAATGCCTGGCACGCCAGCTTGACCATGGTTGACCGTTCCGCCACGGCCGCTGTGCCATCTCCCGCCGTTGGGATGGAACTACCATTTTTTGTGAGCTCCTCAGCAACGATTTCGGCCTTCAGGCGCTCCTCGACGTCATCTTCGTAAGGCGCCGACTTCTCTCTTCCAGTTCCTTCGTGCAGGCCATCAGCGAGGCATCCATACCGCCAAGCTTGAAACACTACTTGTAGAACGTGGCATTGCTGGTACCGCTTTCGTGGCAGGGCGCCGGCATCGGGTTGCCGGCGTCGGCCTGCTAGAGGATGGCGATGATCTGGCTGTCGGTAAAGCAGGATGTATTCATGTAAAGCGTTCTGTATCTCAAGAAGAAAACTCTACTTCTAATCGCGCTCGTTTTGTGGGGGAATTTCCATTGGGCCTCCGCTTGCCTGCCTCACTCGTCATATCGCTTCCACCTGCAACTTTAAATACTGACACTGCCGACACCAGACTATGTGCCTGCTGATTCAGCGCATCTGCGGCATCGGCCATCTGCTCGACCAGTGATGCATTTTGCTGGGTACCGCTATCCAGCGCCATGACTGTCTCGCCAACGCTGCTGATGCTCATGGTCTGCTCACGGGTGGCCGTGCTGATTTCGCTGATCAGCTCGGCGACGCTCTTTACTTCGCTGACGATCGCAGTCATTGCTTGACCAGCGTTTGACACCATGTCCGCGCCCGAGCCGATCATGCCGACGCTGTCGACAATCAGCACTTTGATTTCCTTGGCCGCCTGCGCACTACGCTGCGCCAGTGCGCGGACCTCACTCGCTACGACGGCAAACCCTCTGCCCTGCTCACCCGCACGGGCCGCCTCGACTGCTGCGTTCAGTGCAAGGATATTGGTCTGGAAAGCGATCCCATCAATCACTGAAATGATGTCTTCGATCTTCCTGGAGCTTGCCGTGATCTTTTGCATCGTGATGACAACCTCGTCGACCATCGCACCGCCGTTTTCAGCAGAGGCGCGCGCGCTCAGCGCCAAATCACTGGCACGGGCGGCTGTGTCCGCATTGACGCGTATGGTCCCGGTGATTTTCTCCATCGCATTTGCACTTTCCTGCAACTGCCTTGCCTGCTCCAGAGTACGTGCCGATAAATCTTTATTTCTGTCAGCAATCTCCGTTGAACCAGACTCGATCGTATCGGAGGAGCGCCGAACACTATGTACGATGGTTGCCAGTGATTGCTGCATCTCTCCAAGTGATGCCATGACGCTGTTTGCCGGTGCGGTCGCTGCTTCCGGTAACGTACCCAGGTCTCCCGACCGGACTTGATTCGCGGCTTTTCTCAAATCGTGCGGATCGGCGCCCAAAGAGCGGTGCAAGCTGCGCTTTATCAAGCGTGAAAGGGCAATCGCCGTGACAACGGCAACCAGCGACACGCAGATCAACAACAAACGCTTGGCGCGGAATTTTTCAGCTGATTTCTGGATTTCAGCTTCTGCTGAGCTGGCAATCAATTTCGCATATTCGCCCACCGTGGCGATCAGCTTCTTCAACAGTGGCTGGCACTCGGCATTCATTTTTTCAATGGCTTCAGGTTTCTTGCCGTTCAGTGCCATGTCGACAATTGCAAGCGCAATAGGGCCATAACGCTGCTCAATACTGACCAATTCGTCATAGAGTTGATGCTCTCTTGGCGTCGCTTTCTTATCCAGATCAAGCAATTTTTTGAGCAACGCCATGCGGTCTTTGACGCGCTCATGGGCGGCCATCACTGCAGCCTTTTCTGCAGCGATGTCGGCAGGCGCATTCAATAAAATAAGGTTGCGCGCTGCGATTGCCCTTGCGCTTACTGCCGACCTGACATCACGCGCAACGCTGCCGCGATTGAACTCATCACCAACAAACCCGTCAAAGTTGGATTGGGCTTCACTCAAGCTGAATACTGCCAGCGCAGATATCGCCACAATGATTGAGACGAGCGTCGCAAAAGCGATTGTCAGTTGTCGACTAAGGCGCTGCTTAAAAAAGTACATGATGACCCCGAATTAAAAAGTACCACGCTATCGGGCGTTTATTCTCATACAGGAATGACACCGACCGACAGGCCGATTTATGTTCGTGAAACCAGAGCGTTTTTAGGAACTTGTCAAATTAAAAGAAACATCAGAAAGCCGGCACGAAACAAATGCTCGGCGTTCCCAATGAATTTCCAACAGAGGGCAGATTTGGATAGACGCTGCGATTGCAGCAGATACGAAAAGGCACTTTTGGCATCAATGTCCCAGCGCGTGAATGTCAGCGGTGACGATGCCCCAAGCTTATCTCAATTTCTAACGGGAAAGTTTCACGTCGACATCATCAGCCTGGCGCGCTGTAGCAAAAGTCCGACAAATGCGGTTCAGTGTTGGACGTTATCCTCGTGTGGCTTTCAGTAGCGACCACGCCATGTGTCTCGTCACCATGTTCAAAAAAGCCCGCCTTCAACGTATGCTTTTTTTCTGGATCAGCCCCGACGCACCATCCAGTTCACCATCGCGCGCATCCCACGTCTGCTGTATGTCAAGCAACTCCGGAAGCGTCCTGTGAAACACCGCCACCAGCGCCGGATCGAAATCCGTCCCTGAGCGGCCATCCACATAGGCCACGATTTTGTCGACAGGCCAGGCTTCCTTGTATGGGCGCTTGATGCTCAGGGCATCGAACACATCGGCGAGCGCCACCAGGCGCGCTGATTGGGGGATGGCCTCGCCGGCCAGGCCGGCCGGATAGCCGCTGCCATCCCACTTTTCGTGGTGATACAACGCTACCTCAGCGGCGAGCTGGAACACCTGCGCGGCGCTTTTGCTCAGAATGTCGTAGCCGATCTGCGGATGGGTTTTCATGATGGCCCACTCGACGGCGTCCAGTGGACCGGGTTTGCGCAGGATGGCCTGGGGAATGCCTATTTTTCCGGTGTCATGCATCGGCGCCGCCAGTTCGAGCTGCTCGCTGTCTTCGGCGCTCCACCCTGCTCCTTTGGCGAGCGCCTTTGCGTAGGCAGCCATGCGCCAGATATGCGCACCGGTATCGGTATCGTTGAAATGCCCCGCCTGGCCCAGCATCGAGATCGCTTCGCGGTAACTCCTGGCCAGCAGTTCGGCCCGCACCTGGGATAAATGGCTGGCGACGCGCGCACGCACGATCGGCGGCGACACGGGTTTCGTGATGTAGTCGACCCCGCCAGCAAAGAATCCGGCGGCTTCATTCACGGGGTCGGCGTACGCCGTCACGAAGATGACCTGGATGGTCCCGGTGGTATCGCTCTGCTTGATTTTCAGGCAGAGGTCGTAGCCGTTGATGTCTGGCAGGCCGATGTCCAGCAACACCATGGCCGGGCGATGCTTGTGGAGCGCCGCCATTGTTTCGGCGCCGTTGCGGGCAAACACCAGCGTGTAGTCATCGCTGAGCACCTTGCGCATCATGGCCAGGTTCGCGGGCTCATCATCGACAAGTAAAATGACCGGGCGACTCATGGGCGGCTACCATGCGCAATGGTCAGCGCGATTGATGTTGGGCGGACGTGGCAGGCAAACAGGCCTGCCCGATCAACATAGGTCCCGAGGTATCGTACACGTGGAAATATTTTCGAATTTCTCAACATGCCTCCGAAGCGTCATGCAACCGCCAGGTGCGGCAACCACCTTTTTCGCCGCTTGAAAGATTAACTATTACTCTACACGAGGAAGAAAACCATGTGCGTTTTTTCCGCTTCGATCGCTGCCTGAATCGGCAAGTTTAGTTTGACCGTCAATTGACCCGATGCTATAGTCGGGCAAAGCCAATGGTAACGTTTCCAACGTGCCAAAAAAACATGGCACTGAACGGAGACAAGATGGTCAAATCCCGCAACCTGGCAGCAGCCTGCGCATGGTTGTGCGCCGCTGCAGGTGCGCTGAGTATCGTGCTCGGTAGCGCGCCAGCCAGTGCGGCCGCACCGAAAGCAGAAGTCATCCACTGGTGGACCTCCGGCGGCGAATCGAACGCCGTCAAGCAGGTCGCCCAGGCGTTTCGCAATGCCGGCGGCGTGTGGGTCGACAGCGCCATCGCGGGCGGCGACCAGTCGCGCGCCGTCACCATCAACCGCATCATCGGTGGCAACCCGCCGACCGCTGCGCAGTTCAACACCTCCAGGCAGTTCACCGACGTCATCGAGCAAAATATGCTCAACAACGTCGACGCCGTCGCCAAGGCGCAGGACTGGGACCGCATCCTGCCCGAGCCGCTGATCGACGTCATCAAGCACGATGGCCACTACTACGCGGTACCGCTCAATATCCACATGCAGACGTGGATCTGGTACTCGAAAGCCGCTTTCAAGAAGGCCGGCATCACGCGCGAACCGGCGAGCATGCCGGAACTCTTCACCGCGCTCGACAAGCTCAAGGCCGCAGGTCTGATCCCGCTGGCCCACGGCGGCCAGTCGTGGCAGGAAACCGTGCTGTTCTCGGCATTACTCGCCAATATCGGCGGACGCGATCTGTACCTGAAAGTGATCCGTGACCGTGACCAGGCCACGATCCTCTCGCCCGCGTTTCGCGACGTGCTGCTGGCCTTCAAGCGCATGAAGTCGTACGTCGATCCGGGCGCACCGGGGCGCAACTGGAACGACGCGACCGCGCTGGTCATCAGTGGCCGTGCGGGCTTCCAGGTAATGGGCGACTGGGCCAAGGGCGAATTTACCAATGCCGGCCAGCTGCCCGGAAAGCACTATGGCTGCATCGCCGGCCTCAAGCCCGACACGCCGTACCTGATGCAGGGCGACGTCTTCGTTTTCCCGCGCACAGACAAGCCGGACGCCATCAAGGCCCAGCAACTGCTGGCGCAAGTCGTCTCACAGCCCGCATTGCAGATCGCTTTCAGCAAGCTGAAAGGCTCGATCCCCGTGCGCCTGGATGCCCAGTCCAATGAGCTCGACCTGTGCGCGCAAAAGGGCGTTGCCATCATCAAGGACCGCTCGCGCCAAGTCGGCGTGACCGAGGTCTATCTGACGCCCGACCAGAACGGGGCAATGCAGGACATCCTGACCGCGTACTGGAATATGGACACGCGCGTCGAGAAGGTCCAGCGCAGCATTGCCCGCGCCCTCAAATACTGACGCCATGCACGCACCCCGACTCTCCCGGCACCTCAGTCCCCATATCGCCCTGCTGCCAATGGCGCTGACGGTGCTGCTGGCGTACGTCGGCGGCGCGCTGTGGACCCTGCGCACGTCGTTCACCGCCTCGCGCACCTTCCCGTCCGATAAGTTCATCGGCGTGGCGCAGTACGTGCGCCTGTTCGACAACGAGCGCTGGCTACTGTCACTCCATAACCTGGCCGTCTACGGCGCGGTGTTCATCGTCGCCTGCATGGTCATCGGTTTTCTGCTGGCCGTGTTCATCGACCAGAACGTCAAGGGCGAAGGCCTGCTGCGCACCGTGTTCCTGTACCCGTATGCGATGTCGTTCATCGCCACGGGCCTCGTGTGGCAATGGCTGCTGGCGCCCGGCAGCGGCATCGAAGGGGCCGTGCGCCAGCTGGGCTTCCCCGGTTTTTCGTTCGACTGGATCGTGCACCAGGACCTGGTGATCTACACCGTCGTCATCGCCACCGTGTGGCAGGCTTCGGGCCTGGTCATGGCGCTGATGCTGGCCGGCCTGCGCGGCATCGATCCCGAGATTTACAAGGCTGCGCGGCTGGATGGCATTCCGGCCTGGCGCGTGTACCTGCAGATCGTGCTGCCGATGCTCGGCCCCACCGTGGCGACCGTGTTCCTGCTGCTCTCGACCGCCGTCGTCAAGCTGTTCGACGCCGTCGTCGCAATGACGCAGGGCGGCCCCGGCATCGCCAGCGAAGTGCCGGCCAAGTTCATCATGGACCATCTGTTCCTGCGCTCGAACATCGGCCTGGCGTCGGCCGGCGCCGTGACGCTGCTGGTGCCGGTGCTGGCCCTGCTCGCGCCATATGCGTATGCGCGCAGCCGCCGCGCGCGCCTGAGCGGAGGGCACGCATGACAGCGCGACTCTCGCCGGCCCGCATCGGCATCTACGCTTTTTTGCTGAGCGTCGCGCTGTTCTTTTTGCTGCCCCTGTACGTCATGGTCATCACGTCCTTCAAGCCAATGGACGAGATCAGGATGGGCAATGTGTTCGCCCTGCCCGGCGTGGCCACGCTCGATCCGTGGCGCGCAGCCTGGGGCGCGGTCAGCCAGGGTTTCTGGAACTCGGTGGCAATCGCCGTCCCCAGCACCGTGATCCCGATCCTGCTCGGCGCGATCAATGGCTACGCGCTGTCGTTCTGGCGCCCGCGTGGCGCTAACCTGCTGTTCGGCGTGCTGCTGGCCGGCGCCTTCATTCCGGTGCAGGTGATGATTTATCCGCTGGTGTGGATGATGGCGCATGCTGGCGTCTTCGGCTCGCTGCCGGCGATCGTCGTCGTGCACGTCATCTTCGGCATGCCGCTCATGACGCTGCTGTTCCGGAATTACTATGCGTCCGTGCCGCACGAGTTGTTCCAGGCCGCGCGCATCGATGGCGGCGGCTTCTGGCGCATCTTCCTGCAGGTGATGCTGCCGATGTCGCTGCCGATCATCGTGGTGGCCGCGATCATGCAGGTCACGGGCGTCTGGAACGATTACATCCTGGGCCTGGTGTTCGCTGGCCGCGAGAACCTGCCGATGACAGTGCAGCTCAATAACGTGATCAATACCACCACCGGCACCCGCATGTACAACGTGAACATGGCCGCCACCATCCTGACGGCCGCCGTGCCGCTGGTGATCTACTTCATCTCCGGACGCTGGTTCGTGCGCGGTATCGCCGCCGGCGCCGTGAAAGGCTGACCCTCATGTCGAATGTCCATCTGCGCAAACTGTGCATCACCCGCGGCAATAACGAGATCATCCGCGACCTCGATCTGGAGATCGCGCCGGGTGAATTTCTCGTGCTGCTTGGCCCATCGGGCTGCGGCAAGTCCACGCTGTTGCACAGCATCGCGGGCCTGATCGATGTCTCGGGCGGCGCCATCGAAATCGGCGGGCGTGACATGAGCCACGCCGATCCGAGCGAGCGCGGAATCGGCATGGTGTTCCAGTCGTACGCGCTGTATCCGACGATGACGGTCGAGAAGAACATGTCGTTCGGCCTGCGCATCGCCGGCACGCCGAAGGCCGAAGTGACGCGCCGCGTGCGCCACACGGCCGAGATGCTGCAGCTGGGCGCCCTGCTCGATCGCAAGCCGGCGCAGCTCTCCGGTGGCCAGCGCCAGCGCGTCGCGATCGGGCGCGCCTTGGTGCGCGAAGCGGGCGTGTACCTGTTCGACGAGCCGCTGTCGAACCTGGACGCCAAGCTGCGCGCCGAGCTGCGGCGCGAACTCAAGCTACTGCATCAGCGCCTGGGTTCGACGATGATCTACGTGACGCACGACCAGGCCGAGGCGATGACGCTGGCCACGCGCATCGTCGTGATGCAGGGTGGCCGCATCCAGCAGATCGGTACCCCGGCCGAGGTGTACGAGACGCCGGCAAACCGCTTCGTGGCGGGGTTTCTCGGTTCGCCATCGATGAATTTTATTGACGGCAGCATCGATGCGGCCGGGCGCTTCAGCGCCGGAGGCGTCACGCTGCAGCTCGCGGGCCCCGTTGCGGCAGGCGCCGTGACGCTGGCCGCGCGTCCCGAACATCTCCGGATCGACGAGCATGGCGCGCTGCAGGCCAGCGTCACGCTGGTCGAGCCGATGGGCAATCACCAGGTGGTGTGGCTCGACTGCGCCGGCCAGGTACTGTCCGCCATCGTGCACGATGCGCGGCCGCTGGCGGCCGGCCAGTCGGTGCGCGTTGCGATCGATGCGCAGCGGGTGTCGTTGTTCGATGGCTCCACCGGCAATCGGCTGCAATCAGGGATGCCATAGTCAGATGAATACAGTATGCTTGGCGGCTATTTTGATCCACTCATCGAACAGGAATCGCACGTGGCGACAATCAAGGACGTAGCGCGGCTGGCCGGCGTCGGTCTCGGCACCGCCTCGCGCGTGGTCAGCGGCAAAGGCTCGGTATCGCCCGCCACGCTCGAGCGCGTGCGCAAGGCGATCGACGAGCTGGGGTTTCGCCCATCGCACGCGGCGCGCGCCCTGCTGTCGGGCACCAGCCGGATGGTCGGTGTGTATATCCCGGTGTTGTCGGGCACCTTCTACACGCCGATCCTGCAGATCATCGATACCGAACTGCGCGCCGCCGGCCTGCACATGGTGGTGGCCTTTGGCGTGGGCCTGGGCGACGCGCGCAACCAGGCCATCGAAGGCATCGAATTTCTCATCGAGCGCGGCTGCGATGGCCTGATCATGATGACCAGCGCGCTGACCGATGACGACATCGCCGCGCTGGGCGCCAAGCGCCGCACGATCGTCTCGCTCAACCACGATTTCGCCGACCTGCCGGGCCAGTGCTTCACGGTCGACCACGCGCTCGGCGGGCGCCTCGCGGCGCGCGCACTGCTCGATCATGGCCACCGCGACATCGCCGTCATCGCCGGCCCGAATGCGCTGGTCGACAACGTGGCACGTGTCGATGGCTTCATGCACGAACTGCTGGCCGAAGGCCTCGATACCGACAAGGTCTGGATCGCCGAAAGCGACTTCTCGCCGCAGGGCGGCTGGCTGGCGGCCAAGGCGCTGGTCGAATCGAAGACGCCGTGCACGGCGCTGTTCTGCGCCAACGACGAAATGGCAGTGGGCGCGCTGTCGTACTTCCAGGAAGCCGGCATCAGCGTGCCGCGCGACCTGTCGGTGATCGGCTACGACGACACGCCCAGCGCCGAATTCGCGGCGCCGCGCCTGACGTCGGTGCACATGCCGTGGCGCGAGATGACGCTGGCCGGCATCAACGCCCTGCTCAATCGCTGCTATGACCTGGGCCGCCCGGTGGCGCGCACGTTCCCCGTCAGCGTGACGATGCGCGCATCGCTGGCCACGGCTGCCGGCAGCAAGGCCAAACCGAAAGCCAAAGCCAAGACCAAACACGAGGGCAAGAAAACATGACATCGCTGGCCCAGCCAGCACCGGCCGCGCGCGGCCATTTTTTTGGACACGAACTGGAAAGCTTTCCAAATGACTTGGATGTTTTCCCTAAAATTTTCAATCAGACCTTATTGACCAGATAGAGCGAAACCCATGACCACTGCCAACCGCCCCGAGCCACAAGCGCCGCAGCGCAGCGATTTTGCCCGCGATTTTTTGTGGGGCTGCGCCACATCGTCCTACCAGATCGAAGGCGCCGGCCGCGACGACGGCCGCGTGGAATCGATCTGGGACCGCTTTGCCGCCACGCCCGGTACGATCCGTGACGGCTCCAATGGCCTGGTCGCCTGCGACCATTACCACCGCTGGCCGGAAGACTTCGACATCGCGCGCGGCATGGGCCTGAACGCCTACCGCTTCTCGATCGCCTGGCCGCGCATCTATAGCGAAGGCGGCGGCGCGCCGAACCAGAAGGGCCTGGACTTCTATTCGCGTCTGGTCGACGGCATGCTCGAACGCGGCCTGCAACCATGGGCCACGCTGTACCACTGGGACTTGCCGCAAACGTTGCAGGACGCGGGCGGCTGGGAACACCGGGCGACGATCGATGCCTTCCTTGACTACACCGACGCCATGACGCGCACGCTCGGCGACCGCGTCAAGCACTGGATCACCCACAACGAGCCATGGTGCACGGCGATCATCGGCAACTTCGAAGGCTGGCATGCGCCCGGCAAGACCGACCTGAAGGCCGCGCTGCAGGTCGCGCACAATGTGCTCGTCTCGCACGGCAAGGCGGTGCCGCTGATCCGCGCGAACGTGCCGGATGCGCAGGTCGGCATGGCCGTCAGCCTGCACCCGCTGCGCGCGGCAAGCGACAGCGCCGAGGACATCGCGGCAAAGGAGCGCCACGACGGCCTGCGCTATCGCTGGTTCCTCGATCCGCTGTTCGGCCGTGGCTATCCTGAAGCCACGCTCGCGCAGATCGGTGCCGCGGCGCCCGACGTCGCGCCGGGCGACATGGACGCCATCGCGGTCAAGACCGATTTCATGGGCGTGAATTACTACTTCCCCGAAACCGTCGCGCATGCCGCCGGCCACGCCCCCCTGGACACCAAGGTGCTGCCGCCCACCGAAGGCGAGATCACCGCGATGGGCTGGCCCGTGGTGCCCGAGGGCCTGGCCGAACTCCTGCTGCGCATCGAGAACGACTACCACCCGGGCCCGATGTACGTGACCGAAAACGGTTCGGCCTTTGACGACGTGGTGGGCGCCGACGGCGAGATCGACGATGTGCAGCGCCGCCATTACCTGATGCGCCACCTGGCCTCGCTCAAGGCCGCGATCGACGGCGGCGCGCCAGTCAAGGGTTACTTCGCCTGGAGCCTGCTCGACAACTTCGAATGGGCCGAAGGCTATCTGAAGCGTTTCGGCCTGGTGCACATCGATTACGCTACGCAGCAACGCCGCCTCAAGAGCAGCGGCAAATGGTACGGCGCGTTCCTGCGCCAGGCATGAATTCCTATGCATGAATCCATACAACGACAACGAACGAGACAAACCATGACAGCCACGCTTCGCCCTTCCCTGCTCGCCCTTGCGATTGCCCTTGCCTTGCCTGCCTTCGCGCATGCCGCCCCGGTCGACACCAACCTGGCCGACTGGCCGCGCGTGACCAGCGCGATCAAGAAGGATGCCGCGCTCGAGAAGCGCGTCCAGGAGATCGTCAGCAAGATGACGCTGGCCCAGAAGATCGGCCAGATGACGCAGCCCGAAATCAAGACCGCCACGCCAGCCGACGTGACCAAATACTATCTGGGCTCGGTGCTCAATGGCGGCGGCAGCTGGCCGAACGGGAACAAGGCGGCCAGCGCGAAGGAATGGCTGGCGCTGGCGCAGGCGTACCACGACGCATCGATGAAGACCGACATGGCGATCAAGGTGCCGGTCGTGTGGGGCACCGACGCGGTCCATGGCCACAACAACGTGCCGGGCGCCACGCTGTTCCCGCACAATATCGGACTGGGCGCGGCGCGTAATCCGAAGCTGATGCGCGAGATTGGGGCGGCCACGGCAAAGGCCGTGCGCGCGACCGGCATCGCCTGGGTGTTCGGCCCGACGCTGGCCGTCGTGCGCGACGATCGCTGGGGCCGCACCTATGAAAGCTATGCCGAGCACCCGGAAGTCGTGCGCAGCTACGCGGGCGAATACGTACGCGGCATGCAGGGTGCCTTCAAGGACGATGCCAACACGATCGCCACCGCCAAGCACTTCATCGGCGACGGCGGCACCAAGAACGGCAAGGACCGTGGCGTGACCGAGGCCAGCGCCGTTGACCTGATCAACATCCATGGCGCCGGCTATGCACCGGCCCTGAGCGCAGGCGCCCAGACGGTCATGACGTCGTTCAACAGCTGGACCGACACAGCGGCCGGCGTTGAGCATGGCAAGCTGCATGGCAGCAAAGTGGCGATCACCGACATCCTCAAGAACAAGATGGGCTTCGACGGCTTTGTCGTCACCGACTGGAACGGCATCGGCGAAGTGAAAGGCTGCCGCAACGACAGCTGCGCCCAGGCGGTCAACGCCGGCAACGACATGTTCATGGTGCCGGACGACTGGAAGGCCTTCATCGCCAACACGATCAAGCAGGTCGAGTCGGGCGAGATCCCGATGGCGCGCATCGACGACGCCGTGACGCGCATCATCCGCGTCAAGCTGCGCGCCGGCCTGTTCGACAAGAGCCCGGCCCAGAACGCATATGCCGGCAAGGACGATGCGATGCAGGCACGCGCGCTGGCGCGCCAGGCCGTGCGCGAGTCGCTCGTGCTGCTCAAGAACGAAGGCCCTGCCCTGCCCCTGAAGCGCGGCCAGAAAATCCTCGTCGTGGGCAAGAGCGCCGACGAGCTGTCGAACCAGAGCGGCGGCTGGTCGATCACGTGGCAGGGCACCGCCACCACGAATGCCGATTTCAAGAACGCCGACACGATCCTGACGGGCATTCGCGACGCGGCAGGCAGCGACAATGTCCACTTCAGCGTTGACGCGAAAGACGTCGACGTGACGCAGTTCGACGCAGTCATTGCCGTGATCGGCGAGCGTCCGTATGCGGAAGGCGATGGCGACATCCACCCATCCGGCACGCTGCGCCACAGCAGCCGCTATCCGGAAGACCTGGCCGTGCTGCAGGCGGTGGCCGGCAAGGGCAAACCCGTGATTACCGTGATGGTCACGGGCCGGCCGGTGTACGGCAATGACCTGCTGAATCTGTCGGACACCTTCATCTCGGTCTGGCTGCCGGGCTCCGAGGGCAAGGGCGTGTCGGACCTGTTGATCGCAGGCGGCAAGCGCTACGACTTCCGCGGCACGCTGCCGTTCTCGTGGCCGAAGTCGGCCTGCCAGGTCAAGCTCAATGTCGGCGACAAGGCGTATGCACCGCTGTTCGCCTATGGCTACGGCCTGAAGGCGGGCACGCGCTCCAGGCTCGGCAAGCTCGATGAGACGATCCCGCAAGGCGGCTGCAGCGCCGGCAATACCTTCCCCGTGTTCAGCCAGGCCGACCGTACCAGCTTCCCGCTGGCGATCCGCAGCGGCGGGCAAACCACGGTGCTGGGCGCCGACCTGAATGCGAGCTTCACGCTGCCGGGCATCGTCGTGACGACCGCCCAGGTCAACACGCAGCAGGATGCCAAGATGGGCGCCTGGACCGGGCCAGCCACGTTCGAAGCACGCGGTGCGCGCGCCATGGTCGTGCCGGCAGCGGCAGCCAAGGATGGCGCGCTGCGCTTTGACACCATGGTCGCCAAGGCGCCAACCGGCAAGGTGATGCTCGCGATGCGCCAGGGTGCGAACGACACGGCGCTGGATGCCACGAGCCTGTTCAAGCGCCTGGCCGACGGCGGCAAGCACACGGTCTCGATCCCGCTGGCCTGCTTCCAGGCCAAGGGGATTGATCTGGCCAAGGTCGACACGCCGTTCAGCGTGACCAGCGACGGCCCGTTCACGGCGGCTTTCGCGAACATCGAGATCGCCGGTGGCGCCGCGAAAGAGGCCGACACCGTGCGCTGCGAGGACCTGAAATGACGGCAGAGGTGACGCATGGCCTGCGGCTGCTGGCCGACATTGGCGGCACCAATGCGCGCTTCGCGCTGCAGTCCGATCCGGCTGGCGGCTTCGATGACGTCGAGGTACTGACCGGCGCCAGTTACCTGACGCTGGGCGATGCGATCCGCGCCTACCTCGACGGCGCCCGCGCGCGCGGGATGGCGGTCGACAGCGTGCGCCATGCGGCGCTGGCGATCGCCAATCCGGTCGAGGGCGACGAGATCCGGATGACCAATCACCATTGGGCGTTTTCGATCGAGGCGCTGCGGCAGGAACTCGGCTTGACCACGCTGTTGATGGTCAACGACTTCGCGGCGCTGGCGATGGCGCTGCCGCACCTGCCGCCGGCCGGGCGCCAGCGCATCGGTGGCGGCATCGAGCTGCCCAACCGGACCATCGGCCTGATCGGCCCCGGCACGGGCCTCGGTGTCTCGGGCGTCGTCCCGGCCGGCGGGCGCTGGATTGCGCTGTCGGGCGAAGGGGGCCACGTGAGCTTCGCGCCCGTCAACCGCGACGAGGTGGCGATCCTGGAGGCGCTGTGGAGCGAGTACGGCCACGTCTCGGCCGAGCGCCTGCTGTCGGGCATGGGACTGGAGCTGATCCACTGGGCCCGCACCAGCCGGCGCATGAAGGCGGCCGACATCACCACGGCGGCCCTCGATGGTTCGTGCCTCGAGTGCCAGGGTTCGGTGCGGGTGTTCTGCGCGATCCTGGGCAGCGTGGCCGGCAATGTCGCGCTCACGCTGGGGGCGACCGGCGGCATGTATATCGGCGGCGGCATCGTGCCACGCCTGGGCGTGCTGTTCGAGCAATCGGCGTTTCGCGCGCGCTTCGAAGACAAGGGCCGCCTGGGCGATTATCTGGCGCGCATACCGACCTACTTGATTACTGAACAATATCCCGCCTTGCGCGGCGTTTCGGCTATGCTGTCGGATCAAATTTTTAGTCTGCACCAATAACGGAGAGACCATGCAGAATCCCATCCAGACCCCGACCGTGGCCAGTGCAGCGACGGACGGCGAACGCAATACGCATACCGGGGCGCTGTTCATCGTCACCATCCTGTTCTTCATGTGGGGCCTGATCACGTCACTCAACGACGTCCTGATCCCGCACCTGAAATCGATCTACACCCTCACCTACATGCAGGCGATGCTGGTGCAGCTGTGCTTCTTCGGCGCCTACGTCGTCGTCTCGCTGCCGGCCGGCGCACTGATTCGCCGCCTCGGTTACCAGAACGGCGCCGTTGCCGGCCTGCTGGTCGCCGCCACCGGCTGCGCGCTGTTCTATCCGGCGTCGAACGGCGGCTACGGCCTGTTCCTGTTCGCGCTGTTCGTGCTGGCCAGCGGGATCACGATCCTTCAAGTCGCGGCCAACCCGTACGTCACCGTCCTTGGCCCTGCGCGTACCGCTGCCAGCCGCCTGACGCTCACGCAGGCCTTCAATTCGCTCGGCACTACGGTGGCGCCGGCGCTGGGGGGCTTTTTGATCCTGTCGACGGTGGCGCTGTCCGCCGACCAGCTGGCGCTGCTGCCGGAAGCCGATCGGATCGCGCACCGCGCGGCCGAAGCAGCTGCCGTGCAAGGCCCGTACCTGGGCCTGGCCGCGGCGCTCGCGCTGCTGGCCGTGCTGTTCGCACTGGCGCGCCTGCCGAAGATCGCGTTCCAGGACACCACCACCGCCGCCGTCGACGGCAAGGGCGGCGCGATGGCGTATCGCCACCTGGTGCTCGGCGCGCTGGGCATCTTCCTGTACGTGGGCGCTGAAGTCAGTATCGGCAGCTTCCTGATCAACTTCATCGGCGAGCCGCACATTGCCGGGCTGTCGCATGCCGACGCGGCCCGCTACGTCAGCCTGTACTGGGGCGGCGCGCTGGTGGGCCGCTTCATCGGCTTTGCGGTGATGCGCTACGTCAGCCCGGGCAAGTCGCTGGCCGTGACCGCACTCGGTTCGATGGCGCTGGTGCTCACCGCAATCTTCACCGATGGCAGCCTGGCGATGTGGGCAATCATCGCCGTCGGCCTGTGCAACTCGATCATGTTCCCGACCATCTTCAGCATGGCACTGCACGGCCTGGGCAAGTTCACGGGCCAGGGTTCGGGCATCCTGTGCATGGCCATCGTCGGCGGCGCGATCGTCCCGTTCATCCAGGGCATCCTGGCCGACACCGTCGGCCTGCAGATCTCGTTCCTGGTGCCGGCAGCCTGCTACCTGTTCATCCTGTACTACGGCGTGAAGTACGCCGATCTGCACAAGCAGAAGGTGGTGACGGAATAAACGTCGCCGTCATCAACGAAAATGCCCGCACGCGATGCGGGCATTTTTTTGGGCACAGCCGGGGTCACAGCCGGGGTCAGGTTTGACATTCGGACACGACCTCAGCCTTAGCCGCTTCCAACAGCTGGGGTCAAACAGCTGGGGTCAGGTCTGACATTCGGACACGAACTCAGCCTTAGCACTTCCAATGGCGCTTTGCCCGGATTGGCATAGCCCGGTGCCAGCCAGTTCCGACTAGCCCACTGTCGGGGTCGTGTCCAAATGTCAGACCTGACCCCGGCTTTTACCAGCCTACTGTCGAGGTCGTGTCCGAATGTCAGACCTGACCCCGGCTTTTCAGAAGGTGTTAGCGGTTGAGGCGCTTGAGCAGTTGGGCGCGCATCATGCGCGAGGCGTTGTCGTTTATTGGGGCGAGCAGGCCGCGCGCGCCTGGCGGGATATGCGCTGCTGTCTCGTCATCGGCCTCGAACACGTAGTGCCGGAAGAGCTCGGCCCAGGCCGCGCGCTGCGCCGGTGGCAGGTCGCGTACCGTCATCAGGGCGTGCATCAGCGCGTTGTTGGGCGTGTCCATCCAGTCCGGCGACTGGCGCCACCAGTAATTGACCAGCACATTGACATCGTCCAGCGCCTCGACGTGGTGCCACCACATGCTGGGGATGAACAGCGCGTCGCCCGGCGCCAGTTCGGCGCTTTGCGCCTGTGCGAGCGCGTTGGCAAAGCGCGGGAAGCGCGCAAGGTCGGGCTGTGCGAAGTCGACCAGGCTGATGGGCTGGCCGGCGGGCGTCAGGTCGATCGGGCCAATGTACAGATTGTGCTGCTGCCCTGGCGGGAACAGGGTGAAGCGGCGTCGCCCGGCCGCGATGCAGGCCAGGTTGTCCGGCAAATCGTAGTGGGCCGCGATGCGGGTGCGGTTGCCGATCCAGATCGACGCCAGCGGGTCGCGCGGGCCCAGGTCGACATCGTTTTCGCCTCTGAAGCCCGGCAGCGCGCCATCGATCGTGGTCGAGCCGACGTAGATGGCGGGCGGTGCCGGCGTTGCCAGATGCTTTGCCAGTTCATCGAGCACGGCATCGAGCCGCACCCGCAGCGACTGGAAATTGAAGCCGTCGAGCGCGGCGTTGTAGAAGAAGCGGCCATTGATGTCGGGCGGGCCGAGCATCGCATTGACGGTGGCATCGCCGCACCAGCGGCGCAGATAGTCGAGCGCTGCCTGCGGCGACTGGCGCCCTGCAGCGACCACCGGCCAGTGCGCCACCAGGCCGCGCAGCAGCAGCGGCTCGGTCGATGCCAGGATCGTTGCATCGAGATCGGCCGGCGTCACACCGGCGAGCTCGCGGATGGCGTTAGCGGCCGGCAGCATCGCGGTAATTCTTGCGGTCGATCAGGTTGCGGAAGTTCGACAGCGAGGCCAGTGCGAAGTAAATCGGCGCCAGGTAGCCCGCGGCGTGCAGTTCGGCGATGGCGCCTGCCTCGAGCGCGCCCAGGCGTTCTTCGTGGATCGTGAAGAAGCCGCCCAGGCGGTTCTGCGCGCCGTTGTCGAATTCCATGTCGAGCACGAACGCATCGAGCAGATCATGGCGCTTGAGCGCTTCGAGAAAACCGATATTGGCCTGCACGCCGTTGTGGATGTTCGACAGCATGGTGCTGATCTTTTCCAGGTACTCGGTGTTGCCGCCATGCGGCTTGAACACCGGCTCGCCGTCGGTCGTGCTCACGCGCGGGTGATCGAGGTCGACCTGGATCATCAGCTCGTCGCCATTGCGGCCGATGTAGAACGGCTGGCGCTCGTGCATCCACG
The DNA here is from genome assembly GCF_059685955.1 of Telluria sp. LT2P80. Taxonomy (NCBI): domain Bacteria; kingdom Pseudomonadati; phylum Pseudomonadota; class Betaproteobacteria; order Burkholderiales; family Oxalobacteraceae; genus Telluria; species Telluria sp. LT2P80. The sequence continues at coordinate 437,273 of NZ_JCASIO010000004.1, read as the reverse complement.
GCACCAGCGGCGCATCCCAGCGGCCGTCTTGCAGGAACAGGTTTTCGTCTTCGGTAAAGCCCATCAACGCGATGGCTTCGAAGTTCGCGCCGTCTTCGAGCTGGCGGAAGATGATCGGATAGATCCCCTGCAGGGAGCGGAATTCGTCGGCGAAGGTCGGCACCCACGCGACTTCGCTGCCCAGGCCGGGGCGGTGGCCGGCGATGATGCGCAGGTCCTTGTGTTCGATATTGTTCAGCAGGGCGATATTGGGCATGGACGTCTCGTTGTCGTTATTGGAATCACGCGGTGAAACGACAGCGGCGGGCCGGCTGATGCCGACCCGCCGCTGCGGTTGCAGGGCCGGTGTGCGGGAAGTCTACTCCCGAATACCGGCGCCGGCCAGATGCTGCGCGATCAGAATTTGTAGCGCGCTGCCAGCATGTAACGCGGACCCGATTGCGTCACGAACAGCACCTGCTGCTTGGTGCGGCCGTGCGTGCGCTGGATCTCGTCGGTCAGATTGATACCCTCGAACGAGACGGACAGGTTCTTGTTGACGTTGTAGCCGACGCTCAGATCGAGCTGGCCGTACGCTTCGACGTAGTTCGGGTTCGGGCCCGAGCCGTCGAAGGTCGACGACAGGAACTCGTCGCGCCAGTTGTAGGCCGCGCGCACGTTCCACTTGTCGTTCTCGAAGATACCCACCAGGTTGGCCGAGTCGCCCAGGCCGACCAGTGCGAACTGCTCGCCCACGCTGCCGTTGTCGTACTTCAGGCCCGAATTGACGTAGGTGTAGTTGGCCTGCACGCCGAAGCCGCTGTTGCCGAACATGTGCTGGAGGTTGAATTCCAGGCCACGGATGTTCGCCTTCTTCTGGTTCGAATACGACGTGATGCGGAAGTTCGCGACCGGATCGGTGCCGATGGCCGTGATGGTACCGGTGGCATCGCCCGACGCGTTGTTCGGTCCCGCAACCACGCCCGGCTGGCCGTTGAAGTTACGGAAGATGTAGTTGCGGATGCAGGTGGTGTCCGCGGTCGTGCAGCTACCCAGCGCCGCATTCCAGTAGGCGCCGCCAACCGGCGTGCGCACGCCGAACGGCTGGGCGATGATCTGCGACTGGCCGGCGTAGTTCTCGAGCTGCTTGCGGAAGTGGTTGACCGAGATGAAGCTCTGACGACCGTAGTACCACTCGAGCGCCAGGTCGAAGTTCTTCGACTTGACCGGCTCCAGCGCCGGATTGCCCTGCGAACCGGTACCGCCTTCGACGCGCGCCAGCGTGTCGAGCACCTGGCCGCCGGCGATCTGGTCGTAGCGTGGACGGCCGATGGTGTGACCGTAGCTGAAGCGGCCCTTGATGTCGTCGCGCAGCGCGATGTCGGCGTCAAAGCTTGGCAGCACGTGGTTGTACTTGCCCGTCAGCGTCGTGAAGCCCGACTGGCCGAACACCACCGGCAGCTCGTTCTGCGAGACCCAGCTGATCGCGATCGGGGTCGGCACCAGCGCGGTGGAGCTGACGTCCGTCTTCTCGTAACGCACGCCGAGCGAGGTATTGATCGGGTAGCGCGTGTTCCACTCGGTGTTGAACTGCAGGTACAGGCTCTTCGATTTTTCTTCGGTGCGGCGGTCGGTGTCGTAGGTGGTCTTCGGCACGTACAGCTGCGGCAGTCCGGAGGCCTGGGCCACGATGTCGCGGATCTGGCTGAAGTTGAAGGTGTGGAAGCGGTCGAACAGGGCCGGGTTGTTGCTGCCGTTGACCTGGTCGAAGTACTTGCTCAGGCTATCGACGGTAAACAGGCTGGCCGGGTAGTCGGATGCCTGCGTCGCGCCGCCCCAGGTGTCGCGCTGCTGAACCGAAAACGCCGAGCGGTAATCGACCTTGGTCGCGCCCAGGCCGAACTTGACTTCGGATGCTTCCAGCACTTTCCAGCTGCCGTGCGTCTGGATCTGGTCGACTTCGGTCTTCATGTAGCCGTTCTCGAACACCGAACCGGTCACCTGCTGCGGAGCGCGCGCGTAGTCGGCGCCCTGGATGCTCAGGACCGGGAAGTCTTGCGAGAAGTCGGCGGTGGTGTTGCCGCGGCTGAAGCTCGCGGTACCGATCACGTTGCTCGAACCCCATGGGCTGTTCGGGGTCGATTCGGCCGACGAGCTGTGCGCATCGAGCTCGAAACGCAGGTCGGGATTGACGCGCCAGACCGTGTTGAAGCCCAGCGATTTGTTTTCGCTCCGGGTGGCGAAGTCCGACACGCCCATCGCGATGTCGGCGTTACCGGCCGGGATGAATTCGGTGTAGGTCAGCGGACCGGCGATCGGGCCATCGGTCCAGCTGCTCGACGACGGGCCGAAGTTGAACCACGCCGACATGTCGTTGCGGCGGGTGTGGATCTTGTTTTCCGAATAGGTGTAATCGAGGGTGCTGGTGATCGACTTGTTCGGTGCGAACTGGAACACGACCTGGCCGTTGGTGCGCTCGCGCTGCACGCCGCTCAGGTTGTAGTTCAGGTTCTGCGGGGTCTGATACAGGTCGGTCGGACCTGGGCGGTTGGTGATCAGCTCCGAGCCAGGCTGGCCTGGCAGCGGGATCGCACCGTAGGTTGCCTGGTCGCCGCGGAACGGGCCCTTCCAGCCATTGGCCACCGATGCGCGGTTGTAGCCCAGGTTACGCTCCTGGTAGCTGGCCGACAGGCCGATGCCGAAGCGGCCGTCGGCCGAGGTGTTCGAGTAGATGCCCGAGACTTCCGGCGTGACCTTGTTGCCGTGCTGGAGACCGTCCGGCAGGTTGGTGGCCGACGTGTCATGCACGCCCTTGATGCCGATGCTGGCCTGCATGCCAGGGCGCGACAGCGGCCGCGCGGTGATCACGTTGATGGTCGCGCCCACGCCGCCGGTTGGGGTTTCGGCGCGGCTCGATTTATAGACCTGCAGCTGCGAGATCGCTTCCGAGGCGATGTTGGCGAAGTCAAACGCGCGGCCATTGCGGTCGCCCAGGTTCGACACCGGCATCTGGCGGCCATTGAGCAGCACCAGGTTGAAGTCGGGGCCAACACCGCGTACGGTGATCTTCGAGCCTTCGCCGATTTCACGGTCGATCGACACGCCCGAGATGCGCTGCAGCGATTCGGCCAGGTTCGTGTCGGGGAATTTGCCGATGTCTTCGGCGACGATGCCGTCCACGAAGCCCTGCGCATTGCGCTTGAGGTTCATCGACGATTCGAGACTGGCGCGCAGGCCGGTCACGACGACGGTCTGCGTGCCGTTCTGGGCCGGGCCGGTGATCGATGCGGTGGGATTGCTGGCCGCGTCGACTGCCTGGTTGGGGGCGCTGGTCGCGGTTTCGGCTGGCGGCATGCTGGCCGCTTCCTGGGCAAACGCCGGCATGAACGCCGCGCATGCGCTGGCAACTGCCAGACTGATCAAGGTCTGTTTAGCCTTTGGGTAGTACATGTCTTCTCCTGTTTTTATAAATATGACCGTGCTCAGACACGGTGTCTCCGCCATCCGGATGCGTCGCCGCTGCCCCCGGGTACTGCCTTTCAAACCCGGGCGCCTCCTTGCCCGGCTACACGCCACCATGTGGTGCAGCGAGACCGATCGGCTAGTGCCGATGGCCTCGCTACGTGAATCGCCGGGTACGCGCTGCACTGTGTCATGTGTCCTCGGCTCCTTGGCGGGTTGCGCCAATCGGGGATCGAAGGGAATTTGTCTGTCGCATGGAAACGTTTCCATGCAGTGATCTGAATCTTAGAGTTATGAAAATAAATTGTCAACGGAATATTCCGTTACCTCGTCAACCGGTGTGACGTAGTTTTGCAACACTTTGGTGCGCAGGCACCGCCGCCCGTCCTCACCAGACGTGCGTGGCGGGCGCACCGCCTGCATTGACGGGATGTCTTCGGCAAGCTATAGTCAGCTTGACGTTTTGGTAACGTTTCCAAACTGGAGCATGCATGCACCATTTTCTGGCCCGCCTCACGCGCAGCGTCCCCCGTGGCGTCCTGCTTACCGCTGTCTGTGTCGCTTTCAGCGGTACCGTGCATGCTGCTGCGCCGGCGCCCGCCCTTGCCTGGCCCGGCGGCGCGCGCGCTGCGGTCAGCCTCGCCTACGACGACGCGCTCGACTCGCAACTCGACAACGCGCTGCCCACGCTGGACCGCCACGGCATCAAGGGCACCTTCTACCTGCAGCTATCGAGCCCGCCGGTGGCAGCGCGCCTGCCGGCGTGGCGCGCCGCCGCTGCCCGCGGTCATGAACTGGGCAACCACAGCCTGTTCCACCAGTGCTCAAGCAAAGGCCCGGATCGCGGCTGGGTCGCTCCCCATCGCGACCTCGCAACGACCAGCCGCGCGCAGATGGTCGACCAGGTCCTGCTGGCCAACACGATGCTCGAAGCGATCGACGGCCGGCGCGAGCGCACCTACACGGCGCCCTGCGGCGACGTGCAGGCGCTGGGCGGCGACTACCTGCCCGCACTGCGCCCGGCATTCGTCGCGATCAAGGCGGGCAACGGGCCAGGCGTGCCGGCCTCGATGGCGGCGATCGACCCGTATCAGGTTGCCTCGGTCGGCCCGGTGGGCGCCAGCGGTGCGGAACTGATCGCGCTGGTGGAGCAAGCCGTCGCACGCGGCACGATGGTCGCCTTCACCTTCCACGGCATCGGGGGCGACCACCTGAGCGTGTCGTCCCAGGCGCATGAAGAACTGGTGCGTTACCTGGCTGCGCACCGTGACGTGGTCTGGACCGATACGTTCATCAACATCATGCAGCACCTCAGGCAGCAAGTTACACAGACGCAGGCGCGCCTGCCCGGCTGGACGCTTGCGTGGAGCGATGAATTCAGCGGCGCGACGCTCGACCGCACGATCTGGACACTGGAGACGGGCGGCCATGGATGGGGCAACAACGAGATGCAGTTCTACACGGCGCGGCCCGAGAACGTGCGCGTGGAGGATGGCCACCTGGTCATCGAGGCGCGCAAGGAACGCTACGAAGGCAAGGATTACACGTCGGCGCGGCTCAAGACAGCCGGCCTGAAAGAGACGCAGTACGGGCGCTTCGAGGCGCGCATCAAGGTACCGAAGGGCCAGGGCATCTGGCCGGCGTTCTGGATGCTGGGCGCCGACATCGGCAAGGTCGGCTGGCCGCGCAGCGGCGAGATCGACATCATGGAAATCATCGGCAAGGAACCGCGCAATGCCTACGGCACGCTGCACGGGCCGGGCTACTCCGGCGAGCATGCGTTCAGCAAACCGATCGCGCTGGACGACGCCGACTATGGCGATGACTTCCACGTGTTCGCCGTCGAGTGGGAACCGCAGGCGATCCGCTGGTACCGCGACGGCGTCCACTACCACACTGCCACGCCGGCCCTGGTGAAAGGCGACTGGGTATTCGAGCACCCCTTCTTCGTGCTGCTGAACCTTGCCGTCGGCGGTTACTGGCCTGGTTATCCGGACAGCTCGACCGCGTTCCCACGCCGGATGCTGGTCGATTATGTGCGGGTGTACCGCAAGGATGCAGCGCCGGCGCCGTGACTGGTTCAACGCAGCGCCAGCGACTCTGCCCCGTCCGCATTCAGATGCAGCATGGCGCCGCGCTGCGCCAGGTCGCGGCCCAGCACCAGGCGCAGGTTGGCGGGCGCGGGGTGGTCGACTTCCTGCAGATGCACGCTGCCCACGCGCTGCGCCAGACGCCGGGCCGCATCGACGTGGGCTGCGTCGTATTCGATGCGCGTGCGGCGCACCGCAAAGCCGGGCTGGTTCGACAGGCGCGTGACCCGCAGGCCAGGTGCGTCGATCCGGCGCGCCAGTGCGCGCGCCATCCCGGTCACGCCATTGCCATTGCTGATCTCGAGGCGCGCCACGGCCGGCGGCAGTGACAGCGGCTGCAAGGCAGACTGCACCACAGGCGCGCTTGCTGGTATGCGGCGCAGTTCCATCATGCCGTCCACACCAACGTGGATCTGCGCCTGCGCCCAGCCGGGCTGTGGGGTGGGCTGCAATGCCGTCATCGCCTGGCCGAGCGCGGCGACGCCGGTCTGGCCACCGGTCGCAGCGAAGTCGGCGCGCAAGTCGTGCTGGCGCAGCGACGCAGCCTGGCGCAGCATCTGTCGCGCGCGGGCATCCTGCCCCAGCGCCGCCAGCGCTTCGCCCAGCAACTCCCACGAATGCGCGACCAGCGGGTCGAGCAGGCAGGCCCGTTCCAGCGCCACGCGGGCAGCGTCGTAATCGCCATTGCGCAGATGCGCGCTACCCAGATCGACGAACCGGTAGGCAGTATCCGGTCCGGCATCAGCCGGTTGCGACGCGGCCAGGTCGCGCCAGACAGCAAGCGATCCTGGTTCCGCGCCGACTGGCGCCTGAAGCGGCGCGCACGCCGCAAGGCCCGCGCACAGCAAGGCCAGCCTGGTGAATCGGGTGCTCCGGTGAATGGTCAGGCGCATGGCAGCCTCCTTGGGTTCAGCGCGCGCTGGCCAGCGCGCTCATGGCACGGGAAATCTGGATCGCAGCCGGTCCCAGAAGAACCATCATCAGCGTCGGGAAAATACAGAAGATCAGCGGGAACAGCAGCTTGAGGCCGATGCGCGCAGCGGTTTCTTCGGCGATCATGCGCCGCTTGTGGCGCAGGTTGTCGGCATACACGCGCAGTGCGTCGCCCACGCTGGTGCCGAAGCGTTCGGACTGGATCAGCATGGCCACCAGCGTATCGACATCGTCGACGCCGGAGCGCAGCGCGAAATTGCGCAGCGCCTTTTCCTTGCTGAAGCCGGCGCGCATTTCCATCAGCACGATCTGCATCTCCTGCGCCAGCACCACGCTCTTGATATGGATTTCGGCGGCCACCTTGACCAGTGCGCGCTCCAGGCTCAGGCCCGCCTCGACGCACACCGTCAACAGGTCGAGTGCATCGGGAATGGTCTCGAAGATCTCGCGCCGGCGCCGCTTGACGCGCCGCGCCAGCACGGCGTTGGGCAGGTAGTAGCCAAGCGCCGCGCCACACAGCAGGATCATCAGCACCATGCGGACCGACATATCCCCGCGCAACAGCATCACGGGCACCAGCACGGCGGGCGCCAGCAGCGCCAGCGCCGTCTTGGCCGCAAAGTACAGGGTCGGCGCCGCCGGGTTGCGCCAACCGGCGTTCATGAAGCGGGTACGCAGCGTCGATTTTTCCCAGCCTTCTTCGGGGATCGACAGCCGGGTGAGCGGCCGGGCAACGCTGGCGACACGTTCGATCCAGCGCAGGCGCGGCGCGTCACCAATGCCCGGCACCGCGCGCTGGCCGAGAAGACGGCGCAGACGCTCGCGCAGGGCCACCGGCGCGAACAGGGCCAGTGCGACCCAGCACAGCGCGCACACGACAACGAAGACAATCAGCAAAAACAACAGTTGCATGGTATTCATCGCGGCCTCATACGCGGATGCGGATAGTCTGGCGCAGCCACAGTACGCCAAAGATGATCATGCCCAGCCCGTACCACAGCAGCCGCTGGCCGCTCGGGTCGGTCCACAGCATGCTGACATACTGCGGGCTGCTCAGCGTCATCACGCCCATCACGCCAAATGGCAGCAAGCCCAGAATCCAGGCCGACATGCGGCCTTCGGCCGACAGCACCCGCACCTGGGCCACGAGTTTCAGGCGGGCGCGGATGATGCCGCTGATATTGCCGAGGATTTCGGCCAGGTTGCCGCCCGAATCGCGCTGGATCAGCACCGCAATCACCAGGTAGCGCAGGTCGGTCAGCGGAATGCGCGCAGCCAGGCCGTGCAGCGCTTCGTTCATCGGTACGCCGTAATTGATCTCTTCGCGCGCGATGCGAAATTCGCCGGCCAGCGGCTCGGGCATTTCATTGCCGACGATCTGCAGCACGTTGATGAACGAGTGCCCGGCGCGCAGCGCACGCGCGATGAATTCTGCCGCCTCCGGCAGCTGGTACTCGATGCGGATCAGGCGCCGCCTGCGCATGCGCTGCAGCAGCCACCAGGGCAGGCCAGGACTGGCCACGCACAGGAGCAGGCGCACCGGCAGCGGCAAGGCCCAGATGGTGCACGCCACCAGGACCGTGATCACGCAGCCGAAGGTGGCGCCAATGAAGTGGCTGACGGTCCAGCGGGCCCCCGCCTGCACCAGCAGCGCATCGATGCGCTGGGCCAGGGCCGCCCGGTGCAGCAGCCGGTCCAGTGCAGGCCGGCGGCTGTAGGGGCGCTGCTTGAGGATCGAGATGCGTTCGCCCGAGCGTGTCTGCGTGCCGCTGGACATGACCTGCAGGCGGCGTGCAATGCGGCGCGCCGCGGCGCCGCGGGTACTCATCCACCACAGGTAGAAGCCTTCGACCGCCAGGATGACGGCGGCGAACAGCACCACGACGAAACCGTAGAACAGGATGTCCATGACCGATCCTTCAATCAAATACGCGGTCGGGATCGAACGTGTCGTCCGGCACCGGCACCCCGAACAGCTTGAGGCGGTCGGCAAAGCGCGGCCGCACACCGGTCGCGCTGAAGTGGCCGAGCACCCTGCCCTGCGGGTCGACGCCGCGCTGTTCGAACAGAAAGATCTCCTGCATCGAAATGACCTCGCCTTCCATGCCGGTGATCTCCTGCATGCTCACCAGCTTGCGCGTGCCGTCGGTCAGGCGCGAGACTTGCAGCACCACCGTCACCGCCGAAACAATCTGCTGGCGGATCGCGCGCGGCGTCAGGTTCACGGCGGCCATGCTGACCATGTTTTCCAGGCGCGAGAGCGCGTCGCGCGGCGTGTTCGAGTGGATCGTGGCGAGCGAGCCTTCGTGGCCCGTGTTCATCGCCTGCAGCATGTCGAGCGCCTCGGCGCCGCGCACTTCGCCCAGGATGATCCGGTCGGGGCGCATGCGCAGTGCGTTGCGTACCAGCGCGCGCTGCGTGACTTCGCCCTTGTCCTCGATATTCGGCGGGCGCGTTTCCAGGCGCACGACGTGCGGCTGGCGCAGTTGCAGCTCGGCCGCGTCCTCGATCGTCACCACCCGTTCGCTGGCCGGGATGAACCCCGAAATTAAGTTGAGCAAGGTGGTCTTGCCGCTGCCGGTGCCGCCCGAGATCAGGATGTTGACCTTGGCCATGCCCAGGCTTTCGATCACCCGGATCATCGGCGGTGCCATGCTTTTGTACTCGAGCAGGTTGTGCACCGTCAGCGGGCTGCCGCCGAAGCGGCGGATCGACAGGATTGGCCCGTCAACGGCCAGCGGCGGGATGATGGCATTCACGCGCGAGCCGTCCGGCAGGCGCGCATCGACCATCGGACTCGATTCGTCGACCCGGCGCCCGACGCGCGAGACGATCTTTTCGATGATCTTCATCAGGTGGGCATTGTCGTGGAAGGTGACGTCGGTCAGTTCGAGCTTGCCGCGCCGCTCGACCCAGACCTTGCTGGCGGTGTTGACCAGGATGTCCGAGATCGTCGGATCGGCCAGCAGCGGCTCGAGCGGGCCAAAGCCCAGCATTTCGTGCTGGATGTCGAGCACCAGGTGGTGGCGCTCGTGCTGGTTCAGCACGATGCGTTCGTCTTCGATGATGCGCTGGACCAGCAGCGCCAGCTCGTGCTTGAACTGTTCGGCGGTCAGGCGCTTCAGGCGTTCCAGGTCGATCCGGTCGAGGATCATCTGATGCATCAGCTTCTTGAGCTCCCGGTAGGCCTGATTCGGGGCGTCGTGCGATTCGGCGCCGGTCGGGCGCTCGGGGTCGGACAGTGCAAGGCGTTCGCGAAGGGACATCGATGTCTCCGGTGCGTGGTTCAAGCGTGGGGAACGAGTCAGTCGTCGTGATCCTGGCGCCCGAACAGGCGCCCCAGCAGGCCGCGGCTTTCGTGGACCCGCTGCGCGGTCACCAGCTCGACCAGGTCGGCCAGGCTGCGCGCGGCGGCGCTCGAGCGCGATAACTGCAGCACCGGCACGCCCTGGTTCACCGAATCGGTGACCGCGATGTAGTCGTTGGGGAAGGTGTGCACCACTTCGCAGCCCAACGCCGCATGCAGGTCCTGCAGGCGCAGCTTGCCGCCTTTTTCGTAGCGGTTGACGATCAGGCGGATGTTGTCGAGCACGTAGCCGAGCGAGCGGAAGATGTCGAGCAGGCGGCGCGCATCGCGGATATCGGGCAGCGCCAGTTGCAGCAACGGGTAGATCGTGTCGGTCACGTCCAGCGCGCGCAGCGACACGGCGTCGATCTGGCGCCCGACGTCGAGCAGCACGTAGTCGTAGTGCTGCCGCGCCACGCGCAGGATGGTGTCGATGTGTTCGGGCTTGGCCTGCCGCTCGTGGGATGGATCGTCGGCCGCCGCCAGCACGCCGAAGCCCGGCGTGACGTGCACCAGGCATGATTCGAGAAACGGCCCGTCGATGCGGGCGATCTGGGCGCACACGTCCGACATCGTCATGGCCGGCTTCTGGTCCGACACGTACAGGGCGGCGTCGCCGAACTGACCGTGCAGGTCGATCAGCAACACCTTTTTGCCCGCCAGCGAGGCGAGCGCGTAGCCGAAATTGGTCGAGATGAAGGTGGCGCCGCTGCCGCCCTTGCAGGCGATGAAGGCCAGCACCTTCCCGTCGCGCATGGTCGACATGCCGGCGGCGCTCGCGATGCGGTCCATCGCCTCATGAAAGGCGCGGTGCACCAGCGGCAGTTGCAGCAGCTCGCGCACGCCGGCGCGCATCGCGGTAATCAACAGATCGGGCTGGTGCTGGGTAGTCAGCAGCATCAGTTGCGCGGTCGGATACTGCCGGCCGAGGCGCTCGAGCAGGCTGGCCTCGGACGGTTCGAGGTTGCTGGCATCGACGATCACGAGTTGCGGCGCGTCGGGATCGGGGCGGTCGAGCGCCTCGCGCAAGCCGGCGCGGGTCGCGCCCAGGTGCAGGGGCGGCACCCGCGCGGCGCCCTGGGCGGCCAGTTCCGCGTACAGATGGCTGTCCCGGCTGATCAGGAGCGCTCTCATGAAATCCTCGATAAGGGTAGGGCCGCGCGCTTACCGCGAACGGATCATGGGCGCCGGCTGGCCGGTGTCCGGTTGTGCGAACGAGCGCTCGTAGTTGTCGATGGCCGCGCGCGCGGCCCGGCCGTCGAGCCCCGCGGCGGGGTTGCGGCTGGCACCCGCTGCCGGGTGGATCGTCTGTGCGGCCAGGTTGGCACGGGTCGCCGCGCCGAACTGGCTGTCCCATTGCGGCGTGGTCGAGATGCAGCCCTGCGCGCCGCAGGCCAGCAGCACCAGCGCCGCCCGGCGTGTGAATGTGGATGCCATGCTGCTCTCCTATTCCGGTTCGGGACCACCGGCGGCCGGCGCCGGTGCGGGTGGGACAGGCGCCGTTCCAGCGGCGGGCGTGCTGGAGGCGGGCGTGCCTTCGAGGCGGCCGCCAAGCAGCACGCCGGCGCGCGACGGTGGGTCAAAACGATCGGTCGGCAAGCTCAGGCTGCCGGCCGGCAGCGGCTTGACCAGGCGCGCCGTGATGACGAAGACCAGTTCGGTGCGCTCCTGCTGGAAATCGGTGCTGCGAAACAGCGCGCCCAGTATCGGCACGTCGCTCAGTCCCGGCAAGCCTTTGAGGTTGGCGACCAGGTTGTTGCGCACCAGGCCACCGATGGCGAAGCTCTGGCCGTCGTGCAGCTGCACCGTCGTGCTGGCGCGGCGCGTGGTCAACAATGGCATGATCGCGGTGCCCGCAATGCCGGCGGCGCTGATGCCGATCCCTTCGCGCGACAGCTCCGATACTTCGGGCGCGACCTTCAGGTTGATAAGGCCCCCGCCCAGCACCGTCGGGGTAAAGCGCAGGCCGACGCCGAATTCCTTCTCTTCCAGCGTCACCTTGTTATTGTCTTGCGCCACCGGGATAAAGAACTTGCCGCCGGCCAGGAACGCGCCTTCCTGGCCGCTGATGGCCAGCACGTTCGGTTCGGCCAGGATGCGCACCAGGCCATCGAGCTTGTCGGTGTCGATGCCGAAGCGGTTGCCGTTGGTCTTCAGGCCGGCCAGGCCGCCGCGCGCCAGGCCGCTGAGAAAATCGGTGGCCAGCGTGGTGGTCCAGCTGCCGGAGCCGAAGCTCAGGCGCACCCCGGTTTCAAGCCGCTCGAGCAGCGTGCGCGCGACCTCGGCCACCTTGACCTCGAGCTGCACCTGCTGGGGCGCGCTGACCGCCAGCAGGTTGATCACGCGGGCGCTGGCGCCACCTGCCCCGGCAGCGGCGCCGCCGCCGCTGCCATTGCCGACCTGGATCACGCCGTCGGTTGCGTTGTCCTTGTCGGCCGCCGGCAACTGGCGCAGCGGGCGGCGCACATAGGCGCCGGCCAGTTCCACGGCGCGGTTGACGGCGGCAGCATCGCTGACGGTACCGGTCAGCACCAGCGTGTCATTGGCGGCCATCACCCGGATATCCTTCTCGTGCGGCATGGCGACGGCCAGCATCGCTTGCAGGCTGGCCGGGTCCATCGCGACCGTGATGTCGATCACGCTGCACGCGCCGCTGCGGCCCTGCACGATCATATTGGTGGTGCCGACATCGACGGCGGCGATATACAGCGTGTCCGGCGCGACCAGCATCGCCTGCACGACGGCCGGGTTGCCGACGCTGCGCCGGCGTACTGCTTCGGGCAGGCGCAGCATGGTCGACTTGCCCATCTGAAGTGCCATGGTGGCTGGCCTCGCAGCCTCGCCCTGGCAGCTGCCGTTCAGTTGCAGCCCGGGCTGCGCCGCCGTGTCGGGTGCGATAGCTTTTTTGCCTGCCGGGGCAGCCAGGGCCAATGCGCTCAGGCCTGCCAGGACGGCCGCCAGGCAGGCGCGCAGTGCGATCGTGGAATGTCGGTGCATGATCGGTCCAGTCGAAGACATCAGAAGCATTCCTGCGATGCGTGCAGGCCGTTGATGACGCTGATGCATTCGCGGTGCGGCGCCCGCGGTGGCGCCGGCGCCCGCACCAGCTGCACCCGCGGTGGTGGCACAGCGCGCAGCACGACCGGCGCGGCGGGTGGCGCCGGCAGCAGGTTCTCCTTGGTCGCGCCGGTGGTGGCGGTGGCGGCGGGATCGATCTGGTTGCGCAGCGCCAGCGACAGCGTGCCGACGCTGCGCGCCAGGTCCAGCTTTTCGGCCTGTTCGGGCGTGACTTCGAGCGTGACGGCATTGACGACCTTGGGCTTGGTCTCGTCGCGGCCTACTTCCTGGGCCACTGCCAGCACCAGAATGCGCTCCAGGACGATCTTCGAGATGCTGTGCGCACGGGCCTGCGGGGCGTTCGGATCGGGCGCCGTTTCGGTGCTGACGATGATGTCGACATAGTTGCCCGGCAGGGCGAAACCGGCCACGCCGATCACGTCGTTGACGCGCACCGTGATTGCGCGCTTGCCTTCGGTGATCAGGGCCGACAGGCCGCCCAGCGTGCCGACCGGGGCCAGCTTGGCTTCGCTGACCGGCTCGCCGGCGAGCAGGCTGCTGCGCAAGACCCGGCCGTTCAGCGGCCCGGGATCGGTGAACGCGCCCTTGGGTACGCTGGCAGTGGGCCAATCCACCACGATGAACAGCGCGGGGGTCAAGCGCTGACCGATGTCGATGTCGCTGTTCGCGACGACGATCCTGCCGGCCGCGGGCACCGGCGCATTGAGCAACCAGCGCGCGGCCAGCGCCACGGCCAGCAGGCCGAGCACCACGGCCAGCCCCATCATGATCACGGCGCGCTTGTTTTTCATGGTGCGTCCCCTTCGCCGAACAGGCTGTACCACGCGCGCGTCAGGCCATCGACGTCGCAGCACGGCGGTTGACCGGTAAAGCCGGCGAAGTCGGCGATCCGGCCCAGCAACTCATGCGGATAGGCGGCCAGCAGCGCGCGCCCGGTGCGGCGGTGCAGGTGATCGATCAGGAACGCGATGGCACTGTCATCGAGATCGATCCGGCGCTGCCGCGCCTGGCGCCGCAGCAGTGCGCGATAGCTCTGCTCCGACAGTGGCCCGACCGGAATCCGGTAACCGATGCGGCGCAGGCAGGCGTCGTCGAGTACCGATTCCGGCGCCAGGCTGGTGACCAGCACCAGGCTCACATCGAACGGCAAGACGTGCGTGGCGCCACCCGGCACCGTGACATGGTCCAGGCCTGCTTCGAGCGCGCCGAGCCAGCGGTGCAGCAGTTCGCCCGGCGGCACACGCTGGCGGCCCACATCGTCTACCACGAGTAAACCGTTGTTGGCCAGGATGTGGGGCGGCGCGTGCAGCACGCCGCTGCCCAGATCACTCCGCAGCTCCAGCATGTCGCGCGCCAGCTCAGGCCCCACGTGCACCAGCGGACGCTGGCTCAGGGCCCAGCGTGCATCGCCACTGCGGCGCTCTTCAAGGGCGCGTACGTGCAACGGGAGGGGGTGCAGCACCACGTCGTGAAGCTGGATGATTTCATGGTTGACCAGCACCGCATACGGCACCGCGATCGGATCCTGGCGCAGGCGCGCGAGCTTGCGCGCCAGTGACGTCTTGCCGCTGCCGGACGGACCGTACAACAGCAGCGGGCGGCCCGAATACAGCGCGGCGCCGATCTGCTCGCGAATGGCCGGCGCCAGGCCGTCGCCGTCGAGCACCGCATCGAGCTCGGTGCGCGTGACGCGCGCGGCATCGGGCTGGCGCTGCGACTGGCGCGTGACCACGGCGCGCCACGCTGCCAGCGTCACCGGCGCCGGGCCGACATAGCGCGATTCGGCCAGGTATTCGCCGGCGGCGCGCTGGCCCAGGGTGGTCAACTGATAATGCACATCGAGGTCGCTGTCGCCCGAATACGCGACTTCGGCCTGCTGGGTGCCCACCAGGGCCTGCAACACTTCGCGCAGCACGCTGACCGACAGCCGCAGGCGTCCAGTCAACTGGGACAGCGGCGTCTTGCCGTCGGCATGCAGGCTCTTGACCACGAGCGCCGTCACCAGGCGCGCGTCGAGTCCCGTATCGCGCACCGTGCGCGGCTGGCGCGGCAGCACTGCAGCGAGATTGCCATCCGCATCAAAACCCGGCGCAGGCAGGGACGACGATGCCTCCGGTCCTGTCAGCGCGGCGGCCGATAACACTCCGATCATGACGTCTCCTGCGGCGGAAGTTGGTTCTGGGAAAACCTCAATTGATTCTAACGAGCATCTATTTTGGGCACTTGATGCCTGACAAGAGCGGCCCCGGCGATCAGGCGAGGTGTGTGGCGCCGTAACGGCCGACCAGATGCACGATGGTCCCCGCAGCAATGGCCACGCCATACGGAATCGAGCCGGCGCTGGGCCGGCCGCCGGAGTCCTGACCCGGGCTTGGCAAGCGTTGCAAGCGCAGCAGGATGGGCAGCAACATGGCCCACAGATTGGCGAGGGCCAGGCGCAGCCGCCCTCTGACAATGAGAACCACCAGCACCATCACGCCGCCTGCGCACCAGGCCAGGATGGCGATGCGCAGCGCGTCACCCGCGCCGGTGAAGACGCCAACGGCGGCCATCATCTTGACGTCGCCGGCGGCCATGCCGCGCAGCAGATAAAACGGCAGCAGCACCGCCAGACCGGTCGCGCAGCCACCCAACGCGGATAGCAGCGCCGTCACTGGCTGGGGCGACAGCAGGTGCAGCAGCAGCGCGCCAAGTACGCCAGCGAGCAGCAATGCATTGGGAATGCGCCGACTTTCCAGATCCTTGATCGCGGCGGCCGTCACGAGCAGCAGCAGCAGTGTGTCGAGGTAGGGTGCGATATTCATGATCGGCTCCAGAAAAAATGCCCCCCGGGGCCAGGCTGCGACCCGGGGGGCACGCGCATTACGGCGCGGTCGGGAGAGCGCCGTCCAACTGCGCCTGGATGTACTCAAACGTTTCCTTGATGCCAGTACCGACCTCGCCAGCCACGGTGGCCATTGCGACGCCGATGAGTGCAGCGATCAGGCCATACTCGATGGCAGTCACACCGTTTTCGTCTGCGATGAAGGCTTTGATGGCGGAGGTAATCGTGCTCATGACAAAACTCCTTTAGTGGTTGAAAAATACTGGCTGCGACCGGGCCCGGCCGCCCCTGCTCTATGACTTGTGCCAGTAAGTTGACTATAGGCATTAATGCCGCACGGCAATTTGACGATGCACAGATTTCCGCATGGAAATATTTTCTGCGTGATGAAAAACAAGGTTCACGAGCCGATGGGTCACGACCCGATGACACAGGAGAAAAATCGCCAAGAATAGTTGCCGCTAGTACAAAAAAGCATTATGCTGTTTTGCTTGGCCGCTGAAAAATGCGGCACTTCTGGCCCTCTTGCGCGTCATCCCACGCCATCTGCAGGGTCTTTTTTTTCGTGCTTTGGCTGGCCTGACGACGACGACATGGATTCCCTGCTGCGACACATGGTGGACATGACCGGCCACCGCGATCATGCGATGCTGGACATCTCGGTGATCTCGGCGGTCCAGGAACTATCGGGCGCGAACCAGACCCGGGTCCTGGGCATTTCCACGGTTGGCGACCAGCTGTTCGTGCGCTCGCGCGCCTGCATCCAGGCTGGCGGCGTTGCCTGTCCGGAAGAACCGCAGGACAGCGGCCCGGGCGAGCCGATCGCCACCTACCCTGAACTCGAGGCGTGCCTGCGCCAGCACGCCACACGCGCCGAAGGCATGGGTCAGGACGGCTTGCGCCGCCTGTGGCTGCCGATCTGGTTCGGCGAGCGGGCCGATACCTGCCTCGAGATCGTCCACGACACCCCGTTCACGCCGGAGGCGCTGTACATGGTCAGCGGCATCGTCAGCGTGTACCGCAACTTCCAGAATCTGCTCGATTACAGCGAGCGCGATTCGCTCACGGGCCTGCTCAACCGCAAGACCTTCGACGACCAGCTGGCGCGCATGTTGCATGCCACTGATGTCGATCCCGTCATGCCCGGCCTGGCCGAGCGGCGCGGACAGCATGGGGCGGAGGCGCAGTGGCTGGCCGTGGTCGACGTCGACCACTTCAAGACGGTCAACGACCGCTTCGGTCACCTGTACGGCGACGAGGTCCTGATCCTGATCGCCAACCTGCTGCAGTCGTCATTCCGTACGCAGGACCGGGTGTTCCGCTTTGGCGGTGAAGAGTTCGTGGTGCTGCTGCGCTCGACGACGCTCGAGAACGCGCGCCGCATCATCGAGCGCTTTCGTCTCGATGTCGAAAGCCACCATTTCCCGCAGGTGGGGCAAGTCACCGTCAGCATCGGCTTCACGGGTGTCAGCGCGGCCGATTCGCCGGTCGTCACGCTCGGCCACGCCGACCAGGCGCTGTACTTCGCCAAGGCCAACGGCCGCAACCGCGTGTGCCATTACGAAGCGCTGGTCGATGGCGGCCTGCTGCAGACCGTCACGACCAACGACACCGCCGAATTCTTCTGAACGCGTTGCGCGCTCAGGCCACCTGCATGAAGCGCAGCGGTTCGACCTGCCACTTCTCGGCCGATTCGTGACGCACGATGCGGTCACCGCCACCAAAGCCCAGCGGCCGTGACAGATCGACGGTCTCGGGCTTGATGTAGCGCTGCTGTTTGGTGTGGAAGAACACGTTGACCTTGGGCGTGAGCAGGCTTGTTTCATGCGGCTCGATCACGACGCCCAGGCGGCCCGATTCCAGCAGCACCAGCGTGCCCACCGGATAGATACCGACACAGCGCATGAATTCCTGCGCCAATCCCGGATTGAAGTGGAACTTGCTCCATTCGTGGATCTTGCGCAGCGCTTCGGCCGCCGGCATGCCCTTGTGGTAGCAGCGCTCCGACGTGATCGCATCGTATACGTCGACGATGGCCGCCATCTGCGCCAGCTCGCTGATCGCGTCCTCGGCCTGACGGTCCGGATAACCACTGCCGTCGCGCCGTTCGTGGTGGTGCAGCGTGATGTCCAGTGGAATGGCGCCGATGCCGGGCGTGCGCAGCAGGATGTCGTGGCCATCGCGCGGATGACGCTTGACGATCTCGAACTCGGCGTCCGTGAGGCGCCCCACCTTGTTCAGAATCGCATCCGGCACCAGCGCCTTACCGGTGTCGTGCAACAGTCCGCCAATGCCGGCCTGGTAGATGCGCTCGTCGTCCAGATTGCGCGAGCGGCAGAACGCCACCAGCAGCGCGCACACGCTCACCGAATGCAGGAACGTGTAATCGTCCTTGTTCTTGATCTGCAACAGGCCGAGCAAGGCGCCTGCGTTGCGCAGGATCGATTCGGTTATGTTCTGCACGACCGGCCCGACCTGCTCGAGCTCGACGGCCTTGCCCAGGCGCGCATCCTGCATCACCGTGCGCACCACGCCCACCGCCTCGCGCCGCACCGTGGCGGCGCGGCGCAGCTCTTCGCCGACCGATACCCGTGCCCGGCTGGTCAGGGTGGTGGCCAGCGCCGTCACTTCAGCTTCGGTAGCCGCCTGCGCTTGCGCCAGCGTCGGCGCGTCGACATCCATGCCCCGGCTGCAGTCGATCACGACGCCGCGGATGCGCGCATCGCGGATCTTCTGGATTTCGCTCTCGCAGGACAGCAGGAACTTGCTGCGCACGAAAGGGTGTTCCATCCACCCGCAATCGAGGTCATGAATAAACATGCCCACCCGGAGCTGTGACGCATCGACTTTTTTTAACATCTGCTGCCTCTTTCATTACGAGATGCCGACGCTGCGCGTCGTTATGCCACCAGTATAACGAAGAGATTTCTTTTAATCACCTGTTGTTGCCCTATAGGCACGGTACACATACCGGGACATCGCGCCTTCAGCTTGACGTTA
The DNA here is from genome assembly GCF_059685955.1 of Telluria sp. LT2P80. NCBI lineage: Bacteria > Pseudomonadati > Pseudomonadota > Betaproteobacteria > Burkholderiales > Oxalobacteraceae > Telluria > Telluria sp. LT2P80. Next base: position 418,561 of record NZ_JCASIO010000004.1, on the reverse strand, counting down.
ACGTTAACGTCAGATACCGTACCAGCACTCCTCGTCCTCACGCCTTCAAGGACCGCTACCATGAACGATACGACCACTGCCGCCAACCTGGCTGCCTCCGCCACCCCGCAACTGGCCAACAAAGTGCGCTTCGTCACCGCCGCTTCGCTGTTCGACGGCCACGACGCCTCGATCAACATCATGCGGCGCATCCTGCAATCGAATGGCGCCGAGGTCATCCACCTGGGCCACAACCGCTCGGTCGATGACGTCGTCACGGCGGCGCTGGCCGAAGACGCGCAAGGCATCGCCATCTCGAGCTACCAGGGCGGCCACGTCGAATACTTCAAGTACATGATCGACCTGCTGCGCGAGCGCGGCGGCGAGCACATCAAGGTGTTCGGCGGCGGCGGCGGCGTGATCGTCGCGCACGAGATCGACGAATTGCATGCCTACGGCGTCACCCGCATCTTCAGCCCGGAAGACGGCCAGCGCATGGGCCTGGTCGGCATGATCCACGCGATGCTGCAAGCCTGCGACGTCGACCTGTCGCCGTACGCCCCGACCACGCTGGCGGCGCTGCAGCAGGGCGAGCTGGCCGCGCGCCACCGCCCGCTGGCGCAGCTGATCACGGCGCTGGAAAACGACAAGGTCGACGCCGCGCTGCGCGGGCAGATCCTCGAACACGCCGCGACGCTGCGCGTGCCGACGCTGGGCATCACCGGCACCGGCGGCGCCGGTAAATCGTCGCTGACCGATGAACTGATCCGCCGCATCCGCCTCGATCAGGGCGACCGCCTGAACATCGCCGTGATCTCGATCGACCCGTCGCGCCGCAAGTCCGGCGGCGCGCTGCTGGGTGACCGCATCCGCATGAATGCAATCAGTCCGTGGAACGGGCAGACGCGCGTCTTCATGCGCTCACTGGCCACGCGCGACGCCGGCTCGGAAATCTCGCAGGCGCTGCCCGACGTGATCGCGGCCTGCAAGGTGACCGGGTTCGACCTCGTGATCGTCGAGACGTCGGGCATCGGCCAGGGCGACGCCGCCATCGTGCCGCACGTCGACACGTCGATGTACGTGATGACGCCGGAGTTCGGCGCCGCCTCGCAGCTCGAAAAAATCGACATGCTCGATTTCGCCGACTTCATCGCCATCAACAAGTTCGACCGCAAGGGCGCGCTCGACGCACTGCGCGACGTGGCCAAGCAGTACCAGCGCAACCGCGAATTGTGGAGCCAGAGCCCGGACCAGATGCCGGTGTTCGGCACCCAGGCGTCGCGTTTCAACGACGATGGCGTGACGGCGCTGTACCACGGCCTGTTGCCCCGGCTCGCGGCGCTTGGCCTGCCGATCGATGCGAGCAGCCTGCCCGCGCCGGCGCTGCGCTACTCGAGCGGCAAGAACGTGATCGTGCCGCCGGCGCGCAGCCGCTACCTGGCCGAGATCGCCGACACCGTGCGCGGCTACCACCGCCACGTGGCGCGCCAGGTGAAACTCGCACGCGAGCGCCAGCAACTGGGCGAATCGAAGCGCATGCTGCTGGCCGCCGGCCAGGGCGCCGCCGCGGGCGACGCGCTCGACGGCCTGATGGCCGAACGCGACAACGCGATGGATGGCGAAGCCAAAAACCTCGTCGCGGCCTGGCCTGCGCTGCAGGCCGCGTATGCCGGCGACGACTACGTCACGCACGTGCGCGACAAGGAAATCCGCACGCGCCTGGTCACAAAAACCTTGTCGGGCAATCCGATCCGCAAGGTCGCGCTGCCGCGTTTTGAAGACCATGGCGAAATTCTGCGCTTTCTGATGCTCGAGAACGTGCCGGGCGCGTTCCCCTACACGGCCGGCGTGTTCCCGTTCAAGCGCGAAGGCGAAGACCCGACCCGCATGTTCGCCGGCGAAGGCGACGCCTTCCGCACCAACAAACGCTTCAAGCTCGTCTCGACGGGGATGGACGCCAAGCGCCTGTCGACCGCGTTCGATTCGGTCACGCTGTACGGCGCCGACCCGGCGCTGCGGCCCGATATCTACGGCAAAGTGGGCAACTCGGGCGTGTCGATTGCCACGCTGGACGACATGAAGGTGCTGTACGACGGCTTCGACCTGTGCAGCCCATCGACGTCGGTGTCGATGACGATCAACGGCCCGGCGCCGACCATCCTGGCGATGTTCATGAATACGGCGATCGACCAGCAAATCGACAAGTTCGCGCACGACAACGGCCGCCAGCCCACGCCGGATGAAAGCGAAAAGATCCGCGCCTGGGTGCTGACCAGCGTGCGCGGCACCGTGCAGGCCGACATCCTGAAGGAAGACCAGGGCCAGAACACCTGCATCTTCTCGACCGAGTTTTCGCTGAAGGTCATGGGCGACATCCAGGAATATTTCGTGCGCCACGGCGTGCGCAATTTCTACTCGGTGTCGATCTCGGGTTATCACATTGCCGAAGCGGGCGCCAATCCGATCTCGCAACTGGCCTTCACGCTGTCGAACGGCTTCACGTTCGTCGAAGCCTACCTGGCGCGCGGGATGCACATCGACGACTTCGCGCCGAACCTGTCGTTCTTTTTCTCGAACGGCATGGACCCGGAATACACGGTGCTCGGGCGCGTCGCACGCCGCCTGTGGGCCGTGGCGATGCGCGAGCGCTACGGCGCCAACGACCGTTCGCAAAAGCTCAAGTACCACATCCAGACATCGGGCCGTTCGCTGCACGCGCAAGAGATCGACTTCAATGACATCCGCACCACGCTGCAGGCACTGATCGCGATCTACGACAACTGCAACTCGCTGCACACCAATGCCTACGACGAAGCGATCACCACGCCGACCGATGAATCGGTGCGCCGTGCGCTGGCCATCCAGCTGATCATCAACCGCGAATGGGGCCTGGCCAAGAACGAGAACCCGAACCAGGGCGCCTTCATCATGGACGAACTGACCGACCTCGTCGAAGAGCAGGTGCTGCAGGAATTCGAGCGCATCGCCGAACGCGGCGGCGTGCTGGGCGCGATGGTAACCGGCTACCAGCGCGGCAAGATCCAGGAAGAGTCGATGTTGTACGAGCACCAGAAGCACGACGGCACGCTGCCGATTATCGGCGTCAATACCTTCCGCAACCCGAAGGGCTCGGGCGCACCGGCAACCATCGAACTGGCGCGCTCGACCGACGACGAAAAGCAGTCGCAGCTGCAGCGCCTGGATGCCTTCCACACGCGTCATGCGGATGCCGCGCCGGCCGCTCTGGCCGCCCTGCGCCAGGCCGCAATCGACAACCAGAACGTGTTTACACACCTGATGGACGCCGTGCGCGTGTGCTCGCTGGGGCAGATCACGACGGCGCTGTTTGAAGTGGGTGGGCAGTATCGGCGCAATATGTAATAACGCCGTCTGCAAACGGCCTAGAATGGCTTAGTGATTACGATAGTGACCACCACGGAGTCATTCATGCCGATCCGCCCCGCACAACTCGCCGCCCTGATGCGCGAAGTCGAACAGGAAGACCCGATCGACTTCGCCGACCTCCCGTTCCCCGAAGACGAACTGCGTGACCTCGTCGCCAATCACCTGTGCGAGATGGCGGCGGCGATGGAAAACTTCAGCCACGAAGATCGCCTGATGACCCTGCTTGCCGTGTCGGCCAAGCTGGTGCTGGAAAACCTCGTGCTTCATATACGGCTGTTGCGGCGGCATGGCTTGCCGGTGAGCGAGGACGTTGAAATGTTGCTCACGCGCTTGCGCAAACCGTCCGTATAAATCACAAGTCCACCCTTTCCATGCCAGGACATGCATTCATGACGTCGCCTGTTTAATCCCAAATTACAACGCTGCCTAGGGGTGTTTCTCTACAATTTTCAATCAGAAGGTCTGATTTTCGCGAACGAATGATAAGAAGGAACCGAAGTCAACCTCATGAGTTATGATTATTATTCGGGAAACTACGCTTGCACCCCAAACATATTTGCGAGCTTCATCAGAAGGAAAGATAATGTCGGGAAACCTTACCAAAAAGCAATTTACCGCAGCTGCGATCGCTGGCTCTATTCTGTTAAGCTTCGGAATCAGTGGATGCAATCGCACCCAAGCTACGGACGAATTGCTAGCGGAAGCACAGCAGTATGTACAAAAAGGCGACCGCAAGGCAGCCCTGATCCAAATTAAGAATGCTGTCTCACAAAATCCTGAAAACGCCGAGGCGCGTCTGCGTCTTGGCATGCTGCAGCTCGAGATGGGCGATGCCGCATCGGCCGAGAAGGAATTGCGAAAGGCAACCAGCCTCAATGTCCCAGTCTCGACAACCTTACCCCTGCTCGCAAAAAGTCTGCTAATGCAGGGCAAGTTTCAGCCACTTCTGGACGATATCAGCCTGGCGCAGGCCAAAGGCTCGGCCGTCTTGCTGGCGCGCCGTGGCGATGCATTTTTAGCACTTAACAAACCTGATGAAGCGCGCACCTCATACCAAGCCGGTCTGGCACTGGACGCCAATTCTGGCGATGCACTCGTTGGCCTGACCCGTATCGCGCTGCTTGGTAACGATGCAGCCGCTGCTGAGGGTTTGATTGATGACGCAACCACGCGTGCTCCGAAAGATACCGAAATCTGGATGATGAAGGCGGCCATGCTGCGCAGCCAAGCCAAGAGCCAGGAAGCTCTGGACGCCTATAACAAAGTGTTATCGATTGATCCGGCACACCGTAGTGCCAACCTGGAAAAAGTCTTCGTCCATATCAACATGAAAAACGCGGCTGCAGCGAAGGTCGATCTCGATGCGGCGCGCAAGAACGGTGCCAATTCGCTGACCGTGACCTACGCGCAGGCGCTGCTGCAATTTAACGCTGGCGAGAATGTAGCGGCGAAAGAATCACTGCAGAAGATTCTGAAGGTAGCACCAGACCATCCGCCAAGCATGCTGCTTGCGGGTGCAGTCGAACTTAACTTGAACAATCTGCGTCAATCCGAACAGCATTTGCGACGTTATCTGGAAAGCAATCAGGACAATGTCTATGCGCGCAAACTGCTGGCCCAAGGGCTGCTCAAACAAAATCAGTCCGCCGCTGCCATTGCAGCCCTGGAACCGGCCCTGAAAAATAATGCCGGTGACGGGCAATTGCTGGCACTCGCCGGCCAGGCCTATTTGCAAGAACGCGACTTCTCCAAGGCCAGTTCTTACCTTGAAAAGGCCAGCGCATTGGCGCCTAACGTAGCGGGCATGCACACTGCGCTCGGCCTATCACGCCTGGGACAAGGGAACATTGCCGGGGGCATCGATGAGCTTGAGAAGGCCACGCGCCTGGATCCAACTTCGATCGAAGCCAGCGCTGCCCTTATACAGGCGGAACTGCGCGTTGGAAAGATCGATCGCGCGCTGACGGCAATAGCAGCCCTCGAGAAAGCCCAACCAGCCAGCGCTGTTGTTCAAAATATCAAAGGTGAAGTCGCTCTGCGCAACAACGATCGCAAGGAGGCCCGCGCCAGCCTGGAGCGCGCATTGACGTTAGACGCCGCATATTTCCCGGCCGTCGCCAACTTGGCTCAAATGGATGTGGCCGACAAAAACTTCAACAGCGCCAAGAAACGTTTTGAAGCACTGCTGGCGAAAGACGACAAAAATCTCGCAGCAATGAATGCCTTGGCTGCTCTGGGCAAGTTGCAAGGTAATACTGCAGAGGCAGGCAAGTGGCTTGAAACCGCGCAGACCAAAAATCCGAACGCGTTGCCACCGGCGCTGAACCTGAGTGCCTATTATCTAAGTGTGAAGCAACCTGAAAAGGCTGTCGCACTGCTGCGCAAGACGCTGGTGACGCATCCAACCGATGTCCAGACCATCGATATGCTTGGCCAGGCACAGCTTGCAACAAAAGATTTTCCAGGTGCCTTGGAAAGCTTCAGCAAGCTCGCCGCTGCGGATTCGAAGTCACCAATGCCGCAAATGAGACTGGCAGAAGTGCGGATGCAGATGAAGAACGAAGCAGCCGCAGCTGAGGCGCTCAAGCGGGCGTTGGCGATCAATCCGAGCTTTGTCCCAGCGCTCGCTGGTCAGATGGAAATGGCAATCCGTGCAGGCAAGCCAAATGACGCCTTGGCCATTGCGCGCCGGGTACAGGCCGAGAATCCAAAGGTACCGAACGGCTTCGTACTCGAAGGTGACATGATGTTGGCCACCAAGAATGTACCTGCTGCAGTAGCCGCGTACGACAAAGCGTTCGCTCTGACAAATTCGCCAGCGCTCCTGATCAAGATTTCGCAAGTGCTGGCACAAAATGGCCGCGCAGCAGAAGGTCAAGCACGGTTGGAAAAATTCCATACCGCTTATCCAGGCAACGACATGATCGCCATGCTCGTCGCCGATGGTTACTTGGCCAAGCGTCAATTCAAGCCTGCGATCGCCAGTTTGCAAGCCGCTTTGAAAGTAAAGCCAAACGATGCGGCAGCACTTAACAACCTGGCCTGGGCCTATCAGCAAGAAAAAGACGCGCGCGCCTTACCAACGGCAGAGCAAGCCTTCAAGATTGCTGGGCAGAACGCTGCGATTATGGATACCCTGGGCTGGATCCTGGTTGAACGGGGCGACACTGCGCGCGGTACTGACTTGTTGCGTAAGGCAGTGGCGGCGGCACCGGACGCACCTGATATGCGTTATCACCTTGCCGCCGCGCTGGCCAAGTCCGGCGACAAGGCTGGGGCACGTAAAGAAGCTGAGCACTTATTAGCAAGCGGCAAGCCATTTTCGGCGCTGGAAGACACCAAAGCGTTGTTGAAGCAACTGTAATCCCTCAACGGCCGCCTTAGAGCGGCCTAACTCTTTTTGTCCTCACTGCTTTCACCACCCCATTATGACGTCCACTACCCAGCGAACACAGTCCCGACGAAAAGAACACGGCGTGATTAGCCGCCTATTCGGCAAAGTGAACGGCAAGCGCGATATTCTCGTACCGTACTTTAATTTCCATAGGGTATTAAAAGGAGAACTGGAATCGAAAATATTGAAAGAAATTTTTCGATTACGCTACGAAGTTTATTGTCTGGAACGGAATTTTCTAGATGGCAATGATTTTAATTGCGGGATGGAATCGGATGACTTTGATGATTGTTCGATTCACTTCGCTGCGTACACCCTGACCGATGAAATCATCGGCACAGTTCGCCTTGTTCAACCTGGGGTGGACCGGCCTTTTCCATTCGCCTCTCACTGTCAGTCATTCCCTGAATTTGCTCTTCCACATCCCGACCAGGCTGCTGAAATTTCACGCTTGGTCGTGCGCAAGACCTTCCGCCGCCGGCGTGGGGACTCCATGGAAGGCATCTCCCAAGACTTCATGGAAAAAGGCAAGACTGAAAAAATTCAGCCAAGAACAGCAATGCAGCGCGACAAACGCGGAAATAGTCCGTTATTATTGCTCGGCCTTTATCGCGAGATGTTTCGGTACAGTCGACAGAATGATATCAGGTATTGGTATGCGGCAATGGAACGGTCGCTGGCACGCTCACTGGGCAAGATGGGATTCCCATTCAAACCCATTGGGCCACAAGTAGATTACTACGGGCCTGTGACATTGTTCATGGCCGACCTGGATGAATTGAACGAACGTTTACATAGGGAAAATAAATTCCTGGCAGCATGGTTCAATGATGAACCGATTCCCTTTTGGATCATGGCAAAGACTATGGCTAGCAATTTTTTGGAGAGTTACTCCAGAAAAAAATAACTAGGGTCCTCATAGGACAACAATATATTCATGAATAACGGAAAAACGCGTGTCGATCCCGAGGCATTCCTGTCTCGCATAAGTTTTGGGGCACACCAAGAAACCTACGATCACGCAAACAGCCAGATTTTTCGGGCTTATTTAGGCGGGCACAGTACTGCTGCACCAAATGACATCTTCAGGTTGCGTCACCAAGTCTACTGCGTGGAATGCGCATTTCTACCGGTTGAACACTCTGTTGACGGCATGGAGTTGGACGATTACGACAACGACTCTACTCACTTTGCAGCCTATACCATGGAAGAAAAACTGGTGGGCGCGGTCAGGCTAGTTCAACCTGAACGCGGCAGGCCGTATCCATTTGAGTTGCATTGTGAAGTGTTTGATTACTTCAATTTGCCAGAACGCGAAGAGGCTGCTGAAGTATCACGTTTGGTAGTCAAGAAAAGCCACCGCCGCCGGCGTGCCGACAGCGTACTAGGCATCCCGGGGTTTGCGCCAATCCCTGAGCGTGAATTCGATCCAGGTGCTGACCGGCGCGACAATACTTCGCCGATGCTTCTGCTCGGCATGTACCGTGAAATGTATCGCCACAGTCAGGAGGCAGGAATCCGCTACTGGTATGCCGCAATGGAACGCTCGCTAGCGCATGCTCTGAGGAAAATGGGTTTCCGTTTCCAGTCCATCGGACCCGAAGCTGACTATTATGGCTCCGTCACACCTTACATCCTTGACTTGCATGACCTTGGACGAAAGATGATGCACACTAACCCGGAACTGGCCTCGTGGTTCAGCGAAAAAGTTCCGATAGTTGAGCGTCATCATCATTCGCGCATGCATGTGGTGCGCAAGCCTGAGTCAGGCAGCGATATTAATTAACTTGGTGACATGGTTACGGAAGCTGTGGACGACCATGTCCGGCGCCGCTGGAACCGTCATGCCCGCCAACATGTCGTGCATCATTGCCACGGCTAATGCTGCTACTGAGAAACTGCCCACAGCAATTTGCGATGCTGGGCAGACTGTCCCATCTTCCATAATTGTCAGCGCTTTTGAAACTTCTTCCATCACTTGGCGATCCAAATGTGCGCCAATGCGCGCCATGACACGCCCAAATACTTCGGTGTAGCTGAGATTGCCGCTGGCTGCAGCGGCATCGACATCTTTCTGCAAAATTGAAGGCAATGAATTACCGGTATTTGGCGGGAAGTACAAGACGCCTGCTCCAAATCCAATATTCATTGCCGTAAAGATCGGCTTGGCAAGTGCCGCAGCGTTGCCATGCAGCGCCAGTACTGCTGTGAGATCGACAAAGTCGATCGTGTCGAAGATCAAATCGACCTTTGCCACTAGTTCTGCCGCATTGTTGGCGTCAAGCATAGCAACATGTGCTTCGACATTCGCCTCAGGATTGATCCGCAAGATGTGTTTTTTCAGCGCCTCGACTTTTGGCGTACCGATATCTTCGAAATAGAAAAACTGGCGGTTCAGGTTGTGCGCATCAACGACGTCCCCATCAATAAGCACGAAATTCTGGAATCCACTCCGGGCCGCGCAAATTACAGGACCACTACCGAGTCCACAGCCTGCAAACAGGATCCGTTTTGTTCGTATCTGCGCCTGAGTTTCCGCCGTAATGTATCCACTGTTGCGTTTAACAAACTCATCATATTGAAAAGTGGTCATGATTGTTCCGATCGTTGAAATACATTTATGTGCAGACACAATTGTAGTCAGAAAACTCTGAGCACGACAGGCCTGTATTGTGTCGACAAACTTTACACTCAACCTCTAACAGTTGAAGAAAATAATTCTCTAAAGATTTTTTATCTATTAAAATCAATAACTTGCGCTTTCCATCACCTACCTGGCATGCATTGTGCTAAGTAAGGAGTTATCGCAGTCGTACACATCAACCCTCGTGAGGAAACAAAATGAACGTCAAGAAAATTTCGGGAATCGCCGCTGGTATCGCTCTGGCGTTTGGCATGATGGCCCCAGCAAGCGCCGTGACCCTGGTCGCTGGTGACCTGAAAATCACTTTCAACGCTTTCGATGCTGGTACTGTCAATTACGGTAACAGTGTTGGTGAAAAATGTTCGTCGGTTGGTGGTTGCGACAGCGTAGCTGGCATTAAGCAAGCGCCAAAATCATATGGCAGCGAAGACACGTGGGGTATCTTCTCCGTACAAAGTATCACCAGCGTGTCGACCGGCGATTTCATCTTCCGCGGTGGTGAAGACGGCAAATACCTGACCGGTATGTTTGGCGGCATCAAGGATACCTATGTTGAAGTGAGCGGCATCCGCAACCCGTTGACCGCAACTCTGGGTACCGGTGGTTGGCTGAACATGTACCTCACTAACAATAACTACAATGCAAGTTTTGGCCCGAACGGCCGCACCGGTGAAAAAGACTACAACGGCATCACCAATGTCGGTGGTGATTTGGCCTTGTCCGCTGTCTTCGGCGCTGGCGTTATCGGTGGCGATCCAGAATTCACCTACCAGTCGACCTTCCAGAACTCGACCGTCGGCGGCGCTAGCTCCGGCTACCTGGACGTGACTGGTGGTAGCTGGGCAAACCTGTTCAACACCAATTCGCAACTGGACCCGAACGGCAACGCACACGACCTGTATCTGAAAACCACTTACAGCCAAACTGGCGCTTCGCTGGGTGCAGGCTGGACCGTCGATGCTAGCGGCGATGTGCTGGGTGAAGTCGGCGAAGTGCCAGAACCAGGTTCGGTCGCACTGCTTGGCTTGGGCCTGGCCGGTCTGGCTACCCTGCGTCGCCGTCGTCGCGCTTAATAGAACTTTGCAGTATCAAAAAAACGCCTGGCTTGCCAGGCGTTTTTTACGCCAAAATGATTGTCCGTGCAAGGCACGCAGCGCGATTTTCAGTTGCTTGTCCCCAGTCTATACCTTCAAAAAAGGTTCAGGCCAAGGTTAACACAGGCCGTATCAAGCACTATCTGTGATCGATGTCGAGCGTAGGTGGTGTATGGTTTGCGTTGACTGGCTTTGACACAAGAAAAGCCTTATGAAACAAATGGCGCGCGAGCAACACCGGGGGCATACGCAGCCAATTTCCGCGCACATACAATATGAAGCGGGCAGCACCATCAAAGCGCGCAGCGCACTCCGGGTGCAATGGCGACAGCGCGCGCAGGAATAGCGCATCCATCAATGGCAACAACAAGCGCGTCGGGCCAAACGGCGCGGCAGCAGCCAGCGTTGCCGCTGGCACCGGCGTGTCAAAAGTGCAGGTGATGTAACGCAGCGCGTAAAACAACGGGCGCGTCAGTTCCAGCGCATCGGCACGCGCCACGAGACCATCCCAGAACCCTGGCTCGTTGTCAAAATGCAGCGCCAGGCGATGCAGGTCGAACAGGTCGCGCAAGCCTTGGTCAAATTCGCCGCCAAAGAACAGGTGCACGGCGCTGTGCAAGAACATGTCATGTGGACACAACGTATAGACACCCAGCGCGCCCTGCTCACCAGGAATCGGCCGCGCTGCCGCGAGCAGCAGTGCCGGGTTGGGCCGCACCGGTGCTGTTTCGGGCAGGATCGCGTGGTGCACATCGATTGCATTGCCACGGCGCAAATGCACCATTGGCGGCAGCTCGTGCATCCAGGTGCGGTAATAGCGTTCGTCGTAGGCGTCATGGTGGGTGCTGGCCCAGCCATGCAGAATCAGCGCCCCCTCAACCCGATCCAGCCATTCCTTCGGCACGAGGATGTCGATGTCCGAGAACAGACGCCCGCGCCCGGATGGTAGGTCGGCCATTGCATACGCAGCGCCCTTAAGCAAAATTAATGGCAGACCGAGACCGGCCAGGTCGCTGCGAATTCGTCCAACTTCATAGCCGGCGAGGCGCCGGTGACGAAGGGCCACGATACGCGCTGCTTCCAGGTGCTCACGCGGTTTGAGCGGCACATCGTTGAGCAGGCCGTTGTCTTCCAGCAAATAGACAAGGATCGCGCCAACATTGGCACTGTTGGCCTGGCGTAGCAAGCGCTCCCAGCCAGGCAGGTCGAGAAAGCGAACCCGGCCCGGCGTCGCCAGGACCTCGACCAGCAGCGATGAGGCAGGCGACATCATGGCCTCACTCCCGCCAGACGGTCAAACAGGGAAATGGCTTCGTCAAGCTGGCTGTAGATAAATTCGTGACCATCACAATTATCGACCAGATTTGCCAGACAGTCGAAGCCATCTGGCCCGAGCGCGAAATAATTGAACGCGTTGTCGGCCACCTGCATGAATAGCTGGCCCTTGGAAACGGAGGTGAGCGATGTGACGGCCCCTGCTTGATAGCGGGGGAACACGATATGGCGTGCACGCGCTGGCTCGCTGAACCGCACAACACTGTCGGGCGGCGCTTTCAGGTGCGCAATTGTCCCCTTTGTGGTGCCAGGCACCGGCGTACCCAGGAAAGCATCGGGCGCGAAAGCGCGGATGATATCGATCGACGCATTCTTGAGGCTGACCGGACGAGCCAGCGGCACCAGCAGGCCATCGCCACGCCGTACCAGCGTCAGTTCGTCCGAGAGCAAACGCCAGCCACGGCAGACTAGGGCCGCGCACAGCGTGCTTTTGCCGGAACCGGGCGGCGCTGGCAAGACGATGGCGCACCCGTTACGCTCGACGACGGCCCCATGCACGATCAGGTAGCGGTGAGCACGATTGGAAACGCACCAGTTCATGACCCACTCGAACATCGGCCAAGCCTGGGCCAGCGGCAGCGGGGCGAATGGCTGGCGGCCATCGTAATCGAAGCGCACCTGCGGATGCCACCAGCGGCGCAGGCCGGTGGGCTGACGCAGACGCACCTGAAAATCGGCGAAGCCCCCTTCCTCTTCGATCGGATAGTCGTGATACAGAGACCCTATCCCATCGACGACGAGTGAAATATTTGATTGAATACGGCTGACAAAAGGTCCAGTACGCAGTAACAGACCGGGACCGTCAAGACGCCGCACCAGTTCAGCACGGCCCAGATCGGCTACAAGGGACATTGTTCAATGAGATCCAGGCTGGCAAGTTGTCCGAGCAGGTTGGCCACGTCGTCGGACAAGGTCGCATCGTCCACTTCAAAGCGATCGCGCAGCGCCGTCGTCAGGGCCGATTCGGAGAGCGGGCCCGCATCGAGTTGCTCAAGCACGACGAGCGCCTCAGGACTCAGTAGATGGGTGGCGCCAGACAGCGAATTGAACAACACGACTTCATCTTGAAACTGCCGGAAATGCAAGCTTGCATCCCCGGGACGGCGCCAAGACCCGGTGCGGTCACCGGCCGTGGATGGAGACAAGATAATTTCTGACCTCGGTAACGGACCAGTACGTATTGGCGTCTACCTTGAAGTGACCACTTACCTTGAGCTCGCTCCACATGCGCTTGAGCGTAGGTACGTCGAGAACCGGAACGCGATCGGAAATGACATTGAGATAAGCCGCTGCCAGGTGGCAGCCGATTTTATCCCGGTCGTAACTTGCCTTCATCACTGCAAGCAGGCTATCCCTGTAGTACGTTGTTGCAAAACGACGCTCATTGCAGGAGAAGACCTCGGCAAAGCGCTTTGTCTTGTTGCAAGGCCAACCACTCTGGATAAAGCACCACATCGTTGGCGACAAGGGACGGCATCGCTGCTCGGTAGCGATGTTGCTGTTCAGGCCAGCCGATTCGTACGCCGACGGCGACTCGCACACGAAACCGGTTTTGCTGAGCGTGGCGTGACTCTCGAGCGTCCACAACACACCAGCTGCACCCAGGCCTGCCTTGGCCAAGCGACGACGCGTTGCGCCGTGCTTGGGCATCGCTGGCGGTACCGGTGGGGGTAGCTGCTGCGGCTCGTTACCGCTCTGTTGTTGATCATTAGCCACGGATAGTCCTCGATTTCAATTGCGCACGCAGATAAACGAGCAAGATTCGTGCCCAAAAAAGTTCCTGCGGGAATATTTTATAAAAAACAATTACTTAAGTGATACTCAAACTTGCTTTAGTACATTGACTAGCTACACGAGAAATAGTGTGTAAGAATATCCGACAACAGCTTAGAAGAAGCTTTCGGGGATAACAAGAATATCGCCGGGACGCATCATGATATTAGCTGATATATCGCCATCCTTGATCAAGTCATCCAGTCGGACCGTCAATTTTTCTTGCTTGCCATCGACATTGCGAATGATACTGGCCTTGTTGCCTGAGGCAAATTCCGTTACACCACCCACAGCGATCACGACATCCATCACCGACATATCGCGGCGATACGGCAGCGCTTGTGGACGTGCGGCCTGGCCGATCACGCGGATCTGCTCACTGAAGTTACCGACGAAACTCGTGACGATGACGGTGACCACCGGCTGTTGAATGAACTTGGCCAATGCGCCTTCGATATCGCGCGCCAGCTGGGTCGAGGTCTTGCCTGCGGCCGGCAAGTCTTCTACCAATGGCGTCGTGATCTTTCCATCCGGACGAACCGGGACCGACATCGATACTTCAGGGTTACGCCAGACGATGATATTAACGCTGTCGCCAGGACCGATCAGGTAATCCGGATTGATCGGCGCCATGGCAGCACTGCTCGGCGCCACAGGCGTGGCACAGCCGCCAAGGATCAGCATGCAGGCAGCAGCACCAGCGGCTACCAGGTATTTTGTCAGTTTTATCATCGCTTCAGTCCTATTGCACCGCGTGTCCTACTTGCTAAATGGCGTACGGCGCACATCAATAATTGTTATTTCGGCATCATGACCTACGCTATTGTAGCGCAGACCTCGAATGAAACAAGCCATGCACAGTTGAAATACTTTGTTGTTGCGACTTTAAGACGACCGCTTCGCCTACCGTGCCAGTAGTTCTTTTACATGGCGCACGGGGATCGCATAGGTGATCCCGCTCGGCGCCGTGATTGCGGTTTCCTTCAAGCCCTTCACAAACACCATATTGATCACCCCCAGAACCTGTCCGGTGTCGGGGTCATATAGCGGACTGCCACTGTTGCCCGGATAGGCAGTGCCATCGAGCTGATAGATGCTGAAGGCCGTGCGTTGTAATTGGGCCACGGCGCGTGCATCGAGTCGACGCGCACTAAGCGATGGCTGCATGATCGGGGTGACTGCCGCCAGCAGTGCGCGGTGCGTCGCCGGATACAACCCCAACACCATGCCGAGTGGGAATCCGGTGAATGCCAACGCCTGCCCTTCGGCCGCCATGCTCGCCTCGCCCAGTCGCATTGCGGGCAAGGGTGTCCCTTCGAAGCGCAAGTGCGCCAGGTCATGCTGGCGATCAACGCCGATCAACTGGGCCGCGCGAAAACGTACACCGGCGCCATCAGGGATGACAATACCCAGTTGTTCGAGTCTGGCCCCATCAAGCTGGTTCGGCACGACGTGAGCATTTGTGATCACGCTCAGGCCATCGCCGACCACAAACCCCGTACCGCTGAACACGATGGCCGGGCTGCGGGTCTGCATTTGCGTGCCAATGCCCACGATCGAAGGCTTGACCGCTGCCACCGTTTGAACCAGTGTCGCGGCGATTGCGGGCAGACCCATGCTCCAGGCTAGTACCCCTGCTGCCAGCTTCATTCCAATCATTCGACGCATCATCAGGACTTCTTTATGTAGTGTAGTTGCACAATGGAAGCAATCGTACGGACCAATTCGGAATTTAGCCATTATAATAAGAACCTTTGAATTTGAGCAACACGCCTTTCTTCCGGCTTCGTCACGATCCAGCAGCAACGGTTCAAAAAAATACACCAAGCAAGTTCATCAAATGTTTGCGATAATGCAACAATTAAGCGTGCACTAATGAAATTTATTTAAGATTCCCGACCGCTGTTTGCGGATGTGTTGCAAACAGATGGTACCAATTACCCAGAATCGCTGGATTTCCTAACCCTCAATTGCAATTGCTTAGGGTACAAGCGATCATGCACGTTGTTTATTTGTGAGCCTGGTTTTTTAGGAACCGGGACCTGACCGGCGAGACCGATACGATGGCTGAAATTACTTCCCAGATTCTTAACTTATTAAAAGCCATCGGCAAGTACCGCTGGCATGCGGTCATCATCGCCTGGGTAGTGGCGCTGGCCGGGTGGCTGGTCGTCTACACACTCCCCAATCAGTACCAGGCCTCGGCTCGCGTCTATGTCGATACCCAGAGCATTCTCAAGCCGCTGCTCTCCGGCATGACCATGCTGCCCAACCTGGAGCAGCAGGTACTCTTCATGCGCCGCACCCTGATCAGCCGTCCGAACGTGGAACGCGTTGTGCGCGAGGTTGACCTGGACGTCAAAGCGAGCGACGCGAAGGAAATGAACAAGCTGGTCGACGACATGATGGCCAACATCAAGATTGCCGGCACCGAACGCGATGATATCTACACCATCAGCTACACTGGCACCAGCGCGCGCGAAGGTAAGGACGTGGTCCAGGCTTTCCTGACGATCTTCGTCGAAGGCAGCTTTGGCGGCAAGAAGCAGGATTCCGACAAGGCAGTCGAATTCATCGACGACCAGATTCGTAGCTACGAAGAACGCCTGGCCGACGCCGAGAACGCCCTCAAGGAATTCAAGATCAAGAACATCGGCATGTTGCCGAGCCAAGGCGCCGATTACGGCTCGCGCATGATGGCCACCAATGAAGCGCTGAACCAGGCGCGTCTGGAACTGGCTGAGGCAGAACAGGCGCGCAATGCAATTCGCCGTCAGATTTCGGGCGACAACCGCAGCGGCAGCGGCACGCGCGCTGCACCGATCTTCGTCGATCCGGTCATGGACGAACGCATCGCCAACGTCAACAAGACGCTCGACACACTGCGTACCCAGTACACCGAGCAGCATCCCGACATCGTCGCCAATCGCCGCCTGCTTGAGCAGTTGCTGGAACGCCGCGCCGAGGCTGCCAAAAACACCAAACCGAGCCTGGATCCGGGTGCGAGCTACAGCCCGATGCTGCAGCAGTTGACTGTACAATTGTCCGATGCCGAAGCGCGTGTCGCTTCGCTGCAAGCGCGTGTGGCCGAATTCAGTTCGCGTTCCGGTCGCCTGCGCGGCCAGGGCGAGCAGGTGCCCGAGATCGAGGCCCAGTTGGCGCGCCTGAACCGCGACTACGAAGTCAATCGCGAAAACTACCAGAAGCTGGTCGAGCGCCGCGAATCGGCCAAGCTGTCGGGGGACCTGTCGTCGGCTACCGACATGCTCACCTTCCGCGTGATTGACCCGCCAACGGCACCAAATATTCCAAGCGGCCCGAACCGCCTGCGACTGTTCTCGCTGGTCTTTGTCGCCGCCCTCCTCGCCGGCCTGGCCGGTGCGTTCCTGTTGAGCCAGCTGCGTCCGACTTTCCTGAGCCAGGCTGCGCTGCGTGACGTGACGGGTCTGCCGATCCTCGGGTCGGTGAGCATGAACTGGACCGCCGAACAGACCGTGCTGCGCAAGCGCCGTCTGCTCGCCTTGGCCGCCTCGGTGCTGGTGCTGTTCGGCCTGTATGGTGCCGGCGTCGCCGCCATCCTGGTTCGCACGACGATGTAAGGCCGGTTGGCCATCAAGGAGCAAATGTGAGCATTATCGAAAAAGCGGCCAGCCGCATTGACCAGCAGCGCCAGAACGCTGCTCCCACTCCCGCCGCCAGTACCGTGGCGGATCAGAGCGATCCAATCGTCACCAATCCCGAATTCATCCCGGCGCGCCAGGCATCGCAGGATGCCGTCCGTGCGGAACCGGTTCTCACTACGGCCCCGGCGTCCTATGCCTCCCCCGAGGCGCTACTTGCCGGGCGCCAAAGCACCCGCCGCATCGAACTGGACCTGGCACGCATGCGCGAGCTGGGCATGGTGACGGCAGCGGGTGGACGCACCAATTTGCTGGAAGAGTTCCGCATCATCAAGCGCCCGCTGCTCAAGCGCGCCTTTGCTGAACGCGGTACCAAGGAAAATCCGGGCAACCTGATCATGGTGACAAGCTCGCTGCCGGGCGAAGGCAAGACCTACAGCGCGATCAACCTGGCCATGAGCATTGCCATGGAGCTCGATCACACCGTACTGCTGGTCGATGCCGACGTGGCGCGCCCTTCGGTGTTGCGTACACTTGGCCTGCCCGCCCAGCGCGGCCTGATGGACATCCTGCTGGACGACACGCTCGATCTGTCGGACGTCATGTTGCGCACCAACGTCGACACGCTGTCCATTCTGCCGGCCGGCACCAGCACGCCGCGCGCGACCGAACTGCTGGCCAGCTCGACGATGACAGCGATGGTGCACGAGCTGGCGCACCGCTATCCGGACCGCGTGATCATCTTCGACTCGCCGCCCCTGATGCTCACCAGTGAATCGCGCGTGCTGGCCAGCCACATGGGCCAGATCGTCGTGGTGGTAGAAGCCCAGACCACGACCCAGCACGCAGTCAAGGAAGCCCTGCAGCAGCTCGAAGGAATGGCAAACGTCAATCTCCTGTACAACAAGACCAGGGATATTCCTGGCATTGAAGAAACGTATGATTATCACTATGGCTAAAGGGCACGCTGGCCGTGCCATGCCGCGCCTGGCGCCGCTGGCGGCGGCTGCGATGCTGCTGGCCGCATTCCCGGCGCAGGCCGAATGGAGAGTCACGCCGACGCTGCTCGTCAGTGAGATCTGGACGGATAACGTCAACCTGACCGAAGATGCGCTCGCATACAGCGACCTGATCACTCAAGTATCGCCCGGCATTACGGTGCTCAACCGCAGCCGGCGCCTGAAAGTCGAGGCCACCGCACAGTTGCACGCGTTCGCGTACCTGCACGGCAACGACAACCGCGATCGGTCCGACCCTGATGTCATCGGCCAGAACTTCAATACCTCGAATACGCAGCGCACCTACCGTGGCACGCTCAACGGCGAAGTCGTGCGCGACCTGTTCTTCATCGATGCGAACGCCTCGCGTGGGCAGCAGAGTATCTCGGCCTTCGGTCCACGCGCCGGCAACGACATGTACTCGAACCGCAACCGTGCGGATATCGACAGCTGGAGTATCAGCCCCTACCTGACCCATACGTTCGGCAATGTTGCGGCAGGTACACTGCGCTACACGCGTGACTCGGTCGGCGGTGGCGATACCCTCGGTTATCGCGGCACCGGGGGCGACACCATCCAGGCCACGCTCAACAGCGGCCGAGGCTTCCGGACAGTTGGCTGGGGCATCTCGTATCTCAAGCAGGAACTGGGGGGCGCCGAGTATGGCGATTCGTCAACCGAAAACCTGTCAGGCAATCTGCGCTACGTTCTCACCCAGCGCCTGTCGCTGCTGGCCAACGCCGGCTACGACCGTTACCGGTACGAGGGACTCGGCGATGGCGATCAGGGCGCCAACTGGTCACTGGGCTTTGCCTGGTCGCCATCGCTGCGCACCAATGTCCAGGCGACGCTGGGTCGTCACTTCTACGGCACCACCGGCACGCTGTCCGCGCTGCACCGCTCCCGTCACACGACCTGGAATATCAGCTACGACGATGGGATAACCACGTCGCGCCAGCAATTCCTGCTGCCCTCGACCTTCGATACAGCAGGTCTGCTCGACAGCATGTTCACCACGGCCTATCCCGATCCGATCGAGCGCCAACGCATCGTCGCAGCTTACATCCAGGCGAACGGTCTGCCGCCATCGCTGACCGAAAGCGTCAACTACCTGAGTAACCGGTTCCTGCGTCAGAAATCGCTGCGCGCATCGGTGGGATACCGCAGGGGGTTCAGCAACGCCGTGTTCTCGGTATATGCCAACGACCGCAATGCGCTGTCTTCCCAGCAAAGCGACAGTCCGCTTCTGGGCAGCCAGCAAAGCGGCCTGAACGATAATGTGCGACAGAATGGTTTCAACGCTAACTTTTCATACCGTCTCAGTTCGCGCTCCAATTTGACTGCCTCCTACAACTTCGACCAGAGCGAATCCCGCTCGGTCGGTTTTGAAGACCAGCAAAGCACGCTTCGTCTTGGCGTATCACGCCGTTTCGGCGACCTGCTCGGCGCGGTCGACCTGCGCCGTCGCAGCGGCGACGTCGGACGCTGGAACAGCGACCGCAGCGTTATTGGCGGTGGCACCTACACCGAGCACGCCATGGTGGCGACCCTGTCCATGCAGTTCTAAAAACAGCGACAATCACGATGTACGAATCTTATTACGGCCTGTCGGCCAAGCCCTTCCAGCTCCGCCCTGACCCGCATTTCTTCTATGGGTCCAAGGGCCACAAGCGCGCCATGGCCTACCTCGAGTACGGCCTGTCGCAAGGCGAGGGCTTCATCGTCATCACGGGCGAAGTCGGCGCCGGCAAGACCACGCTCGTGCGCAATATGCTGGGCAAACTGCCGCTCGACCAGATCGTGGCCGCGCACATCGTCAACACCAGCCTCGATCCCGAAGACACGCTGCGCATGGTGGTGTCGAGCTTTGGCCTGCCGTACGAAGGCCAGAGCAAGGCCGAGCTGCTCAACCGCCTCGAACAGTTCCTGCGCACGGTCGACCGCCAGGGCAAGCGCGCCCTGCTCGTGATCGACGAAGCCCAGAACCTCAACGCCCGCACGGTTGAAGAACTGCGCATGCTGTCGAACTTCCAGACCGACGAACGCTCGCTGCTGCAGACGTTCCTGCTGGGCCAGCCCGAGTTTCGCGCCACGTTGCACAGCCCCGGCATGCAGCAGCTGCGCCAGCGCGTCATCGCCAGCTACCACCTGGGCCCAATGGATGCGGCCGAGACGCGCGCGTATGTCGAGCACCGCCTGAGCACCGTCGGCTGGCAAGGCACGCCATCGTTCGACGACGGCGCCTACAGTGCGATCTACGCCTACAGCGGCGGCATCCCGCGCAAGACCAACACGCTGATGGACCGCGTGCTCCTGATGGGCTACCTGGAAGAACTGCAGGCGTTCACCGAAGCGCACATCAACGACGTGGTGCGCGACATCTCGGAAGAATTCGACGCGCCCGATACCGACGACCTGGGCGATGCAAACGACCAGAAAATCGGCGGCGACCACGGCAACGAGCCACACCCGGGCGAGCGCCGCGCCAGCGTCGAGCAGCTCGACGAGCGCATGATGCGCCTCGAGAAATCGATCGTGTCGGTGCTGTCGATCCTGAAAAAGATCGCCGCCACGCCACCCAACGCCTCCGGCGCCGCGCCCCACCACCCGGACCACCAGGAATAACCCGCCATGAAAATGACCGCTCCCGCAGCCCGGCCGCGTCCAGCGCCGGGTGAAAAAATCCGCAATGCGATGACCTGCGACGTGGAAGACTACTTCCAGGTGTCGGCCTTTGCCCCGTACATCGACCGCGACAGCTGGCCGACGCGCGAATGCCGCGTCGAAGCCAATATGGAACGCATCCTCGCGCTGTACGAGCGCGAAGGCGTGCGCGCGACCTTCTTCACGCTGGGCTGGATCGCCGAGCGCTATCCCGCGATGGTGCGCCGCATCGTCGAAGCGGGCCACGAACTGGCCAGCCACGGCTATGGCCATCTGCGCGCCTCGGACCAGAGCCGCGCCGAATTCGACAACGATATCCGCTCGGCCAAGGCACTGCTGGAAGACATTGGCGGCCAGACCGTCGTCGGCTACCGCGCGCCGAGTTTTTCGATCGGCCACGGCAATCTGTGGGCGCTCGACGCACTGCACGAAGCGGGCTACAAGTACAGCTCGAGCATCTACCCGATCGCGCACGACCACTACGGCATGCCCGACGCGCCGCGTTTCGCGTTCTACCCGAACGGCCCGGACGGCATCCTCGAAGTGCCGATCACCACGGTGAAGATGGCTGGCCGTCACCTGCCGGCCGGCGGCGGCGGTTACTTCCGCCTGCTGCCGTATGCGCTGTCGCGCTGGATGATGGAAAAGGTCAACCGCGAAGACGGCGAGTCGGCCCTGTTCTACTTCCACCCGTGGGAAATCGACACTGACCAGCCACGGCCCGACGGCCTGGGCGCCAAGGCGAAGTTCCGTCACTACGTCAATATCGACCGCATGGAGCGCCGTCTCGAACAGCTGGCGCGTGATTTCAAGTGGGACCGCATGGACCGCATCTTCCTGGACAAGCCATGAATTCGATCATCGAAGCGGCGCAGGCCCGGCGCGCGGCGCCGGTCGCCGCTGCTGCCGGTCCGCAGACGCTGCATTTGATGACGCCGCAGAGCGCGGCGCGCTGGGATGCATTCGTACGGGGCTGCCCGGAAGCGACGTTCTTCCACCTGTCCGGCTGGCAGTCCGTGATCGAGCAATCGTTCGGCATCAAGACCTGGTTCTACTTCGTCGAGCAGGACGGCCAGATCCAGGGCGTGCTGCCGCTGGCAGAGATCAAGAGCCGCCTGTTCGGCCATTCGCTCGGCGCGATGCCGTTTTGCGTCTACGGCGGCGTGGCCGCCATCGACGACGGCGCGCGCGTACTGCTCGATGGCGCAGCCGATGCGCTGGCGCGCCAGCTCGGCGTGGGCCACCTCGAATACCGCGCCATGGAGCGCGCGCACCCGCACGACCCGAGCTGGCTGACCAAGGAGCTGTACGTCACGTTCCGCAAAGAGATCAGCGCGGTGGATGACGAGAACCTCAACGCCATCCCGCGCAAGCAGCGCGCCATGGTGCGCAAGGGGATCAAGCTGGGCCTGAAGGGCGTGGTCGAGGACAACGTCGACCATATGTTCACGGCGTATGCCCACAGCGTGCTGCGCCTGGGTACCCCGGTGTTCCCGAAGAAGTACTTCGCGCTGCTGCAGAAGACCTTCGGCGCCGAATGCGAAGTACGCTCGATCTACACAACCGACGACCGCCTGGTCGGCTCGGTGCTGTCGTTCTACTGGCGCGACGAAGTCGTGCCCTACTACGGCGGCGGCATGGACCTGGCGCGCGAAGTGGCGGGCAACGATTTCATGTACTGGAACCTGATGCAGGCGGCTGCTGCGCGCGGTTGCCGCCTGTTCGACTTCGGCCGCAGCAAGCTGGGTACCGGCGCCTACGACTTCAAGAAGAACTGGGGTTTTGTTGCCACGCCGCTGCCGTACGAGTACAAGCTGTACGCCACCGATGCGCTGCCGGACAACAATCCGCTGAACCCCAAGTACCAGTTGTTCATCAAGGTGTGGAAAAAGCTGCCGCTGCCGGTGGCGAACTTCCTGGGCCCTTACATCGTGCGCAACCTGGGCTGACAACGTGCAAGACCTGCTGCTGCTGATTCACCGTATCCCCTACCCGCCCAACAAGGGCGACAAGATCCGCTCCTACCACCTGCTCAAGCACCTGGCGCGCGACTACCGCGTGCACCTGGCCACGTTCGTCGACGATGTCGACGACTGGCAGCACGTGCCGGCGGTGGAGGCGCTGTGTGCCAGCAGCCATTTCGTCCCTCTTAATCCACTGCGTGCCCGCGTGCGCAGCCTGGGCGCGCTCGTCAAGAACCGCTCGCTGTCGCTCGACTACTACCAGGATGCCGGACTGGCGCGCTGGGTCGACCAGGCCGTCGCCACGCACGATATCCAGCGCGTAATGGTGTTCTCGTCACCCATGGCGCAATACGCCGACAAGCTGGGCGATGCGCGCCGCGTGATCGACTTTTGCGACGTCGATTCCGATAAATGGCGCCAGTACGCCGAGAAGAAGTCGCCGCCCATGAGCTGGCTATACCGGCACGAAGCGCGCCAGTTGCTGCGCTACGAGCGCCAGGTGGCCAGCCAGTACGACGCGTCGCTGTTCGTCTCCGCGCCCGAGGCTGATTTGTTTCGCAAGCTGGCGCCGGAAAGCGTCGCGCGCATCGGCCACTTCAGCAACGGTGTCGATACCGAATACTTCTCGCCCGAACATGTCTTTGCCAGCCCGTACGCCGCGGGCGAACGCGCCCTGGTGTTTACGGGCGCGATGGATTACTGGCCGAATGTCGACGCGGTGCAGTGGTTCTGCGACGAAGTCTTCCCGGCCCTGCGCGCGCAGGATCCGGCGCTGGCCTTCTACATCGTCGGCTCGCGCCCGAATGCCCAGGTCCAGGCGCTCGGCGCCTTGCCGGGCGTGACCGTAACGGGCACCGTGCCCGACGTGCGCCCGTATATTCGCCACGGCTGCGTCGCGGTGGCACCGCTGCGCATCGCGCGCGGTATCCAGAACAAGGTGCTCGAAGCGATGGCCATGGCCACGCCGACGGTGGTCTCGCCGCAGGCGCTCGAAGGCATCGACGCGGCCCCGGACAGCGAGCTGGCAGTGGCCGATGGCGCACCGGCCTGGATCGATACCGTGGGCGAGCTGCTGGCACGCCAGCACGAACAGAACGCAAGCATGGGCCGCGCTGCACGCGCGCGGGTCGAAGATCACTATAGTTGGCCAAGCAACCTGGCCTGCATCGAGGAGCGACTGGAATGCACGTGACACCCCCATCCGGCATTGCCGGCGCCAAGCTGGACGCCGCGCTGGTCTCTGCTCCTACGCCATTGGCACGCTCGAGCGCCATGCTGATCGCGCTGGCATTGCTCGCGCCCTTCTTCCTGTACCTGGGCACCGCCGAATCGCTGGTCGCGATCTGGAACAGCTCCGAGACCTTCGCCCACGGCTACGCCATCCTGCCGATCAGCCTGTGGCTGATCTGGCGCCGGCGCGACGTGTTCGACGCGATTCCCGCGCGTCCCTGGGCGCCCGCGCTGCTCCTCCTGGCGATGCTGGGGGCCGGCTGGCTGCTGGCGCGCATGGGCGAAGTGCAGGTCGTGATGCAATACGCGTTTGTCGCCATGTTCCCGATCGTGGCGCTGGCCATGCTCGGCCCGCGCCTGGCCGGGGCGCTCGCGTTTCCGCTTCTCTTTCTGCTGCTGGCGGTCCCGTTCGGCGAAGTGTTCGTCGGCCCGCTGATCAACCTGACCGCCGACTTCACCGTGTGGGCCGTGCAGGCCACCGGCATCCCGGTGCTGCGCAACGGCACCCGCTTCGAGCTGCCGACCGGTTCATGGTCGGTGGTGGAAGCCTGCAGCGGCGTGCGCTACCTGATTTCGTCGGTCACGCTGGGCTGCCTGTACGCCTACCTGACCTACCAGTCGACCAAAAAGCGTTTACTGTTTGTGGTCGTGTCGATCATCGTGCCCATCATCGCCAACGGCCTGCGCGCGTACATGATCGTGATGATCGGCCACCTGTCGGGCATGGAACTGGCCACGGGCGTGGATCACCTGATCTACGGCTGGGTGTTCTTCGGGCTGGTCATGCTGCTGATGTTCTGGATCGGCAGCTTCTGGCGCGAAGACGATCCGCTGCCGGCGGCCGAATTGCCGGTGGCGGCGCGTACCCGCCGCGATGGCGTGCCGCCGGTCAGCACGGCCCGCATGGCGGCGATGTGCGCTGCCGTGGTGGCCGTTGCCGCACTTTGGCCGGGCTTTGCCCGCTACAACGACGCGGCCAATCTCAATCCCCAGCCGGTAGAGCTGACGAACGTGGGGGTCGGCTGGCCGCAGGCGGCGCCATTTACCGGCTGGACGCCGCGCTGGGTCGCGCCGGACGCCACTTACCGCGCCACCTTCCGCAACCCCGACGCCAGCGTGCCGGTCTCGCTCGACATCATCTACTACCGCAACCAGCGCAACGGCAAGGCCCTGATCAGCTCCATCAATATGCTCGCCGCGCCCGACGACGCCTGGCATGCACTGGGTGGCTCGGCACGCAGCGAAACGATCGACGGCAAACCGGTCACGCTGCGTGAAACGCGGATGACCGGTCCGGGCGGCCAGTTCCTGGTGTGGCAATGGATGTCGATCGACGGCCATCTGACCTCGAACAACTACGTCGGCAAGCTGCTGCAGGCCCAGGCCAAGCTGCGCTTCCGCGGCGACGATGGCGCCGTCGTGCTGCTGTCGGCGCCGGTGGGCGACGATCCCGACGCCGCGCGCGCTGCACTGCGCGCCTTCATGACGGTGCAAGGCCAGGCGATCGAGCGTGCCATCGAGCACGCGCGCGCGCATTGAACGGGAACGCACGGACCATGCACAGTGATCTGGCGGTGTTGAACGCCCAGCGACCCCTCGTTATTCACCTGGTGTATTCCCTTGATGTCGGCGGGCTGGAAACGCTGCTGGTCGACTGCATCAACCGCATGCCGGCCGAAAAATACCGGCATGCGGTGGTCTGCCTGACCCGCTACAGCGCGTTCGCGGACAAGATCACGCAACCGGGCGTCGCGTTGTATGCGCTGAACAAGCCGCCCGGGAACGGGTTGCGCGTGCACGTCGACTTCTGGAAGCTGATGCGGCGCCTGCGGCCCACGATCCTGCACACCTACAACCTGTCGGCGATGGAGTACTGCTTCACGGCAGCCGCTGCGGGCGTGCCGGTGCGCATCCACGCCGAGCATGGCCGCGATGCCTCCGATCCGCACGGCCTGAACCCCAAGCACAACTTGTTGCGCCGCCATCTCGCGCCGTTCATCGACTGCTATGTGCCGGTGTCGGACGATCTGCAGCGCTGGTTCAGTGAGGTTGTCCGCATCCCTGCGGCCAAGAACCATCTGATCAAGAATGGCGTCGATACCGACCGCTATGCCCCGCGCGCGCAAGCGGTGACGGCCGCGCCGTGGGGCGCCGACGACATCGTCATCGGGGCGGTGGCGCGGGTGCAGGACGTCAAGAACCACGCCAGCCTGGTGGCCGCGTTTGCGCTGCTGCGCGAGCGCCTGCCGGCCCTGCGCGACCGGCTGCGCCTGTCGATCGTCGGCGACGGCCCGTTGTTCGGCAAGATCCAGGCGCAGGTCGCAGAAGCCGGCCTGCAGGACGTCGTGTGGTTGCCCGGTGCGCGCGCAGACGTGGCCGACCTGCTGCATGGCTTTACCATCTTCGCACTGCCCTCGCTGGCCGAAGGCACGCCCGTGTCGCTGCTCGAAGCGATGGCCTGCGGCCTGCCGTCAGTATGCTCGAGCGTGGGCGGGATCCCCGAAGTCGTCGTCGATGACGTGCATGGTATCTTGGTCCCGGTGGAGGTCGACGCGCTGGCCGGGGCGCTCGCGCGCTACGTCCAGGACCCGGCCCTGCGGGCACGCCACGGCGCGGCCGCGCGCGCGCGCATCGAAGACAAGTACAGCATGGCCGCCATGCTCGGCGCGTACACCGCGCTGTACGACGGCCTGTGCGCGCGCAAGGCGCCGGCGCGGCTGCGTCCCATCGTCAACTCTTAACTTCAGCGGAACCAGACAGCATGTGCGGAATAGTCGGCATTTTTGATACCCTCGGCAACCGGGAGATCGACCGCGCGGCCCTGGGCCGCATGAACGAAAGCCAGCACCACCGCGGCCCCGACGAGGGCGAGCTGTATCTGGAACCGAGCATGGGCATGGGCCACCGCCGCCTGTCCGTGATCGACCTGGCCAGCGGCCAGCAGCCGATCGTCAACGCAGAGCGCGACGTGGTGATGGTGTTCAACGGCGAGATCTACAACTACCGCGAGCTGCGCGTCGAACTGGAAGCGCTGGGTTTTGTGTTTCGCACCAAATCGGATTCGGAATCGCTGCTGCACGCCTACCAAGCCTGGGGCCCGGACTGCGTGCACCGCCTGCGCGGCATGTTTGCGTTCGCGATCTGGGATCGCAAGAAGCAGACGATGTTCCTCGCGCGCGACCATGTAGGCGTCAAGCCGATGTTCTACTCGCTGCTCCCGAATGGCCTGTTCGTGTTCGGCTCCGAGCTGAAATCGATCATGACCCACCCCGAACTGTCGCGCAAACTCAATCCGCGCGCGGTCGAGGATTACTTCGCGTTCGGCTACGTGCCCGAGCCGCACACCATTTTCCATAACGCGTACAAGCTCGCGCCCGGCCACCGCATCGTGATCAAAGCGGGCGCACGCGAAGTCACGCCCGAGCAATACTGGGACGTGCCATTCAAGCGCGCCCCGCAGCGCCCGATGCAGGAAATCGAGCAGGAGCTGATCGAGCGCGTGCGCGAATGCGTGCAGAGCCAGACCGTGGCCGACGTGCCGCTGGGCGCGTTCCTGTCGGGCGGCGTCGATTCAAGCGCGGTCGTGGCGATGATGGCGCAGAATAATCCCGATCCGGTCACCACGCTGTCCATCGGCTTCGACGATCCGGAGTACGACGAATCGAAGTTCGCCAGCGAGGTGGCCACGCGCTATGGCACGATCCACCATGCGCAGATCGTGGACAAGGACGACTACGGCCTGATCGACACGCTGGGCCGCCTGTACGACGAACCGTTTGCCGACAGCTCCGCGATCCCCACTTACCGCGTGTGCCAGCTCGCCCGCAAGCATGTCACCGTGGCGCTGTCGGGCGACGGTGGTGACGAGAGCTTTGCCGGGTATCGTCGCTATCGCTTCGCGATGGCCGAGCAGCGGGTGCGCGACAAGATACCGGCGGGCTTGCGCAAGCCTGTATTCGGCACGCTCGGCAAGCTCTATCCGAAGGCCGACTGGGCGCCGCGCATGTTCCGCGCCAAGACCACCTTCGAGGCACTGGCGCGCGACACGGTCGAGGGCTACTTCCATGGCGTGTCGAAGATGCCGGACCGCGTGCGGGCGCAGTTGTTCTCGGATTCGTTCAAGCGCGAGCTGCAGGGCTACAGCGCGATCGAGGTCTTTCTTGGCCACGCCGCCAAGTCGCCGACGGACGACCCGCTGTCGCTGATCCAGTACCTCGACTTCAAGACCTGGCTGCCGGGCGACATCCTGACCAAGGTCGACCGCGCGGCGATGGCGCACTCTCTTGAGGTGCGCGTGCCGCTGCTGGACCATACGTTCGTGGAATGGGCCTCTAGCCTGCCGCCGGACATCAAGCTCGGTGGCGGCGAAGGCAAGTACATCTTCAAGAAGGCGCTCGAACCCTACCTGTCGCACGACGTGCTGTACCGCGCCAAGAAGGGCTTTTCGATTCCGCTGGCAGCCTGGCTGCGCGGCCCGCTGCGCGAGGAGCTACGCGCCGCTGCCCTGTCGCCGCTGCTGCTCGACACCGGCATGTTCAACGAAAAATTCCTGCGCCAGATGGTGGACCAGCATATCGCCGGCAGCAAGGATTACAGCGCGCCCCTGTGGTCGGTGCTGATGTTCGAAACCTTCCTGCGGGTGAGCGCGACGGCATAATTCTGCAATGATGTGTTTTAGGTGCATTCAACTTCTTTTATCGATGTCTTTCGGGTATCAATAAACATACGATATTCCTACCGTATCAATCATTATTGCAACCAGAAATTGCCCTCAAAAACTTGAACGACTCCTAAAATGCATTCAGCAACAGGATTACACTGACTACGAGTGCATTGTAGTGGATGATGCTTCTCTCGCTGATCCACAGACCAATCCCGTTTGATCAAGATTCTGTCAGTAGCTCAACCCCGGCCTTGTACACTATGTTGATTCCCATCACGCTTGTCATTCCATCTTATAACCGTGCGCATCTGATCGCTGAAACGCTCGATTCCGCACTGGCACAAACGACGCCATTTGCAGAGATTATTGTCGTCGACGATGGGTCAACCGATAACACGTGCGACATTGTGGAACGCTACGCGGGACGCGTTCGGTTGATTCGTTCAGCCAACGGCGGTGTGCAGTCGGCACGTAACAAAGGTGTGGCAGCAGCAGTGACTGATTACGTCACCCTGTGCGATTCGGATGACCTGCTTGAGCCCGATTTCGTCACGACGATGGCGACCTGGTTGGCTTCCCATGATGACATCGACGTCGTCTATGTGAATATCCGGCGGTTTCGCGCGGGCGAGATCGAACCTGACCACCTGTCGCTGGGACCTGCCGGATTCCTGGAGGGCGCGACATCGTCGGGCGATTTTTATTGCGACATACCTGAACTTTACCTGCGCCTGTTTACACTCAACTATCTCTACCCGACCGGATGTACGATGAAAAAGTCATTCTTCGACGCCATCGGCGGCTTTGATACGCAATTCAACCGCGTCGGTGCAGAAGATGGCGAATTCACGCTGCGTGCTGCAGCCTCCGGCCATGTTGCCGTGAGCAAGCGGCCTCTCGCGCGTATCCGCCGGCATGAGGGCAACGATTCCGCGGATACGCTGTACATGGCTGTTGGCAGCGCCCAGATTCTCGAGTACGCGTCAAACCATCATCACAACGTGCGGCAGTATGTTCCCCAGTTGCGTGAGATGGTCAGTCAATTGCGCCTACAAGCGGGCAATGAAGCGTATACAAAGGGGCATTTTGATATTGCACGGTCGATGTTTGACCATGCGTACACGCGGCCAATGGGCGTGAAATTCCACCTGAAAAAATTCATCTTGCGGTTGTCGCCCCCGTTGCGCAAACTGGCCTGGAAGTTCACGCAAGTCTGACCAATGCGTCAAACCGGTATGTTCCGCTTGTCAGCAAGTCGTGACCATCAGACGACGGTCCGACCCGATTCGACACTGGCGGAATCATTCCGGATGCGCAACTTCTTGCGGTACCAGAACCCATGAACCGTGCACAGCATGCGCAGCCACAGGGGAGGACGGCGTGTCTGGAAGGACGGTGGTCCGTAGCGTCCGGCCAGGAAATCGGCCACGCCGAGCAGGGCCGTGTCAGCTTGTTGCGTCATACCCCGTACCCGCAAGCGATTAACGTCGAACAGCGAATGGTCCAGCAGCTTCAAGCCAAGCAAACGGCGATGCGCCTCAGGTATATTTTTTTGCCAGAACATCATCTCGTTCCGGAACATCAGGTAGAAGAAATACAGAGGACGTTCTTGCCTGACTGCCAGATCGTGCGTCGCCGTTGTATCGAACACGACCCTGCTGCACCATCCACCGACTGACAGACGCACTCCGATATCGTTATCGTCGAAGTAGGCAAACAGCCGGTCATCGAGCAAGCCAACTTCACGCAGCGCCTGTACCCGGAGCAACACGGCGGTACCGGCCACGCAGAAATTGTCCGGGTGTTCTTCCTGCTGTCGGCGCGCCTCGGCTTCGCTGCTCAGCCAAATGCCATCGCGTGCATGCCAGTCGTGTTTCAATCCCCAGGCATTGTAAAAATTGCCGCCTTCGGTCGGCACAATAACCGGCGACACGGCGCCGCAGCGCGTGTTCTGCACCATGGCGGCGACCAGCTTGACGAGCGTATCGGGCTGCACCGTCGCGTCATTGTTAAGCATCCACACGTAGTCGTAGTCTTCGTCGATGGCGATCTTCAGCGACGTGTTCTGGCCACCGGTGAAACCCAAGTTTTTCTCAAGCCGTAGAATCCGCGCGCCGCGCCCTTCGACGGTTTCACGTAGCGCAAGGTAGTCGGCTTGCGTCGAGCCGTTGTCGATCACCAGGATATCGGCTTGCAAACCATCGCGCTGCATTTGCCCAAGCGAGCCGACGCATTCGGCGGTGGCAGCCGCATTGTTCCAATTCAAGACACTGATAAGTACGCGTGATGGCTTCATAAAACTTCAGGGAGAGAGAATAGCAGCGCCCTGAACGGCGCTACCGAAGATCAGCGCCGGTAGCGCAACGGATCATTGAGCGTGGCGGCTTGAGCGCGTCGGCGCCCAGTCACGGTACCAAGTCCAGAAACTGGCCAGGCCCGCGGCCAGCGGCGTGGTTGGCGCGAAGCCGACCCAGGCCTTGAGCTTGGCAATCGATGCATGCGTGGCCGGTACGTCGCCCAGCTGCATCGGCAAGAATTCCTTGCGCGCTTCGACACCCATCACGGACTCGAGCGTGCGGATGAACTCGAGCACCTGCACCGGATTGTGGTTACCGATGTTGAACACCGTATGCGGCGCGCTCGTGGCCGTGGCCGGCGTCGGCTTGAACAGCAGGCGCACCACGCCCTCGACGATGTCGTCGATATAGGTGAAGTCGCGCGTGAGCAAGCCTTCAGCAAACACAGGAATCGTGGCGCCGCGCATCATTTTCTCGGCAAAGCTGAAATACGCCATGTCGGGCCGGCCCCAGGGACCGTAGACCGTGAAGAAGCGCAGGCCGGTGGCCGGCAACCTGAACAGGTGGCTGTACGAGTGCGCCATCAATTCATTGGACTTCTTGGTGGCGGCGTACAGCGACACGGGCGCATCGACCTGGTCGTCCTCGCTGAAGGGCACCTTGGCATTGTTGCCATACACGCTGCTGCTGCTGGCATACAACAAGTGCTCGATCGCCCCCTGGCGACAGGCTTCGAGGATATTCCCGAAGCCCACCAGGTTCGACTGGATATACACAGACGGATTGTCGATCGAGTAGCGCACGCCGGCTTGCGCAGCCAGGTGCACCACCAGTTGCGGCCGTTCGCGCGCGAACAGCGCAGCAACCTGTGCGGCATCGCTCAGTTCGACCGTGTGGCAGACGACGCCAGCGGGTACGAGCAGTGCGCGCACCCGGTCATGCTTGAGGCGCGGATCGTAATAATCGTTGAAGTTGTCGCAGCCGGTCACCTGATGGCCCATGGCCGCAAGGCGCGCGGCCACGAAGCTGCCGACGAAGCCGGCAGCACCCGTGACGAGGATCCGCTGGGCTGGCATCAGGCGGCCGTCCGGCTGACGCGGCCAATCCCTTCGTAGGCCAGGCCGGCGGCAGCGACGACGGCTGGGTCATAGATGTTACGGCCATCGAAGATCGCCTTGTCACGCAGGATGGTGGCCAGGCCAGCGAAGTCCGGTGCGCGGAATTCTTTCCATTCGGTGACCAGGACCAGCGCATCGGCGCCCTCGGTTGCCGCGGCGGCCGAGCTGACGATCGTCAGCATGGATTCGACGCGCGCAGCACCGTGTTCGCGTTCCAGCACGCGCAGCGCTTCGCTGCTGGCGACCGGATCGTAGGCGCGCACGTGGCAGCCGGCGTCGAACAGTTCCTTGAGCAGCACCAGGCTTGGCGCTTCGCGCATGTCATCGGTGTTCGGCTTGAACGACAGGCCCCACACAGCGACCGTCTTGCCCTTGAGGCCTTCGACGCCGCCGTAGAAGCGCGTGAGCTTCTTGAACAGCACGTTTTTCTGGTTGTCGTTGACCAGTTCGGTCGCTTCCAGGATGTGCAGCACCTGGCCATGGTCGCCACCGGTCTTGACCAGCGCTTTCACGTCTTTCGGGAAGCACGAACCGCCGTAGCCCATGCCGGCGTACAGGAACTGCGAACCGATGCGCGGGTCCAGGCCCATGCCGTGACGCACGGCTTCGATGTCGGCGCCCAGCACTTCGGCCAGGTTGGCCAGCTCGTTCATGAAGCTGATGCGGGTGGCCAGCATGGCGTTGGCGGCGTACTTGGTCAGCTCGGCGCTGCGCACGTCCATCTCGACCAGCTTTTCGTGGTTGCGGCTGAATGGTGCGTAC
Organism: Telluria sp. LT2P80; assembly: GCF_059685955.1. Lineage (NCBI taxonomy): Bacteria > Pseudomonadati > Pseudomonadota > Betaproteobacteria > Burkholderiales > Oxalobacteraceae > Telluria > Telluria sp. LT2P80. The sequence goes on along the minus strand of NZ_JCASIO010000004.1, from coordinate 385,621 downwards.
AACTGGCGCATCAGCTTGGTCGCGACGGTGTCGTCGCTGCCGACGACGATGCGGTCCGGCCGCATGAAGTCGTCGATGGCCGCGCCTTCTTTCAGGAATTCAGGGTTGCTCACCACCGAAAACGACAGCGTGCTGCCGCGCTTGTCGAGCTCGCCCTGGATGGCGGCGCGCACCTTGTCGGCGGTGCCAACTGGCACGGTCGACTTGTCGACCACGACCACCGGCTTGTCGATGCGCTGACCGATCGAACGAGCAGCTGCCAGGATGTGGGTCAGGTCGGCGCTGCCATCTTCGTCAGGTGGCGTGCCCACTGCCAGGAACACGCAATCGGCGTGCGCAACGGCTTCGTCGTAACTGGTCGAAAACAGCAGGCGACCTGCATTGGCGTTGCGCTCGACCATATTGTCGAGGCCTGGCTCGTGAATCGGAATGACACCGTTCTTGAGCATTGCAATTTTTTCTTCGTTGACGTCGAGACACAGTACAGTGTTGCCGACATCGGCGAAGCAAGCGCCTGAAACGAGCCCGACGTAGCCGGTGCCAATGATGGTGATCTTCATAATTTATATTGGGGAACTAGGTAACTGAAAAATAGAACCGGGCAGAGCAGCACGGCGAACCAGGCTATTTTTCCACAAATTGGAAAATAATTGCCACACGTAACAAATGCGTACAAAACTTGAATTATAGTATCATGGTTGTCAAAAATTTACGCGTTTGCTCGTCAATTGTGCTGCCCTCAGGCAAAATTTTTCGCATAATCACGACGTTGCAGTCCAACACTTCCACTCCCGGACCCACACATCCGGCGGTGCACCGATCAGCACCCGGCAAGACATGATGAAGTTACTCACCTTTAGTACCCTATATCCCAATTCGCAGCAACCGAACCACGGTATCTTCGTGGAAACCCGGTTGCGCTACCTGATTGCCAGCGGGCAGGTCGAGTCACGTGTCGTCGCACCAGTGCCATGGTTTCCCCTCAAGGGAGAGCGCTTCGGTCATTATGGCACCCTGGCCAAGGTGCCGCAGCGCGAAACACGCAATGGCATCGACGTCACGCACCCACGTTATCTAGTGCTGCCGCGCGTGGGCATGAACGTCACGCCCTACACGCTGGCGCACGCGGCAAAACGGGAAATCGGTCGCATCCTCGACAGCGGTTACGATTTCGACGCCATCGATGCCCACTATTTCTATCCGGACGGCGTGGCAGCGGTGATGCTTGGCAAGTACTTCAACAAACCCGTGGTGATCACTGCCCGCGGCACCGACATCAACCTGATTCCACAGTTCGCGCGGCCGCGCCAGTTGATCCTGGACGCGGCGCGCGACGCCGACGGCATCATCACCGTGTGCAAGGCGCTCAAGGACGAGATGGTCGGCCTGGGCGTGGCGCCCGACAACATCACCCCGCTGCGTAATGGCGTCGATCTCGAGCGCTTCGCGCCGCTTGACCGCGCAGCCGCGCGCGCCGCCGTCGGCCTGGCGCCGGGGCGGTTCACGCTGTTGTCAGTGGGCCTGCTCGATCCCCGCAAGGCACATGACCTGATCATCCGCGCCCTGCCCCAGTTGCCGGACGTCGACCTCCTGATCGCCGGCATTGGTCCGGAAAAAAACAATCTGGAGCGTCTGGCGCGTGAATTGAACGTACAGGACCGTGTCAAGCTGCTGGGCAGCGTGCCGCAGACCGAACTGAAAACGTATTACAACGCCGCCGACACCCTGGTGCTGGCGTCCAGCCGCGAAGGCTGGGCCAATGTGCTGCTCGAAAGCATGGCGTGCGGTACCCCGGTGGTGGCCAGCGATGTGTGGGGCACGCCCGAAGTGGTGGCGGCGCCGGCTGCTGGCGTCCTGATGCCGCAGCGCACCCCCGAAGGCCTGGTCGCGGCGCTGAGCCAATTGCGCGCTAACTACCCGGCGCACAGCGCCACCCGCCGCTATGCTGAAGACTTTGGCTGGCAACCGACCACCCAGGGCCAGATCGACCTGTTCCACTCCATCTTGGCGAGAAAAGCCGCGTGAAAATCCTTTATCACCACCGTACCCGTTCGAAAGACGGTCAGTACGTCCACATCGAAGAAATGATCCGCGCACTGCGCGCCGAAGGCCATGAGGTCGTGATCGTGGCCCCGCCCAGCGCCGAAACCGAATCGTTCGGTTCGGACGCCGGCCCGGTTGCCTGGCTCAAGCGCCACCTGCCCAAGACCTTCTATGAATTGATGGAGCTGTCGTATTCGCTGGTCGCGTACCGGCGCTTGGCCAAGGCTGTCAATGAGCACCGCCCGGACGTGCTGTATGAACGCTACAACCTGTTCCTTCCAGCGGGCATCTGGCTGGCGCGCAAGTACAAACTGCCGATGCTGCTCGAAGTAAATGCCCCGATCCTGGAAGAGCGCACCCATTACGACGGCCTGGCGCTGACGAAACTGGGCCGCTGGTCGCAGGCCTATGCCTGGCGCAACGCCGACATGGTGCTGCCGGTCACGCACGTGCTGGGCGATATCGTGCAGGCCTACGGCGTGCCGCCGGAACGCATCGACGTGATCCCGAACGGCATCGACCCTGAACGCTTTGCCGGCGCGCCGGACGTGGAACAGGCCAAGCGCGCGCTGGGCCTGCAGGATGTGCTGGTGCTGGGCTTTACCGGTTTTGTCCGCGACTGGCATGGCCTGGACAAGGTGATCGAACTGATCGCGCAGGATCCGCCGGATGCACGGCGGCACCTGCTGGTCGTCGGCGACGGCCCCGTGCGCGCCACGCTCGAACAGCAGGCGCGCGACCTGGGCATCGGACACCGCGTGCAGTTCACCGGCATCATCGGCCGCGACGACGTGGCGCGTTACGTGGCCGCCTTCGACATCGCCCTGCAACCGGCCGTGGTGAAGTATGCTTCACCCTTGAAGCTGTTCGAATATCTGGCGCTGGGCAAGGCAATTGTCGGCCCGGACCAGCCGAATATCCGCGAGATCCTGCGCGCCGACCACAACGCCGTGCTGTTCGACCCGGATGCGCCCGGCGGCCTGGCGGGCGCGGTCAAGCGCCTGTGCGACGATCCGCTGCTGCGCGCCCGCGTAGCGCAAGGCGCGCGCGACGCCATCGACGAGCAGCAGCTGACGTGGCGCGCCAATGCGCGCCGCGTCGTCGCCCTTTTCGAGAGACTGCAGAAACGTGCGTGATCTAATCCTGTTTGCCGCGTTTTTAGCGGTCATCCCCTTCATCTTCAAGCGGCCCGTGGTGGGCACCCTGGCCTATGCCCTGGTCAGCCTGATGAACCCGCACCGGCTGACCTACGGCTTCGCAACTTTCTTCCCGTTCGCGATGTACCTGTGCATCGCGACGCTGTTGGCGCTGTTGATATCGCGCGAGAAGAAGAAGCTCCCGATGTCGCCTCCGGTCGTCGTGCTGCTGCTGTTCTTTGCCTGGTACACGATCGGTGCCATGCTGGCGCAGGACCCGGCCGCGGCCTGGCTCGACTGGGACCGGGTCAGCAAGATCATGCTGATGATCTTCGTGACCATGATGACCGTGCGTACCGTCAGTGATGTCAAGCTGCTGGCGCTGACGGTAGCGCTGTCGCTCGGTTTCTGGGGCGTCAAGAGCGGCATCTTCGTGCTTGTCAGCGGCGGTGGTCAAGGCCTTAAGGGCCCGTCCAGCAGCTTCATCGGCGACAACAACACGCTGGCGCTGGCGCTGGTGACCATCACGCCGTTGATCGCTTACCTGATCACCCAGGTCGATTCCAAGTGGCTCAAGCGCGGCGTGATGGGGATCGCGGCGCTGACTGCGCTGGCGGCGATCGGCTCCTATTCACGCGGCGCGCTGCTGGGCGCCTGCGCCATGGGCTTCTTTCTGTGGCTCAAGTCGAATCAGAAGTTCAAGACCGGCCTGGCCATTGCGGTGGTAGTCCCGCTTGTCTTGATGAGCATGCCGCCGGAATGGACCGGCCGCATGCAGACGATCGAAACCTATGAGGAAGACGCCTCGGCCACCGGACGCATCAATTCCTGGATGTTCGCCGTCAACGTGGCCAATGCGTTTCCGCAAGGTGGTGGGCCAAACGTGTTTTCACCCCATATGTTTATGTTGTACGCCCCGAATCCGGACCGCTTCTATGACGCGCACAGCATCTACTTCCAGGTACTAGGCGAACTCGGCTACTTTGGACTGGCGTTGTTCCTGACCCTGTTCGCGGTTAGCTGGCGCCTGGGCTCTAAGGTAATACGGTTCTGTCGGGGCCAAGAAGAGCTGGGATGGGCTTTGATGCTGGCACGAATGTGTCAAGTCAGTATCATCGGCTACATGGTGGCTGGCGCCTTCCTGACAATGGCGTACTACGATTTGATCTACTACGTGATCACGATCCTGGTCGTACTCGACAAAGTGCTGATTCGATATCCGCAGCCCGACAATACGCCACCGATGCGGATCGGCTTGGTCGAATGGTACCGCAAACGCATTCAGTCCAAGGCGGCCGCCACAGCGCAGCGCAAGGCGCGCTCGGCGTTTCCGCGCTAGGCGGTCACAGCAGCACTTCCAGCGCCGGCGGATGGCCCAGGAACATGGCCGGGCTGGCGCTGGCGCCGTAGGCACCCGACTGGAACACGACGACCAGGTCGCCGATCCGGGCATGGCCCAGTTCCATGCGGTCAGCCAGGATATCGAGCGGGGTGCACAGCGGACCGGTGGCCGAAGCCAGGCTGCCATCCGGCGCCATGCGGTTACCGATCGCCACCGGATAATTCTTGCGGATGACCTGGCCCAGGTTGCCGGAGGCCGCCAGGTGGTGGTGCATGCCGCCATCCAGGACCAAAAATACCTCGCCGCGCGAGACCTTGCGGTCGATCACGCGCGCAACGTACACCCCGGCCTCGCCCACCAGGTAGCGGCCGAGCTCAAGCGCCAGGCGCGCCTCTGGCAGCGATTGCGCCAAGCGTGGCAGCCAACCGGCCAAGTGCTCGCCGAGCGGCGTCGGGTCGATCCGCGCCTCGCCCGGAAAATACGGGATCCCCAGGCCGCCGCCGATATTGAGCTGGCGCACCGTGAGCGGACTGTCGCTGGCCAGACGCAGGGCCAATTCAATGCTGTGCGACTGCGCCTCGATGATGGCATCGAGACGCAGGCTCTGGGAACCGCAGTAAATGTGGAAACCCTTGAAATCCAGGCCCAGCGCCGCGACCTGATGCAGTATCTGCGGTGCCTGCTCGGCATCGATGCCGAACGGCTTGGCGCCGCCACCCATGCGCATGCCCGAGGATTTCAATTCGAATTCCGGATTGATGCGCAGCGCCACGCTTGGCATGATGCCCAAGAGATCGCCGATACGCGCGGCGTTGTCCAGCTCATGCTGCGACTCGATGTTCAGGCACGCACCGGCGGCAATCGCTTGGGTCAGCTCGGCCTCGCGCTTCGCAGGCCCGGCAAAGCTGATCCGGCCCGGATCGATGCCGGTGTCGAGCGCGATTTTCAATTCGCTACCGGATGCAACATCCAGTCCATCGACCAGGTCGGCCATATGCTGCACCAGAGCAGGCATCGGATTGGCTTTGATCGAGTAATGCAGGGCGATCTGCGCAGGCAAGATCGCGCGCAGACTCGCCACGCGCGCGCTGCACAGGGCGCGGTCGATGGCGTAGAACGGCGTGCAGCCTACGCGCTGCGCCAGCCGGGGCAGCGCGATGCCGCCGATGTGCAGGACGTCGTCGACGACCGGGAAGTGAATCTGGGGAGCGTGCTGGGGCTTGGTACCGGTCATGGGCTGCGGTCGAAACGGGTGAATGATGTCGGCGTTAGCTGCCGGTCTGGGGTGTTTGCATTAACGACATCGACTGTCTGAGCAAATTGCGGTCGATCTTGCCGTTCGGGTTGCGCGGCAACGCGCCGGCGTGCAGCACGATGTGCGCTGGCACCATATAGGCCGGTAACCGGCGCCGGCTGTCGGCAAACAGCGCTGCCAGCAACGCGGCCGCATCGTTCTGATCCGGGGAAGCCACAGCCACCGCGACGATGGCTTGGCCAAGCGTCGCATCGTCGACGCCGAACACCGCTACTTCGCTGACGAGGCCACTGGCCTGCAGAACGCTTTCGACTTCGGTCGGGCTGATGCGGTAACCCGAGACCTTGATCATCTCGTCACCGCGGCCGACAAAATACAGGAAGCCATCGGCATCGCGGCGCACAGTATCGCCCGACCAGACGGCCAGTTCGGGCAACGGCAGCGCTGGGTCCTGGCCAGGCGCCGGGCGGAAACGCTGTGCCGTGCGCGCAGGGTCATTCCAGTACCCCAGCGCCACCAGGGCGCCGCGGTGCACCAGCTCGCCCGGCTCGTCGGCGTCGCACAGGCTGCCGTCCGGACGCACCACCAATACCTCGGCATTCGGGATCGCGCGCCCAATCGAGCCGGGACGACGCGCCAGTTCGGCCGGCGGCAGATAGGTCGAGCGAAAGGCCTCGGTCAAGCCATACATCAGGAAGATCGCGGTATGCGGCAGCGCTGCCTGCAACGCCTGCACGGTCACAACCGGCATGGCGCCGCCGGAATTGGTGATGAAGCGCAGCGTGCAATCGGTCGGCCAGGCCAGGCGCGCCAGCGCAATCCACAGCGGTGGCACGGCGGCCAGGCCCGTTATGCGGTGCTCGCGCACGGCGGCCACGATATCTCTGGCGAAAAGGTGGTTCATCAGAACCACCGAGGCGCCGCGCAGGAAAGCGGTGGTGAGCTGACTCAAGCCATAATCGAAACTGAGCGGCAGCACCGCCAGCAGGCGGTCGGCGGCAGTCAGTCCAAGATAGTCCGCCACACTGGCCGCGCCAGCAACCATGTTCCGGTGCGACAGCACTACGCCCTTGGGCGCGCCCGTGCTGCCCGAGGTGTACAGGATGGCCGCCATATCGGTGTCGATGCGGCGGTGTGGTTGATACGCTGCACCGCGCAGGGCCTCGAGCGCATCCCAGTGCAAGATGGCGGGCCCCGTCGACAGCGCCGCTGGCGCTGCGCCGGCGCTCAGCAGCAGCGCACTCAGGTCGTGACAGCCGGCCAGTACGGGCGCGAGCAGCGCCAGGCGTTCCGGAGTCGTCACCAATAGCCGCACATTGCAGTCGGCCAGGATATAGGCAACCTGCTCGGGCTTGAGCAGTGGATTGACCGGCACGAACACGCAACCGGCGGCGGCCGCGCCGAACATCGCGACCACGTTTTCGATCCGCTTTTCCATGTAAATCGCGATCCGCTCGCCCGGCCGCATGCCGTGCGACAACAGCAGTGCGGCGGCAGCCCTAACCTGCTGCGCGAGTTTGACGTAGGTACATCGCACCGCGCCGTCGGCCAGGGCCTCGGCACCGGGTGTGCGCGCTGCACTGTCAAAGATGCTGTCGTGGATCAGGTAGCTCATTGCGATTCGGGCCGCAGCCCGCGTCAATAGTGGATGGCGCGCCGGCGCGGGCGCATCTGCCATATTACCAGTTCGGTCAGCCTAGCTAAAGCCGCGCGCCACCGACAGGATGTCGCGCACCGTGCGCAGCCGAGGGTAGTCGATCAGCGAGCCGAGCACGGCGCGTACAGCGTCGGTGCGGCGGCCAGCGCGCAGGTAGGCGTAGGCCAGTTGCATGCGCACCGCGTGGCGCTTGGCGCGGTAGCCGGCGCGCACCGGCGCCGGTGCGCCCTGCAACAGCGGCGCGAGCGACTCGACCGAGGCCAGGAAATCCTCGACCGCGCGTACCGGGTCCTTGCGCAGGGCGCTGGTCGGGTAGATATGATAAAGCGCGACGATGCGCGGCACCACCCCGGCCTTGCGGCTGTCGGCCACCAGGCGCACGAACAGATGCAGGTCCTCGCCCACCCGGTGTCCGACCGGAAAGCCCCCCAAGCGCAAGAATTTCTCGCGCGGGAAGCTGATGGTGCGGGTTTCCATGAAGCCGTCGCCGATCAGGTCCTCGAAGTCGGCCACCGCCAGCGGGATGCGTTCGGCGTGCGGATAGCGCGCCAGCAGCTTGCGTCCGGCTTTGCTGTGGGCGATGAAGGTACCCATCGGCTTGCCTTCGGGATTGCGCATCTCCTGGTCCGCCAGCAGGAAATCGAGGTCAGGTTCGTCGCGGATCCAGGCGGCGTGCAGTGCTAGCCGGTCGGGTGTGAATTCGTCGTCGGCATCGACGAAGGCCAGCCAGTCGCCGCTGGCCGCTTCCATGCCCCGATTGCGCGCCGCCGAGACCCCGGCATTGGACTGGTGCAGGTAGATGATTCTGCCGGCGAATGCTTGCACCACCCCGGCGGTGTCGTCGTTCGATCCGTCGTCGATGACGATGATCTCGTGTGCGGCATGGGTCTGGGCCAGCACTGATTCGATGGCGCGCGCCAGCGTCGACCCATTGTTGTAGGTCGGGATGATAACGGAAAATGTCGGCATGGCTAAGTCCTGGTTCATGACGCGGCCAGCCTCGCTTCGAGCTGGGTCATGCTCATGAACTGGCCGCCCAGCTCGTCGCGGAACCAGGCGCAGTAGTCGCGCACTGTGGCAATGAAGCGTTCCAGGTCGGCCGCGTCGCGCACATACGGCGTATGCCCCGGCGCCATCGACGGGCTGTGGTAGGTCAGCGAAAACACCTGGCAGCCGTCTCGGTGCAGGGCGGTCGAGAGGCGCCGCATCTCGGCGCCGGTGGCCACTTCGGGACTGAGGCGGATCCGTTCGAGCGCGCCGCTGCGCGCCAGGATGCCGCCAAGGCGCGCCGTACGCGCCAGCGGTTGCTGGGCCAGCGCATACAACGCCGGGCCGTGGCTGCGCAGCCACCCGGCGTAGCCGGTAGTGACCGGCAGCTCGAGCAGCGTGCGCCCGCCTGCTTCAAAGCGGTAGGGATGCTCGTCGAAAGCGCTGAAATCGGGACCGTCGTCGTGGATGAACGAGGTGTAGGGCACCACGCTCGCATCGATCCGGTAGCCAAGTGCTGCGATCGATTCGGCGGTGTGCGCGCCCAGCCCGTAGCGACCAGCCTTGAACGCTACCGGCGCGCGGCCGAACGAGCGCGTGATCGCCTCGGTTAGCAGGCGTAGCTTGTCATACTCGAGCTGGCGCGGCAAGTTGCCTGCATAGGAGTTAAAGCGCGACACCTCTTCATCATGCGGCGGCGAGACCCAGGGGTGCAAGTGGGTGCCGATCTCGCAGCGCCCCTCATCCATCATGCCGCGAAGCACGGCCACCGATTCCGCCGTGGTGGCCACCGGCCAGTCGATGACGTAGGTCGGCACGATCCCGAATTCGTCGAACACACGCTGGTGCATCAGCGGCTGGCTGGCAATCGAGCCGGTGCCGGTGCTGGCGCGGTCGAACGGCCGGTCCCAGGCGAATTCCTCCTCGGTGTCGATGATGACGAGCATCACCGGGCGTTCGTTCGGCGACAGGCGCGCCGGGACAGGGTTATGCATGCCTAACATGTGGTGGTTTTCCGCAGCTGCGCATCGGACGCGCCAGCAGACCGCGCCAGCGCGGTCAGGCAGTCGTCGATGCGCTGGTAGGTTGTCAGGAAGGTGGTTTCGTCGCGCCCCTCGGGATCGCGGATCTGGCTGTCGCCGGCAGGGAGTACGTCGCCCAGCAAAAAGATGCGATGGCGCAAGTGCGGATAGCGCGCTGCCACGGCGTCAAGGTTGATGTGGTCGAATGCGATCACCAGGTCAGCCGCCTCGAGCAACTCGGCGCTGGCATGGCGCGAACGATGCGCCGACATCGACACCCCATGCCGGGCGGCGGCGCCAATCGCGACAGCGGGCGAGCCGCGCCGGTTACGTGGCAGCATGCCGGCCGACGAGAAGCGCAGGTGGGCCGCATCGAACAGCTGGCCAGCTTTCAGCTCGGCGTAGCTACTGCGATTGATATTGCCCTGGCAAATGAACAGAACTTCGAGCGGACGGCCACCGGCACCATCGACCAGTTCGGCCAGGCGGCGCTCCAGCCCGGCGCCAAGGGGCACTGCCGCCGGCCTCAGGCGTTCGCGCAGCGCGCCCATGCGGCCGCCGATCAGCTCACGCAATTCGCGCAAGCCCGGTCGTGGGTCGTCCAGCACCAGGGTATCCTGGCGCTCGCGTCCGATCAGGACCCGGTGCAGGCCCCAGGCCCAGGACAGGCAGTGCGCCGCCAGTTTCAGCGGGGTACGGGTCATGCCGGCTGCAGCCGAGCGCGCCTGCCACATATCGAGTACCAAGTTGCGGCAATAGCGCCCGGCCGGATAGGACACGGGCACGGTCGCCTGGCCGAGCGCCAGCAGCAGATAGAGACGGTATGGGAAATCAACCCCGATCGATACTGGCAGCGGCAGCGAACCCCAGGGACGCGCATTGACCTCGATCAGGATCCAGCCATCGGGCCCGACCTTGAATTCGAACATTGCCAGGCCGGTATAGTGGCTGGCGCGCACCATACGCTCGACTGCAGCCAGGCGCGCCGGGTCGAGCGGCATGCTCTTGCGGTAGTAACCGCTGCCGTTGAGTTCATGAGCGCGCTGGTGCTCGAACGCCTGCAGCACCGCGCCTTTGTGACACAGGACAGACACTCCGACGCCAGCGCCAGGGAACATCTGCTCGAGCAGAATCGGACCGGCGCCGTGGTCGTGCTTGTCCAGCCAGGCTTGCAAGGCGGCGCGGGTCTCGACGATGCGGGTGCTGGTGCGCACATAGAGCTCGGGCAGCGCATACGACATCGGTTCCTTGATGACCACCGGCAGGCCAATATCGGCCTCGATGCGCTCGACGCTGTCGTCGGGCGCCAGCATGCGCCCGTGCGCCACTGCGACATCGCAGGACTGGGCCAGTTCGCGCGTGCGCACCTTGTCGAAATAGACGTCGAGCGCCTCGGGCGAAGGGATCGCCAGTGCGGACAGGGGCGCCAGCACATCGCGGTGCAGGCACAGCGGCAGCAGCCCGCGCTCATCGCACGGCACGACCATCGCGAATCGGTGTTCGCGCAGGAGGGTCTGGATCGCATCCAGCCAGGCGAGCCCACCGTCGAGGTAATACGGCAGGAAATGAGTGGTCGTGATATAGCGCGAGGCCAGCGCTGGCGCGCCGAAATCAAACGGCGCCGCATGTACCTCGAGGCCCTGGCGCCCGAGCGAGCGCACGGTGGCCAGGAAGCTGCGCGTATCGTCGCCGATCACGAGCACCTTGTCGCGCGCCCTCATGCCTGCCTCCCGCGCAGCAGCTGGCGCGCGGCCAGCCCAAGCGTGTATAGAGCCCATTTGAACGACAGGCGCGCCGCCAGGGCGCGCCGCGCATACTGCAGGCCCAGCGCGTGGCGCCCGGCGTCGGACAGATGGCGCGACAGGCGGCGCAGGATATCGCCCTCATACGAGTGGCACAGGGCGCGGATCGGGGCGCTTTCAACGCTCAGCGCGATATGCTGTGAGACCAGCGCCGACAGCAGCCAGCGTTCGGCCTGGAAAAAGCTGCGCGACAGGTTGTCCTGACGTGTCGGATCCGGCACATTGTGCTGGGCCACGACTTCAGGATTGTAGAAAATGGCGCGCGCGGCGTCGGCGGCGCGCCAGAAGAAGTCACGGTCCTCTTCATACGAAGTACGGGTCCAGAAGCCACCGATGGCCTGGGCGGTGGTGCGGCTGACGGCCACGATATTGAGCTGGGCAAAACCACCGCCACGCACCAGCTGGTCCAGGTCGACCAGGTAGCCGTGAGCATGCGCGCGCGGCTGGCTGCCGACCAGCGCCGTCAGTTGCGGCAACCAGCGCGCGCGCTCGACGCTGCCGCTGGATGCGACTGCGGTCTGGTCTGCGATATACAGGTCCACCTTCAGATCCGCATCGAACACCTCGGCCATGGCAGCCAAGTGGCCATCGCCGGTCCAGAAATCGTCGTCGTCGCAGAAGGTCACAATGGCGCCACTCGCCGCCGCGATGCCGGCGTTGCGCACCTGTGACGGGCCGCTCCCGGGACCGCCGGAAGCGCCCAGCTCGATCAGGCGAAACCGGCTGTCGAGCTGCTTCCAGAGGGCAGGATAGGCGGCGCGGGTAGTGCCATCGGAGGCGTCGTCAACCACGATGACGTCAAAATCGGCAAAGCGCTGCGCCCGAATCCGAACCAGCGCGCGTTCGAGCAGGACGTGGCGGTTTCGGGTCGGGATGATGACCGAGATCCGGCATGTCGCCGTCGCGTCGCTTTGGCTACTGGACGGGTTGCCGGGAAGGGTGGTGGTATCGTGGGAGGACAATTCTTAGCCTTCAGACCAGAGGTCGCGGTGTGTTCCGCAGGAAATGTTGCAATTATAATATATAGTGTTGCAGAGTCTTGCACGCAATGCCGCGCCACGGCAAGTTTCTACATTCAACAGGGATCGTACACAACTATGCCAATGCGTGAAAGGATCATCCAATACTGGGCCGGCCTAGCTCTGCTGGCCGCAGCGCTGTACGCAGGTGCGCCAGCCTTGGCAGCCACTTCCGGGGCCGAAGGCACACTCACCAGCATCGGGATACTGAACACTGGGGCCGCCCAATCCGGCACTCCATTCACTTTTGGCCAAGCTTTTGCGCCAGGCCGCCTGCGCTCCGGGCAGGGTTTGAGCGGACGCCTGGCCAACGGCGCCGCGGTGGCGCTGCAGGCCGACGTCAAGGCCAGCCATGCCGACGGCTCGGTGCGCCATGCCATCGTGTCGGGCGTGCTGCCCGAACTGGCACCGCGTCAGCTAACCAGGCTCGAACTGCTGCCGGCCGCCGCGCCAGCACCGGTGCGCCCGTCCAGCCTGCGCCAGCTGGCTTCGGCGGGACTGGACGGCAAGGTGACGATTGCTGTCGACGGGGCTCGCTACACAGCCTCGCTGACCGAGGCGCTGGCCGCTGACAAGGCCAGCGCTTGGCTGTCGGGTCCGGTTGTCAGCGAATGGCTGCTCGATGTTCCCCTGAAGAACGCCGCTGGCCAGCTTCACCCCCTGCTTACCGTGCGTTTCGACGTGCGATGGTATTCGGCGCTGACCAAGCAAGCGCGGATCGACGTCATCATCGAGAACGCCAAGACCTTCGCGGCTGGCGCGCGTAACCTGGACTACGATGTCGAAATCGAGATCGCGGGCCGCCTCGCCTACGCGCTGGTTGGCCTGTCCCATTATCACCATGCGCGCTGGCGCCACAGCACCTGGTGGGATCCGCAGCGCGCCCCGGAGCTGCACCTGCAGCCCGATGTTGCCAATCTGATCGCCACTGGCGCGGTGCCGAACTACGACCTCAGTGTAATACCCGACGGCCGCGCCCTTGACGCGCTTGGCAAGCGCCTGGATACCAAGGAGGCCGGTCCGATGAAAATCGGCCCGCTCACCGCATATATGCCCACCGCCGGCGGGCGTAACGACATCGGGCCCTTGCCGGGCTTTTCGGTGCTGTACCTGCTGTCGATGGATGCGCGCGCGCGCGCCGCCATGATGGCAGCGGCAGACGGCTCGGGCAGCTGGCCGATCCATTACCGCGACGAAAGGACGGGCTACCCGGTACGCACCGACAGCGCCGCCAACAAAGGCATCACAACCCATGGCAACCTGGCGCATCGTGGGCCACTGCCGGTGCCGCGCTGCGCTGCGGACGGCTCGTGCAAGACGCCCTACAGCCCCGACACCTCGCACCAGCCCTCGCTGGCCTACCTGCCCTACCTGCTCACGGGTGATTATTACTACTTGGAAGAGCTGCAGTTCTGGGCCGCATCGAATCCACTTGGCACCGATCCGGGCAACGCCGGCGACGGCCAGGGCCTCGTGCGCTGGCAGCAGGTGCGTGGCCAGGCCTGGTCGCTACGCACGCTCGGCCACGCCGCCTACATCACGCCCGATGCCCATCCTCTCAAGGCCTATTTCACCAAACAGGTGGACAACAACCTGGCTTTCTATCATGCGGCCTATGTGGCCGGCAATCCAAACCGGTTGGGCCTGTACGACGGCTCCGGCCGGCGCGCCTTCCAAATCAACGGCTCAGCGCCCTGGCAGGACGACTTTTTGACCTGGAGCTTCGGCCATCTGGCCGAACTCGGCTTTTCTAAAGCGCTGCCGATTCTCGAATGGAAGGCCAAGTATGCGGTCGGACGCATGACTGCACCTGGCTATTGCTGGATCCAGGGCGCGGCATACAGCCTAAAATTCCGTGACGACAAGGGATCGCCACCGTTCGATAACTTTGCCCGGCTCTACACCGCTAATTTCGGCGGCGACAGCATTGCCGCCGACGGCAAAGTGATCAAGCATCCGCAGGGCTTGCGCTACATTGACCAGGAGTGTGCCAGCCAAGCTCAGGCTGACTGGTTGTCGGCCGCCAGCAATCATGGCTGGGAGCGCGGGCGCATGGCCGGCTACGCCAGTTCAGCGAACGGTTTCCCGGCCAATATGCAGCCAGCACTGGCGCTGGCAGCGACCTACGGGATTGACGGCGCCGAGCGCGCTTGGGCCATTTTCGCCGGCCGCGCCAACAAGCCCAACTATGGCGGTGCCCCGCAATGGGCAATCGTGCCGCGCGTGGCGCCGGTCGGGTCGAACGAGAAAAGTGTTACACGGCGGGTACGGGATGCAACACCATAAGTTCTTAAAAATTGTCAATCAGGAAATTTGTTGAGTGGATTGCGTACTATAATATTGTGCGATCAAGCAATAAATTATCTTTTAGCCCTTTCTTACAATACAGGAGTTAGCACGGATGTCGTTCTTCACCAGGGTGATCCAGCGTCTCAAGCGCGACCACTTCCGCGCGCGTTACCTGAAAGCGGCGCGCAAGGTGCTGGCGACCCGGCCAGCTACGCGCGGCACGCTGCCCTTCTTGCTGCTGTCGATGGTGCATTCGCGCGACGTGGTGCCCTACCTGGTGGCGCTCAAGTCGTTCATCCATTTCGCCAATCCCGAGCGCATCGTGGTGGTGTGCGATCCCTCAATTACCGATGACGACCGCGCGCTACTAGTGCGCCATGTGCCGCATATCGAACTGCGGCATGCCGACGAGTTCACCCATCCCGACATGCCGCGCGGCGGCACATGGGAGCGATTATTTGCGATCGCCGGGCTGGCGCGTGAACACTATGTAGTGCAGCTCGACGCCGACACTCTGACCGTGCAGCCGATTCCGGAAGTGTTGGCCGCGATCCAAGCCGGCCATGGTTTCGTGATCGGCGAAGCAACCGATACACCGATCCGCCTGCTACCAGCGGTACGCGAAAATGCGCTGCCTTGGATGGCACCTGACGCGCATATCCAAGGCATTGCCGAAACCGAAATGGTCAACGTCGGCCTGCCGCAGGATGCGCGCTACATTCGCGGCTGCTCGGGCTTTACCGGTTTCCCGCGCTCGGCCACGATGCAAGACACCATGATCGACTTTTCGCGGCGCATGAATGCGAAACTGGGCGCCAACTGGAAGCGCTGGGGCACCGAACAAGTTACCTCGAACTACTTGGTTTCGAACGCTACCGGTACCCAGCCGCTGCCATTCCCGAGATACGGCACGCCCGACCTGGCCACGGCAGACACCGCATTCTTTCACTTCATTGGCTCAATGCGCTTCATCGATGGCAAGTACGAGGCCACCACCCGCCAGGCGCTCGGTTTGATCGACGTCGCGCGGGTCAACTGAGCCAGGACTGCGCGATGCGAGAGCCGATGCGGCGCCTTATCCCTCCGGTGCCGGTGCTGGCCCTGGCTAGCTTCGGTGGCCGAGCCCGGCCGGCGCTACCCTCGCTACTCGACGGCAATGCAGTGCAACTGGTCTCAAGCGGACGGATTGCGATCGGCATGGCGCTACGCGCGCTCGGCATTGGTCCCGGCGACACGGTGCTGGTGCCGGCCTACCACAGCCTTTCGATGATTCCACCGATACACTGGTGTGGCGCCAGTGTTATCTTTTACCGTATCCATTCCGACACTACGGCAGATCTGGACGACATCACGCGCTTGCTCGGGCCGCGTGTCAAAGCCGTGATAGTTACCCATTTCTTCGGTTTTCCTCAAGATTTGACGGGACTGCGCGCCTTGTGCGACACCCACCGGATCGGCTTGGTCGAGGACTGCGCCCACTGCTTCTTTGGCGCGCATGACGGCGTCGCAGTCGGTTCCAGCGGCGACTATGCGATCGGCAGCAGCATGAAGTTCTTCCCGATTTTTGAAGGTGGGTGTCTGGTATCGCGCCGTCACAAGTTGCCCGGGCATTTGCATGGCGCTGGCGCCGGCTTCGAAGCCAAGGCCGCACTGGGTGCGCTCGAATCGGCTTTTTCCTACGGCCGCCTGACGCCGCTGCGCCTGATGCTGGCCTTGCCGCTGCAGCTCAAGGGCACACTGTGGACCCGCATGAAGCAGCGCAGCGCCAGGATCGCCGGGGGAGGAACAGCCCCGGTGCTGGCGCCCGCCTCGTCCGACAGCAGTGTCGAATTCGACCCGCGCTGGGTCGATAAGCGCTCGTCCTGGTTTTCGCGCGCGGTTCTGCGCCTGGCCGGCGGCGCGCGTATCGTCGCGCGCCGCCGGCGCAATTACCTTGCGCTGGAAAGCGCGCTGGCCGGAGCGCCCGGCTGGAGCGCGCTGTTCGCCACACTGCCGGACGGGGCCTGCCCCTGGGTGTTTCCGCTGTTGGCCGAGTATCCCGAGGCGCTGTTCGCCCGCCTGCAGGCCGCTGGCGTACCAATGGTCCGCTTCGGAGCCAGCCTGTGGCCAGGCGTGGACGCCGCCACTTGCGCCAACAGCGCGGCGCTGGGCCGGCAGTTATTCGGCCTGCCGTGCCACCAGGAGCTGAACGATGCCGAAAGCGCCTGGCTGGCCGACACAGTGCGCGTCGCGCTGGAGCAGACTGCAAGGGCGCCGACATGAGCTGGAGCATGGTCCCGGCGCGCGCACTGGCCGGCCCGGCGCACGCTACGCGGTGGCGCGAGCTGCACCATGCCAGTGCCGCCTCGCCACTGCTGGCGCCTGAATTCATAACGGCCGCCCTGGCCGTCTACGGCAGCGGCCGGGAACAACTTGCCTGGCACACCCAGGCGGGCCAGGTCGACGCGATGGCCATTCTGGCGCCTGGCCGGGCCGGCGCCTGGCACACGTTTCAGCCAGCCCAGGCCCCGCTCGGATTCTGGCTGCAGCGCGACGCACACGCACGCCCGGCAAGCCTGCCCGCACTGCTGCGCGCCTTGCCCGGTCCGGCGCTGGTGCTGGGATTGACCCAATGCGACCCGATGCTAATGGCGCGCCCGGCCGACGGCCCTGCGCTACGCACTCTGGACTATATCGAAACGGCCCGCATCAGTGTCGCCGGCAGTTTCGATGATTACTGGCATGCACGCGGCAAAAATCTGCGCACTAATCTGCGCAAGCAGCGCAAGCGCCTGGCGGAAGACGGCGTCGTCACACGCCTGCAGCTAAGCACGGCTGTGGACGAAATGGCGGCCGTGGTCGAGGACTACGGTCGACTGGAAAGCACCGGCTGGAAGGGCGCCGACGGCACCGCCGTCGCCGGCACCAACCAGCAAGGTCGCTTCTACCGTGCTCTGCTTGAAAAGTTCGCGGCCAGCGGTGGCGCCCGCGTATACCGTTACTGGATCGGCGAGCAGCTGGCGGCAATGGACCTGTGCATCGCGGGCGGCGCTTGTCTGGTAGTGCTTAAAACGGCCTACGACGAGCAACTCGAGCAACACTTGGGCGGTGCCGGAGGCCAGCTGTCACCAGCGCTCCTGATGCGCGAAGAGGCAGTACGCGACATCTTTGGCGCGCGACAAATCGAGCGCATCGAATTCTACGGTCGCGTGATGGAATGGCATCGGCGCTGGAGCGAGGAAACCCGGGTGCTTTACCACCTCAATGCCTACCGTTGGCCATGGATCAGACGCCTGCACGCCGGGCGCTGACTGGTTTTTCGCTGTGTCGCCGACTTGCAGCGCGCTAGCACCTCTGCACTATGTTTTTTGATACAACTAATATGCTCAAAACGTATTTTTATTGACTGATTTTTACCGGTTGATGTAATTTTCGCTTGACTTTCATTGCGTTTGTTGCTTTTCAATCTGCTATTTTCGTTGTTTCTGCGCAGAAAATAAGCAAATCAAGCGAAAATTGGAGTACGGAAAGAGTTTCTGGGAGTAAAGTTCAGTTCTCCCAAGAAAACTTCTTCCCAGTACTCATATGACCTCCATCGACCTCCACACGAGCCGTGCGCTCGCCGGCAATGCAGCCGCGCCGACTGCTTTGCCACGTTCGCAGCGCATTGCGCTGATTGGCGCTAAGTTTCTGGGCCTGGCCCTGCTGGGCGGTTGCGGTGGCGGCGGTGCCGTTGCACCTGTGGCGGAGCTGGTAGCGCAGGACGCGAACATTTCAGCGGCCAATACTGTCACCAAGCTGCCCGACAGACTCGCCAACCCAGCCGTCTTAAGTCCATTCACACCGTCTGCCCCGGACGCGATTATCGCCGGCCCGGTCTTGACCGACTTTGAAATCGAGAACGAAGGCACGGCCCAGACCAATGTGCCATTCACGTTCGGCCAAGTGATCGCGCCCGGTCAACTGGGCAAAGATGAAGGCTTGGCGGCGCGCCTGACCAACGGCACTGTGCTGTTTCTGCAGACTGACGTCAAGGCGAGCCATGCCGATGGTTCGGTGCGCCACGTAATCATTTCCGGCATCCTGCCGAAGCTGGCCGCCGGCCAGATCGAGAAAATCCAGCTTGTCAAATCGCGTCTGTCGAAACAAAGCGGCATGACACTGCAGGACCTGGCTCAAAGCGGCTTGAGCAGCAATGTGGCGGCAACGCTGGGCGGGGTTCGCTATAGCGCCACGCTGGCCCAGGCCCTGGTCGCGCCCAAGCCAGTCATCTGGCTGTCCGGCGCCGTCGCCAATGAATGGATCGTCTCGACGCCGCTCAAGGCAGCTGATGGTTCCTCTCACCCGCAACTGAGTGCCAGCTTCGCCGTGCGCTGGTATCCGGGCCTGTCTAAGCAGGCACGCGTCGATGTCACGCTCGAGAATGCCAAGACCTTCCAGTCCGGCGCCTATGTGCTGGACTACGACGTGGCCATTGACGTCGGCGGTCGTTCGGTCTATGCCAAGACCGGCCTGAAGCATTACCATCGCGCGCGCTGGCACCAGAGCGCCTGGTGGAACGGCGCCAGCGCACCGTCTATCCATGTCCGCCCGAACGTGGCCTACCTGATCGCTTCGAAAGCGGTATCGAACTACGACCAGACCAGCAAGCCGTCTGAAGGCCTGCTGGCCACATTTGCCAAGAGTCTCAATGCCAATAATACCGGTCCGATGACGATCGGGCCCGTGGTCGCCTATATGGGTACTACCGGCGGGCGCGGGGACATCGGTCCGCTGCCGATATGGTCGGTGTCTTACCTGCTGTCGCTGGACAAGCGTGCCCGCGACGCCATGATGGCAGCGGCCGAAGGTTCTGGCAGTTGGTCGATCCACTACCGCGACGAAAGCACCGGCCAGCCGTTGCGGGTCGATAACGAAGCGAACAAAAACGTGACGACCCACGGCAACCTGCTCAACGTCGGCCCACTGCCTGCGCCCCGTTTCGCCGCTACCCCGTACTCGCCGGATGTCGCCCACCAGCCCTCGCTGGCTTACTTGCCCTACCTGCTCACTGGCGACTACTACTATTTGGAGGAATTGCAGTTCTGGGCCGCCTGGAACCCGCTCGGCACCGATCCGGGCAACTCGGGCCGAGGCAAGGGCCTGCTGCGCTGGCACCAGGTGCGCGGCCAGGCATGGGCGCTGCGTACGCTTGGCCACGCCGCCTACATTACGCCCGATGCGCACCCACTGAAGGATTACTTCACCAAGCAGCTCGATAACAACATGGCCTTTTATCATGACACCTATGTGGTCGGCAATCCGAACCAGTTAGGCATATACGACGGCTCCGGCGCTAGCGCGTTCCAAATCGGCGGCTCGGCGCCATGGCAGGACGATTACCTCACCTGGAGCTTCGGTTACCTGGCCGAACTTGGTTTCGAGAAGGCGCAGCCGATTCTGCAGTGGAAAGCCAAGTATCCGGTAGGCCGCATGACTACCCCGGGGTTCTGCTGGATCAAGGCTTCTGCCTACTCGCTCAAAATCCGCGACGACGCCAAGTCCCCGGTATACGATAGCCTGGAAAAAGTCTATCTGGCTAATTTCAGCGGCGAGAGCATCGCCAACGAAGGCGGCGTGGCAAAGCATCCGCAGGGCCTGCGCTTCATCGACCAGCCATGCGCCAGTCAGGCGATGGCGAACTGGTTCAACGCTTCCTCCAATTTTATCTGGGGCCCGCGCCGCATGGATGGCTACGCCGATTCAACGCTCGGCTATCCAGCCAACCTGCAGCCGGCCTTGGCGGTGGCTGCGACGGCCGGCATCCCGAATGCGCGAGAGGCATGGAGCCTTTTCAGCAGCCGCGATGCCAAGCCGAAGTATATCAACGGCCCGCAGTGGAATATTATCCCACGTTGATTAGGCGCAGCCGACGACAATTGGCAAGCCAAGGCCTTCCACTACAGTAGAAGGCCTTTTTCATTGTGCGTCCGGACTGTGCCCGTCGCGCGCACTTGCGCCTTCAAGATAACGCCGCAATAGGATATGATTGCATTATATTAATACTTCTACATTAACAGATGAGCACTCAGCAAGATCTACCAGGTGTCATCTTCACAATGCGCTATCCGGACGACACAGGATACGTATGGAACCATATTGCCTACCTGCGTGATGAGGTCAGCGCCCATTTGGCTGGCAAGGCCCGGCCCTATATGGCATTCCCCAGACTTAGCGGCAATCCCAGCTATGCACTGCGCCACATGGCGGCTGTTGAACTTGACTGCTATGACAACTCACCGCAGGGCCGCGCTGCGATCGAGGACTTCGTCCTGCTCTACCGCGTCAAGGTGATCGTGTTCATGAGCGCAATGCCTGAGACGGTCTGCCTGGATCTACTGCGCCGACTCGGCGTGCGCACGCTCAATACCGAAAACGACAGCTTCGACCTCAGCCGCCGTGACGGCTTGCTCAAGCGCAGCGCAAAATTCCTGATGCGGCGCGTGCTGGGACGTCAGATGCACGACTTGCACTTGGCCAACTCCAAGGGACAACAACGATTCTTGCTCGACTACGCGATGCTGCCGGCACGACGCGTAGTGCTGATGACCAACTGCATCAATACCGCACGCTTCATCCCGGGCAACCAGGCCGCCGCGCGCACCCAGACTGGCCTGGCGCCCGGGCGCTTCTGGATTCTGGCCGTATCCCAGGCCCGCGCCGAAAAACGGGTTGAGCAGCTGATCCGCATGATCCACCAAGTGCATCAGGCCCGGCCCGAACGCGCTATCGGTTTCGTGTATGTCGGCGACGGCGAGCTAGTGGCGGGCTGGAAGGCACTAGTGGCCGAGCTCGGACTGCAGGATGTGGTCGTGTTTGCTGGGCGCCAGGACAATGTTTTGCCATGGTATCAGGGAGCCGACCTGATGGTGCACGGTGCAGAGCGCGAAAGCTTTGGCCTGGCGGTGGTGGAAGCCATGTCGTGTGCGGTGCCGGTGGTTGCCAGCGCAGCTATGGGTCCAAGCGAAACCATCCTCGACGGCGCGACTGGTGCGGTCATTCCGCTGAACGATTTCGATGCTTTCCGGCAGGCGGTGCTGCGCTATGTGGACGACCCAGAACTGGCGAAAAAACACGGCATGAACGCGCGTGCGCATGTCGATAAGGAATATAATGTTGTGCATTACAGCAAGGAATTTGCTTACCACATCGTGCGTTTCATTTAGTCACCGCAAGGCTGCTCGCAGCTCTTTCGAGCTTGCGAGCGCGTCGCCCGCCACGACACTTCATTCCTCACTCTTTAGTCCGTTTACCCTATGGCGAACCTGCGCCGCTCGCTGATTATCAATTTTTTCTCGACTTCCGGCTCGACCGTGCTGAAGTTTGTGGTCAGCGTGATCCTGGCGCGCATGCTCAGTCCCAGCGAAATCGGGATCTACTCGATGACGCTGGTGTTCGTTAACTTCGCCCATGTGTTCCGCGATTTCGGTGTCACTCAGTACCTGCAGCGCGAAGCCGACCTTAGTCCCGACAAGATCCGCTCGGCCACCGGCGTCGTCTATACGACTTCGTGGGTGATCGCCCTAAGCCTATTCCTGGCCAGCAATGCGCTTGGCACGTGGTTTGCCGAACCTGAGATCGTGCCGGTAATGCGCGTTCTCGCTCTGGGCTTCGTGCTGATTCCTTTCGGCTCAGTCACCTCAGCGCTGCTGGCGCGCGAGTTCGCCGCTGAAAAACAGGCCATCGTCAACGCCGTCGGCACCATCAGCTTTTGCGTAAGCTGCCTGCTGCTGGCGAAGCTCGGTTTTGGCAGCTTGAGCTTGGCCTGGGCTAACCTGATCAATATCGCGGCCTGCGTGCTGGCCTATATCCCACTGCGTCCGGCTAAGCTGCCGTGGCTGCCATCGGTGGCGCACTGGCGCAGCGTAGTCAATTTCGGTGCCGGTTCGCTTCTAGCGAACATGGCCGGGGCGATTAATAACGCCATTCCTGACATTCTGCTCGGCAAACTAGGGTCGGCCAGCCAGGTAGGCCTGCTCAGCCGTGCCAATTCAACTGTGCAGATATTTATCATGATTGCCGGCTCCACGGTAAGCTATGGGGCGATCTCCTACTTGGCCCAGATTTTCCACCGCAGCGAGTCGCTGGTGCCAACCTTAACCCGCGCTACTGTGCTGCTAACCGGTATCGGCTGGGCCGCACTGGCGCTGACCGCAATACTGGGAGAAGATATTGTGGCGGCGCTATACGGTCCTAGTTGGGCTACCGCCGTTCCAGCCATCCTGCCGCTGGCGCTGGCGGCGGCAGTGGGCATGACCTTCCACTACATCCCCCTGGCAATACTCGCGATCGGCCGGCCCTACCTTAGCGCGGTGCCGACATTAGTCTCACTGGCCGCCCGCATCGGTTTCGGCGTGCTGATGTATGATGGCTCACTGGTGCGCTTCGCTTGGGCGCTATGCGCCGCGACGATCGTTACTATGCCACTGGTGATGTACCAACAAAACCGTTATTTCGGTCTCAGCATGGGGCACCTGGCGCGCGCACTGGCGCCAAGCGCGCTCGTGGCGATCGGCTGCTGTGCTGCCGCCCTGCTGTTGCAGGCGTTGGTGCCAGCAATACTACCGCCGTTAGTCCGCCTGCTGATCATCGGGCTGCCGCTGGCGGCGGTCTGGTACCTGCTGCTGCGCCTGACGCGCCATGAACTGGTGGACGAGGTGCACCGACTGGCAGCGCCAATCAAGGCCCGGCTGGCGCTGCTTCGCCCCAATCCATAAACGTAACCGAGTGCGCCGGCGACTTGCGGCGCCCACTGGAATGGAATTCGCATGTATTTCGAAGAAATCAAGACCATCCTGACCGACGTCCTCAGCCTGGGTGAGAACGGTCGTCACCTGACTGCCGACTCAGCCCTGCTGGGCGCGCTGCCGGAACTCGATTCGATGGCGGTGATCAGCCTCATTGCCGCGCTGGAAGAACACTTCGACATCGCGATCGACGATGACGACATCAGCGCCAGCACCTTCGCCACCTTGGGGAGCCTGACGGCATTCGTGGCTGACAAGCGCGCCCCATGACTGTCGCCGTGGCGCGGCCTGCCGAACCGTTTTTCCTGAAAATGGAAGACGGGCAGCGCTTTTGCCTGTATCACCCGCCTGCCGGCCGCTGCCGTGGCGCGGTCCTGTACGTGCATCCGTTTGCCGAAGAAATGAACCGCACCCGGCGCATGGCCGCGCTCGGCGCGCGCGCGCTGGCGGCATCCGGCCATGCCGTGCTCCAGATCGACCTGGCCGGCTGCGGCGACAGCAGTGGCGACTTTGGCGATGCCCGCTGGGCGCTGTGGAAGGCTGATCTGGCCGCCGGCGCGCGCTGGCTGCGCGAACGCTTCGACGGCCCATTGCGGCTGTGGGGCCTGCGCCTTGGCGCACTGCTCGCACTTGATTACGCGCGCGAGGCGCCCCATTCGGTCGACGGCCTGCTGCTATGGCAGCCTGTGCTCACTGGCTCGAACCACCTGACCCAGTTCCTGCGCCTGCGACTGGCCGGCGCCATGCTGGCCGAAGGCGAGCCCAGTACCAGCGCGCCCGGCAGCACGCAAGCTCTGCGCAACGCCTTGCATGATGGTGAAGTACTGGAAATCGCCGGCTATGACCTCCATCCGCAACTGGCTGCGGCGCTCGATGCGCTGGCACCACTCGATGCGGCTGCGCCGGCCTGTCCGGTCGACTGGATCGAGGCCATTACGGGCAGCAATCAGGGCCCGGCGCCGGGCGCCGCGCGTGCTGAAGTTGCCTGGCAGGGCAAGGGAGTTGACCTGCGCCTGCATCCGGTCGCGTGCGCACCGTTCTGGTCGACCAGCGAGATCACCGAAAACGCGGCCTGGGTCGAGGCCACGGTACTGGCGCTGGAGGCGCGCGTCGATGGAACTTGACGACGTGCAGACCTTGCCGGTACCTGCCCATGGCGGTGCAGTCGATGAACGCGCCCTGGCGTTTGACGGCGGCGGCGAGCGGCTGTATGGCATCCTGACCTTGCCCCCCGCGCCCAGCGCGCGCGGCGTGCTGATCGTGGTCGGCGGGCCGCAGTACCGGGCTGGCAGTCACCGTCAGTTCACTCTGCTGGCGCGCAGCCTGGCACAGGAGGGCATCGCCGCGTTTCGCTTCGACTATCGCGGCATGGGCGACAGCGGCGGCATGGTGCGGGCCTTCGACGACGTCGAAGACGACCTGCGCGCGGCGATTGACACCATGCTGGCCGCCGTGCCCGCGCTGCGCGAAGTGGTGTTGTGGGGACTGTGCGACGCAGCGTCGGCCATCGGCATGTATGCCGCGCGGGATGCACGCGTGGCCGGCCTGGTGCTGCTTAATCCGTGGGTGCGTACCGACGAAGGACTGGCACGCGCCACGCTGCGCCATTACTACAGTGCCCAGCTGCGCAACGGCGCCTTCTGGCGGCGTGTGCTCAGTGGCCAGTTCTCGTGGCGTAAATCCCTGTCGTCACTGGTGGCGCTGACGCGCCAGGCTGCGCGCCAGCCCGGGCCGGCGCAGTCCACGGGGCCAGCGTGCTCGCTTCCGGACCGGATGCATGCCGGCCTGCGCGACTTTGGCGGCCCGATTCTTCTGGTGCTGTCGGGCTCCGACCTGACTGCCCGCGAGTTTTCTGACCTGGCCGATGCCGATGCGCACTGGCGCCGCACGCTGGCACCGCCGCGCGTACGGCGTTACCAGATCGACAGCGCCGACCACACGTTCTCGCGCCGCGAATGGCGTGACCAGGTCGCGCGCTGGACGGCCGACTGGCTGCGATCCTGGTAAGCGCGGCTACGGCCGCCGGCAGGCGGTAAAGTCTTCAAACGCGCCATAGATCCGTGTGGCGCCGCGTGCAGCACCGCATAAGTCCTCGCGAGATTCCTGCGCCGGCCCATCGGCCCGCAGCGGCGCATCGCCGGCCCAGCCGAAGTCGCCCCGGGTGGGCGCGGCAAACAGCGCACGCACCGGATGGTCGCCCACGAACGATCTCCACAGCCCCGCATCGCGATTGTCGTGCAGGCGCAGCAATGCGCCGTCGCGCGCCCGGATCGGGCCGTCGACCAGGTTGCCGTCGAGCTGGGCGCTGCTGGTCGGGTAGCGTACATCGATGCCGCTGGTGTCGAGCACGGTGTTGTCCTCGATCCGGCTGCCTGCCGCGCTATTAAGATAGATGCCGGCATCAGAACAGCCGACGATCAGGTTTGCGCGCAGCACGCCCCCATCCTGTTCGGTGATGCAGCGGCCATCGCGACAAGAAGATTTGCCGGTGCCGCCGCCGCCCAGCGACAAGCCGACGCGCTGGCCAGGCTGGGCGGTCAGCTCACGTTCGCACCAGATCAGGTTGCGTTCGAAGACATTGCCGCTGCCGCCGCCTTTGGCGAACGCGCCATAACTGATCTGGTTGCCATGCAGCTTAATGAAATCACGGATGATATTGCTGCGGATAGTCCAGTGGCTGGCCGCGACCAGGTCGATCGGCGTCACAGGGTTGCGCGTGGCGCGCGGCGCCGGATTGAATAGGGTATTGGCGTCGATCAGGCCGTGATCCGGAAAGCGGCCTTTGCTGCCATTGATCTTGAAGTGGGCGTTGAACCCGCCGATGGTATTGTTTACCGCCGCAAAGTGGCTCGCCGCGCCCACCACCTGAAACGCGTGCTCGCAATCGTCGTCACGCTCGCATGCGCCTTCAATGGTCAGGTTTTCGAAGTGCCAGTAGGGCGCGCCGACCTTGACCGCCATGAGCGCACTCGAGATCAGCGTGACGCTGCCGGGCTGCGCGGCTCGTACCACGATCGGCGCTCCTGCGCTTCCTGAACGGTTGGCGTCAAGCGCGCGCCCGCCAATGCGGTAGGTGCCGGGTGCAAGCGTGATGACCGTGCCAGGCTCGGCCTCTTTCATGGCCGCGCGCAGGCCATCGATGTCGAATACATCGACGCGTTGCGCGCCGCCGGTGTCGGGCACGGCCACTGGCTGTGCGCCCAGCGTCAGAGCATGCAACTCGGCCTGCAGCACCTGGCGCACCTCGCCACGGTCCAGCGCCACCAGCATGCGGCTGGCGTACTGACCGGCGCCGACGATGGCGGGGTTGTGGCCGCTGCTGCGTTTTTCGACATATGGCGCCAGCGCGCGCGGCGCCACGCCCATGCGTTCGACCACAAAAAGTGCCGACACTACCCCGCATGCACCTAGTAGTGCCGCGCCCAGCACCAGGCGGGCGACGGGCCTCATGTCCCGCTCTTGATGCCGTGGCGGTTCATCAGGTCATACATGGTCGGACGGCTGATACCCAGCATTTCCGAGGCCTTGACGATATTGCCGTCCGCGCGCGCCAGCGCCTTGACGATGGCGCCCTGCTCCGCTTCATCGCGCACCTGGCGCAGGTTCAGCGGCTCCTCGACCGGCGTGTCGCCTTCGGGCAGGCCCAGGTCGTCGGCCACGATGGTCGGGCCATCGGCCATGATCACGGCGCGCTTGACGCAGTTTTCCATCTCGCGCACATTGCCCGGCCAGGCATAGGCTTCGATTGCCGCGATTGCGTCCGGCGAGAAGTGCAGCGTCGGGCGCGATTCCTGGGCGCAGAACTTGTTCTTGAAGTGGTGCGCCAGCAGGGCCGCATCGCCCTGGCGGTTGCGCAGCGGCGGAATCGTCACGACGATCTCGGACAGGCGGTAATACAAGTCCTCGCGGAAGCGCCCCGTGCTGCACAATTCCTTGAGCTTCTGGTGCGTTGCACAGACGATGCGCACATCGACGGGGATTTCTTCGTGCCCGCCGATGCGCTCGATCACGCGCTCCTGCAAGAAGCGCAGCAGCTTGGCCTGCAGCGCCATCGGCAGGTCGCCCACTTCATCAAGGAAGAAGGTGCCGCCGTGGGCCAGCTCGACCTTGCCCTTGGTCTGCTTGGCTGCGCCGGTGAAGGCGCCTTTTTCGTAGCCGAACAATTCGCTCTCGAGCAGGTTCTCGGGAATCGCGGCGCAGTTGATCGCCACGAAGCGCTCCTTGGCGCGCGGCGAGATCGCGTGCACTGCACGCGCCAGCACTTCCTTGCCGGTGCCCGATTCACCCAGCAGCATCACCGAGGCCGAGGTGGGGGCGACCTTCTCGATACTGCGGCACAGCTTGAGCATGCCGGGATCGCGGCTGATCACGCCGGCCATCGGCGAGTCGGCCTGGCCAGACTGCATGCGGCGGTTTTCTTCCTGCAGATTGTGCAGGAAGAACGCGCGCTGGATGACCAGGTTGAGCACCTCGGGTTCGGGCGGCTTCTGGTGGAAGTCGTAGGCGCCCATGGCGATTGCCTTGACCGCATTGGCGCGGTCCTGGTTGCCGGTCAGGACGATCACGCGCGTTTCCGGCGCCAGCGCCAGGATCTGCTTCAGCGTGGCCAGGCCTTCGGTCGAACCGTCCGGGTCGGGCGGCAGGCCCAGGTCCATCGTGACCACGGCCGGCTCATGGCGGCGGATCTGCGCCAGCGCGCTTTCGCGGTCGTCGGCGACCACCACGTCATACGCGTCGAAACTCCAGCGCAGCTGCTTTTGCAGGCCCGGATCGTCTTCGATGATCAGCAGTTTCGGTTTGTTTTGACTCACAGTTGTCCTTTCATCACGCAGCGCGCTCGCCAGCCTCGCGGTACAGCGGCAACGTGACGGTAAATGTGCTTCCCTGTGCGGGTACGCTGCTCAACGCCAGCGCCCCGCCCAATTCGTGGATGTATTCCCGGCTTTCGAACACGCCGATGCCCATGCCGGCCGGCTTGGTCGATTCGAAGGGCTTGAACAGCCGCTCGCGGATGAATTCCTCGCTCATGCCGGCGCCGGTATCGGCCACGGTCACCGTGACCTGCCCGCCCGTTCGGGCAATCGAGACGCTGACACGGCCGTTGCGCGGCGTGGCTTCGATGGCGTTCTGGATCAGGTGGCCCAGCACGCGCTCGAGGCGTTCGCCGTCGGCCAGTACCAGGAGGCCGCCATCAATCACGTCCAGCACCGGATGCGGCTCGAATGCGCTCTTGAGCGCAATCGCCTGGCGCACGACGTTCTCGACGCGCAGTGGCAACGGCCGTTCCGGCGCATCGTTGCGACTGAGCTTTTGCAGCATCATTTTCATCTTGTCGACCGAGTGCGTCACGGTATCGAGCATATCGCGCTGGAATTCGGGATTGTCACGGTGCTTCTCGGCGTTCGCATTCATCAGCGACAGCTGGGCCACCAGGTTTTTCAGGTCGTGCACGACAAAGGTCGACATGCGATTGAACGACTCGAACTGGCGCGCCACCATCAGCTCGTTGGCAGCATCCTGCTGCGCCAGGTAACTGGCAGCCTGGCTGCCGGCAATTTCAAGCAGGTCGAACACTTCCCAGTTCAGGGACACGGCGCTGCGCGCGTCTTGCAGCACGACGAAGCCGAACAGCTTGCCGTGCAGAATCAAGGGCACCACCAGCCAGCCGCGTGGAAATGCGACAAGCCACGCTGGCAAGACCAGCTCGCCGTATTTTTCGGGCAGGGCCGCATATTCGCGCAGGTCGATCACCCATTGGGTGGTTTCCAGGAAGTGACAGAAATTCGAGTCGGCCGGCTCGGTCGCGGTGCTGGTGGCTTGCCACCCCGCCACCGGTTGATAGTGACCGCCATCGCCGTCGCGGCGCTGCCACAACACACCGCCCGGGCTTTCGACCAGCGCACCGACCGCCTCGATCGCGCGCTCGCCGATGTGCGTGCTGTCGGACGACAGGGTGCGGGTGAAGCGCATCCATTCTTCACGGTAATCGTAGCCGTAGCTGTAGAAATGCTTGCTGATGAAGACCTTGAGCCAGGCACGGAAGGTGCCCGAGAACAGGGTTCCGGTCAGCAGCAGCAAGGCGCCGCACAGGAACGCGACCTGCATCACGCCGCCCCAGCTGCCGCCAAAATAGCGCAGGTAGTAGCCGGCGAAACCCATGGCCAGCAGATAGATCGCCGAGCCGAACAGTGCAGTCGAATGGAACATGACGCGGCGCGACACCACCAGTGCGTTCGAGCGCGACGTGCTGCGCTTGACGGCGGTGCCGATCAGCGGCATGGCCAGCGCATTGACGATGCCGCGCGCGGCCCAGGTATCCGGGTGCATGTCGTGGAACAGCAGCGCCTGGCTGTACATGTAGAAGTCGTAGGCAAACATTGCGCCGATGCCGAGGCAGGCGAACTTGATGGCCCAGCGTTCCTGGATCGTCTTGTTGCGGTACACCTGCTCGACCAGCAGCATGCCGAGCACTGCCTGGCACACGCGCGCCGTGACGTTGGGCAGCAGGCCCCCGTCCAGATTGAGCATCAGGTCGGTCCGCACGAACACCGTCACCAGCAACAAAATCCCATAACAGACCGCGCCGATGAAGATGGGTGTACGCAGATTGAACGGCCAGCGGCTGGCCGGGTCGCGTGAGTTGCCCAGCAAGAGCAACAGCACGATGCACCAGGCGGCGCTGCGCAGGATTTCGAGGGTGTCGGTCCAGACTGACCAGAGTTCGTGGCCAGTGGCAGCCTGCCCGGCCAGGGCCGCGGACCAGAGCGCGGTGAACCCGCACGCGATGGCAATGGCGGCCACCTGTGTGCGGCCGCGCCAGATGGTAAACAGCAGGCCGATCAGCAATAAAAAACCGATGGCGGAGACGCTATAGCTATAGACGGCAATGGTGGTCAACGTATGCCATCCATGAAAACGACCATTGAAAAATTCGGGATAGAAACGTTAAAGCCATTGACCTGCGATGCCCACACCGCAAGCCGATCCGGGATGATCAGCGTCCGCTACGGAACAGCACGACCTTGAGCGTATTGATCAGGATGAGCACATCCAGGAACAGGCTGTTGTTCTTGACGTAGTAGAGATCGTACTGCAATTTCTGCAACGCGTCCTCGGCCGATGAGCCATAGCCATAACGCACTTGGGCCCAACCGGTAATGCCTGGCTTGATGCTATGACGGACATTGTAATATGGAACCACCTCGATCAGCTGCTGGACGAAGTAGGCGCGCTCCGGCCGTGGGCCCACGAACGACATGTCGCCCTTGAACACGTTCAGGATTTGCGGCAGCTCGTCGATGCGGGTCTTGCGCATGAAGTTGCCGACACGCGTCACGCGCGGATCGTTCTGGGCCGCCCACTGTGGCGTGCCGCCTTTTTCGGCATCGGCGCGCATGCTGCGGAACTTGTGAACACGGAAAATCTTGCCATCCTTGCCGACCCGCTCCTGCGAATAGAACACCGGATTGCGGTCTTCCAGCCACACGGCCAGCGCCGCACCGAGCATGATCGGGAACGTGACGGCCATGATCAGGGTGCTGCAGATCAGGTCAAACCCGCGCTTCATGAAGATGCGGATGAAACTCTGGTCAAAGCCACCGCCGAACACCAACCAGCTCGGCTGCAGCGAGTCAACCCGGATCTGGCAGGTTTCGCGCTCGAAGAACGTGGCGGCATCGGTGACCTTCACGCCTTGCAGCTTGCAATCGAGCAGTTCCTTGATCGGGAAGCTGCCGCGCTTGTTTTGCACCGATACGACGATTTCCTGCGCGCCATATTGGGTCGCCATCTTGACGAGCGAGTCGCCTTCGCGCACCTTGAGCACGTCAGCGGCCGGCACGCACATGTCATCGCTACCCACTGGAATGAAGCCGACGACCTTGTAGCGGTGGTAGCTGTTCTTGTTAACAGCCAGGTCGCTGCATTCCTTGGCCAGAGCGCCATTGCCCAGGAACAGGATGCGCGACTGCATCAGGCGCAGTTCAGACGTCTTGAAGAAAATGATGCGCGCGACGAAGATCCCGGCCGCTGCAAGGCCAAAGCCCAGCAACAGGATGCCACGACCAAAGTACAAGTCGGGCGCCACATAGAACACCAGCGTCAGGATCAGGAAACCCATCAGGAACGCCGGCATCAGCTTCATGAAGAACGGATGGCGCAAGCCCTCGTCGAAATCGAGCTGGTACATGCCCATGGCGCTCATGCTGAAGCTGACCGCCACGGCAAACGCGACGGCCGAAGCCAGGAAGTGATCAAACTGGTCGCTCGTGAGCGGTGCGCCAATGTCGAGAAAACGCATGGCTGCGCCTGCATAGGCAGCGCCTAACAGGATCAATATTTCCACAAATAGCAGGACGAAAACGATCTTCGACACGTAGTGGTTAGAGATCCGAAACATGTTATTCCCCAGAATTGTTTATGACGCTTACCTGCTCAGAGGCCAAGCGCTTGCTCTGCATGTGCCGCATGACCGTCTTATTACCGTTGACGATGCAGGCAGTCACGAGATGCATTGAGTTGTATTTTCGAACTAATTAATCGCAGCATTGCACAGCATTGGCAGTTGGTTCGTTCAATCGAACAAGACCCTACATGTCATTCCCAACATCGGCACAGGTCGCTGCGACGACGCTAGGGAGGGAGAATACCAGTCAAGCTATCTACACCGCGCACAGAACCAGCATCACCAGATCATGCACTTTCAACATCGATTTCACTTCACTGTTTTGACATATCTTTAACATTCAATATAGCATGGAAACACCTTGTTACTCAACGACGCTCCATCAACACGTCAGCTTAGTGCAACACAAATGGCTAAATTGATATCATTGTTTGTCACGTGGCACGTGCACAATTGGATCAATTAATTCCTTAGCGCAACAAATCCACAAGATTTTAGCATTGACTAGTAATTAAGCCGCGCAACGGACGTAATCGTGCGCAATTGCTTTAGAGCTGAGGTTGATCTCCATCAAACATGTTCGTCAGACATTGACAGACGTGGTCTGATCGTCGTCATCGCCCCGTTGCACTCCGGGCACAGAGAGTGGACGCGATCGAATGCTAGCGCCGATCATGACCCGAAACACTCGCGGCATCGTCGCCATGGCCAGTTTGTATACCGCGATCAACACGGCGGTCACACAGATTGGTGCTAATACCCAGTACACCGGATACGGCATGGCGCTGCCATAGCGGCCGTACAGAACCCAAGTCATGAGCAGCACCGGTGCATGCGCCAAAAACAGGAAGAAGCTGTACTTGCTCATGCGTACCAACCATAATCCAAACGATGTACCTGCGATCAAGACGGTTGCAGGCCAGATGAGAAGTGGCGCTGCCAGGCGCAAGTGCGTAGTGTTTGTGATTCGGAAGTGCACGATGGCGGCACAGGCCAGCAGGAAGACGATAAGGCAGATGCCAGCATAACGATCGAGAAGACTGAGGTTCCAGTTCCGTACAGCAGCCAATCCACCGATGTAAAACGATACCGCCATCAGATCGCGCAGCAGCAGGTTCCCATCAAAATTTCCCATGAAGACAACTAACACGAGAACGAATCCCGGCCAGGCGTAGTGGCGTAGTAACCACCCGAAAAGTGGCGCAAGGATCATCAGCACGAGCAGGTCACGAAGAAAATTGAGCGGATAGTTAATGGGCGAAGCTGTCAGGCCGAAGGCGGCGTTGAGCCAGCGCATCGGGTCGAATGGCCACAGATTCGCGGACAATTCCATTCCTGCAAACATTTCGGCCCCGAGGGCGAACGGCAGCAGCGTCAAATTAAAACAGAGGAAGGGGATCAGGATAGTGCGTGATTTCTTGGCGAAACAGCGCGCCGGTTCAAGGTCAATTCTGGAACTGAACAACAGGAAGCCTGAAATCACCGTCAGCACCCGCACGGATGCACGAAACACCGCTAGTTGGAAAAACGCCTTGACCAGATCGAACCAGCCTGTGCCCACCGCGTTCATTGGGACATAGGCAGGGGTATGGAGCACGATGACGCCAAAAATCATGACCAGACGCAGTAACGCGATACGGTCACGAATGCCAGGGGCAATCGACATGGAAAAGCCTTTCATGGATTCAGGGCGTCTTGCAAAGAGCGGACAAGGTAACGCAAGCAATCATTCAGGGCAACGCCAGCGTGCTCAAAAGAAATACAATTGCGAATTGTATAATGAGAACGAGCGTGTTGAATGTGATTTATGCGCTGTGTCATCTATACAAGATAACTAAGAACGCGTGACGGAAGAGGAACTACGGGCGGAATGGACGGACGTGGCGTGATCGTGCTGCACATCACCAGGGAAAAAAGCTTACAAAGAGAGGAGTAAGAGACAGGTGCTACAAGACGACGCCAGAGAGCGAAAAATGACATCGATATGACGCCGGAAATTGGTGCGGCTGGCTGGAATCGAACCAGCGACCCTTGGCTTCGGAGGCCAATACTCTATCCACTGAGCTACAGCCGCACTGGCAAGCGTAGCGAAGGATACAGTCTTTCGTCGAGTACGTCCATGGGCAGCGCCCGAAAAACCCTGGCATCAATACAGGTTTACACTATAATAAGATGCTCGACGGCACTTGCAAAAAAGCCACTAGATCGCAGCGCCCCAGTGGCCGGTTTTTTTAATTGAATTAAGGAAATCATGAGCGACGCACAGCACGACCACGAATCCCTGATTCGTACGCCCAAACAGCTTGTGATTGCTGTCGCGGGATTCTTCCTGGTAATTGTCCTTGGCATCATCCTGCTGGTCACCTTCGTTACCAACGCGTCGACCACTGGCGCCGGCAGCAATGCTCAGAGTGCCGAAGCAATTGCCGCACGTATCCTTCCCGTTTCCGATGCAGGTTTCACACTGCGCGATGCCAATACGCCGCGTGTGCTGCTGGCAGGCGGCGCTGTGTACACGGCTACCTGCGCCGCCTGTCATGACAGCGGTATGGCCGGGTCCCCCAAGACGGGCGACACAGCTGCCTGGACTGCCCGCCTGGCACAGGGTTACGATACGCTGGTCACGCACGCGATCAAAGGGATCCGCGCCATGCCGGCCAAGGGCGGCAATCCCGATCTGGATGATCTCGAAGTGGCGCGCGCCGTCGTCTACATGACCAACAAGAGTGGCGCCAGCTTCAAGGAACCGGTTGCGCCCACACCCGCACCCGCTGCTGCAGCCGCACCCGTTGCCGGTGATGCTGCCACTGCGACAGCTGGTGCGCCGGTCGCTGCAGTGCCAGCCGCCACGGCGGCAGCGGCGCCTGCACCAGCAGCGCCTGTGGCAGCAGCGGCGCCAGCTGCGGGTCCAGCCGTCGTAAGTGCCGATACCGGCAAAAAGGCGTACGAAACAGCATGTATCGCGTGCCATGGCGCCGGTATCGCAGGCGCGCCCAAGTTTGGCGACAAAGCGGCGTGGAGCACACGTATCGGCCAGGGCGCCTCCGTCTTGTACGACCACGCCATCAGGGGGTTCCAGGGAAAGGCCGGTTATATGCCGCCGAAAGGTGGCTCCACGCTCCCTGATGCCGACGTCAAGGCTGCCGTCGACTACATGACTGCTGCAGTCAAATAACTGTTGCCGGGAACGGCAAGACAACAAAGCGCCGGCATCGGCGCTTTTTTTTGTCTGTCATTTTTATCTCCAGCTTAGCCAGAGTACGTGCAGAACATAACCCTCTACGCATATTAATTGAACAACTAATTGCATTACTTTAATACCACCATATTTATCATATGTGACATGTTGATTGAAAAGTAAAGTAACAATTGCTTACAAGTTTCGACAAATAAATACCTTATCCTGCACAACTTCCAGTCGAAATTAATTCCCAACGGAATCTTTACAGGATTAATACACCATGTCTCTCCATTCCCAATTCATCGTGCCCGCCTCGTGCCGTCTATCGGCAATTTTCCTGATCTCGCTCGCTGCTGCTGGCAGCGCCTCCGCCGCCACCCTCTCGGTGGGACCAGGAAAATCCTACGCTGCCCCGTGCGCTGCCTTTGCCCGTGCGCAGTCCGGCGATATCATCCAGATCGATGGCGGCAAATCCTACAACGGGGATGTCTGCGCCATCAGTGCTAGCAACCTGACCATTCGCGGCGTCAATGGTCGTCCAACCATTAATGCCCAAGGCAGAAATGCCCAAGGCAAGGGTACGTGGGTTATTAAGGGTAGCAACATCACGGTGGAAAACGTCGAAATGGCCGGTGCTTCGGTTCCGGACCGCAACGGCGCTGCACTGCGCATTGAAGGCACCAACTTCACCCTGCGTTCGTCGTATTTGCACGATAACGAAAACGGCATCCTGACCGGCGCCAATGCCAACAGCAGTATCGTGATCGAGAACACCGAGTTCGGTTCCAACGGCCGGGGCGACGGTTACACCCACAATGTCTATATCGGTCACGTCGGCAGTCTGACGTTCCGCTACAACTATTCGCACGATGCCAATGGCGGTCATAACCTCAAGTCGCGCGCCAACGTCAACACGATCAATTACAACCGCTTCTCGAGTAGCACCGGCAAACCGAGCTACGAGATCGACCTGCCAAACGCCGGTACCTCGTATGTCATCGGTAACGTGATCCACCAACCGGCCAGTCACAATAACCCCGCTTTGCTGGCCTATGGCAGTGAAGGCGCGAGCAATCCTGGCAAGGATCTGTATGTGGTCAACAACACGTTCCTGAACGACGACAGTGGACGCGGCACCTTCGTGCTTGTGGGCGGTAGTGTGACCACGCCGGTTCTGCTGCAAAACAATATTTTCGGCGGCACCGGCGCCATGACCAACCAGAGCACTGCCATCGACCGGACCAACTTCCGTTCACTCGTACCCGGCTTCATTAATCGCGTGCTGTTCGATCTGCATCCGACCGCGAACGTGCTGGTGATTAATGCCGGTTCGACGCCGGGCGTGTCCGCATCCGGCGTGTCCCTGACGCCAGTTGCCCAGTACAAGCACGTGGCATCGGGCGAGACCCGCGCTGCTGCAAACGCGCGCGATATCGGCGCCTATGCGGCGCTGACTTCGGGCGGTACCCCGGCACCGACGCCAACGCCAACGCCAACGCCGACGCCGACGCCGACGCCAACGCCTACCCCGACGCCGTCCACCTGGACCAACTGCGCCAACGAGAACGCCACGTGTGGTTTCAGCGGCACGCGTGAAGTACGTTATGGCGCGGGCAATTCCTGGGTCGTCAAGGTGTTTACCAACAATGTCCAGTGCTCGAACGCCGTGTTCGGTGATCCGATCACAGGCACGGTCAAGACCTGCAGCTATGCGGGTACCGCGTCGAGCGCGCCAACCCCGGCGCCGACCACGCCCGTGACCTGGACCGCATGCGCTGCCGAAAAGGGTACCTGCTCGTTCACTGGCACCCGGGATGTGCGCTACGGCGTGCCCGGCGCCTATGCCACCAAGACGTTCACGACGCGTACCGCCTGCACCAATGCCGTGTTCGGCGATCCAATCAAAAACACCGTCAAATCGTGCAGCTATTCGAGCCAGGCGCGCTGATCGCGTAGCCAACAGGCAATACTAACAACAAGGGCCGCGAAAGCGGCCCTTGTTCTATGCAAGCAGTGTATTGCGCTGCAGGCTTACCAGATAATCACGCGATCCTTCGGCGCCAGGTACATCTTGTCACCAGCCTTGACCTTGAACGCCTCGTAGAAACCAGGCTGGTTCTTCAGCGTGCCATTGGCGCGGTATTGCGCCGGCGAGTGCGGGTCGGTCTTGATCTGCGCGATCTGCGCCGGCTCGCGCATCTTCGTGCGCCACACCTGGCCCCAACCCATATAGAAGCGCTGGTCGCCGGTGAGACCGTCGATCACGGGCGCTGGCTTGCCCTTGAGCGAGATCTTGTAGGCCTTGTAGGCAATCGCCAGTCCCGAGTTGTCGCCGATGTTTTCGCCGAGCGTCAGTTCACCATTCACGTTATAGCCTTCGAGCGGGCTGAACGCGGCGTACTGAGCGATCAGGGCCTTGGTCTTTTCGCCGAAACGCTTGCCGTCTTCTTCGGTCCACCAGTTGCGCATGTTGCCGTCGCCGTCGTACTGCGAACCCTGGTCATCGAAGCCGTGGCTGATTTCGTGGCCGATCACGGCGCCAATGCCGCCGTAGTTGACTGCGTCGTCGGCCTTCGCATCGAAGAACGGCGGCTGCAGGATCGCGGCCGGGAACACGATTTCGTTCAGTTCCGGGTTGTAGTAGGCGTTGACGGTTTGCGGCGTCATGCCCCACTCGTCGCGGTCGATCGGTTTGCCCAGTTTGTTCAGTTCGCGGTTGTATTCGACGTCGCGCGAGCGCATCACGTTGCCCACCAGGTCATCGCGCTTGACGGTCAGCGCCGTGTATTCCTTCCACTTGTTCGGGTAACCGATCTTCGGCGTGAACTTGGCCAGCTTGGTTTGCGCTTCCTTCTTGGTCGCCGGGCTCATCCAATCGAGCGTGTCGATCGAATCCTTGTAGGCCGCCAGCAGGTTGTTGACCAGCACTTCCATGCGCGCCTTGCGCTCGGCCGGGAAATGGTCTTTCACGTACAGCTTGCCCACGGCATCGCCCAGGCTGCCTTCCAGCGTCGAGACGCCGCGCTTCCAGCGTGGTTCCAGTTCAGGAATGCCGGCCAGCGTGGTGCCGTTGAAAGAGAAGCGCTGGTCAACGAAGGCTTTCGACAGGTAGTTCGCGTAGCTGTTCACGGTCTGGAATTGCAGATACGCTTTCCAGGTCGCCAGCGGCACGCTGTTCAGGACGTCGGTAAACCCTTTCAGGTAGGTCGGCTGGCTGACGATCAGATACGTCGCCTTGCCTTGCAGGCCCGAGGCTTTCAGCCACGTGTTCCAGTCGTAGCCCGGCGCCATTGCGGCCAGCTTGCTGAACTCGACCTTGTTATAGGTCTTGATCGGATCACGGTTCTCGACCTTGGTCCACTGCACCTTGGCCAGTCGGGTTTCCAGGTCGAGGATGGCTTTCGCGTCAGCGGCGGCGGTCTTGCTGCCGGCCAGCGCCAGCATCTTCTCGACGTGCACCTGGTACTTGGCGCGCACGTCCGCCAGCTTGGCGTCGTCCTGCTTCAGGTAATAGTCGCGGTCGGGCATGCCCAGGCCTGACTGGTACAGGTCGGCGACGTACTTGGTCGAATCCTTGGCATCCTGGTGGATGAAGAACGTGAACGGCACGGTCACGCCGGCACGATTCAGGTTGGCGAACAGCGCCGGCAGTTCGGCCTTGCTCTTGATCGCGGCGATCTTGTTCATCTCGCCCTTGAGTGGCGTGGCGCCCAGCTGCTCGAGGCGCGCTTCGTCCATGTAGCTGGCGTAGAAGTCGCCGATCTTGCGCGCTTCGCTGCCGGCAGCAGCGTTCTTGTCAGCGGCGGTGCGCTCGATGATCGCGCGCAGTTGCGGCAGCGTGTCATCGCGCAGCTGGTGGAACGCGCCCCAGGTCGACTTGTCGGCCGGGATCTCGACGCTCTTGAGCCACTTGCCGTTGAGGTGTTCGAAGAAGTCGTCCTGGGCGCGCACGGACGGTTCGATGTACTGCGTCGCAATGCCGGACGATGCACCGGCCGGCGCAGTAGCGGTAGCGGCGGTGGCCTGGGCCAGCGCCATTGGCGCGATGAACGACGTGGTCAATACCAGCGCTGCTGCGCTGATCAGTTTTCGTTGCATGTTATCTCTCTTTGTTAGTTTGTGAGTGCAATGCAAAAGGCCGGCGCTCGTGACGCCGGCCCCTTGTCATGGAACCTTACCAGATGATGACCCGGTCTTCAGGCGGCAGGTACATCTTGTCGCCCGGTTTCACGTTGAACGCCTCGTAGAACTCAGGCATGTTCGACACGGTGCCGTTGGCGCGGAACTGGCCCGGCGAGTGCGGATCGGTCTTCACCTGATTGATCTGCTGCGCTTCACGCATCTTCGAGCGCCACACCTGGCCAAAGCCCATGAAGAAGCGCTGGTCACCCGTCAGGCCATCGATCACCGGCGCCGGCTTGCCGGCCAGCGACAATTTATAGGCCTTGTAGCCGATCGACAGGCCGGCGTTGTCGCCGATGTTCTCGCCCAGCGTCAGTTCGCCGTTCACGTTGTAGCCCGGCAGCGGCGCGTAGCCGTTGAACTGCTTGACCAGCTTGTCGGTGCGGGCCTTGAAGGCGGCGCGGTCTTCGGCCGTCCACCAGTCGCGCAGATTGCCGTCGCCATCGGACTGGCTGCCCTTGTCGTCGAAACCGTGGCCGATTTCGTGACCGATCACGGCGCCGATGGCGCCGTAGTTGACCGCGTCGTCGGCGCGCATGTCGAAGAATGGCGGCTGCAGGATCGCGGCCGGGAACACGATCTCGTTCATCGTGCTGCGGTAGTAGGCGTTGACCGTCTGCGGCGTCATGCCCCACTCGGTATGGTCGATCGGCTTGCCGAGCTTGTCGATGTTGTAGTTGTAGGCGAAGGTCGACGCACGCATCGCATTGCCCACCAGGTCATCGCGCTTGATCGTCAGGCGCGAGTAATCGCGCCACTTGTCCGGGTAGCCGATCTTCGGCGTGAACTTGGCCAGCTTGGCGCGTGCTTCCTTCTTGGTCGCCGGGCTCATCCACTCCAGGTTGTCGATCGACTGGCCGTAGGCGATGATCAGGTTCTTCACGAGTTGTTCCATGCGCGCCTTGCGCTCGGCCGGGAAATGCTCGGCCACGTACAGCTTGCCCAGTGCCTCGCCCAGCGTGCCTTCGACGGTCGACACGCCGCGCTTCCAGCTCGGACGTTGCTCGGCCACGCCGGTCAGCGCGGTGCCGTAGAACGCGAAGTTCTCGTCGACGAACGCCTTCGACAGGTACGGCGCGTATTCACGCAGCAGCTGCCATTCAAAGTACGACTTGAGCGTGGCCAGGTCGGTCTTGGCCAGCAGCGCATCGAAGCCCGTGAAGTAGCTTGGCTGGTTGACGATGATGGTATCGATCTTGTTGCCCACACCGGCGGCGGCCAGTGCGCCCTTCCAGTCGTAGCCCGGCGCCAGCTTGGCGAGTTCGGCCACCGTCATCTTGTTGTAGCGCTTGACCGGATCGCGGTTCTCGACCTTGGTCCACTGGACCTTGGCCAGATCCGTCTCGAAGTCGACGATCGCCTTGGCCTGCGCGGCGGCGTTCTTTTCGCCGGCCAGCGCCAGCATCTTCTCGACGTGCACCTGGTACTTGGCGCGAATCTCGGCCAGCTTGGCGTCATCTGCCTTCAGGTAGTAGTCACGGTCGGGCATGCCCAGGCCGCTCTGGCTGAGGTAGGTTGCGTGGCGGGTCGACTCGCGCATGTCCTGGCCGACGTAGATGCCGTACGGGCTGGCCACGCCGATCTTGCCCAGGTGAGCGGCCAGCGCCGGAATGCCTTTCTTGTCCTTGAGCGCGCGGATGCGCGACAGCTCGCCCGTCAGCGGCTTGTAGCCGAGCGCTTCGCGGCGCGCGTCATCCATGAAGCTGGCGTACAGGTCGCCGATCTTCTTCGCTTCGGTGCCTGCCTTGGCGCCGGTGTCCTTCTGCGCCGCCTCGATGATCGCCAGCAGTTGCGGCGTGGTGTCTTCGCGCAGCTTCATGAAGGTGCCCCAGCTCGAGCGGTCACCCGGGATCTCGGTCTCTTTCAGCCACTTGCCGTTCAGGTGTGTGAAGAAGTCGTCCTGCGGACGCACGCTGTTGTCGATGTACTGGGTGTCGATGCCGGAGATGACGCCGGCCGGTGCGGTGGCAGTGGCCGGCGCTGCAGCGGCCGCAGGCGCGGCGTCGGCGGCGATCGCCGGTGCGGCAAAGGCTGCCGCCAGGGACAGAGTCAGGGTACTCAGGAGAAGTCGCTTCACGGGTAAGTCCTTGGTTGCTAAGTGTTCGCAGGGATAAACAACGTCTGACCGGTCGCGCCTGCTGCGTGCCGGCAAAAGAACATTCTAGCGGGTGGACTTGCAACGGCGCTGGCCGTGATGATTTTTTTACTTTTCGATACACGCAGGCGGGTGAATCTCGCGTATGCATGTGTTGGAAGGTGACAACAGGATGACACAGGCAAAAAAAATCCCGCGGCAGTAAAGCCGCGGGACAAGACCACTTCAAGAGTGGAGAGAGAGAAAAACTAGTCACGACTATAGGTGCGCACTGTTGTACCGGGCGCCAATCTTACATTTGCTTACCCTCGCTAACGGCGTGTAACAAATCGTTATTCGTGCCAATTCATTCGATGTTCCGTATTTGGATAACGATATGCGATATGGCGGGGACCAGGGGACTGCCAACAACAGCCTGCGAACCGGTTTATACTCCGCTTGCGCAACCTCAGGCATACCACAGCGCCGCGGGTTCCACGATCGGCGCGCGCTGCCACAATGGATCACATGGGTTCCACCTTCAAGAATGGCTGCCTGATCGGCCTGGGCATCGTTGCCGGCGTTGGCCTGACGATGCAGTTTTCCGCCCTCTCCTTCAAACCGTCGCTCGAATCGAGCATGCCGGTGGCCGAGTTGCGCGAACTGGCCGACGTCGTCGGCATCATCAAGACCAGCTACGTCGAGCCGGTTCAGGACAAGGCCCTGCTGTCGCAGGCAATCACCGGCATGGTGGCGTCGCTCGATCCGCACTCGGCCTACCTCGACGCGCGCGCATTTCGCGAACTGCGCGAAGGCACCGAAGGCCGCTTCGTGGGCCTGGGCATCGAGATCAGCGTCAGCGAAGACGGCTACATCGAGATCATCAGCCCGATGGAAGATTCACCGGCCTACCATGCCGGCATCAAGGAGGGCGACCTGATCACGCGCATCGACGGTCACCCTGTGCAGGGCACGCCGATCGACGACGCCATCAAGCGCATGCGCGGCGAACCGGGCACGCGCGTGACGCTGACCATCGTGCGCAAGTCGGCGCCGGCGCCGCTCACCGTCACCGTCGAGCGGCGCGAGATCGTCCAGAAAAGTGTCAAGGCCAGGATGGTCGAACCGGGTTACGCCTGGCTGCGCGTGGCGCAGTTCCAGGAGCCGACCGTGGACGACATGGCCGCCAAGCTGCAGGCGCTGTACCGCGAAGACCCCGACCTGAAAGGCCTGGTGCTCGACCTGCGCAACGATCCCGGCGGCCTGCTGCAGGGCGCGATCGGCGTGGCCGCTGCGTTCTTGCCAAACAACGCTGAAATCGTCTCGACCAACGGCCAGCTGGCTGACTCGCGCCAGCGTTTCTATGGCCGGCCCGAGTTCTACATGCTGCGCAGCGGCGCCGACCCGCTGGCGAGCCTGCCACCGGCATTCAAGAAGCTGCCGATGGTCGTGCTGGTCAATACCGGTTCAGCCTCGGCCTCCGAAATCGTCGCCGGCGCACTGCAGGATTACAAGCGCGCGGCCATCCTCGGTAGCCAGACCTTCGGCAAAGGCTCGGTGCAGACGATCCGCCCGATCGGCGGCAATGCCGCCG
Source organism: Telluria sp. LT2P80 (assembly GCF_059685955.1). Lineage (NCBI taxonomy): Bacteria > Pseudomonadati > Pseudomonadota > Betaproteobacteria > Burkholderiales > Oxalobacteraceae > Telluria > Telluria sp. LT2P80. The sequence continues at coordinate 342,869 of NZ_JCASIO010000004.1, read as the reverse complement.
TCAAGCTGACCACGGCACGCTATTACACGCCGGCCGGGCGCTCGATCCAGGCGCGCGGCATCCTGCCCGATGTCCCGGTCGATGAATATTCTGACGGCGATGGCCTGAACGCCCTGCGCATGCGCGAAGCCGACCTGCAGCACCACCTGTCCAATGGCGGCGGGGCCGAAGTCGCCACGCGCGACGACGACATCGAAGAGCAGATGCGCCTCCTGAACGCAGCGCGCCAGCGTAAACCGCTCGATTACGGCAGCGCCGACGACTTCCAGCTGGCCCAGGCACTGCGCCACCTGAAGGGCCAGCCGGTGGTGCTGTCTGGCCGCACCAAGGGCACGACGCTGGCGCGCCAGGGGCGCTGACGCCAGCGCAGCGCAGCTGGCTTTCTGCCCGGGTTTCTACCCGGGTTTCTACCCGGGTTTCTACCCGATTCCCACGCTCGCGCCGAGCGTGTAGAATCGGCGCATCTTGCGGCCAAGCGGCCTTATTTTCCTTGAAAGTTTCCCGAACATGATACCTGTCGTCATCAGCGGCACCGGCCTGTTTACCCCACCGCATTCCATCTCGAACGACGAGCTGGTGACCGCCTTCAACGCCTACGTCGACCTGCACAACGCCGAACACGCGACTGCCATCGCCGCCGGCGAGGTGACGGCGCTCGAGCCGTCGAGCAGCGGCTTCATCGAAAAAGCGTCCGGCATCCAGTCGCGCTACGTGATGGAAAAGAGCGGCATTCTCGACCCGGCCCACATGACGGCGCGCATCGCCGACCGCCCGGACGACCAGATTTCGCTGCAGGCCGAGATGTGCGTGGCTGCTGCGCGCGAAGCGCTGGAGCGCGCCGGCAAACAGGCACACGACATCGACATGGTGCTGGTCGCCTGCAGCAATATGCAGCGCGCCTACCCGGCAATGGCCGTCGAAGTCCAGGAAGCACTCGGCATCGACGGTTTCGGCTTCGACATGAACGTGGCATGTTCGTCGGCCACGTTCGGCATCGCCACTGCCGTGGATGCGGTACGCGGCGGGCGCGCCCGCGCGGTGCTGGTGCTGAACCCCGAAATCACCAGCGGCCACCTGAATTTCCGTGACCGCGACAGCCATTTTATTTTTGGCGACGCCTGCACCGCGATCATCATCGAGGCGCAAGCCACGGCCACCGGCGCGCACCAGTGGGAAATCCTCGACAGCCGCCTCAAGACCAGCTTCTCGAACAATATCCGCAACAACTTCGGCTTCATGAACCGCTTCGACGAAGCCGGCGTCGGCCTGCCGGACAAACTGTTCCGCCAGCAGGGCCGCAAGGTGTTCAAGGAAGTCTGCCCGATGGCGGCCGAGACGATCAAGGACACCCTGAGCGCGGCCGGCCTGGGCACCGACGACGTCGCGCGCTACTGGCTGCACCAGGCGAACCTGAACATGAACCTGCTGATCGTGCGCATGCTGCTGGGCCGCGACGCCGAACCGGGCGAAGCACCGGTGATCCTGGACAGCTACGCCAACACGTCGTCGGCCGGTTCGATCATTGCGTTCCACAAGTACCAGGACGATCTGGCGGCCGGAACCAATGGCGTGATCTGCTCGTTTGGCGCCGGCTATTCGATCGGCTGCGTGGTCGTGCGCAAGCTGTAAGCGCCAGCCTTACAGGCGCGCGGCCAGCACGAACCCTTCGCGGATCGCGCGCTTGGCATCGAGCTCCGCCGCCAGCGCGGCGCCGCCGATCTTGTGGAAACCGGGCCCGCTGCTGCCGGCTGCCTCGGCCGGCATCAGCTCGGCCAGGCTCTCCTGCCCTGCGCAGACCACCACGTTGTCCACCGCCAGCACGCGCGCCTGCCCACCGACGGTGATGTGCAGGCCAGCGTCATCGATGCGGTCGTATTGCACACCCGCCAGCATCGTCACACCGTTGCGCACCAGCGTTGCGCGGTGCACCCAGCCCGACGTCTTGCCCAGCCCCGCGCCCGGGCGCGTGCTCTTGCGCTGCAACAGCCAGACCTGACGCGGCGAATGCGGCGCCACGGGTGCCGTCAAACCACCGGCCGTGGCCACCAGCGGATCGACGCCCCACTCGCCCATCCAGTGCGCGGGCGTCATCGGCAGCGGCACCTGCGGGTCGTGCACGAGGAATTCCCCCATGTCGAACCCGATGCCGCCGGCGCCGATGATCGCCACGCGTGCGCCGACCGGGCGGCCATCGCGCAGCACGTCCAGGTAACTGAGCACCATCGGATGGTCGATGCCGGGGATGGCCGGCTTGCGGGTGCGGATGCCGGTGGCGACGACGACCTCGTCAAAGCCTTCGGCCAGCAAGGCCTCGCGCGTGACGACCGTATTCAGGCGCACGTCGACGCCGAGCAAAGCGAGACGGCGCCCGAAATAGCGGATCGTCTCGGCGAATTCTTCCTTGCCCGGCACGCGCATCGCGACGTTGAACTGGCCGCCGATGCGGTCCAGTCCATCGAACAGCGTCACACGGTGCCCCCGTTCAGCGGCCACCGTCGCCGCCGACAAACCGGCGGGACCGGCGCCTACCACGGCGATGTGGCGCGGCTGCGCGGCTGGACGGATCACCAGTTCGGTCTCGTAGCAGGCGCGCGGATTGACGAGGCACGTGGCGCGCTTGTTCGAGAAGGTGTGGTCCAGGCAGGCCTGGTTGCAGGCGATGCAGGTATTGATCTCGTCCGCGCGGCCGCCCGCCGCCTTGTTCACGAACTCGGGATCGGCCAAGAACGGCCGCGCCATCGACACCAGGTCGGCGTCGCCGCGCGCCAGCAGGGCTTCGGCCTCGTGCGGCATATTGATGCGGTTCGAGGCCACCACCGGGATGCTGACGGCGGCGCGCAAGCGACTTGCCACCTGCGCGAACGCGGCACGCGGCACCGACGTGACGATGGTCGGGATGCGCGCCTCGTGCCAGCCGTAGCCGGTATTCAGGATCGTCACGCCTGCAGCCTCCAGGGCTTTGGCCACGAGCACCACCTCGTCCCACGTGTTGCCGCCGTCGACCAGGTCGAGTACGGAGTGGCGGTACATCAAAATGAAGTCCGGCCCGACCGCGGTGCGGACGCGGCGCACGATCTCGATGGCCAGGCGCATGCGGTGTTCGATCGGTCCGCCCCACCCGTCCGTGCGGCGGTTGGCGCGCGCGCACAGGAACTGGTTGAGCAGATAGCCTTCGCTGCCCATGATTTCCACGCCGTCGTAGCCGGCCTTTTGCGCCAGCCGCGCGCAGCGCACGTAGGCGGCAATCGTCGACTCGATGCCGGATTCGGAAAGCGCCTTGGGCTTGAAGCGCGAGATCAGCGACTTCAGGTTCGACGCCGACACGACGAACGGCTGGTAGCCGTAGCGCCCCGCGTGCAGGATCTGCAGCACGATCTTGCCGCCCTCTTCGTGCACGGCGCGCGTGACGCGCCGGTGGTTCGGCACGTCGCCAAGAAAATTGAGCGTGCCGCCGAATGGCAGCAACCAGCCCTGGCGGTTGGGCGATATGCCGCCAGTGACGATCAGGCCGACGCCGCCACGCGCGCGTTCGCGGTAGAACGCGGCAAGCTTGCCGTAGTTGTAGAAGCGGTCTTCGAGCCCGGTGTGCATCGAGCCCATGATCACGCGGTTCTTCAGCGTGGTAAAACCCAGGTCGAGCGGCGCAAGCAGGTGCGCGTAGGCAGAAGAGATAGTCATCGCGGCATTACACCGCGATTTTGTCGAGCCGTGCGTCTAAACACGGCTGGCGTGGCTTACGCGAGGTGGCTGTCGCGGTCGCGCAGCTCGGCGAAGCTCTCGATGCTGCCGATCTTGACGACGATCGGGTTCAGGCTCGCGCCTGGCGACATCGAGCGCCATGCGAACTGCCATTCCTTTTCGCGCGCCTGGCCCACGCTCTTGGTGAACGCCGCGCCCAGCGGCGAACGGCTGCCGTATTCGATGGCGCCGTCGATGCCGGCCCAGTTGGGCAGCATGCGCTGCACGGCGCGATGCAGGCGTTCGCCGAATTCTTCGCTATTGTGGATCACGAGGCACGCGTCACTTGGCGTGATGATGTCGAACAGCGCCTTGTCCCAGGCGGTGGAAAACGACAGGTTCAGAAAGCCGCCGCTGGGCTCGAGGCGGAACTGGCCAAGGCGCAGCGAATTTTCAAGTTCGGTGCGCAGTGCGTAGCGGTGCAGGGTCGGGGGGCGTTGGTAGTCGTGCATGGGATTCTTTCTGGCCGCACCCGCCTCACGGCAGCGGTGCCGGCGGTTGCTGCATCATGATTTGCTGGTGCTGCATGCGCATGAAACGCGACGAGATGAAAATCTCGCGCAAAAAATAGACGAAGCTGCTGATCAGGGCCAGCATCGCCAGCACGAAGCTCGCGGCGATGTACTGGTCGAGCGGGATGCCGGTGGTGTCGCCCGCGAACAGCATCGCGATGACCACACACACCAGCAGGCCGCAAGCGGTGCTGGAAGCAATCGCGAAGTTGATCAGGTGCGAACGCTGATACAGCAGTTCGAGCTCGCTGGAAAATTCGGTGTTGGGGCTGACCTTGAGCCGGTCTTCGAGCACGCGCGTGCGGTCGATGATGCGGGCCAGCCGGTTGGTCAGCACGGTCAGCTTGGTGGCCACGCCGGTGAGCAAAAATACGGGTGCGATGGCCAGCTGGATGACGTGGCCGATATCGCTGATCTGGATATTCATGAGAACGCGTTGGTCTTGATGTTGTGTGTCTGGCGTAGTTTAACAGCCGCCGCTCATTCAAAGCGCCGGTGGTGCTTGAACTGTTCGGTGGCCGTGACCAGTGCGCGCGCGATGCCGGTTTCGAGTGCGCCATGGCCGGCGTCGGGAATCATCTGCAAGGTCGAACCCGGCCAGGCCCGGTGCAGGCGCCAGGCCGACAGCGGCGGGCAGATCACGTCGTAGCGGCCCTGCACGATCACGGCCGGCAGATGCGCAATGCGCCCGACGTCGCGCACCAGCTGATCTTCGTCCAGAAACGCGCCGTTGACCATGTAGTGCGCCTCGAGCCGGCCCACGCCCAGGTCAAGCGTGTCGCTGGCGGCTTCTTCGGGCTGCGGCAGCAGAAAGACGCGGCGGCCTTCGAAGCGGCTCCAGGCGCGCGCGGCCGGCCAGAACACATCGGGATCGTGGCACAGCAGGCGGCGCGCGTAGGCGCCCAGTAAATCATCGCGTTCTGCCAGCGGGATCGGCGCGACGAATTCGTCGTACAGCTCGGGATAGAACCAGCGCATGTCGTTGATGAACCAGTCGACTTCGGCGCGCGTGCACAGGAAGATCCCGCGCAGCACGAAGCCCAGGCAGCGCTCCGGATGCGCCTGCCCGTAGGCCAGCGCCAGCGTCGAGCCCCACGAACCGCCGAACACCAGCCAGGTCTTGATGCCGAACAGCACGCGCAGGCGCTCGATGTCGTCGATCAGCAGCTGCGTCGTGTTGTTGCGCCACTCGCCCAGCGGCGTGGATTTGCCGGCGCCGCGCTGATCGAACAGGATCACGCGGTAGGCCGCGGGATCGAAAAAGCGGCGGTGCTGCGGCGACAGCCCGGCGCCGGGGCCGCCGTGCAGGAACAGCACGGGAATGCCATCCGGGTTACCGACTTCTTCCCAGTAGATCGTGTGCAGTTCGTCGACCGCCAGCATCCCGCTGCGAAGCGGCTGGAGCGGCGGGAACAGCGACGGCGGCGTAGCTGGCATTGGGGGCTTTGACGGTCAGTGAATGGGAAAATCGATTGTAACGTACGGGCATGCGATGCAGAAGCAGACGGCACGGTCACGCCGCCTGGCCAAGCACCCAGCCTTCCCAGCGCCCCACCTGCGCGTCAAGCGGCAGGCCTTCGGCGCGGTGGCCGTCGACCACGTCGAGCATGCCGCACAGGCCGACCAGCGCATCGAACTGGTCTTCGCCGCTGGCACGGGTACCGAAGCCGTCGCGGATCGCATCCGCGAGGCCCGGCGCCTGTGCGTGCCCGCGCTGCGCCAGCCAGTCGAGCAATGGCGGCGCAACGGATGCGCGCCCCGCCTGGCTGCGCTTGCTCCACACAGGCCGGCGGCCGATGCCGAGCCGGTGGTAAGTATCGCCCGGGTAGGTCTCGGCCACGATCGTGCGCTCACCACCGAGCAGGTCGTGCAGCGCGCCGTCGAACGGCCACAGCGCGATGCGCGCGCCCTGCGGTTGCAGCACTTCGCGCCAGCCGGCCAGCGCCGCCTTGCCGACCTGATTGCCGCCCAGTGTCCAGAACAGGCTGCACGCGGCGGGTCGCTGGTCGGCCTTGCGCTCACAGGCGCGCAGCAGGTCGGCGGCATCTGCGTGGCCCAGACCCGTCAGCAAGTGCTCACGCCGGCGGCCACCGGGCCGGACCGGATAGAACGGCCGGTGGATGCCGATGTCGGCGCGGTCATCGCAGACATCGAACCAGCGCTCCCAGGCGCCGCTGCCGACGCTGGCCAGCAGTTCGGCAAAATTCGCCAGCCCGGTCGCCGCGCCATACGCTGCCGGCACGCCAATGGGAAAATCGACGCCCACCAGCACCGGCCCCAAGGCCGCCGAGCGCGTCGCCAGCTTATCGAGAAACGTGGCGGTCGCACCGACCGGCTCGGGCAAGCCGATCTGCCAGCCAACGCTGTCGGCATCGCGCAGCGCCACCGCCATCCAGCGCTTGCCGGGGTGGATGCTCCAGTCGCAGTGCGCAATCACCCGCGGCGATGACAATGCGTGCGTCACGTAATCCCCAAAAGAAAAAAGCCGTGTCGCCACGGCTTCAGGATGCTATTCAGCGCCATCAAGACATGTGCTGCCCGCCATTGATCGCGATATTCGCGCCCGTGACGAACGCTGCTTCATCCGACGACAGATACGCAACCAGACCGGCGACTTCTTCGGGCTTGCCCAGGCGGCCCATCGGAATTTGCGGGATGATCTTGGTTTCCAGCACTTCGCTCGGGATGTCCATCACCATCTTGGTGCCGATATAGCCTGGCGAAATGGTGTTGACGGTCACGCCCTTGCGCGCCACTTCCAGCGCCAGCGCCTTGGTGAAGCCGTGCATGCCGGCCTTGGCCGCCGAGTAGTTGGTCTGGCCGAACGCGCCCTTCTGGCCGTTGACCGACGAGATATTGATGATCCGGCCCCAGCCCCGTTCGACCATGCCATCGCAGACCGGCTTGGTCATGTTGAAGACGGAGTCGAGGTTGGTCTTGATCACGGCGTCCCAGTTGACCTTGTCCATTTTCTTGAACGTCATGTCGCGCGTGATGCCGGCGTTATTGACCAGCACGTCGACCGGGCCGACGTCGGCGATCACCTGGCGCACGCATTCCTGGGCCGCATCGTAGTCGGAAACGTCGCAGGCATAGGCCTTGAAATCGAAGCCCTGCTCGCGCATGGCGCCAAGCCAGCCCTCGACCTTCGTATTGCCCGGCGAAAAAGTGGTGACGACCTGGTACCCCAGCGCGGCCAGCTTGATGCACACCGCTTCGCCCAGGCCGCCCATGCCGCCGGTTACTAACGCTACTCTAGCCATTGTCTTCTCCAGTTTTATTGTTGGTTGCTACGTCGAAACCGGCGACGGCGCCGGCGCCCGTCCTGGCCGCCCCCGCACGTCACCGCGTTGGATGCTGAAAGCGTCAGTCGCGTTCGATCGCCAGCGCCACACCCATGCCGCCGCCGATGCACAGACTGGCGAGACCCTTCTTGGCGTCACGGCGGATCATTTCGTGCAGCAACGTGACCAGGACGCGCGCGCCGGAGGCGCCGATCGGGTGGCCCAGCGCGATGGCGCCGCCGTTGACGTTGATCTTGGACGTGTCCCAGCCCATTTCCTTGTTCACGGCAACGGCCTGGGCAGCGAAGGCTTCGTTGATTTCCATGAGGTCGAGGTCTTCGTGGGTCCAGCCGGCTTTTTTCAGGCACAGCTTCGAGGCCGACACCGGGCCCATGCCCATGATCGCCGGGTCCAGCCCGGACGACGAGTAAGCCTTGATGCGCGCCAGCGGGGTCAGGCCCAGCTCGCGTGCTTTCGATGCGCTCATCATGATCACGGCGGCGGCGCCGTCGTTCAGGCCCGATGCATTGCCGGCGGTGACGCTGCCTTCTTTATTGAAGGCGGGTCGCAGGCTGGCCAGCGCTTCGATGGTGCTGCCCTGCTTTGGATACTCGTCGGTGTCGAAGACCGTGGTGCCTTTTTTGGAGACGATCTCGATCGGGATGATTTCGTCCTTGAAGCGGCCTTCTTTCTGGGCCGCCTCGGCCTTGAGCTGCGACTGCAGTGCGAATTCATCCTGCTCGGCGCGCGAAATCTCGTACTTGCGCGCGACGTTTTCCGCCGTCACGCCCATGTGGTACCCGTTGAACGAATCCCACAGGCCATCATTGATCATGGTGTCGACCAGCTTGGCGTCGCCCATGCGGAAACCGTCGCGCGAACCGGACAGCACGTGCGGCGAGGCGCTCATGTTCTCTTGGCCGCCAGCGATGACGATGTCGGCATCGCCGCAGCGGATCGCCTGCGTGGCCAGGTGGGTGGCCTTGAGGCCGCTGCCGCAGACCTTGTTGATGGTGTAGCCGGGAACCATTTCGGGCAGGCCGGCCTTGATGAGAGCCTGGCGCGCCGGATTTTGCCCGACACCGGCGGTAAGCACCTGCCCCATGATGACTTCGCTGACAGAGGCAGGATCGATGCCGGTCTTGTCCAGCAGGTGCTTGATGACTTGTGCGCCGAGTTCGGCGGCGGGGATTTTGGCGAGCGTACCGCCGAATTTACCAACTGCGGTGCGGCCAGCGGCCACGATGACGACGTCTTCCATTTCATTCTCCGTTCAACCGGCCTGGGGCCGGCATTATTCAGGACTTCCCTGGGACGGGGCGCAGCTTTGTCGGGTGCGGTGCCCATGCGCATGGGAATAGTGAAGCCCCGACCGCCCGGACTGCCATAAAAAATAGCAGCGGTGATCGAGGGTCGAGGAATCCATGCTGATCTTTAAGCACTGGCAATCTTAGCAGTTTATTCATCAAAAACAAGGTTGCAAGCGCCTGAGCTTGATGTAGAACAGAACTTAATTTCCAACTCGATGCATGTTCAATTGCCACTAGGAATGATGCGTGCGCTTCTGTCCTTTTCTACAATTTTCACAGTAGAATGCACAAGCGCAATGCCAACCACTCTGTTTTATGCCCAAGACCACGCTTCCCATCGAGATCAAGATTTCCACGGTCGTCGCCATTTCGACGATCCTGCACTCGGCAGACCTCGAGGCGATCGATTCCGCACTGGCCTCGATGACGGGCGGCGTGTCGGACTTTTTCGAGGATGAGTTTGCGGTGATCGACGTGAGCGCCTTCACCTCGAGCGCCTGGACGATCGACTGGGCCGCCATCGTGGCGCTGCTCAAGAAATATCGCCTCAACGCTGTTGCCGTACGCGGCGCCAGTCCGTTGATGATCGATGCAATCCGGGCCCAGGGCCTGGCGCTGGACGATGGCTCGGGCGGCGTGCACGCCGGCGGCCACGCCACGCCGCCGCCGCTCGTCGTGCATGCAGCAGCCACGCCTGCACCCGAGCCGGCCCCGGCGCTAGCCGCACCTGCGCCCGCCCCAGAACCGGCCCCGGCCCTGGCCGCCAGCCAGCCGGGCGCGCCCGCCCTGGCGCCGATGGTGATCGACACTCCGGTGCGCGCCGGCCAGCGCATCTATGCGCGCGGCACCGACCTGATCGTGACTGCGGTCGTCAACAATGGCGCCGAACTGATCGCCGATGGCAGCATCCATGTCTACGCGCCGCTCAATGGCCGCGCGCTGGCCGGCGCCTCGGGCAATGCCGATGCGCGGATCTTCGCACTGTCGATGCAGCCCGAGCTGGTTTCGATCGCCGGCGTCTACCGCACGTTCGACGAAGGCTTCCCGACCGACCTGGCGCGTCAGCCGACGCAGATCCGGCTTGTCGGCGACCGGATCGATATCCAGTCGCTCGCGACGCCGTCGCGCGCCTGACCGTTCGAATTGAACAGATACTGAAAAGGACTTATTTGTGGCACGAATTATTGTTGTGACGTCCGGCAAGGGCGGTGTTGGCAAGACGACCTCGAGCGCTAGCTTCGCCTCCGGGCTGGCCATGCGTGGCCACAAGACCGCCGTCATCGACTTCGACGTCGGCCTGCGCAACCTCGACCTGATCATGGGTTGCGAACGCCGCGTGGTGTATGACCTGATCAACGTCGTCAATGGCGAAGCGACCCTGAACCAGGCGCTGATCAAGGACAAGCACTGCGACAACCTGTTCATCCTGCCGGCCTCGCAGACGCGCGACAAGGACGCACTGTCCGAAGAAGGCGTCGAGCGCGTGATCAACGACCTCGTCAAGATGGAATTCGAATTCATCATCTGCGATTCGCCGGCCGGCATCGAGCACGGCGCGCTGATGGCGCTGACCTTCGCCGACGAAGCCATTGTCGTGACGAACCCCGAAGTCTCGTCGGTGCGCGACTCGGACCGCATCCTGGGCATCCTGCAGGCCAAATCGCGCCGTGCCCAGAGCGGCTCGGAGCCGGTCAAGGAACACCTGCTCATCACCCGCTATTCGCCAAAGCGCGTCGACGCCGACGAAATGCTGTCGTACCAGGACGTCCAGGAAATCCTACGCATTCCGCTGATCGGCATCATCCCGGAATCCGAATCGGTGCTGCACGCATCGAACCAGGGCAACCCAGCGATTCACTTCAAGGGAACCGACGTGGCCGAAGCCTATGAAGACGTGGTCGCGCGCTTCCTGGGCGAAGAACGCCCGCTGCGCTTTACCAGCTACGAAAAGCCGGGACTGTTCCAGCGTATCTTCGGAGCCAAGTGAGATGGCACTGCTATCCTTTCTCTTCCCCGAAAAAAAGAAGAGCGCGACAGCTGCCAAGGAACGCCTGCAGATCATCATCGCGCGCGAACGCACCAACCGTGCCGGGCCGGACTTCCTGCCCGCCCTGCACCAGGAGCTGATCGCGGTGATCTCGAAGTACGTCAAGGTCAATCCGGACGACATCAAGGTGTCGCTCGACCGCCAGGGCAACCTGGAAGTTCTGGATGTGAACGTGGTGCTGCCGGATAATTGAACGTGCGCACCCGTGACCGACAAAGCCCGCTTCGCGCGGGCTTTGTTTTGGGCGGTTGTTTTACCCGCCCAGCCAGCGTTACATCACCAGCAGCGGCGCCTTCGCCGTGCCGCTGGTCGCGCCCACGGCATCGTCATCCTCGGCCACGTTGTGGTCGATCCCGGCATTTTCCAGTTCGCGCGCCACGGCCACGCACGCTTCCACGTGCTGCGTGCCCATCCGCTTGAACAGCGTGTAGCCGATGGCGGCCGACGCGATCTGGCCGGCGATCGGCACCATCTTCGCGCTCGACTTGACGGCCACCCGGCCCGCCACGCGCTGGAACAGGCGCAGTACCACGCCACGCGTGACCAGTTTACCCACCAGCATGCCACCGACCGACGCCGCTGCCTTATAGGCAATGATGCGCAGACGCGGATTGAGGCGCTCGATCTGTTTCTGCGTCAGGCCGAACTCGGCGTTGACTTCATCGACCAGGGACGCAAAACCGGTAATATCGGCCAAAAGATCCAGTCCGGGAATGGGCACCGCCGCCACCGCTGCCGACATCGCGGCGCGCTTCTTGACCAACGCCAGGCAGCGCAGGCGCGTGGCCTCGACTTGCGGGCCACTGACGGGCACGCGGTCTTCAGGAACAGTCACATCTTTGCGTCGAAACAACATAATCTCACCCTTTTCGTTATTCAGATTTCATTTGAAATCCAGTGTACCCCTATGACATGACGCCGTACGTGGTCCCTTTAACACAACAGTCGCAACGATAAGCGAAAAAACAGTATTTACCTTTAGCACTATTTTGTAAAAGTCTGATATATTCATTTTTAACTTTGTAGGAGTCTTCCTACAGTGCAAACTTTCACACTTGTCCTATCATGAAGATCGCTGTTCTGGAGCAAGACCGCCCGCAAGCCGACCTGATTTGCCAGGTCCTCAGTGCTGCCGGCCACAACTGCCAATCGTTTGACAGCGCCCGCGACCTGCTTGCGCAACTGCGCAAAGATAGTGCCGACATGCTCGTGATGGACTGGAACGTTCCGGATATGGATGGCGCCGAAGTGCTGCGCCGCGCCAAGGAAAAGCTGGCGTCGCAGGCGCCGACGATGTTCCTGGTCGGCAATAACGCAGAAGACGACATCATCGCCGGCGTCAACGCCGGCGCCGACGATTACCTGATCAAGCCGCTGCGCCGCGGCGAACTGGTCTCGCGTGTGTCGGCCCTGCTGCGCCGTGCCTACCCGTCGCAAAACAGCGCCGAGCAGCTGCAGTTCGGCCCGTACACCTTCGAAACCCGTCCGGGCCGCCTGCTCAAGGATGGTTCCGTCATCGACGTGACGCAAAAGGAATTTTCGCTGGCCCTGCTGTTCTTCCGTAATATTGGCCGGCCGCTGTCCCGTGCCTATATCCACGAGTCGGTCTGGGTCCGCGACAATGACGTGCCGTCGCGCACGATGGACACGCATGTGTCGCGGGTACGCAATAAACTGCACCTGCGTCCCGAGAATGGTTTTCGGCTGGTGCCCGTCTACAGCTATGGTTACCGCCTGGAAAAACTAGGCGCCTGACCCGGCTTCTGAAGCCCTGCCCCCATGAGGGTATAATGACCGCAGTCATTCACCCTCTACCCTCCCCAGAATGCAACTTCTCGCCGTTGGCCTGAACCACACGACCGCACCGGTCTCGCTGCGCGAGCAGCTGGCGCTCGCGCCCGACCAGATCGGCACGGCGGTGCAGTCAGCGCGCGGCTGGTTCGCGCGCAATGGTTCTACGGGCAACGAGGAAGCGGCGATCCTGTCGACCTGCAACCGCAGCGAGCTGTATGCGGCCACCAGCCTGCCGGACCCCCTCGACGCATCGGCGCAATTTCTGGCCCATTACCACGCGCTGAACTACGCCGAGCTGCGCCCCCACCTGTACCTGTTGCCGCAGGACGACGCTGTACGCCATGCGTTTCGCGTTGCCTCGGGTCTCGATTCGATGGTGCTGGGCGAACCGCAGATCCTGGGCCAGATGAAGGACGCCGTGCGCACCGCCGACGAGGCCGGCGGCCTGGGCACCTATCTGCACCAGATGTTCCAGCGCACCTTCGCCGTGGCCAAGGAAGTGCGTTCGAGTACCGAGATCGGCGCGCACAGCGTGTCGATGGCCGCGGCTGCCGTGCGCCTGGCGCACCGCATCTTCGACCGCATCGCCGACCAGCACGTGCTGTTCATCGGCGCCGGTGAAATGATCGAACTGTGCGCGGCGCACTTCTCGGCGCAGAACCCGAAATCGGTCACCATCGCCAACCGCAGCATGGAGCGCGGCGCGCTGCTCGCCAGCCGCTACAACGGCCGCGCGGTCGGCCTGGCCGAGCTGCCCGACTGCCTGCACCAGTTCGACATCGTGATCTCGTGCACTGCCTCGACGCTGCCGCTGATCGGTCTGGGCATGGTCGAACGGGCCGTCAAGGCGCGCCGCCATCGCCCGATGTTCATGGTCGACCTGGCCGTGCCGCGCGATATCGAACCCGAAGTCGCGCGCCTGGACGATGTGTTCCTGTACACGGTCGACGACCTGGCCCAGGTGGTGCAGACCGGCATGGAAAGCCGCCAGGCGGCCGTGCGCCAGGCCGAAGCCATCATCGAAACGCGCGTCGAATCGTTCATGCACTGGGTGGGCGACCGCGCCGTGGTGCCGGTGATCCGCGACCTGCACGAGTCGAGCGAGGTGCTGCGCCTGGCCGAACTCGAACGCGCACGGCGCATGCTGGCGCGCGGCGACGATGCCGATGCCGTGCTCGAAGCCTTGTCCCGTGGCCTGACCGCCAAGTTTCTGCATGGCCCGCAACAGGCGCTGCACCATGCCCAGGGCGACGAACGCGCGCGCCTGGCCAGCCTGCTGCCGCAGCTGTTTCGCAGTCGCCGTTAGCGCACCTGTTCTCTGGCGGCCTGCCCGCCCGCGCCATGCCTGGCGCATCCTGGCTGCACCCCCCGGCCTGCCCGATTTCTTTTTCCCTGATACCGCCCATGAAACCTTCCATGCTCTCCAAGCTGGACCAACTTGCCAACCGCCTGGTCGAGCTGGACGAACTGTTGATGACCGAAGGCGTCACCGCCGATATGGACAACTACCGCAAGATGACGCGCGAGCACGCCGAGCTCTCGCCGCTGGTGGCCGTGTACCGCCAGTACGAAAGCGCGCTGGCCAATACCGCCGAAGCGCAGGAACTGCTGCAGGACCCGGAAATGAAGGAGTTCGCGCAGGAAGAAATCGAAGCGGCCAAGGTGCGCATGACCGCACTGGAGCAGGACCTGCAAAAGATGCTGCTGCCGAAGGACGCCAACGACGAGCGCAATATCTTCCTGGAGATCCGCGCGGGCACGGGCGGCGACGAATCGGCGCTGTTCGCGGGCGACCTGCTGCGCATGTACACGCGCTTTGCCGAGCGCAATCGCTGGCAGGTCGAGATGGTGTCCGAGTCGACGTCGGACCTGGGCGGCTACCGCGAGGTGATCGTGCGCATTGTCGGCAACGGCGCCTATTCGAAGCTGAAATTCGAGTCGGGTGGCCACCGCGTGCAGCGCGTGCCGGCCACCGAGACGCAGGGCCGCATCCACACGTCGGCCTGCACGGTCGCGGTGATGCCCGAGGCCGATGAAGTCGAAGACATCGACATCAACCCGGCCGACCTGCGCATCGACACCTACCGTGCCTCGGGCGCGGGCGGGCAGCACATCAACAAGACCGATTCGGCCGTGCGCATCACCCACCTGCCGACCGGTCTGGTGGTCGAATGCCAGGACGACCGCAGCCAGCACAAGAACAAGGCGCAGGCGATGAAGGTGCTGGCTGCGCGCCTGAAGGATGCCCAGTTGCGCGAACAGCAGTCGAAGGAAGCGGCCACGCGCAAGAGCCTGATCGGTTCGGGCGACCGCAGCGAACGCATCCGCACCTATAACTTCCCGCAGGGCCGGCTGACCGACCACCGCATCAACCTGACGCTGTACAAGCTCGACTTCATCATGGATGGCGACCTGAGCGATCTGACCAATGCGCTGGCCTCGGAGCACCAGGCCGAGCAACTGGCGGCGCTGGGCGATTAAAGGCCCGTTAAGTTGCCTGATTGAAAATGGCTGGCGGCCGGCCATAAGGTTTGTGAGAAAATGGCCGCTACCGTGCCCATGCCAACAAAACCACCGATCATGCAACCTACCAACCGCCAGGCCCTGTTCATCATCTCCTTCATCAGTTTTGCACTGGTCGGCTTTGCCCTCTATCTGCAACACAGCCTGGAAATGCGGCCTTGCCCGCTGTGCGTGATCCAGCGGTATTTCTTCCTCGGTATCGGCCTGGCCGCCCTGGTCGGCGCCTTCAGCGGCAAGATCAGCGGGAGCGTCGTGGTCGGGCTGGTGGCTGCCGTCGGCGGCCTGATCACGGTCGGCAAGCACCTGTACGTGATCGCCAACCCCGGTTTCTCGTGCGGCATCGATCCGATGGAAACCATGCTCAACAAGATCCCGACCGCCGAATACCTGCCGTGGCTGTTCCGCGCCGATGGGCTGTGCGAAGGCGCGACCGACAAGGTGCTGGGCCTGGCCATTCCGCAATGGTCGGCCGTCTGGTTCGTGATCCTCACGGTGCTGCTGGGCTGGGTGCTGATGCGCCAGCTGCGCCGCACCAACGCATGATCCAGGCCGGCGTCACCCTGGCCCAGGCGCGCCTGGCGCTGCCGCTCGATGCGCTGGAAAACCGCATCCTCCTGTGCCATGCATTGCACCTGCCGCGCGTGGCGCTGATCACGCAATCCGAGCGTGTCCTGAGCACCGACGAAGCCACGCTGCTCAATGGCCTCGTCGCACGGCGCCTGGCTGGCGAGCCGATCGCCTACATTGTCGGCGAACGCGAATTCTTCGGGCTGCCATTCAAGGTCACGCCGGCCGTGCTGATTCCGCGGCCCGATACCGAACTGCTGGTCGAACTCGCGCTCGAGCGCCTGGCGCCGCAGGCACGCCTGCTCGACATGGGCACCGGCAGCGGCGCCATTGCGGTCGCGGCTGCCCACACCCGGCCCGACCTGGCCGTCACCGCCCTCGACGTCAGCGACGACGCCCTCGCCATTGCGCGCATGAACGCCGCTGCCAATGGCGCGCGCGTGCACTTCGTGCGCAGCGACTGGTTTGCCGGACTGGGCGACGCGCGTTTCGATTTAATTGCCTCGAATCCCCCGTACATCGTGGCCGGCGACGTGCACCTCAGCGAAGGCGATCTGCGCTTCGAGCCGGTGGATGCGCTGACCGACCACGCCGACGGCCTGTCCGACCTGCGCCAGATCGTCGATGGCGCCGGTACGCATCTGGACGCCGGCGGCTGGCTGCTGCTCGAACATGGCTACGACCAGGCCGGCGCCGTGCGCGCATTGCTGACGGCGCGCGGTTACGGCGACGTGCAAAGCTGGCGCGACCTGGCCGGCATCGAACGCGTCAGCGGTGGCCGGCGCGGCGCGTAAGGCGCGCCGGCCCGTAGATGGACTTGTTAAAATGACCAGTCCCGTCAACGGAGCCCGCATGCGCATCCTGTTTGCCTCACTTGCTTTGCTCGTGCCGCCTGCCTGCGTCGCTGCGGCCACGCCCGCCGTTCCACCTGTCGTTATTCCCGTCGCCGTGCAGCCGGCCAGCGCGACCGAAACACCGGCTGCGCAGGCGGCCCAGCTGTTCGAGCGCGACTGGCAATGGCAACTGCGCCGTGCGCCCGAACGCGCCACGGCCCTGGGCGAGCAGCGCTACAACGCTTATCTGACCGACACCTCGCTGGCCGCGCGCGCGCAGGCGATCGAACACGAGCGCGCCATGCTGGCCGCGGCGCGCGCGATCGACCGCAGTACACTTTCGCTTCAAGACCAGCTGTCGCTCGACCTGTTCAGCGCCGACAAGCAGCGCGTGCTGGCGGGCGCTGCCCTGACGCCGTTCGATCCGCAACCGCTGACCGCCTACGACGGCCTG
This sequence comes from Telluria sp. LT2P80, assembly GCF_059685955.1. Classification (NCBI taxonomy): domain Bacteria; kingdom Pseudomonadati; phylum Pseudomonadota; class Betaproteobacteria; order Burkholderiales; family Oxalobacteraceae; genus Telluria; species Telluria sp. LT2P80. The sequence continues at coordinate 325,807 of NZ_JCASIO010000004.1, read as the reverse complement.
CACGTGCAACTGCCGCGCCTGGTGGCGCAGATGCCGTTCATGACCGACGCCGATTACCAAACGTATCTGGCGCGCCTGCAGGCGCTGCCGGCCCACGTCGATGGCCTGATCGAGCAGCTGCGCGCCGGCCGCCAGGCCGGCTGGACCACGCCGAAGGCGGCGCTGGCGCCGGTGCCGGACGCCTTGCGCGTGCTGCGCGAAGGCCTGCAGGACGGCCCGCTGGGCGCGCCGTTCAAGCGCATCCCTGCATCGATCGCGCCCGAAACGCGTGAGGCATTGCGCGCTGCCGGCGCGGCCGCGCTGGCCAATACCGTCGCGCCCAGCCTGCGCACGCTCGAAACGTTCCTGCGCCAGGACTATCTGCCGGGCGCGCGCGCAACGATCGGCGCGAGCCAGCAAGCCGGCGGCGCCGACTGGTACGCCCAGCTGGTGCGCACCAGCACCAGTACGGCGCTCACGCCGGCCCAGGTGCATGCGCTGGGCTTGCAGGAAGTCGCGCGCCTGCGCGCCGCGATCGAGGCCGTGATTCCGCGTACCGGTTTTCGCGGTGGTTTTGCGGAATTCATCGTGTTCGCGCGGAGCGACCGGCGCCTGTATTTCACGGATCCTAACGCCCTGCTCGACCGCTACCGGCGCACGCTGGCGCTGGCCCAGGCGCGTCTGGGCCGCGTGGTCAGCAGCGTGCCGGCGGCCGGCATCGTCGTCAAACCGATGGGCGCCAACAGCAGCGGCCAGCCGGCTGCGTACTACGAGGCTGGCAGCGCGCAGCGCAGCGCCGCGCTGGTGGTCGACAATGTGCGGCTGGACGCGCGGCCGATGTGGCAGGTCGACACCATCGCGCTGCACGAAGCGGTGCCCGGCCACCATCTGCAGGTGGCACGCGCGCAGGAACTGGCGCTGCCGGCGTTTCGCCGTCATGGCTGGTACGACGCGTTCGGCGAAGGCTGGGCGACCTACGCCGAAGGCCTGGGGCCGGAGCTCGGGCTGTTCAAGGACCCGTTCTCGCTGTTCGGGCACCTGAACGAAGAGATGTTCCGCGCTGCGCGGCTGGTGGTCGACACTGGCATCCACACGCTTGGCTGGTCGCGCCAGCAGGCGATCGATTACCTGACCGCGAATACAGCCAATCCGCCGGCGGACAACGAGGCCGAGGTCGATCGCTACATCGCCCGCCCGGCGCAGGCACTGAGCTACAAGATCGGCCAGCTGCGCATCCTCGCGCTGCGCAACAAGGCGCGCGCGGCCCTGGGCGCCAGGTTCGATGCGCGGCGTTTCCATGATGCGGTGCTGGGCAACGGCGCGCTGCCTTTGAAAGAACTGGAACGTCAGGTCGACCGCTGGATCGCGGCCCCGGACACGCCGGTCTCGGCGCCGATGCTGGAAGCGCCGCGGGACGACACGTTCAATGCCGAATTCGAATCGGTTGTCCCGGTGCCTGAACCGGTGTTCGAATTCGACTTCACGTTCGACGGCGAAGTCCCGCCCGGTCTTGAACCCGGCCCGGCGCCCGATTTCGTACCGCCTGCCAGACCCGCCCCGCCGCCCGCTGCGCCGTCGTACCGGGCACCGCCCTGGCGCGAATGATGAGCGCCCGAACGTGGAGTCCGATTTTCGGTTAATCTCTGCACCAACCGAAACAGGCAGTATAAGAAAGGAAACACCGTGTCGAACCAATTCAACCGCCGTCTGGCCCTGCTGGGCGACGACGAACACCGCGCCTTGCTGGGCCAGGGCCTGCGCGGCATCGAGCGCGAAACGCTGCGCGTGGATGCTGCCGGCCAGCTCGCGCGCACCCCGCATCCCCCTGCCCTCGGTTCGGCACTGACGCACCCCAGCATCACCACCGACTACGCCGAGGCGCTGATGGAGTTCATCACCCCGGTCGAGCACGATATCTCGCTGGCGCTGCACCGCCTCGATGCGATCCACCGCCATGCTTACACCAAGCTGGGCGACGAAATGCTGTGGGGTATGTCGATGCCGGGCGAATTGCCGCCCGAAGAAGACATCGAGATCGCCTACTACGGCACCTCGAATATCGGCCAGCTCAAGCACGTGTACCGGCGCGGCCTGGCGCTGCGCTATGGCAAGGCGATGCAGTGCATCGCGGGAATTCACTACAATTACTCGCTGCCGGAAAAGCTGTGGCAAGTGTTCGCCCAGGACGAAGGCATCGTCGAAGAACGCCGTCACGCGCTGCGCGATTTCCAGTCCGAAAGCTATATCGCGATGGTGCGCAACTTCCGCCGCTATTCGTGGCTGCTGATGTACCTGTTCGGCGCCACGCCGGCCTTGACCACGAGCTTCCTGCGCGGCCGTCCGCACGCACTCGAGACGCTGTCCGATGACACGCTGTACCTGCCGTACGCGACCAGCCTGCGCATGAGCGACCTCGGTTACCAGAACGATGCGCAGTCGGGCCTGCGCCCGCACGAGAACAGCCTGGAAAGCTACGTTACCAGCCTGATGGACGCGGTCAATCGCCCGTATCCGCCGTACCAGGAGCTGGGCACCAAGAAAGACGGCGAGTGGATCCAGCTGTCGACCAACGTGCTGCAGATCGAGAACGAGTACTACTCGACGATTCGCCCCAAGCGCGTGATCCGCACCGGCGAGCGTCCGGTGCAGGCGCTGTGCAACCGCGGCGTGCAGTACATCGAGGTGCGCTGCATGGACGTCGATCCATACGAGCCGGTCGGTATCTCGCTCGAGACGGGCCGCTTCCTGGACGCGTTCCTGCTGTTCTGCGCCCTCGAAGAAAGCCCTTTGATCAGCGACCATGACAGCGCCATGCACGCCCGCAATTTCGCGCGCACGGTCAAGGAAGGCCGCCGGCCCGGCCTGACGCTCACGCGCGACGGCCTGGAAGTGCCGCTGGCGACCTGGGCGCTCGAGCTGATCGAGCGCATCCGGCCCGTGGCGGCATTGCTGGACGACGGGCACAACGAGGGCGACGTGCACACCGCCTCACTTGGCCGTCAGAAAGCCAAGATCGAGGATCCGGCGCAGACGCCATCGGCACGCGTGCTGGAAGAAATCCGCGCGCTCGGCTCGGCCGCGGCATTCGGCCTGCAGCAAAGCACGCTGCACGCAGCATCGTTCCGCGACAGCCCCTTGATGCCGGCCGAAGAAATGCTGTTCGACGAAATGGCTGCCGTCTCGATCGCCGACCAGATGATCATCGAGCAAACCGATACCGGCAACTTCGACGCCTTCGTCGCGGCGTACAACAGCAGTACACTGTGCGGCAATAACTGAGGCTGCAGCGCCCGCCTCACCTGCACCAACGCACGAGGACCACTTGCTCACGTTTTATAACGAACACCATGCCCAGCATGAGGGCCGCGCCGCAATTGGGCGCGGCGAGCTGGCGCCGTGTTCCGAAAAACCCGAGCGCGTGGCGATGGTGTTGAAAGAGTGCGAGCGGCGCGGCCTGGGCGCCATCGTCACACCGCACGGCGTGCCCCTGATGACGCTCGAGCGCGTGCACAGTCCGCGCTACCTGCACTTCCTGCGCACGGCCTGGAGCGAGTGGCTGGCACTCGATCCGGCCAACGCCGGCAAGGATGCCTTTCCGGCCGTGTGGCCGGTGCGCACGCTGCGCAGCGACATCGAACCCGAGAACTTCTGCGCCCGCCTGGGCCTGTACTCGATGGATTGCAGCACGCCGCTCACCGCCGGCACCTGGATCGCGGCCAAGACGGGCGCCGACTGCGCCGTCAATGCCGCCCACGCCTTGCAGCGCGGCGAGCGCGGCACTTTTGCGCTGACGCGCCCGCCCGGTCACCACGCGGGCAGCGATTTCTTCGGCGGTTCGTGCTTTCTGAATAACGCGGCGCTGGCAGCCCAGCATCTGCTGGACGACGGGCGCGAGCGCGTCGCCATCCTCGACCTCGATTACCACCACGGCAACGGCACCCAGAGCATCTTCTATGGCCGCAGCGACGTGCTGTTCATTTCGATCCACGCCGATCCGCGCGTCGCGTACCCGTTCTACCTGGGCCACGCCGACGAAACCGGCAGCGGCGCAGGCATCGGCCACACGATGAACCTGCCGCTCGCACCGGGCAGCAGCAGCGCCACCTGGTTCGCGGCGCTCGAAACGGCGTGCGTGAAGATCGCGATGACACGTCCGCAGGCGCTCGTGGTCTCGCTGGGCGTCAACACCTTCGCCCATGGCAACGACCCGCGCTTTTATCTGCAGGGCGGCGACTTCCTGCGCATCGGCGAGCGCATCGCGCATCTGGGGTTGCCGACCGTGTTCATTTTCGAAGGCGGCGCCATCAGCCCGGAGCTGGGCATCCATACCGTCAACGTGCTCGAAGGCTTCGAGACCGCGGCCGAATAGCGCGCTCCCGCCCCATTTTTTCATTCACCTGTATCTGCCCATGACCTCCCCCAGCACCATCGACTGGCACTTCTCCCGCTTCGCCGACCTGACCCCGTTCGACCTGTATGACGTGCTGGCCGCGCGCCAGAACGTCTTCATTCTGGAGCAGACGTGCCTGTACCCGGATATCGACGGTTATGACCTCGAGGCGCATCACCTGCTCGGCTGGCGCGACGTGGACGGCAAGCGCCAGCTGGCCGCCTACCTGCGCGTGCTGGCGCCGGGCGCGAAGTACGACGAGATGTCGATTGGCCGCGTCATCACCACGCCGGCCGCGCGTGGCAGCGGCGCCGGCCGCGCGCTGCTCGACCAGGGCATCGCGCATGCCGAAGCGCTGCACCCGGGCCACCGCATCCGCATCGGCGCCCAGCAATACCTGGAGCGCTTCTATGCGAGCTTCGGCTTTCAGACGGTGTCGGCGCCGTACGACGAAGACGGCATCATGCATATCGACATGCTGCGTTAAGCGCTTTATACGTGTCAGGATGCAGCCACCCGGCCGGCGCCGAGCAGGATGACCGCGCCGGCCAGCAGCAGCCAGGCGGGTGGTTCATGCTCCGCAACCGGGTTGGCGGTGGCAACGACACACTCGGGATCGACCACGCCCGGTGTCGTTGCCGCAGCCCTTGATGGGCCGAGGATAAAAAACAATACCGCACCGAAGATCGGCAAAAAGTGGGGCATGACGGGCTCGCAGCAATAAAGTCCCGAGCATCGCCGATGGGTCAGCGCCGACCTGTGCGCCGGATCATCCATGTGCACCGCCTCTGGCCTGCACGCCACACACACGACGACTGCGGCTTGGCCAGTCGACAAACCACCAACGTTGCGGCGAAAAAAAAGCCAGAGCACGCAGCTCTGGCCATGGCGGCGAGCACCCGTATGGGCTTACTCGACCTTGTTCAGGGTCACTTCAAACACCAGGCCCGCATTCGACGGGATCGGTCCGCGGCCGGCCGCGCCGTAGGCCAGTGCCGCCGGGATCAGGAGCGTGCGCTTGCCGCCGACCTTCATGCCCGTCACACCCTGATCGAAGCCGGTGATGGTATCGCGGCTGCCCACGGTGAACGCAAATTCGCTGGCTTCCTGGCGCGTGCCCTTGAAGTCGCTCGCGGTCGCGCTGTACAACCACAGCGTATAGGCAACGGTGGCGCGCTTGCCGGCCACGGCTTCGGCGCCGGTGCCAACGACGTTGTCGGTCTTGGTCAGGGCAGCAGGGCTGCTCACGGCTGGCTGAGCGGGCGAATCATCGCTGCCACCGCCACAGGCGCTCAGGGCGAGCATGGCGGCAAAGGCGGCGATCAGGGGGAGCTTCATCATGGGACATCCTTGACTGAAAAATTACACGAAGTAGGTACGAGGAACCGGGTATTACGAAACCTCGTACCTTATCGAATCAGCCACATGAAACTGTCCCGACTTTGTCTAAAAATTGTAGTTAAGCAAATTTCCGCGTATCAAATTTCGATCTGCGTGCCCAGCTCGATCACGCGGTTGGTCCGGATCTGATAGTAGTCGGCCGCGCTGCGGGCGTTGCGCGACATCGCCACGTACAGGTGCTCGCGCCATGGCGCCATGCCGCCGCCCGGCGCCGAGATCACGGTCTGGCGCGCGATGAAGAACGACGTTTCCATCATTTCGAATTCCAGGCCCAGTGCGGCGCTGCGCTGCAGGATGTCCGGAATATCGGCCTCATCCTTGAAGCCGTAATGGATATTGAGCTGGTAGCAGTTGTGGCCCAGATCATTGATGACGATCTGTTCGTCCGCCGGCACCCACGGCTCTTCGCGCATGTGCACGGTGAGGAAAACGACGCGCTCGTGCAGCACCTTGTTGTGCGACAGATTGTGCAGCATCGCGTGCGGCACGCCATCGCTTTCGCCGCGCAGGAAGATGGCCGTGCCGGGCACGCGCGTCGGTGGCGCCACGAACAGCGACTCCATGAACGCTTCCAGTGGAATCGCGTGCTTTTGCAGGTTCGAGAACACCAGTTCGCGGCCCCGTTTCCAGGTCAGCATCAGGGTCAGCAGCACGGCGCCCATCAGCAGCGGGAACCAGCCGCCGTGGAACAGCTTCGTCGTGGTGGCGGCAAACAGCATGATGTCGATCGTCAGGAAGAAGCCGGTCGCCATCAAGCACATCCACAGCGGCAAGTGCCAGCGGTAGCGCGTGACGAAGAACGTCAGGATCGTCGTGGCCATCATCGTGGCGGTCACCGCAATGCCGTAGGCGCCGGCCAGCTCGTCGGATGAGCCGAAGCCGATCACGGCGATCAGCACCACCACCAGTTGCAGCCAGTTGACGGCCGGGATATAGATCTGGCCGATCTCGCTTTCGGATGTGTGCATGATGCGCATGCGCGGCAACAGGCCCAGCGCAATGGCTTGCTTGGTCATCGAATAGGTGCCCGAGATCGTTGCCTGCGAGGCGATCACGGCGGCCATCGTCGACAGGATCACCAGTGGAATCACGCTCCACGCGCCGAGCTGGTAATAGAACGGGTTTTCCACTGCAGCCGGCTGCATGATCAACAGGCCGCCCTGGCCCAGGTAGTTCAGGGTCAGCGCCGGATACGCGATCAGGAACCAGGCCCAGCGGATCGGCTTGGCGCCGAAGTGGCCCATGTCGGCGTACAGCGCCTCGGCGCCAGTGATGGCCAGCACCACCGCGCCCAGCGCGATAAATGCCAGCATTTTATTTTCCAGCATGAAGCTGAGTGCATGCCACGGATTGAGCGCATTCAGGATCACCGGTGCTTCGATGATATTGACGATGCCCATTGCGGCCAGCACCAGGAACCAGACCGCCATCACGGGACCGAAGAAGCGGCCGATGCCGGCTGTGCCATGGCGCTGCACGCTGTACAGGGCCACCAGCACCACCACCGCCAGCGGCACGACGTATTGCGACATGCCGGGCGCGGCGACCTCGATCCCTTCGATGGCGCCCAGCACCGAGATCGCTGGCGTAATCACGCTGTCGCCATAGAACATCGTGGCGCCGATGACGCCGATGGCCAGCAGCGGGAAGCTCCATTTGGACGTACGCGGTATCGAACTGGTGGCCAGCGCCATCAGGGCCATGATGCCGCCCTCGCCACGGTTGTGCGCGCGCAGCACCAGGATCACGTACTTGAGCGAGACAATCAGCGTCAGGGCCCAGAAAATCAGCGAGATGATGCCGAGGATATTCGGCGTATTGAGCGGCAGGCCGTGGTCTTCGTCGAACACCGCGCGCAGCGTGTACAGAGGGCTCGTGCCAATGTCGCCATAGACGATCCCGACAGCTGCCAGGGTCAGGGCTGCCAGGCTGCTTTTCTTGTTATCTGAGGTCAAGAGTCACCATCGCTGTAGTATTGGTGCGGCGCACCAAAAAATGAAGTGGTTGGAATTGCAAGAAGATTCGGTTGTGCATCATACACCTGTGTAAAACCGGTGGCACGCCAGCAGCGTGCCAGGTATTCAGTGATAATGTCGGCCCTGCAACCTCGCCCCTCCTCTCCATGCGTTCCGGCATTATTTACGCGGCCCTGGCCTTCTTCTGCTGGGGCCTGTTCCCCATTTATTTCCATGCCCTGGGCGAGGTGCCGCCGCTGCAGATCCTGGCGCACCGCATGCTGTGGTCACTCGCTTTTCTCCTGATCCTGCTGTTGCTGCGGCGCGACTGGAAGTGGCTGCAGGTCGTGCGCCAGCCGCGCGTGTTCTTCAGTTTCGTGCTGTCCGCCCTACTGCTCAGCGCCAATTGGCTCGTGTATATCTGGTCGGTGATGAACCACCATGTGATCGAGGCCAGCCTCGGCTATTTCATCAATCCCCTGGTCAATATCGTGCTGGGTTATCTGATCCTGAAGGAACGCATGCGTCCGCTGCAGTGGGCTGCCATCGGCGTGGCGGCGCTGGGCGTGGCCTGGCTGACCTGGCAAGCCGGCACGGTGCCGTGGATCGCGTTGTTCCTGGCGCTGTCGTTCGGCGGCTATGGCTTGCTGCGCAAGACGGCTGCGCTGGGACCGCTCGAGGGATTGTCGTTCGAAACCATCGTGCTGTTTCCACTGGCGGCCGGCTACGTGATCTGGCTGACGGTGCACGGCCAGAACGTGTTCATCAATACGGCGTCGGACACCACGCGCTGGCTGTTGATCATGGCCGGCCCGCTCACGGCGATCCCGCTGCTGCTGTTTGCCACGGGTGCGCGCAAGATTCCGCTGTCGATCCTGGGCCTGTTGCAATACCTGTCGCCGACGCTGCAATTTCTGCTCGGCGTGTGGTTGTTCAAAGAAGCGTTCTCGGCCGATCGCCTCGTCGGCTTCGTGCTGATCTGGAGCGCGCTGGCGCTGTTCGCCGGGGAAGGATTGCTGCGCCGGCAGCCTGCTGCCGCCAAGGCCTGAGAGGGCAGATTTGCCAAGAAATCCTGTGTTGGCTGCGGGTTCTGTCGTATCCTGTGCACCTCGAACAACACCAGAGTACAAGCATGGCCAATTACGTCTATACCATGAACCGCGTGGGCAAAATCGTCCCACCGAAACGCCAGATTCTGAAGGACATTTCCCTGTCCTTCTTCCCGGGCGCCAAAATCGGCGTGCTGGGCCTGAACGGCTCGGGCAAATCGACCCTGCTGAAAATCATGGCCGGCATCGACACCGACATCCAGGGCGAAGCCCGCCCGATGCCGGGCCTGAACATCGGCTATCTGCCGCAGGAACCGCAGCTCGACCCCGAAAAAACCGTGCGCCAAGAGGTCGAGTCGGGCCTGGGCGAAGCGTTCGAAGCGCAAGCCAAGCTCGAAGCGGTCTATGCAGCATACGCCGAAGAGGACGCCGATTTCGACGCGCTGGCCAAGGAGCAGGAACGCCTGGAAGCGATCATCTCGTCGTCCGATGGCGGCAACCTGAACCTGCAGCTGGAAATGGCCGCCGACGCGCTGCGCCTGCCGCCGTGGGATGCCAAGATCGCCGTGCTGTCGGGCGGTGAAAAGCGCCGCGTGGCGCTGTGCAAGCTGTTGCTCTCCAAGCCCGACATGCTGCTGCTCGATGAACCGACCAACCACCTGGATGCGGAATCGGTCGAGTGGCTCGAGCAATTCCTGCTGCGCTTCCCGGGCACCGTGGTCGGCATCACCCACGATCGCTACTTCCTCGACAATGCCGCCGAATGGATCCTCGAACTGGACCGCGGCAGCGGCATTCCATGGAAGGGCAATTACTCGTCGTGGCTGGACCAGAAGCAGGCGCGCCTGAAGCAGGAAGAATCGACCGAATCGGCGCGTCAGAAAGCCCTGGCGAAAGAACTCGAATGGTCGCGCCAGAATCCAAAGGCACGCCAGGCCAAGTCGAAAGCCCGCCTCGCGCGCTTCAACGAACTGTCCGAGTACGAATATCAGCAGCGCAACGAGACGCAGGAGATCTTCATTCCCGTGGCCGAGCGCCTGGGCAATGAAGTCATCGAATTCAAGAACGTCTCGAAAGCCTTTGGCGACCGCCTCCTGATCGACAACCTGTCGTTCACCGTGCCGCCAGGCGCGATCGTCGGCATCATCGGCCCGAACGGCGCCGGTAAGTCGACGCTGTTCAAGATGATCACAGGAAAAGAGCAGCCGGACAGCGGCGAGGTCAAGATCGGCCAGACCGCGCGCGTGTCCATCGTCGACCAGCACCGCGACGAACTGGCCAATGCCAAGAGCGTGTTCGAGGACGTCTCGGGCGGCGCCGACATGCTCAGCGTCGGCCGCTTTGAAATGCCGTCGCGCGCCTACCTGGGCCGCTTCAACTTCAAGGGCTCGGACCAGCAAAAGATCGTTGGCAACCTGTCCGGTGGTGAGCGTGGTCGCCTGCACCTGGCCAAGACGCTGCTGCAAGGCGGCAACGTGCTGCTGCTCGATGAACCGTCAAACGATCTGGACGTCGAAACCCTGCGCGCGCTGGAAGACGCGCTGCTAGAGTTTGCCGGCAGCGTGATGGTCATTTCCCACGATCGCTGGTTCCTGGATCGCATCGCGACCCACATCCTGGCGTTCGAGGGTGATTCCCAGGTGACCTTCTTTGACGGTAACTATCAGGAATACGAAGCCGACAAGAAGAAGCGTCTGGGTGAAGAAGGCGCCAAGCCGAAGCGGATTCGCTACAAGCCGCTCACGACCTGATCGCATAATTCAGCTCGTCATAGCAAGTCCACCGCCAAGCGGACTTGCTATGTGCGGAAACGGAACGCGGTTCACCTGCAATACTATGCAATCTCGTCCGCAACGATCACCACCATCAGGCGATCCCGGTGCCGTCCGCGGCCGCAATTGGCGTAACCATTCCAGCTTACTGCGGCAATAGCGTCCCGGGCGGGACCTTTTTTTACGGTGTGCCCGCTTAATCGCGGCAGCACTCTGCTGATCGACAACATCGCCGCATTAGGTCAAGCTATGCGGCTGGCACATTCTCGCTACCCATTTCTCATCGATGCCTGGCCATGCGGCCCGACCACGCTTATGCAATCTGGACCTTTTGCGCCAACTGCTGGCGCGCCGTAGAGATCGTATTTTCCAAAGTGTTGTACGAAAACGGCAGGCTCAAGGCAACGGCAAGCATTCTCTGTGAATGCCATTATCCGCACTACCGCATGGCTGACGATAATGACTATGCAAATCGACCATCCTGCACAACGACGCCATGCGCCACGGCCATTGCGCGCAAGCGCACGACCGGCCCTGCTCATTACTGCTCCGCTTTATATTCAGGGTATGCAGCCCCAACGCAGGACCTAATCTTGCCACCGTGGGTCAAGTACCCAATGGGACAGTTGTTGCTTGCATGGTAACGGTAAGCTGTCCGTCCCTCCATCTTGGTCAAGATGTACGTTGCACATCCCTATCCCTGATGACTATTATTTTTGTCTAAAATTCACATTGTAGTACCTACACACCTATTGCATGCTACCATCTATTTTAAAATATAAATATTGTTTTAATATCACTCCCTGCAATCACGGGAATCCATTTTCAGGCTTATCATGAAGCAAAAAAAACGCGTCGGTATCGTCACCACATGGTTCGAGCGAGGTGCTGCATATGTGTCGCGTCAGTACAAAACACTGTTAGAAGACGAATGTGAGGTCTTCATCTATGCTCGCGGTGGAGAAGAATATGCCATAGGTGATCCGAAGTGGGATGGGCCGAACGTTACATGGGCCAGTCCTTGCCGTATCCAGATCACGATGGCGATCAACCTCGACGAATTCGTTCGCTGGATCAAAAACAATGAACTGGACATCGTCTTCTTTAATGAACAGCATTGGTGGCCAGCAGTTCTGGCGGCAAACGACGCCGGCGCAATCACCGGCTCTTACATTGATTATTACACTAAAGAAACTGTACCCTTTTTTGGTATTTTTGACTTTTTGATATGTAATACCAAACGTCACTTATCCGTTTTTGAGAAACATCCAGCAGCCCATTATATTCCTTGGGGTACCGATATAGAGTTGTTCAAGCCTCATACAACCGAGCTTGTCGATCCCGATCGGGTCAGCTTCTTCCATTCCGGCGGCGTCAGTCCACATCGCAAAGGCTGCGACGCCGTGATTGAAGCGTTTTCGCGCTTAAACGGTCCATGTTCGCTAGTAATCCACGCCCAGCGGGAACTGAAAAAGCATTTCCCTCATCTTGCAGAAAAGATCAGCCAACTGGAAGCTGCGGGTCGCCTAGTGTGTCATGAGAAAACTGTCTCGGCGCCTGGACTATTCCATCTTGGCGACGTATATGTCTACCCAACGCGGCTGGAGGGAATTGGCCTGACCATCATGGAAGCGGGCGCTTGCGGATTGCCCGTGATCGTCACTGACACCGGCCCGATGAACGAGTTTATTGCCGATGGTGAAAATGGCAGCCTCGTCAAGGTCGAACGGTTCGAGCAACGCTCGGACAATTATTACTGGCCACAAGCATTTTGCGATGTCGACGATTTGACTGTGAAAATGCAATGGTACGTCGACCGCCCGGAACAAATTGCGAGCATGAAGCAACACGCGCGCGACGTCGCTTTGGAGCGATTCGACTGGGCTAGCCAGAAGGCCGAGATCGTCGAGCTGTTTAAGCACGTTTCGAAACGGCCTGAAGAGAATGCACTCAAACAGGCAATTTTAAAATTTGAGGCGCGCCGAGATGGCCTCAAGACTCCATCGGCTCTGTACACGAATTTTCATGCATGGGCGTATCGACGCCATCCTCGATTCTTCGCGGTCTGCTCCGCCATTATGGTGTTCCTGAAATCATTGAAACCAAAAGAAAGCGCGTAATGATTCGTGTCCTGAGCATTTTTGGCACCCGGCCGGAAGCAATCAAGATGGCCCCATTGGTAAAGAAGCTGGCCTGTTACCCTGATGAGATCGAGGTAGTCAATTGTGTGACCGCCCAGCACCGGCAAATGCTCGACCAGGTTTTGAGCCTGTTCGAGATCACGCCCGAGATCGATCTAGATCTGATGCGTACGGGACAGGATCTGTTCGATCTGACGTCGAACATCATCCTGCGCATGCGCGATGTTTTCAAAGAGGTCAAGCCAGATATCTGTCTCGTGCATGGTGACACCACTACATCGGTCGCAGCAGCACTGGCCGCCTTCTACAGCCAGGTTGCGGTCGGCCATGTGGAAGCGGGCCTGCGCACCCATCTTCGCTACTCTCCTTTCCCGGAAGAGTTGAACCGGCAGTTGACAGGCAGGTTAGCCAGCTACCATTTCGCGCCGACGATCCAGGCAAGGGACAACCTGCTGAGCGAGGGTATTGCTCCAAGTACGATCACCGTCACTGGTAATACCGTCATTGATGCCTTGCTGGATGTCGATCAACGCATTGATCGAAACCCCGTGCTGCGTTCACGACTGTCCGACAAGCTGAAGAAAGCCGGTTACGCGGTTACGGATCGCCCCTTCATCTTGGTCACTGGTCATCGACGCGAGAATTTTGGCAGTGGTATTGAAAGTATCTGCCACGCATTGCGCGCGCTTGCACTGACGCGCCCGGGGCACGACTTCGTGTATCCAATGCACCTGAATCCCAACGTGCGGGCACCAGTTCTTCAAATCTTGTCCAATCTGCCGAACGTGGCCCTGATTGAGCCACTCGATTATGCGGAGTTCATCTTCCTAATGAAGCATTCTTACCTGATCCTGACCGATAGCGGCGGCATCCAGGAGGAAGGCCCGAGCCTGGGCAAGCCGATTCTCGTCACTCGCGATACAACCGAGCGCCCGGAAGCAATTACAGCCGGCACCGCGGTGGTAGTGGGGACAGATATGAGGCGTATCGTCGACGCTGTGAACAACTTGATAGACGATAAGGCCCGTTACAACGCGATGGCCAATGCCACGAATCCCTATGGTGACGGCCATGCCGCCGACCGGATCGTAGAAGTCATCCGCACGGTGAGCAAATGCAGCTAAGACTAGTACTGGTTGGCGCAAAAAATCATCGCCCACGTTAGTTATAGATGAGAATTGAACTGCTGAGCTAATCCGAATCGGACCTTTTTGACATCTACAGGTCCTAAAGTGAAAGCCTTTAGGTTTGCCAAGCCGTTTGTACAACTCTCCGTATTAAATCAGTCTGAGCGACGTCAGATGCTCGATTACCTGCGCCCAGCGGCTTGTCTGACTAGTAAAGGGTACTCATCGACGAGCCCCGTAACTGAATGTTATCGTCTGGAATTCGAACGCTGGTGCCGTAATCGCGACAGCCACGCAAATGACCTGTAGCGCATTCGCTGCTGCCAATGTGGACAGCATATCAACGACCTCACCAGCACATGCTGTCACGGCTCAGGTGGCGCGGCAGAAGTTGAACTGCTTGGATGCTACGCTAGTGCGCGACACGCTAAGTAGGTTCTTATCCATAGCAATATGCATCTCAATGACTCCAAAGTTTTTCTTATGGAATCAAGCATGATCTTATAAAAACATCAGTGCCAAATCGTCAAAGTGGATGACATGGTTCTGCTCGAATCCTGATTTGGAACGCCTAATTTCAATTAATTTTCGCAAGAAATCAAGTAAGTCATGCATGCGATGTCAGTTAAACTCGAAGGGTAGGCAAGTATTCCGTTGCCCAACTAAGGCATGTTAGGTGATATCTTTAATTGTTATAACAGAAAAATGGCCCAGTCGAGATTCAACTAGGCCATTTATCGAGGTTCGACTTTAATACCCGCACCCGTCAAAGCGCTTGCCGGGCGGATTTAAGTTCTAATTGCAGTTACTACATCCTAAGTTAGAACGAGTATTTCGCGCCGATGGTCAGTGCGTTTGGACGCACGCCGAAGTCACGGGTGCCGCCGAAACGCTCGTATTCAGCGATCACAGCCACGTCCTGGTTGATGTTGTACTGAACACCCAGGGCGCCGTAGGCGTTGTTGTCGCTGTCGCGACGGCTCAGCGACGAGTTGATTGCCGACAGTTCGTTCACGTCATGCGACACGCCCAGCTTGGCGTAACCAACCAGCTTTTCGGTCAGCGGCGAGCTGAACTTTGCTGCGACGTAGGTCGAACGGCCATCGACTTGGCCACTGGCGTTGATTGCGCCCAGGCTGTAGTAGATGTCAGCGCTGCGGTAGTCGGTGTGACCGACTTCCACTGCCCAGTTCGGGGTGAACTCGTAGCCACCGAACAGCTTGGCCGACGCCTTGATAGTGTCGATGTCAGCGCGGCTTGCGCCTGGAACGCGCGACTCATAGTCGGTAGCGACTGCACCGGCGCCGACGTAGGCGCGCGGGGTGAATTCTTGGGCCTGGACAGCCGACACAGCGGCGGTGGTGGCGAGCAGGGCAACGATCAGCTTTTTCATCTCTAAATTCCTCTTTTTGTTCATCTAGTTCGTGATTCACAATGAATCGCGATAGGGTCAAGATAACACTGTCGAAAGATCAAGTCCGTCGCGATTCCGTAAGAACTGTAAGAAAGTGTAACTAAATGACCCAATAGTAAGTAATATTTGCCATCCTTTAAGCGATATTACTTGGTACTTAGACGATGTTCCTGAAAGTTAGATTGATTCTAGCTTGTAATGATTTTGTCATCTTATTGATCCCATGCAACCAATATTGTTGCGTGTCGCCCGCCATCAGCAGCAGACTGCCATCGGTCAACGGTATCCGAACTGTCTGTTTGTTGTGTTTGTGTTTCAAAACAAACGTACGTTCCGCGCCAAAACTGAGTGATGCGATCGCAGGTCGCGGCCCCAATTCGGGCTCATCGTCGCTATGCATACCCATGCTGTCGCGCTCGTTACGGTAGTAGTTCAGCAGGACGCTGTTGAAGGTATGCCTGGTCGCGGCTTCTATCGCGTCGCGCAAGACCGTGAGCAAAGGTGTGAACGGCGTCGCCTGCAGGCGCAGGCCGGAATAGGCGTAGGCTTTGTCGCCATACCAGGCACTCAACCGGGGTTGCAGGTGCTGCTTGCCGTAGACGACGACGGTTTCTTCGCGCCAGTCGGTTTCGGCCAACAGGCGTGCGAAGACTTCGGCATTGGACCAGGGTAGTGGCAGCTGGGCCATCCAGCCCAGTTCACCATCTTCGAGCGGCAGCGGGAGCAGGCCCGCTTGCGGTGCAAATAAATCCATCGACAATCATCACGCCAGGCATGGTGAAGACCACCATGGCGTCATTCTCGCATGGCTTATGCGTAAGCTTCTGCCAGGCTCATGACGCGTGGCTCGATCTTGATGCCAACATTACCGAACAAAGCGTCGAGCGCCGTCAGATTGGCGCTGCACTCGTCCGTTTTCCAGCCCTTGAACAGGTCGGTGCCATCTTTCTGGAAATGCAGCTCCATCACCTTGCCCTTGTCGCGGTGGATATAGTTTTGCTGATGAACGCTCTGAAAACCCAACTCGGCCAGGCCGGCAAGCACGGTGTGTGGCGGATTGTCCGGATCGGTGGCCAGGAACACGCCGAAGGTCTTGCCCGGGGGCTTGGCCGCGACATCCACTTCGTAAATCCCAGGCGCCTTGGTGGCGGTCGTACTTTTCAAAAACAGCATCACGGTGCTCCTGGCGCGCTAGTGACCCACGAGATAGTTCGCAGATCGCTTTTCAGTTAATCAGTCTGCCAGCATATTTCCATACAGGAACTTTGTCGACCGAAGTTTTCGCTTTATCCGGTTTACCGCATGACCAGACTGAAAACTGTGGCGCCAATCAACGCGGCGCTGGCGAGCATGCTCACGATGAAGCCGATTTCACGCTTGGCCGGATCGCGGTAGTAACCCAGCGCATACAGAATCCGGCCCACGCACCACAACACGCCCCCGGCAGCCGCCCACACGTCACCCAGGAACATGGCGCACAGCCACAGGGGCACGAGCACCAGTGGCAGCATTTCCAGCGTATTCATCTGGACGCGATGAGCGCGCAAAAAGCCTTCAGGGCCGTCCATTGATGGGGCCGGTACCTTGAACTGGATGCGGGCGCGTGCAGCATTGCCCCAGGTCCAGAAATAGACACCAAGAACGGCCAGCGTGGCCCAGGCAGTGAAGAACATCGTGTTCCCTTGTGATTGGCGTGAAAGAAGGTCGTCGTGGCTCAGTTGCCACCGTGCTTGCGCCGCGCCAGGTCGGTCGTAGGCGGCACCAGCGCGCCATACAGGCGGCCTGTCGCGGCATCCCAGTCCAGCAATGCCTGCTCTTGCCGCGCGACGGTGGCCAGGTCGCCCCGCGCGATGGGGCCGCTGAGCGCTGCGGCCGGACCAAGGCGAAACACATTGGCCAGCGTCTCGGTGGCCAGCGGTTGCGCCAGTTCGCGCGCCACCGCTTCGGGAATCCCGGCGGCCTGATAGGCGCGCAGCGCTGCGTCGAGCACCGTGGTCAGGTAGTTCGACGCGAACACGGCGGCCGCGTGATAAACCGTCTTGGCCGCGCCATCGATCGGCACGAGGCGCGCGCCGATGGTCTCGAATGCGGGGTCAAGCAGCGCCAGCGCCGCCGCATCACCCTCGACGCCGCAGAAGGTGCCGGCGAATTCACGCGCCACCTGCTCCGGGTCGGCGAAGCTGCGGATCGGATGCACGCTGGCCACCAGCGCACCACCTGCACGCACCGCCTGCAGCGCAGTCGATGCTTTCGCGCCGCTGCAGTGAAACACCACGGCGCCAGTCAGGTCGTGCGTCTGCGCCAGTTGCGCGGCGACCGGCTCGATCTGATCGTCGCTCACCGCCAGCAGCCAGGCGTGCGCCGGGCGCAGCTGCGCGCCATCGGCGCAGGCATGGCCGGCGCCCATGAACGCCACCGCCGCCTGCGCGCTTGCGCACGAACGGGTCAACACATCCTGCAGCGTGAACGCGCCGCTGGTGGCGAACAGGCGCCCCAGCACGCGGCCGACGTGGCCGGCGCCGACCAGGTTGAGCGTCGGGGTCAGCGTCGATAGCACGTCAGAAGCCGGCGCCAGGCTGGCTCAGGTAGTCGAGTTCTTCGGGTGTCGAGGCGCGGCCGAGGATCGGATTACGGTGCGGGAAGCGGCCGAAGCGTGCGATCACACCGCGGTGGCGGTGCGCATAGTCAAGCGCTTCGTCGAAGCCCTCGTGGTCGGCGGCCAGCGCGGTGAACTGGTCGACCGCGAGCTGCTGCATGCCGGCGTCCTCGGCATGCTCAAACGGCATGTAGACGAACTGGCGCTCGATGGGTGCAAGCGCCATGTGCTCACCGGCGTCGACCATCTGGCGCGCCGCGCTCAATGCCAGCACATCGCCGGCGAACGATTCCGGCGCGCCGCGATGGACGTTGCGCGTGAACTGGTCGAGCACCAGGATGCGCGCCAGTACGCCGCGCGCGCCCTGCTCGTCCCACTCGCGCAGGCCGCCCGCAATCGCGTGCGTGATCGTCGTGCCGAAGCGTTCGCGGATGATGGCGTCGAACGCGGGGTCCTTGCGGTACCACTCGGCGCGCGCCTTGCCATGATCAAGATGGGAAGCTGGCAGGAACCAGAAATCGAGAACTTCTTGTGCGTCCATGGATGAATTCCGTTGATATTGTGAGGTGAAGCAGGCCGGTATGCCGCGCTCAGGCGGGCGGCTTCTTGCGCACCAGCTGCTTTTCGAACGCGATGTCGTTCTTGCTCATGCGCGGCTGCTCTTGCGGCCCCAGGCCCTTGACGAAGGTGACGAAATCGTCGAGCTCCATCGGTGCGCACAGCGGCGGGCTGCCGGGCGCTTCGGACAGGTAGAAGTGGCCATCGCCGGTGCGCGCCATCGAATACAGCGGATTACCGGTGCGCTGCTTGAGACGGTCGACCGCGCTGCTGGCGCGCGTGGAACGGGAACTTGCCATGTCAGATTGCCTCCGTGCGCAGCATGAGCCACTCGAACGCGGCGCCTTCAACGTGGGGCGTCAGGCGCGCACGCACGGTGGCGTGGTAGTCGTTGAGCCAGACGATTTCATCGGGGCGCAGCAGCGAACGATCGAGGCAGCGGGTGTCGATCGGGCACAAGGTGAGCGTCTCGAAGGCCAGGTATTCGCCGAATTCGGTCTTGTTCGCGGCGACATTGAGTACCAGGTTTTCGATGCGGATGCCCCAGCGCCCCGGGCGATAGATGCCCGGCTCGATCGACGTGATCATGCCCGGCTCCATCGCGGTATGCGGGTCTGGCGGCACGGCCGGCGAGATCGTCTGCGGGCCTTCGTGCACATTCAGGAAGTAGCCGACGCCATGGCCGGTGCCGTGACCGTAGTCGATGCCGGCGGCCCAGATCGGAGCGCGTGCAATCGCGTCGAGCATTGGCGCGCGGGTGCCGCGCGGGAAGTGGGCGCTCGACAGCGCGATCAGGCCTTTCAGCACCAGCGTGTAGTCGCGCCGTTGATCGGCGCTCGGCGTGCCGACCGGGATCACGCGCGTGATGTCGGTGGTGCCGCCCAGGTACTGGCCGCCCGAGTCGATCAGCAGCAGGCCGTCGCCTTCGATGGTGGCGCAGGTGGCGGCTTCAGCGCGGTAATGCATGATCGCGCCATTGCTGTTGAAGCCCGCGATGGTCGAGAAACTCGCGCTGACAAAATTCGGGCGGCGCGCGCGGGCTGCGGTGATGCGCGTGTCGATGTCGACTTCGTTGATTGCACTGCGGTCTGCGTCCGCCAGCAGCGGCTCGAGCGCGGCGAAGAATTCGCACAGCGCAGCGCCATCCTGCTCCATCGCGGCGCGCACATTGACGGCTTCGCTATCGAGCTTGCGCGACTTGGCGAACGTGGTCGGGTTGATCGCCTCGACCACGTTCACGCCGCTGGCCACGCCCGCGCGCATGCCGGCCGTGACGCGGCGCGGATCGAGCAGCAGCGTTGCGCCTTCGGGCAGCGCTTCGAGCGCATGCACGGCGTTCTCGTACGGCGCCAGGTGTACGTCGTCGGCTTCCAGACGCGCACGTACGTCAGCCGGCACCTTGCCGTCGCCAACGAACAGCGTGGCGTCGCCACGGCCGATCAGCGCATGGGCCAGAAATACGGGATTGAAGCTGACGTCGGCGCCGCGCAGGTTGAACAGGTAGGCGATGTCGTCGAGCGTCGAGACAAAATGGAAACCGGCGCCATGCCCTTCCATCGCGGCGCGCGTGGCCTGCAGCTTGTCGGCGCGGGTGGCAGTGGCAAACGGCGGCAGGTGTTCGAATACGGCGTCGGCCGGCAGCGCCGGGCGCTCACGCCAGACATCGTCCAGCAGGTCGAGATCGGTGCGCAGCACGACGCCTTTGGCCTGCAGCGCGTCAGCCAGCAGGCGTGCACCGGCCAGGCCCAGCACGCGCGCATCGACGGCGGCAGTCTGGCCAGCGGCAAGGTTGGCGGCGAGCCAATCGACGTGCAGCTGGCTGGCCGCGCCCGGGATCTTCATCAGCGCGATGTCGGTGCCAGCGAGTTCGGTTTCAGCCTGCGTGAAGTAGCGGCCATCGGTCCAGACGCCGGCAAATTTCGCGGTGGCGATGAAGGTGCCGACCGAGCCCGTGAAGCCGGACAGCCATTCGCGGCCCTTCCAGTGACCGGGCAGGTATTCCGACAGGTGCGGGTCGCTCGACGGCACGATGACGGCGTCGATACCGTGGCGCGCCATGGCGGCGCGCAGTTGCGCGAGGCGGTCGGCGCGGAGGGCATGCGAGTCGGCGGAAGAGTCAGTGGAAGTGCGGGCTTGTTCGGTGGCGTCGGACATGGGCAGAGGCGTCGATTTGTTTTCCAAGCTGCGTATGATACGCCCCATTTGGCGCCGCCGACATACGCGGGGCGCCCCAACCGGAACACCCTCCAGCCCGGGGATCACGCATAATGGCGCGGCATCCACCAGACATAGAGACCCATGCTCGATTTTCATCATGAGCGCGCCCGCGCGCTGTTGGCGAACGCCACGCAGATCGTCACGCCGACTGAAGTCCAGGCCGCTGTCACCAGCGTCGCCGACCAGCTCAATGCGCGCTTTGCCGCGCCGGGCGCCACCGAGTTCCCGCTCGTGCTGGGCGTGATGGGCGGCGCGGTCGTGTTCACCGGCACGCTGCTGCCGCAACTGGCCTTCCCGCTCGACTTCGACTACATCCACGTCAGCCGCTACGGCGACGATGACCGTGGCGGCGAACTGGTGTGGAAAGTGATCCCGCGCCAGAACGTGGCGGGTCGCACGATCCTGCTGGTCGACGACATCCTCGACGAAGGCGAGACCCTGGCCCACGTCAAACAGCGCCTGCTGGACATGGGCGCGGCCGAAGTGATGGTCGTGGTGTTTGCCGACAAGGACCTGGGCCGCGCCAAGCCGATCATGGCCGACCTGGTCGGTTTGAGCCTGCCGAACAAGTTCGTCGTCGGCTTCGGAATGGACGTGTATGGCTACTGGCGCAACCTGCCGGGCCTGTGGACGATCCGGCCCGAGGATTTGAAGCAGCCCGACGCGCCGGCAGCCTGAGCGTTTTTTAAAGCGCCAGGCGGGCGCGCGCCGCCATGTATTCGGCGCTCAGGCGCGCGACCATGTCGGCCACCGTCGGCACGTCGTCCATCAGGCCCACGCCCTGCCCTGCGCCCCAGATGTCGCGCCAGGCCTTGGCGCTGCCCGAACCAAAGCTCATCTTGCTCTTGTCCGATTCGGGCAGGTTGTCCGGGTCCAGCCCGGCTGCGACGATCGATTTTTTCAGGTAGTTGCCGTGCACGCCCGTAAACAGGTTCGTGTAGACGACATCGGCCGCCGTCGATTCGACGATCGCATCGCGGTAGTCGTCGCTGACGTTCGATTCTTTCGTCGCCAGCCAGCGCGAACCGATGTAGGCAAAGTCGGCGCCCATTGCCTGCGCGGCCAGGATCGCGTCGCCCGTGGCAATCGAGCCGGACAGCGCGATCGGTCCCTTGAACATCTTGCGGATTTCGCCCACCAGCGCGAATGGTGACAAGGCGCCTGCATGGCCGCCAGCGCCAGCGGCCACCAGGATCAAGCCATCGACGCCGGCTTCCAGCGCTTTTTCGGCGTGGCGGATCGAGACGATATCGTGCAGCACGATGCCGCCGTACGAATGCACGGCGTCCATCATCTCGCGCGGCGGTGCGCGCAGCGACGAAATGATGATCGGTATCTGGTGCTTGACGCAGACTTCGACGTCATGCGCCAGGCGGTCATTCGACTGGTGGACGATCTGGTTGACGGCGATCGGGCCGACCTTCTTGCCCGGATTGGCCGCGGCGTAGTCGGCCAGTTCACGCTGCAGGTCGGTCAGCCAGACATCGAGCATCTCGGCCGGCCGGGCATTGAGTGCCGGGAACGAGCCCACGATGCCGGCCTTGCACTGGGCTGCCACCAGCGCGGGTCCGCTGGCAATGAACATCGGCGAAGCGATGACAGGAAGGGACAGGTCTTGCAGCGCGGCGGGCATCGTCATGGAAGCTCTCGGTGGTGGATGGAGGATGGGCCTGATTATAGCCCTGAAAAAAGTACGACCGTGCTAGATTCCTGCCTCTAAACGATCGTTACTGCCAGTCGATCTCGCCCTCGCGGCGCCGGATCTCGGCCCAGATCGCGCGTTTGGTCTCGTCCGTGGCCGTGCCCCAGGCGACGATTTCATCGATGGTGCGCAGGCAACCCTGGCACAGGCCCGTCTCGGGGACCATCTGGCAGATATTGATACAGGGCGACGGTACGGGGGTTTGCAGTTCGGGAGCCATCGTTCGCAGTGGTGGAAAATAAAGTGGCATTATCGCGCGGCTGGCAGTCCAGCGCCGCGTGTTGCCCGTCTTTTACTATACTGGGGCAACGCCACTTTGCACGAGGTGCCCATGAAATTGCACGATGTTCTCCTGGCTGGCCTGTTCGGCCTGTCCACGGCCGCCTCTGGCCAAATGCTCTCTCCCGATGGTTACGGCAAGATCGGGTTTGGCCAGCAGCTGGGCGCCGTCGAGCGCCAGTTGGGCCAACGCGCCTTGCCCCGCCCGGCCGACCCGGCCTGCTCGATGGTGGCCTTCAAACGGTATCCCGATGTCCGCTTCATGGTTGAAAACGGCGTGATCACGCGCGCGGATGCCAGCCGGATCGTGCGCAACAGCGCCGGGATTACGGCGCGCATGTCGGTGAAGGAGGCACAGCGCCATCGCCCGGCGTTGCAGGTCGGGCCACACAAATACGACGAGAACGGTCAGTACCTGACGCTCGCGCAGGGCAAGGACAAGGCGCTGATCTTCGAAGCGAGCAAAGGCAAGCTGCAGCGCATGCGCGCGGGCCTTAAACCGGCCGTGGAATACGTGGAAACCTGCGGTTGAGCATGCGTTGGCGCTTGATGTGATCACATAGATCAATGTTCCGTATCTAACGCATCAGCATATATAAGGGCCGTTCGGCAACGCTGGCAAGGTTCGTGTAAGCTCATGGCCTGAAATTGGTGCACTGCACAAAAAAGGAATGCCATGAAACTCAACCGACTCATGCTGGCGCAAATGCGCAGCGCTACCCGAACGCTCTGGCGCTCGGGTCCGGTGACCCCTGGCGCAGCAGTACGGCAAGCGATGAGCAACGTCAACGCGTTGCACCGGGTCGCCCGACAACAGATGCGTGACTTCACGATGACGGTGACGCCGACGGAATCTGCGCCGGAATCCGCGCCGGCCCCTGCGCCCGCCGCCACGCCTGCTGCCGCGCCCGCAGCAACGGCCAGCGCGCCGCTGACCGGCACCTTCATCGCCGGCAGTCACACCAACGCCGCCGGCACGCGTGACTACAAGCTCTATGTCCCAGCCAGCTACACGGACGGCCCCGCGCCGCTGGTGGTGATGCTGCACGGCTGCACGCAGGACCCGGACGACTTCGCCGCTGGCACCGGGATGAACGTGCTGGCCGAAGAGGTCGGCTGCCTGGTGCTGTACCCGGCGCAAAGTAAAAGCGCCAACCCGTCGCGCTGCTGGAACTGGTTCAACGCCGTCGATCAGCGCCGCGATGAAGGCGAGCCGTCGCTGATCGCCGGCATGACGCAGACGATCATGGACACCTACAGCGTCGATGCGAGCCAGGTGTATGTGGCCGGCCTGTCCGCCGGCGGCGCGATGGCCACCATCATGGGCACGCTGTATCCCGACCTGTACGCCGCCGTCGGCGTGCATTCGGGCTTGCCATTTGCATCGGCCAACGATTTGTCGTCGGCCCTGGCGGCGATGAAGGGCGACTTCCGGCGCAGTCAGCTCGAGAACCAGCCACTGCCGGTCATCGTGTTCCATGGCGACCGCGATACGACAGTGCACCCGGCCAATGGCGAAGAAGTGGTGGCGCAAGGCGCACGCCATTTGCCACAGCCGGGCACGACCGAACCGGGCAACGTGCCGGACGGCCATGCCTATACGCGCACGCTGTATCCGGCCACCGATGGCACCGTGCAGGCCGAGCACTGGCTGGTGCATGGCGCGGGCCATGCGTGGTCGGGCGGGCAGGCAAACGGCAGCTACACCGACGGCAAGGGGCCTGACGCCAGCCGCGAGATGATGCGCTTTTTCCGTACCCAGCGCTGAGGCGTCAGGGCGGCGTGGCAGATGGGGGCTGGCTTTGCGCGGCAATGTGGGCGCGCAGACATGCCGGACACCAGCAGCCAGCCGCTTCCTGCGGCACCGCCACCGCCGGCGGCAATGCCGTGCACCAGCACGGCGCGCTGTCGCCATCGGCCATCGCGCAGCTGAATGAAGCGCCGCAGCGCGTGCAACTATTCATGGTCTGAACAGCCCTGAAGATGGATGGCGAACGGCGGGAATGGCATGGCAGGAGTAGAGTGGTGGGTGCTGCTATAAAATACAACATAACACCGCCCACTCCCCACAAGGTTTACGCTGTTTTTATGGCATTTGGCTGTAAAATCTCGCGACAATTATTTCGGACTCTCCATGAACGCTCAAGTGACCAGCCTGACCACCGACGACCAACCTAACGACCTCGCCGGGGTCTCCCCGGCGATCAAGGCGCAGATCCTGGCCGAAGCGCTTCCGTACATCCGTAATTTCCACGGCAAGACCATCGTCATCAAGTACGGTGGCAACGCCATGACCGACGAGCGCCTGAAGCACGGCTTCGCGCGCGACGTCATCCTGCTCAAGCTGGTGGGCATGAACCCGGTCGTGGTGCACGGCGGCGGCCCGCAGATCGACAATGCGCTGAAAAAAATCGGCAAGCAAGGCACGTTCGTGCAGGGCATGCGCATCACTGACGAAGAAACCATGGAAGTGGTGGAGTGGGTGCTGGGCGGCGAAGTCCAGCAAGACATCGTCATGCTGATCAACCACTACGGTGGCCAGGCCGTGGGCCTGACCGGCAAGGACGGCGGCCTGATCCGCGCGCGCCGCATGGCGATGCCTGACAAGGAAAAACCAGGCGAGTTCCTCGACATCGGCTTTGTTGGCGAGATCGACGCCATCAACCCGGCCGTCGTCAAGGCGCTGCAGGACGACGCGTTCATCCCGATCATTTCGCCGATCGGCTTCGGCCAGGACGGCCAGGCCTACAACATCAATGCCGACGTCGTTGCCGGCAAGATCGCCGAAATCCTGAAGGCCGAAAAGCTGATCATGATGACCAACATCGCCGGCGTGCAAGATAAATCGGGCAACCTCGTCACCGACCTGTCGGCGCGCGAGATCGACGAGATGTTCGCCGACGGGACGATCTCGGGCGGCATGCTGCCCAAGATTTCATCGGCCCTCGACGCTGCCAAATCGGGTGTGAACACCGTGCACATCATCGACGGCCGCATCGAACACTCATTGCTGCTCGAAGTCTTGACCGAACAGGCTTTTGGCACTATGATCCGGTCTCATTAAATTTTTTGTGGCGGAAACAATCGCCACAGAAAAACCAGTACCGCCCTTTTAGCTCAGTGGTAGAGCACTCCCTTGGTAAGGGAGAGGCCACGTGTTCAATCCACGTAAAGGGCACCATCGCTTCACCTCCCCTCTGCTTTACCAACGCCTCGCACCGTGGCCACTCCCCTACCCCGCGCACCTGTCTGGTTATTTGACCTCGACAACACCCTGCACGACGCATCGCATGCGATTTTTCCGGCGATCAGCGCCAACATGAACACCTATATCGCGCGCGTGCTCAGCCAGAATGGCGAAACTGCCACGCAAGCGATGATCAATGCCGCGCGCGTCGGGTACTGGAAGCGCTACGGCGCGACCCTGCTCGGCATGATGCGCCATCATCAGGTGTGCCCGACCGACTTCCTGCGCGAGACGCACGATATCGGGCCGCTGGCCGACCTGCTGCGCTTCGAGCGCGGCCTGGGGCGCCTGTTGCGCCGCCTGCCGGGCCGCAAGATCCTGCTGACCAATGCGCCCAACTCGTACTCGACCGAGATCGTGCGCCGCCTGAAGCTGCACAACCATTTCTCGCACCATGTGGCGATCGAGCACATGCACGTGCACCGCCAGTTGCGGCCCAAGCCGTCCAAGCTGATGCTGCGCCGCCTCTTGCGCAAGCATGGCGTGGCCGCGCAGCGCTGCATCCTGGTCGAAGACACGCTGGCCAATCTGCGCACCGCGCGCCAGCTGGGCCTGCGTACCGTCTGGGTCACGCAATACCTGCGCATGGCCGATCCGATTGGCACCGCCCCCCTGCCGAGGACATTGAAATGCCCCGGTTACGTCAATGTCAAAGTAAAATCCGTGCGGCAACTTCCTGCGCGGCTGTCGAGGCTGCGTTAATCGATCAACACTCCTAGGGATCCCATGGCAAGCACGAAGCCCGGCCAGCGCAAGCTGCAAATCCTTCAGGCCCTGGCCGCGATGCTCGAGCAGCCCAAGGGCGAGAAAATCACCACCGCCGCCCTGGCCGCGCGCCTGGGCGTCTCTGAAGCGGCGCTGTACCGCCACTTTGCCAGCAAGGCGCAAATGTACGAGGGGTTGATCGAGTTCATCGAGACCTCGGTATTCGGCGTCATCAACCAGATTACTGAAAACGAAGAAGGCGGCCTGGATCAGACGCGCGCGATCGTGCAGATGCTGCTCGGCTTTGCAGCGAACAATCCGGGCATGACGCGTGTGCTGATCGGCGACGCGCTGGTGAACGAAGACGAGCGCCTGCAGCACCGCATGAACGCGTTTTACGACAAGGTCGAGCTGGCGTTCAAGGGGGCGTTGCGCGTGGCCGTCACGCAGGGCCATGGCCAGGAACCCGATGTCGCCGGCCGCGCGAGCCTGTTGATGAACTACGTCACCGGCCGCTGGCACCGCTTTGCCAAGAGCGGCTTCAAGGTCAGTCCCGTGGACGGCACGCCGCTGCACCTGTCGTTGCTGCTGGCAGCGTAAAATCCGGGGATGGATACTGGTGAAGTCTTTGCACTGCTCGACGATGCGCGCGCCACGCACGAAGCCCGTTCGCGGCTCTACAGCGGCCATGCCGGCACGCTGACCTGTGATGATGCCAGCGGCTGGGCGCCGCTGCTGGCGGCCCTGCAAACTGCGCTGCAGCAGGGTTTGTATGCGGTGCCGCTGCTGACCTACGAACTTGGCGCGCACCTGCAGAACCTGCCGGCGCGCGCCGTGGATGGACCGCTGGCGCAGGTGCTGCTGTTTTCGCGGTGCGACCATCTGACGGGCGAGCAGGTCGCATCGTGGCTCGCCACGCGCAGCGCAGGCCCGGACCAGATTGCCGGCGTGGCCGCCATCACGGCCAATGTCGACGAGGCGCAGTTCGTCGAGGCCATCGGCCGCATCCGCGCCCTCATTGAAGCGGGCGACACCTACCAGGTCAACTACACGTATCGCTTGCGCTTCGACGCCTTCGGCCCGCTCGTCGCCCTGTATGCGCGCCTGCGCGCGCGCCAGCCGGTGCCGTATGGCGCGCTGGTGGCACTGCCGGATGGCCGCGCGCTGCTGTCGTTCTCGCCCGAGCTGTTCGTACGCCACGAGGCCGGCGTGCTGCAGGCGCGACCGATGAAGGGCACGGCGCGCGCCAGCGGTGACGCCACCATCGATGCTGCGCGTGCGCGCGACCTGGCGCAGGACACCAAGAACCGCGCCGAGAACCTGATGATCGTCGACCTGCTGCGCAATGACCTGGGCCGCGTGGCCGTCACGGGCAGCGTGCAGACCCCCGTGCTGTTTGACGTGCAGCGCTACGGCGCCGTGCTGCAAATGACGTCCACGGTGCAGGCGCGACTGAAGCCCGATGCGGCGCTGGTGGATATCTTTGACGCGCTGTACCCGTGCGGCTCGATCACGGGCGCGCCCAAGCGCCGCGCGATGGAAATCATCCACGATCTCGAGCCCGATGCACGCGGCGTCTACACCGGCGCGATCGGCTGGTTCGATCCGGCGCCACAGGGCCGCCCGTTCGGCGACTTTTGTCTGTCGGTGCCGATCCGTACTTTGGCACTAGCGGCGCCAGAGAACGACATAAGGCGCGGCGAACTGGGTGTGGGCGCCGGCATCGTCCACGACAGCGAAGCGCATGACGAATTCGCGGAGTGCCAGTTGAAAGCAGGCTTCCTGACCGGGCTGGCCAACGATGTCACGATCTTCGAAACGCTGCGCGCATCACGCGAGCATGGCTGCGGCCACGTCGAACGGCACCTCGAGCGCTTGCACGCATCGTGCCGCTATTTCGGTGTCCCGTTTGACCCCGGCGCCGCGCACGCCGCCCTGGACGCCGCCTGCCTGGCGCTGCCGACCGACAGCACGTACCGCATGCGCCTGGCCATCGATGCGGCCGGCGCGCTGACCATCACATCGGGCGTGCTGGCGCCCCTGCAGGAGCCGGTGCTGGTGCTGCTGGCCGACGAACCGACGGCCAGTGGCGACATCTTCCTGCGTCACAAGACGAGCCGGCGCGACCGCTACGACGCGGCCTGGCAGGCGGCCGAAGCGCGCGGCGCGTTCGATGCGCTGTTCTTCAACGAGCGCGGTGAATTGACGGAAGGTGGGCGCAGCAATGTGTTCGTGCGCATGGGTGACGCGTGGATCACGCCGCCGTTGGCCTGTGGCGTGCTGCCGGGCGTCATGCGGGGCGTGCTGCTGGCAGCGCCCGCATGGCATGCGCGCGAAGGCGTGATCACGCGCGCGATGCTCGAAGCGGCCGACGACATCGTCGTCTGCAACGCGCTGCGTGGGCCGCTGCGCGCCGTGCTTCTTCAGAAGCGGTAACCGACACCCAGGGCAAACAGCATCGGATCGACTTTTAGATGGCTGATGTTGGCGCCACCGACGATGACGTCGCTGCGGATATTGACGCGCTTGATGTCGGCGTTGAGCGACCAGTGCTCGTCCAGGCGGAAATCAACGCCAGCCTGCAGCGCCAGCCCGACGCTGTCGTTCTCCAGGTCAGCCGCGCCATTGAGCAGCTTGACGCTCGAGATACGCGTGTAGTTCACGCCCACGCCCAGGTACGGATTGAAGGTGGCGCCCGGTGCAAAGTGGTATTGCGCGCTCAAGGTGGGCGGCAGGTGCTTGAAGCTGCCGATCTTCGTGCCGGCCAGCGTCACATTGTGCTTCTGCGGATAGGTCAGGATCAGTTCCGCCGCGAAGTTTGGCGTGAAGAAGTAGCTGATGTCCAGCTCGGGGATGGTCTTGTTGCTGACCTTGATCGTGTCTGCCGCGCCCACACCGCCAACCGGGCTCGATTTGTTATCTGGCTCCATCTGGATGGCGCGTGCACGCACCAGCCATGGCGATTCCTGTGCCAACACCTGCGCGGACGCCACGGCAATCAGGGCCACTACTACGGATTTCAACATCGTTTTCATTGTTCTTACCTTTCGTTGTCATGTCACTGTCGACGAAGGTAAGCTTATTGATGTGGACCCAAAAAAACGTTGATCCACATCAAAATGACCATGCTGTCAGTAAGGTTACAGCGCTTTTTCGATCATACCGACCAATTGCGGGTCTTCCGGCGTGACCTTGCTCGGGAAGTATTCGAGCACCTTGCCGTCACGCCCGATCAGGTACTTGGTGAAGTTCCACTTCGGTTCCTTGCCGGTCGCCTTGATCAGCTGCGCGTGCAGCGGGTTGGCGTCGGGTCCCTTGACCGACGTCTTGGCGAACATCGGGAACTTCACGCCGTAGGTGTTGTAGCAGAGGTCCGCGATTTCTTTCGCGTTGCCTGGTTCCTGCTGGCCAAAGTCGTTCGATGGGAAGCCCAGGATCACCAGGCCACGGCTGCCATACTTGGCGTAGATCTTTTCCAGGCCTTCGTACTGCTTGGTAAAGCCGCAGTAGCTGGCCGTGTTGACCACCAGGACCACCTTGCCGCTGTACTGGCAGAGGTCTTGCGGCGCTTCATCCTGCAGGCGCTTGAAGCTGTGCTTGAGCACTGCCGGGCAGGCAGCCGGCGTTTTGCTCAATGCCGGCGCTGGTGCAGCAGGCGCTGCCTGCGCGCTTGCGGGCGGGATGACGCTGGCGGCAGCGGTGGCGGCGAGCAGCAGGGCAATGGTCTTGATCATGGCGTGGTATTGACGAGGTGGAAGTAGCAGCGATTGTAGCGCGGGCAGCGACGCCACGCGCCGCTTTTCAGGCACTTGCGTGAAGGCTGCGGTGCTCGATCTTGATGCAGTGGTTCATCACCACATCCAGGCCGGCGGCGCGCGCCAGATCGGCGGCAACCTGGTTCTCGATCTCGAGCTGCATCCACAGGCACCCTGCCCCCACAGTGATCGCATCGCGCGCGATCGGGCCGATGTCTTCCGACTTGCGGAAGCAATCGACGATGTCGATGCGCTGGCCGGTGTCTGCGAGCGAGGCGGCAGCGTCTTGCAGCGTGGCGAACACGGGCTCGCCGAGGATCGTCTCGCCGGTGTACTGGGGGTTCACTGGCAGGATGCGGTAGCCGTGCTGCTGCAGGTAGGCACCCACTTCGTGGCTGGCCCGGTCCGGCTTGGTCGACAGGCCGACGATGGCGATGGTGGTGCTTTCTTCGAGGATCTGGGCAATGGTGCGCATGGTGGCAGGCAGGTCGTTGGGATGGCGATCAGCTTAGCAGGTTTGGCTTATCTACCTTGGCACTGTGGCCGGCAGCCGTAGGGTGGGCGGGTTTCCCGCCCACGCGTTCAACCGGCATTGATGTACCACGGAGCAGGGGTGGTTTGAAAGCGTGGACGGCAGAGCCGTCCACCCTACGCCAGTCACAACAGCGAATGGGTGGGCCGTGACCCAGTACACAGACGAAAAAAAGGCAGCCCGCAGGCTGCCTCTCTTGTTGCCGAGCTTGTACTAAGCTCAACGGCCTTTCGAACGCAGACGCTGGATCGCCGCCAACTGCGCAATTGCCGCGGCCATTTCGGCCTGGGCTTTTGCGTAGTCGATCTTCGACTCCTGATTCAGCATCAGGTCTTCAGCCTGCTTCTTCGCGGACGTTGCCTTCGCTTCGTCCAGGTCGGCGCCGCGGATTGCGGTGTCGGCCAGCACGGTCACGCCGTTCGGCTGCACTTCGAGGATACCGCCGGCGACGAAGACGAACTCTTCACCACCACCGGCAACCTGGATGCGCACGGCGCCCGGGCGGATGCGCGTGATCAACGGGGTGTGCTTCGGGTAGATACCCAGCTCACCCGCTTCACCCGGCAACGCGACGAATTCGGCCTGGCCGGAGAAGATCTGCTCTTCGGCCGAGACGACGTCGACTTGAAATGTGTTTGCCATGTGTGTCTTTCAGTGGAAGAAAGCGACTTAACCAGCAGCCAGTTTCTTGGCTTTCTCGATAGCTTCCTCGATCGTGCCGACCATGTAGAACGCTTGCTCCGGCAGGTGATCCAGTTCGCCCGATGCGATCATCTTGAAGCCCTTGATCGTGTCTTTCAGCGAAACGTACTTGCCTGGCGCGCCGGTGAACACTTCAGCGACGTGGAATGGCTGCGACAGGAAACGCTGCATCTTGCGAGCGCGTGCCACGACCAGTTTGTCTTCCGGTGCCAGCTCGTCCATGCCCAGAATCGCGATGATGTCACGCAGTTCCTTGTAGCGCTGCAGGGTGTTCTGCACAGCGCGCGCGGTGGCGTAGTGCTCTTCACCGACGACGAGCGGGTCCAGCTGGCGCGAGGTCGAATCGAGTGGGTCGACTGCAGGGTAGATACCCAGCGAGGCGATGTCACGCGACAGAACGACGGTCGAATCCAGGTGAGCAAAGGTGGTTGCTGGCGATGGGTCGGTCAAGTCATCCGCAGGGACGTAGACGGCCTGGATCGACGTGATCGAACCGGTCTTGGTCGAGGTGATGCGCTCTTGCAGACGGCCCATCTCTTCGGCCAGCGTAGGCTGGTAGCCCACTGCCGATGGCATACGGCCCAGCAGTGCCGAAACTTCGGTACCGGCCAGGGTGTAACGGTAGATGTTGTCGACGAAGAACAGAACGTCCTTGCCTTCATCACGGAACGCTTCCGCCATGGTCAGACCGGTCAGCGCGACGCGCAGACGGTTGCCTGGTGGTTCGTTCATCTGACCGTAGACCATTGCCACTTTCGAGTTGGCAGGGTTTTCCAGGTCGACGACTTTTGCATCGGCCATCTCGTGGTAGAAGTCGTTACCTTCACGGGTACGCTCACCCACGCCGGCGAACACGGACAGACCCGAGTGTGCCTTGGCGATGTTGTTGATCAGTTCCATCATGTTGACGGTCTTGCCGACGCCGGCGCCGCCGAACAGGCCGACTTTACCGCCTTTGGCGAACGGGCAGACCAGATCGATGACCTTGATGCCGGTTTCCAGCAGGTCGGTCGATGGCGACAGTTCGTCGTAGGCTGGCGCGTCACGGTGGATCGACGCCATGCGCTCGTGGCTGACCGGACCGCATTCGTCGATCGGGTTGCCCAGCACGTCCATGATGCGGCCCAGGGTCGGGGTGCCGACCGGGACCATGATTGGCTTGCCGGTGTTCTGGATGATCATGCCACGGCGCATGCCGTCCGAGCTGCCCAGAGCAATGGTACGGACCACGCCGTCGCCCAGCTGTTGCTGGACTTCCAGGGTCAGATCCGAGCCTTCCATTTTCAGTGCGTCGTACACTTTCGGCATGGCATTACGTGGGAATTCCACGTCAACCACTGCGCCGATACACTGAACGATTTTGCCATCAGCCATGTTCGTTCCTTCAGATATTTAGTTAAATTCTTTTTTGCTTTGATCGGTTGGGGACAGCGTGCGAGCCAGGCCCGCTTGACGCCATCCCCACGGGCGGCGCTGTTAGACTGCTGCTGCGCCCGACACGATCTCGGAGAGTTCTTTGGTAATCGCCGCCTGGCGGGTCTTGTTGTAGACCAGCTTGAGGTCGCTGATGACACTGCCGGCGTTATCGCTCGCGGCCTTCATTGCAACCATGCGTGCCGATTGCTCGGACGCCAGGTTTTCTGCCACTGCCTGGTAAACCAGCGCTTCCACGTAACGCACCAGCAGCTCGTCGATGACGACCTGTGCTTCCGGTTCGTAGATGTAGTCCCAGCTGGTGGCGCCTGCATCGGCTTTCAGCGAATTGGCTGACAGCGGAAGCAGTTGCTCGACCACGGTTTCCTGTTTCATCGTGTTGATGAACTTGGTGTAGCACAGGTAGACAGCATCGAGCTTGCCTTCCTGGTACGCGTCCAGCATCACTTTGACCGGTCCGATCAGCTTGTCCAGTTGCGGTGCATCGCCCAGCTGCGTGGCTTGCGACACCAGCTTCATGCCGACACGGTTCAGGAAGCTCAGGCCCTTGTTGCCAATGGCAACTGCCTCGACGCGGTTGCCCGCCTGTTCCTGTTCGCGCGCCTTGACGGTTACCTGGCGCAGGATGTTGGTGTTCATGCCGCCGCACAGACCCTTGTCGGTCGTGACGACGATGAAACCAACTGCCTTTGCCTGCACGTCCTTGGCTTGCGCCATGAATGCGTGCGTGTACTCCGGGTTTGCAGTGGCCAGATTGGCGGTGATGTTACGAACCTTGTCACTGTAGGGACGGGCGGCGCGCATACGTTCCTGCGCCTTGCGCATTTTCGATGCGGCGACCATTTCCATCGCCTTGGTGATCTTCTTCGTATTCTCTACGCTCTTGATCTTGCCACGAATCTCTTTGCCTGCTGCCATGAGTCCTTACTCCTTCCAGGCACCGGCATCGCCGTCAGGCGACGCCGGCCCACAGATTAATATGCGCCGGATTTCTTGAAATCAGCAACGGCCGCGGCCAATGCTGCTTCGCCGTCTTTGTCCAGTTGCTTGGTTTCGTCGATCTTCGCCAGCAGCGCTGCATGGCCCGACTTCAGGAAGGCGTGCAGGCCGTGCTCGAATGGCAGCACTTTCTTGACTTCGATATCGTCCAGGTAGCCCTTGTTGACGGCGAACAGCGATGCGGCCATCAGCGAGGTCGACAGTGGCGAGAACTGTGGCTGCTTGAGCAGTTCGGTCACGCGCGCACCGCGGTCCAGCTGCTTGCGGGTCGATTCGTCTAGGTCCGATGCGAACTGCGCGAACGCAGCCAGTTCACGGTACTGGGCCAGGTCGGTACGGATACCGCCGGACAGGTTCTTGATGACTTTGGTCTGAGCAGCACCACCGACGCGCGACACCGAGATACCGGCGTTGATCGCAGGACGGACACCGGCGTTGAACAGCGACGTTTCCAGGAAGATCTGGCCGTCAGTAATCGAGATCACGTTGGTCGGCACGAATGCCGAGACGTCGCCAGCTTGCGTTTCGATGATCGGCAGTGCGGTCAGCGAACCGGTCTTGCCGGTCACGGCGCCGTTGGTGAACTTCGACACGTAGTCGGCGTTCACGCGTGCTGCGCGCTCGAGCAGACGGCTGTGGAGATAGAACACGTCGCCTGGGTACGCTTCGCGGCCTGGTGGACGGCGCAGCAGCAGCGAGATCTGGCGGTAGGCAACTGCCTGCTTCGACAGATCGTCGTACACGATCAGTGCGTCTTCGCCGCGGTCGCGGAAGTATTCGCCCATCGCGCAGCCCGAGTAGGCCGAGATGTATTGCATGGCGGCCGATTCCGACGCCGATGCAGCAACAACGATGGTGTACTCCATCGCGCCGTGCGTTTCCAGCGAGCGCACGATGTTCTTGATGGTCGATGCTTTCTGACCGATCGCGACGTACACGCAGGTCACGCCCTGACCTTTTTGGTTGATGATCGCGTCGACTGCAACAGCCGATTTACCGGTCTGGCGGTCACCAATGATCAGCTCACGCTGGCCACGGCCGATCGGCACCATTGCGTCGATCGATTTGATACCGGTCTGCATTGGCTGCGAGACCGATTCACGCGCGATAACGCCTGGCGCAATCTTTTCGATTGGCGAGGTCAGCTTGGCGTTGACAGGACCCTTGCCGTCGATCGGCTGGCCCAGTGCATTGACGACGCGGCCGCACAGTTCAGGACCGATCGGCACTTCCAGAATACGGCCGGTGGTCTTGACGATGTCGCCTTCCGAGATGTGCTCGTAAGCACCCAGGATGACCGAGCCGACCGAGTCGCGCTCGAGGTTCATGGCCAGGCCAAAGGTGTTGCCTGGGAATTCCAGCATCTCGCCCTGCATCACGTCCGACAGACCATGGATGCGGCAGATACCGTCGGCGACCGAGATCACCGTGCCTTGATTGCGAACGTCAGCCGAACTTTCGAGGCCCTGGATCCGGCTCTTGATCAGTTCGCTGATTTCAGATGGGTTAAGTTGCATGCTTGCTAACTCCAATTATAGTTTCTTGATGCGTAGGGCAAGGGCGGGAACGCCGGCGCGTGCCAGTCGATACGTCGTATTTAGTTGGCCAGCGCAACGTGCATCCGTTGCAGCTTGGCGCGAACCGAGGTATCGAGCACTTCGTCACCGACGACCACGCGCACACCACCGATCAGCGAAGGATCCACTGTTACCGTTGGGTTGAGCTTGCGGCCAAATTTCTTTTCCAGCGTGGCGACCAGCTGCGCCAGCTGGTCGGCCGAGATCTCGAACGCGCTATGGATCATCGCATCGGCAGCGCCCTCGTTCGCGTTTTTCAGGAGCGCAAACTGGGTGCTGATCTCGGGCAGCAGGTTGATGCGGCCGTTCTGGGCCAGCATCGCGATAAAGTTCTTCGCTTCAGCATTCAGCGGCGACTTGACCAGGGACGCAATCGTGTCCGCCAGTTGTGCGTGCGTGACGATCGGGTTGCTGGCGAAGGTCTGCACGTCGGCACTGGCGCCAATCTGGCCCAGTTCCGACGCGATGGCCGAGTACGCGTTCATGTCGCCGGTTTGGGCGACACGGAACAGCGCTTCGGCGTAGGGGCGGGCGACGGTTGCGAGTTCTGCCATGATCAGAGCTCGGTCGACAGTTGCGACAGCAGGTCGGCGTGGGCCGCTGCGTTCACTTCACGCTTCAGGATCTGCTCGGCGCCGGCGACCGCGAGGGCGGCAACCTGGCCACGCAGTGCTTCGCGTGCGCTGTTGACTTGCTGCTCGGCGTCAGCCTTGGCGGCGGCAACGATACGCGCGCCTTCATCGGCGGCAGTACGCTTGGCTTCTTCGATAATCACAGCAGCGCGCTTTTCAGCGTCGGTGATGCGTTTCTGGACTTCGTCACGGGCGCCAGCCAGTTCGGTCTGGACACGCTTTTCAGCAGCAGCCAGATCGGCCTTGCCACGGTCAGCAGCAGCCAGGCCACTTGCAATCTTCGCGGCGCGCTCATCGAGCGCCTTCATCAGTGGCGGCCACACGAATTTCATCGTGAACAGTGCCAGGATGAAGAAGACCACGAACTGAGCAAACAGGGTTGCATTAATGTTCACGGTTTTTTCCTTCTTACAGAAACACGGATGCCGAACCAGGAATGGTTCGGCCCTTCAAGACATCGAGAGCCGATGGCTTAGACGACTGGTGCGACGAATGGGTTGGTGTACGCGAACAGCATAGCGATACCAACACCGATCAGGAATGCAGCGTCGATCAGACCAGCCAGCAGGAACATCTTGGTCTGCAGGGTGTTCATCAGTTCTGGCTGACGTGCGCTGGCTTCCAGGTACTTACCGCCCATGATCGCGATACCGATACAAGCACCGATAGCGCCCAGGCCGATGATCAAACCGCAAGCCAGTGCAACAAAAGAAAGGTCAGTCATGTGTAACTCCAAAAGTTAAATTGAAAACTAGATTAAAAACTACAACTTCTTTACAACCACTATCTTGTTCGATGCTTGCGGCGCCGATCAGTGGCTATCGTGAGCCTGACCGAGGTACACCAGCGTCAGCATCATGAAGATGAATGCCTGCAGGAGTACGATCAGGATGTGGAAGATCGCCCAGATGGAACCGGCAATGACGTGGCCAACAAAACCAAAGATGGTGGCCGATCCGCCCAGCAGTGCGATCAAGAGGAACAGCAGCTCACCGGCAAACATGTTGCCGAACAGTCGCATACCGAGCGACACCAGTTTTGCTGCGTATTCAATGATGTTCAGGAGCAGGTTGAACGGCGCCATCCAGATACCGAACGGTGCTGCGAACAACTCGTGGATCCAGCCGCCCAAGCCCTTGATCTTGATGCTGTAATAGAACATCAGTGCCAGCACGCCCAGAGCGATGCCCATCGGGCCATTCAGGTCGGCGGTCGGTACCACGCGATGATACGGGAAGATATGTTCCACACCAAAGAAAGCAAATGCCCACGAGAACATGTCGACTGGCAGCAAGTCCAGCGAGTTCATCAGCGCAACCCAGACGAATACCGTCAGAGCAGCAGGGGCGATGAAGCTGCGATCGCCATGGACGATCGACTTGGCCTGGTCATCGACCATTTCAAACAGCATTTCGACGAAAGCCTGGAAACGACCTGGCACGCCAGCGGTGGCTTTGCGCGCGGCAGACCACATCACCAGGCAACCGGTGATGCCCATGGCGATCGACCAGAACATGGTGTCGTAGTTGATGATCGAAAAATCAACCGGACCTACCTGGTGACCGTTCGACAGGTGACCAAGGTGGTGCTTGATATATTCTGATGCGGTGGGCGCGTGCGCTGCGCCGTCAATTGGAGTCGCCATGTCGTCAATGCCTAAATAATAAGATGATGTAACTTTTCAGCGCCACGATGAACCCGACGATCAATGCCAGCCAGTTCAGATCGCGGTACAGCCACGCCGTCGCGCCCAGAAGCGCCAGCGTCAATGCAATCTTTACGAATTCCCAGATGAAAAATGTCGCGGGACTTGCTCGTCCACTCGCGGACGCCGCAAACAAGCGCACTGCCATGATCCCGTTGGGTACGACACAACACAAACCACCCAGCACAGCCGACACCATCGCAGGCCATCCCCCCAGAAGCGCGGCAATGATTCCGGCGACGACTGTTGCAATCAATTGCAGGGAAACGATGCGCAGCATATTTTTTGGTCTTCTCGCTGCCGCTATGGACGTACTACGTGGTGGTAATTACATGAATCGCCGGAATTATAAGTGGTTATACGGATGTGAGTCAAACGATTCCCTACTTATAACTGCTCTGTAAAGATGACGAAAATGTGACACGTTGCTGGTGGATAGCGCATTATTTTCAACAACTTAACGCCAGATGGTGTAGGCAGTGGTTGTCACATTGCAGGGTAGCCGGGTCACCGGCTACCCTGCCTGCAGCCCCCTGCCGGTCAGCCGCGCAGGCGCGCCAGCACCCCATCGAGGATGTCGAGGTCGGCGAAATCGATGATCATCTGGCCCCTGCCCTTCGGGCCCATCTTGAACACGACCGGGGTGGCAAGCTTGTCCGACAGCTCTTCTTCGAGCCGCACGATGTCGCCTGACTTGTCTTTCGCACGGGCGGCTTGCGCCGGGGCGTTGTGTTCATCGAGCGCGCGCGTAACGAGTTTTTCCGTTTCGCGCACCGACAGCCGCTTGGCAATGACCTGGTTGGCCAGCGTGATCTGGTGGGCGCTGTCGACCGCCAGCAAGGCACGGGCGTGCCCCATGTCAATGTCGCCGGCCATCAGCATCGTCTGCACCGGCGGTGCGAGGTTAATCAGGCGCAGCAGGTTCGATACCGCACTGCGTGAGCGGCCTACCGCGCCGGCCGCCTGTTCGTGCGTGAAATTGAAATCCGAAATCAGGCGGTTGATACCCTGCGCTTCTTCAAGCGGGTTCAGGTCTTCACGCTGGATGTTCTCGATCAGCGCCATCGCGGCTGCAGCCTGGTCGTCGACGTCGCGCACCAGCACCGGGATTTCATCCAGGCCGGCCATCTGCGCCGCGCGGAAGCGCCGTTCGCCGGCGATGATCTCGTAAGGTGTGCTGCTACCCGGCGGCAACGGGCGCACGAGCACCGGTTGCATGATGCCCTGGGTTTTGATCGATGCGGCCAGTTCCGACAGGCTCACTTCGTCCATGCGCGTGCGGGGCTGGTACTTGCCGGCCTGGATCTGGGTCACGGCAAGCACGGACGGCGTGTTCGGCGTGGCCGGTGCGGCGTCCAGGTCGCCGCCAAGCAGGGCGTCGAGGCCGCGGCCCAGTCCCTTGAGTTTTTTGGTTGCCATCTCTTTGTCAGCTTTGTGATTGATTACATGGTCTTGATACGCTGGACCATCTCAGCACCGAACGCGATATACGCCTGGGCGCCTTTCGAGGACGGATCGAACGTCACGCCGGGGATGCCGTACGACGGCGCTTCGGCCAGCCGCACATTGCGCGGAATGATCGTCTTGAACACCTTGTCGCCGAAATGCTGCTCGAGCTGGCCCGAGACCTGCTGCGACAGGGTCATGCGCGGATCGAACATCACGCGCAGCAGACCGATGATCTTCAGGTCGGTGTTCAGGTTGGCGTGCACCTTCTTGATCGTGTTGACCAGGTCGGACAAGCCTTCGAGCGCATAGTATTCACACTGCATCGGGATGATCACGCCGTCTGCGGCGCACAGGCCGTTCAATGTCAGCAGCGACAGCGCGGGTGGACAGTCGACCAGGATGAAGTCGTAGTCATCGGCCACCGCAGCCAGCGCTTCCTTCAGGCGCCGCTCGCGGTTCTCGAGCGCGACCATCTCGACTTCGGCGCCAGCCAGCTCGCGGTTGGCGGGCAGCACATCGAAGCGCCCTGCTTCCGAGCGCACGCGCGCCGTGGCCACATCGGACTCGCCCAGCAGCACCTGATAGATCGACGCTGCCAGCTCGGCCTTGTTGATGCCAGCGCCCATCGTGGCATTGCCCTGCGGGTCGAGGTCGACCAGCAGCACGCGCTGGTCCAGTTTGGCCAGGCCTGCGGACAGGTTGACGCTGGTGGTGGTCTTGCCTACTCCACCCTTCTGGTTCGCAACGCAAAAAATCTTCGCCATCTTTTCCTTTCCTGGATGCGACTACAAGGCATCATATCGCTCATACAATAAAACCGTTTCATTGGTTTATATGAGATAAACGATATAAACTGTTTATACGGTTAATACAGATAATACGATTAGTACAGTTCGTATAATTTATATTATATGTACTATTGGTAGCTTTTAGGCGGCTCGCTCGATGAATACCAAGTGTCGCTCTGCCTGCAGTCTTGGCACCCATAACGGTTGCAGATCCACGACTTTCCAGTCCTGTGGCAAGCGCTCGCGCTCCTCGCTCGGCGCCACGCCTTTCAACGCAATGAATTTGCCGCCGTCGGCCAGCAGATGGCCCGACCAGTTGACGAAGTCGGACAGATCGGCAAACGCACGCGAGGTGATCACGTCGAATGGTTCGCTCACGACCAGGTCCTGCACTTTCATCGTGTGCACGCTGACATTGGTCAGCTTCAGCTCTGCTTTCACCTGGTTCAGGAATGCGGTTTTCTTGTGCACGGTGTCGATCATCGACACGTTCATGTCTGGCCGCACGATCGCCAGGACAATGCCTGGCAATCCGCCCCCTGCCCCCACGTCCAGCACATTGCGGGCATCGGCAAACGCCGGTACCGCCGCGAGCGAATCGAGCAGATGGTGCGTGACCATCTGCTGTGGATCGCGCAGCGACGTCAGGTTGTAGACAGCATTCCACTTGTTCATCAGCGCCAGATAGCCCATCAGCTTGGTCTGCTGCTCGGGCGTGATGGCCAGCGT
Organism: Telluria sp. LT2P80; assembly: GCF_059685955.1. Taxonomy (NCBI): domain Bacteria; kingdom Pseudomonadati; phylum Pseudomonadota; class Betaproteobacteria; order Burkholderiales; family Oxalobacteraceae; genus Telluria; species Telluria sp. LT2P80. The sequence continues at coordinate 284,973 of NZ_JCASIO010000004.1, read as the reverse complement.
CATGTCCTTGATGCCCTGGTCCAGCACGGCCGCCAGTGCATCGTGATCGAAGTTGTATTTCATTCGGCCACCTCGGCTGCGGCAGTTGCAAAGCCTTTGGCGCCCCGTTTTTTCAGCGTCACCAGCAGCAGCGAAATCGCGGCCGGGGTTACGCCCGAAATGCGCGAGGCCTGGCCCAGGGTTTCAGGCCGCTGCTTGTCGAGCTTCTGGCGTACTTCGAACGACAGCGCTTCGATATCCAGATAGTTCAGGTTCTCGGGCAGCTTCATGTTTTCGTAGTGATCGTGACGCTCGACTTCACGCGCCTGGCGATCGATGTAGCCGGAATATTTAAGTTGAATCTCGACCTGCTCTTTGACAGCGGAATCCTCAACGCCGGGACCCGCCAGGCTCTGCCCTTCGAGACCACGCATCGTCATCAAGGTGTCGTAGTTCACGCCCGGTCTGCGCAGCAGATCGGCCAGATTGTATTCGCGCTCGAGTGGCTGGCCGACAATACGCTCCGACTCGGCCGCTGCCAGGATGCGTGGGTTGACCCAGACCGAGCGCAGACGTTCCAGTTCGCGTGCGACGGATTCGCGCTTGGTCTCGAACGCCGCCCAACGCGCATCGTCAACCAGACCAAGACTGCGGCCAATTTCGGTCAGGCGCATGTCGGCATTGTCTTCACGCAGCGACAGGCGATATTCGGCGCGGCTGGTGAACATGCGGTATGGCTCGGCTACACCTTGCGTCGTCAGGTCATCGACCAGCACGCCAAGGTACGCTTCCGAGCGACCCGGTGTCCAGGCATCTTTGCCCTGTGTTTGCAGCGCGGCGTTCAGGCCTGCCAGCAAACCCTGGGCCGCCGCTTCTTCGTAGCCGGTCGTGCCGTTGATCTGGCCGGCGAAGAACAGACCCTTGATCGACTTGGTTTCCAGCGATGCTTTCAAGCCGCGCGGATCGAAGTAATCGTATTCGATCGCATAGCCGGGCCGCAGGATGAACGCGTTTTCCATGCCGCGCATCGAACGCACCAGGGCCAGTTGCACGTCGAATGGCAGGCTGGTCGAGATACCGTTCGGATAGAACTCGTTGGTCGTCAAGCCTTCCGGCTCAAGGAAGATCTGGTGCGATTCCTTGCTGGCGAAGCGGTGGATCTTGTCTTCGATCGACGGGCAGTAGCGCGGACCGACGCCCTCGATCACGCCGGTGTACATCGGGCTGCGGTCCAGCCCGGCGCGGATGATGTCATGCGTGCGCTCGTTGGTGTGCGTGACCCAGCATGGCACCTGCTTCGGATGCATCGCGACATTGCCCATGTACGAGAACACCGGCACCGGATCGAGGTCGCCCGGTTGCTCGGTCAGCAGCGAGAAGTCGATGCTGCGGCCATCGATGCGCGGCGGTGTGCCCGTTTTCAGGCGGCCTTGCGGCAGCTTGAGTTCCTTCAGGCGCGCCGACAACGAGGTCGCCGGTGGATCGCCAGCGCGGCCGCCGGCATAATTTTGCAGGCCGACGTGGATTTTCCCGTCGAGGAAAGTACCGGCGGTCAGCACAACTGCGCGCGCACGGAAACTCAGACCCACTTGCGTGACGGCGCCGACGACACGGTCGCCCTCGACGATCAGGTCTTCGACGGCCTGCTGGAACAACCACAGGTTCGGCTGGTTTTCCAGGCGCGAGCGAATCGCTGCCTTGTACAGTACGCGGTCGGCTTGGGCGCGGGTGGCACGCACGGCCGGACCCTTCGATGAATTCAGGATCCGGAACTGGATACCCGCCTCATCGGTGGCAATGGCCATCGCGCCGCCGAGGGCATCGACCTCCTTGACCAGATGTCCTTTGCCAATGCCGCCGATCGACGGATTGCAGGACATCGCGCCCAGGGTTTCAATATTGTGCGTTAGCAAAAGGGTCTTTTGACCTGTGCGTGCAGACGCGAGTGCAGCTTCGGTACCGGCATGGCCGCCGCCGACGACGATGACGTCGAATTCAGTTGGAAATAGCATGATGGGATGTGAGGCGAGGAGACTAATGCGCGATTATAGATTCTTTTCCAGCGCCTGATTCTTCGAGCGCCAGAAAACGACGAATTTTGTTTCACGTGGAACGTCAGTCAAATGAGCGTGACGATTGTTTCACGTGGAACGTCGCGACTGTTGAAGCCGGGTTAACCCGGCTCCACGATGTTTCACGTGGAACAATGGGGACTACCAACCCAACTTTGTGAAGGAATCGTAGGCAGTCTTGATAATCAACGCGCTGACGACAAACAGGAAGACCTTGCGCACGAAGCCGCTGCCATACTTCATTGCGAGTCGCGTGCCAGTCAGTGACCCTACGATTTGGCAACCCGCCATCATCAGTCCGAGTTGCCACAGAATATGGCCACTGTAACCGAACCATATCAGCGCCGAGAAATTGCACGCCACGTTGACGATCTTCGCCGCGGCTGAAGCACTCAGGAAATCAAAGCCGAAGAAACGCACGAACAGGAAGATCAGGAAGCTGCCGGTACCGGGACCGAAGAACCCATCGTAGAACCCGATCGCTGCGCCAATCCCGATGGCCCAATACCGCTCGGCCAGACCGCTGTGCACCGGAGCGTGCACGGACCCAAGGTCTTTCTTCATGAAGGTGTAGACCGCCACCGCAACGAGGATGACCGGCAACAAGGCGCGGACGAAATCGGCAGGCACGCGCGTTACCGTCCAAGCGCCAGCGAACGACAATAGAAATGCAGCGGCGGCTGCCGGAGCGGCGGTACTCCACGCTACCCGCACGCGCCGCGCGTAATCCAAGGCGGCCGAACCTGTGCCGAAGATTGCCGCAAGCTTGTTGGTACCGAGGATGGTTGCCGGCGCTTCTTTCGGCAACAAGGAGAACATCGCGGGAAGCTGGACCAGGCCACCGCCGCCGACAACGGCATCGACCAGGCCGGCGGCGAACGCGGCGCCGCCGAGCCAAACAACATCAATCATGGAAAGGATTCGGGAGGAGTGCTGAAGCCGCAATTCTACGGCATGCCGTACGTACTTACCTGGCGCTCAAGCGATCGGCGATTTCACGAAGTCAAGAAGCAATGCATTCAGCCGATCTGCACCCGAGAGCTGCAACCAGTGGCCCACACCATCGATGCGTTCATAGCGAAAACCTGCACGACATTGCTCGCGTGAATCGAGCATCTGTTGCTCGCCCAATGCTGGATCGTGCTCGCTCCAGACACCCATCACCGGCACATTGACCGGCAGCCAAGCGCGCGCGGATGACGGCTTGAAATTGGCGCGATAATAATTCAGCGCTGCCGTCAGGCGACCTTCGGGGGAAAGCGCCGCAATCCAGATCTCTTGCTGTTCGCGGCTGCGAATCATTTTTCGTAATGCAGCCCAGTCCCCTGCTTTCAGCAATGCCTCAGCGACTACAGGGGTCTTGAAAACGAGCATGTACCAGAACCGCAGTTTCTGGCCGAGGTTTGAAGAAGCGATTGCCTTGGGATGGCCGACCGACAGGGCGGCATAACGCACGACGCGCTCCGGCGCATGCATGGCCAAGTGCCAGCCAATCAATGCGCCCCAGTCATGACCGACCACGACAGCCTTGTCGATACCCAGCGCGTCCATGAATCGCAATACATCATCGGCGAGAAACGACACGGCATACGCGCCGACGTCTTGCGGCATATCGGTCTTGCCGTATCCACGCAGGTCAGGTGCAATCACACGCAGACCCGCCGCAGCCAGTTCAGGAATCTGACGGCGCCAGATCTGGTGCGTATCGGGGAAGCCATGGAGCAGGATCACCGGCGGACCTTCGCCAGCTGTCACGTAGTGCATGTTGAGGCCATTGACCTTGGCGTAATGCGACTCGAATTCCATGCGGCTCCCCTTGGCGCTGACTCGATGAAACACAGCTTACCAGAACGTAAACGCCTGTCCAGACCCCACCTGTGGATAAGCAAATGGATATCCACAGGTACGGTTTGTGCAGAACTCGGGTTTTGTACACAAGCAAAAATCTTGTCCAGATTTGCCACCAGGAAGCCCGGTCAATAGTGCACTGCCTTATACGTAGTGTAAGTCGATGATTTTGTTCTTGTTAACCGGGTTGTCCACAGAAGGTGGTGTCCCTTACTTATTACTACCAATGTTGTATACAGTTATTGGTTGTAAACCTGAGATGCCTGTTTCAAAAAAAATTTTCTGTCCGTGGCAGATCGCAGCAACCCGGTCACTGCAAGCCGGCTTTCAGGTCTGTGGAGAACCCAATGCATATCCACAGGATGGAATGTGCAAAAGCCCGTTTTTTTCAACGGTCCGCAAATCTGTTCACCTTCGCTGCACCGTGAGCACCAGGGTTCTCCAGTCAGTTTGAAACTGGGTAAACCGTTGAAGTTATGGAAAAATCCGGACTTATCCACACAATCAGCCGCGTTTACTATTACTACTATTTTGTATACAAGCTTTTAAGTAAACAAACTGCATAACTTGCGCACCGAGCATCTTCGGCCAGAAGCTCGACTGAACATCGTTCTAAAAGCGTTTTTCAAAAAAAAACCGCAGCCGCAAAAAACGGCAGCAATCTGAGATTGCCAATCAGCATCGATCACTGACAACCAGCTTCCAAGCGCCAACGTCCTGTGGACAAGCGCCTGCATATCCACAGCATCAACTGTGCAGAACCCCGGCTTTTGGCGACAACCAAATTTTTGTCCACGATCCGTGCGTGACTCGCGCAGGTGTTGTCCCGCATAAAAAACAGGACTTAACGCGCTGATTCTGTTGAGTAAACGAACCTTATCCACAGAAAATCGTGCGTTTACTTACTACTATTATTTTGTATACAGATCTCTTAATTAAATAAGCAAACAGCAGCGCAGCCAAAAAAAAGCGTTTTCCAGAACGAAAAACCAGGGCCGCAAATTTGTCTCCAACGGCTGACAATGCTGTGTACAATCCGGCGCTTATGCACAACGGCCCAGCAAAAAAATGCGTCTAGGCATCATCAGCGCGTTGCACGAAGAACAGGCAGGGCTCGTGGAAGCCTTGCAAGGGCCCTCCACGCTCATCCACGGCAAGCGTGAGTACTTTCTCGGACAGCTGTGGGAAATCGACGCCGTGTGCGTTCTGTCGCGAATTGGCAAGGTTGCTGCCGCCATGACGGCGACAACGCTTGTTGAGAAGTTCGGAGTTACCCACATCCTGTTCACGGGTGTGGCTGGTGCAGGGGACGCGTCGATCCGGGTTGGCGACATCGTGGTGGCTGAATCGCTCGTCCAGCACGACATGGATGCCAGTCCCCTCTTTCCCCGTTTCGAGGTGCTATTGACGGGCCAAACGCATTTTCAGCCGGACGCCCGGCTGTCGCAGCGGGTGTCCAGTGCAGCGCATGCGTTCCTGGACGAGGAACTGACGCATGCGATCGCGCAGACCGACCGTGAACAATTTGGCTTGAGACAGCCGCGGGTACACCGCGGCCTGATTGCCAGCGGCGACCAGTTCGTACATGAGTCTGCGAAGATCGACGCGATGAATGCCGCACTGCCTGGCCTGGTGGCGGTGGAGATGGAAGGCGCTGCGGTGGCGCAGGTGTGTCACGAACTGAACGTGCCGTTTGCCGTCATCCGGGCGATCTCGGACAACGCCAACGAACACGCGGCGCACGACTTCATGGGCTTCGTGAAGACCGTGGCCGCGCAGTACGCATTCCACATCACCCGGCGCCTGTGCCGGGATCTGGCGGCAGCGCCGCTCTAGTCCAGCAGCGACTCGGCCGGCATGTAGTCGTAGTCCAGTGCGTGCGCCACGGCCTCGAACGTGACCTTGCCCTGGCAGACATTCAGGCCATGGCGCAGGTGGGGATCATCTCCCAGCGCGCGCCGCCAGCCCTTGCCGGCCAGTGCCAGCACGTGCCCGATCGTGGCGTTGTTCAGCGCAAAGGTGGATGTGCGCGCGACTGCGCCAGGCATGTTCGCCACGCAGTAATGCACGACGCCGTCGATGACGAAGGTCGGATCGGCGTGGGTGGTGGCGTGGGACGTTTCAAAGCAGCCGCCCTGGTCGATCGCCACATCGACGATGACTGCGCCGTTCTTCATCCGTGACACCATGCTGCGCGTGACGAGTTTCGGCGCTGCAGCGCCCGGCACCAGCACCCCGCCGATGACCAGATCCGCCGAGAGCACGGCTTCTTCGAGCGCCTGCGCGTTGGAATGCAGCGTGGCGATGCGGTTGCCATAGACCAGGTCGAGCTGGCGCAGGCGGTCGAGGTTCTTGTCGAGCACCGTCACCCGTGCGCCTGTGCCCACCGCCATCTGCAGGGCATTGGCGCCCACTACGCCGGCGCCGATGATGACGACGTGGCCCGCAGCCACGCCCGGTACACCGCCCAGCAGCAGGCCCATGCCGCCCCTGGATTTTTCCAGGTGCGCGGCGCCCGCCTGGATCGACATGCGCCCTGCCACTTCACTCATCGGCGCGAGCAGTGGCAAGCCGCCGCCCGGGCCAGTAACGGTTTCATAGGCGATGCAGATGGCTCTTGACCGCACCAGCGCCGCCGTCTGATCGGGATCGGGCGCCAGGTGCAGGTACGTGAAGAGGATCTGGTCTTCGCGCAGCATCGCGCATTCAGCCGCCTGCGGCTCCTTGACCTTGACGATCATGTCAGCCTGCGCAAACACCTCCTGGGCGCTGGCCACGATGCTGGCGCCGGCCGCGACGTACTGCGCATCGGGCAAGCCGATCTCGTTGCCGGCGCCCTGCTGGACGAGCACCTGGTGGCCTTGCGCCACCAGTTCATGCACCGATGCCGGCGTGAGGCCGACGCGGTATTCGTTGTTCTTGATTTCGGTTGGAACGCCTACAAGCATGGTGAGTCTCCTTGTTGTTGGTGTGGTTCCTGCAACTGCTGTTACTGCTCCTGGCGAGAATGCGGGTTAGAAAGCACATCGGCGACCGAAGTCGCCGATGTGGTGTGAATTACAGGCCCAGTGTCATCAGGCTGGCGTTACCGCCAGCCGCCGTCGTATTGACGCAGACGGCACGTTCGGCTACCAGCCGCCACAGATCGACCGCGGCCAGTGGTTCGGTATCGACCACCCCGACGATGGCGCCGCTGCGCGCCGCCAGCTGCGTGCGCAGCGAGCCGGCCAGGCCCGATTCGACCAGGGCGATCGCGAATTCGCCCGCATCGACTTCGTCCTTGCCGATGAAGCGCACGCGCTCCTTGACCGCCTGCGGCAGGTTGGCCGGAATCGCCTCTGGCGACATGGTCAGCACCAGTGCGCGGTTGCCGGTGGCCAGCGCAGCTGCCACTTGATTGAGCAAACCCGCCGGCGTGCCCGATGCGCACAGCACGACGCCGCGCGGCGTGAACGACAGGCGATTGCGCTCGCCGGTCGGCCCCGGCAAGTCGATCGCCACGCCATTCAGCGACGTGCGCGCATAGCCTTCGGCCAATGCCACCACGGGTTGCTGGCCGTTCGTGCGCAGCCAGCCGATCAGCGCTTCCAGCGCAACGTCAGCCTGACGGACATGGTCCATCAATGGCGCCGCGCCGCGCTGCAGGCGCTTGATGTACAACGGGCCGCCGGCCTTCGGACCAGTCCCGGATTTGCCCTCGCCACCGAACGGTTGCACGCCGACGACTGCGCCGACGATATTGCGGTTCACGTAGATATTGCCGACGTGCGCATGGTTGACGATGTAATCGATCGTTTCATCGATGCGCGAGTGCACGCCCAGCGTCAGGCCAAAACCCGTGGCATTGATCGACGCGATCACCTTCGGCAGATCGGCGCGGCGGTAGCGCACGATGTGCAGGACCGGGCCGAACACCTCTTGCTTTAATTCTGACAGCGACGCAATCTCGAGCACCGTTGGCGGCACGAACGTGCCGCAGCTGCTGATGGCGCTCGGCAGCTCGAGCGCGAAGTGGCTGCGCGCCGTGGCCTTCGTGCGTTCGATGTGCGCCAGCAGGTTGCGCTGCGCTTCCGCATCGATGACCGGGCCGATATCGGTTGTCAGGCGATCCGGGCTGCCCACGCGCAGTTCCTGCATCGCACCCTTGAGCATCTTGATGGTCTTGTCGGCGATGTCTTCCTGCAGGAACAGCACGCGCAGCGCCGAGCAGCGCTGGCCGGCCGAATCGAAGGCCGAACTCAACACGTCGCCCACCACCTGTTCGGGCAGCGCCGACGAATCGACGATCAACGCGTTCTGGCCACCCGTTTCGGCCACCAGCGGAATGTCGATGCCTTCCTGTTCCGCGCGCTTGGCCAGCGTGCGGTTGATCAGCTGCGCGACTTCGGTCGACCCGGTGAAGATCACACCCTTGATGCGGCTGTCGGCAGTCAGCGCGGCGCCGACGACTTCGCCGCGGCCCGGCAGCAGTTGCAGCGCAGCGCGCGGCGTGCCGGCCTCGAGGAACAGCTCCACCGCGCGGTGGGCGATCAGCGGCGTTTGCTCGGCCGGCTTGGCCAGTACCACGTTGCCGGCGGCCAGTGCAGCCGCGACCTGCCCCGTGAAAATCGCCAGCGGGAAGTTCCATGGGCTGATGCAGCTGACCGGGCCGAGTGCCTGGACGTTTGCTTGGACTCCTGTTGCAGCGCGGATCTGCACCGCGTAGTAACGCAGGAAGTCGACTGCTTCGCGCAGTTCGGCGATCGCGTTCGGCAGCGATTTGCCCGCTTCGCGTACGGCCAGGGCCATCAGCTCGACGCCATGGTGCTCGAACAGGTCGGCGGTGCGCTCCAGGATCGCGGCGCGCTCGGCCGTGCTGGTGGCGGCCCACTCGCCGGCAAAGGCACTGGCCGCTGCCAGCGCGGCGTCGACGTCGGCGCGCGAGGCTTCCTGCACCAGGCCGACGATATCGGCCGACTGCGCCGGGTTGACCACGTTGGCGAGCGGGCCGGCGTCGACCTTTGCTGCGGTCAGGGGCGCGGCGACGTGCCGGCGCTGTTGCGACAGGCCAATGGCCAGCTCGCCCAGGATGTCTTCGTTGACCAGGTCCATGCCGGCGGAGTTCTTGCGCTCAGTACCGAACATGTCCACCGGCAGTGCGATCGCCGGATGCGGCTTGCCACCGCTGGCGCGGGCGGCCTCGAACGGATCGGTGATCAGGGTGTTGATAGCAACGCTCTCGTCGACGATCTGGTTCACGAACGACGAGTTGGCGCCGTTTTCCAGCAGGCGGCGCACGAGGTAGGCCAGCAGGGTTTCGTGAGAACCGACCGGAGCGTAAATACGGCAGGGTTTATCGAGGTTCTTGCTGCCCACGACCTGGTCGTACAGCGTCTCGCCCATGCCGTGCAGGCACTGGAATTCGTAGTTGCTGATGTTGCCCAGACGCGCCCACGTATAGATGACGGACAGCGTATGCGCATTGTGGGTGGCGAACTGCGGGTACAGGATGTCGGACGCACCGAGCAGCTTGCGCGCGCAGATCAGATAAGACACATCGGTGTGCACCTTGCGCGTATAGACCGGATAGCCGGGCATGCCGTCGACCTGGGCGCGCTTGATCTCCGCGTCCCAATAGGCGCCCTTCACCAGCCGTACCATGAACTTGCGGTTGCTGCGCTTGGCCAGGTCGATCACATAATCGATCACGTACGGGCAGCGCTTCTGGTAGGCCTGCACGACCAGGCCGATGCCTTCGAAGCCGGCCAGCTCGGGGTCGAACGCCAGCACCTCGAGCATGTCGAGCGAGATCTCGAGGCGATCGGCTTCTTCGGCGTCGATATTGATGCCGATGTCGTAGCGCTTGGCCAGCAGCACGAGGCTGCGCACACGCGGCAGCAGTTCGTCCATCACGCGCGCCGACTGCGCGCGGCTGTAGCGCGGGTGCAGCGCCGAGAGCTTGATCGAGATGCCCGGGCCATCCTTGATGCCGCGGCCATTCGAGGCCTTGCCGATCGCATGGATTGCCTGCTCGTACGACGCATAGTAATGTTGCGCATCGAGTTCGGTCAGGGCTGCTTCACCCAGCATGTCGTACGAGTAGCGGTAGCCGCGCGTTTCATTCTCGCGGCTGTTTTTCAGTGCCTCGTCGATGGTCTGGCCGGTGACGAACTGGTTGCCCAGCATGCGCATCGCCATGTCGACGCCCTTGCGGATCAGCGGTTCGCCACCCTTGGCGATCATGCGCGTGAGCGCCGAGCCCAGGCCTTGCTCGCTGTTGGTCGACACCAGCTTGCCGGTGATGAGCAGCCCCCAGGTAGCCGCGTTGACAAACAGCGACGGGGATTCGCCCAGATGCTTGCGCCAGTCGCCCTTGCTGATCTTGTCGGCGATGAGGCGGTCGGCCGTTTCGCTGTCCGGAATGCGCAGCAGTGCTTCTGCCAGGCACATCAATGCCACGCCTTCTTCCGATGACAGCGAGAATTCGTGCATCAGGGCGTCCACGCCCGACGAGCGGGTGCGCTTTTCGCGCACGGCGGCGACCAGGCGGTGCGCCAGTGCCTGGGCGTCATGGCTGGCGCCTGACCCCTGGGCCAGCAGCCACTGCACCGCCTCGGTTTCATCGCGGCGGTAGGCGGCCGTGATGGCAGCGCGCAGGGGAGTTTGGTCGCGCTTGATTTCAGCGTGAAGAGCGTCGAACGGAACGAAGGTGGAGGCCGGGTGAGCAGCAATCTGCATGGCTATCTAGTCAAAAGAAAAATACACAACGAGGGCCACCGCACAGCAAAAGCGCCGTGCTGTGAGCAACAGCCGGCGCAGATTGGAACTTGGTGGAAATGATTCGATTGTAGAAGGATTTCTTCTGGATTTATTCTGGATTTAACCGATACTGGCAATAGATAGTTTTTGATGCGACAATCTGACCAAATAAAATTTACAAGGAGATGTAGCATGCTGGACAAGATTAGCAAAAAGATTCTGGCCGAATTGCAGAACGACGGCCGCATCAGCAACGTCGAACTGGCGGCGCGTGTCAACTTGTCGCCGGCTGCCTGTCTCGAACGTGTGCGCAAGCTGCACGAATCGGGTTACATCATGGGCTACACCGCCCAGCTCAATCCGCAGTTGCTGGACGTGTCGCTGCTGGTGTTCATCGAAGTCGTGCTCGACCGCACCACGCCTGAAGTGTTCGATGCCTTCAAGCAGAGTGTGCAGATGATTCCCGAAGTGCTCGAATGCCATATGGTGGCGGGCGGCTTCGACTACCTGGTCAAGGCGCGCGTGAAAGACATGGCCGCTTACCGCGAATTTCTGGGCAAGACGCTGCTGCAGAAAGGTGTGCGCGAGACGCACACCTATGCGGTGATGGAAGAAGTGAAAAATTCCACCAAGCTGCCAATTCGCTGAGTTAAGGCTGCCCAGCCAGGCCGGTCTTGCTGGTCTGGCCAGTCAGGCGTAGCGCGCCGCGGTACAAAAGGCTGGCAGGTGGCGCTTGCGCGGCCTGACTGGTGGCCTGAGTGAGATCCTGCGGCGTAGCGGCGCCGCGGCCTGCTTCGAACGTTACTTTGCGCATCGGGCCCACCCCATCCGGTTCTTCGATGCGCACCGCCATCCTGCTGGCGCTGGCAAGCGCGTCGCCCTCACCGGCCACGGCATCGATCACGAAGCGGTAGCCCGGGCGATTGTCCAGTTGCCCCGTGCCTTCCAGCTTGACCCGGTTGCCGTCGAGCGTGATCCGATCCAGCGTGTCCCCTTTGAATGACGTGCTGCCCAGCAGACGAAACACGAACGGCGTGCCTGCATCTGTCTTGAGCGCGAGTGGCGCTGCCAGCCGGAAGGCTGTTCTGGCAGCCGGCGAATTGACGCCGCTGCCGGGAGCCACGGCCGACTGGAGCATCCCTTCGCCCACCAGCTGCGCGCCGTCGGTAAAGCCCACCCGCACGAACGCAGACATCGTCGTACGCCTGCGCGCCGAATCGGTGACGATCACGGTCGCGCGGTAATCCCCTGCAACGCCATACGTGTATTCAGCCAAGACTGTACCCGCGCCATTGCGCTCGCGCACGACCGCCGGTAGCGGCCCGCTGCCATCGCCCCGGTCGATGGTGGCCGTATGGGTGTCGCGGACATTACGGTCGCGAAATGACAGCGTGAGCCTGGCAAGCTCGTTCTCGCGCAGCGCCGGGATTTGTAGTGGGCCCAGCACCGGCGCATCGGTACCGCCGCCACCGCGGCGCAAAAACACCAGGCCGGCGTTCGATTGGGCAAGGATATCGCCGTTGGCTGCAATACCAAGCCCTTCGGTTACCACCAACCCTGTTGGCGAGTTGTGCAGGTGCAGATTGAGATCGGTCGCCACGCCCATGCGCGACCAGCGATAGGCGCGGCCTTCGTCGAGCATGCCGGAGCGGATCAGGCCCACACTCACGCCATCATCGTTCAGTGCGTTGGCCTCGGACGTGAACATGCCCGCCGGGTGCAGGCTGAGAAAACCGCGCGCGCGTGAGTACCGGAAGGCGCGAAACTCGTTCGTCGTCGGGCCCCGCACTGCGCCGATGACCTCGCCCGTTTCATTGAGTGTCGTGGGATAGGCAGCATTGATGCTGACAGCGGGTTTTCCTGGGCTCGACAAGAAGAAGCCACGGGTTGCCGCGTCGACGATCCGCCAACCGAGAATGTCGCCCTGATTATTGATGCGGATACCATACGCACTGCGTGCCCCGAACGTTCCCAGATTCGTGGGACGGCCGTCAGCGTTCCAGACCAGCGTGGTCGTGCCGCCATTGACAGCGCTGCCCGAGCCGACGACGGCATCGAGATCGTTGATGCCGTAGGCAGCGCCTGGAACGAAGCCGCTGACGCCGGGCAGTGATGACAGGCGGTTTGCCGACGTCCAGCGCACTGCACGCACGCTGCTGTTGTCGCTGGACGTGGCAGACAGACCCGCGATCTGGCCATGTTTGTTGATCGCGTCCAGGGAGGCGTATTCGCGCGCATTGAGCGACGGTAGCACGACCCGGCCTCTTGTGGCCGACCAGCGCAGCGGCTGGTAACGCAGGCCGCCGGGACTCTGCGCGTCAAGGAAGCGTGCGTTGAAAATCACCTCACCTTGTTCGTTCAGACCGCCGACAAACGTACGCTCATTACCCGGAGGACTGATATCGACAATGCGATCGCCATTGAAAAACGCCACCTGCGTGCGACCGTCCGGCCCCGGGTACTCGAATGCCGCCTGCCCACGTGCATTGACAAAGCCGTTGTAGCTCGTTGGTGCGGCGAGATTGACGATGCTGTAGATGTCACCACCACTGCGCCCGGCATCAGTGGTGTCATCCTCGGCAGCCGCTGTAGCGCGGCCTGAGGCCGCAAGCATGAGCAGCAGAGTGATCCCAAACACACCGAATTTGCCCGTCGATAAATGGCGCATTGTCATCTCTCTATCTCCCTGTAGGCGCGTGTGCGGTATGCACGGCGCATGCCCATTCTGGAACGTGACGAATCATTCAGGATGAGCTAGCGCAAACCCGGTGACGGATCTCGCGCAAAATGGATTTGGGAATTGCATGGTAGGCAGAGCCACCAAGCAAGGAGGTTGGCGTACAGGTAAGAAGGGAGACGCGACTGCGCCATCCCCGGTGACAACGTATCAGACGACCTTGCGCACGCCGCCTTTAGAAGCGCTTTCGGCCATGCCTTCGAGGTTCTTGCGCAGCCAGCGGTGCGCCGGGCTACGGCCGTCGCGCTCGTGCCACAGCATGTCCAGGTGGACGGCCGGCAGCTGGAGCGGCAATTCTTTCCAGATCAGGACATCGGCCATGCCGGTCGAGACCAGCAAGTGCTTCGGCAACACGGTGATCAGATCCGAGTTGGCCACTACCCGGCCAGCCGTGAAGAACTGGTTCACCGTCAGCAGGATGCGCCGTTCGCGGCCCATCTGGCCCAGTGCCTCGTCCACCAGGCCATGGGCGCGGCCCGAAAAGCTCACCAGCAGGTGGTTTGCCTTGCAATACGTGTCGAGATCGAGCTTTTCCTTGGCCAGCGGGTGATCCTTGCGCATCACGCATACGTACACGCCCGAATACAGTCGCTCGTGGCGAATCGGTGAGCCGGTTTCATACGACAACTGGGCTGCCACCCCGGGGAAGAAGCCCACCGCCAGATCGATGTCGCCGCGCAGCAGCATTGGCCGCGGTTCGCGCGTGGTCAGCGGCACCATGCGGATATTCACGCCCGGTGCCTCGCCTTCGATCGAGCGCATCAGTGACGGCAGCCACAGGGCAGCGGTCGCGTCGGCCATCGCCATCCGGAACGTTGCCTGCGCCTTGGAGACGTCGAACGTTTCCGGCATCACAGCCGCTTCGAGAGCCGCCAATGCCTGGCGCACGGCCGGCCACAGCGCTTCGGCGCGCGGCGTCGGTTTGACGCCGTAGGCGGTGCGGATCAGGAGTTCGTCGCCCAGGCTTTCGCGCAATCGCTTGATGGCATTCGAGACCGCAGGCTGGGTCATGGCCAGGTGGCCGGCAGCGCGCGTCAGGTTTTGCTCGGTCATGACGGCATCGAACACGCGCAGCAAATTCAGGTCAAGCGTCAGAAAGCTCATGGAATTCAGGATAAAACTGTCGTGAATACAAGTGTACCTCAACTCATTCACAAACAGTATAAGTGCCATCAGCGATGGGAATTAGATTTATATGTTGCGATGCACTAGAGTTATCCACAATCATAGAACGAGTACATCATGTCTTCCACCGCCACTTTAGTTCAAGCCGCCAGCGCGGTGCCATACAGCCTGTTGTTCAGCCTGACCATCTATTTCGCCCTGTTCGGCGGTATCGCCCTGTTTTTCCGTCCCCTGCTGGTTGGCATTGGCCGCGCGCTGTATCTGACGGTACGTCCACGTCCGAGCAAATCGACCTTCCCGTCGAAATCAGCCTGACGTTTATGCATCGCTGACTCACTCCCCTTCGCTGAACGCGGCACCGGACACGGTAGCCGCGTTTTTTTTCGCCTGCAGCTTCGTATTCTGGCAAACGACTCTTAACTCTCTTGTTCACGATGGTGACTTGGTGTTACCGGATTTTACGCGGGCACAAAATGTGACAAAGTTCACATAGAATTACATTATTTAAAATTTTCTAATCGAACATAAATGCATTTTTAGCGTCAATTGATGTAAATAAATGCCATGAACTAGTAAATTTAAAAGATTTTAGTAAATTTCTGGCATGCGCAGATCCAATACGTAATGTAGAAGGATATAGCTGAACTTAAATCGTAATAGGCAAAATTACTAGCAAGATACCAGCTATTAAATGTAGTTCACATTCTCTATAATTTACAGAAAAACTATAAGTAACAAAGTGAGCGGCGCAAAATTTACTACTGAAAGTACAAGATAAAGCTAACCATGTAGAACGTTGGAGGGGCAACCAGGATACGACGCGAATTCAATACGCGAGCGAACGCCGCCAGCGGATCAAGTCAGCTGGCGGCGTAGGGGTGTCACGAGGGAGAAGTGAGCCGACAGGGGGCGTCGGCCAGAGAGGCGATCAGGCAGCGGCTTTATCGGCCGTCAGACGTTCGTACTTGATGAGGAGTTCTTCGCGCGATTCGCGCCAGGCCGGGTCAAGCGGGATGCAAGCGACCGGGCACAGGAGTTGGCACTGCGGTTCTTCAAAGTGACCGACACACTCGGTGCACTTGTTCGGATTGATCTGGTAATACTCGTCGCCCATCGAAATGGCATCGTTGGGACATTCGGGTTCGCAGACGTCGCAGTTGATGCAGTCGTCGGTAATCAGGAGGGCCATGGTACTTCCAGGTAGATCAGGCGACCGGTGCTGGGGGCAGGCTGGCGATCTTGTTTTGCAGCCAGCGGTCGACCGATGGGAAAACGAATTTGGACACGTCGCCGCCCAGCATGGCGATCTCGCGCACGATGGTGCCCGAAATGAACTGGTACTGGTCGGACGGGGTCAGGAACAGGGTTTCGACATCCGGCAGCAGGTAGCGGTTCATGCCCGCCATCTGAAACTCGTATTCGAAATCGGATACCGCGCGCAAGCCGCGCACGATCACACGGGCGTCGTGCCTGCGCACGAAATCCTTGAGCAGGCCCGAGAAACTTTCGACCTGCACGTTCGGATAATGGCCCAGCACTTCATTGGCGATTTCGAGGCGCTCTTCAAGCGTGAAGAAGGGACGCTTGTTCCGGCTGTCGGCAACGCCGACCACCAGACGGTCGAACAGGCCGGATGCGCGGCGTACCAAATCCTCGTGGCCGCGGGTGAGCGGATCGAAAGTACCTGGATAAACAGCTACAACCATTGCGGCTCCTGTGAAAAATACACCGTGATAGAACGCGCATTATGCCTTAAATACCCGGCATTCGCCCCACGCTGGGGCGGGGTTTGCCCAATGGCTGTGCAGTTTTCACAGCCTTTCAACAACTCATGCCTGCTTTTCTTGCAGCTTGAGCAGATGATAGTAGACCATGCCGGCCTTGTCCGCACGCACCGCTTCCCAGCCTGCCAGCCACTCGGGAACCTCATCACCTTCGGCCAGCAGCGGCGCTTCGGCTTCGGCGTACACCATGCCGCCCTCTTTCAGCAGCGCTGTGCACAACGGCAACGTCTTGGCCAGCAAGTCTTGCTGATAGGGCGGATCGAGAAAAATCACGTCGAAGCGCTGGCCACGGGTGGCCAGGTCGCGCACGAGCGTCAACGCGTCCGCGCGCAGGATGGTGACGTTGGTCGCCTTGAGCTTGTCGCGGTTTGCTTCGAGCTGGCGTACCGCCGGGCTATGGTTGTCGACCATCAGCACCGACGCCGCGCCGCGGCTGGCCGCCTCGAAGCCCAGCGCCCCGGAACCTGCGTACAGGTCGAGCACGGTAGCAGCATCCCAGTCATTGGCGAGCTGGTGATTGATCCAGTTGAAGACGGTTTCGCGTACGCGGTCCGGCGTAGGCCGCAGGCCAAGGGCGTCGACAACAGGGAGCAGGGTTCGTTTGAAGGCGCCGCCGATGATGCGGACCTGGTGCTGCGCCATGCGCGGCGCGCCGTGCGGCTTGGGGCCGGCAGGCTTGGAGTTGATGGACTTTCTGTGCATGGGCGGCACTATAGCATGGGGTTTACATGCGATTGCGCGCCGCCCTTTGCGTGCTTCTTCAGTTACTTATTTACTTGCTTATTTACCTGCAGCCAGCGCCTCAAGGTCGCCAATCCAGCCCTGGATGCGCTCCTGCGCATGGGCTTTCTGCTGGGGCGTGGCGATCCGGATCGCCGTCAGGATGAACTTTGTGGTGTGATCGATACTGGCGTCATAGAAGCCCTTGCGTTCCGGCGAGTCCATGCGGGCAGACAATTCCCGCATCAAGCCTGCGACACGCGCCGACGTCTGTTCGCGGTTGAGTTTCTTTTGCTGGATCTCGGTCAGCACGGCCAGCACGCGGCGCTGGCGGTATTGGCGCTCTTCCAGCCACAGGTTGTTGTCCAGCGGACGCAGATCGGACGCGCGGCGCAGGGTCGCCTCTTGTTCGCTGCTGAAGTTGCCGAACCAGAGTTCCATCTGTTCCATCGACTTCTTGAAACGGGCGCGCTGGCGCTTGTCGACGCTGCCGTCCATGAACTTGCGGCGGTATTCGTCGTTCTTGTCCTTGAACTTGCGCTCCATGTGGGTGATCTGCTCGGGTGTGATCGACATGGCCAGCGTCGTCAGTTCCGGCACGGCGCGCTGGCCCAGGCGATCGGCGCGTACGCGGATTTCGCGGTAGTCGCCGAGCAGGTCGGCCTGGGTCGGGTTGCCGGCCAGTTGACGCTTGAACGTGCCCAGCAATGCAGCATAGTCACGCAACTCCGTCTTGCGGTGCCACTGGAACACGGCTTTGATATCGCGCTTGGCCACATCCGCTTGTTGACCTTCGAAGTCGACATACGAATTCATCCACCAGTAAAGTAGAGTGTCACCCTGGTTGTACGAGAAGCGAATCGAGCTGCAACCGGCGGCCATGACCGTCATGGCAAGCAGCAGGAGCGCAAACACGCGTCGGAACGCGCCATCGCGCATGCTAAAATTTTTCATATATTCAACTTTTTGAGAACGGCTTATGAACGTTGTGATCCTCGCCGCCGGTATGGGCAAACGCATGCAGTCTGCCTTGCCGAAAGTACTGCATCCACTGGCTGGTAAGCCCCTTTTGCGCCACGTCATCGATACCGCGCGTGGCTTGAATCCGCAGAAATTATGCGTGATTTATGGACATGGAGGCGCAGCGGTGCCAGAGATGGTCGCAACAGTGGCAGAATCCACCGGCAGCACGATCGATACCGCGCTGCAGGAACCGCAGCAGGGCACCGGTCACGCCGTCATGCAAGCCGTGCCGCAACTGGACGATGACCAGCCGACGATCGTGCTGTACGGCGACGTGCCGCTGACCACCGTCGATACGCTGCGCCGCCTGGTCGAGGCCGCAGGTAGCGACAAGCTGGGCATTCTCACCGTCGAGCAAGCCAATCCATTCGGGCTGGGCCGCATCGTGCGTGAGGACGGCAAGATCGTGCGCATCGTCGAAGAGAAAGACGCGACCGAGGCTGAACGCGCCATCAAGGAAATCAACAGCGGCATCATGGCGATTCCGACCCGCCACCTTAAAAAGTGGCTGGCGGCGCTGTCCAACAACAATGCCCAGGGCGAGTATTACCTCACCGACATCGTCGCCCAGGCCGTGGCCGACGGCGTGCCGGTCGTCTCGAGCCAGCCGTCCGGCGAATGGGAAGTGGCGGGCGTCAACAGCAAGGTGCAGTTGGCAGAGCTCGAGCGTCGTCATCAACTGAACATTGCGCACGCACTGCTGGAGCGGGGCGTGACCTTGATGGATCCGGCCCGCATCGATGTGCGTGGTGAACTCATTTGCGGCCGCGATGTCATGATCGATGTCGGTTGCGTATTCGAAGGCCGCGTCGAGTTGGCCGACGGCGTGCGCATCGGCGCGCACTGCGTGCTGGTCAATGCCACCGTGGGCGCAGGCGCCAATATCAAGCCGTTCTGCCATATCGAGGACGCCACGATCGGCGCTGCTTCGCAGATTGGTCCGTATGCGCGCCTGCGGCCGGGTACCACGCTCGGCGAAGACGTCCATATCGGTAACTTTGTCGAGGTCAAGAACAGCACGGTCGCCGCGCACAGCAAAGCCAATCACCTCGCGTACGTGGGCGACGCCACGATTGGCTCGCGCGTCAACATCGGCGCCGGCGTCATTACCTGCAACTACGACGGCGCGAACAAGTTCCGCACCGTGATCGAAGACGACGTGTTTGTTGGCAGCGACACCCAGCTGATCGCACCGGTCACGGTTGGCAAGGGCGCGACGCTGGCTGCTGGCACGACGCTGACCAAGGATGCGCCCGCCGGCAAGCTGACCATCTCGCGATCGAAGCAAGTCACGATCGACAGCTGGAAGCGTCCAGTGAAAATCAAGAAGTAATCCACTGGCCGCGCACAGGCTAACCACAAGCTAATCACAGGAAATGAACAAGATAAACACAGGGTAATACCCTGCTTATCCCATGTTCTTCCCTGTGGTCATCCACATTGTTATCCACAGGTGCTGGCGTGCCTGTCTGGCCCGCTTACACGGCGATGCGCGTCTCGAACTTGCTGCGGTGGGTCGCAAAATAGGTCTTCACGTTACGCACATTGGCGTGCGCGGTAAACAGCCGGTGCGCCAGCTCGTGGTAGGCCGGCATGTCGGCCACTTGCACGATCAGCACGAAATCCGGCCCGGGCGACACGCGGTAGCACTGCAGCACTGCAGCTTCCGTGTCCGCCAATTTCTCGAATTCGACCATGCGCTCGGCGGCCTGGACGTCCAGCGTGATCTCGACGATGGCGCTCAGGCCCGCCCCCACCTTGTCGGGCGCAACAATGGCCACCTGGCGCTGGATGACGCCGTTGTCCGTCATGGTCTTCACGCGGCGCAGGCACGTCGGCGGCGACACATGCACCTGCTCCGCCAGTTGTGCGTTCGTCTGCGATGCGTCAGTCTGCAGAATGGTCAGAATGCGACGATCGATGTCGTCAAGGACAGGGAGAGCATTGATTGGCATGAAATTTAAGAGTATTTAATGCTGCTATATGAAACAAGATTTCACGGCGTAGCGGTCGTGAAATAATATGACAAATATAGCTGCACACTGTACGCTTATTTCATCGTACTTGCTCTACGATAATACTCATTGAATACTTTGAAGTGAGGTTAGCCATGTGCGGTATCGTCGGAGCAGTCGCAAAACGCAACATTACCCCTGTCCTGATCGAGGGCCTCAAGCGCCTCGAGTACCGGGGCTATGACTCCTGCGGTGTGGCTGTTCATCTCGACGGCCGCCTGACCCGCTCGCGCTCGACCTCGCGCGTGGCCGAACTGGAAGCACAGGTCAAGGAAGCGCATCTGGACGGCTTCACCGGGATCGCCCACACCCGCTGGGCGACCCACGGCGCGCCGGCATCGCACAACGCCCACCCGCACTTCTCGCCAAGCGAAGACAATGCGCGCATCGCACTGGTTCACAACGGCATCATCGAAAACCACGACGAACTGCGCGCCGAACTGACCGCCCTGGGCTACGTCTTCATGAGCCAGACCGACACCGAGGTCATCGCTCACCTGGTCGACCACATGTACAACGGCGACCTGTTCGAGACCGTGCAGCAAGCCGTCAAGCGCCTGCACGGCGCCTACGCCATCGCCGTGTTCTGCCGCGAAGAACCGCACCGCGTGATCGCCGCGCGTCAGGGTTCGCCGCTGATCGTCGGCGTGGGCAAGGACGAGAACTTCGTCGCCTCCGACGCGATGGCGCTGGCCGGCACGACCGACCAGATCATCTACCTGGAAGAAGGCGACGTGGTTGACCTGCAACTGGCGCGCTACTGGATCGTCGACGTCGACGGCCGCCCGGTCGAGCGCGAGGTCAAGACCGTGCACGCTCACACTGGCGCGGCCGAACTCGGCCCATACCGCCACTACATGCAGAAAGAAATCTTCGAGCAGCCACGCGTGATCGGCGACACGCTCGAAGGCGTCACCGGCATCATGCCGGAACTGTTCGGCGACGGCGCCTTCGCGGTGTTCAAGAAAATCGACCGCGTGCTGATCCTTGCTTGCGGCACCAGCTACTACGCAGGCCTGACCGCCAAGTACTGGATCGAATCGGTGGCCAAGGTGCCCGTGAGCGTCGAGATCGCCAGCGAATACCGTTACCGTGACAGCGTGCCGCATCCGGACACGCTGGTCGTCACCATCACCCAGAGCGGCGAAACGGCCGACACCCTCGCCGCGCTCAAGCACGCGCGCAGCCTGGGCATGGAACACACGCTGACCATCTGCAATGTCTCGACGAGCGCCATGGTGCGCGAATGCAAGCTGGCCTACATCACCCGCGCCGGTGTCGAAGTCGGCGTGGCCTCGACCAAGGCCTTCACGACCCAGCTGGCCGCCCTGTTCCTGCTGACGCTGACGCTGGCCCAGGTCAATGGCCGCCTGACCGATGCCGAAGAAGCCGAACACCTCAAGCAGATGCGTCACCTGCCAGTCGCACTGGCCGCCGTGCTGGCGCTCGAACCGCAGATCATCGCCTGGGCCGACGACTTCGCCCGCAAGGAAAACGCCCTCTTCCTGGGCCGTGGCATCCACTACCCGATCGCACTGGAAGGCGCGCTGAAGCTCAAGGAGATTTCGTACATCCACGCCGAAGCGTATCCAGCCGGTGAACTCAAGCACGGCCCGCTGGCGCTGGTCACCGAAGAGATGCCCGTGGTCACGATCGCCCCGAACGATGCGCTGCTGGAAAAGCTGAAGTCGAACATGCAGGAAGTGCGCGCGCGCGGCGGTCAGCTGTACGTGTTCGCCGACGTCGATTCGCGCATCACGTCGGGCGATGGCCTGCACGTGATTCGTTTGCCTGAGCACTACGGTTTGCTGTCACCGATCCTGCACGTGGCGGCGCTGCAGTTGCTGGCGTATCACACGGCGCTGGCGCGTGGAACCGATGTGGACAAGCCGCGTAATCTTGCGAAGTCGGTGACGGTGGAATAAACGTTTACTGGTAAAAGCACTATTGTGGCGCGCCCATAAAGCGCGCCACAAACCAATAAAACCTGGCGCAAAGCTTTAGCTGTACCAATAATTACTCAGCCGCGCGCAACGTAATGTTTGGATGATCAGCAAATACCTGCATCACCAGATCAAAGTAGGTCGGCCCACCCTGCCCAAGGCGCGCGAGTGCAGCGTGAATCGGACCAGGTTTGAACACCTGCGGATGCTCGAGCTTTGCGAGATAGTAAGCACGAGTCGCCTCGACCCCCAGAGCAATACGGCTGCTGTCCATCTGGTCCCACACGACGATTGCCGGGGCCTTGCCGCGCAAGACGCCATAGCCACCGTATAGCATGTCATCCAGGCCATCCAGGCTGGCGCCAAGCTGCCAATCCTCCCCCACCATGAAGACGCGGTTGATCTCGTCATAAAACGAGGCAATGTCGCGGATGCTGGCGCCGTCGATCATCAGGATTTGCGGCGCCGACGGGGTAGCAACGCTTGTAGCGTGGGTCATGTTCATCGAATCCCGGACCAAACATCCTACATGTGTCCATATCGGCTGGATTCAATCGCTCGTTCAAAAGCGGCTCAAAACCCCCATCGCACACCCCAACAAACCCACCGCAAAAACGTCGCGCCACCGCCTCAGTAGTAGTACGCAGAACGCTACCGCTTGAATACTGAGACGGCCTTTTAAGAGGGCCAGCCCCAAGCAAGGCTACTTTGTTTGGGCTATACTTACCCAACTCCTATACAAGAGTTACCCCCAGTTTCGATGGACGCCAGGGATATTAACTGGCCCGCCTGACACTCCTGTCAACGCGTTATATCCTTGTTTGCCAACCCGCGATGCAGCCACGATCGAGACCCGGTCGCAGCAATGCATCGCCGTTGCTATTGCGTCGGTTGTCGAGGCTTGTTGCGGTGGATTGCCGCGACAGATCCCGACAACCCGTTCTCTGGTGGCGCTTCCGGTTACTTCCGGAATGCGTCACTACCGAGCCGTCGAATTTTTAAATCAGATGTTGCATGCCAGGCCATCGCACACATTTTTTCAGGTGATACTCGTATGCGCAACTCGCTATTAGTCGTCCTTTCTTGCTTCATCGTTGCTTCGTGCTCGAAAGCGCCCGCTCCATCCAATGACAAGCCGGTTGACGTTGTCCTGATCGGTGCCGGTGTCATGAGTGCCACGCTCGGTACGATGCTCAAGGAACTCGATCCGGAACTGACGATCCAGATGTACGAACGCATGGACTCGGTCTCGGCCGAAAGTTCGGATGCCATGAACAACGCCGGCACCGGTCACTCCGGTTTCGCCGAGCTGAACTACACGCCGGAAATGCCGGACGGTACGATCGACACCAAGAAGGCGGTCGACATCAATGAGCAGTTCGAAGTGTCGAAGCAGTTCTGGGCCTACCAGGTGCAAAAGCAGTACCTTGGCGCGCCGCAGAGCTTCATCAACAATGTGCCGCACATGGCCTTTGTCTGGGGCGACGACAACATCAATTTCCTGCGCAAGCGCTACGCCGCACTGCAGAAGGAAAACCTGTTCAAGGGCATGCTGTATAGCGAAGACCAGGCAGAAATCCGCAAGTGGGCGCCGCTGGTCATGAATGGCCGCGACGCAGCGCAAAAAGTGGCTGCCACCCGCATGGAAATCGGTACCGACGTCAACTTCGGCGCCCTGACCCGCAGCATGGTCAAGCACCTGACCGACTCGCACGGGATGACGCTGAACCTGCGTACCCAAGTCGAAGACATCAAGCGCGGCGAAAATGGCCTGTGGAACGTCACCGTCAAGAACCTGGCGGACAACAAGCTGTCGACCGTGAGCACGAAATTCGTGTTCATCGGCGCTGGCGGCGGCGCACTGCCACTGCTGGAAAAGACCGGTATTCCTGAAGCCAAGGGCTTCGGCGGCGTGCCGGTCGGTGGTCAGTGGCTCGTCACGAACAATCCGGCGCTGATCGAGGCGCACAACGCCAAGGTGTATGGCAAGGCATCGGTCGGTTCGCCGCCAATGTCGGTGCCGCACCTGGACACCCGCGTTATCGATGGCAAGAAAGCCCTGCTGTTTGGCCCGTTCGCCACGTTCTCGACCAAGTTCCTGAAAAATGGTTCGTGGATCGACCTGCCCGCCTCGGTCAACACTGGCAACGTGCGTCCGATGGTGCAAGCCGGTATCGACAACATCCCGCTGACCAAGTACCTGGTCGAGCAAGTGATGCAGTCGCAGGAAGACCGCGTGGCAACCCTGCGTGAGTACCTGCCGGAAGCCAAGAACGAAGACTGGAAACTGGTCAACGCAGGTCAGCGCGTGCAGATTGTCAAGGACGATCCGGCCAAGGGCGGCCTGCTGCAGTTCGGTACCGAAGTCGTGGCATCGAACGACGGTTCGGTAACTGCCCTGCTGGGCGCGTCGCCAGGCGCCTCGACCGCTGCGCCGATCATGCTGAAAGTGATCGCGGCATCGGCGTTCAAGGACAAGCTGGCCACGCCAGAGTGGCAAGCCAAGATGAAGGAAATGATTCCTTCGTACGGCCGTAAGCTCAACGGTGATGCAGCGTATGCCAACCAGATCCGTCAGCAGAGCAGCGCTGTTCTGGGCCTGAAAGCCATCACGCTCGACGTGACGGCCGCATCGCAAGAGTAAGCAAGACCGCAGTAACAACGACAAAGGCCCCGGTGCTTCACAGCGCCGGGGCCTTTGTCGTTGTGCGGTGCAGAGGGTGTTATTTGCGTGAACGCAGGGCTTCGAGCTCGGCCCGCAGTGCGCTGCGCTCGGTGCGCGACGTGTCGAGTTTCGCCTGCAAATCCTTCAGCTCGCCCATCAGGTTGTCGCGCTCGGTCGTGGCGCCGATCAGGTCCATCTGCGCCTGCAGACGCGCATCCGATTCGGCCGCCGTGGCCGTCACATTGCGTTCGAGCTGCTGGCGCAGATCGGCCAGTTGCGCATCCTTGCCGTCGATCGCCAGCTGGTCCTTGGCCTTGCCGACCAGGGCGTCGGTGGCGATCTGGCGCGCATTGCGCAGCTCGGCCGTCAGGCGCTGGATTTCTTCGTCGCGCTCTTCAGCCATCGACTGGGCATGATCGCGCGCCGCCCGGGCTTCGTCCAGATCGGCCTGTAGCGCCAGCTTCTCGCTGTCGGCCGTTGCCAGTGCGTCGCGCAGACCGGCGCCGGCGTCGTGCGCATACTGTTGGGCCCAGGCACTCAGTTCAGCGAGCAGGGCTGGCGGCATCTCGGCCTTTGGTGGGGTGGCCATGGCAGTGGTCATTGCGCGTCAAATCGTGTCGTGAAGAGGGGTTTATCATACGCCACAGTTTCCATCGGGAATTAAATGCACCGCTAAATTGCGCCGATGTGTTGCGCCTTTGCTAGTGCAAAAACCCGTGCATACAGCGGCACGGCTGAGTATTCAGACTTATCCACAGGTTTATCCCCACCGGGTCAGCAGCGCCCCTTCACGCCACCACGGCCAGCAATTCCAGCTTGAGTTCCCTCAATCCTTCCGGCGCGTAGATCGAGATCGACTGCGCCTTGAGCATGCGCTCGAACATCGGCCCTTTCGATTCCAGGCTGAAGTAGCAGGTTTCGGGCCGTACGGGGATCGCGGCCGGCGGCTGCGGCGAATACTGCAGGCGAACGCCGGGCAGCGCCGAGAGCACGAATTTCTCGACATCGTCCGGTGCGCCGACCTTGAAACGCAGCGGCACGATTTCGACCAGTTTGAGCGCCGCGATGTCGGCCGATACCGCGATATAGAACGTGGTGTCGTCGTCGATCTTGCCCGAGTCGAGCATCCCGATGTGGTACGACGGGAGCACCTCGTTGAGTGCAATCCCGAAGTACTTGGCCGAGATGACTGTGTCGAGCAGTTCGCGGATGATCATGTGCAGCTTGGCGAAGGCCGGGCCGGGGTCGCCGTGCTGGTAGGCCGGCAGGTCGGCCAGGGTCCAGCTCTTCGAGAACGTCATCAAACCGCCAGCCACGTCCAGCAGCGACTGGAACAGGCGCTCCGGATGCAGCGCCGGATGATGAAAGTGGTGCGTCAGCGCTGCGTAGGCTGAACTGGCCGTGTGCAGCAGCCAGAACGACGACATGTCGCCCGAGCGGAATTCAATCACGTTGCGGGTCGGTTCGCGGTGGTGGCCGTAGAGCGCGCCGACCTTGGCCTGCAGCGCGTCGAGCAGGCGCCGCAAACCCTGGAACAGCACCGGCGATGCGCCCACTGACAGGGCCGGCGGCACCAGGGCCGGATCGGGTTCGAAGCCGCCGGTGGGCGTGCGCCGCACGCGCAGCAGCGGGAAGTGGATGTAGGCGTCGCGCGGCTCGAACTCGGCCACCAGGCGCAGCGCGCGCCGCAGATAGGCCAGCTGCACCGGCGCGGCCTGTGTGAACAGGTCGGGCGCTTCCAGGTTCGCCTGCATGAAGCGCGCCGCATTGTCGGCCGACGTCGCGCCCTGCCCCGGCTGCACGAAGTTGGCATTGAAGGGTTTGAGGCCCGGCAGCGCCGCGTAATACGTCACCGCCTGCACCGTTTGCGCCAGCGTGCTGAGGTCGATCGTGGCGGGCAGCTCGTCGCTGCCCGGCGCCTCGTACAGCTCGCCATCCTGAAAGCGCAGCGCCAGCCCGGTCACGCGCAGCATGCTGCTGGCCAGCGCCTCGCGGTCGATCTCGCACAGCTCCACGCCCCAGGCATAGGGATGGACCGCCTTGACGCTCTTGAACAGGCAATGCTCGTGGTACGCATCCTGGCGCTGGAAGTGCTGGGGGCGCAGCAGCAGACCTTCGCCCCAGAGAACTTTGCTCGTCATGGTGCTGTCTTCCCAGTTGTTATGGCCGGAAAGAAACAATAACGACGACATAGAGTTGCCCACGTGAAGTTCATCAACGTTTGGCGACGAACCGCATGGCAACATGCGATTGGTTTTCATCACGCAACATTCCGCACGCCCTCCCTCTGCTCCACCGCGAAGGAACGCTCCATGAAGGGATACACGCCGGATCTGTTCGACCGTCTGCTTGGCCAGCCGGTACGCCAGGGCGTTGTCGTCGTGCGCCTGAATGTCGACGAGTTGAAGGATGCGGTGGCGCGCGACCTCGAGGCGCTCCTGAACACGCGCTCGATCATCCAGGAAGGCGAACTTGCCGGCTACACCGAATGCAAGACATCGATGGTCGACTACGGCCTGTGCGATTTCGCCGACCGCTCGCTCTCGAGTCCTTCGGACCGGGCCCACATCTGCGCCTGCATCGAAGCGGCCATCACGCGCCATGAGCCGCGCCTGACCGGTGTGAAGGCGCAGCTGGCGCTGCGCGACGAGGCGGCCGGCCCGTCGATCAATCGCCTGAGCTTTTCGATCACGGCAGTGCTGGTGGGGAGCGTGTCGCAGGAGCCGGTCAACTTCGACGCCGTGCTTCAGCCGTCCACGCTCCAGTACAGCATCCGCAAGGCCGGCCGCGCAGCAGCAACAATGGCAACAGCGGCGTCGCCGGTGAAGGAGACCTGAGATGGACCAGCTCCTGCCCTACTACGAAAGCGAACTGGCTTACCTGCGCCACAACCTGCGCGAATTCGCCGAACGCTATCCGCGCGTCGCCGGGCGCCTGTTGATCAGCGGTGAAGTCTGCGAAGACCCGCACACCGAACGCATGATCCAGTCGTTCGCCTTCCTCAACGCGCGCATCGCCCGTCGCCTCGACGACGATTATCCCGAGTTCACCGAAGCGCTGTTTGGCGTGCTGTATCCGCACTACCTGCGCCCTTTTCCATCGTGCTCGATCGCGCAGCTCGGCCCCGCCATCACCCCCAGCACCACCGGCACCGCTGCTACCGCTGCCACTGCTGCCGCCCAGCAGACGAGCGTGACGACGATCGGGCGCGGCGCCGCATTCAACACGCGGCCCGTGCGCGGCGTGGAATGCACGTTTCGCACCGTGTATCCGGTGGCGGTCGCGCCGCTGGCGATCACGCGCGCGGCGTTCTCCCCGATCATCGGCGCGCCCGACACGGTGCGCTTGCCGGCCGGCGCCACGGCCAGCATCAGCGTGCGCGTGGCCATGACCTGCGACGGGCGCGGACTCGATGCGCTGGCGCTGCCGGCGCTGCGCCTGTTCCTCGATGGCGAACCGTCGCTGTGCGCGGCGCTGCGCGACGCGCTGCTGGTGCGCACGGTGGCCGCCTATGTGCAGGCCGATGGCGGCCACTGGCTCGCGCTGCCGGCGCTGCCGGTACGCAGCGCCGGCTTTGGCGACGACGAGGCGCTGATCGATTTCCCGGCGCGCTCGCACGCGGCGTATCGCCTGCTGACCGAGTACTTCTGCTTCCCCGAAAAATTCAACTTCGTCGACCTCGACCTGGCCATGCTGACGGCCGCCCTGCCCCGCGGCACGCGCGCGCTGACGGTGCACCTGGCACTGGCCGGCATTCGCAGCGATTCGAACCTGGCGCGCATGCTCGGCACCCTATCGACCAACAACCTGCTCACCGGCTGCACGCCGGTGATCAACCTGTTCCCCCAGCGCGGCGAACCGATCCAGCTGACCCACGCCAAGGCCAATTACCCGGTGCTGGCCGACGGGCGCCGCGCCTATGGCTACGAGGTCAATGCGATCAACGACGTCAATATGGTGCGCCAGACGGCGCAAGGCGAAACGATCATCAAGTTCCAGCCTTTCTACTCGCTCAAGCATGCGCAGACGCCGCAGCACAATGGCCACTACTGGGCCATGGCGCGCGATGAAGCGCTGGCCGAACGCAGCCCCGGCTTCGAAACCCAGATCACGATCGTCGACATCGATTTTGATCCGGCCAAGGTCGAAAAGACCACGCTCAATCTCGAACTGACCTGCACCAACCGCGACCTGCCATCGCTGCTGCCATACGGCCAGGCAGGGGGAGACCTGTTCACGGAAGGCGGCTCGGGCACGCGCGCCATCACGTTCCTGCGCAAGCCGACGCGCACCTGGCGCTTCGCGCGCGGCCGCAGCGCGCAGTGGCGCCTGATCTCGCTGCTGTCGCTGAACCACCTGTCGCTGGCCGATGGCGGCGTCGACGCCTTTCGCGAAATGCTGGCGCTGCACGACGTGCCCCGTTCGGCCGCCTCGACGCGCCAGATCGGCGGCATCCTCGCGATCGCCTATACGCCCACCAGCGCCTGGTTGTCCGGCAATCCCTTTAATTGCCTGGTGCGCGGGATCGAGGTGCGGCTCACTATCGATGAAGAAGCGTTTGTCGGCAGCGGCATCCACCTCTTCGCCCACGTCATCGAACGCTTCCTGGCGCTGTACGTGCACGCCAACAGCTTTACCCAGCTGGTGATCGTGTCCCATCAATCGTCCGAGGAACTGCTGCGATGCGCACCCCGAAGCGGCGATCTGAGTCTGCTGTAATCGAACAGCTGTTTCGCGAGCCGTGGCGCTTCGACTTTTTCCAGGCAGTGCAGGTGCTCGAGTTGTGGCTGCGGCGCCGTGGCAAGCCGGCGCACGGCCTGGTGGCGGACATGCTGCGCTTCCGGAATTCGGTGTCGCTGGGCTTCCCGGCCAGCCAGCTCGAAAGCATCCAGGCCGATGTGCGCGACCTGTCGATCGGCATGCCGTTCGCGCTGCCGATCGACGCCGCAGCGCTGGCCGACGCGGTGCAGGAAGGCACGCTGCGCCATGTGCGCCTGACGCCGGCCTTCATGGGTCTGTTGGGCTGCAACGGCGTGCTGCCGGCGCATTACACCGAGCGCATCGCCGCGCACCAGGCGCACCACAAGAACGAGGAAGAAGACGACGGCCCGCGCGCCTTCCTGGATGCGTTCTCGAACCGCTCGCTGGCCCTATTCTACGAAGCCTGGCGCAAGTACCGCCTGCCGTTGAAGTACCAGCCCGATGGCCAGGATGCCTTCCTGCCCCTGTTGATGAGCCTTGCCGGGCTGGGTGACCCGGCCCTGCGGCGGCGCCTGAGCGACGTGGGCGACGGCGCCGTGCTGGACGAATCGATCGGCTATTTTGCCGCGTCGGTCCGGCACCGGCCGGTGTCGGCCGTGCAGCTTGCGCGCGTGCTGTCCGAGTATTTCGGCCAGCCGATCATGGCCGAACAATTCATCGGCGCCTGGTACGACATCCCGGCCGCGCAGCAGTCGATGCTGGGCCACGACAGCGCCGTTCTCGGTACCCGCGCGCTGGCCGGCGCGCGCGTCTGGCAGCGCACGCTGCGCCTGCGCCTGATCGTCGGGCCACTGACACATGCGGGCTTCCAGGCCTTCCTCCCGGGCGGGCTTGCCGCGCGCGCGCTCAAGAGCGTGCTGGCGCTGTTGACCGGCGTCGCCCTCGAATACGAAGTCGAGCTGGTGCTGCGCGCGGCCGATGTCCACAACATCACGCTGGACGCCGTCAATCCGGGCCGGCTGGGCTGGGACGCCTTTCTGGTACTCGATGCGCCGCCGCGCGACCGGCACGATGTGCGCTACGACCTGCTCGCCACACCGCCCCCGGTCGTCAAGACACCGGCCGCCACGTCGCAGCCGTTTGTTAGGTGACAAACGCACCCCGTGCATCCCGATGGCGTATCCTGACGGTTGTGGGGCATCACGCCTCGATGGACTGGAGTGGTGATGAGCGAACAGATCATCTCGGCGATCAAGCTGGGCGGCCAGCAGCTGGCGGCCGTCGTGACGCTGGCGGGACCGGAACGCTACGAGTATTTCATCCGGCGCGCGGCCGAGGCGCGCGAAGTATGGGGCCTGTACCAGGACGGCTGGGCGCTGGCCAAAACGGACGACGGCACCCTGGTGTTTCCGATGTGGCCGGCCAACGAGTACGCCACGCTGTGCGCTGAATTCGAATGGGACGGCTATGACGCGCAGGCGTTCTCGCTGGAAGAACTGATCGAAGAACTGCTGCCGCAGCTCGAAGAAGACAGCGTCCTGCCGGGCGTGTTCTATACGCCGGGCGACAAGGGCATCACGCCCACCGTGGCGCAGCTGATTGGCGATCTCGAGGACGAACTGCGCCGCAACTGACTGGCCTGGCGGGGCGCCGGCGTCACAGGCCGGCCAGCAGCGCCTCGACCACGTCGAGCTGCACCGGTTTGGTCAGGTGGTGGTCAAACCCGGCCTCGTTCGAGCGCTGGCGATCGCTCTCGGCGCCCCAGCCGGTCAGCGCCACCAGCACGATGTCTTCCAGGCCCGGCGTGGCGCGGATCGCGCGCGCCGTCTCGTAACCGCTCATGCCCGGCATGCCGATGTCCAGAAACGCCACGTGCGGGCCAAACCCCTGCGCGACGGCCAGCGCCTCGTACCCGTCGTGCGCGACTTTCACCGTGTAGCCCGACATCTCCAGGATCATCGACAGCGTCACGGCCGCATCGACGTTGTCGTCCACCACCAGCACCTTCAGGCCGCCGGCCACGTTATCAGGCGCTGGTGCAGGCTCGCCTGGCGCGGGCCCGGCCTGTACTGCCTCGGCGGCCAATGGCAGGCGCACTGTGAAGATGCTGCCGGCATTGGCGCCGGCGCTGGTGGCGGCGACCGAGCCGCCATGCATCTCCACCAGGCGCCGCACCAGCGACAGGCCGATGCCCAGCCCGCCCTGCGAACGGTCGACCGTGCGGCCGATCTGGCTGAACATCTCGAACACGCCGGCCAGCGCATCCGCTGCGATGCCCACGCCGCTGTCACGCACCGTGATCACGGCGTCACGGCCATCGCGCCGCGCCGACAGGGCAATCTGCCCGCTCGTTGGCGTGTACTTGGCCGCGTTATTGAGCAGGTTGGCCACCACCTGCGCGATGCGGGTAGCGTCGGCGTCGACCGGCAGGGCCGCATCGGGCAGGTCGACCGTCAATGCATGCTGGCCTGCGTCGATCAGCGGCATGCTCGTTTCGACCGCGCTGGCCAGGATGGCCGCCAGGCCGGTGCGCTCGCGCTTGAGTTCCAGCTTGCCGCCGCTGATGCGGGCGATGTCGAGCAGGTCGTCGATCAGGCGCACCATGTGGCCGACCTGACGCTCCATCATGTCGCGCACCTTCGCCATGGCTGCCGGATTGTCGCCGCTCATGCGCATCACCGACAGGCCGTTCCTGATCGGCGCCAGCGGGTTGCGCAGCTCGTGCGCCAGCGTGGCCAGAAATTCCGTCTTGCGGCGGTCGGCCTCGGCCAGGTCGTCGGCCAGGCGCCGCAGCGTCGATTCGGACTGCTTGCGCGCCGAGATGTCGTTGAACAGGAGCG
Organism: Telluria sp. LT2P80; assembly: GCF_059685955.1. NCBI lineage: Bacteria > Pseudomonadati > Pseudomonadota > Betaproteobacteria > Burkholderiales > Oxalobacteraceae > Telluria > Telluria sp. LT2P80. The sequence goes on along the minus strand of NZ_JCASIO010000004.1, from coordinate 252,783 downwards.
CCACCTTGCGGCTGTCCGCACCGCCGATGCGGGTGGCGTAGACATCGAACCAGCGGTTCATGGCCGGCGCCTCGTTCTCGAAGCGCACCGGGTCGCCCGTGAGCGCCACGCGGCCATAGGTGTCGAACCAGAAGTCGTCGAGCCCGGGCAGCATCTCGCGCGCGGTGCGGCCCACGGCGTCTTTCAGGCCGGTGTGCGCCTTGAAGGTCGGATTCATCTCGAGGAAGCGGTAGTCGACGGGCCGGTTCGCCTCGTCGAACAGCATCTCGAAAATGCAGAAGCCTTCGTCGACGGACTCGAACAGGGTGCGGTAGCGTTCTTCGCTGGCGCGTAACTCCTCGACCATCCGTCTGCTCTCGATGTTCGCGGCCTGCAGCTGGTGCAGCAACCGTTCGCGTTCTTCGCTGGCCTTGCGCTGCTGCGTGATGTCGCGCGAGATCACCAGCAGGTGCGCGCGCAGCCCATCGCTGCTGGCAGTGCGCGTAACCATCACGTCCCACCACTTGGGCGTGCCTTTGGCGGTGGGACAGGCGGCGACGAGATGGCCGGTGCCACCGGCGCGCGCCGTCTCCAGCGCCGCGCGCACGGCGTCGTGGGACTCGGCCGGCCAGAACGCGATCCATGACTGGCCACGCAGCAGGCTGATATCGTCGATCTCCATCGCGCTGCCGCCATTGCAGTTCATTGCGAGAATCGTGCCATCCGTGTCGAGCAGTTTCACGCAGTCGGGGATGGCTTCGAACAATGCCCAGCCGAAGGAAACGGCGTCCTGTGCCGGCATGGTGTCGCGGGATTCCTGCATGTATGACCTTCCGGCTATGTCTCCAGACACGGAGAACGTTAAAACAATTTCAACAGGAAATTTTACCCAGATCGGCGTGACCTTGCAGTAATGATGCATACGTCGTGCATCCGGGATGGGCGTATTCCCCCTCATGTCATCAAACTGTGACCAAACTGTCACGCCGGCGTCATCTTGTCTTACTACTATTCACGGGCTTTCCCTTATCCACACAACAAATACAGGATCCATCCCGTGAACAAGCCGACCGATCTCGCCCGCCATGGCATCGACCATGACGATATCGACCTGAATACTTCGTCGAACGAGCAATTCAGCACTGTCATGAACGCCCGCCTGAGCCGCCGCAACATGCTGCGCGGCGGCGCCGCCACGGCTGCCACCGCGCTGCTGAGCACCTTCGGCCTGACCGCGTGCGGCGGTTCGGATGATGATCCTGTCGCGACGGCCCCGGCACCAGTAGGCAACACGCCTTCGCCGGCGCCGGTCGAAAAGCTGCTCGGTTTCACCGCCGTCGGCAAGAGCCTGGCCGACACCGTCGTCGTCCCGGCCGGTTACACCGCCAGCGTAATATATGCACTGGGCGATCCGCTCGCAGCCGGCACCCCCGCCTACAAGAACGACGGCACCGACACCGATTTCGAGAACCGCGCGGGCGACCACCACGACGGCATGGAATTCTTCTCGCTGTCCGCCGACGGCGCCGTCTCGACCACGGGCGTCACGCGCGGTCTGCTGGCCATGAACCACGAAGCGACCACCAACGAAGGCCTGGCCTCGTTCTTCGTGCATGCCAATGGCGGCACCAATACGCTGCCGCGCCCGGCGCTGGAAGTCGACAAGGAGATGGCGCTGCACGGCCTGTCCGTCGTCGAAGTCCGCACCACCAACGGCAAGTGGGAATACCTGCAGAATTCGAACTTCAACCGCCGCGTGCACCAGCAGACCGAGGTCCAGATTTCGGGCCCGGTGCGCGGCAATGCGCTGGTCAAGACCAAGTACTCGCCGGACGGCACCAAGTTCCGCGGCACGCTCAACAACTGCGGCACCGGCCGCACCCCGTGGAACACCTATCTGTCGGGCGAAGAAAACTGGGCCGGCTACTTCACCCGCTCGGCCACCGACAACACAGCACGCGGCGACAAGAGCGTCGCATCACTGAACCGCTACGGCGTGGCCCAGGGCGCGGCTTCGCGTCACGGCTGGGAAACGGGCGGCACGGACGACAAGTACGCACGCTGGAACATCAGCAAGAAGGGCACGTCGATCGACGGCAGCGATGACTACCGCAATGAACTCAACGGCGAAGGCTACATCATCGAGATGGATGCCTACGACAAGACCCGTCCACTGAAAAAGCGCACCGCGCTGGGCCGCTTCGCCCACGAGAGCGCCGCCTTCGGCCGCCTGCTGGCCGGCGCGCCGCTGGCCATCTACATGGGTGACGATTCGCGCGGCGAGTACATCTACAAATTCGTCTCGACCGCACCGTGGAATCCGGCCGATGCCATTGCCACCGACCGTATTGCCACCGGCGACAAATATCTCGACAGCGGCAAGCTGTATGTGGCCAAGTTCAACGCCGACGGCAAGGGCAGCTGGATCGAACTGAACATCACCAACGCCGCGATTGCCGGCTACGCCACCTACAAATTCGCTGACCAGGCCGACGTGTTCGTCAACGCCCGCCTGGCAGCCGATGCCGTCGGCGCGACCAAGATGGACCGTCCTGAATGGTGCTCGGTCAACCCGGCCAACGGCGAGATCTACTACACGCTGACCAACAACAGCAACCGCCGCGCCGAACCAAGCGGCTCAAGCCAGGTCGGCGTGGACGCGGCCAACCCGCGCGCCTACACCGACATGAAGGGCACCACCGCCCAGCCGGGCAACCCGAACGGCCACATCATCCGCATGAAGGAAGATGCCGCCGGTTCGACCGCCACCACCTTCAGCTGGGACGTGTACCTGTTCGGCGCCGAAGCGGCGGCCGCTGCGAGCACGATCAACCTGTCGGGCCTGACTGCTGACCAGGACTTCTCGAGCCCGGACGGCATGTCCTTCACCGTCTCGACCGGCATCTGCTGGTTCCAGACCGACGATGGCGCCTACACCGACGTCACCAACTGCATGATGCTCGCCGGCTTGCCAGGCTCGGTCGGCGACGGCAAGAAGGTCACCGTGCCGAATGCAAAGGCCGACGGTTCGGTCCTGAACGTCGACACCTACGTTGGCAAGGCCGCCACGCCGGACACGCTCAAGCGCTTCCTGGTGGGCCCGAAAGGCTGCGAGCTGACCGGCATCGCTGAAACGCCGGACGGCAAGGCGCTGTTCGTCAACATCCAGCACCCGGGCGAAAACACGGCTGCTGCCAACATCGGCGACGTCACCAAGTACACGAGCCAGTGGCCAGCCAATGCCGGCTACGGCGGCGGCAAGCGTCCGCGTTCGGCGACGCTGGTCATCACCAAGAACGACGGTGGCCGTATCGGTTCGTGATCGCCTGATCTGAGGTGTACCTGACCTGAGGGGCCGGCTGCTTGCGCAGCCGGCCTTTTTTTATTGCGGCGCTCTTCAATGCGGCGCAAGCGGCAGCAGCGCGGCGCGCGCGGCCTTGAGCAGCGCCGCGCCCATGCGTTCGAGGCGCGGGGGCTGGATCCGCCAGGCGTGCCAGTACAGCGGCACGTCGTGCGCGATGGCGGGCGACAGGTCGACCAGGTCGCCGCTCTGCAGCAGCGCCGCGCACTGCTCGTGCGGCAGCATGCCGTAGCCCAGACCCAGGCGCACTGCCTCCGCGAACGCATCGCTGGACGGCACGTAGTGAAACGGGTACGCGCCGTCCGGCAGCCCGAATTGCGTGAGCAGGAACGACGACTGCATCGCATCCTTGCGATCGAAGACCATCAGCGGCGCGACCTGCGCGGTGGCGCGCGTGATTCCGGCCGGGAACCAGCGCTGCGCGAACGCGGGCGAGGCCACCAGCCGGTAGCGCATCACGCCGAGCAGGCTCGCGCAGCAGCCGCGCATCGGCTCCGGCTCGCCCGAGATGCAGGCCACGGCATGCCCCCCTTCGAGCAGCGAAAACGTGTGGCCCTGGTTATCGAGAATGAATTCGACCAGCAGCTGTTCGTCGATCAGGATGGGCGCCAGCACGGGCAGCAGCCAGGTCGCCAGCGTGTCGTTGTTGACCGCCAGCGTCACGCGCGCCGGGCCCGGATCGCCCGTCATCTCGGCCAGGAACTCCGATTCGAGCAGTGTGGAGCGGCGCAGATATTGCAGCAGCCGCGCGCCGGGTGCGGTGGGGCGGCAGGGCCGGCTGCGCACCAGCAGCGGCGTGCCCATGTCCTGCTCCAGCGCCGAGATGCGCTGCGAGACGGCCGACGGCGTGATTCTGAGCTGGGCGGCGGCGGCTTCCAGGCTGCCGGCGTCAATGGCGGCGAGGAAGGCGGCGCTGCGGCGAGGGTCGAGCTTCATGATTAGCGCTTCTTACGTGGCCTGAATAATCATGAATATAATTGAAGTCGAGTCCATGGGCTGGAATAGTGGCGGCTTTCGCCAGGAGGCTGCCATGTTCTCGCAACAGATCTATCTTCAGGGGCTGGGGCTGGGCGCTGGTCTCATCGTGGGCATCGGTGCCCAGAACGCGCACGTGCTGCGCACTGCAGTGCGGGGCCGGCACGTACTGCCGACAGTCGCGACCTGCATCGTCGTCGATGCGATCCTGATCGCGGCCGGCACCAGTGGCCTGGGCGCGCTGATCGAAGCGTCGCCGATCCTGATGCCGCTGGCGCGCTACGGCGGCGCCGCGTTTTTGGTCTGGTACGGGCTGCGCTGCTGGTCGAGCAGCTGGCGTGGCGGCGCGACCCTGTCCGGCGACGCAGCTGCGCAGGCGCAGACGCTGGGCGCGGCGCTGGCAACCGTGCTGGCGCTGTCGCTGCTCAATCCGCACGTGTATCTGGACACCGTCGTGCTGCTCGGGGCTGTCGGCAGCAGCCTGGCCGCGAGCGAGCGCAGTTCGTTTGCGCTGGGGGCGATCACGGCGTCGGCGCTGTGGTTCTCGGCGATCGGGCTGGGAGCGCGGCGCTTCGCATCGACGCTGGCGCGCCCTGGGGTATGGCGCGTGATCGAGGCGCTCACGGGCGCCGTGATGCTGGTGCTGGCGGTGCTGCTCGTGGTCGACACGTGAGGCTGCAAAAAAAGTGGATGGACACGGTGCATGGCGGTGTAAAGTTGCATTTTGTCCATTCAATTTTCGAGGAGCTGGCTTGAACCGCAAGAACCGTTTGGCACTGAAACTGATGGCCCTGTGCATGGCCACCGTGGGCTGGTCCGGCGTACACGCCGCCGACGTCATCATCAGCGCCGAGCGGCTGCTGGACGTGAAATCCGGGCGCATGATCGACAAGCCCGAGATCCTGGTACGCGACGGCAAAGTCGTCAGCATCGGGCGCGCGGGTGGCGCAGGTGGTGCAGGTGGCGCAGGTGGAGTGGGCGGCGCAGCTGGCGCGGCGGCCGGTGGCGAAGCCGCCACGCGCATCGACCTGCCCGGCATGACGCTGCTGCCCGGCCTGATCGACATGCACGTCCACCTCGACTCCGACCCCACCTACGGCGGCTACAGCAACCTGGAATACAACGACCGCTTCTGGTCGGCGCTGGCCGTGGCGCATGCGGGCAAGACGCTCGACGCGGGCTTTACCACGGTGCGCAATCTGGGCGCAGCCGACTGGAACGACGTCGGCCTGGGCCAGGCGATCGCCGCCGGCAAGGTGCGCGGCCCGCGCATCATCCCTGCCGCCTGGTCGTTCGGCCCGACCGGCAGCCACTGCGACAGCACCTACTTCCCGCCATCGATGGACCAGAAAGGCCCGTACAACGCCGACGGGCCGGACGAAGTGCGCAAGTCGGTGCGCTCGCTGCGCAAGTACGGCGCGCAAGTCATCAAGGTGTGCGCCACGGGCGGCGTCTTCTCGCGCAACACCGAGCCGGGCCAGCAGCAGATGAACCTCGCCGAACTGCGCGCGGCCGTCGAAGAAGCGCACCAGTGGGGCCTGCAGGTCGCCGCGCACGCGCACGGCGCCGCCGGCATCAAGGACGCCATCCGCGCCGGCGTGAACACGATCGAACACGCCAGCCTGATCGACGACGAAGGCATCGCCCTGGCCAAGAAGCATGGCGCATGGCTGTCGATGGACATCTACAACGGCAGTTACACGGCGCTTGAGGGCAAGAAGAACGGCGTGCTGGAAGACAATCTGCGCAAGGACCGCGAAGTGACGGAACTGCAGCGTCAGAACTTCAAGCGCGCGCATGCGGCCGGCGTGAAAATGGTGTTCGGCACCGACGCCGGCGTCCACCCGCACGGCGGCAACGGCAAGCAGTTCGCCGTCATGGTCCAGTACGGCATGACGCCGCTGCAAGCCATCCAGAGCGCCACCATCAACGCCGCCGAAGCACTGGCACGCAAAGACGTCGGCATCATCGAACCCGGCCGCTACGCCGACCTGGTCGCCGTCGAAGGCGACCCAACCGTCAACGTCCGCCTGCTGGAAGCCCCCGCCGTCGTCATCCAGAACGGCCTCATCGTCAAACGCCTCACCCCCCAACAATGAGGGTCAGTGTAGAATTAATGAGCAATAGCCCAATATCAAGCCAGTAAATGTTGCAGCGTCAACAGTATTGAATTACTTGAATGTGTGCCAGCTTTAATTAGGGTCAGAGTCGAATTAATTTTCAATTTATTTTCAAAAATTGACAAACAATTCGACTCTGACCCTAATTGTTTTCTTTGAATTTTATGTGCTCAGGGATGAATTAATTTCCTGATTTAAATTAGTATCTTATAGGCATGGTTTTGTGCCGAATTACGGCCTTGAACAATTAGGGTCAGAGTAGAATTAATGAGCAATTGATTCAATTTCCGTCCAATCTCGCTTCAACCCTGAGCTCGGCTGCACGTCTTGCCAATCAATTAGGGTCAGAGTCGAATTAATAAGAAATTGATTAAATGAAGTTGTCAAACAATTCGACTCTGACCCTCATTGTTTGTTTTTAGGAGAAGAAATGAAAGCAATTGTTTATACGCAGAATGGGTTGCCGATCGATGATCCGAAGGCGCTTGTCGAAATGGAATTGGGGATGCCGGTGGCGGGGCCGCATGATGTAGTGGTTGAGGTGCGCGCGGTGTCGGTCAATCCGGTCGATACCAAGATCCGCCTTGGCGTGGCGGTGACTGAGCCGCGTGTGCTTGGGTGGGATGCCAGTGGTGTCGTGCAGTCGGTTGGCGACAGTGTCACGCTGTTCGCGCCGGGCGATGAGGTGTTTTATGCCGGATCGCTTATTCGCCCCGGCTCCAACAGCCAATTCCAGGCGGTCGATGAGCGCATCGTTGGCAAGAAGCCCCGTACGCTCGGCTTTGCCGAAGCGGCTGCCCTGCCCCTGACGTCGATCACGGCCTGGGAGCTGCTGTTCGACCGCCTGCGCGTGCCCGAAGGCGGCGGGGCTGGCAAGTCGCTGCTGGTCATCGGCGCGGCCGGCGGTGTTGGCTCGATCCTGATTCAGCTCGCGCGCCAGCTCACGGGGCTCACCGTCATCGGCAGCGCCTCGCGCGATGCCACGCGCGAGTGGGTCACCAAACTGGGTGCGCACCATACCGTCGACCACACGCGCCCGATGCAGCCGCAGCTGGCCGAACTGGGCTTCGACCAGGTCGACATCGTCATCAGCCTGACGCACACCGATCATCACTATGCCGACATCATCGAGGCGCTCGCGCCGCAGGGCCAGCTGGCGCTGATCGACGATCCGGCCACGCTCGACGCAGTGCCGCTCAAGCGCAAGTCGATCTCGCTGCACTGGGAGCTGATGTTCACGCGCTCGCTGTTCGGCACACCCGACATGGTGCGTCAGCACGAGCTGCTGAACCGCGTGGCCGACATGGTCGACGATGGCCGCCTGACGACGACCCTGGGCGAGCATTTCGGCGCGATCACCGCCGATAACCTGCGCCGCGCGCATGCGCTGATCGAAAGCGGCAAGGCGGTCGGAAAAATCGTCCTCGAAAACTTCTGACGCCGGAATCGCTTACCATCGTGGGGTTGAAAAATCCCACGATCACCCAGCGAAAGCGAAAGGAACACCATGGACATTCTGTCGGCCGCCAAAAAGCGCCATACCGCCAAAGCCTACGATAGCGCGCGTCGGATCCCTGAAGACGTGATGCAGAAAGTATATGACCTGCTGCGTAACAGCGCGTCGTCGGTCAATTCGCAGCCATGGCACTTCATCGTCGCCAACACGCCCGAAGGCCGCGCGCGCATTGCCAAGGCAACCCAGGGCGGCTACGTCTACAACGCCGCCAAGGTCAACGACGCGTCACACGTGATCGTGCTGTGCGCCCGCGTCGACATGGACGAAGCGCACATGGACGCGCTGCTGGAGCAGGAAGAGCGCGACGGGCGCTTCCGCGATGCGCAGGCGCGTGCCGGCCAGGACGCCACCCGCCGCGGCTATGTCAACCAGCACCGCTACGGTACCAAGGACGTGGCCCAGTGGCTCGAGAAACAGGTGTATCTGGCGCTGGGCACCGCGCTGCTCGGCGCGGCCACACTGGAGATCGATGCGACGCCGATGGAAGGCTTCGACCAGAAGATCCTCGACGCCGAATTCGACCTGAACGAGAAGGGCTTGACCAGCCTGGTGCTGGTGAGCTTCGGTTACTCGTCGCCAGCCGACTTCAATGCGGGCTTGCCGAAGTCGCGCCTGACGCAGGAAGCGACGTTCACCTTCATCGATTGATGCGAGCGCAAGACTGGCCCACTTCGGTGGGCCTTTTTTTTGTCTTGCGTCGCCCCTGCGTGCACTGCGGCCTGTGCACCAATCACTGTGGCGATGGCGACGCTGGCCTGGTCTCCGGCACATCTACCTGGCAGTTTGCGTTTTTGATGATCATCTTCTTGTAGATATCGAGCGGCGGCATTCCCAGGGCGGCACGGCGCGCTTCGACTTTCTGGCGATCGTCCAGCGGATCGAAGTCAACATCACACGGCTTCTCTGGCAGCGACATCAGTTGGGTGCCATACAGCTGCGGCCTGCGCTCGGCCACCGCCACGCGGTCGGACAGATAGGCAAAGTTGCGCCCTACCGGTTCGCCCCGCTCTGCGGCGATCTTCTCGAGCAAGGCCAACGTCTGCTTCTGGAATGCCCTGTCGTGATCGGCATGCTGCACCAGCAGCCAGGCATCGCGCCCGGCGCGCTCGCCGTGCTTTTCGGCGTCAGGAAAACCGCACTGTGCAAACAGGACTTTCAGACGTGCCGTGTTGGCACGGTCGATCACGGCCATGTGCGCCCCGATTTTCTGCTGGGCCGGGGTGTTGATCTTGCTGAAGTCGAGACGGGAGCGCAGGGCCTGATCGGCGCTGACCATCGTGCGCAGTTCCTTTGTGTAGTCTTCGCAGGCCGCCTGCGCCGCGGCGCAAGGCAGGGTAGCAGCAATGGCGACGCCCAGAGCCTTCAAAAAATTCTGCATCCATATCCTCGATGGCAGTAATCACCAGGCCAGTGTAAGACCGCTACCTGGCTAGGTCCACGCATCCTGCATGATCTGATGGTGCCTTCCTCCCGACCAGTCCTGCTGGAACAGCTCAGGAGGCGACGTTCACGTTCACTTGAGCGGTGCTGCGCCATCGCATGCGGGTGACAGCATCCTTTCCATAAATACGGACGCGATGCCGATCCCGCTGCGATGCGCATACACCTCGTCGCGCACCCGTAAGAATCCGGCGCGCTCGTAGAACGCCACCGCATTGAGCGAGGCCGACAGGAACAGGCGTCGCACGCCGCGCCCCTGCGCCAGTCCCTCGAGCCAGCGCAGCAAGTCCAGCGCGATCCCGCGTCCCTGATGCGCCGGATCGACAAACACCGCATCGACTTCGCCGCTGGCCAGGTCGAGCACCGCGAAGCCTGCCAGCGCGCCGTCTTTTTCCGCCACCACGGCGCTCCCAAGATTCACCAGTACCGCCAACGATGCCGGCGCGGCGCTGGCGGACCAGGTCTCGATCACGGCCGCCGGATAGTGCGCCGCGCAACTGGCGCGCACGGCCCGTGTGCGCAGCGGCCACAAGACCGCAAGATCGGCTGCGGTGGCCGCACGGCATATCAGCATGACCCACTCCTGATGCGGTGGTGTCAGCACATCGTACACGCACCCGCGTGCAGAAACCGTGCGCCCGAATCCCCGTCGCAGGCATATGCTGGCACTGCATTCGTCGAGTTACCTTCACCGGAGTCGCCCATGAAACGCACACCTGCTTTGGCCGCCCTGCTGCTCGCCATGTCCGCCAGCGCCGCCGCCCACCACGGCTGGAGCGAGTACGACGCCAACCGCCCGCAGCAGCTGACCGGGACCATCGAGGAATCGGGTTACCGCCAGCCTCACGGCTACGTCCGCCTCAAGACGCCGGACAAAACCTGGCTCGTCGTGCTGGCGCCACCCAGCCGGATGGAAAACCGTGGCCTGGCCAGGGCCATGCTGGCCGTCGGCGGCACCGTCACCGTCGTCGGTTATCCCAACCGCACCAAGCCCGCCGAACTGCGCGCCGAACGCATCACGGTGGGCGACAAGGTCACGGAGCTGCGCTGAGCGCCGCGCACGCGGCGGCGGAGTGGCTCGCATCGACCCCACCGGCGCAAGCGCTGCGCGACGGCGCCTGGTTGTACCCGCTCGTCGAGATCGTCCACATCGTGGGTTTCACGGTGCTGGTGGGCGCGGTGGCCATGTTCGACCTGCGCCTGCTCGGCGTTGGGCGTACGCGGCCGGCTGAGGCGCTGCCCGTACAGGCGCTGGCGCGCCACCTGCTGCCCTGGACGTGGGCCGCGCTGCTGCTGATCGTACCCAGTGGCGTGCTGCTGTTCGCGACCCAGCCCGAGCTGCTGGATAACCAGGCCTTTCTCCTCAAGCTGGCGCTGATCGGTGCGGCGGGTGGCAATGCGCTGGCGTTCCACGTCGGGCCCTGGCGCACGGCCGCATGCTGGCCTGCCAAAGCGCCGCTGCGCGCCCGATTGCATGCGGCGCTGTCGCTGCTGCTCTGGATCGGCGTCATCGCCTGCGGACGGCTGCTGGCGTATGTGTAGCAAGCCTGTCGAACAGCCACCCGGCCTTCGTGCTACAGTCTCCTGCCGCTTTCTTCCCGACCCGCCATGCTGAAACAGCTCACCACCTTTGCCATCGCCGCCCTCGTCGTCGCCAGCAGCGCCCACGCTGCGCCGCCGGTCTACGGCTTCGTTGTCAAGAACACCTACCCCCACGATCCGCAGGCGTTCACGCAGGGCCTGTCCTACCGCGACGGCTACCTGTACGAAAGCACGGGCCAGATCGGCCACTCGACGATCCGCAAGGTCGACATCAAGACGGGCAAGGTGGTGCAGAAGGCCGATCTGCCGGCCAACGTGTTCGGCGAAGGCTCCACCGCAGTGGGCAATACCCTGGTCGGCCTGACCTGGCAGTCGCAGGTCGGCTATGTGTTTGACCTCAAGACCTTCAAGCTCAAACAGCAATTCAAGTACGAAGGCGAAGGCTGGGGCCTGGCGGGCGATGCGAAGCAGCTGTACATGAGCGATGGCAGCGCCGCCATCCGCATCCTCGATCCGAAGACGATGAAAGAGCTGCGCCGCATCCAGGTCACGGCCGAAGGCCAGCCGGTGCCGCGCCTGAACGAGCTCGAATTCGTCAACGGCGAGCTGTATTCGAATGTCTGGGGCACCGACCTTATCCTGCGCATCGATCCCGACAGCGGCAAGGTCCTCGGCCTGATCGACCTGACCGGCCTGTTGCCGCCGGAAGCGCGCGGCACGACCTCCGTCGACGCCGTCCTGAACGGCATCGCCTGGGACGACAAAGGCAAGCGCCTGTTCGTCACCGGCAAGCTGTGGCCCAAGCTGTTTGAGATCGAGCTGGTGCCACGCCTGCGCCGCTGATCACGCGGCGTTGGTCACGTCGATCACGACCTTGCCGAAGTGCGCACCGGATTCAAGATAGCGGTACGCGTCCTGCGCCTGGCCGAACGGGAACACGCGGTCGATCACCGGCTTGACGCCGCTGGCGTCGGCGAAGCGCATCACGTCTTCCAGCATCGCGCGGCTGCCCACGTGCACGCCCACCAGGCGCTTGGCGCTGGCCAGCAACGTCGCCGGATTGACTTCACCGCCAAAGCCGCTCACGCCACCGATGACGGCCACCGTGCCGCCCATCGCCACCGCCGCCACCGACCGGTTCACCGTGCCCTGGCCGCCCACTTCCAGCACCACCTGCGCGCCCACGCCATGAGTCAGGTGCAGCACTTCGTCCTGCCATTCCGGGATCGTGGTGTAGTTGATCGTGTGATGCGCGCCCAGTTCGCGTGCGCGCGCCAGTTTTTCGTCGCTCGACGACGTCACGATCGTGCGCAGGCCGGCGGCGCGCGCGAGTTGCAGACCGAGGATCGACACGCCGCCCGTCCCCAGCAGCAGCACGGTGTCGCCGGGTTTGACGTGATTGCCCGAGACGAAGATGGCATTCCACGCGGTGACGGCTGCGCAGGGCATCGTGGCCGCCTCGATGAAGCTCAGGCCCGCCGGGACAATCGCCAGCGCATCCTCGTGCAGCACGACTTCTTCGGCCAGCATGCCGTCGATGTCGCCGCCCAGACCATTGCGGATCTTGGCGGGCGTGGGGCCGCCCTCGTGCCAGAACGGAAAGAACGAACCGGCCACGCGATCGCCCACCTGCACGCGCGTGACGCCCGGCCCGACGGCCAGCACTTCGCCGGCGCCGTCCGAGCATGGGATGATCGGATCGTCGACCGAGACCAGGTAGTTCCCGGCCGCGACCATCAGGTCGCGATAGTTAAGCGCAACGGCGTGCACGCGAATGCGCACTTCGCCCAGGCCAAGGTCGCGCACCGGATACTCGATGGCTTGCAAGCCGTCGATGGTGGCGCCGTGAAGAATTTGGTAAGCCTGCATGGGTGCTCCTGTGTCAGTTGAAATCGTTATTTTTCGTCGAGGTGGTACAGCAGCCAGAGCGCCGCTAACAGCGGCAGGTTCTTGAGCAAGGGGCCGAACGGCTGCACCAGAAACTGGGGCAGCGTGAAAGCGATCACGGCGCTGCACAGTGCCACCACGCCCAGTTGCGTCACCCACAGCCAGCGGCGCCGCGGCAGGAACAGCGTGCCCAGTCCCAGCAGCAGATCCAGGCCCCCTGCGCCGTACAGCGCTGGCAGCTGCAGCTCTGGCGGCACGCCCGCCTGCGCCAGTAGCGCGAGACTGTCCTCGATCGGGTACAGGCCGAGCGAAACGATCGCCGTGATGATCCAGACCGCGGCAATGCTGTAGCGCAGGACCGGCAGCAGCCAGCCAAGCTTGGCGCGCGCGCGCTCGCACTCGGCGTCCTGGATGAAGGCACTGACGGGCCGTGGCGGATGGCCGATCAGGTTGGCCGTGAGCGTCGCGTCGGCGCTGTTGTCGTGATCGAGCATTTTCAGGGCGTCGCGATCCAGGAGCGAGCCTGGCAGCAGCCCCGCGACGCCGGCCGCGAAGCGGGCCACCGGCCCGGGCAAGTGCAGTACCGGCTGGCGGCCCATCGCCATCGCGCGGCGCAGCGTGGCCAGGTATTCGGTGAAGGGCATCGCCTGCGGCCCCACCAGCGGCACGCGCATCGTCGCGCCGCCGTCCGGCGCCATCGGCAGCCGGTGCTTGAACAGGCCGATGATGGCCGCTACCAGATCGTCGATGTGGATCGGCTGCACCAGCTGCGGCTTGCTGCCGAAGCGCAGCGTGAATGGCATGCTGGCCAGCGTGCGCATGGCGCGCGCGCTGCCGCCGTCGCGGCCATACACGAGCGACGGCTGGACGATGTAGGAGCGTAGCGGCAGCGAAGCGAGGTAGTCGTCGGCCTCGCGCTTGGACACGTGATACGGCGTGGTGCCTTCGCCATCGGCGCCCAGCGCGGACAGCTGGACCACCATCTGCACGTCGTGCGATTCGGCGCAGGCGGCAAACAGGGCGCGCGGCGTTTCCTTGTGCAGACGGACAAACGTCTGGCGGCCGCTCTCGCGAAAAATGCCGACCGTGTTGATCACGGCGTCGATTCCCGAGAGGCGCGACAGCCAGGTTGATTTATTGTTATCGTTAGTGAAATCAGCATGGATATAGCTGAGGCGCGGGTCGTCGCTCGTTTCGGGATGACGCACCGCGCAGACGACGTGGTGGCCTTCGGTCAGCAACGCTTGCAACAAGTGTTGCCCAACAAACCCGCTTGCACCCGTCAGCAGAATCCGCATCCGATGTTCCCTTTACGCGATCGAAAAGAGGATTGTATGAAATATACGGTAATACAGCGCGCACTCGTCTCCGGTGCGGCCTCGAGTATTGTCTCGACGGTCGCCATGGCGCTGGTCGCAAAGAAAGAAACCGGCAGCCCCTATGCCGCAACCAATGCTGTCAGTCACTATGTACACGGTCGCAAGGCCAGCTTCCGTGACCGCTTCTCGCTGCGCTACACGGTGCCTGGTCTGTTGATTCACCATGCCAGCGCCACGGTCTGGGCACTGGTGTTCGAGCGTGTGATGGGCGGCGTGCTCGATCAGAAGAACCCGTCGGCCGTCCTGGCCTCGGCAGCGGCAACGTCGGCCTTCGCCGCCTTCACCGATCACAAGCTCACGCCACGGCCATTGCAGCCGGGGTACCAGAAACGCCTGTCGAACAAGTCGCTGGGTGTGGTCTACACGTCGATTGCCGTCGGCATGGCCCTGGGCTCGATGTTCCTGCGGCGCAATCAGCCACCGAAGTAATGGTGTGTTAGTGGTGCGGCCTGGCTGTCGCCAGCCGCCGGGTGGCCTGCGCCGGTGGCGTGTCGCCCAGTGGCAGCAAGCCGGCGCCGCGCGCCAGGGCCCGCACCAGCGTGGCCTCGCCCAGGCGCAGGCCGTGGCCGCGAAGTTGCGGCAATGAGCGCACCGGCTCCGGTGTGATCTCGATGGCGGCGCGTACCAGCAAACGCTGGAGCGGCCGCAGGGGCGCCGGCAGGATCGGCGCCTCGCCCATGATCCGAATGAAATCGGCCAGGATGGCCGACCCCTCCAGGCCAGGCGCAGTGCTGGCGAGCGTACCTTCCCACTCGCGCCACGAGCGCGGCGCACCCGTCGCGCCATACAAGCGCGCCGCAGCCTGCGCTTCGGCGAACGCCGCATCCTTCTCAAGCGCCGACAAACGGCGCGCGTAGCGGTGAAACGCTTCGGTAAAGCCGAAGGTGGCCGTGGCCTGGACCCAGTCGAGCAGGCGCGGATCGTTCGCGTGGTACGGCACGCCGGCTGGCGTGGTGCCCTGCACGTGGCGGTGGATGCGCACCACGTTCGCGATCAGTTGTTCGGCCGCCGAGCGGGGGCCGTACACCGTCATCATCGCGGCAAAACCGGTGCGGCGCAGGCGCAGGCCCGGGTCGCGCCGGAAGCTGCTGTGGTCCCAGACGCCGGTACGCACCGATGGTTCGGCCAGTTCGAGCAGCACCGCCGTCACCCCGCCGACGAACAGCGCGACCGGGTTGGCGAACACCTGCCAGGTGATGCCGCCGGCCGGTGCGAGCGCCGGTTCGCCGGCCGGCTGGCTGAAGTCGAACGCCATGCCGGCCGGCGGTTGCATCAATGCCCGCAGCTGCGCCAGCACGTCAGCCTTTCTTGCCCCGCATGCGCTGGATCAGCGTCACCACGGCGACGATGATCGCGCCCACGAGCACGCCAACGAGCGCGTCGATCAGGGTCGGGACCAGGAACGCCAGCACGCCGCCGACCGCCGGTATGTCGGCCACGCTGGCGGCCATGCTTTGCGCGAAGTGGTGCACGGCAGGGATGGCGTGGGCGATGATGCCGCCGCCGACCATGAACATCGCGGCGGTACCGACCACCGACAGCACCTTCATCAGGCGCGGCGCAAACGCCAGCAAGCCCTTGCCCAGGCCGCGCGCGGCGCCGTTCTGGCTCTTGCTGAGGTGCAGACCGGCGTCATCCATCTTGACGATCGCCGCCACCAGGCCGTACACGCCGATCGTCATCAGGATGGCGATCGCCACCAGCACGGCAACCTGCTGGCCGAAGGCGACGCCTACCAGGGTGCCCAGCGAGATCACGATGATCTCGGCCGACAGGATGAAGTCGGTGCGCACGGCGCCCTTGATCTTTTCCTTTTCCAGCGCGACCAGATCGACCTCGGTATTGGCCACCGCCGCCACGTGCGCGGCCTTGTGCTGCGCATCTTCCTCAGGGCTGTGCAGGAATTTGTGCGCGAGTTTTTCGGCGCCCTCGAAGCACAGGAACGCACCGCCGATCATCAGCAGCGGCGTGATGAGCCACGGCAGGAACACCGAGATCGCCAGCGCGGCCGGCACCAGGATTGCCTTGTTGACGAACGAGCCTTTGGCCACCGCCCACACCACGGGCAGTTCGCGATCGGCGCGCACACCCGTGACCTGCTGCGCATTGAGCGCCAGGTCGTCGCCCAGGACGCCAGCGGTTTTTTTTGCGGCGACCTTGCTCATCACGGCAACGTCGTCGAGGACGGCGGCGATATCGTCCAGTAAGGTCAGTAAACTTGCTCCAGCCATGGGTCGTGCTCCTTCAAAATTAAGTTGCAATGATAGTAACCGAGGCGCCGTAAAGTACCTACACGGTTCAGCGCCGGTTTTTGCGTTTCAACCCCGCCAATCTGCATCTCGTCGCTTTTGCCGCGCGGAGCGGATGCGTTGTACGTATCGTCCATGCTGAAGGTTGCGGTGCTGCAGCCTCGTCCCCCATCACGAAGGAGATCCCATGAACACCGATTCGATCCAGGCCGCCGCTCCCGTTCGCCGTGTCCGTCCTCCCAAGCGCAAGACCCGCATCACCATCTATCTCGACGACGAAGTACTCAACGAATTTCGCACCCTGTCCGAGCGTTGCGGCACCGGATACCAGACCCTGATCAACGCCGCGCTGCGCAACCGTTTGAACGGCCCGATCGGCGAAACCGGCGTCGCATAAGGCTTCCTTTCAGATTTCCCTCCTGGCGCGGCATTGCACTTGGCAATATTTATGCTAATCTTCCCGCTCTTTTAACCCCGGAGGGATTTATGAAAAAAGGCGAACTGATCGCAGAATTCGCGAAGCGTACCGAGATGTCCGGTGCTGCCGCTGGCGTGGCCGTGAACACGATCATCGAGATCATCACCGAGCGCCTCAAAAAAGGCGACACGGTCGGCATCACCGGCTTTGGCACCTTCTCGGTGACGAAGCGCGCTGCACGCAAGGGCCGCAATCCTGCCACCGGCGAAGTGATCAAGATCGCGGCGTCGAAGAGCCCGCGTTTCTCGGCTGGCGCGACCCTGAAAGCATCGGTCAACCCGACCAAAAAGAAGTAAGCACCATTCCACGGCCTTGTGCCGCGGCCCCTGTGCGGGTCGCGCGCGCGAGGCTGATGCAGTAACGTCCCGTCGTCCACCCTCCCCGCTGTTCCCCATTTTCTACCCGCCACCATGAGCTTCGCCACCTGGATCGCTTTCGTCATCGCCGGTTCCCTGATCGCCATTTCGCCCGGTTCCGGCGCGGTGCTGTCGATGTCGCACGGCCTGGCCTATGGCCTCAAGAAAGCCAGCGCCACGGTGCTGGGCCTGCAACTCGGCCTGGTGCTGGTGTTGATCATCGCCGGCGCCGGTGTCGGCTCGCTGCTGCTGGCGTCCTCGGTCGCCTTCACGATCGTCAAGGTGGTCGGCGCGCTGTACCTGATCTACCTGGGCGTGAGCCAGTGGCGCGCCGCGCCTGCGCCCGGCCCCGCCGCATCGACCGTCGGCCTGGAAGCACACCCGCCGTTCGGCCGCCGCGTGCTGACGGGCTTCCTGACCAACACCACCAACCCGAAGGGCATCATCTTCATGGTCGCGGTGCTGCCGCAGTTCATCTCGAAAGACGCCCCGCTGCTCACGCAACTGGCGATCCTGGGTGTGACGATGGTCGTCATCGATTCGGTCGTCATGCATTGCTACGCGGCGCTGGCCGCCTCGATGCAGCGCTACATGCGCGATCCGCGCCACATGAAACTGCAGAACCGCGTGTTCGGTGCGGTGCTGGTGGTGATCGGCTCGATGCTGTTTTTCGTCAAGCGCCAGCCGGGCTGACGCGCCGGTCTGCCGGCTTGTTTCTTCGTCTGTCGGCAGATGCAACTGTTTGTAAGCCGCGTTGCCCCGTCAGCGGGCGCGCGTTGTAATGCGTTTGTACCCTTCCGTCTGCGTTCCCCCTCCGGAGCACCACCATGACCCATCGTTTCGCCCCGACCGCCGCATTGCTCGTACTGGCGGCGTTTTCCACGTCTGTGCCCGCGCAAACGGTGCTGCAGACCGACGCGCTCGAACAGGGCCAGGTGCTGGACGACACGCAACTGGCCGAGGCTCCGGGCCGGGCCGGGCGCATCTCGCTGGTCCAGGGCAAGGTCGACATCGGTGGCGACGTCGGCGCCGAATCGTCCCCGGCGCAACTGAACTGGCCGATCACGTCGCGCAACCTGATCTCCACCGCGCCCGGCGCGCGCACCGAGCTGCGGATCGGTTCCACCGCCATCCGGCTCGACAGCGACAGCTCGCTCGAGGTCACGGAACTGGACGACGACAGCCTGCGCCTGCGTCTGCATTACGGCAGCGTCAGCGTGCGCGTGATGAACGTCGACGTCGTGCCCGAATTCGAACTGCGCACGGCGCAGGCCACCGTGCGCCTGACGCAGCCGGGACGCCTGCGCGTGGACGCCGAGCGTGAACGCGATACGAGCCTGGTCAGTGTGCTCGATGGCGAAGCACAGGTTGACGGCGCCGGCGCCAGCCTGACCGTGCGTGGCGGGCGCGCGGCCCAGGTGCGCGATGAGGACGTGCGCACGCTGCAGGCGCAGCGCGACAACTTCGACGACTGGTCGCTCACGCGCGACCAGGCCCTCGTGGCAGCGCAATCCTCGCGCCATATCGGCACGGAGATGACCGGCTACGAAGAACTCGACCGCTACGGCAGCTGGAGCACGAGTTCGGACTACGGCAGCCTGTGGACCCCGCAGGTGGCCGCCGACTGGACGCCCTACCGCGACGGCAGCTGGACCTTCATCGCCCCGTGGGGCTGGACCTGGGTCGACAATGCGCCGTGGGGTTACGCGCCCTTCCACTACGGGCGCTGGGTGCAGGTGCGCAATCGCTGGGCCTGGGCGCCGGGCCGTCTCGAGCGGCGGCCCGTGTGGTCGCCGGCGCTGGTCGGCTGGGTCGGCGGCAGCAACTGGAATGTGGGCTTCCAGTCGCACAACCTGGCGGCGCATGGCTGGTATCCACTCAGCCCGTATGACCGCTACGTGCCGGGCTATCGCCTGTCGAGCGAGCGCCTGCGCCGCCTGAACGACTGGCGCCACGCTACCCGCCGCGAGCAACAGCAGCCAGGTCGCTACAATGGCCTGACCGTCGTGCCGCGCGAGCAGTTCGGCGGGCGCGGTCCGGTGATCGTCCCGCGCGCGCCGCGCCCGAATCGTCCGGAGCAGCTGGCGCCGGGCACGCCGGGCAGCGCGCCGCCGCCACCGCTGGTGGCGCGCGCCGGCTGGAACCGCGACCGGCGCGACCTGCTCGAGCGTGCAAATGTCGGGCAGACCGGCGTCGGGCGTACCGGCGTCGAGCGCCCAGGCCTCGAGCGTCCAGCCCTCGAGCGCATGCAGTTCGAGCAGCAGGCGCGCGAACGCGGCGAGCAGGAGCGGCTCACGCGCGAACGCAATAACGGCGAGCGGCTGGCGCGTGAACGCATGGAGGGGCAAGAGCGGGCGCTGCGTGAGCAGGGCGAACGCGAACGCATGGGCCGTGAATTCGAGAACCGCAACCAGATGGACCGCATGCGCTTTCAGGTCGAGCGCAACGACCGTGAGCGGTTAGGGCGCGAGCGCATGCGCGAGCAGGCCGAACGCATTCAGCGGCAACCGGTCATGTCGACCAATGCGCCAGCGTTTGCGCGGCCGGAGCCACGACCAGACCCGCGGCCGGAATCGCGTCCCGAACCCCGCCCACAGCCGCGTCCCGAGCCTGCTCCGATGCTGAACGCACCGCAGCGGCCCGCCGCGCCGCCGCAGATGGTGGCCCCGCCGGCGCCGCGTCCGCAGCCGTCGGCGCCCGCCTTTACCCCGGCGCAGCGCAATAACGACCAGCGCGCCAACACTGACGCGCGCGGCGTGTCGCGCGTGGAGCGCTGACCAAAACCGGCGGTTTTCAGCCAACCCTCAGGGCGAAACCGCCGGTATTGGCTACAATGCGCTTTTGCACAGGATTACAGCCATGGACCCCAAAGATTCCCTCATCGAATACCCGAGCGACTTCCCGATCAAGGTGATGGGCGCGAGCCACATCGACTTCGCCCCGACCATCGTGGCGCTGGTGACCCAGCTCGATCCCACCTTCGACGAGAGCAAGCTGGAAACACGGCCGTCGGCCAAGGGCAACTACACGGGCCTGACCGTGACCATCCGCGCCACCAGCCGCGAAATGCTCGACGAGGTGTACCGCACGCTGTCGACGCATCCGATGGTCAAGATGGTCCTGTAACGGCGTTCGCCTCGATGTCAGCGACCTCCCCCCTGATTCGTGACCTCGGCCAGGCCGATTACGAGCCCACCTTCGCCGCGATGCGCGCCTTCACCGATGCGCGCACGCCCGAATCGCGCGACGAGCTGTGGATCGTCGAGCATCCGCCGGTGTTCACGCTGGGCCTGGGCGCCGACCGCGAACACGTGCTGGCCCCGCACGACATCCCGGTCATCCAGACCGACCGTGGCGGCGAAGTGACCTTCCATGGCCCGGGCCAGGTCGTGATCTATCTGTTAATGGACCTGCGCCGCAACAAGCCGGGCGGCAAGCTGTACGCGCGCCAGTTTGTGGAAAAAATCGAACAGGCGGTGATCGATGTGTTAGGGGCGTATAATCTTGGCGGTGAGCGCGTTGCCGGTGCACCCGGCATCTATATCGCAGACGGTCCGCGCAAAGGCGCCAAGATCGCTGCGCTGGGCCTGAAAGTACGCGGCAATGGTTGCACCTACCATGGCGTATCGCTGAACGTGGCGATGGACCTGGCCCCGTTCACCTGGATCAATCCGTGCGGTTACTCCGGACTGGTCACAGTCGATATGCGCACGATGGGCGTCGAGGCGCCGCTGCACGATGTACAGCGGGCGCTGGCCCAGGCCCTGGTCGATCAGCTGGCACCCGAGGGCGTCCAGCCAGACCCGAACAAACCAACTGACAGCCCCGCGAGGGCAACGAGCCTATGACTTCCGAAATCGATACCGGCGTCGCCGCCGCAGCCGCCTACAACGCCAGCGAAAAGCAAAAAGGCGCCAGCAAGACCTCGCGCATCCCGATCAAGATCGTGCCGATCGCCGAGATGGAACGCCTGAAAAAGCCCGACTGGATCCGCGTCAAGGCGGCCACCGCCTCGTCGCGCTTCTACGAAATCAAGGACATCCTGCGCGCCAACAACCTGGTGACCGTGTGCGAAGAAGCGAGCTGCCCGAACATCGGCGAATGCTTCGGAAAGGGCACCGCGACGTTCATGATCATGGGCGACAAGTGCACCCGCCGCTGCCCGTTCTGCGACGTCGGCCACGGCCGTCCGGACCCACTGGACATCAACGAGCCGGCCAACCTGGCCAAGACCATCGCCGCGCTGCGCCTGTCGTACGTCGTGATCACGTCGGTCGACCGCGACGACCTGCGTGACGGCGGCGCCGGCCACTTTGTCGAGTGCATCCAGAAAACGCGCGCCTCGAGCCCGGGCACCAAGATCGAAGTGCTGGTGCCCGACTTCCGCGGCCGCCTCGAGAAAGCGCTGAACATCTTCGCCGACGGCCTGCCCGACGTGATGAACCACAACCTGGAAACCGTGCCGCGTCTGTACAAGGAAGCCCGTCCGGGCGCCGACTACACGCACTCGCTGGTGCTGCTGCGCGACTTCAAGAAGATGTACCAGAGCGCGGTCACCAAGTCGGGCATCATGGTCGGCCTGGGCGAGACCGATGAAGAAATCCTGCAGGTGATGCAGGACATGCGCGATCACGACATCGACATGCTCACGATCGGCCAGTACCTGGCGCCGACCAATTCGCACCTGCCGGTGCGCCGCTACGTGCACCCGGATGTCTTCAAGATGTTCGAAGAAAAAGCCTACGAGATGGGCTTCGTGCACGCAGCGGTCGGTGCGATGGTGCGTTCGTCGTATCACGCCGACCAGCAGGCGCACAACGCGGGCGTGGCGGCGTAAGCTGCCCCAAACTGCCTTCAGCCGGCCATCACGTGCCGGCGAAGGCAGGTCGCATCGTCTCATACACCGCCGCAGCAATGTCGGCGGAACCCCTCCCTTGACCCCGCAGCCGTCGTGCTCCCTGCGCGACGATCCTCTGTGCCGGCTCGTATGTCCCCGTTCCTTGCTTTGCTCTCGTTATCAAAGACCGCCGTTGCAGCACGGGTGCGGCATTCGACTCTGGACGCTTGATTCTTGCTGAATATAATCTCTCATAATATTAAATAATGCTCGAAGCATGTAATTTATATATTTGGCTGATATGCGGAGGAAATGGAATAACGTTCGTCGCGATGCTAATATAGTCTGGCTTCAGCAGTCTGATTATATTGAATAAGATTCAAATTGGCGGCGCGCTTTAACGCGTGTGCTCATGCAGACGCATTCCCGTTCGTTCAAATGAAAAGTGCCCATGTTATTCAATCTGATCGCAGCGGGCGTTGCCGCAGGTTTTATGGCAGGGATATTCGGCATTGGCGGTGGCGCGATTGTTATTCCAGTGCTGATGTATCTGTATCAAAGTGGCGGCATGGACAATAACGAGGCAATTCGCCTCGCATTCGGTACTTCACTCGCTACCATGGCATTCACCGGCATGGCGTCATTTCTGAGTCACTGCGAACGTGGCAATGTCGATTTTGTCTGGCTGAAGAAACTGTTCATTCCGGCAGGCCTGGGGGCGACGGCAGGCGCCCTGGTGGCAACGCGCATACCGGGCGTCTGGCTTGCGCTTGGCCTGGCGCTGATGCTGGCCTATTTCGGGTTCAAGCTGCTGATCCAGCGCGAGCATGACAGGACGGTGTCGGTGGCCTTCGTGCGCTTCCGGGTGGCCGCTGGCGTAGTGTCAGGCGTGGCGTATTCGTTGGCGGGAATGGGGGGCGCTTCGGTCATCACGTTCTTCCTGACCCACGTCGGATTACCGATTCGCCGTGCGATCGGCACCGCCACCGGCGTCATCCTGCCCATCTCGCTGGGCGCGATGATCGGCTTCGGCGTGACTGCCGGCGCACCGCACGACTGGCGCTGGGGCTATATCGACCTGCATGCGCTACTGGTGATGAGCGTGTGTGCGGTGGTGGCGTCCAGGTTCGGCGTGTGGGCGGCGGCGGCACTGCCGACATTGGTGCTGCGCCGGGGATTTGGGTTGTTCATGATGGGTCTGGCTGGCAAAACCATCTACACGGCGCTGCTGTAACGCGACGGCGGCTGGTAGCGCGACAGGAAATTGGCCAGCGGCCGTGCGCAATTCGTGCGCAATTCGCATCCGCGATATAGTAGCGGCAACCGATTTTTGCGCAGCCAGCCATGAGCATTCTCCCGAACGACACCCCCGCCGATATTCCCGAAGACGACGCCGCGCTCGAGCGCACACTTGACCTGGCCGCGCGCGGCATCGAACTGGTCAAGATGGAAGGCCGCGTGTTCCTGCGCTTCTCGGGCGTGGTGCGCTACGAAGGCTTGCACGTGCCGTACCGCCTGGTGCCGTCGCGCGGCGTGCTGGCCAAGCCGAGCAAGTGGCGCAAGCTGGACGCGGCCGGGCGGCGCGCGCTGATCGAAGAGCGCACCGGTGACGCCGATCTCGCGCGCCTGCACCAGGACGCGGAGGAATTTGTGCGCGATCTGGCGGGCGACGCCGACGATGCCGGCTACGACCCGATGCTGTTTCTCGATGTGCTGGACGAGCTGCAAACGTCCGAGCCGGCCGAGTACGTGTTCCAGCGGATTTCGCAGCGCCTGACCCACGCGATCGAGCGCGACGCCGAAGAGCGCCACGCGGCGCGCACCAAGGAAAGCATCAACCTGGCCGAGTACCCGCGCTCGTTCGACGTCGCCAGCCGCATGGGCCGCAAGTTCATCGCGCTCTTGGGCCCCACCAACTCGGGCAAGACGCACCGCGCGATGGAAGCGCTGGCCAAGGCGCCGAGCGGCGTGTACCTCGCGCCACTGCGCCTGCTGGCCCTGGAAAACTACGAGCGCCTGCAGGCTGCGCGCCCGCACGGCGAGGCGATCAAGGTCAGCCTGATCACGGGCGAAGAACGGCGCCTGGTGGAGGGCGCGACGCACGTCGCCAGCACCGTCGAAATGCTCGACTCGAAAACGCCGATCGACGTGGCCGTGATCGACGAAATCCAGATGCTGGCCGACCGCGACCGCGGCGCTGCCTGGACCGCCGCCGTGTGCGGTGCACCGGCGGCGGTCGTGTACCTGGTCGGCGCGCCGGAAGCGCGGCGCGCGATCGAGGCGCTGGCCGAGCGGCTCGATGTGCCGCTCGAAGTGCATGTGCTCAAGCGGATGGGGCCTCTGGAGATGGAACCGATGGCGGTGCGCAAGCTGTCGAACCTGCGCCGCGGCGACGCCGTGATCGCGTTCTCGCGCCGCGAGGTGCTCAAGTGGCGCGACATGATCACCGACAAGGGGCTGTCGGTGGCCACCGTCTACGGCAACCTGTCGCCCGAGGTGCGCCGTGCGCAGGCCGAGCGCTTCCGCGACGGCCAGGCCGATATCGTGGTCGGCACCGATGCGCTGGCGATGGGGCTGAACATGCCGATCGCGCGCATCGTGATGACGACCACGGTCAAGTACAACGGCGTGGAGGAAGAAGAAATCTCCGCTGCGCTGGCCAAGCAGATCGCGGGCCGGGCAGGGCGCTACGGCGTGCACGACGAAGGCTTCGTCGTCGGCTACGACGACGAGACGCACCAGGTCATGCGCTCGCTGATGAAGGAAAAAATCCCTGCGGTGGCCACCAGCGGCTTTGCCGTGGCGCCGTCGCTCGAGCAGCTGCATCGTATTTCAGCGGTGACTGGCGAGACCTCGCTGGTCAAGCTGCTCAAGCGGTTTGTCCACAATATCGACGTGCCGGACGGCTTCTTCTACCCGCGCATCAC
The DNA here is from genome assembly GCF_059685955.1 of Telluria sp. LT2P80. Classification (NCBI taxonomy): domain Bacteria; kingdom Pseudomonadati; phylum Pseudomonadota; class Betaproteobacteria; order Burkholderiales; family Oxalobacteraceae; genus Telluria; species Telluria sp. LT2P80. The sequence continues at coordinate 227,737 of NZ_JCASIO010000004.1, read as the reverse complement.
CGAAGACCAGAACGAGCGCGCCGAGTGGCTCGATACACTGCCGCTGTCGGTGGCCGAGAAGTTCATGCTCTCCCTGGTGCCGATCTCGAGCCGCGTGCCGGCGCTGCAGAAGGCGTGGGAGCACTGGTGCCTGTCGCTGGCCAAGAAGATCGTCGTCAAGCTGCATGGGCACAGCAATCCGCAGCAGCTGTTCTACATGAACCTGCAAGAGGTCGAGGACCAGTGCCGCGTGTATTCGGCCTATGCGTGGCTGGGGTACCGGGCGCCGGAGTACTTCCCGAGCATCGCGCTGGCGCAGGAGCTGGCACGCGAAGCGTCCGAGCGGGTCGACGCGCTGCTGCAGCAGCAGAACGCGGCGGCCCGGCAGCGGCACGGCGGCAAGCAGGGCGGCAAGGGTGGCAAGCACCATGAGGGGCGGCGCCGCTGACGCCAAGCATGGTCTCGGTGTACGATGCCGCTTTCATAAAAACACCGAGACAACCCCATGAGCATTCCGCATACCCCTGACGCCTTCAACACCTTCGGCGCGACCTACCTGCCTGGTCACCTGGGCATCCAGATTACGGAGGTCAGCCCCGGCAAGCTGGCCGCCGAGATGCCTGTCGCGCCGCACCTGCTGGCGCCGAACGGCTACCTGCACGCTGGCAGCGTGGTCACGCTGGCCGATACCTGCGCCGGTTATGGCTGCATCAGCAACCTGCCGGAAGGCGCGCAGAACTTCACGACGATCGAATTGAAATCGAACCACCTGGGCACCGCGCGCGAAGGCACCATCGCCTGCGTCGCCACCGCCGTGCACCTGGGCCGCACGACGCAGATCTGGGATGCCACCGTCACGGACAAGACCAGCGGCAAGACCATCGCGCTGTTTCGCTGCACGCAGATGATCCTGTATCCGAAAGCATAACCAGGATCAGCCGGCCAGCTCTTTCTCGATCAGCTTGTGCACCGCGCCGAAGTCCGGCGCGCCGACATAGGTCTTGATGATGCGGCCCTCTTTGTCGATCAGGAAGGTAGTGGGCGTGAGCGTGACGTCGCCGAACTGGCGCGCAATGTCGCCCGCCGAATCAAGCGCCACGGTAAATGGCAGCTTGCGCTGCTCGGCGAAATTCAGCACGTAGTCGGGCCGGTCGTACTGCATCGCGACGGCGACGAATTCCAGGCCCTGGGCCTTGTACTTGTTGTAGGTCGCGACCATCTCGGGCATCTCCTTGACGCAGGTGACGCACGACGTGGCCCAGAAGTTGACCATCACGACCTTGCCGCGCAGCGACTGCGTCGACACCTTGTCGCCGGCGATGCTGATGAACGTGACGTCCGGGGCCGGCGTGCTGCTGGCCAGCGAGGCGTAGCCGATGCCGGCCAGCGCCAGCACGACGGCGCCGATGGCAGCAGGCTTGATCCAGGAGCGGGAAGAGGTGGACGCGGTGGACGCGGGGGATGCGGTCATGGTCGGCGATCGTATAAAAAAAGCGGCAGGGCCATTATAGCCCTGCCGCTTTTTTGCATGGTGCGGATGCACCCGGAGTTCAGGAACCCTGCGGTGCGTTCTGTGCGTTGGTCTGCTTGGCGCGTGCGTCTTCTTCGCTGATGTATTCGAAGATCTTTACCACGCTCGTTACGCCCGAGACGCCCTTGGCGACATCGGCAGCGATATTGCCTTCGCGCGGGGTGACAAGACCCATCAGGTAGACCACGCCGCGTTCGGTCGTGACCTTGAACGAGATCGCCGACACGGTCTTCATGTCGACCAGGCTGGCCTTGACCTTGGTGGTGATGAGCGCATCGTTCGAGCGCGACGTGTAGCTCGACGAACCCGAAATCTTGAGCTCGTTGATGACCGACACCACGTTCTCGATCTTGCGCACTTCGCGCTCGGCCGCGGCCTTCATGGCCTCGTCGCGTACTTCGCCGGTGAGCAGCACCTTGCGGTTGAAGCTCGTGACGTTGATGTTGCCGTTGCCATTCGTGACTTCGCGCATCTTGAGCTCGGCCTTGACCGTGACCGACTTGTCTTCGGTCTGGGCGCCCAGCGTGCGGCGGTCGACCGCCGAGACGGCGCTGCCGATGCCGGCGCCGACGATCAGGCCAAAGCAGCCCGACAGCGATGCCAAAAGGGCCGAGCCCAGAACGACTTTCGTCAACAGCACGGCCATGGGCCGGCGGGTATTACGCATTCTCGTCTCCTCCGAACAGCGCGACGTCGATACCGTCGCAGATGCAGTGAATGGCGCACAGGTGAACTTCCTGGATCCGCGCGGTGCGCGAATGCGGGACGTTGACGTGGACGTCGGCGTCGGTCAGCAGCTTGGCCAACTGGCCGCCGTCCTTGCCTGTAAACGCCACGATGCGCATTTCGCGCTCGAGCGCCGCTTCGACCGCAGCGAGCACATTGCCCGAGTTGCCCGAAGTGGAAATGGCCAGCAGGATGTCGCCGGCCTGACCGAAGGCCTGCACCTGCTTGGAATAGATTTCGCGGAAGCTGTAGTCGTTGCCAACGGCGGTCAGGATCGACGTGTCGGTGGTCAGCGCGATGGCCGGAAGCGGGAAGCGCTCGCGTTCGAAGCGCCCGACCAGCTCGGCAGCAAAGTGCTGGCAGTCGGCGGCCGAACCGCCGTTACCGCAGGCCAGGATCTTGTTGCCATTGGACAGGGCGCCGAACATGAGTTCGACCGCCTGCGAAATATGGGGAGCCAGGGTTGCAGCCGACCTCATCTTCAGGTCAGCGCTCTCCTGGAAGTGAGCGAGGATGCGTTGTGTATTCATAGCCGAGGATTATAGTGTAGTAGCAAGCGGCACTGGGCAAGGTCGGTAAAAATTGCTTACACTTCAATCACGTTCTGCAGCCACTCGATGTGTTCGCCGTCGATGGCGATGACGTCGAAGCGGCAGGGCGGGGTGACGGGAAAGCGCAGCAGGTACACCTGGGCCGCGCAGACCAGGCGCCGGATCTTGGCGGGCGTGATGCTGGCCGCGGCGCCACCTTGTGCGCTGCTGGCGCGCTGGCGCACTTCGACGAACACGAGGGTGGCGCCGTCGCGCATGATCAGGTCGATTTCGCCGCCCTTGCAGCGAAAGTTTTCTTCCACCGGCGCCAGCCTGTGGCGGCGCAGGTAGGCGCTGGCGGCAAGTTCATACTGGTGGCCCTGGGCCTGCCGTTGAGACAGGCGCCCGGGCCACATATTACTGGCCGGTGGAGACCGCTTCGAAGACGCGGCCGGTCACGGCGGCGCCATCGGCGCCAGGCATCGCATCCCGCACGACGACGCCGGTTTCGACGCGGCGGAACGCGCGTGCGCCTTGCCCCATGTCGATCGACAGGCGGCCCGTGGCGCCGTCGAGCTCGAATGCGCCGGACGGGCGCAGCGACAGTTCGCGCGCGATGCGGTAGGCGTCGATGCCCAGCGCGTACAGGCGTTGCAGGTCGAGGCCCTGGCCGCCGCTGCTCCAGCTCGGGTAGCTTGCCACGGCCGGGTGATCGGCCTGGACGGTCCATGGCAGGTCGAGGATGCGCACGCCGACCAGCTCAGGCGGGATGCTGGCCGGGTCGCGACCCGGGTTGACCGAGGCCGTGCCATACGTAGGCATCGAGGTGCCGAGCGCGCTGCGGACCTGGCGCAGGCTGTTGGCGTCGAGCGCCGCGTAGACCAGTTGCGGCGGCTGCGATTGCAGGCGCGCGCGCAGGTCGGCCAGCGCATTGCCGTCGACATAGCCGCCCGCATTGGGCAGCTCGACCGTGGTCTGGGTGCGGCCCAGCTCGGACCAGCGCGCGCTGAAGGCGCCAGACAGGCGTTGCTGCCAGGTAGCGCGGCCGGTCAGCACCAGTGCCTGGCCGGACGGTTGCTCGCCGGCAGCCCAGTCGGCTACCTGGCGCGCTTCCTCTTCGAGCGACAAGCCGATGACGAGCATCTTGGAGGGCAGCGCGGACGCCACCTGCGGGTGGTTCAGCGCGATGGTCGGCTTGGTGACGGCGCCGCTCGTGGCCAGGGCCGCCACAGCAGGACGCGCGAGCGGGCCTACCACGATGTCGTTCTCTGCGGCCGCCATGCGGTAGGCGTCAAGTGCGGCTTGCGACGAGTCGCCGGTAGGCACGAGGTTGACGGTGACGTTGCCGCGTTGCTGGTCGTACGCGGCCATGAAGCCGGCGCGTACCGCTTCGGCTGGCTGGGCCAGCGCCTGCGATTCGAGGGGTAGCAGCAGCGCGACGCGGACCGTGGGGCCGCTTGGCGCCGCCGCCGCACTTGGCGTGCTGCCGTCGGCGCTCGGTGGCAATTCGACCGGACTGGTCTGGACACCGCTATCGGAACGCGGCGCAGGTGGTGTATAAGCAGATTCGGCAGGTGCGACAGGCGCACCACTTGTCACTGACGCGCCTGGGCCGCACAATCCGCCTGGCATGCCACAACCGGTATCGGGTGGCAGGGGCGTACTGCCGCACGCGGCCAGCAGTGTCGTGAGAGAAGCGGCAATCAAGCCCGTGAGATTTTTTTTCTTCAGCATCGGAACCCTATATGACAGAACAGCAGACCATCGACATCGCCCGACTTCCCGTCATGGGCGAGGCGGCCCAGCAGTCCTATCCTACCGCAACGCTGTATGTCGTGGCTACTCCGATTGGCAACGTCACCGACATCACCCTGCGTGCTTTACACCTGCTGGCCCTGGCCGACGTCGTCGCCTGTGAAGACACGCGCAAGACTGGCGCGTTATTGCAACGCTTTGGTCTCTCCAAGAGCACGATCGCGGCGCACCAGCACAATGAGCGCGAAGTGGCCGACAAGATTGTCGAGCGCCTGCGCGCCGGCCAGCGGGTGGCGCTGGTGTCCGACGCCGGCACGCCGGGCGTGTCCGATCCGGGCGCGCGCATCGTTGACGCCGTCCGCGCCGCCGGCCTGAACGTTGTGCCGCTGCCGGGCCCGTCGGCGGCGATCACGGCGCTGTCGGCCAGCGGCTTGGTCAATGATCGCTTCCACTTTGTCGGCTTTCTGCCGGCCAAGGCCAAGGGGCGCGAAACGGCGCTGGCGCCCCTGACGCGCGAAACGTCGACGCTCGTGTTCTACGAGGCGCCGCACCGGATCGTCGATTGCGTCGAAGCCCTGGTGGCCGCGTTCGAGCCGACCCGCCAGGTCGTGTTTGCCCGCGAACTGAGCAAGATGTTCGAGGAAATCCACCGCTGCACGCTGGGCGAGGCGCTGGCCTGGGTCAAGGCCGACGCGCACCGCGAGAAGGGCGAATTTGTCGTGCTGGTCGAGGGGGCAGTGGAAGCCAGCGACGCCGAAGACATCGAGGCCGAGCGCGTGCTGCAGATCCTGCTGACCGAATGCAGCGTCAAGCAGGCAGCCAATCTGGCGGCGCAGATCACGGGGCGCAAGAAGAATGCCTTGTATGAGCGGGCGCTGCAGATCCGGGGTGAGTAAGGATTTTGGCATGAAATCCTTGACCAAGTGACGGCAAGCCGGTATTATCTTGCTTCTTCGGAGTGTAGCGCAGCCCGGTAGCGCACCTGGTTTGGGACCAGGGGGTCCAAGGTTCGAATCCTTGTACTCCGACCAGCATTAAGAGAAAAGCCGACAACGTGAGTTGTCGGCTTTTTTCGTTGTGCGGCCGGTTTCCTTGAAACAGCCCCCGGCATACCGGGGGCCTGCAGGTCAACCGGCCCGTTTGGCCGCCAGCGCATTGCCGGCGCGGCTGATGCTCTTGCGGCCCAGCTGTGCCGAGATGAACAGCCCGGCATCGACCACCTGGTCGAGATCCACGCCCGTCTCGATCCCCAGCCCCTGCATCAGATACAGCACGTCCTCGGTCGCGACATTGCCGGTCGCGCCCTTGGCATACGGGCAGCCGCCCAGGCCCGCCACTGACGAGTGGAAAATCGCCACGCCCACTTCCAGCGCCGCGTAGATGTTCGCCAGCGCCTGACCATACGTGTCGTGGAAGTGGCCAGCGAGCTGGCCCATCGGGAATTCTTGCGCTGCGCGCAGCATCACGGCCTGCGTCTGGCGCGCGGTTGCCACGCCGATCGTGTCGGCGATATCGATCTCGTCACAGCCCAGGTCACGCATGCGCGCCACCACGTCGCCCACGGCGTCGAGCGACACGGCGCCCTGGTACGGGCAGCCGAACGCCGTGCTGATCGAGCCGCGCAGGCGCAGGCCGTGTTCCTTGGCAGCGCGCGCGACCGGCTCGAAGCGCGCGATCGACTCGGCAATCGAACAGTTGATGTTCTTTTGCGAGAACGCCTCGGACGCTGCGCCGAACACCACGACCTCGTCAGCCTTGCCGGCCAGCGCGGCCTCGAAGCCCTGCATGTTCGGCACCAGCGCCGAATAGATCGTGCCGGGCCGGCGTTCGATGCGGGCCAGCACTTCGGCGGAGGTTGCCATCTGCGGCACCCACTTGGGCGAGACGAACGCTGCCGCCTCGACATTGACGAAACCGGCGCGCGCCAGGCGCTCAACCAGTTCGATTTTCACGTCAGCGCCGAGCGCTTCTTTCTCATTCTGCAGGCCGTCGCGGGGGCCGACTTCGACAATCTTGACCTTCGTTGGCAGGGGTGTCATTTCTTAATATCCACGTTGGCGGTCGACGAGGTCGTCGACCGGTTGGCCGCGTTCCAGGGCGTCGATCTTGTCGACGATCTGGCGCACGGCGTCCTGGCGCATGGTGAGCGCCGAAATATGCGGGGTGAGGGCGATGCGCGGCTCGTTCCAGAACGGGTGCTGGGCCGGCAGCGGCTCGTGGCGGAACACGTCGAGCGTGGCGCCGGCAATGTGCCCGGAACGGATCAGCGTCATCAGGTCGGGCTCGGCCAGGATCGCGCCGCGCGAGACGTTGATCAGGTACGCGCCAGGCGCCAGCTTGCCCAGGTTGTGGCGGTCGAGCAGGTTGGCGGTGTCCGGCGTCAGCGGCAGCAGGCAGACCAGCACGCGCGTGCCGTGCAAGAAGTCGCCGAATTGCGCCATGCCGGCATAGGTTGGCACGCCCGGGATGTCTTTCGGGCTGCGGCTCCAGCCGCGCACGGGAAAGCCGAAATGGCGCATTGCCTCGACCACCGGCATGCCCAGCCGGCCCAGGCCCATGACGCCGATCGTGAATGATTCTTTCGGATGCTGCGGCAGCGGATTCCAGGCGCCGTGCCTGGCCTGCTGTTCATATTCGTCGAAGCGGCGGAAGTAGCGCAGCACTGCATGCGCCACATACTCGGCCATCTGCACGCCCATGCCGGCGTCGCCCAGGCGCACCAGCGGCACGTCGGGCAAGGCGTCGCCAAACTTGAGCAGTGCGTCGACGCCGGCGCCCATCAGGAAGATCGCTTTGACGGTCCCCATCTGAGCCAGCTGCGCCAGCAGGGCCGGCGCCGGGTTCCACAGCACCGCGTAATCGCAGTGCGCCAGTTGCTCGCCTTCTTTCCAGATGACGGTCTCGATCCCCGGCAGCACGCTGGCAAACGCGTGTTCCCAAGGCTCGCTGACGCCATCGCCCCGGTACAGGACAATCCGCATGTCTCCCCCTCATCGTGTAGGGTGGTTTTTATGGGTGTTGCTTACACCGCCTTGAAGGCCAGCAGCGGTGCGCCATCGGCAACCTGGTCGCCCACCTCGTACAGCACGTCCTCGACCACGCCATCACCCGGCGCTGCAATCGTGTGCTCCATCTTCATCGCTTCCATGATGACGAGCGGTTCGCCCTTCACCACGGTGGCGCCGGCCTGGACGAGCACCGCCACCACCTTGCCCGGCATCGGCGCCGTCAGGCGACCGCCGAGTGTTTCGACTTCGCCGGCGTGGGCCATCGGATCATTGTACGTCAGCGTGAAATGCTGACCGCCGGTAAATACGTGGAACACGTCGCCGTCGCGGCGCACGACGCCCTGGACGGCCGTCTCGCCGAGGCGCAGCGCCAGTTCGTCGCCAGTGTGACCGACACGCTCCACGCGCTGCGTCTGGCCATCGAGGTCGATCTCGAGCCCGTCGCGGCGGTAGGTCAGGCCGACGCGGTAGGCACCGAATTCGTCGGACCACGACAGCACGCGGCGGTAGTCGCCGTTCATGCGCCAGCCGCTCGCCTGGCTCCACGGGTCAGCGTCGTTGGCGGCGTTCTCACGCAGCGCGAACACGGCCAGCGCGAGTGCGCCCAGTGGCGCCGGCGTGGCAGGCGGGAACAGCGTCGCGCCATGGCGCTCGATCAGGCCCGTGTCCAGGTCGGCCGTGGCAAACGCCTCGCCCTCGACCAGGCGTTTCAGGAACGCGATATTGGTGGCCAGCCCGACGATGCGGAACTCGCTCAGCGCTTGCGACATGCGCGCCAGCGCCTGGGTGCGGTCCGCGCCCCAGACGATCAGTTTGGCGATCATCGGATCGTAGAACGGCGAAATCGCATCGCCTTCGCGCACGCCGGAATCGACGCGCACGGCGGCCGGATTGGCGCCGTCGCTGCCCAGCTCGAACGCGACCGCGCGCGGCACGTCCATATGGCGCAAGGTGCCGATCGACGGCAGGAAACCCTTCTCGGGATTTTCGGCATACACGCGCGCTTCGATCGCGTGGCCGTGGATGCCCAGTTCATGCTGCTGTTTCGGCAGCGCTTCGCCAAAGGCGACCCGCAACTGCCATTCCACCAGGTCGGTCCCGGTGATCATTTCGGTCACCGGATGCTCGACCTGCAGGCGCGTGTTCATCTCCATGAAGTAGAACGAGCCGTCCTGGTTGGCAATGAATTCAACGGTGCCGGCGCCGACATAGCCGACGGCGCGCGCGGCGCTCACAGCTGCCTCGCCCATCGCGGCGCGGCGCTCCGGCGGCATGCCGGGGGCGGGCGCTTCTTCCAGCACCTTCTGGTGCCGGCGCTGCACCGAGCAATCGCGCTCGTGCAGGTAGACGCAGTTGCCCAGGCTGTCGGCAAACACCTGGATTTCAATGTGGCGTGGACGGATCAGATACTTCTCGACCAGCACCTTGTCGTCGCCGAAGCTCGAAATCGCTTCGCGCTTGCACGAGGCCAGCGCGCCCTCGAAGTCTTCGGAGCGCTCGACCACGCGCATGCCCTTGCCGCCGCCGCCGGCGCTGGCCTTGAGCAGCACCGGGTAGCCGATGCGGTCGGCCTGCTCGCGCAGGAAGGCGGGCTCCTGCTCGTCGCCGTGGTAGCCCGGCACCAGTGGCACGTTGGCGCTTTCCATCAGCTGCTTGGCGGCCGACTTCGAACCCATCGCGCGCATCGATGCCGCGGGTGGGCCGACGAACACGAGGCCGGCGGCGTGCACGGCGTCGGCAAACTCCGCGTTTTCGGACAGGAAGCCGTAGCCGGGGTGGATCGCCTGCGCGCCGGTGGCCTTGGCGACCTCGATGATTTTCTGGCCGCGCAGATAACTGTCGCGCGCGGCGGCGGGGCCGATCAGGATGGCCTCATCGCAGACCGCGACGTGCTTGGCGCCGGCGTCGGCTTCGGAATACACGGCCACGGTGCGAATACCCATGCGGCGCGCGGTGGCGGCCACACGGCAGGCGATCTCGCCACGATTGGCGATGAGGAGTTTGGTGAACATGCGCGTTATCTTTCGCTTATGGTTGTTCGGGTGATGCTTGCGCGGCCGTGTCTCCCCGGCCGCGCGGATACTGCACTTAATACGACATTCAGCAGCCGCAGGCTTCCTTCGGCGCCGAGTCCAGCGTCGCGGCGCGGGTTTTCAGACCCAGTTTTTCCAGCAGCACGCGGTCGTCATCGGCCTCGGGATTTTCCGTAGTCAGCAGCTTGTCGCCGTAGAAGATCGAGTTGGCGCCGGCCATGAAGCACATCGCCTGCACCGCTTCGCCCATTTCGCGGCGGCCCGCCGACAGGCGCACGCGCGCTTGCGGCATCGTGATGCGCGCGACCGCAATGGTGCGCACGAATTCGATCGGGTCGAGCTTGTCCATGCCGTGCAGCGGCGTGCCTGCCACCTGCACCAGGTGGTTGACCGGCACCGATTCCGGATACGGGTTCAGGTTCGCCAGTTGCGCGATCAGGCCGGCGCGCTGCTCACGCGTCTCGCCCATGCCAACGATGCCGCCGCAGCAGACTTTCAGGCCCGCTTCGCGCACGCGGCCCAGCGTGTCCAGGCGGTCCTGGTATTCGCGGGTCGAAATGACGTTGTTGTAGAAGTCCGGCGCCGTGTCGATATTGTGGTTGTAGTAGTCCAGGCCAGCGCGCTTGAGCTGTTCGGCCTGGCCGGCTTCGAGCATGCCCAGCGTGGCGCAGGTTTCCATGCCCAGTGCTTTCACTTCACGCACCATCGTTTCGACTTTGTCCATGTCGCGCTCTTTCGGGCTGCGCCAGGCCGCGCCCATGCAGAAGCGCGTCGCGCCGCTGGCCTTGGCCGCGCGCGCCGCGTCGAGCACCGTGTCGATGTCGAGCAGCTTCTTGGCTTCCACGCCCGTGTCGTAGCGCGCCGCCTGCGGGCAGTAGCCACAGTCTTCTTCGCAGCCGCCGGTCTTGATCGACAGCAGCGTCGCCAGTTCGACGTCGCCATCCGGGAAGTTCAGGCGGTGCGCGGTCGACGCGCGGTGCATCAGTTCGGTGAACGGCAGGTCGAACAGCGCGAGCACGTCGGCCAGCGGCCAGGTTGCATTCTCGGGCGGCTTGATGGCTGCCGTTGGGCGGTGCAGGGCGACAGTGTTCATATTGGTCATTTCGGTTCCTTCAAAAACTAGACCCGCGTGGACGGCCAGCCTGGCAGTCCGGCGAGGTCGATAAATTCGGCTGCCGCAGCAGCCGTCGGTTCGTTCAGGCGTGGCACGTGGCCCAGCAGCGGCGCCGGGATACGCTGGGTCAGCGCCTCGATGTTCTCTTGCGCAAAGCGCATGTCCGTGTCGACCGTGTTGGCGACCCAGCCGGCCAGCACCAGGCCGCGCGCCACGATCGCTTCGACCGTCAGCAGCGCATGGCTGATGCAGCCCAGGCGCACGCCGACGACGAGGATCACGGGCAGGTTCAGTTGCGCGGCCAGGTCGGCGCTGTCGAAGTCGTCGTTGAAGGGCACGCGAAAGCCCCCCACGCCTTCGACCACGACCGCGTCGGACGCTGCCTGGATCTCGGCAAAGGCAGCCAGGATCGGCACCAGCTCGATCGTCACGCCCTCGAGCGCGGCGGCGATGTGCGGCGCGGCCGGTTCGCGCAGCAGGTAGGGCGTGGTCAGCGACCCCGGCAGGTGCACGTTGCCGGCGGCGATCAGCTGATCGGCGTCGTCGTTGTGCAGCGCGCCGTCCTTCTCTTCAGCGCCGGCCGCGACCGGCTTCATGCCGCAGGCGCGCTGGCCCGTGGCCACGAGCTTGTGCAGGATCGCGGCCGAGATCAGCGTCTTGCCGATCTCGGTGTCGGTGCCGGTGACAAAGCACGCAAAGCGCATTGGCAAGTCGTCGGCGCGCAGTTCGAGTTCAGGCTCCAGCACGGGTTCATCGAACTCGGTCAGGTCGACCTCGGGGTCCAGCGCGGGTTGCGCGATGACCGGTGCATCGGTGTCATTCAGATTGTTCATGGTGCGGCCTTTTCCAGTTCGTTGAGCGCCTGCGCCAGCCGCGCCACGTCATCCGTGGCATGGGCGGCGGACAAGGTCACGCGCAGGCGCGCGGTGCCGGGCGCCACGGTCGGCGGGCGGATTGCCGGCACCCACAAGCCCTGGTCATGCAGGCGGCTGGCGGCGTGCAGCGCAGCGTCGTTGCTGCCGATGATGACGGGCTGGATCGGGGTGGTCGACGCCGCCAGTTCCCAGCGTTCCAGACGCAGTGCACCGCGCAGCTGCGCGACCAGTCGTGCCAGGTGCGCACGCCGTTCGGCGCCCTCGTCACCGCCCATGATAGCAAGGCTGGCGAGCAAGGCGTGTGCAAGCGCCGGCGGGCAGGCCGTCGTGTAGATATACGGGCGCGCGCGCTGGATGAGCAATTCGATCACGCTGGCATGCGCGGCGACGAACGCGCCGCCGACGCCGGCGGCCTTGCCCAGCGTGCCCATGTAGATCAGGTTGGTCGAGCGCAGGCCGAAGTGTTCCAGTGCGCCGCGCCCGTTCTGGCCCAGTACGCCGAAGCCGTGGGCATCGTCGACCACCAGCCAGGCGCCGTGGCGCTCGCATGCGGCCAGCAGCGCCGGCAGCGGCGCCAGGTCGCCATCCATGCTGAACACGCTGTCGGTGACGACGATCTTCGTGCTGGCGCTGCTCGCTGCCAGCAGTTGCGTCAGCGTTTCGACGTCGCCATGCGGGTAGACCGTGACGCCCGCTTTCGCGAGCCGGGCGCCGTCGATCAGCGAGGCGTGGTTCAGCGCTTCGGAAAAGATCATTGCATCGGCATCGACGCCCAGGGCACTGAGGATCGCAAGGTTGGCCATGTAGCCGGTGCACAGCGTCAGCGCGCGCGCCTGCTCGAGGTGCGGCGCCATCCACTCGGCCAAACGCTCCTCAAGAAGATGATGCGCGCGGCTGTGGCCCGACACCAGGTGCGAGGCGCCGCTGCCGGCGCCATACAGCTGGGCGCCTTCGCGCAGCGCTTCGATGACTTGCGGATGCGCGGCCAGGCCCAGGTAATCGTTGCTGCAAAAGGCCAGCAGGTCACGGCCGTCGACCATTTGGCGCGGCGCGCAGGCGCCATCGGTGATGCGGCGACGGCGCGTCAGGCTGCGCGCGGCCAGCGTGTCTAGCTGGCGGTCGATGGTGGCGATGAGATCTATCACATCATCCCGCGATGACGGATTCGAACGTCTTGATCGTGCGCGCCGCCAGGCCCGCGACTTCTTCTTCGTCCAGCACGTACGGCGGCATCAGGTACACGGTGCGGCCGATGGGGCGCAGCAGCAGTTCGTTCTCGGCCGCCGTCGAAAAGAAGCGGCGCGCAAAGGTCGCGGCAAGATCGGTATCCGGTTCGATGGCGTCGAACGCGAAGATCATGCCGCGCTGGCGGAAGTGGCGCGTGCGCGGATGGTCGGCCAGCGGCGCGAGCGCCACCGTCATCCTGGTGGCCAGCTCGCGGTTACGGTTCAACACATCGTCTTCTTCAAAAATGTCGAGCGTGGCCAGCGCCGCGCGGCAGGCCAGCGGATTGCCGGTGTACGAGTGCGAGTGCAAAAAGCCGCGCGTGATGTCGGTGCTGTAGAAGGCCTGGTAGATATCGTCGCGCGTGAGCACGAGCGAGAGCGGCAGGTAGCCGCCGCTGATGCCTTTCGACAGGCACAGGAAGTCCGGCCAGATGCCGGCCTGCTCGCAGGCGAAGAAGGTGCCGGTGCGTCCGCAGCCGACTGCGATCTCGTCGGCGATCAGGTGCACGCGGTGCTGGTCGCACAGGTCGCGCAGCAGCTTGAGATAGAGCGGGTCGTACATCGCCATGCCGGTGGCGCACTGCACCAGCGGCTCGACGATGATGGCGGCGATCTTGTCGCCCCGTTCTTCGAACAGCGCTTTCACTTCAAGGATCGCGCGCCGCGCGACGTCCTGCGCCGTCTCGCCCTCGAAGGCGTTGCGGGCATCGGGCGCGCTCACCACGTGCGAGGCGCGCAGCAGCGGACCGTAGGCGTCCTTGAACAGCGGTACGTCGGTGACCGACAGCGCGCCGATTGTCTCGCCGTGGTAGCTGCCCTGCAGGCAGACGAATTCCTGCTTGGACGACTGGTCGGCATTGCGCCACGCGTGAAAGCTCATCTTCATCGCGATTTCCACGGCCGATGCGCCGTCGGAGGCGAACGTGGCGTGGCCCAGCGCGTGGCCGGTGAGGGCGGTCAGGCGTTCGGCCAGCTCGACCACGGGCGCATGCGTGAAGCCGGCCAGCATCGCGTGTTCGAGCTTGTCCAGCTGGTCCTTCAGCGCGGCATTGATGCGCGGGTTCGCGTGGCCGAACAGGTTGACCCACCACGAGCTGATGCCGTCCAGGTAGCGCTTGCCGTCATAGTCGTACAGCCACGGCCCCTTGCCGTGGCTGACCGCGATCAGCGGCACCTCTTCGTGATGCTGCATCTGGGTGCAGGGATGCCAGACGCTGCGCAGGCTGCGCGCGATCCAGTCGGAGGAGGTGGTTTGCTGCTTCACTATAAAGTTCCAATACTAGTTAATCCATGTCGGCTTGCGCTTTTCAAGGAACGAGGCCACGCCTTCGCGGCCTTCGGTCGATGCGCGGATCGCGGCGATGCGGCTCGCCGTGTCACGCAGCAGCGCGTCGTCGACCGGCTGGCCGACGATCTCGCGCACCAGCGTCTTGGCCTGCCGGACGGCGTGCGGGCTGTTGTTCACCAGCGCCTTGACGATACCGGCGACAGTGGCGTCGAGCGCTTCCGGCGCCACGACGGCATGCGCAACACCGATGCGCTGCGCCTCGGCCGCGTCGAAGCGCTCGGCCGTCAAGAAGTAGCGGCGCGCCGCCTGTTCACCCATCGCCTTGATCACGTAAGGCGAGATGGTAGCCGGAATCAGCCCGAGCTTCACTTCGGACAGGCAAAAACCGGCCGTCTCGCTCGCAACGACGATGTCGCAGGCCGCCACCAGGCCCATGCCGCCGGCGTAGCAATCGCCCTGCACGCGCGCGACCGTCGGCTTGGGGCACAGGTAGATCGTGCGCAGCATGTCGGCCAGGCGCATCGCATCGGCCTCGTTCTCGTCATGCGAGTAGCCGGCCATCTTTTTCATCCAGTTCAGGTCCGCACCGGCGCAGAACGACGGGCCGTTGGCGGCCAGCACGATCGCGCGCACGGCGTCGTTGCGGCCGAGTTCATCGAACACGCGCGCCAGTTCGGCAATTGCCTGTTCGTTGAACGCGTTGCGCAGGTCGGGGCGGTTCAGCGTGACGGTGGCGACCTTGTCGGCGACGGTCACAAGCAGGGTGTCATAGGTCATCGTCATCCCCTTACATGCGGAACACGCCGAACGTCGTGTCGCCGATCGGCTGATTCATGGCGGCGGACAGGCCCAGGCCCAGCACCGTGCGGGTATCGGCCGGGTCGATCACGCCATCGTCCCACAGCCGCGCCGAAGCGTAATACGGGTGGCCCTGGTGCTCGTACTGGTCGCGGATCGGCTGCTTGAACGCGGCTTCTTCTTCCGGCGACCACTGGCCGCCGCGGCCTTCGATGCCGTCGCGCTTGACGGTGGCCAGCACCGACGCGGCCTGGTCGCCGCCCATTACCGAGATGCGCGCATTGGGCCACATCCACAGGAAGCGCGGCGAGAACGCGCGGCCGCACATGCCGTAGTTGCCGGCACCGAACGAGCCGCCGATGATGACGGTGAACTTCGGCACGGCAGCCGTGGCCACGGCGGTGACCATCTTGGCGCCGTTGCGCGCGATGCCCTCGTTTTCGTATTTGCGCCCGACCATGAAGCCGGTGATGTTCTGCAAGAACACGAGCGGGATCTTGCGCTGGCAGCACAGCTCGATGAAGTGTGCGCCCTTCAGCGCCGACTCGGAAAACAGGATGCCGTTGTTGGCGATGATGCCGACTTTCATGCCGTGGATGTGGGCGAAGCCGCACACCAGCGTCGTGCCGTAGCGCGCCTTGAATTCGTCGAACACGCTGCCGTCGACCACGCGCGCGATCACTTCGCGCACGTCGAACGGTTTGCGCGTATCGACCGGGATGACGCCGTACAGCTCCGACGCCGGATAATGCGGCTCGACGCTCGCGCGCCGTTCGCCCTGCTGCGGCTTGACGCGGTTCAGGTTCGACACGATCGTGCGCGCCAGCGACAGCGCATGCGGATCGTTCTGTGCCAGGTGGTCGGCCACGCCCGACAGGCGCGTGTGCACGTCGCCGCCGCCCAGGTCTTCGGCGCTGACGACTTCACCGGTCGCCGCTTTCACCAAGGGCGGGCCGCCCAGGAAAATCGTGCCTTGATCCTTGACGATGATCGATTCGTCGCTCATCGCCGGCACGTAGGCGCCGCCGGCGGTGCATGAGCCCATTACCACGGCGATCTGCGGGACACCCTTGGCCGACAGGTTCGCCTGGTTGTAGAAGATGCGGCCGAAGTGGTCGCGGTCGGGGAACACGTCGTCCTGGTTCGGCAGGTTGGCGCCGCCCGAGTCGACCAGGTAGATGCAGGGCAGGTTGTTCTGCTCGGCGATCTCCTGCGCGCGCAGGTGCTTCTTGACCGTCATCGGGTAATAGGTGCCGCCCTTGACGGTGGCGTCATTGCAGACGATCACGCATTCGTGGCCGGAAACGCGGCCGATGCCGGTGATGATGCCGGCGCTGGGCGCGGCGCCGTCATACATCTCGTAGGCGGCCAGTTGCGAAAATTCGAGGAAGGGCGTACCCGGATCGAGCAGATGTTCGACACGCTCGCGCGGCAGCAGCTTGCCGCGCGCCAGGTGACGCGCGCTGGCTTCGGCGCCGCCGCCCTGCGCCAGTTGCGCCACGCGCGCGCGCAAGTCGTCCACCACGGCCTGCATGGCGGTGGCATTGGCCTTGAAATCCTCGCTGCGCGGATTCAGTTTGCTTTCGATCTGGGGCATGTGCCGTCCTCTGGTCTGTCGCCGCCCTGGGTGTCTGGCAGCGCTTTACTTCTTGTCGGGGAAACTGCCGTCCAGGTAAAACCAGCGTGGCGCACCATCGGGGCCGGCTTCGCGCACGAAGCGGCTGCGCTCGTGGAGACGGTGCGCGCGCCCGCCCACCTTGAAGCGGGCGACGAATTCGACGTGGTCTTCGTCGCGGGGGTGGTCCTGGTCGCCTGGAACGTCCGGCAATTCTGCTTTACGTTGACGTAAACGTAAAGCAGTTTTTATCTCCAGGCCAAGCCAGCGGACGGGCTCGTTGTCGACGATCGGCTCCTGCGGCCGGGTACTCGGGTGCCAGGTAGCGCGCAGGTACGCCTCGTTGCCCAGCGTGAAGGCGGTATAGCGCGAGCGCATCAGGTGCTCGGCCGTCGGCGGCAGGGCCGCGCCGGCCAGGAACGGGCCGCAGCAGTTATCGAACGAGGGGCCGCCGCAGGGGCAGGGAGAGGTGGGGCGGGGAGGCATGGCGGTAATTATCCGCGATTTCACCAACGATGGTCAGGCGGGTGCTTCGGGAAGGCCTCGCGAGACCAGCCGCCTAACTCGACAGGATTCGTCGACGTAACAGTGCTGCCAGATCGCGGCTCGTATGGCAAACGATGTAAATATAAAAGCATTCACGATCGCCACGCTCAAAAATAATGCGGTGTTGACCGGCCAGAAGCTGACGGTATCGGGAGAGGTTGAGCTCTTCCAGCTCGCCTACGAGCGTCCCTTTATTGGGCCATTGCATCAGGGATGCCACTTCATCGCGGATTTGCTGCGTCACCTTTCTGGCGTAGTCCGGTGATTCGGACTGCTTCAGGTATTGGCGGATCGTGAGCAGGTCGTCCTGGGCAGATTCGGTCCAGATGATCTTCATGATCTGTCAGGGTACGTTGTCTTGCGCATCCAGCTGCGCAAAAAAATCATCATGACCGGTGACCTTGCCGTCTTCAATTTGCTTCCTGCCATGGGCAAGCAGCCGTAGCATCGTCAATTGATCCTGCGTCTTCTGATAGCTCACCGGATCCTGGACAATTGCCTGCACCCGGCCATTGACAGTAATGGCCACAGGGTCATGGGTCTCCTGAACCAACTTGACCACATCGCTGGTATTCGTTTTCAAATAACTGATGGGTTGGATATTGGAAAAGTTCATGGTGCCTCCGCTGGTCGATCACTGATCATAGCACCGCAGGTCTAAATTGCGTACTAAATATAGTACTAACCGCGCAGCGTCAAGCCATCCAGCGCAAACGGCGGCGCCTTCCCCTGCACCAGATCTGCCAGCACGGCCGCGCTGCCGCACGCAAACGTGAAGCCCAGCGGCCCGTGTCCGACGTTGAGCCACAGATTGTCGTAGCGCGTGGCGCCGATGATCGGCGCGCTGCCGGGCGTGGCTGGCCGCAATCCGGCCCACGCCGACACCTGCGAATAATCCGCCGCACGCGGCATCGTCTCGCGCACCAGGCGCGTCAGCCCCGCAACGCGTTTGGCGTCGAGCGAGACATCCTCGCCCACCATGTCGACCATTGCCGCCACGCGCAAGCGGTCGCCGATGCGCGCATACAGCACCTTGCGCTCGAAGTCGGTCACGCTGATCTCGGGCGCGATGTCGTCCTGGCGGATCGGCGCGCTCAGGCTGTAGCCCTTGAGCGGGTACAGCGGCAGGTAGATGCCCACCGTGTCGGCCAGCGAGCGGCTTTGGATGCCGGCGGCCAGCACGTAGGCGTCGGCCGTGAGCAGGCCACCGACGGTGTCGATGCCGGTGATGCGGCCCCGCTCTGCACGCAGTCCCAGCGCGGTACTGTTGACGACCCCGCGAAAGCGCGGATGCTCGCCCAGCCGTTCGGCCAGCGCCACGCAGAAGGCGTGGCAGTCGGCCACCGCTTCGCCCGGGTTGTAGATGCCGCCGGCCAGCAGGTGCTGGGCCGCGCCCAGCGCGGGTTCATGCGCCGTGCATTCCTCGGGCGACCAGATCTGGCCCGCACCCGGCTTTGATGCGGCGACATCGAACGCGGCGCGCGTGCGAAACACCACCAGTTTGCCGGCATCGCGCCAGCCAAAACGCTCTGGCGGCACGACTAGGGAGAGCGAGGCCATCGCCCGGCGCGATAGCTCGCCCAGCTCGAGCAGCTTGGCCGTGGTGCGGCGGTTGACGTCGGCGCGGCAGTGGGCCAGGAAGCTGGCCAGCCAGCGGTACTGGCGCAGGTCGGCTTCGGGTCTGAAGCGCAGCGGGCCGTCGGCCTGGAACAGCCATTTGAAGGCCTTGAGCGGGATGCCGGCGTCGGCCAGCGGCGCCACGTACCGGTAGCTGAGCTGCCCGCCATTGCCGTAGCTGGCGCCGCTGCCCACGTCCGGCGCGCGCTCGAGCAGCGTGACCTCGTGGCCCGCCTCGAGCAGCCACCAGGCGGAGGCCAGGCCGACGACGCCGCCGCCAATGACGATTATGTGCTGCATGCCGGACTCTTTTTTTCGGGTGGGGACAGGGAGCTTAGGGGCAGCCGGCACGCACTGCCAATGAATCTAGCGCGCGCGCTCATAACCGGGATATATGTACGCACCCGCATGCCGGTCAATCGGCCAGGCCGAGGATCGCGCGGCGGTGCAAGGCCGCCACGATGCGCTCTTCATAGCGCGCCAATGCCGTCGCGCGACCCGGCGTGGCGGCCGGGTCGGTTCCGGTGCCGCCGGCCAGCACGACCACGCCGTGGCCCCGTGCGCGGTCCATGGCGAACACGGAGCGCAACCCGTAGGCGTCGCCCAGGTGGCCCACCGCATCGAAACCCGGCGCCAGCCGCAGGCCGGGGCGGTCCGGATAGTGCGCGTTGCCGAATCCGCGCGGACTGAGGATGCTGCCCAGCGGATTGCCGTTGCCGCCCACGCCATCGTACGACCAGTGGCGCGCGAACATGCGTTCGAGCGTCACGCTCTGCAGCAGGCGCGCGCCGCCATGCACGCCGCCGGCCATCAGCATGCGCATGATGACGCCCAGGTCGCGCGCGGCGATGCGCAAGCCGCCGGTCGGGCTGAAGGGCGTTGCGTTGGTGCCGGGGACGTAGCCGTCCAGGCCAGGGGGCGGCACCGGTGGCCGCGCGCCGACATCGTCGGCCTGCGCGATCCACGGCCCGTTCGGCGCCCAGACCTCGCTGTCGACGGCGCGTTTGCGGTAGATGGTCGCGATATTGTCTTGCGCGGTCTTCGGCAACCCGGCCGGGTTGTAGCCAGCCTGCAGCCCGAGCGGCTGCAGCACCAGGCGCGTCATCAGCAGGTCGAACCGTTCGCCGGTGACGCGCTCCATGATCGTGCCGATGATGCCGAACCCCAGGTTACAGTAGGTGTAGTAGGCGCCCGGCCCGGCCAGGCTTGACCACATCGGCTGTGCAGCCGGCGTGACGACGTCCTTCAGCGCCGTCGTGGCCGGCCAGAAGTAGCCGGCGTCGTCGCGCAGCGACGACGTGTGCACGAGCAGCTGGCGCAGCGTGATGGCCTGCGTCGGGAAATGCGGATTGCGCAGCGTGAAGCCGAGGTAACCCGAGACGTCGGCGTCCAGGTCGACGCGGCCGGCTTCCAGCAGCCGCATCAACCCGAGCGTGGTGACGAGTTTCGAGATCGACGCAATCCGGTACAGCGTCGCCGGCGTGGCCGGGCGGTCGGGGAACACGCCGTTGCCGATCGTGCGCCGCCCGAACGCGCCTTCGTACACCGGCTGTCCGGCGCGCAGCGCCAGCACCGACAGGCTGGCCAGCGGGCAGGCCGGATCGTCGGCGCTGGCCGCCAGTTCGGCGTCGAGCTGGCGCTGCAGGGCGCCGCCCGTGCCCGCCGCGCCACCGCCGGCCGGCATCGCTGCAAATAATGGTCCCATCGTCCCCAGCATGGCCATGCCGAGGAGGGTGCGCCTGCCGTGATTCATGTTCGTCCCTTGGCGTTGCGTGATTGTGACTGTCGGTCCAGCATACGGACTGCCCGAAACCCTTGACCAATGAATAGCCGTGCGCAGGGCATAACCGTTTTGTATTGGTCGCAAGTGGTATGCTTCGATGGTATGCCAGCCCCCTTCGCCACGACGCCATGAACAGCCCCAGCCCCGGATTCCAGGTCGACCACGACGACAATTCGCCGCTCTACAAGCAGCTTGCGCGCAAGCTGGCGCAGGACGTGCGTGACGGCCGGTACCAGGCCGATCAGGCGCTGCCGTCCGAGCGCATGCTGTCCGAGCAGCTCGACGTCTCGCGCGTCACTGCGCGCAAGGCGATCGACCAGCTGGTCGACCAGGGCCTGGTGGTGCGCCGGCGCGGCTCGGGCAACTACATCGCGCCGCGCATCGAGCAGCCGCTGTCGACGCTGTCGAGCTTTTCCGAGCAACTGCAGCAGCGCGGCTACACCCCGCGCTCGCAATGGCTGCGGCGCGACACGATGCTGGCCGACGCCGACGAGCAGCTCTCGCTCGGCCTGTCGCCCGGTGCGCGCATCGCCCGCCTGGAGCGCCTGCGCTTTGCCGACGACATCGTCATGGCCTATGAAGTGAGCGTGATCCCGGCCGCCGTGCTGCCGCGTCCTGAACTGGTGGCGGCGTCACTGTACGCGCACCTGTCCAAGTCGGGCCACCTGCCGGTGCGCGCGCTGCAGCACATCCGCGCGATGAATGCCGACCTCGAACTGGCCACGCGGCTCGAGGTGCCCGAAGGCCGCGCGGTGCTGTTCATCACCCGCGTGGGGTACCTCGAATCGGGCCAACCGGTTGAATTGACCCATTCCTACTGCCGCAGCGACCATTACGATTTCGTGGCCGAGCTGCGCCGGCAAGCCTGAATGCATAACCTGGCGGCATGACGGCGCCCGATCCTTTCATGGAAGCGCTTGTCAAAGTGGTATTACACTGGTTTTAACCAAACTGTGCAGGTGCGAGACAGCGATGCTCAATACCGAAACCCCCTCCCTGGCGCACACCGCGCTCGACCAGTACCCGACGACGGAACTGGTCAATGCCCTCGTCGATGACCAGTTCCATGCGGTGGACGCCGTACGCAAGGCCGGGCCGCGCATCGCCGCCGCTGTGGCAGCCGCAGTGCCGCGCATGGAAGCGGGCGGGCGCCTGGTCTATGTCGGCGCCGGCACCTCGGGCCGCCTCGGCGTGCTCGACAGCGTCGAGCTGTACCCGACCTTTTCCTGGCCCGCCGAACGCGCGGTGGCGCTGCTGGCCGGCGGCCATGGCGCGATGTTCGCTGCGGTCGAAGGCGCCGAAGACGATCTGGAGCAGGGCGCGGCGGATATCCAGGGTGTGGACGTGGGGCCGAACGATGTCGTGCTGGCGCTGGCGGCGTCGGGCGCCACGCCGTACGTGCTGGGCGCGATCCGCGCCGCGCGCGCCGCCGGCGCGCTGACGGTGGGCTTTGCCAACAACCCGGACGCACCGGTGGCCACGCAGGCCGAGATCGGCATCACGCTCGACACGGGCGCCGAAGTCATTTCGGGCAGCACGCGCCTGAAAGCGGGCACTTCGCAAAAGATCGCGTTGAACACCTTTTCCAGCGCCCTGATGGTGCGTTTGAACAAGGTTTACGGCAACCTGATGGTAGACTTGAAGGCCACCAATGCCAAACTGGTACGACGTGCGATCCGCCTGACGAGCTTTGCCACCGGCGCCGACGAGGCGGCCGCGCAGGCGGTGCTGGAACAATGCGGCTTCCACGTCAAGACCGCGATCGTGGCCTTGTCCAAACAAACCAGTGTCGAGCAGGCGCAAGCGCTGCTGGAAGCGGCGCACGGCAGCGTGCGCCAGGCGCTCGCGTAAGCACGCGCCCTTTCAGCAGCACCGGCCTGCACGGCGCACGAAAGAGTCATGCAAAAACCGCAAGCGAACAGCCCGTGGCTGTGGGTGCCGTCCCTGTACTTTGCCCAGGCGATTCCATATGTCGTCGTGATGAGCCTGTCGGTCATCATGTACAAGGACATGGGGATTTCGAACTCCGACATCGCCTTCTATACGAGCCTGCTGTACCTGCCGTGGGTGATCAAGCCGCTGTGGTCCCCGATCGTCGACATGTTCGGCACCAAGCGGCGCTGGACCGTGCTGCTGCAACTGGCCGTCGGCGCCTCGCTCATTGCGGTGGGCACCGTGCTGCATCTGCCCACCTTCTTCGTCGTCAGCCTGGCGGTCCTGTGGATCATGGCGTTCAGCTCGGCCACGCACGATATCTCGGCCGACGGCTTCTACATGCTGGGCCTGCGCCAGAAGCAGCAGGCGGCGTTCGTCGGCGTGCGCAGCACCTTCTACCGCCTGGCCACGCTGTTCGGGCAAGGCCCGCTCGTGGTGCTGGCCGGTTATCTGGCCGTGAGCCTGGGCGACGTGCGCCAGGCCTGGTCGATCGTGTTCTACGTGCTGGCCGGCCTGTTCTTCGCCGCCTTTGCGTGGCACCAGTGGGCGCTGCCGGTGCCGGCCGACGACCACGCCGTCGCCAAGAGCGACAATCCGCTGCGCGACTTCATCGGCACCTTCGTCGCCTTTTTCAAGAAGCGCGATATCTGGATGATCGTTGCGTTCATCCTCACGTTCCGCCTCGGTGAAGCGCAGCTGCTCAAACTCGTCGCGCCATTTTTGAAGGACCCCATCAGCGCCGGCGGTCTGGGTTTGACGACCGCCGAATACGGCATCGCCTATGGCACGGTCGGCATCATCGCCCTGACGCTGGGCGGCCTGGCCGGAGGCTGGCTGATTTCACGCGTGGGCCTGAAACGCTGCCTGTGGGTCATGGTGTTCGCGATCCACGTGCCTGACCTGGTCTTCGTCTACCTGTCGCAAACCCAGCCGACCGATCTGATGATCGTGTCCGCCTTCCTCGCGCTCGAGCAGTTCGGCTACGGTTTCGGCTTTACGGCAATGATGATGTACATGATCATGGTGGCCGATGGCCCGAACAAGACCGCGCATTACGCGATCTGCACGGGCCTGATGGCGCTCGGGATGATGGTGCCCGGCATGTGGAGCGGCGACCTGCAGGAATACCTCGGCTACCAGCACTTCTTCATCTGGACCTGTCTTGCGACCATTCCCGCCTTTATCGTGGCGGCGCTCGTCAAGATCGATCCGGAATTCGGAAAAAAATAAGCGGACGGCTGACGCCCGCGCTGCCGCGCCCGACGTGGCGCCGGCGCGAAGCGTCAACCTCCGGTACAGCAACATCAAGGAGTTCTTTTTTGCTTCCCAACCTGAACAAACGCACTTTCACGCTCGGCATGGCCAGCGCCGTCGCCCTGGGCCTGGCGGCCTGCGGCACCAAGCCCACCAAGCCTGGCGCCACGACTTTCATCGGCGGCAATGAGCCGCCGGCCGCGCCGCGCGAGTTTCGCGCCGCCTGGGTGTCCACGGTCGCCAATATCGACTGGCCCAGCCGACCGAACCTGAGCGCCGCCAAGCAGCAGCAGGAAGTCCTGGCCATCCTCGACCGCGCCCAGGCCATGAACCTGAACGCGATCGTGCTGCAGGTGCGGCCGGCCGCCGACACCATCTATCCGTCGAACCTCGAGCCCTGGACCGAATACCTGAGCGGGATCCAGGGCAAGGCGCCGCAACCGTTCTACGATCCGCTCGCGTACTGGATCACCGAGGCGCATGCGCGCGGCATCGAGCTGCACGCCTGGTTCAATCCCTACCGCGCGCGCATGGACGCTTCGCGCGGCCAGTCGGCGCCAAACCACATCACCAACACCAACCCGGCCGTCGTCAAACGCTACGGCAAATTCATGTGGATGGACCCGGGCGAGCCAGCGGCCGTCAAGCAGACGCTCGACGTGATCCTCGACGTCGTGCGCCGCTACGACATCGATGGCGTGCACATCGACGATTACTTTTATCCGTACCCGATCGATGCCGCGCCGCAGATGGCCGGCAACGCGGCGGCCCTCGACGGCCGTGCCGGCAGCCGCGAACTGGACTTCCCGGACGATCCGGCCTGGCACCGCTACCTGGCCGGCGGCGGCCAGCTCGATCGCGCCAACTGGCGCCGCGACAACGTCAACCGCCTGATCGAAGCGATGTACAAGGGGATCCACGCCGAAAAGAGCTGGGTGCGCTTTGGCATCAGCCCCTTCGGCCTGGGCCGCCCGGACCGTCGCCCGCCCGGCATCGTTGGTTTTTCGCAGTACGACAAGCTGTATGCCGACGCCGAGCTGTGGCTCGAAAAAGGCTGGGTCGATTACTTCGTGCCGCAGCTGTACTGGCCGATCAAGCCGCCGGGCCAGGCCTACGACGTGCTGCTCGATTACTGGATCAGGCAAAATCCGCAGCGCCGCCACATCTGGCCGGGCCTGTTCACCAGCCGCATCGGCGCGGCGACCAAGGGCTACGAGCCGCAGGAGGTGCTGGCCCAGGTCGACGTGACCCGTACGCGGCCGCTGGCCACCGGCCACGTCCACTTCAGCATGGTGGCCCTGATGCAGAACCGCAAGGGCATCGCCGACCAGCTGCGCACGACCCGCTACGCCGGGCAGGCACTGGTGCCGGCCACGACGTGGCTGGGCAACGAGCGGCCCGGTACGCCGCTGGTGGGAGCCTCGCGCCGCGCGCGCTCGGTCGACCTGACGCTCAAGGCGGGCAAGGCCAATGCGTTGTACGCGGTCTGGTCGCGCCACGGCGGGCAATGGCGTTTCGCCGTGGTCCCGGCGGTGCGCGTGGCCTGGTCGGTGCCGGATGATGCGACGCTGGGCGCAGCCGAGATCGTGGTGGTCAGCGCCGTCGACCGCCTGGGCAACGAGGGCGCACGGGTGCGCGTATGGGGCAAAGCGTAATGCAGGTAGCATCGGGTTTTAGAGGCGGATTTTGTGATGTCATCTGATCGTGACAACCTGAGCGGGTTTGGCCTGGGGATCGACGCCGGCGGCACCGAGACGCGCTGGGCGCTCGCGGCCCCCGGCGGCGCCATCCTGGCCGACGGCGTGGTCGCGGGCCTGTCGGCGCTGCAGATGGCCACGTCGGACGGACGCGCAGCGGTGCGCGCGAGCCTGGAAGAACTGGCGGCGGCCGTGCTCGCGCATGCCAGTCCGCTGCGCATCCAGGCCGGTCTGACGGGGTTTGGCGGCGACGACGAATTGCTGCAATCGTGGCTGGCCCAGTTGCTGGGCGTTGCGCCCAGCGCGGTCACACTGTCGAACGATATCGAACTGGCGTATCGCGCCAACTTCGCGCCCGGCGCCGGCTACCTCGTGTATGCGGGCACCGGCTCGATCGGCGCCTACATCGACGCCGACCACGTGTTCCACCGCGCCGGCGGGCGCGGCGTGCTGCTCGACGATGGCGGCGGGGGCTTCTGGATCGCGCGTGAAGCGCTGCGCCACATCTGGCGCAACGAAGACGAGCAACCTGGCTGCTGGCGCGATTCGCCGCTGGCGCAGGCCGTGTTCGAGCACATCGGCGGCGCCGACTGGAATGTGTCGCGCCAGTTCATCTATCACGGCGAGCGCGGCGCGATCGGCAAGCTGGCGCTGGCCGTTGCCGCCAGCGCGGAGCGCGATCCGGCCGCCGCCACGATCCTGAGCGAAGCCGGCCTGGAACTGGCGCGCCTGGCACTGGCACTCACGCGCCGCTTCGGTCCGCGCCCGGTGGTGCTGGCCGGCCGTGCGAGCGAACTGCACCCCCTGATCATCGAGACGATGCGCGCCGCGCTGCCGGCCGGGCTGGTGCTGACGCAGACCGGCCTGCGCGCCCATCACGGCGCCGCGCGGCTGGCATTGCAACCGGCCGCCATGCCGCCCGCGCGCCCAACCCACAAGAACATCAACGAGGAATCCCCATGAAATCGATCTTTGCCGCTCTCGCCCTGGCCGTGCTGGCCGGTTGTACCACGACCGCCCCGACCACGCCGAAGTACGACACCACCTACGATGCAGTCGGCCAGTCGAGCCGCGCGCGTTTTCTGGTGCTGCACTACACGGTGGCCAACACGCCTGCCTCGATCAAGATCCTGACGCAGCAGCAGGTCAGCTCGCACTACCTGTTGACCGACGAAGCGCAGCCGAAGATCTACCGCCTGGTCGACGAGAACCGCGCCGCCTGGCATGCGGGCAATTCGAGCTGGAAGAACTTCACGCAACTGAACAACAGCTCGATCGGTATCGAGATCGTCAACGCCGGCTGGAAGGACACGCCGCAGGGCCGCATCTACGCGCCGTTCCCGCAGGCGCAGATGGATGCGCTGCTGCCGCTGGTGAAGGACATCGTCGCGCGCCACGGCATCGCGCCCGAGAACGTGCTCGGTCACAGCGATATCGCGCCGCTGAGGAAGCAAGATCCGGGGCCGCAGTTCCCGTGGCAGCGCCTGGCGCAGGAAGGCCTGATACTGTGGCCGGATGCGAACCGCGTCGCCGCGGTGCGTCCGGCCTTCGAGGCCCTGCTGCCGGACGTCGCCTGGTTCCAGCGCAAGCTGGCCACGCACGGCTTTGGCCTGGTGCAGAGCGGCATGTACGATGAAGCGACCCGCACCACGCTGGCGGCGTTTCAGATGAAGTACCGTCCGCGCGATATCTCGGGCGTTGCCGATGCCGAAACAGCCGCGCTGCTGGAAGTGCTGACGACGCCAGCGAACACGCCGCCGCCGGTAGTGGCGGCAGCACTGGCGCCCATGGCGCCGACCACGATGCCGATGCCAGCACCGGCACCAGCACCAGCACCGATGCCAATGCCGACGCCGACGCCGACGCCGACGCCGACGCCGACGCCGACCTTGCCCGAGCCGACGCCGGTGCTGCCGGTCGAACCGACGCCGGAAACCGCTCCGGCCCCGGCCACGCCGGTCATCACTACGCCATGATGGCGGCAATTGGGGGATAAGCGATGCGTCTGCGCCATATCGAAGTATTCCACGCCATCATGCAGGTCGGCACCATCAGTGGCGCCGCCCAGGTGCTGCATATCTCGCAGCCGGCCGTGACCAAGGTGCTGCAGCACGCCGAGCTGCAACTGGGCATGCCGCTGTTCGAGCGCGTGCGCGGCAAGCTGTATCCCAAGCCGGAAGCGCACCGCCTGTTCATCGAAACCGAAAAGCTTCATCGCGACCTGCAGGGCATCCGCCGCCTGGCCGCGAGCCTGAAGGGCCGCGCGGTGGAAACCGTGCGCCTGGTGTCCACGCCGACCATTGCCGTCAGCGTGCTGCCGGCCGGGATGACCGCCTGGCGCCGTGCCTTTCCCGAAACACGGTGCGAGCTGGCCACGCACCACACGAGCGAAATCGTCAATGCACTGCGCCTGGGCGAAGCCGATGTCGGCCTGTCGTTGCAGGATCCGCGCCATCCCGGAATCGTGGCCGAGCCGATCGCGCATGGCCTGCTGACGGTGATGGCGCCGCGCGGCACCTGGAGTGACGCCGAATGCCGCACGCCGATCGCGGCCGACGGTTTGACCGGTGAACTGATCGGCATGGCCGACCGCGATCCGCTGGGCGAGATGGTGATGGCAGCCTGCGAAGCGCAGGGCGTGCAACCGGTGTTTCGCACCGTGGTGCAGACGTACCAGATCGCCCGCTCGCTGGTCGAAGCCGGCGCCGGCACGGCGGTGGTCGATCCGTTCACGGCCGCATCGGCCGCGGCGAACCAGGTGCAGTGCCGCCAGTGGTCGCCGTCGATTCCCGTGCACCTGTACCTGCTCACGGCCAGCCACTCGCCGCTGTCGCACGGCGCGCGCGAGCTGGCCAACTGCATCGGCGCGACCGCGCGCGCCTGTCTCGAAGCAGCCTAGGATTTTTCAGACCATGCACGCGTTCATCGCCAGCGAAGACATTGCCGCCAGCCCGGCGTTCCGGCATCTGGATTCCATCGCCGGCATCCGGGTCGACCTGCGCTACGCCACCGCCAATAACTTCGTTGGACGCGATCTGTATTCGCCGTTCGATTGCGCCTGGCTGCATGTGCAGGCAGCCGCAGCGCTCGAGCGCGTGGTGGCGTGGCTGGCTGAACGCCGGCCCGACCTGACGGTGCTGGTGCTCGATGCACTGCGGCCGCAGCGCGTCCAGCAGCAGTTGTGGGATGCGCTCGAGGGCACCGATCTGCGCCTGTACCTGGCCGATCCGGCGCGCGGCTCGATCCACTCGTACGGCATGGCGCTGGACCTCACACTGATCGACGCGGCCGGCCATGAGCTGGACATGGGCACCGGTTTCGACGACATGACCGAGCTGTCGCATCCGGCGCTCGAAGAAGGGTTTGTGCTGGCCGGACGCCTCACCGAAGCGCAGGTGGCCAACCGGCGACTGCTGCGCGAGGCGATGCTGGCAGCGGGCTTTTTGGCCATCAAAACCGAATGGTGGCACTTCGATTGCGGCGACCGCGATCGGGTGCGGCGCACCTTTCAGCGCGTGCTGTAGCCGTCAGTTCATCGCGATTGCTTCGACCCGGTTGCGGCCATTGTGCTTGGCCGCGTACAGCAGCTTGTCGGCGGTCAGGATCAGGTCGGGCAACGTGATGTGGCCGTCGTCGCGGGCGAAATCGTACGTGGCCAGGCCGAAGCTGGCGGTGGTCTGCAACCCGGGGCCATCGGCATCCGGCGCGACCCGGTTGGCCGCAAACGCCGCGCGCAGGTCCTCGGCCAGCTTCGCCCCTTGCGCCAGGTCGGTGGCGGGCAGGACCAGCAAAAATTCTTCGCCGCCGTAGCGCACCACGGCATCGACGCCGCTGCGCGCCATCTTGTGCAGCAGGCCGGCAAAGGTGCGGATCACGACATCGCCCTCGTGGTGGCCGAAGGTATCGTTGATGCGCTTGAAGTGATCGATGTCGCACAGGATGACCGACACCGGATGCCTGTGCCGGCGGGCCTGTTCCAGTTCATGCCCCAGCAGATGATCGTGCAGGTAGTGGCGGTTGTAGCAGCAGGTGAGCTGGTCGCGCTGGGCGATCTGCTTGAGTGTCAGCTCCAGCCGGAACTGTTCGCGCGCCACCCGGTTGTAGCGGCGCGCCGCCAGAATGCCGAACGTGTTGATCATCGTGAGCAGCATGCCCATCGTGAGCAGGTCCGACACGGGCCTTGGCGGCAGCACGAACGTGACCAGCGCCAGAAAGACGATCGTGGCGCCGGTACCGAGCGCGGTCGAGTAGACAAGGCGGTTCGGGATGTACAGGTAGATCACCACCAGGATGATCAGCATCGACATCGCATGCCAGTGCACCTCGTACGGCCGCGCCAGCGCCACCACCATGAAGCAGCACAGCGCAATGCCTTCGGACAGCGACGCCGCCAGGCGCATGGCCCGGATCGACAGGGGGCGGCGGTAGGCCAGCCAGGCGCAGGTGCCGGCGCTGGCCGCGACCAGCAGGCGTGCCGGCAGCGTGTCGCGCACTGCTGCATCCAGGCCCAGCACCGCGATATCCGTCACAAAAAAGCACAGGAAGAACACGACGCAGAACACCAGCGTGAAGCCGAGCATGGCGCGTGTGCGTTCGATCTGGTTGGAAAGGAACGCAATTTCGCTGGCGCTGCGCGCGAATTCGCCGGTCAGGTAATGAATATGCATACGATCAACAGTGCGGCAGGTGGCAATGCCTGCGACACACGATCACATTCGGCGATAGTCGGACAGGACGGGATGCGTCGGCGCCGGCGCCGGCCAGGCCGATCACCGGCAGCGGCACCGGGCACGTGACTATTGTGGCAAGGTTTTCTTACTTGAAACTAACAAAATGTATCAGTTCATTAATTACTTTGTTAGTTTTGCAAGATAACCCGGTTCAATCCCGTGACAATTTGCTTAACGTTGCATCGCTGCTGCCTGCGTCGTACCCGAGCGCGCCACCCAGTCAACCAGCGCATCGAGCACGGCGCGGCCGCGCCCGTCGCCAGCACGTTCGCTGTTGACCATCGCCACCACCACGCACAGGTTGCCATTCGCATCCGGCACGTAGCCGGCCACGGCGGTGACGTTGCGCAGCGTGCCCGTTTTCAGGCGCGCGCGCCCGGCCGCCGGCGTGCCGGCCAGGCGCCGGCGCATGGTGCCATCGACCGCGCCGATCGGCAGGC
Organism: Telluria sp. LT2P80; assembly: GCF_059685955.1. Classification (NCBI taxonomy): domain Bacteria; kingdom Pseudomonadati; phylum Pseudomonadota; class Betaproteobacteria; order Burkholderiales; family Oxalobacteraceae; genus Telluria; species Telluria sp. LT2P80. The sequence continues at coordinate 197,257 of NZ_JCASIO010000004.1, read as the reverse complement.
TGGCCTGGAATTCGGGCGCCCATGGGCTCTTCAAGCCCGCCTGCAGCAGGCTGCCCATCTGCTGCGCGCTGATGCGCTCCACGCGCGACAGGCCCGAACCATTGTCGATCACGAACCCGGTGTCGTCGATGCGCTGCGCGCGCAGCCAGTCGCGCACCGCGCCGTCGGCGCGCGCAAAGGTGGTGACTTCGCCGCCCGGCAGCGCCAGGCTGCCGTCGACCGGATCGCCCTGCAGGCTGCCCAGGCTCAGAAACAGCAGGCGCGCCAGCGTGTTGTCGGATGTCTTGTTGATGTCGCGGACCACTTCCGGCAAGGCGCGCGCGGCGTGCGCTGCCAGCACGCGCGCATCCAGCGGCGTGGCGCCGGTGATCGTGCGGCCACTGAGCGTGCCGCCCAGATCGGTCCAGGCGCGGCGCACGAAGCGGCCCACGTAATCGTCGCGGTCGAGCACATTGACGCTGTAGCTGCGGTTGCAGTTCTTCGGGAAGGTGCCGCGCAAGACCACCTCGATGCGGCCATCCGGCGCGCGCCGCGTCTCGGGCAGCTGCCAGCCGTCTTCCCACTTCGCGCAATCGCGCTCGACCAGCGTCATCGCCGACGTGACCGAGACACGTTCGAGCTCCGGGTACATGCGCAGTTGCAGGGTGGCGCCGGTCGCGCGCATGTCGAGCTGCAGCATGTTCTTGTTGAGGAGGAGGGCGTCGGGAATCACGTTGTAATACGCGTCGGGCGACTCGTCGAACGGCGGCAGGCCGACATCCGGCCGCGCCGGCTGGAACAGGCTGCGATCGAGCACCAGGTCGCCCTCGATGCGCTCGATGCCCTGGTAGCGCAGCGCGCGCAGCATGGCTTCGAGGTGTTCGCCAGCCAGGTCCGCATCGGCGCCGCCCTTGACGTACAGGCTGCCGCGCAGCACACCGTCTTTCACATCCCCGGTCGTCCGCAGTTCGGTGCGGCCGCGGAACGTGGGGCCAAGCCGCTCAAGACCGATCAGCGTCGTCACCAGCTTGATCGTGGACGCCGGCTGCATCGGCAGCGCTGCCTGGTGCGACAGCACGGCCGCGTCGCCGCGCAGCACCAGCAGGCCCACTTCGCCTGGTGCGATGCCGCTTTGCTGCATCAGTTGCGCCACCGGCGCCGGTAGCTGGGCCTGGGCGAGCGACGTGGCGCACAGCAGCGACAGGACGAGGGTGGCGCGTTTGAACATGCGTGAATCCTTAACCGAAGAAGAGATAGGCCACGAAGATCGCGGCGATGATGCCGACCAGATCGGCCAGCAGGCCATAGCTGACCGCATAGCGCGTCTTGCGGATGCCGACCGAGCCGAAATACAGCGCGATGATGTAGAACGTGGTGTCCGACGCGCCCTGCATGATGCTGGCCAGGCGGCCGACGAACGAGTCCACGCCATAGGTCTTGATCGCATCGATCATCATGGCGCGCGCGCCGCTGCCCGAGAGCGATTTCATGAGCGCGGTCGGCAGCGCGCCGACGAAATCGGTCTGCAGGCCCAGTGCGGCAAACACCCACGCGAAGCCGCTCGTGACCATGCCCAGGATGCCCGAGTTGCGCACCACGCTGATTGCCACGATCATGCCGACCAGGTAGGGGATGATCTTGATGGACGTTTCGACGCCGCCCTTGGCGCCTTCGATGAAGGCTTCGAACACATTGACCTTCTTGCGCAGCGCTCCGGTCATGAACGCGGCAATGACGCCGAACAGCACCAGGTTGGCGGCAACCGACGACACCAGCTGGATCTGCGTCTTGTCGAGGAAGTAGGTGAAGGAGAGGACCATCGACGCGATCAGCGCCGCGGTGCCGCCGATCCAGGCGAAGATCACCGGGTCGAACAGGTTGATGCGCTGGCGCAGGCCGACCATGATGATGCTGAAGATGGTGGCGGTGTAGGTCGCGATCAGGGTCGGGATGAAGATGTCGGCCGGGTTGGCCGCGCCCAGCACCGCGCGCTGGGCCATCACGGCCAGCGGAATGATCGTCAGGCCCGAGGTCTGGATCACCAGGAACATCAGCTGCGCATCGGTCGCTTCATCCTTGTTCGGATTGAGCGACTGCAGGCTTTCCATGGCTTTCAGGCCGAACGGCGTGGCCGCGTTGTCGAGCCCCAGCATATTGGCCGAGAAGTTCATCACCATGTGGCCGTTGGCCGGGTGGTTGCGCGGCACGCCGGGAAATATGCGCGAAAAGAACGGGCCGATCACGCGCGCGAACAGGTTGATGGCGCCCGCCTTTTCACCGACATTCATGATCCCGAGCCAGAACGTCATGACACCGGCCAGCGGCAGGGCGATGTCCATCACGGCCATCTTGGCCGAGTCGAAGGTGCCGTCGATGATGCGCTTGAAGATTTCGGTGTCGCCGAGGAAGAGCCACTGCGCCATTGCTGCGAGGAAGCCGACGAGGAAGAAGCCTGTCCAGATGTAATTGAGTGCCATCGATAACCAGTAAATGCTGAGAGGTGCTGATCGGTGCTGATCGAAGCGTTGCCGCCGGGTTCGGACGATTGTGCAGCGCCCAGGGGCCAAGGGCAAGCCGCGTGGATGAAAGAATGCAGCCGCGCCATGCGCAAAAGTTATGAGCGTTGCTTGCCAGGGCGCGGCGCGCCTATGATACGGCACGCTGTATGAGATGCCCCAAAGGATCTGCCGTCATGAAATTTCGCTCCGCCGCTGCTACGCTGCTGTCGCTGTCGTTCCTGCTCGTGCCGTATTCCGGTGCTCAGGCGCAGACGCAGACACAGGACAAGGTCCTGCACATGTTCCTCTCCACCAGCGAGACCGGACTCGACCCGGCGGTCGCGTCCGACAACGCCACGCTGTCGCTGCTGGAAAACCTGTTCGATCCGCTGCTGCGCTACGACTACCTGGCGCGCCCGGCCACGCTGCGCCCCAACACGGCCACGGCCATGCCGACCGTCAGCAGCGACGGCCTGACCTACACCTTCCGCATCCGCCCCGGCATCCACTTCACGCCCGACCCCGCGTTCAAGGGCCGCAAGCGCGAAGTCACGGCGGCCGACTATGTCTACAGCCTCAAGCGTTTATATGATCCGGCGCTCAAGTCGCCCTGGGCCTATATGTTCGAAGGCAAGATCGCAGGCGACGCCGCGCTGCGCGCGCGCTTCGGCCCGGATGTGCCGGTGGCCGGCCTGCAGGCGCCGGACCGCTACACGCTGCGTATCCAGCTGGCCGCGCCTGACAACAACTTCCTGTTCTATCTGGCGACGGCGGCCAGCAGCGTGGTGGCGCGCGAAGTGATCGAAGCCTATCCGGGGCAGGCGGGCAATCACCCGATCGGCACCGGACCATTCATGCTGGGGCAGTGGAAGCGCAGCGACCGCATCGTGCTGCTGGCCAATCCGGATTCCACCGCCGTGTTCGCGGCCACGCCGGGCGACGACCCGCAAGACCGGGCGATTGCCGCCGCACTGGAAGGCAAGCGCCTGCCACGCGTAGACCGGGTCGAGGTGCGCATTGCCGAGGAATTCCAGGGCCGCATGCTGGGCTTTTTGAATGCCGACTACGATTACCTGGAGCAGATTCCCGAATCGATGACCGAGATGGTCGTGCAGGACGGCGCCTTGAAGCCCGACCTGGCGGCGCGCGGGATCGTGCTGTCGCGCTTTCCGGTATTGCAGACCTACTATATGTGGATGAACATGACCGACCCGGTCGTGGGTGGCTACAGCAAGGACCGCATTGCGCTGCGGCGTGCGATTTCGATGGCGTACAACAGCGCCGAAGACATTGCGCTACTGAAGAAAGGGTTTGCGATCAAGGCCGAGTCGCCGCTGCCGCCGAATGTGCGCGGTTACGATCCGCGCTACCGCAGTCCGGTGCCGTACAACCCGGCGCTGGCCAATGCCTTGCTCGATCGGCATGGCTACGACGGGCGCGACCCGGACGGTTTTCGACGCGCCCCCGATGGCAAACCGCTGACCTTGACGATGCACAGCGAAGCGACCGTGGGCGGGCGCCTGCGCGATGAACTGTGGCGAAAATGCCTGAATGCCATCGGTGTGCGCGTCGTTTTCAAGTCCGACAAGAAAACCGAGATCATCAAGGCCTCGCGCCTCGGAACGGTGCAAATGTTCGAGAGTAACTGGATCGCCGATTTCCCCGACGGCGACAACTTTTATCAGCTGTTGTACGGGCCGAATGCAGGCCGCGCGAACTACGCGCGTTTCAACCTGCCTCAATACAATGTGCGCTATGAAAAAGCACGCTTGCTGCAGGATGGTGCAGAGCGGAACACACTCTATTTTGAGATGAACCAGCTGCTGCACGCGTACAACCCATGGGTGCCTTTGACCCATGTTTTATCGGGCGATCTGCGGCATCCGTGGTTGAAAAACTACAAACGCCATCCCGTCGAATTCACGAACTGGCGCTACCTCGATATCGATGTTGCGCAAAGGGCACGCTCGGTCAGGGGCAAGCGATAGATTCCGTTAGTTTTTCCGCAAGAAAATATTCCCGCTGGTTATACTCCCCTCCGGATAATTCATTGGCTTGTCACAAAATTGTGAGCGTACTCTGAATTGAAAACATAACGTAATGCCAAGAATCAACTTGGCATGCGACACGCAGGCCGGCGCGATGCAATGCACGCGCCGGCCGACGACCGCCCCGGAACGCAAGGAGAAACATCGTGAAATTGAAGAAACTGGCCCAGCTAATCGCCTTGATGGGGGCGGTCGCCCCTGCTGCCATGCCGCTCGTGGCGCAAGCGCAAACCGACACGTCGATGCAGCGGGTGGAAATCACCGGCTCGAGCATCAAGCGTATCGCCAAGGAGGGCGCGCTGCCGGTTGAAATCATTTCGCGCAAGCAGATCGAAGACCAGGGCATCGTCACGGCCGAGCAACTCATCGCCACGCTGAACATCAATGGCAATGGCTCGGACAATCTGGCCTCGAATGCCGACGTCACGTCGGGCGCCCAGCGCGGCAACAACGGCGCGTCCAGCGCCAACCTGCGCGGCCAGGGTTCCGATTCGACGCTGGTGCTGCTCAATGGCCGGCGCGTTGCCACGCACGGCATGAAAGGCTCGGCGGTCGACCTGAATTCGATCCCGATGGCGGCGGTCGAGCGCGTCGAAGTGCTCAAGGATGGCGCGTCGGCCGTGTACGGCACCGATGCCATCGGCGGCGTGATCAACTTCATCCTGCGCAAGAACTACAAGGGCCTGGAAGCGCAAGCCTTCACCGACGTGGCCGAGGCAAGCGGCGGCGAAATCGGCCGCGCCAGCCTCACCGGCGGCTGGGGCGACCTCGATACGCAGGGCTGGAACGTGCTGGCGACCCTGTCGCACAGCGAGAACAAGGCGCTGCGCGGCAACCAGCGTGATTTCGTCAACACCTTCCAGCCGAACCGCGGCGTGTCGGTCGATACGCGCGGTACGCCGAGCGGCAATATCTTCGCCACGACGCTGGCGCCAACGCTGCTCTCGCGTACCGGCACCGGTCCGACCCTGCCGGGCAGCAGCGTTGCCTACAACGGCATCAGCCTGCTCGACCTGCCAGGCGGCGCCGGGTGCGACAGCATCGACGGCATGGGCGCGTACGACGAAAAACTGTGGGACACGCCGGGCGCCGCCTATGGCTGCGCCTGGGATACGGGCCGCGCAGCGGTGCTGCAGCAGCCGGTCAAGAACACCAACGCGCTGGGCCGCGCCACCTTCCGCATCGGCGAGCACGAGCTGTTCGCCGAAGGCGTCGCGTCGCGCGTCGAAGTCTCCAAACGCTTCTCGCCGAACCAGATTTCGCCATCGGCGTCGACCTTCGGTCCGAGCTCGTTCTACCCAAGCACGGGCGCGGCTTACAACGACGTCTACAACGCACTGGTCAAGACCTTCCCCGGCATCTCGGCCAACTACGGCTTGCCGATCGCGTACCGCTGGCGCTGCATGGAGTGCGGCAATCGCGAGATCACCACCGAGACCAAGGCCAGCCGCGTGCTGGTGGGCGCCGATGGGCCGCTGACCCTGTTCGGCAACCGCTACGATTACCGCGTCGGCCTGTCGCGCGCCTACAGCGAATCGGAATCGCTGCTGGGTACCGGCTACAACTACACGGTGGCGCTGCGCGATGTGCTCGGCTCGGGCATCGTCAACCCGTTCCTGCTGCCGGGCCAGACCCAGAGCCAGGCCGCGATCGATGCGATCCGCGCTACCTCGGCCGCCGGCGTCGTCATGTACGGCGGTAAAACGACGCTGACCCAGTTCGACGCCGCGCTGTCGGGCGAAATCTTCAAGCTGCCGGCCGGCGCCGTGATGATGGCGCTGGGCACCGACCTGCGCCGCGAAGAATACAAGTTCAATGGCGACCTGCGCGCCGTCAGTGCGCGCCCGGCGATCCTGAATGCGCCGTTCGATGACGTCAATGCGCTGCCGAAGGTGAGCCGCGACATCAAGGCCGTGTATGCCGAGATGCTGGTGCCGGTCACGCAGGCGCTGGAGCTGACGTTCGCCATCCGCCGCGACGATTACACGGGCTTTGGCGCGACGACCAATCCGAAGGTCTCGTTCCGCTACCAGCCGATTCCGCAACTGATGTTCCGCGGTTCGTACAACGAGGGCTTCCGCGCGCCGTCGTTCAACCAGCTGTTCAACGGCGTGACCGAGAGCCAGTATGTCGGCAAGGACCTGGCCGATCCGGCTACCTGCCCGAGCGGCCGTGTCGACACCGCAGTCGCCGGTTGCCAGGCCGTCAATCCGGTTGTTCTCACCGGCGGCAAGAACACGCTGGGTCCGGAAACGGCCAAGCAGGCCAGTCTGGGTTTGGTGTTCGAGCCAGCCGGCGGCTTCTCGGCCAATGCCGACCTGTGGGAAATCCGCAAGGAAAACACGATCGACTCGTTCAATGCGGTGACCATGATCGCGAACTACAGCCTGTTTCAGGACCAGTTCATCCGCGACGCCGCCGGCAACCTGACCGAGATCGACCAGCGCTGGCTCAACGCCGGCGAACGCATCACGCGCGGCCTCGAAGTGGGCGCCCGCATGACCGGCAAGTTCAGCACCGGTTCGATCTGGGGCATCGGCATCGACGGTTCGCGCCTGCTCGAGAAGAAGTCGCGCGCCACGAAGAACGCCGAATTCGGCGAGAGCGAAATCGGCCGCTTCCTGTTCACCGGCGACCTGGGCCTGAAGTGGAAGCACAGCGCCTACGTGACCTACAAATACGGCAACTGGAGCGGCATGCTGCAGAATATCTTCCGCTCGGGTTACACCGACCAGGTGCTGCCAGGCGTGGCCAGCGGCCGCATCAAGCCGTCCGAGTACAACAGCAAGGTGGACGACTATTCGATCTTCCACCTGACCGCAAATTACACGGGCTTCAAGAACCTGACGCTCACCGCCGGCATCAAGAACATCCTGGACGAAGATCCACCGTTCGCGATCACCTACGACAGCAACACGGGTGCCGGCAGCAGCTGGGAGCCACGCGTAGCCGACCCGCGCGGCCGTTCATTCACGATGATGGCAACCTACAAATTCTTCTGAGCGAAAAGCGGGGGTCAGGTCTGACATTCGGACACGAGCTCGACAATCGCAGAGAAAAGCGGGGGTCAGGTCTGACATTCGGACACGAGCTCGACAATCGGGTAGTCAGCACCAGCTGGAACCGGGCCAAGCTAATACTGTGCAAGACACCATTGGAAGTGGCTAAGGCTGAGGTCGTGTCTGAATGTCAGACCTGACCCCAGCTGTGCCTTGGAAGTGGCTAAGGCTGAGGTCGTGTCTGAATGTCAGACCTGACCCCAGCTGTGACCCCAGCTGTGCCCGGGCCTTTTTCATTCAGGATTGCCTACCGCGCATGAAGATCAACCGCCGCAGTTTTGGTGCCATCGCCGCTGCCATGTCCACTATCGCGTCCGGCGCTGCCGCTGCGCGCGTGCCTTCGCGTTCCATGCCCAAGCTGATCAAACCTCCACGCCTGCGCCGGGGCGACGTCGTCGGCCTGATCGCGCCGGGCGGCTACACGAACGATGCCGCCATCGAGAAAGCCGTGCGCAATATCGAGGGGCTGGGTTTCAGGGTCAAGCCTGGCGCCTATCTGCGCGAGGTGTTCGGCAACTACGCGGGATCAAGCCAGCAGCGCCTGGCCGACCTGCATGCGATGTTCGCCGATCCCGAGGTCAAGGCGATCTGGCCGATCCGCGGTGGCTCGGGCTGTATCTCGCTGTTGTCCGGGCTGGATGTCGCGCTGATCCGCCGCAATCCGAAAGTCCTGATCGGGTATTCGGACATTACGGCGCTGCACCTGGCGATCTTCAAGCAGACCGGCCTCGTGACGTTCCATGGGCCAGTGGCCTCGTCGACGCTGACCGACTATGCGACGCAGCACATGATGGCAGTGCTGACCGAACCGCAGGCGACCTACACGATTGCGATGTCGCCAGAAAACGCCGAACGCGCCGCGCAGGAGCCGCACTTCGGCATTCATACCTTCACGCATGGCGTGGCCACGGGGCCGCTCATGGGCGGCAACCTGTCGATGGTCGCGGCGCTGGCCGGCACGCCGTATGCGGCCGATATCGGCAGCAGCATCCTGTTCCTGGAAGACGTCAACGAGGCGCCGTACCGGATCGACCGCTGGATGACGCAATTGGACCTGGCCGGAGGCTTTGCCAATGCGGCCGCGCTGGTGGTGGGGATTTGCCAGAACTGCGGGCCGGAACACGAAGACGTATCGCTGACGCTCGAGCGCACGCTGGCATTGCACCTGCATCCGCTGGTCATTCCGGCAGTGAGCGGCTATTCCATTGGACATATCCGCAACCAGTGCACGCTGCCCATGGGTGTGCGGGCGAGGCTCGATACGCAGGCGCAGACGATCACGCTGCTGGAAGCGGCGGTGTCCTGAGAATGTTCTGGCAATGCTGTTGAGCGTGCGGGCTTGTGACAGGTGGATTGAACGCGTGGGCGGGAAACCTACCCACCGTACCTCGGGTGTGGCGCAAGGCGCCGGCTCATCGTCACCGAGCCGTGCGACTCGCCATCGATCCGGTACAGGTCGTGCACCTCACCGGTGACGACGAACCCGGCGCGCTCGTACAGCCGGCGCGCCGCCAGATTGCCCGACAGGACATCCAGGTCGACCCATTCGAGTGGCGGCGTGACGCTGGCCCACGCCAGCGCGTGCTCGACCAGCTGACGGCCCAGTCCTGCCCCACGGTGATCGCGGTGGACGCCCATGCCCAGCAGCGCGCGGTGCCCGGCCGCGATTTCGGGCCGCGCGCGCAGGTCGACGTGCCCGGCGATCGCGCCACGGGCATCGAGCGCAAGCCACATGCGGCGCCAGCGCGGCTGGCCGAACGGCACCGTAAAGCTGGCGGCGAACGACGCCGCCTTGTCGGGCGGAAGGCGCGACTGCCCGCGCGAGATGGGCTGGAACAGCGGCACGGCGCCGCGGCCGTTTTCCTGCAGTTGGTCGTCGAGGTACATGAACAGCTGCGGCAGCTGTTCCGGCACCAACGCCTGCAGCGTCAAGGGCCCGTTCACAATGCGCGGGCGATCAGGATCTTCTGGATGTCGCTGGTGCCTTCGTAGATCTGGCACACGCGCACATCGCGGTAGATGCGCTCGACGGGGAAGTCGGCCACGTAGCCGTAGCCGCCGAAGACCTGCATCGCATCGGACACCACGCGCTCGGCCATTTCGGACGCGAACAGCTTGGCCATCGCGGCTTCCTTCAGGCAGGGCAGGCCGGCATCCTTCATCGACGCCGCATGCAGGATCAGCTGGCGCGCAGCTTCGATCTTCATCGCCATCTCGGCCAGGCGGAACTGCACCGCCTGGTGCTCGAAGATCGCCTTGCCGAAGCTCTCACGGTCCTTTGCATACGCCAGCGCGGCCTCGTACGCGGCGCGCGCCATGCCCACTGCCTGCGACGCGATGCCGATGCGCCCACCCTCCAGGCCCGACAGCGCGATCTTGTAGCCCATGCCTTCTTCGCCGATCAGGTTTTCCTGCGGGATGCGGCAATTGTCGAACACGATCTGCGCCGTGTCCGACGAGTGCTGGCCCATCTTGTGTTCGACGCCGGCCACGATGTAGCCGGGCGTGTCGGTCGGCACCCAGAACGCGCTGATGCCCTTCTTGCCGGCCGCCTTGTCGGTGACGGCCATGACGATTGCCACGTCGCCGTACTTGCCGCTGGTGATGAACTGCTTGGTGCCGTTGATGACGTAATGCGCGCCATCGCGCACGGCGGTCGTGCGCAGTGCCGCAGCGTCGCTGCCGGTGTGCGGCTCGGTCAGCGCGAATGCGCCCAGCAGCTCGCCCTGCGCCAAGGGCCGCAGCCACTGCTGTTTCTGCGCTTCGCTCGCATACATCATCGCGATGCTGCACACGGGGCAGTTGTTGACCGAGATGATGGTGGAGATGCCACCATCGCCGGCCGCGATTTCTTCGAGTACCAGCGCGAGCGCCACATAATCCAGGCCGGCGCCGCCGTACTGCTCCGGCACCGCCACGCCGAAGGCCCCCAGCGCCGCCAGTTCGTCCAGCTCTTCGCGCGGGAAATGGTGCTCACGGTCCCAGCGCGCAGCGTTGGGGGCCAGGCGCTCCTGGGCAAAGCTGCGCAGGGCGTCGCGGATCATCTGGTGTTCGTCGGACAGGATCATGGGGTCTCGTTATCGTGTGTTACCAGGCGATCGGCTCGCCGTCGTGGTTCAGGAAACTGCCATTGGCGCCCGCATCGACTTTGGCCAGCGTGGCGCGCAGATCGCGCACGCTGTCCTGCACGGTGAGCGCTGCGCCGCTGCCACCCATGTCGGTCTGGACCCAGCCCGGATGGAAGGCGATGCAGGTCACGCCTTGCGCACCGTAGGTGATCGCCGCATCCTTGAGCACCGAATTAAGCGCGGCCTTGCTGGCGCGGTACAGCGTGCCGTTGGCGCCCGAGCGCTCGCCGATGGAGCCCATGCGCGACGACAGCACCGCCAGCTTGCCCTTCGAATCGGCCAGCAGGGGCGCGACCACCGGGATCAGGCGCATCGCCGAGAGCACATTGGTGTGCATGACGGTGTCGAACTCGGGGCCGGTCGGAAAGCTCCCCTGACTCGGGCCATACACGCCGGCCACCAGCCAGGCGCTGTCGATCTTTTCGTCGTCCAGGCGCCAGGCCAGCGCGGCGATCGACGCGGCATCGAGCACGTCGAGCTGGTGCGCTTCGGCGCCCAGCGCGACGAGGCCATCGCAGTCTTCCTGCTTGCGTGCGGTGGCGATGACGCGCCAGCCGTCCTGGCGATATTGGGCGGCCATTTCATGGCCAATGCCGCGCGAGGCGCCGACGATCAATACTGTGGGCATGCGGTACTCCTTGTGAAGGGTTGGTAACGATAGACCTTCAATAGTCGCATGCTTTGTTCATCGTTGCAGCGCATCGCGGGCGGGCTTACACCAGCTCGATCGCCATCGCCGTGGCCTCGCCGCCGCCGATGCACAGCGCCGCCACACCGCGCTTGCCTCCGGTGCGCTTGAGCGCGCCAAGCAGCGTGACGACGATGCGCGCGCCCGAGGCGCCGATCGGGTGGCCCAGCGCGCAGGCGCCGCCGTGCACATTGACCTTCTCGTGCGGGATGGCCAGGTCGCGCATCGCCGCCATCGGCACCGCAGCAAAGGCTTCGTTGATCTCGTACAGGTCGACGTCGCCCGCCGTCCAGCCGGTTTTTTTGAACAGCTTTTGCATCGCGCCGATCGGGGCGGTGGTAAACAGGTTCGGTTCCTGCGCATGCGTGGCGTGACCGAGCACGCGCGCGATCGGCGTCAGGCCCAGTTCTTTGGCGGTCGATTCGCGCATCATCACGAGGGCGGCGGCGCCGTCGTTGATCGACGACGACGAGGCGGCCGTGACGGTGCCATCCTTCTTGAAGGCGGGCTTCAATGACGGGATCTTGTCGACCTTGGCCTTGAGCGGGCCTTCGTCCTTGTCGATGACGGTGTCGCCAGCGCGGCTGGTGACGGTGACGGGCGCGATTTCCCAGTCGAAGCCGCCGTCGGTAGCGGCCGCCTGCGCGCGCTTGACCGAGGCAATCGCGAAGTTGTCCTGCTCTTCGCGCGTGAAGCCGTAGCTGGCCACGCACTCTTCGGCGAAGGTGCCCATCGAGCGGCCTTCACCGGTTTTCTCGTTGCGCGAGTAGGCGTCTTCGAGGCCATCGAGCATCATGTGGTCGAACATCGGCGCGTGGCCGATGCGGTAGCCGCCGCGCGCCTTCGGGATCAGGTAGGGCGCACCGGTCATCGATTCCATGCCGCCGGCGACGACGACGTCGGCGCTACCGGCCACCAGCTGGTCGTGCGCGAAGATCGCCGCCTGCATCGCCGAGCCGCACATCTTGGAGAGCGTCACGGCGCCGGTGGACATCGGCAGGCCGGCCTTGATCAGCGCCTGGCGCGCCGGGGCCTGGCCCTGGCCCGCCATCAGGCAATTGCCGAAGTAGACGTGTTCGACGGCGGCAGGATCGACGCCGGCGCGCTGCACGGCGGCCTGGATCGCGACGGCGCCCAGGTCACTGGCGGTCTTGCTGGAAAAATCGCCCTGGAAGGCGCCCATCGGGGTGCGCGCGGCGCCGACGATAACGACTGGATCGTTCATGGTGTGGGTCTCCGGATCTGAAGGGATTACATGGTCTCGCCGAACAGCTCGCGGCCGATCAGCATGCGGCGGATCTCGCTGGTGCCGGCGCCGATTTCGTACAGCTTGGCGTCGCGCCACAGGCGGCCGACCGGGTATTCATTGATGTAGCCGTTGCCACCCAGCGTCTGGATCGCTTCGCCGGCCATCCAGGTGGCTTTTTCGGCGCTGTACAGGATGGCGCCGGCGGCGTCCTTGCGCAGGGCGCGGATCTGCTCCGGGCCCGTGGCGCGGTCGCAGGCCTGGCCGACCGCGTACACATAGGCGCGGCAAGCCATCATGGTCGAGTACATGTCGGCGATCTTGCCCTGCATGAGCTGGAATTCGCCAATGGCCTGGCCGAACTGCTTGCGGTCGTGGATGTACGGCACCACCACGTCCATGCAGGCCGACATGATGCCCAGCGGGCCGCCTGACAGCACGGTGCGCTCGAAGTCCAGGCCCGACATCAGGACATTGACGCCCTTCCCGACGCCGCCCAGCACGTTCTCGACGGGTACCTCGCAATCCTGGAATACCAGCTCGCCCGTGTGCGAACCGCGCATGCCCAGCTTGTCGAGCTTTTGCGCGATCGAGAACCCTTTGAAACCTTTTTCGATCAGGAAGGCGGTCATGCCGCGCGCGCCTGCTTCGGGATCGGTCTTGGCGTAGACCACCAGCGTGTCGGCATCGGGGCCGTTGGTAATCCACATCTTGGTGCCATTGAGCACGTAGCGGTCGCCCTTGAGTTCGGCGCGCAGGCGCATGCTGACCACGTCCGACCCGGCGTTCGGCTCTGACATCGCCAGTGCGCCGATGTGCTCGCCCGAGATCAGCTTGGGCAGGTAGCGCTGCTTCTGCGCTTCGGTGCCGTTGCGCTTGATCTGGTTCACGCACAGGTTGGAGTGGGCGCCGTACGACAGGCCGACCGAGGCCGAAGCACGCGAGATTTCTTCCATCGCCACGATGTGGGCCAGGTAGCCCATGTTTGCGCCGCCGTATTCCTCGCTCACTGTGATGCCCAGCAGGCCGAGTTCGCCCATCTTCTTCCACAAATCCATCGGGAACTGGTCGCTGCGGTCGATCTCGGCCGCGCGCGGCGCGATTTCGCTGGCGGCGAATTGCTGGACGGCTTCGCGCAGCGCGGCGATATCGTCGCCATGGTCAAAAGTCAGGCCTGGAAGGTGCAGCATGTCGTCCTCGCGGTGAACAGTGGTGGGTGGTGAATTGAGAAAGGGTGCGCGACAATCATACTCGCGTGTTACGTTAACGTAAACGTCAAACAGCAGGCAAAAAAAAGGCGCCGACAATTGTCAGCGCCCGGTTCACCTGGACTCAGGCAGCGTCGCGGCCGGCTTCACCGTCGGCACGATTGCCGCCGAGCAGGCGACGGCATTCTTCTTCGTGGGCGACGATTTCTTCCAGCGCCATCTCGATATCGGCGCGCTGCTGTTCGAGCGTGACGCGCTGCTGGCCCAGCACGGCAAGGAAGCGGTCGATCTGCGCCTGCGTGTCTTTTGGCGACTCGTACATGTCGACGATGCTTTTGATCTCGGACAGCGTCAAACCCAGACGCTTGCCGCGCAGGGTCAGTTTCAGGCGGGTCCTGTCGCGTGGCGTATACACACGGTTGCGGCCGCCCACGCCTTCGCGTTTTGGACTGAGCAAGCCCTGGTCTTCATAGAAACGGATGGCCCGTGCAGTGATATCGAATTCGCGCGCCAGTTCGGCGATGGTATAGGTAGTCGGCATGAGGTTCTGTAGCGGTTGGGAAACGACCAAAAATCGCGTAAAATCGAAACAAGCAGTAACTTCCGTTAACGTAAATTGTCGTTGCGTCGTATTGTAGCGCGCCCGCCGTTCCGCCTGAAAAGGAAAGATTTGCATGAATGCGCTTGAGTCCCAACTGTCGTATGCGTTTGGTGAGACGATCCCTGCACCGGGGGCCGTGGTCGACATCGTCCCCGGCCTGCGCTGGGCCCGCATGCCGCTGCCATTTGCGCTGGACCACGTCAATCTGTGGCTGCTGCAGGACGACGTGGAAGAGGGCGGGGCGCTGCGCACTGGCTGGAGCCTGATCGACACCGGCGCCGGAACCGACGCTACCCGCGCCGCCTGGGAACAGCTGCTGGCCGACGGGCTGGCCGGGCAGCCGCTGGTACGGGTCATCGCCACGCACTGCCACCCCGATCATGTGGGACTCGCGGGCTGGCTGTGCGAGCGCTTCGCTGCGCCGTTCTGGACCACGACCGGCGAATTCGGTTTCATGCGCATGATGGCAGCGGCGCTGCCGGGTGTGGATGGCCCGTCCGCCATCCCGCATTTCGCGCGCCACGGCTTGCGCGACGCGGCGATGCTGGATCAGATGGGCAGCCGTCGCAACTACTATCCGTCACTGGTGCCGAGCGTGCCGCTGGCCTATACCCGGTTGCAAGACAAGCAAGATGTCACAGTTGGGGGTCAATTGTGGCGCGTGATCACCGGCTTCGGTCACTCGCCCGAACACGCCGCGTTGTACTGTGAGAGCCGCAACATCCTGGTGTCGGGCGACATGGTCTTGCCGCGTATTTCGACGAACGTCTCGGTGTTTGCCGTGGAGCCTGATGGCAACCCGTTGCAACTGTATCTGGACTCGCTGGGCAAGTTCGCCGACCTGCCCGACGATGTACTGGTGCTGCCATCCCACGGCAAGCCGTTTCGCGGGCTGCACACGCGCATCCGGCAGTTGCGCGAGCACCACGTGGAACGGCTGGCCGAGGTGCTCGCGGCCTGCGCCGTTCCCCGCTCGGCCGCCGAGATCGTGCCCATCATGTTCCGCCGCGCCCTTGATGCGCACCAGCTCAGTTTTGCACTGGGTGAAGCGCTCGCGCACTTGCACAAGCTCTGGTATGACGGCCAATTGACCCGGGCGACAAATGCCGATGGGGTGTTAGTTTTCACGCGAAATTAACATCCGATATGTCACCATCGGATACATTTTGAACAGGACAGGCATTCTCCAGGACTGTTCTAAGTAATGGTACGTAGTTGTTTCATTCCCGATCAGACGATTTTACATGCCAGGCATTCTTGTGAGGATTGCTGTGGGGAATACGGCAAATCGCATGTAAAAACTATTGAAAAACCACATGTTTGTTACTTTTTAGTTGTATAGTGTAAACATAAGGTTTCTCGTCTGGAAGAGCCTTCCTTTGTCCAACAACAAGTACCGCAATGAATTCAACCAACGAACGGGAGAGCTTCAGCGAACGCCTCCAGCATGCTCTGAAGAACGCTCACTACTCCCCTGACAGCCCTACGCGTCTGGCGCGAGAATTTAATATCCGCTTTGAAGGCCGCCCGATCACGGTCCATGCCGCCCGCAAGTGGCTGGTCGGTGAAGCCATTCCAACCCAGGAAAAATTGCGCATGATCGCCCAGTGGCTGGGCGTGCCTGCCGACTGGTTGCGTTTTGGCGGCGCCGAGCAGGCTGCCGGCGAGGCTGGTGCTGCCAGCGCGCGCTTTGAATCGGCCGACGTCAAGCTGATCGCCGACCTGCAGCGCCTCGATGAGCACCACCGCCAGCTGGCGCGCGAATTCATTCGCATGCTGGTGCGTGTGAATCATACGAAGCCGGACGCGAAGTAAACGTCGATCGCAGTAGCGTTATTGCTGGTTTGCACTTTTGTCGTGCAGAACAGTACAAATGGGCTGGTCTGGTCCATAATCTGATCAGGTGGTAGCAGTTTCCGCCACCGTTTCAGGTTCACCCAGGAGCAGCTGACGCATGCGAAACAACTACGCCAATACCGCCCAGCTCAAGGATTTGATGACGGTGCCGCCGATGACGGCAGCGCGTCATGCTGAACTGATGCGAGAACGCAACGCCCGGCGGCGAATGCTCGAAGAAGCGCGTGACTTGAAAAAGTCGGAAGACAACCGTTACGACGACAAACGCTGAGACAACCCATGCCGGCGCAAGCCGGCATGCCGGTTCATCCTGCCATGTCGTTCTGCTCTGCTTTCATGCCACCCCAGCGCGCGGCATGGGAATTTTCTATCCCCAGCAAGTCCACGACACGGTCCACCGTGTGCTCGACCATGTCCGCGATCGTCGCAGGCCGGTGGTAAAAACTCGGCAAGGGCGGGAAGATGATGCCGCCCATTTCGGTCACCGACGTCATATTACGCAAGTGGGCCAGGTTGAACGGGGTTTCGCGCACCATCAGCACCAGGCGCCGGCGTTCCTTGAGGATGACGTCGGCAGCGCGGGTGACGAGGTTGTCCGAGAAACCGTGGGCCACGGCAGCCAGGGTTTTCATCGAGCAGGGCGCGACGACCATGGCGTCGACCTGGTACGACCCGCTGGCAATGGACGCGCCAATATCGCGGTTGCGGTGCACGACGTGGGCCAGCGCTTCGACGTCCCGGCGCTGCAGGCCGAGTTCCTGGTGCAGGGTCAGCGTGGCGGCGTCGGAAATGATCAGGTGGCTTTCGATGCCAGGCGTTGCGTGCAGCCGCTTGAGCAGCTGCACGCCATAGGTTGCGCCGGTCGCGCCGGTGAGGGCGACAACAATACGGCGCGGGCGCTCAGTCATGCAATCAGCCGTTTTTCAGCAGGGTCTGCAGTTCGCCCGATTCGTACATCTCGTTCATGATATCGGTGCCGCCGATGAACTCGCCGTTCACGTACAGCTGCGGCACGGTTGGCCAGTTCGAGTAGTCCTTGATGCCCTGACGCACTTCAGCGTCGTCCAGCACGTTCACGGTGGCGACGTTGTCGACGCCACACGCTTTCAGCAGCTGGATGGCACGGCCGGAAAAGCCGCACTGCGGGAACTGGGCGGTGCCTTTCATGAACAGCACGACCGGGGTCGAGGTCACGGTGTCTTTGATCCAGGTTTGAACGTCGCTCATTTGATGTGTGCCTTTTGGAGAGGAATGGGTAGATGGCGCCATTCTATAAGAATTCGACGTGGACGGCATCGGTGACCATCACGGCGCTGCGGTATCATGCCCGGTTCAAGATGACGGGAAACACGATGAAGAACACGTTTGCTACCTTGCCCATCGCGGCCCTGTGGGTTTTTGCCGCGCTGCTGGGCTTGCCGGCACTGTATGACGGCGCCAATGCCTTGAGAAGCGGCCGCGCGGTCGACGTCTTCGTCCAGATTGGCCCGTTGATGATGGCGCTGTTCCTGGCCTGGTGCGCGCTGCAGCGGCGCGCCGGCCGGCTGGCGCTGCTGACCTCGCCACGCGTCACGCTGATCGGCTTCATCTGTTTTGGCGCCTTCGCCGGGTGCTTCCTGATCAAGCTCGTGCTGCGCAACACGACCCTGTTCGCCTGAGCCCCTGGCCGCTGCGTCAAGGCATGCGTCAGTGCCTGCGCCCGGCATTGCGGTATGATCGCGCCGTTTGTCACCATCCACCGGAGCACCCGATGCAGCAACCCCGCCGCCGCGTACCATCGCCGAACGCGAACCTCGTGATCGCCGCCCTGCTGGGCATTCCCGGCATCCTGAATATCTACACGGGGTTCACGCGCCCGAGTCCCGGCGACATCCTGTCGGGACTCGCCGCGCTGATCTACGCGCTGCTGCTGGTGCGCGATGCAATGCACATCAAGAAGACGGGCGCGCCGGCGATCCCGCAGCACAAGATGCTGCTGATCGGGTTCGGCTGCCTGGGCGTGTACCTGATCGGCATCCTGATCAAGCACAGCTGAAGCAACGGCGTCAGGGCAGGCGCCGGCCAAGACAGACCGATGCCGCGCGGCCGACATACCGGCCGTACGGCGCCACCGGCGCGTAACCGTGGCGCTCGTAGAACGCCACCGCGCGCGTATTCACGCGCCGCGTCGACAGCCACAACTGGCGGTAGCCGCATGCCGCGGCGTGCCGCTCAAGTTCTGCCAGCACGTGCGCGCCGGCCCCGCTGCCGGGCCGCGCATACATCCGCTTGAGTTCCCCGATATCGCCCGCGAGCGCGCGCATGGCGCCGCAGCCGACTGCGCTGCCATCGGCGTCGTAGGCCAGCACGAAGCAGGCGCCCGCGCCCCGACAATCCTGTGGATCGAACGAGGCCGCGCCGGTTTCGCCCGTGATCGCCGCCAGCGCCGCATCGAGTTCTGCAACAACGCGCAGGGCATTGGCGTGGCCGGGATCGACGTTGGCGAGGCGCAGCATCGGCTGCCCGTTATTTGCGCAGCTTGGCAAACGCATCGGCCATCGCGCCGCCGGCCGGCGCCGCCGTGCGTTCCTGGCGCTGGTGCTGCTGCACGCGTCTGGCGTCGTTGCGGTCGGGGCGCTGTGCAGGCTGCGCGCCCGGCTGCGGCGCGCTGTCCGTCAGGCGCATCGTCAGCGCGATGCGCTTGCGCTTCGGGTCCACTTCCAGCACCTTGACCTTCACCACCTGGCCGGCCTTGACGACCGTGTGCGGGTCTTTGACGAACGTGTTCGACAGCGCCGAGATGTGCACCAGGCCGTCCTGGTGCACGCCGATGTCGACGAATGCGCCAAAGGCGGCGACGTTGGTGACCACGCCTTCCAGGATCATGTCGGGGCGCAGGTCCGAGATCTGCTCGACGCCATCCTTGAAGGTGGCCGTCGTGAACTCGGGCCGTGGATCGCGGCCCGGTTTTTCCAGCTCTTTCAGGATGTCAGTGATGGTCGGCACGCCGAACTTGTCGTCCGCATACCTGGCCGGGTTCAGGCTTTTAATGAGTGCGCCGTCGCCGATCACGGCTTTCATGTCGCGCTTGACGTCGAGCAGGATTTTTTCGACGAGCGGGTACGACTCCGGGTGCACGGCCGATGCATCCAGCGGGTTGGCGCTGTTCATCACGCGCAAAAAGCCCGCTGCCTGCTCGAAGGTTTTCTCGCCCAGGCGCGGCACTTTTTTCAGCGCCGCACGCGAGGCGAATGCACCATGCGTGTCGCGGTATGCCACGATGCCCTGCGCGACCGTGGACGACAGGCCGGACACGCGCGCCAGCAGCGGCGCCGACGCGGTGTTCACGTCCACGCCAACGGCATTCACGCAATCCTCGACCACGGCGTCGAGCGAGCGCGCCAGCTGGCTCTGCGACACGTCGTGCTGGTACTGGCCCACGCCGATCGACTTCGGATCGATCTTGACCAGTTCGGCCAGCGGGTCTTGCAGGCGGCGCGCAATCGAGACGGCGCCGCGCAGCGACACGTCCATGTCGGGCAGCTCGCGCGAGGCGAATTCGGACGCCGAATAGACCGATGCGCCGGCTTCCGAGACGACGATTTTTGTGAGCTTCAGGTCGGGCTGCTGCTTGATCAGATCCTGCGCCAGCTTGTCGGTCTCGCGCGAGCCGGTGCCATTGCCGATCGAGACCAGCGACACATTGTGTTTCGCAGCCAGGAGGCCCAGCGTGTGCAGCGCGCCATCCCAGTCGTTGCGCGGCTGGTGCGGGTAGACCGTGGCGGTATCGACCACCTTGCCGGTGGCGTCGACCACCGCGACCTTCACGCCGGTGCGCAGGCCAGGGTCCAGGCCCATCGTCGCGCGCGGACCGGCCGGCGCGGCCAGCAGCAGCGCCTTCAGGTTGCGCGCAAAGACGCCGATCGCATCGAGTTCGGCCTTGTCACGCAGCGCGCCCATCAACTCGGTATCCAGGTGCATGAAGCTTTTCACGCGCCAGGTCCAGCGCGCCGTATCGAGCAGCCATTTATCGGCCGGGCGGCCCTGCGCCTTGATGCCGAAGCGCGCCGCGATGCGGCCTTCGCACGGATTGAGCGGTGCGTCCCACTTCGGCTTTTCGGGCTCGGAATCCAGGCGCAGCGCCACGTCCAGCATGCCTTCGCGGCGACCGCGCAGGAGCGCCAGCGCGCGGTGCGACGGTACCGCGGCCAGTGGCTCGCTGTAGTCGAAATAGTCGGCGAATTTTTCGCCTTCGTCCTGTTTGCCGGCGACGACCTTCGATTCGACGACGCCGTGTTCCTGCACGTACTCGCGCAGCGTCTGCAGCAGCGCGGCGTCTTCGGCAAAGCGCTCCATCAGGATCTGGCGCGCGCCATCGAGCGCCGCTTTGGTATCAAGCACGCCGGGATTGGCGCCGCCGTCGGCATTGGTAAACGCGTCGCGCAGATAGTCCTTCGCGATGGCCTCGGGATCCTGCTGCGGGTCGGCCAGCAGGGTCTCGGCCAGCGGCGCGAGGCCGGCCTCGATCGCGATCTGCGCCTTCGTGCGGCGCTTCTGCTTGTACGGCAGGTACAGGTCTTCGAGACGCGTTTTATCTTCGGCCAGTGCGATCGATTCGAGCAGCGCCGGCGTCATCTTGTTCTGCTCCGTGATCGACGCGATGATCGATGCGCGCCGGTCTTCCAGCTCGCGCAGATAGCGCAGGCGCTCTTCGAGAAGGCGCAGCTGGATGTCGTCCAGGCCGCCGGTGGCTTCCTTGCGGTAGCGCGCGATGAACGGCACGGTGGCGCCTTCGTCCAGCAGGGCGATGGCGGCAGCCACCTGGGCTGGCCTGGCGGCCAGTTCTTTGGCGAGGCGTTGTTCGATGGAGGGCAGCATAGGCAGTGATGAAGCGAGGATCGTGGACCAAGCGGCCAATGATACGCAAACAGCGCCGATACGCCAGTCTTGACAGCGTCAGACGAACATGAGAGAACAGTCGGTTGGCAGAAGACACACGCGTTGCGTGCGCGCACCATTTGTCTGCAAGGTGCGATTACGAACAAATCGGAAGTGTTCGTATGCGAGATAATAGTCGTTATTGCCGTTTTTAATACCCTGCCACGAGACCCAATGACAACAGTCGATTATCTTCGCGATAAAGCCAGCGACGCACCCGCAGCCCGCACGCCCGCACGTTCTCCGGCCTTGCCGGCGCCGGTCGTGAGCTGGTTGCAGCGGGTCGAAGCAGCGGCGCATCCGCAGCCGAAGCTGACCGACGAAGTGGTCGACCCCAAGGCCGCGCAGTACAAGTTCGTCTATGTGATGGCGCCCACCAGCGGCGGGCGCCACGTGGCGCTGTGCCTGTGCAAGGCGCGCCTGCGACCGAACGGCGACGTGGCTGCGGCCAGTCCCGTCAGCGAAGTCTTTTCGCTCCTGTCGGCGCCGCCCGCTTATCTCGAAGGCGATGATATCGACCTGGTGCGCTTTTTCATCGCCATGCGCAGCGGGTCGGCGCAAGGCACCAGCGCCACTGAACCGAAAGGCAAGGTCGGCGCGATCCTGCTGCAGATGCTGCTCGAACAGGGCAAGCTGCTGTGGGCGAACTCGTGGGCCGACATGGCCGGTGGCCTGGTCTACCCGCTGCAGGGCGGCCCGACCCGCCTGGCCAGCCTGGCATGGCGCGACGAAGGCCGCGTCGCAAAGCTCGGCTGGTCAGTCGAACCCGTGGGCGGCGCGGCCGCGCACAGCGCCGCCGACCAGATCGACTACATGCTGCCAACCGATCCGCCGTGGTACATCGACAATCTGTCGTGCGGGCCGCTCGAGCTCAATCGCGGCGGCATCGACATCTCGCTGGCCGAACTGCAGGCGCTCGTGGCGCAGGCGCCCACGCTCACCGGCACCGACAAGAAACGCGTCTCGCAACTGCTGCTCGCGCACGGCCTGCAGCAGCTGATGCCGCTGCCGCAGCCGCTCACGCAGCGCCTGCGCAATGACGTCAAACCGATTCCGCACCTGCTGCTCGATGCGGTGCAGCTGGCTGACGGCAGCGCCGCGCGCTGGCAGGACTTCGCCGTGCTGGCGTTTGATTACGACGGCCAGCGCGTCTCGTTCGACCCGTCCCAGCGCGTCGTGCGCCAGGTGGGTGACCTCACCGAAATCATCGAGCGCGACCCCAAGCTTGAAAGCGATGCGCTCGACAAGCTGGGCGAGATCGGTTTCCGCAAGCCGGCCACGGCGCCACTGAACGTGATGGCCGGCGCATTGCAGCTCGAGAGCCAGGCGCACTGGCTGCGCTTTGCCGAGCAGTCGGTCGACGCGCTGTCCGACGCTGGCTGGCACCTGCAAAAATCGCCCAAGTACCGCTACGACGTGGTGCCGGTCGAAGGCTGGTATGCCGACATCGACGAACCAGCGGAAGCAGCCAATGCCTGGTTCGAACTGGAGCTGGGCATCGTGGTGGCCAAGAAGCGCGTGCCGCTGCTGCCGGTGCTGGTGCAGCTGATTCGCAGCGCGCCGCTCGAATTCGATCCGAGCGTGCTGGCCGCGCACGCCGAGTCCGACCAGATGCTCGCCGTGCTGCCCGATGGCGAGCGCGTGGCGCTGCCGTGGGGGCGCCTCAAGCCCATCCTGGCCACGCTGGGCGAGCTGTATTTCAATGACAAGATCAAGGCGCGCCTGCGCCTGTCGACGCTCGACGCAGCGCGGCTCGAAGAACTGGCGCGCGGCGTCGAGTTGCAATGGACCGGCGGCGAGCGCCTGCGCGAGACCGGCCGCAAACTGAGCCAGTTCGGCGCCGTGAAAAAAGTCGAGGCGCCGGCCGGCTTGCAAGCCACCTTGCGCGACTACCAGCTCGATGGCCTGGCGTGGATGCAGTTCCTGCGCGAGTATGACCTGGGCGGCATCCTGGCCGACGATATGGGTCTGGGCAAGACGGTGCAGACGCTGGCGCACATCCTGGTCGAAAAAGAAGCGGGCCGCTTGACCAGCCCGGCGCTGGTGATCGCGCCAACGAGCCTGATGGCCAACTGGTTCGACGAAGCCGCGCGTTTTGCCCCGAGTCTGAAAGTGCTGCTCTTGCAGGGCAAGGAGCGCATGGAGTCGTTCGACCAGATCGACGGCGCCGACATCGTGCTAACCACCTACGCGCTGCTGCCGCGCGACGAGGAAGAACTGCGCAAGCACCACTATCACCTGGTGATCCTGGACGAATCGCACTACATCAAGAACACCCGCTCCAAGGCAGCGCAGACGGCCGGCTCGCTCGACGCCAGCCACCGCCTGTGCCTGTCCGGTACGCCGCTCGAGAATCACCTGGGCGAGCTGTGGTCGCAGTTTCACTTCCTGATTCCGGGCCTGCTGGGCGACGAGAAAACCTTCAATACCCAGTTCCGTCATCCGATCGAGCGCCAGGACGATCCGGTGCGCCGCACGCTGCTCAATCGCCGCATCCGGCCGTTCCTGCTGCGCCGCACGAAGGACAATGTGGCCAAAGAGCTGCCGCAAAAGACCGAGATGGTGCGCCGCATCGAGCTGTCCGGCCCGCAGCGCGACCTGTACGAAACGGTGCGCCTGGCGATGGACAAGAAAGTGCGCGACGAGATCGACCGCAAGGGCGTGGCGCGTAGCCAGATCGTGATCCTCGAGGCGCTGCTCAAGCTGCGTCAGGTGTGCTGCGATCCGCGCCTGGTCAAGTCGATGCCATCCAAAAAGAACACGGCGGCGGTATCGGCCAAATTGACCGACCTGATGCAGATGGTCGAAGACCTGCTGGGCGAAGGCCGCAAGATCCTTGTGTTCTCGCAGTTCACCAGCATGCTGGCGCTGATCGAAGAAGAACTCACGCTGCGCAAGATCCCGTATGCGCTGCTCACCGGCGAGACGCGCGACCGTTCGGCGCAGGTGGCGGCATTCCAGCAGGGTGCGGTGCCGATCTTTTTGATCAGCCTGAAAGCGGGCGGCGTCGGGTTGAACCTGACGGCGGCCGATACCGTGATCCACTACGATCCGTGGTGGAATCCGGCGGCCGAGAATCAGGCAACCGACCGCGCCTGGCGCATCGGACAGGACAAGCCGGTGTTCGTCTACAAACTGATTGCCAAGGGCACGCTGGAAGAAAAGATCCAGCTGCTGCAGCAGAAGAAGTCGGAGCTGGCGCACTCGATCCTGTCCGAAGGCGAGTCGCAGAAGATGGCGCTGACGCAGGAAGACCTGCAGGCGATCTTCGCACCGCTGGCAGAGTAATCCATTCGGGAGGGCTAGTAAGCGCCGCGCAAGCTGGCGCTGGTATATATAGAAAAATGGCGGGCTCGCGAGCCCGCCATTGTTGTATCGACCAAAGGTTTACGCGTAATACGCTTCGACCTTGCCTTTCAGCTTGATCAGCATCGGGCGGCCTTTGCGGTCGAGGGTTTTGCCGGCGGCGACCTTGATCCAGCCTTCGCTGATGCAATACTCTTCGACGTCGGTACGGTCCTTGTCGTTGAAGCGGATGCCGACGTCGTGCTGGAAGACGTCACGGTTGTGAAATGGGCTGCTCGGATCGATCGAGAGCCGGTCTGGGAGCGGGGGGCGGGTAGCGGTATCGTTCATAGTGGTGAAATTATCGCCCAAACCCTGCCGGTATGGCGCAATTGTTTCGTTTGCCACGTGGATTCCATGCCGGATTGCCTTCTTTCATTCCCTCATGAAACCATATTTTGCATTTTGCAAAGCAATATGTCACAGACAAGTGATGGTCGCGGTATACTAGCTGGTCGATACATTGCCCGTAACTGTTGGTGAAGAAAGAGGTCCAATGAAGTCCAGTCCGATTGCCGCCACCGCGTCTGCCATTCCGGTTCCCGCCGGCGATGCCGAGATGCTCACCGGCCGGCAACTGCGCACGATCGCCGAACTGGGAGACGACGTGGCCTTTGCCATTGCACTGCCTGTGGGGAGCGTGCGTTATCTGAGTCCGGCGTTTGCGGCCCTGAGCGGCTATGACGCCGCCACGCTGCAGAACGCGCTCGATGGCGACAGCGCCTCGCCGCTGGCGCCGTTGGCAGCGTGGTTGCGCGCGATGGCCACTGGCAAGCCGGGGGTACGCAACCGGCGCGAATTTGATCTGTTCGATGCCGAGCGGCGCCCGCTGGCGCTGGAAGCGCTGGCCATCGTGCCGGCCGATGACAAATCGGCCCTGGTCGGCCTGCTGCGCGACCTGTCGGCGCGGCGCGGCCACGACAGCGAATACAAACGGTTTGCCAGCATGCTCAATCACGAGTTCCGTACGCCGCTGGCGACGATCGATGGCGCAATCCAGCGGCTGGAAGCCACATCCACGCATGCCGAGGAATCGGTGCGTGTTCGCTATCGCAAGATCGGCGCCGCGGTCGACCGCCTGATCGGGATGCTCGACGAATACCTGTCGCCGGATCGCATGGCCACGCTCGGGCGCACCCGCCAGCCCAACACCATCACCGTCGGGGAGCTGGTCGAGACGGGTGCTGCCCAGATCCGCAGCGCCGGGCGCGCTGCCGTACTGCAGCTTGACGATGTCGCCTCGATCCTGCGCGGCGAACCGGAAGGCTTGCGGCTGGCGCTGAAGGTGATGATCGACAACGCGCTCGCGTTTTCGCCGCCCGCTGCCGATGTGACGGTGCGCGTGCGGCGCAGCGGTGGCGGCGTCGAGATCGCCGTACTGGATGGCGGTGCCGGCGTGCCACCGGACGATGCGTCGCGCGTTTTCGACAAAGGGTATCGCGGCCGCAACGCCGCTGGCCTGCCAGGCAGCGGTCTGGGGCTGTATATGGCGCGGTCGATCATCGAAGTCCATGGTGGCGTGCTGAGTCTGGCACCAGGGCAACAGGGCGCCGGCGCCGAGTTCCGGCTCTGGATGCCGGCGCTGGTCTTATAGAGGTTATAGAGGAATAACTCCTTGCTTCAGGTAGCCTCAGCAGTGATAATCGGGACCGCGCTTCGGCGTGGATAACGCTACCATCGGTATCAACGACGGGCAGGTGACTAATATGGCAAGGGCATGACGCAGATACTGATTGTTGAAGACAATGGCGAATACGCCGACGACATGGCCGAGTTCCTGAAGGAGCTGGACCACGACGTCACGATCGCCCGGACCGCCAGTGAAATGTGGGCGGCGCTGACGCGCACGCCGGCTGCGGTCGTGGTGCTCGACCTCGGGCTGCCAGACGAAGATGGCTTCAATGTCATCCCGCGCATGCGCCAGCTGTATCCGGAAATCGGGTTACTGGTACTCACGGGCCGGGTGGCGTTCGACCACCGCATCCTGGGCCTGCGCCTGGGCGCCGACCATTACCTGACCAAGCCGATCAAGTTCCCGGAACTGGCCGCCCACATCGAGGCACTGGACCGCCGGGTACGCCCGCAGGATCCGGCACCGGCCCCGAGCAAATGGATGCTGCGCGTGAGCGCGCGCCAGCTCGAGCTGATGGGCAAGGTGGTCGACCTGACCGAAAAAGAGTGCAACTTCCTGCACCTGTTGACGATCAATACGCGCCCGGTACCGCGCCACGTGATCGTCGCCGGCATGGGGGGCGACGACCCCGACGCCAGCCGCCGCGTCGACATGCTGGTCTACCGCCTGCGCAAGAAAGCCCGCTCCGGCCTCGGCCAGGACCTCCCCCTGCGCAGCGCCTACGGCGAAGGCTACAGCCTCTCCGCCGGCTTCACCCTCTCCTGACCCGCCTCGACTCTCCAACAATGAGGGTCAGAGTCGAATTATTGGCCAATTTCCACTCAGACAATTAGGGTCAGAGTCGAATTATTGGCCAATTTTCTTTGGGAAATTGGCTGGATTACACAATTGCGGCTGAAAAGTCGGGCGATAAATTGCGTCTGTACTTATTCTCAAATAATTGGGGACAGAGTCGGCAGTATTTCGCGAGCTCTTGCGTTTAATTAGGGACAGAGTCATTTTCCATTGTAGAATTCGGATTCCTCACGCACATCCGACGCCATGGCACGCCAACCTCGACTCATCGTTCCCGAGCAACCGCACCACGTAATTCAGCGCGGCAATAACCGCCAGATCATTTACAGGGACGAGGCGGACTACCAGCGATTTCTCGTCTGGCTCAAGGAAGGCGCGCGGTTTTATGACGTGGCAATCCATTCATACGTCTTGATGCCGAACCATGTTCACCTGCTGGCAACACCGAGCGACGCCACCGGCCTGGCACTGATGATGCAGAAGGTTGGCCGACTCTATGTTCCATGGTTTAACCACAAGTACGAGCGCAGCGGTGGCTTGTTCGAGGGACGTTTCCGCACCTCGCTGATCGACTCGGACCGGTATTTCATGACCTGCAGCCGCTACATCGAGCTCAATCCGGTGCGCGCGCAACTTTCCGTCAGCCCCGGCGACTATCCATGGTCGAGCTATGCCCACCATGCCGGTGCGCGTCTGGATACGCTCGTCAGCGACCACAGCCTGTTCTGGGCATTGGGCAACACCCCATTCCAGCGCGAGGCGGCGTATATCGACATGGTGCAGCAAGGTTTGTCATCCGAAGAGGTGGATTTCATCACCACCTCGATTCTGCGAAACAAGCCATTGGGATCGGACTCGTTCAAGAGCCAGCTCGAGCAAAAAACACAACGCCAGATCTTGCCAGCCAAGCGTGGCCGACCTTTTAATCCACCGCTTCCACCGTTCGCACAAGCCTGAAACAGCGCAATTCCCGACACAACGGCACGGTTATTCGTGCCGTTTTTTATTGCGAAAACCTATTTAAAATCAATAGCTTAGGTTGCAGCGACGAGCACCCCTACAAACCAGAATGACTCTGTCCCCAATTATCGTCTTTCTCAAAAAGTTGTCAAACAATTCGACTCTGACCCTAATTATTGAGGTTGACGGGGGATTTTGCATTGCACTATTCTCGGCATTCGATCCCGTAAAGATGTGGAGAATGTCGCATGATTGCCCAAGGTTTGTATGATCCCGCCAATGAACACGATGCTTGCGGTGTTGGCTTCATCGCCCATATCAAGGGCAACAAGAGTCATTCGATTGTTGAACAGGGTCTGTTGATTCTGAAGAACCTCGACCACCGGGGCGCTGTGGGCGCCGATGCGCTGATGGGCGACGGGGCGGGGATTCTGATCCAGATCCCGGATCAGTACTACCGCGACGAGATGGCGCGTCAGGGCGTCGAGTTGCCGCCGCCTGGCGAGTACGGCGTCGGCATGGTGTTCCTGCCGAAAGAGCATGCGTCGCGCATCGCCTGCGAGCAGGAGATCGAACGCGCCGTGCGCATCGAAGGCCAGGTCGTTCTCGGCTGGCGCAACGTGCCGGTCGATGCGACGATGCCGATGTCGCCGTTCGTGCGTGCCAAGGAGCCGGTGATCCGCCAGATCTTCATCGGCCGCGGCCCGGACATCATGGTCACCGATGCACTCGAACGCAAGCTGTACGTCATCCGCAAATCGTCCGGCCACGCGATCCAGGCCCTCAAACTCCTGCACGGCAAGGAATTCTTCGTGCCGTCGATGTCGGCCCGCACCGTCGTCTATAAAGGCCTGCTGCTGGCCGACCAGGTGGGCGTGTTCTACAAGGATCTGCAGGATCCGCGCTGCATCTCGGCCCTGGCCCTGGTCCACCAGCGCTTCTCGACCAACACCTTCCCCGAGTGGCCGCTGGCCCACCCGTACCGCCTGATCGCCCACAACGGCGAGATCAATACCGTCAAGGGCAACTTCAACTGGACCCGCGCGCGCGAAGGCATCCTCAAGTCGGCCGTCCTGGGCGACGATCTGAACAAGCTGTTCCCGCTGATCTATGAAGGCCAGTCGGATACCGCCTGCTTCGACAACGCGCTCGAACTGCTGATCATGGCCGGCTACCCGATCGCCCAGGCGATGATGATGATGATCCCGGAAGCCTGGGAAAATCACGCGTCGATGGACGACAACCGCCGCGCCTTCTACGAATACCACGCCGCGATGATGGAGCCGTGGGACGGCCCGGCCGCGATGGCCTTCACCGATGGCCGCCACATCGGCGGTACGCTCGACCGCAACGGCCTGCGCCCGGCGCGCTACGTCATCACCGAGGACGATCTGGTCGTCATGGCATCCGAATCGGGCGTACTGCCGATTCCCGAATCGCGCATCGTCAAGAAGTGGCGCCTCCAGCCGGGCAAGATGTTCCTGATCGACCTCGAAGCGGGTCGCATCATCGACGACAAAGAGTTGAAAGACACCTATGCCAACGCCAAGCCGTACAAGGCGTGGATCAAGTCGGTGCGCATCAAACTCAATGAAATCAAGCTGACCGAGTCGCAGCTGGCCGCCGGCCGCGCGAAGGATGCGCAGGGCGAAAAGCCGGCGCTGACGCTGCTCGACCGCCAGCAGGCGTTCGGCTACACGCAGGAAGACCTGAAGTTCCTGATGGCGCCGATGGCCGTGCTGGGCGAAGAAGCCACCGGCTCGATGGGCAACGACTCGCCGCTGGCCGTCACGTCCAACAAACTCAAGCCGCTGTATAACTACTTCAAGCAGCTGTTCGCGCAAGTGACCAATCCGCCGATCGATCCGATCCGCGAAAGCATGGTCATGTCGCTGGTCTCGTTCATTGGCCCCAAGCCGAACATCCTCGATACCAACAACGTCAACCCGCCGATGCGCCTTGAAGTCGCGCAGCCGATCCTGAACTTCGACGACATGGCGCGCCTGCGCAATATCGGCCAGCACACCGGCGGCAAGTTCAAGGCCTATGAGCTGAACATCTGCTACCCGGTCGCCTGGGGCAAGGAAGGCATTGAAGCGTCGCTGGCCTCGCTGTGCGCCGAAGCGGTCGATGCGGTCAAGTCGGGCCACAACATCCTGATCGTGTCGGATCGCCGCATGTCGCCCGATCTGGTCGCGATCCCTGCGCTGCTGGCCACGTCGAGCGTGCACCAGCACCTGGTGGCGCGCGGCCTGCGCGCCTCCGCCGGCCTCGTGATCGAAACCGGCTCGGCGCGCGAGACGCACCACTTTGCGCTGCTGGCCGGCTACGGCGCCGAAGCCGTGCACCCGTACCTGGCCCTCGAAACGCTGGCCGAACTGGCGCATGGCCTGCCGCAGGAACTGTCGGCCGAGACGGTCAGCTACAACTACATCAAGGCCGTCGGCAAGGGCCTGATGAAGGTGATGTCCAAAATGGGCATCTCCACCTACATGTCGTACTGCGGCGCGCAGATCTTCGAGGCCGTGGGCCTGAACAAGTCGCTGGTCGACAAGTACTTCAAGGGCACCTCGTCGAACATCGAAGGCATTGGCCTGTTTGAAGTGGCAGAAGAAGCGCTGCGCCTGCACGCGCTGGCCTTCGGCGCCGATCCGGTGCTGGCCAATGCGCTGGACGTCGGCGGCGAGTACGCGTTCCGCGTGCGTGGCGAAGACCACCTGTGGACGCCGGACACGATCGCCAAGCTGCAGCACGCGACGCGCGCCAACAACTTCTCGACCTATAAGGAATACGCGCAGCTGATCAACGACCAGACGCGCCGTCACCTGACGCTGCGCGGCCTGTTCGAATTCAAGATCGACCGCGACAAGGCGATCCCGATCGAAGAAGTCGAATCCGCCAAGGACATCGTCAAGCGCTTTGCCACCGGCGCCATGTCGCTCGGCTCGATCAGCACCGAAGCCCACGCCACGCTGGCCATCGCGATGAACCGCATCGGCGGCAAGAGCAACACGGGCGAGGGCGGCGAAGATCCGGCGCGCTACATGAACGAATTCAAGGGCATTGCGATCAAGAAGGGCGAGTCGCTGGCGTCGCGCCTGGGCGATGGCCGTGTCGTGGTCGACATCCCGCTCGAAGACGGCGACTCGCTGCGCTCCAAAATCAAGCAGGTGGCGTCGGGCCGCTTTGGCGTCACCGCCGAATACCTGAACTCGGCCGATCAGATCCAGATCAAGATGGCGCAGGGCGCCAAGCCGGGCGAAGGCGGCCAGCTGCCGGGCCATAAGGTGTCCGAGTACATCGCGTCCCTGCGCTTCTCGGTGCCGGGTGTCGGCCTGATTTCGCCGCCGCCGCACCACGACATCTATTCGATCGAAGACCTGGCCCAGCTGATTCACGACCTCAAAAACGTGAACCCGCGCGCCTCGATCTCGGTCAAGCTGGTCTCGGAAGTGGGCATCGGCACGGTCGCTGCCGGCGTCTCGAAAGCCAAGGCGGATCACATCGTCGTCGCCGGCCACGATGGCGGCACGGGCGCATCGCCCCTGTCGTCGGTCAAGCACGCCGGCACGCCGTGGGAACTGGGCCTGGCCGAGACCCAGCAAACGCTGGTGCTCAATGGCCTGCGTAGCCGTATCAGGCTGCAAGCGGATGGCCAGATGCGCACCGGCCGCGACGTCGTCATCGCGGCGATGCTGGGCGCCGATGAAGTGGGCTTTGCCACCGCGCCGCTGGTGGTCGAGGGTTGCATCATGATGCGCAAGTGCCACCTCAATACCTGCCCGGTGGGCGTGGCCACGCAAGACCCGGTGCTGCGCGCAAAATTCCAGGGCAAACCAGAGCACGTGGTGAACTACTTCTTCTTCGTCGCCGAAGAAGCGCGCCAGATCATGGCGCAGCTGGGCATCCGCACCTATGACGAACTGATTGGCCGCGCCGACCTGCTCGACAAATCCAGGGCGATCGGCCACTGGAAGGCGCAGGGCCTGGACTTCTCGAACATCTTCTACCAGCCGAAAGTCGAGAGCCAGCGCGCGCTGTTCCACACCGAAGGCCAGGACCATGGCCTGGATAAAGCGCTCGACCACAAGCTGATCGCGCAAGCCAAGGCGGCCCTTGAGAAGGGCGAGCGCGTCTCCTTCATCTCGCCGGTCAAGAACCTGAACCGCACCGTCGGCGCCATGCTGTCGGGCGAAGTCGCCACGCGCTACGGCCATGCCGGCCTGCCGGACGACACGATCCACATCCAGCTGCAAGGCACGGCGGGCCAGTCCGCTGCTGCCTTCCTGGCCGGCGGCATCACGATGGACCTGGTCGGCGAAGGCAACGACTACGTTGGCAAGGGCCTGTCGGGCGGGCGCATCATCGTGCGGCCGAACACCGAGTTCCGTGGCTGGGCGGTCGACAACATCATCGTCGGTAACACCGTCCTGTATGGCGCGATCTCGGGCGAAGCCTTCTTCAACGGCGTGGCCGGCGAACGCTTCGCCGTGCGCAACTCGGGCGCCACGGCCGTCGTCGAAGGCTGCGGCGACCACGGTTGCGAATACATGACCGGCGGGACGGTGGCGGTGCTGGGCGACACCGGCCGCAACTTCGCCGCCGGCATGTCGGGCGGTGTGGCCTTCGTGTACGACCCGAAGGGCGAATTCGAAGCGCGCTGCAACACAACGATGGTCAATCTCGAGCGCGTGCTGGCCTCGAAAGACCAGACCGACCCGGCAGCCTGGCACAGCCAGTCGCGCACCAGCGAGCGCGAGTCGGACGAAGCGATCCTGCGCCGCCTGATCGAGCGCCACTTCAAGTACACCGGCAGCACGCGTGCGCGCAACCTGCTCGACGACTGGGCCAACAGCCGCAGCAAGTTCGTCAAGGTGTTCCCGACCGACTACAAGCGCGCGCTCGAAGAAATGCATTTCTCGAGCATGGAAGAAGCGAACGACAAGATCGATCAGGCCGCGTAAGCAGCCGCGGACCAACGACCAAGGAAAATATTGTGGGCAAAATTACCGGCTTCATGGAATTCGAACGGCAGGAAGAGGATCATCTCGAACCGGTCGCGCGTCTGAAGAACTACAAGGAATTCGTCATCACGCTGACCGACGCGCAGGCGAAGGTGCAGGGCGCGCGCTGCATGGATTGCGGCATCCCGTTCTGTAATACGGGCTGCCCGGTCAACAACATCATCCCGGACTGGAACGACCTGGTCTTCCATGGCGATTACCGCCACGCGCTGGAAAACCTGCACTCGACGAACAACTTCCCCGAGTTCACCGGTCGCATCTGCCCGGCGCCGTGCGAGTCGGCCTGCACGCTCGGGATCAATGACGACCCGGTCGGCATCAAGTCGATCGAGCGCAAGATCATCGATACGGGCTGGGAGCACGGCTGGGTGGTGCCGCAGCCGCCCGAACAGCGCACGGGCCGCAAGGTCGCCGTCGTCGGTTCCGGGCCTGCCGGCCTGGCCGCGGCCCAGCAACTGGCGCGCGTCGGCCACGATGTGACGGTGTTTGAAAAGAGCGATCGCCTGGGCGGCCTGCTGCGCTACGGAATCCCCGACTTCAAGATGGAGAAGGACCTGATCGACCGCCGCGTCGAACAGATGCAGGCCGAGGGCGTCACGTTCCGCACCGGTGTCCTGATCGGCAAGGACTTCCCGGCGAGCGTGAGCAATATGGCGCGCGACACCATCTTCCCGGAAGACCTGGAAAAAGAATTCGACGCCGTCATCATGGCTGGCGGCGCCGAGCAGCCGCGTGACCTGCCGGTGCCGGGCCGCCAGCTCAAGGGTGTGCACTTCGCGATGGACTTCCTGCCGCAGCAAAACCGCGTCAATGCCGGCGACAAGCTGAAGGACCAGCTGAAAGCCACCGGCAAGCACGTGATCGTCATCGGCGGCGGCGACACCGGCTCGGACTGCGTCGGCACCTCGAACCGCCACGGCGCGGCGTCGGTGACGCAATTCGAACTGCTGCCGCAACCACCGGAGCACGAAAACAAGCCACTGGTCTGGCCCTACTGGCCAACGCGCCTGCGCACCTCGTCGTCGCACGAAGAAGGTTGCGAGCGCGACTGGGCGGTGGCGACCAAGCGCCTGGAAGGCAAGGGCGGCAAAGTCGAGAAGCTGATCGCCTGCCGCGTCGAATGGAAGGACGGCAAGATGACAGAAGTGCCGGATTCGGAATTCGAACTGAAAGCCGACCTGGTGCTGCTGGCGATGGGCTTTGTTTCGCCGGTGCAGCAGGTGCTCGATGCGTTCGGCGTGCAGAAAGACCCGCGCGGCAATGCGCGTGCCACCACCGAGGGCGACCTGGCTTACCAGACGTCGAACCCGAAAGTATTTACGGCGGGCGACATGCGGCGTGGCCAGTCGCTGGTGGTGTGGGCGATCCGCGAAGGCCGTCAATGCGCGCGCGCGGTCGATGAGTTCCTGATGGGCTCGTCTGTCTTGCCGCGCTAAGACATAGGTTGAATGGCGGTCGTGCAATGCGACCGCCATGTTCGCCAGCTTGCAAATAGCCTGGCGACAAATGCATGACAAACTATTTATAAACTGTCACTTGCTAATTCGCAAAGCCAGCCCCAATTGATGCTGCGATGCAAAATAGCCTGGCACGCTGTTGCCAGATGAAGCGGGCTGCATCGTACGGTTTATGTAAATATGTTTCAATTATATTGATTCCTAACAAGGAATCGCAATATTGTCATGTATGCATAATCCAATGAAAACAATCGCTTACAACGTTAAATAGCTGACTGAACAGTTATTAGTGTTGTAATGTCACGTCGCCAGCCGGGGGTAAAATCGGGTCCCTCAAGCGGGTAAATAGCTTTCTGCACTACAATACCGGATTCCCTAACCTCAAATGATGCTGTGTCGAACCTAGTCGAAATCCGCGATCTGCATTTTGCTTACGGTGAGCGTTCCATTCTGTCGAATCTGCGCATGGATTTCCCACGTGGCAAGCTCATTGCTGTCATGGGCGGGTCCGGTTGCGGCAAGACGACGGTGTTGCGCCTCATCGGTGGCCAGATTCGCCCCCAGCGTGGCGAAGTCCGCATTGGCGGCGAAGTCGTGCACAGCCTCGATACGCAGGGGCTGTACCGCCTGCGCCGGCGCATGGGCATGCTGTTCCAGTTTGGCGCACTGTTTACCGACCTGTCGGTGTTCGATAACGTGGCGTTTCCGCTGCGCGAGCACACCGACCTGCCCGAAGAACTCATCCGCGACCTCGTGCTCATGAAGCTCAACGCCGTGGGCCTGCGCAATGCGCACCGCCTCAAGCCGGCCGAGATTTCGGGCGGCATGGCGCGTCGCGTGGCCGTGGCGCGCGCGGTGGCGCTCGACCCTGAACTGATCATGTACGACGAGCCGTTCGCCGGCCTCGACCCGATCTCGATGGGCGTGACCGCCAATCTGATCCGCAACCTGAACGACGCCCTCGGCTCGACCTCGATCCTCGTCTCGCACGATGTGAAAGAGTGCTTCGCGATTGCCGATTACGTCTACTTCATGTCCGCTGGCAAGATCGTTGCAGAAGGCACGCCGACCGAACTGCGCGTGTCGACTGACCCGTACGTGCGCCAGTTCGTCAACGCCGAACCGGACGGTCCGGTGCCGTTCCATTATCCCGGCAAGACGCTGGCCGACGACCTGGGCCTGGGAGCGCGCACATGATCGCCCGTTTCCTCGGTTACATCGGTTGTACCGTGCGCGAAGGGCTGGCCGGTCTCGGCTTTGCCATCCGCTCGTTCCTCAGCATCCTGCGCGTGTCGCCAGGCGCATTCCGCCGCCCGGGTTTGATTTCCGAGCAGATCCACTTCATCGGTAACTACTCGCTGGTGATCATTGCCGTGTCCGGCCTGTTCGTCGGCATGGTGCTGGGCCTGCAGGGCTATTACACGCTGAACCAGTACGGCGCCGAGCAGATGCTGGGCCAGGTCGTTGCGCTGTCGCTCGTGCGCGAACTGGGTCCGGTCGTCACCGCGCTGCTGTTTGCTGGCCGCGCCGGTACGTCGCTGACGGCGCAGATCGGCCTCATGAAAGCAGGCGAGCAATTGTCGGCCATGGAAATGATGGCGATTAATCCGGTCCAACGGGTGCTGGCGCCGCGTTTTTGGGCAGGCGTGATCGCCATGCCAGTGCTGGCGACGGTGTTTTCGGCCGTTGGCGTGATGGGCGGCTACCTTGTCGGCGTGAAATTAATTGGCGTGGACGAAGGTTCTTTCTGGGCCCAGATGCAATCTGGCGTCGATGTGCGCGCTGACGTACTGAACGGCGTGATTAAAAGCTTTATCTTTGGCATCGCCGTGACCTTTACTGCCCTGTTCCAGGGGTACCAGGCCCAGCCGACGCCGGAAGACGTCTCGCGTGCGACCACGCGTACTGTCGTGATTGCATCGCTGCTGGTCTGGGGGCTGAACTTCGTCATGACCGCCCTGATGTTCAATAAATAACTAACACGGTTTTAGGGTAATAAAATGCATCGCAAAACTATCGACGTCTGGGTTGGCCTGTTCGTGCTGCTGGGCTTGGCTGCACTGCTGTTCCTGGCTTTCCAGGCCGGCAATTTGAAGTCCATGTCGTTCGGGCAGACGTATTCCGTCAGCGGCCGCTTTGACAATATCGGCGGCCTCAAGCCGCAGGCACCCGTCAAGAGCGCCGGTGTGGTGGTCGGTCGCGTGGGCGAGATTGCCTTTGATGACAAGAGTTTCCAGGCATCTGTGCGCCTCGATTTGGACACCGACTATAAATTCCCAAAAGATAGTTCGTTGAAGATCCTGACCGCGGGCCTGCTTGGCGAGCAATACATCGGCATTGAAGCCGGTGGCGACACGAACAATCTGGCCGAGGGTGATCGCATCATTCGCACCCAGTCGGCGACAGTCCTCGAAGACTTGATCAATCAATTTATCTACAGCAAGGCTGCTGATGGAAAGGAAGGTAGTTAATGAACTACACCAACTCGCTTTCGCACGTGCGTCTCTGTGCCGCCGCCGCTGCTGTCCTGGTCCTGACCGGTTGCGCGACGACCGCGAACAATCCGCAGGATCCGCTCGAAGGCTATAACCGCGCCGTCTATTCGTTCAACGATGCCGTTGACCGCACCGTGCTCAAGCCCACCGCGACCGCCTACAAGAAGGTCGTACCGGGCTTTGCCCAAACGGGCGTGAACAATTTCTTTGGCAACCTGTCGGATGCCTGGAGCTCGATCAATAACTTCCTGCAGGGCAAGGGCGAAGCCGGCGCGACCGATTTCGGCCGCGTGGCGGTCAATTCGACCTTCGGCATTTTCGGTCTGCTGGACATCGCATCCGAAGCCGGCATGCAGAAGCACAACGAAGATTTCGGCCAGACGCTGGGCAAATGGGGCGTACCGAGCGGTCCGTACTTGATGTTGCCGCTACTGGGCCCATCTACGGTGCGTGACACCGCAGCGCTGCCGGCCGACAGTGCCGGCAACATCTGGCGCTACAAGACGCCGGTCAACTGGCGCAACGTCGGCACCGGTGTCAACCTGATCGACAAGCGCGCCACGCTGCTCGACGCCTCGGGCCTGATGGAAGACGCCGCACTGGACCGCTATGAGTTCCTTCGCGACGGCTATCTGCAGCGCCGCCAGAGCCAGGTCTACGACGGCAATGTGCCGCGTCAGGCCGATGACGTCGCCGAGCCAGCACCTTCCGAAACGAAGTAAGTTGAAAGGAATACGATGAAGCCATTCATGCACCTGATCGCCGCCGCCGCAGTTACCGCTGCCTTTTCCACGAGCGTGATCGCCCAGCCTGCCGCCAGCGCCGAAGCGCCGGACGTGCTGGTCAAGCGCATCAGCGCCGAAGTGATCGACAGTGTCAAGAACGACACGGCGATCCAGTCGGGCGACCGCAGCAAGATCATGGGTCTGGTCAATACCAAGATCCTGCCGTACGTCGATGCCGAGAAAATGACCCAGCAAGCCGCTGGCCGTCACTGGCGCACCGCCACGCCGGATCAGCAAAAACGCCTGACCACCGAGTTCCGTAACCTGCTGGTCTACACGTACTCCGGTGCGCTGTCGACCATCAAGAACGAAACCGTCGAGTTCAAACCGATGCGCGCCGCCGCCACCGATACCGATGTCGAAGTGCGCTCGCAGGTCAACGTCGCGCGCGGTGAGCCGATCACGCTGAACTACCGCCTGGCCAAGAACGGCAATGGCTGGAAGATCTATGACGTGAACATCCTGGGCGCCTGGCTGGTCGAGACCTACAAGAGCACCTTCAACAGCGAGATCAGCAAGAGCGGCGTCGATGGCCTGATCAAGCGCCTGGCCGACCGCAATGCGCAACTGGCGTCCAAGCCGCTGGCAGCGCCGGGCAAGTAATGGCTGAGGCAAATCCCATGCTGACGATCGACGCCATGACCTTCGACAGCGCCCGCCTGGCACTGGCGCAGGGTGAGGCGGCGATCGGTCTTGGTGAGACCGTGTTCGACCTGGCCGGCGTGAAGTCGGCCGATTCGTCGGGTGTGGCCCTGCTGCTGGCCTGGCAGCGCCGCGCGCTGAGCGCCGGGCACCGGCTCACGTTCATCAACGTGCCGGACAACGTGCGCAAGCTGGCGGCCCTGTACGGGGTCGACACGCTGGTCGCACCAGCATGAATACGGGCAGCTTCGGCTGCCCGTTTTTTTTCTTCCGCGTTTCACATCTGCTCCCACGGCGTCCGCCGGGTTTCTCCGCCTGGCCCGCTTGACATGGCAATTTCACCTATAATGGACTGTTTCCCTGCACGGTCCTGGTGCGTTCCCCAGCCGGCCTCCGTTTTGTTTTGACTATCGCGCGTCGCGCCTCCCATTTCGCATGACTGCAATCCAGATTGACCGTGTCGAGAAGAGCTACAAAGGCTTCAAGGCGCTCAAGGGCGTGTCCCTTTCCATCGAAGAGGGCGAGTTCTTTGGCCTGCTGGGCCCGAATGGCGCCGGTAAGACCACCCTCATTTCCACCATCGCGGGCCTGATCCGGCCCGACGCCGGCAGCGTGAAAATCCACGGCCACGATGTCGTCACCGATTTTCGCGAAGCGCGCAAGCGCCTGGGCGTCGTGCCGCAGGAGCTGGTGTTCGATCCGTTCTTCACGGTGCGCGAAACGCTGCGCCTGCAGTCGGGCTATTTCGACATCCGCAACAACGATGGCTGGATCGACGAAGTGATGCACAACCTCGATCTGACCGACAAGGCCGACGTCAACATGCGCGCGCTGTCGGGCGGCATGAAGCGGCGCGTGCTGGTGGCGCAGGCCCTCGTGCACCGCCCGCCGGTGATCGTGCTGGACGAGCCGACCGCCGGCGTCGACGTCGAACTGCGCCAGACGCTGTGGAAGTTCATCGCGCGCCTGAACCGCGAAGGCGGTCACACGGTGGTGCTCACCACCCACTATCTCGAAGAAGCGCAGGCCATGTGCCAGCGCGTGGCGATGCTCAAGCAGGGCAATGTGGTGGCGCTCGACACGATGAGCACTCTGCTGCGCCGCGTCTCGGGCTCGCAGCTGGTCGTGCATCTGAAGTCCGGCGCACTGCCGGCCGAACTGCGCCCGCTCGTGTCGCACGACGAACCTGCCAACAACAACAAATACACGCTGCGCGTGAACGACTACGCCGACGTCGAACCGATCCTGGCGCGCCTGCGCGAAGCGGGCGCCGTGATCGACGAGATGCAGCTGCAGCAGGCCGACCTGGAAGACATCTTCATCCAGATCATGGAAGAGGGTAAGCAATGAATCTGTTCTCCATCGGGTTCCGCACCCTGTTCTACAAAGAGTCGCTGCGCTTCTGGAAGGTAGCCACGCAGACCGTCGCCGCGCCGGTCGTCACCGCCATGCTGTACCTCGTCATCTTCGGCCACGTGCTCGATGGCCGGGTCGAGATGCTCGAAGGCGTGGCCTACACGTCGTTCCTGATTCCTGGCCTGGTCATGATGAGCGTGCTGCAAAACGCGTTCGCCAATTCGTCGTCGTCGCTGATCCAGTCCAAGATCAGTGGCAACCTGGTCTTCATTCTGCTCGCGCCGCTGTCGCACGCCGAGATCCTGGCGGCGTATGTCGGCGCGGCGGTGCTGCGCGGGATCGCGGTCGGCGCCGGCGTGTTTGCGATTACCGCCTGGTTTGCGCACCTGACGTTCGTGGCACCCGTGTGGATCGTCGTATTCGCGATTCTGGGCGCCGCGATTCTCGGCACGATGGGCGTCATCGCCGGTATCTGGGCCGAAAAATTCGACCAGCTGGCCGCGTTCCAGAACTTCCTGATCATGCCGGCCACGTTCCTGGCCGGGGTGTTCTATTCGGTACAAAAACTGCCGCCATTCTGGCTGGCCGTCTCGCATTTCAACCCGTTCTTTTATATGATTGACGGGTTCCGTTACGGGTTCTTCGGCCAGTCCGACGTGTCGCCGTGGACCAGCCTGGCCATCGTGTCCGTGTTCTTCGCGGTGCTGACGGCCATGGCGATCAACCTGCTCAAGCGCGGCTACAAGCTGCGCCACTAAAAATTTTTGGAGTTATCGTGGCCACCACACCCGAACTGATACACGGCTATCTCAGCGCCGGCCTTGAATGCACCCACCTGACCGTCAACGGCGACGGCCAGCACTTCGAGGCGGTGATCGTCTCGCCGGCGTTTGTCGGCAAGCGCTCGATCCAGCGCCACCAGATCGTGTACGCCGCGCTGGGCGACCGCATGCGCGAGGAAATCCACGCGCTGTCGATGAAAACACTGACCCCTGAAGAATTCAAAGGCTAATCATGGACAAGCTCCAGATCGTCGGCGGCAAACGCCTGCAAGGTGACATCGCGATTTCCGGCGCCAAGAATGCGGCGCTGCCCATCCTGTGCGCTGGCCTGCTCACCGCAGGTGACCTGCACCTGTCCAACGTGCCGCGCCTGCATGACGTGCGCACGATGCTCAAGCTGCTGGAAACCACTGGCCTCAAAATCGATCTGGACGACGAAAACGTCACCATGAACGGCAGCGCGATCAACAATCTGGTCGCGCCGTACGAACTGGTGAAAACCATGCGCGCCTCGATCCTGGTGCTGGGCCCTCTGCTGGCGCGCTTCGGCGAAGCCAAGGTCTCGCTGCCGGGCGGCTGCGCCATCGGCTCGCGCCCGGTCGATCAGCACATCCAGGGCCTGCGCGCGATGGGCGCCGAGATCACGATCGAAGGCGGCTACATCCACGCCAAGGCCACGAAGCTCAAGGGCGCACGCATCCGCACCGACATGATCACCGTGACCGGCACCGAGAACCTGCTCATGGCCGCAACGCTGGCCGACGGCGAGACGGTGCTGGAAAACGCCGCGCGCGAGCCGGAAGTGACCGACCTGGCCAATCTGCTGGTGGCCATGGGCGCGAAGATCGAGGGCATCGGCACCGACCGCCTGGTGATCCAGGGCGTGCCGGAACTGCATGGCGCCAGCCACGCGGTGATCTCGGACCGCATCGAAGCGGCGACCTTCCTGTGCGCCGTTGCGGCCACCGGCGGCGACGTCCAGCTGACCAACACCCGCACCGACATCTTCGACGTGGCGCTCGACAAACTGCGCGAAATCGGGCTGCAACTGACCGTCGGCGCGGATACCATCCGCGCGAAGATGGACGGTCGCCCGCAGCCGGTGTCGTTCCGCACGACCGAGTATCCGGGCTTCCCGACCGACATGCAGGCGCAGTTCATGGCCGTCAACACGATCGCCGGCGGCGCCTCGCGCGTGACCGAGACGATCTTCGAGAACCGCTTCATGCACGTGCAAGAGATGAACCGTCTCGGCGCGCAGATCACGACCGACGGCAATACCGCGTTCATCGACGGCGTCACGCGCCTGATCGGTGCACCGGTCATGGCAACCGACCTGCGCGCCTCGGCTTCGCTCGTCATTGCCGGCATGGCCGCCGAAGGCACCACGCTGATCGACCGCATCTACCACCTCGATCGCGGCTACGACCGCATGGAAGTGAAGCTGTCGGCGGTGGGCGCCGACATCGTCCGCATCAAGTAATTACATCGACTCATAATGACTTTTACCAGCAATACGGACGAGACCCAGCTGATCCTGGCGCTGTCCAAGGGCCGCATCTTCGAAGACACCCTGCCGCTGTTGTCGGCGGCCGGGATCGAGGTGCTGGAAAACCCC
This sequence comes from Telluria sp. LT2P80, assembly GCF_059685955.1. Classification (NCBI taxonomy): domain Bacteria; kingdom Pseudomonadati; phylum Pseudomonadota; class Betaproteobacteria; order Burkholderiales; family Oxalobacteraceae; genus Telluria; species Telluria sp. LT2P80. The sequence goes on along the minus strand of NZ_JCASIO010000004.1, from coordinate 155,136 downwards.
GAGACCTCGCGCAAGCTGATCCTGCCGACCAATGACCCGGGCGTGCGCGTGCTGATCGTGCGCGCCTCCGACGTGCCGACCTATGTCCAGTACGGCGCCGCCGATTTCGGCGTGGCCGGCAAGGACGTGCTGCTCGAGCATGGCGGCGAAGGGCTGTACCAGCCGATCGACCTGCGCATCGCCGAATGCCGCATGTCAGTGGCCGTCAACGCGGGCTTCGACTACGAAAGCGCCGTGCGCCAGGGCGCGCGCCTGCGCGTGGCGACCAAGTTCGTCAATACGGCGCGCGAGCACTTTGCCCGCAAGGGCGTGCACGTCGACCTGATCAAGCTGTATGGCTCGATGGAACTGGCGCCGCTGGTGGGCCTGTCCGACGCCATCGTCGACGTGGTCTCGACCGGCGGCACGCTGCGCGCCAACAACCTGGTCGAAGTCGAAAAGATCATGGACATCTCCTCGCGCCTGGTGGTCAACCAGGCTGCGCTCAAGCTCAAGCGCGAGCGCCTGCAACCGATCCTGGACGCGTTCGAACGCGCCTCCAAAGCAAAAGGCTAGACGCAAAATGGCAGTACAAATCCGCAAGCTCGATTCGACCGCACCCGACTTCGCCACCACGCTGAGCGCGCTGCTCGCGTTTGAAGCCGAAACCGACGATGCCATCGAACTGGCCGTGGCCGGCATCCTGCGCGATGTAAAAGCGCGGGGCGACGCCGCCGTGCTGGAATACACGAACAAATTCGACCGCATCCCGAACGGCGGCGCGACCTCGATGGCGCAGTTCGACATTGGCCAGGCCGAGCTCGAAGCAGCGCTGGCTGCGCTGCCCGACGACCAGCGCGCTGCGCTGCAGGTGGCGGCCGACCGCGTGCGCGTGTACCACGAGCGCCAGAAAGAATCGTCGACGGGCTTCACCTTCACCGAGCCTGACGGCACCGTGCTGGGCCAGCGCGTGACGCCCCTGGACCGGGTCGGCATCTATGTCCCGGGCGGCAAGGCGGCGTATCCGTCGTCGGTCCTGATGAACGCGATTCCAGCCCACGTGGCGGGCGTCAAGGAAATCATCATGGTCGTGCCGACCCCGGACGGCGTGAAGAACCAGATGGTGCTGGCCGCGGCGGCAATCGCCGGCGTCACGCGCGTGATCACCATTGGCGGCGCGCAGGCCGTCGGTGCGCTGGCGTATGGCACCGAGACCATCCAGGCCGTCGACAAGATCGTCGGCCCCGGCAACGCGTATGTCGCCGCCGCCAAGCGCCGTGTGTTCGGCACGGTCGGCATCGACATGATCGCGGGCCCGTCCGAAATCCTCGTGCTGTGCGACGGCACGACCGATCCGGACTGGATCGCGATGGACCTGTTTTCGCAGGCCGAGCACGACGAACTGGCGCAGGCCATCCTGCTGTGCCCCGACGCCGACTATATCGCCAGGGTCGAAGCCAGCATCCAGAAGCTGCTGCCGACGATGCCGCGCGCGGCCACCATCACCACGTCGCTGGGCGACCGCGGCGCGTTGATCAAGGTGCGCAGCATGGATGAGGCATGCGAGATCGCGAGCAGCATCGCTGCTGAACACCTCGAGATCTCGGCTGAAGATCCACAACAGTGGGCCGATAAAATCCGCCACGCCGGTGCGATGTTCCTTGGCCGTTATTCGTCCGAGTCGTTGGGCGACTATTGCTGCGGTCCGAACCACGTGCTGCCGACCTCGCGCACGGCGCGCTTCTCGTCGCCGCTGGGCGTGTACGATTTCCAGAAACGCTCGTCGATCATCCAGGTCAGCGAAGCGGGCGCGCAAACGCTGGGCAAGGTTGCGGCCACGCTGGCGTATGGCGAAGGCCTGCAGGCGCACGCGCGCAGCGCGGAACTACGGCTCGATCCAGTCCCACCCCAGGCATCATGAGCGACTGGGTCAACCAGGTATTCTGCGAGGATGCGCTGTCAGGATTGGCGCGCATCCCGGACGGGTCCATCGACCTGATCCTGACTGACCCGCCGTACAACCTGGGCAAGGACTACGGCAACGCGTCGGACCAGCAAAGCGTCGAGGCCTACCTGGCCTGGACCGAGCAGTGGATCGACGCGGCGGTGCCGAAGCTCAAGCCCAACGGCAGCCTGTACATTTTTCTGACGTGGCGCTTCACGCCCGAGATCTTCGTGATGCTCAAAAAGCGCATGACGATGATGAACGAGATCATCTGGGACCGCCGCGTGCCGTCGATGGGCGGCAGCGTGCGCAGCTTCTCGTCGGTGCACGACACGATCGGCTTTTTCGCCAATCGCAAGGACTACTACTTCGACCTGGACGCCGTGCGCATCCCGTATGACGCCGCGACCAAGAAGGCCCGCTCGCGCTCGATCTTTATCGGCGCCAAGTGGCTCGAAGTGGGCTACAACCCGAAGGACGTCTGGAGCGTGTCGCGCCTGCACCGCGAGCATCCGGAGCGCGCCGACCACCCGACGCAAAAGCCCCTCGAGATCATCGAGCGCATGGTCAAGGCCTCGTGCCCGCCGGGCGGCATCGTGCTCGACCCGTTCATGGGCAGCGGCACGACGGCCATCGCCGCCAAGCGCCTGGGGCGCCAGTTCACCGGCTTCGAACTCAATCCCGCGTATTGCGCCATCATCCACGAGCGCCTGGCGGCGCCCGAGGTACCGCTGACCGGGGCAAAAAAACGCAAGGCGGCCAAGGCCGCCATGGCCACACTCTCCACGGAAGAAACTTCATGACCGACATCGCCAAACTGATCGAGAACACCATTCGCGCCGACGTGCGCGCCGTGGGGGGGTACCACGTGCCGGACTCGATCGGCTACGTCAAGCTCGATGCGATGGAAAACCCGTACCAGCTGCCGGACGCGCTGCGCACGCAACTCGGCGCGCGTCTGGCCGACGCGGCGCTGAACCGTTATCCGGTGCCGTCGTACCGCACGCTGAAAGACGCCATCTGCGCCAAGCTGGGCATCCCGGCCGGCTACGACGTCCTGCTCGGCAATGGCTCGGATGAGCTGATCACGATCCTGGCGACCACCATCGCGCGTCAGGAACGCGACGGTTCGAAGCGTGCCGTTGTCATGGCGCCGGTGCCGGCGTTCGTGATGTTTTCGCGTTCGGCGCAGTTTGCTGGTGCCGATTTTGTCGGCGTGCCGATCAAGCCCGACTTTTCGCTGGACCTGCCGGCGATGCTGGCAGCCATCGACGAGCACAAGCCGTCGCTGGTCTTCCTCGCCTACCCGAACAACCCGACCGGCAACCTGTACGACGCGGCCGACATGGAAGCGATCATTAACGCGCTCGGCGAATCGGGCGTAGTCGTGGTCGACGAAGCCTACCAGCCGTTCGCCAAGGTCAGCTTCATGGACCGCCTGCCGCAGCACCCGAACCTGGTCGTGATGCGCACGCTGTCAAAGCTCGGCCTGGCCGGCATCCGCCTTGGGTACATGACGGCGGCCGCGCCGCTGCTGGCCGAATTCGAGAAGGTGCGTCCACCGTACAATGTGAATATCCTGACCCAGGTGGCGGCTGAATTCGCCCTCGAGCATCTGGATGTGCTGGATCGCCAGGCCGAGCTGCTCAACGTCGAGCGCACCCGCCTGGCCGCGGAACTGGCTGGCCTGCCGGGCGTGGAAGTGTTCCCGTCGGCCGCCAATTTCATCGCGCTGCGCGTGCCCGATGCCGAGCGCGCCTGCAAGCTTCTCCACGGCGAGAAGGTCCTGATCAAAAATTTGAGTAAAATGCATACATTGCTGGCCAACTGCATCCGCGTCACGGTCAGCACGCCGCAAGAAAACGACCAGTTCCTGACCGCCCTGAAGGCTTCCCTGTAGTAGCGTCCCGTAGTTACGTACCTTGAAAAGCGCCCGAGCAATGACCCGTACCGCCGACATTACCCGCAATACCAACGAAACGCAGATCCGCGTCTCGATCAACCTGGACGGCACCGGCCGCCAGAAGCTCAACACGGGCGTGCCGTTCCTCGACCACATGCTCGACCAGATCGCACGTCACGGCATGTTCGACCTCGAAGTCGAGGCCGTGGGCGACCTGCACATCGACGCGCACCACACGGTCGAAGACACCGGCATCACGCTCGGCATGGCCGTGGCCAAGGCCATTGGCGACCGCAAGGGCATCCGCCGCTATGGCCACGCCTACGTGCCGTTGGACGAAGCGCTGTCGCGCGTCGTGATCGACTTCTCGGGCCGCCCGGGCCTGGAAATGCACATCCCGTTCACGCGCGCCATGATCGGCACGTTCGACGTCGACCTGACCGGCGAATTCTTCCGCGGTTTCGTCAACCACGCCGGCGTGACGCTGCACATCGATAACCTGCGCGGCGTGAACGCGCACCACCAGTGCGAAACCGTGTTCAAGGCCTTCGGCCGCGCGCTGCGCATGGCCAGCGAGCTCGATGAACGCGCCGCCGGCATCATCCCGTCGACCAAGGGCAGCCTGTAAGGCGAGACGCGACATGGCCAATAAAATTGTTGTGGTCGATGGACTGGGCAACCTGCGCTCGGTCGTTCAGGCGCTGCGCGCCGCCGCGCCTGAAGCCGACGTCCTCGTTTCCAGCTCGGCCGCCGACCTCGATGCGGCCGACCGTATCGTGCTGCCGGGGCAGGGCGCCATGCGCGACTGCATGAGCAGCCTGCGCGAATCGGGCCTCGAAGACGCATTGCTGCGCGCCGCCAAAACGCGCCCGATCATGGGCGTGTGCGTGGGCGAGCAGATGCTGTTCGACGCCAGCGAAGAAAACGGCGGCACGCCCGGCCTGGGCCTGTTGCCGGGCAAGGTCGTCCGGTTTCAGCTCGATGGCAAGCTGCAGAACGACGGCTCGCGCTTCAAGGTCCCGCAAATGGGCTGGAACCGCGTGCGCCAGTCGCGCGCCCACCCGCTGTGGGACGGCGTCGATGACAACAGCTACTTCTATTTCGTGCACAGTTATTACGCAGCGCCCGAAAACGCGCATGATGTGATCGGCGAAGCCGATTACGGCGGCCCGTTCTGCTGCGCTGTCGGCCGCGATAATATCGTCGCCACCCAGTTCCACCCGGAGAAAAGTGCGGCAGCGGGCTTGCGCCTGTACCGCAATTTCATTCACTGGAATCCTTGACGCATTTGCGTTAAATTCGTTCTGTTCAACCCCCCGTTAACTCTACCGACAACGACCATGCTGCTGATCCCCGCCATCGACCTGAAAGACGGTCACTGCGTTCGCCTCCAACAAGGCGATATGGAACTCGCCACCGTGTTTTCCGAAGATCCTGCCGAAATGGCGCTGCATTGGTTGAAGCAAGGCGCGCGGCGCCTGCACCTGGTCGACCTGAACGGCGCATTCGCGGGCAAACCGAAGAACGAATCGGCCATCAAGTCGATCCTGCAGATCGTGCAGGAATACGCTGAAGACAACGGCATCGACGAGATCCCGGTCCAGCTGGGCGGCGGCATCCGCGACCTCGACACGATCGAGCGCTACCTGGATGACGGCATCAGCTACATCATCGTCGGCACTGCCGCGGTGAAGAACCCGGGCTTCCTGCACGATGCCTGCGGCGCCTTCCCGGGCCACATCATCGTTGGCCTGGACGCGCGCGACGGCAAGGTCGCTACTGACGGCTGGAGCAAGATGTCGGGCCACGAAGTGATCGACCTGGCCAAGAAATTCGAAGGCTACGGCGTCGAATCGATCGTCTACACCGACATCGGCCGCGACGGCATGATGGGCGGCGTGAACATCGACGCGACCGTCAAGCTGGCGCGCGCGGTGAAGATCCCCGTGATCGCCTCGGGCGGCGTGCACGTGCTGGCCGACGTCGAAGCGCTGTGCGCGGTGCAGGATGAAGGCATCGAGGGCGTGATCTGCGGCCGCTCGATCTATGAAGGCACGCTCGACCTGGCCTCGGCCCAGGATCGCGCCGATGAACTGACCGAAGGCGCTGGCGCCTGATTCCATGCTCGCAAAACGCATCATCCCCTGCCTGGACGTCACCGGCGGCCGGGTCGTCAAGGGCGTCAACTTCAACGAGTTGCGCGACGCCGGCGACCCGGTCGAAATCGCGCGCCGCTATGACGCGCAAGGCGCCGACGAAATCACGTTCCTCGACATCACCGCCTCGAGCGATGGCCGCGACCTGATCCTGCCGATCATCGAAGCCGTTGCCTCGACCGTGTTCATTCCGCTCACCGTCGGTGGCGGCGTGCGCAAGGTGGAAGACGTGCGCCGGCTGCTCAATGCCGGCGCCGACAAGGTCAGCATGAACACGTCGGCCGTCACCAACCCGCAACTGGTGTTCGACTGCGCCCACAAGCACGGTTCGCAGTGCATCGTGGTGGCGATCGACGCCAAGCAGATCGCCCCCGGCCGCTGGGAAGTCTTTACCCACGGCGGGCGCAATGCGACGGGGCTGGACGCCGTCGAATGGGCGCGCAAGATGGAAAGCCTGGGCGCCGGCGAGCTGCTGCTCACGTCGATGGACCGCGACGGCACCAAGTCGGGCTTCGATCTGGGTTTGACGCGCGCCGTGTCCGACGCCGTGGGCATCCCCGTGATTGCCTCGGGCGGCGTCGGTGGCCTGGAAGACCTGGCCAACGGCATCCTGCAGGGCCACGCCGACGCGGTGCTGGCGGCCAGCATTTTCCACTATGGGCAGCACACGGTCGGGGAAGCCAAGCGCTTCATGCATGACCGCGGCATCCCGATGCGCCTGGAGTAACGCAATGACAACGAATGCCAAATGGCTCAACAAGGTGCGCTGGGATGAACAGGGCCTGGTGCCCGTCATCGCACAAGAGGCGACCAGCGGCGACGTACTGATGTTCGCCTGGATGAACCGCGAAGCGCTGACCCGCACCGTCGAATCGGGCGAAGCGGTGTACTGGAGCCGCTCGCGCAAGAAGCTGTGGCACAAGGGTGAAGAGTCCGGCCACATCCAGAAGGTGAGCGAGATCCGCCTGGACTGCGACGAAGACGTCGTCCTGCTCAAGATCGAGCAGATCGGCGGGATTGCCTGCCATACCGGACGCCACTCGTGCTTCTTCCAGAAATACGACAACGGCGACTGGCACAGCGTCGAGCCGGTGCTGCAGGATCCCGACACGATTTATTCAAAAGACAAGAAGACCCCATGAGCGTTACCCTGGCCCGCGTCGCGGCCGTGATCGAATCGCGCAAACCCGCCAATGGCGGCGACCCGGCCGCATCGTATGTCGCCAAGCTGTTCGCCAAGGGCGACGACGCCATCCTGAAAAAGATCGGCGAGGAAGCCACCGAACTGGTGATGGCCGCCAAGGACGCCCGCGTCGATGGCGATGCCGCCAAGGTGCTGTATGAATGCGCCGACCTGTGGTTCCACTCGCTGGTGCTGCTGGCCAAGTTCGACCTCACGCCGCAGCAGGTACTCGACGAGCTGGCGCGGCGCGAAGGCGTCTCGGGGCTGGACGAGAAAGCCGCGCGCACCGACGCCTGAGCCTGCACGCCGGCCCGCGCGCATGGCTGGCGTGCCAACCGATCGAACCGGTGTCATAATCAGTCCCTCATCGTCATGCCGATGTCATGGAGCCTTGGTAGGATGCCCGTGCTCGCTTGCGTGTCATGCAATGTAATCATCTGGAGACCGAATGGATAACTGCATTTTTTGCAAGATCGTTGCCAAGCAAATTCCGGCTGCCATCGTCTATGAAGATGATGACGTGCTGGCGTTCAAGGACATCAATCCGGCAGCGCCCGTGCACTTGCTGGTGATTCCGAAGGTGCACGTGGCCACGTTGTCCGATTGCACCGACGAGCATGCGGCGTTGCTGGGCAAGATGCTGGCGCTGGCGCCGAAACTTGCCGAGCAAAATGGTATTGCGGTCAAGATGGACGCCGCTGGCAAGCCTGTTGGCGGCTTCAAGACGCTGATCAATGCCGGTCCGGATGGCGGGCAAGAGGTGTATCACCTGCATCTGCACATGTACGGCGGGCCGCGTCCATGGCGCGGGCTGGGGCTGTAAGATGCGTCTAAGTTTGGCCTAAGTTCGATTGGGAGCAATGGGCTCCCGCATCGCATATACTCGGTGTATATGCAGTTTGCGCATCACTAATTTTTCAGGCGCCAGGCGCCATCAGGAGAACAACATGGGTGGATTGAGTATTTGGCACTGGGTCATCGTGCTGGTGGTCGTGATGCTGATTTTCGGCACCAAGAAGATCAGCAATATGGGTTCTGATCTGGGCAAGGCCGTCAAGGGCTTCAAGGATGGCGTCAAGGGTGACGAAGAGCGCGCTGCCGAAGCAGAAGCCGCCCGTGTCCAGGCAACGCAGCAGGTGGCCGACAAGTCGACCATCGACGTGGAAGCCCGCGACAAGACCCGCCTGTAATCCGGCGTCCTCATGATCGATCTTGGACTGTCGAAAATCGCGATCATCGGCGTTGTCGCGCTGATCGTGATCGGGCCGCAAAAGCTGCCCAAGGTGGCGCGCATGGCTGGCACGCTCTATGGGCGTGCCCAGCGTTACCTGCATGACATCAAGTCCGAGGTCAGCCGTGAAATCGAACTCGACGAACTGCGCAACCTGCACAAGGAAGTGCAGGACCGCGCGCAGTCGTTCAAGAACGACGTCGAATCGGCAACGAGCGAATTCGGCTCGTCCGTGACCAGCCACGTCGATGAAGTCGAGGCATTGTGGGACGAGCGCGGCTCGGATGCGACTGCGCACGTGATCACGCCTACCGTGGCCGACATCGACCGCAAGGCCAAGGACTTTCGCCGCAAGAAGCTGGTGCGCACTTCGAGCGTGCCGGCCTGGTACAAGAACCGCCATGGCACCAAGCGCCATGTGATGTCGGGCGCGGCCCGCGTGCGCAAGTACCGTCCCGGTGCCGGCACGAACTCCACTTCCTCTTTTTTCTGATCGCCTAGCTGATGACTGACCAAGCCGCCGGCGAAGATACCTTCATCTCGCACCTTGTCGAGCTGCGTGACCGCCTGGTCAAGGCCTCGATCGGCATTGCGATCGTGTGCGCCGCACTGATGGCGTGGCCTGGCCCGTCCCAGATCTACGACCTGATCGCCGCACCAATGATCGCGTCGCTGCCGCCAGGCTCGACCATGATCGCCACCGGTGTGATTTCGCCGTTTCTCGTGCCGATGAAGGTCACGCTGCTGCTGTCCTTCATCCTGGCGCTGCCCTGGGTGTTCTACCAGGCCTGGGCCTTCATTGCGCCCGGCCTGTACGCCCACGAAAAGCGCCTCGTGATGCCGCTCGTGATTTCGTCGTCGCTGCTGTTCATCGGCGGCGTGGCGTTCTGTTACTTCTTCGTGTTTGGCCGTGTGTTCCACTTCATCAGCGCGTTTGCGCCGACGTCGATTGCCGTCACACCGGATATTGAAAACTACCTCGATTTCGTGATGTCGATGTGCCTGGCGTTCGGCGCCTCGTTCGAAGTGCCGGTGGTCGTCGTGATCCTGGTGCGCATGGGCATCGTGCCGATCGAGAAGCTGCGCGAAGTGCGCTCGTATGTCATCGTCGGCGCGTTCGTCATCTCGGCGATCGTGACGCCGCCGGACGTGGTCAGCCAGCTGGCGCTGGCCATCCCGATGTGCCTGCTGTATGAGCTGGGCCTGATGGTCGCACCGATGTTCGCCCGCGCCACGCGCGCACCCGAAGAAACGGCGTAACAAACGCCCGTTCCGATCCGGGGGGCGGCACCTTGAGGTGCCGCCCCCTTCGTACTTTTACTGCATCAGTTCCGAAATCATCTTGACCGGCGCATTGCCGTAGCTCAAGAACTGATCGTGGAACGCCTTCAGGTTGAAACGCTCGCCCAGTTGCGCCTTGCGACGCTCGCGCAGTTCCATGATCTGCTCGTAGCCGCTGTAGTAGCTGGTCAGCTGGACCGATGTCAGCGTGGCGCGGCGCCATTTTTCATCGGCTTCCTGGCGCGTCTGGAAGGCCTGGCGCGTCAGCAGGTCGATCGCCTGCGCCTGGTTCATGCCGTTCACGTGCACGCTGTAGTCGAGGATCGTGTTGGTCACGCTGCGCAGGTTCCACTTCGAGTACATCAGCCACATCTCGGGCGCGTTGTCGCCATAGCCCGATTCGAGCATCATGCGCTCGCCGTAGACCGCCCAGCCTTCGACCATTGCGCCATTGCCGAACAGTGACTTGATCAGCGACGGCGAGCGGTTCGCGTGCACCAGCTGCGCATAGTGGCCCGGAATCGCTTCGTGGATGTTCAGGATCTGCAGGATCCATTCGTTGTACTCGCGCAGGCTGCTCTCGGCCTGGGCATCCGTCAGGCTGTCCATCGGCGTGACGTTGTAGTACGTCTTGTCCTTCGAGCGGTACGGACCCGGCGCATCGATGCTCGCGCCGGCGACGCCACGCTGGTACATCGGCGTTTCGCGCACTTCGAGGGGTTTGCTCGGGTCGAGCGTCAGCAGGTCATGCTTGATGACCCAGTCCTGCAGCAGTGGAATCTGGCGCCGGATCTCGGTAAAGAAGTCCTGGCGCTTGACGTGCCGGGCGGACAGCTTGTCGATCATCATGCCGATCTTCTGGAAGCGCTCCGCTGGCTTGGTCACGCCGGCCATGTAGCGCGGCCAGAGTTCATCCGAGATCTTGTCCATGTGCGTGAGCAGTTCTTCGCGCGTCGCAAGAGCCTTGCGGTAGGTCTGCTCGGCGCTGCTCGACGACTGGATGTCGAGCGCGAACTTCTGCTCGTACAGCGCCTTGCCGATGCGGAACGGACGCGCCTGGCCATTGGCAGCCTGGCGCTTTTCCATGTCGGTCAAGAAGTCGACGTAGCCCAGCACTGCGGTCCCGGCGTTGGCGATGCGCTGCGCGAAGATGGTCTTTTCCTGCGTGGTCAGGATCGATTCCTGGGCCGCCTTGCCCAGGTCGGCCAGCACCGCCAGCGTGCCCGGCGCCTGGCTGATCGCCAGCTGGGTGTGCTCGCGGGTCGGCGTCTTGATCGACGCCTGCGCGGCCGCGTAATAGGCCGGCACGTCGGTCAGGCGCTTGAGGATCGTGCGCAGGCGCTGTGGCTTGGCCGCGTACTCGGTATTGAGGATCAGGTCGAGCGGCGCGGCGATGTTGTAGGCCGACGGGTTCCACTCGAACTCGCGCCAGGTGGTCAAGGCCCAGCGGTCCTTTTCCAGCTTGTTGAGCAACAGCACCAGGTCGGTGCGGTAGCGCGGCGAGAGCTGCTTCGGATCGAGCTTGCCGAATTTTTCCAGCCATTCGTTGGCAAAGGCCAGCTTGCTGGCGCGGGTGGCAGGATCGGGCAGCGTCAGGTTTGCGGCCTGGTCGAACTTGCCGACATAGATGCCGCCTTCCGGGTCGACGCGCCACAGCGCGGTCAGGTACTGCATGCTCAGCGTGGCCATGCGGCGATCGAGGCGGCCTTCGCTGGCCTTCGCCGGCGCGGCGCTGTCACTGGCGCTTGCACTCTTGCTGGCAACAGCGGCGGTCGCACCAATGGCGGCGGCGCCAACGACGGCCTTCTTGGCCTTGGTCGACTTCTTGACGACCTTGGTCGATTTGGCCTTGCTCTTGGCTGGCTTGGCAGCGACGGCGCTGGCCGGCGCCAGTGCGAAGCAGGCCAGCACGGCTGCCAGCGCGATTTTCGTTTTTATCATCGTATTCGGCCCTGTAACAAGTGTGAATTCGTGATCCGCAACGGCGCGAATCGCGTGCAGGTTAGCACCAAACCCGCCGTTTGCGGACGGATGAAACATTCCGACACGAACGGGACAAAGTGCAATATTACTGTTCTATCAAGGCAGCGCTATCTGCCCAGTCCCGTGCGCAGCATGTCGAGCATATCCGCTGGTGACATGCGCGCGGCCATCTCGGTGCCTTCCAGCAGGCTGTCGGCCAGGTCGCGCTTGTGGCGGTGCAGGTCGACGATGCCTTCTTCGATCGTGCCGCGCGCGACCAGCCGGTAGATCGTCACCGGGCGCTGCTGCCCCATGCGGTGCGCGCGGTCCGAGGCCTGGTCTTCCACCGCCGGGTTCCACCACGGGTCCATGTGGATCACGTAGTCGGCCGCTGTCAGGTTGATGCCCACGCCGCCCGCCTTCAGGCTGATCAGGAACATGTCGCCGTCGCCGGCCTGGAACGCGTCGACCCGCTTCTTGCGCTCCTGCATCGGCGTGGACCCGTCGAGGTACTGGTAGCGCACGCCCTGCGCGTCGAGATATTGGCGGATCAGGCTCAGGTGATCAACAAACTGGCTGAACACCAGCACCTTGTGGCGGTTCTCGATCAGGTCGGCCGTGAGGCGCGCGAATGCGGCCAGCTTGCTGCTGATGATGCCGGCGCCAGGCGCGACCAGCTCGGGATTGCAGCAGGCGCGGCGCAGCCGCATCATCTCGGCCAGGATCTCGATCGACTTCTGACCTTCCGGCGCTTCCAGTGCAGCCAGCTTGTCGAGCGCCTGGCGCCGCAACGATTCGTACAGCGCGCTTTCCTCGGCGCTCAGTTCGACCGGGATCACGATCTCGGTGCGCGGCGGCAGTTCGGCCAGCACCTGCGCCTTCGTGCGCCGCAGGATGAACGGCGCGGTCAGGCGCCGCAGGCGCGCGCGGGCGGCGACTTCGGCCCGCCGGTCCTTCACTTTCTCGGACTGGGCTTTTTCAATGGGGCCGGCAAAGCGCAGCTGGAACTGCTCGGCGCTGCCCAACAAACCCGGATTGATGAAGCGGAACAGGTTCCACAACTCGCCCAGGTGGTTTTCCAGCGGCGTGCCGGTGGCCGCCATCCGGAAGTCGCCCTGCAGCGCCATCACGGCCTGCGAGCGCTTGGTGTGCATATTCTTGATCGCCTGTGCCTCGTCCAGCACGATGCTGTGCCAGCGGCGGCCCTTGAAGCGCGCCGCCTCCTGCTGCAGCAGGCCGTAGCTGACGATGACGACGTCGAATGGCCCGGCATCGTCCACGGTTGCGGCGCGCTCGCCGGGGCCGAACAGTTTCAGGTTCAGGGTCGGCGCAAAGCGCGCCGCTTCGTCGATCCAGTTCAGGCACACGGTCGTCGGCGCGACCACCAGCGCCGGGCCGTCCTTGGCGCGCGTGAGCAGCAGCGCCAGCGCCTGCAGCGTTTTACCCAGGCCCATGTCGTCGGCCAGGCAGGCGCCCACGCCCCAGTGGGCCAGGCGTGCCAGCCACTCGAAGCCGTCGAGCTGATAGTCGCGCAACTCGGCCTGCAAGGTCGAGGGCAGCGTGGGCGTGAAGGCGGCGCTGTCGGCCATGCGCGTCAGGTGCGCCTGCCAGGCCTTGTCCCCGTCGACGCTGCCGGCCTCGCTCGCCAGTTCGCCCAGCGCGAAGCTGGCCAGCGCGTGGGTGCGGATGCCGTCACCATGCAGTTCGCCATACGCGCCCAGCTCCATCAGGCGCCGGTGCAGTTCGTCGGACAGGGCCAGGTAATCGTTCTCGCCCAGCGCGACAAACCGGCTGCCGCTCTCGCGCAGCTTTTCCAGCAGCGTGCGCAGGCTCATCACGCGGCCTTCGTCGATGACGATATCGCCGCTGGCAGCAAACCAGTCGCGCTCGCGCCGGATCTGGACCCGCACCGATTTCGAGGTCGCTTTTTTGGTGACGCGGAACGATTCGCCCTCGGGCCAGGCCACGACGATCGAGGCCGGGTCCAATGCCCTGAGTTCTTCAACCAGTTCGAGTGCCAGCATCGGCTGCCCGAGCAGCCATTCGCCGTGTTCCTGCTCGCCCTGTTCGAGCACGAGGCAGGCACCGACGAGCTGACGTTCGGCCTCGCGCTCGGCGTTCATGTCGCGCTGCGCTTCGGTGCGGATGCCGTCGACATCGGCGATCACGCTGGCCGCGCCTTCGCCGGGGCCATAGTGGGCGCCGCCGGGCAGCGGGCGCACCAGCAACTGCATGCGCAAACCCTGCTGGTAGGGCCGAAGGTGAATGTGCATGCGCGCGTCGGCCGGCACGGTGTCGATGTCGGCGCTGCTCGCGCCAATGTCCGACTGCACGGTGACGCTGGACGCCACCGCGCCGATGGCGCGCAGCACGCGCCGCTCGGCCGACAGCGGCACGTCCAGCCCGGCGCCGACGATGGCGGCGATGCGGCGGTGTTCGTCATTGATGCGCACCAGGCGCAGGCGCGTGGGCGTCTCGAGCGTGATGACCACGTCGCCGTCTTCGTTGTCGATCGGCGGGTGCAGCGCAATCGACACCTTGTCGCCCTGTTTTTTCACCAGCAGTTCCGGCTCGCCCGGCAGCAGTTCGACGCGCGTGCCGGGCGAGGCCATCCAGAACAGCAGCGGGTGGCCGACCAGCGCGGCCAGCGCCTTGTGCACTTCGAGCTCGAAGCGGATGCCGCTGCCGGCGTAGTAACGGCGCCCGGCAATCGCATTGATCGCCTGCAGGTCCTGCGCGGTGAGGAACTCGAGCTGCGCGCCTTCTTCGGCCAGGCGTTTCAGGCCCAGCGCGCGGCCGCGGCTCCAGGCGCCTTGCGCATCGCGCTTCTGCTCGCGCGGCTCGATTTCCTGCACGCCCAGGTGCGGGTCGTGGCGGATCAGCCAGACCAGTCGCGATTCCTTGACCTGCTCCACCGTGAGGGCGGGCTGCAGGTTGATCAGCGCGTTGAGCTGGCGCTCCCACGGCTCTTCGCGCGTGAACCAGAGCGCCATGTCGGGCAAGCGGTGGCGCTGGCGCAGTTCGCCCGCGCGCGCCTCGTGAATCAGATAATCGGCCTGGCCCATCTGCGCCAGCACGCCGGCCAGCTGCGCCGACCACAGGTCGAACCCGGCCAGCTCGGATTGCGCCAGCATGTCTTCCAGGCGCGCCCGCTGGCTGTTCAATGCGGGCAGCGCCAGCCAGTAATGGATCAGCGCGCGGAATACGGTCGGTTCCAGCGACAGTTCCCAGCTGCGGGTGGCAAACAGCCCGGCGTCGACGGTGCCGCGCCGGATTTCGTGCAGCATGCCGAGCTGGAACCAGACTGCGTTGTCGGGCCGCTGCACGGCGCGGGTTTCGATCTCGAGCCAGGCATCGGCCAGCTTGCGGTGCGCCGGTTCGGTGCTGCGCAACAGGGCGGCGACCGCAATGTGCGCGCAGTGGCCGCTGAAGGTGGCCTTGCGCTTGCCGGTCTCACGCCGCAACTGCTTCAGGGCCGCTTCGACGCCCGCCAGGCCGCCGTCCACATCGTCGCGCAAGAGCTGCACGACGCTGCGCAGGAACAGGCCCGGTGAATCGGTCATCTCGGCCACCAGCTCAAGCGCATCGTCCAGGCGGCTGCACAGGATGTAGTGCTCGCCCAGCGCGCGGCGCAGCAGGCTTTCCGGGCTGCTGCGCGTGATGTAGCTCTCAGCGCAGGCGCGCACCGCCGGGGCCAGCGCCGGCTCGCTGCGCACATGCACGACCAGCACGTGCAGCACGGTCTCAAGCAGGCGCGGGTGGATGCGCTCGATCAGCGCCGGCGTGAACGGGCGCGCGCAGACGTCGACCAGCGGATGCAGGTAGCTCGCTTCATGGCAGGCCAGGCAGGCGTCGAGCAGCGGCGTGACGACGTCGATGTCCTGCCGCGTCAGCAGCGCGATGCGCAGCAGGGCCAGGCCCTGGCGGTAGCTGCGCAGCATCAGGTGGCCCTGCCAGTCGCGGCGCACGGTCGATACCGCGCCATACGCACCGGCCACCACATCGAACAAACCACTGTCGAGGGCAAAGTCGAGCACGGGCCAGCTGGCCACCGGGGCCAGCGCCAGCCCGCGTTCGTTCGCGTCGACCAGCAGGCCTTCGCCTTTCAGGCGCGCCAGTTCGTCGGCCCACTGCGCGGCCGGCAGCGGGGCATTGAGCGCCCGCATGTGTTCGAGGATGCGCTGGCGGCCCATCGGCTCGCCGGCGATCGCCAGCAGCGTCAGGATCGCGTGTTCTTCGGCGCTGCAGGCGGCCAGCTGCGCCCGCACGTCATCAAGCAGCAGGCCACCCTTCATGCGTCGAGATTCTCGATCTCGATCGCGGGCAGGTCGGCTGGCACGGCAATGCCGAACACGCGCAGGTAGAAATACAGCTCGGCTTCGAGCGTGCGCACCACGCTGTCGGCCTTGCGGAAGCCATGGCCTTCGCCTTCGAGCGTCAGGTAGGCCACCGGCAGCTTTTGCGCGCGCAGCGCGTCGACCATGCTTTCGGACTGCTGCGGCGGCACGACCTTGTCGTCCAGGCCCTGGAAGAAGATCATCGGGCTGCGCAATTTGTCGCTGTGGTGGATCGGCGAGCGTTCGCGGTACACGGCCTGGGCGCGCTCGGGCGGCGCGGTCAGGTAGGCGTTGTAGCGCGACTCGAACTTGTGCGAATCCGCATCCAGCCCGGCCAGGTCGGACACGCCGTAATAGCTGGCGCCGGCCTTGAACACGTCGTGGAAGGCCAGTGCCGACAGTACCGTCAGGCCGCCGGCGCTGCTGCCGCGAATGAGCAGGCGTTCCGGGTCGACCGCCCCGATGGCCGCCAGGTGGCGTGCACCGGCCACGCAATCCTCGACATCGACCACGCCCCACTGGTGCTGGAGCAGGTTGCGGTAATCGCGCCCGAAGCCGGTGCTGCCGCCATAGTTCACGTCCAGCACCGCGAAACCGCGGCTGGTCCAGTATTGGGTGGAGAGCTTGAGCGTGCTGGTCGCCATGCTGGTCGGGCCGCCGTGGCCGATCACGATCAGCGGTGGCAGTTCATCCGGCAACGGCGCATGGTCGGGATTGGCCGGTGCGTAGTAGAACGCGTACGCGGTGCGGCCGTTCGCGCTTGGATAGCTGATCGCCAGCGGCACGGCCAGGTACGACGTGGCCGGCAGTTGCGGGATCGAGTGCGCCAGCACTTCAAGCGGTGCGCCGGCCAGGTCGATGCGGGCCAGTTCGGGTGCAATGGTCGGCGCGCCGCCCAGCAGCGTAACGATGTCGCCGCTGATTTTCACGTCGCGGATGTCTTCATACGGCGTTTCCAGCGGCGTCAGGCTGCCGTCGTGGGTGGAGACGATGCCCAGGTGGCTCACGCCCGCCTCGATATACGCGCAGACGATCTGTTCTTCCGAGCGGAAAGCGTACTGCGACCCGCCAAAGTTCCACTGCGGGACGCCGAATTCGGCCGCGCGTTCGCACAGGGCGTCGACAACGTCAGCGGCGTAACGGTACAGATTCCACCAGCCGCTGCGATCGGACACGAAGTGCAGCACGCCGCCAGGCGACCATTCGGGCTGGCAGATCGCTTCATCCGCCCCGCCGGCGATCAGGCGCCGGTTGACGATCGCCCCATCGGCGGCCACGTCGCCCAGCCACAGTGCCGTGCCTTCCCACGGCATGTGCGGCAGCTCCCAGCACAGCCAGGCCAGCTGGCGCCCATCGGGCGACAGGCGCGGCGCGGCGTAGAAGTCGCTGCCGTCGACCAGCACGGTCTCGGCGCCATCGAAGCCTACCGCGCACAGCGTGTTGACGGGGTAGGTCGCGCCCAGCGAATGGTCTTCGCGCACCGCCACCAAGCGACGTCGCCCGGCGTCGAGTACGAAGTCGGCGAAGCGGTGGCCGGTGTCGGCGGCCGTGACGGCGACCGGCTGTCCATCGTTCTCGACCCGGTACAGGCGATTGTCCGCATGGTGCGAGAACCAGGCGCCGCCGCCGCTCAGCAGGTACGCGCCGCCACCGTATTCATGCACGCGGCTGCGCACGTTGAACGGCGCCGGCGTCAGCTCGCGCGTGCCGTCGGCATCGTGCACCATCAGCGTCATCCGCCCGCCTTCGCTGGTGCGTCCCTCGAGCCAGCCGATGGCGGCGCCGTCGGGCATCGGCTGCGCCAGTGGCACGGCGCCGGCAGCAACGACGGCAGCAGTGATCGGGGAAGTCCAGGCGCCGCATGGCGTGGCTTGTTTGCTGGTGGCAACGGTCATAGAGGGGCTTTTTCGAAGGGTGGACGAGCATTATAGTGCGCCCCCAAGAATGCGATAATAGGCGTCTGCCTATCAAACCGATGCCACCCATGCCACAATTTGCCCCGCTCCAGAACGACACCTTCCTGCGTGCGCTGCTGCGCCAGCCGACCGACTATACCCCGGTCTGGCTGATGCGCCAGGCGGGCCGCTATCTGCCGGAATACCGCGCCACCCGCGCGCGCGCCGGCTCGTTCCTGGGCCTGGCAAAAAATCCCGATTACGCCACCGAAGTCACGCTGCAGCCGCTCGACCGCTTCCCGCTGGACGCGTCGATCCTGTTCTCGGACATCCTGACCGTTCCTGACGCGATGGGCCTGGGCCTGTATTTCGCCGATGGCGAGGGGCCGAAGTTCGAGCGTCCGCTGCGCACCGAAGAGCAGGTCCATGCGCTGGAAGTGCCCGACATGGCCTCGCTCGATTACGTGTTCAAGGCCGTCACGCAGATCCGCGGTGCCATCAATGGCCGCGTGCCGCTGATCGGTTTCTCGGGCAGCCCGTGGACGCTGGCCTGCTATATGGTCGAAGGCGCCGGTTCGCGCGAGTTCCACACGGTCAAAAAGATGCTGTACAGCCGGCCGGACCTGATGCACCGCATCCTCGACATCAATGCCAAGGCCGTCACCGCCTACCTGAACGCGCAGATCGACGCCGGCGCGCAAGCCGTGATGATCTTCGATTCGTGGGGCGGGGCGCTGGCCGATGGCGCCTACCAGACCTTCTCGCTGCAATACATGCAGCAGATCCTGGCCGGCCTGCAGCGCGAAAAGGATGGCGTGCGCATCCCGGCCGTCGTGTTCACCAAGGGTGGCGGCATCTGGCTCGACCAGATGGCCGATATCGGCGCCGATGCGCTGGGGCTGGACTGGACCGTGAATCTGGGCACTGCCCGTGCGCTGGTCGGCGACCGCGTGGCGCTGCAGGGCAACCTCGACCCGGCGATCCTGTTTGCCGCCCCGGAGCAGATCGCAGCGGAAGTCGAGCGCTCGCTGACGGCCTATGGCACGCCATCGAATGGCCACGGTCACGTGTTCAACCTGGGCCATGGCATCTCGCAATTTACCCCGCCGGAATCGGTCACTGCGATGGTCGAGGCGGTGCACAGCTTCAGCCGCAAGCAGCGCGCTCAGTAATCCCGTCATGGCTTGCACTCGTTTCGCGAGAGCACGATTGCAAGCCAACATCATCACTTGTTCACAACTTCCGCAAATCCGATAAACCTTCCTGTGGACATCTCGGCTTTTCACGTTTACTCGTAAGTAAATGATTCATAAGCGTTTTTTACCGACGTTATGCAATCTGGCTGTCTTGCTTATGAACGTTGTTCAAGAGAATTCAGCGCGATTCGGGGCCTTGTTCACAAAGTTATCAACAGGCGCTGCCAGCGTGGGGAAAAGTACTTGGTTTACCGGGACTTAGCGTGAAACTTCATGTATTGCCTTAACTGTATGACGCAACGCAGCGAGTTTTCCACGGAAAATTGCAGAGTTATGCACAAGCGACCGAATGGGGTCAAGGTTGTAAACAGGTTTTCGCACGGTTTTTCAAGTCATTGATTACAAAGACTAAAATTGTCTTGAATTGGGGAATTATCGTTCCAGACTTGATCTAACGTAAACCTTTGATGGGGTCAAGTCCCCGGCTATTCACAAAGTTCTCCACAGATTTGCACAGGGTCCAGATTGTCAACCAGCAACCAAGCACCGGTCACACCGCACTGTTTCCTCGAAGTCGTGATCGATACGCCGCTCAACAGCAGTTTCGACTACCGCTGGCCCTGCCAGCCGGGCGACGAGCCGCTGCCCGGCCAGCTGGCGCTGGTGTCGTTTGCGCGGCGCGAGGTGATGGCCCTGATCGTCGCGGTCAAGTTCACCAGCGACGTGCCGCCCGAAAAACTCAAGGATGCGCTGGCCGTGCGCAGCGAGCTGGCGCCGCTGTCCGCGCGCTGGCTCGCGCTGGCGCGGTTTGCCGCCGAGTACTACCAGCGCCCGCTCGGCGAAGTCGCGTTGCCCGGCTTGCCGAAGAACCTGCGGGTGCCGAAAACGGTGGCGCTGGGGCGCGCGCTGAAAAAGCTGGCCAAGCTCGACGCCGGGCAGGACGCCACTGCCGTGGGCATGCCGGTGCTGAACACGGCGCAGCAGGAGGCGGCCGACGCCATCGGCGGCGCCACCGGTTTCAAACCGTTCCTGTTGTGGGGCGTCACGGGCAGCGGCAAGACCGAGGTCTATCTGCAAGCCTGTGCCCAGGTCCTGGCGCGCGATCCGCAGGCGCAGATCCTGATCATGGTTCCCGAGATCAACCTCACGCCGCAGCTCGAAGGCAATATCCGGGCGCGCTTCCCGGGCATGATGCTCGCTACGCTGCACAGCAGCCTGTCCGAAGGCGAGCGCATGCTGCACTGGCTGGCCGCGCACCTGGGCCAGGCGCGCATCGTGCTCGGCACGCGGCTGTCGCTGCTGGCGTCGCTGCCGCACTTGCAACTGATCGTGATCGACGAAGAGCACGACCCGTCGTACAAGCAGCAGGAAGGCCTGCGCTATTCGGCGCGCGACCTGGCCGTCTGGCGCGCGCACCAGCTGGGGATTCCGATCGTGCTCGGCTCGGCCACGCCGTCGCTCGAATCGTGGCACCACGCGCGCTCGGGGCGCTACACGCGGCTCGACCTGCGCGAGCGCGCCGTGCAGGATGCGGTGCTGCCGCGCGTGCGTCTGATCGACATGGAGCGCGACCGCGGGCGCGACGGCCTCACCGCCGAGATGGTCGCGGCGCTGCGCCTGCGTCTGGAGCGCGGTGAGCAATCACTGCTGTTTTTGAATCGGCGCGGCTACGCCCCGGTGATCTCCTGCGACGCCTGCGGCTGGATCAGCGACTGCACGCGCTGCACCGCCTTCATGGTGCTGCACAAGCCCGAGAACCGGCTGCGCTGCCACCACTGCAGCCTGGAGCTGCGCATCCCGCGTTCGTGCCCCACCTGCGGCAACGTCGACATCCAGCCGCTGGGACGCGGCACGCAGCGTGTCGAAGAGGGTTTGCGGGCGATGTTCCCCGAGGCGCGCATCCTGCGCATCGATGCCGACTCCACGCGCCTGAAGGGCAGCGCGCAGGCGGCGTTCGACAGCGTGCACCGGGGCGAGGTCGATATCCTGATCGGCACCCAGATGGTCGCCAAGGGCCACGACTTCAAGAAGCTCACGCTGGTGGGCATCCTGAACCCGGATACGGCGCTGTTCTCGCAGGACTACCGCGCCAGCGAGCGCCTGTTCGCGCAGCTGATGCAGGTGGCGGGGCGGGCAGGGCGGGCCGGCGCGCCGTCCGAGGTGCTGGTGCAGACGCGCTACGTGCAGCATCCGCTGTACGGCGCGGTGATGCGCCACGATTACGAGCGCTTTGCCGGCCAGTTGCTCGATGAACGGCGCGAAGCGGGCCTGCCGCCGTACATGTACCAGGCCTTGCTGCGGGCCGAAGCGCGCGAGCTGCCGATCGCGATTGCGTTTCTGGAAAGCGCGCGCGACTGCCTGGCGCACGATGGGATCCTGATCAACGACCCGATCCCGATGACGATGACGCGCGTGCACAATATGGACCGCGCCCAGCTGCTGGTGGAGTCCAGCTCGCGCCCGGCCTTGCAGGCATTCCTGCGCGAGTGGATGGAAGCGTTGCGGGCCATGAAGGCCCGCGTGAAGTGGTCGCTTGAAGTCGACCCGCTCGATATTTAAGCCGCGCTGGCAGCCTTGCGCGCCGCCTGGCGGCGACGGTTTGCGTAGCCCATCATGGCCAGGCCTGCGCCCAGCAGCAGGCCGCTGGCCGGTTCCGGCACTTCCACGTTGACGGGTTCGATGCCAAACGTGATGGTGCCGAAGTTCCAGACGCCATCGACGCCAGCGAAGTCATCAAAGTCTTCATAGAATTCCAGGCGCAGGATGCCGTCGGTGCCGACCGCGAAATCCAGGCCAAGGTCGACCAGATCGCCAAAGCCGGCGTAGCTCGCAGTGCCAGGACTGTTATTGCCGAGACCCGGGTTGAAGGCGACGCCGTCAAGGCTGTCCGAATCGGTGAACGCCAGGCCGATTTCGGTGAGCCAGCTCGGCGAGAACGCCGTCAGATTGAACGAGTAGGCGACGCTGGTAATGACCGAATTGGCGCCAACGTTATACGTCAATACGGTATTGCCGGAATCGCCGATCTCACCCTGGCTCTGGATTCCGGCAACATTTACAACCAGCGGCGCGGCGAACACGGAAGCGCAAGCGAACAGCGACAGGCTAACAAGCAGTTTGCTGAAGGAAGCAAGTGACATGGGATCTCCTTGGTGGGTGAACCTGAAGGAGCAGCAAGTATCGTGCCGTATTTACAGATCATTGTAGGTAGTTGATTCTTATACCTAAAATTTCCGAAGTAAAATTGTTAACTCAAAGTATGTAATATTTATCGACATATACTTAGCATGGATGTGAAAAACCCTGGTGCTCAATGGCATCCTGAATCGGTTCGTGCTGCCCCCAGTGGCGTGAAATAGCGTATGGTTTTGCCTGTCAACAGCGAAAGAGCACCATGAAACAACTGAACGTGGATGTTGCCGTCATCGGCACGGGCACCGCCGGCATGACGGCCTATCGTGCCGCCAGGGCGCAGGGCGCGCGCACCGTAGTCATCGAGGGTGCGCATTACGGCACCACCTGCGCCCGGGTCGGCTGCATGCCAAGCAAGCTCCTGATTGCCGCGGCAGAGGCGGCGCATGCGCTGCACACGTCCGGTCCGTTCGGCGTGCATGCCGGCGAGGTGCGGATCGATGGCCCGGCCGTGATGGCGCGCGTCCAGCGCGAACGCGACCGCTTCGTCGGTTTCGTGCTCGAGGCCGTGGAAGCCATCCCCGTCCAGGACCGCCTGCAAGGCCACGCGCGGTTTACCGGCCCGTGCACGCTGCAAGTCGACGACCATACCGAGATCCACGCCGGGCGCGTCGTCATCGCCACCGGTTCGACGCCGCTGCGCCTGCCGCAGCTCGAGAACGTCGGTCCCGGCATCGTCACCAGCGACGACGTGTTCTACTGGAACGACCTGCCCGCTTCGGTGGCCGTGATCGGCACCGGCGTGATCGGCCTCGAACTGGGTCAGGCGCTGAGCCGCCTCGGCGTGCGTGTGCGTTTCTACGCGCGCGGCGGCTCCATCGCCAACATCAGCGACCCCGAAGTACTGCGCTGCGCTGCGCGCGTGCTGGGCGAGGAAGTCGACATCGCGTTCCAGAGCGAAATCATGGGTGCGGTGCAGGAGGGCGACGAGGTCGTCCTGCGCGTGCGCGACGCGCTGGGCAAGGAAAGCAGCGAACGCTTCCAGTACGTGCTGATGGCGGCCGGGCGCACGCCGAACGTGCATGACCTGGGCCTCGAGCTGACTGGCCTGGAGCGGGGCGCCGACGGCATCCCGACCTTCGACGTGCGCACGATGCAGTGCGGCACCAGTCCGATTTTCATCGCGGGCGACGCCAACAATGAGCGCCCGCTGCTGCACGACGCGGCCGATCACGGCAAGATCGCCGGCGACAATGCGGGCCGTTACCCCGACGTGCGCCCGGGCCTGCGCCGCACGCCGATCGCGGTGGCGTTCACCGAGCCGAATATCGCCACGCTGGGCAAGAGTTACCGGGCCCTGTGCGCGAGCGGCCAACCCAAGTTCGCGATGGGCAGCGTGTCGTTCGAGAACCAGGGCCGCAGCCGCGTCATGTTGCAGAACAAGGGGATGCTGCGGGTGTATGCCGAGTACGGCTCGCGCCTGTTCCTGGGCGCCGAGATGATCGCGCCGCGCGCCGAACACCTGGCCCACCTGCTGTCATGGGCATGCCAGATGCGCATGACGGTCGACCAGATGCTGGAGATGCCGTTCTACCATCCGGTCATCGAAGAAGGCGTACGCACTGCACTGCGCGACCTGGCCACCAACCTGGCGCAGGGCGAGAGCAGCACCCTCGCAGCCGACTCCCAGCCGGGTCTGTAGACCGCGCCGCCGGATCGCCGGACCGCCGGATCAGTTGAGCAGTGTGGTGGCCAGCTTGCCCTGGCCGGCCAGCTGGCGCAGGACACGCACGGTGTCGATGTCGGCTTCTTCGTACGCCGACTTCTTGAATTCGTCGTACATCGCATTGGCCTGGTCGACGTGTTCGCCCATGCCGTCGTCGTAGCAGAAGCGCACCAGCAGCATGGCGCTGGTGGGCGCCTCGATCACCATGCGCAGCGTCGAGGCGGCGATGTCGCCCTGGGCCGGCACGTCGTAATGCACTTCCTGCAGCGGGGTCAGGGTGACCTTGTCTTCGATCACCAGCGGACCGAACGTCAGGCGGCGGCGCATGACGCCGGCGTCGCGCTCGAGGATGTCGCAGGCGTCCAGGTGCGGAATGAACAATTTTGGCTGCTCGGCGCGCAGCACCAGGCCGTGCCAGAGCTGCTCGCGGGTGAGCGTGTCGAGCAGCGGGTTCATCGGATCGTTGATTTCGACGAGATGTTCGAATTTCATAGGGCAGATTTCCAGAAAAATGGGGCTGCAGCGTCGCGTTTGGCGTCTCGCTGGCAAAGGTCGCATGGTACCCGATCCCCGGCTGACTCGCAGGAGGATGCCGGGCAGCAAAGCCGGACAGCGGCTTGTTGCAATCCGGCCTGGCCTGCAACGCGCCATCGCCCGCTGCGCCCGCCAGATTGTTACAATCGCTCTCTGTCCCACCGAAAACTTCCCCATGTCAAACGCACCAAAGTTCGGCCTCAACGGGCCGCAGAGCGAAGCCGCGCTGTATCTGGACGGCCCTTGCCTGGTGCTCGCTGGCGCCGGGTCCGGCAAGACGCGCGTGATCACGCAGAAGATCGCCTACATGATCGAGCACTGCGGCTACGATCCACGCACGATTGCCGCCCTGACCTTTACCAACAAGGCGGCGCTCGAGATGCAGGAGCGCATCGCCAAGCTGCTCAAGCAGCCGAAGCAGGCCAAGCAACTGACCGTGTCGACGTTCCACTCGCTGGGCGTGCGCATCCTGCGCCAGGAAGCGGCTGGCGTGGGGCTGAAAGACAAGTTTTCGATCATGGACAGCGACGACTGCTACACGATCGTGTCCGACCTGGCGCTGAGTACCGACAAACAGGAAATCCGCCGCATCCAGAACACGATTTCGCTGTGGAAGAACGGCCTGGTCGACCCGGAAGACGCGATCAAGGCCGCGCGCGATGAAGACGAGGCCCAGGCCGGGCGCGTGTACCGCAGCTATGTGGCCACGCTGCAGGCCTACCAGGCGGTCGACTTCGACGACCTGATCCGCTTGCCGGTGGAACTGTTCCGCAACAACGAGCCGATCCGCGACCGCTGGCAGCGCCGCCTGCGCTACCTGTTGATGGACGAATACCAGGACACCAATACCTGCCAGTACGAGCTGGTCAAGCTCCTGGTGACGGGCCTGGGCAAGAAGCCGATGTTTACCGCCGTGGGCGACGATGACCAGGCGATCTATGCCTGGCGTGGCGCCTCGGTCGAGAACCTGAAAACGCTGCAGGTCGATTTCCCCGACCTGCGCGTGATCAAGCTCGAGCAGAACTACCGCTCCACTACCCGCATCCTGCAGGCAGCCAATGCCGTGATCGGCAACAACCCGAAAATCTTCGAGAAGTCGCTCTGGTCCGAGCACGGCCTGGGCGAGCCGATCAAGGTGATGGGCATGCAGAACGACGACCAGGAAGCCGACCAGATCGCGATGCTGATTTCGTCCGAGCACTTTCAGCGCAAGAACAACTGGTCCGATTTCGCCATCCTGTACCGCGGCAACCACCAGGCGCGCGTGATGGAGCAGGCGCTGCGCAAGGAGCGCATCCCGTACACGATGTCGGGCGGCCAGAGTTTCTTCGACAAGGCCGAGATCAAGGACATCATTGCCTACCTGCGTCTGATCGCCAACCAGGACGACGACCCGGCCTTCATCCGCGCCATCACGACGCCCAAACGCGGTGTCGGCATGGCCACGCTGGAAGTGCTGGGCGAATTCTCGAAGCAGTGGAATTGTTCGCTGTTCGAGGCAGCGCGCAAGGGCGGCATCGAGGCCAAGCTGGCCGAGCGGCAACTGGGATCGGTGCGCAACTTTTGCCACTTCATCAGCGAGCTGGAAGACCGCGCGACGCGGCCCGGCCCGCTGGGCGCCGGCGACCATGCGGCCGAGGTGCTCGACGACATGATGAAGGAAATGAATTACGAGCATTACCTGTACGAGGGCTTCGACGACCGCGCAGCCCAGGCCAAGTGGCAGAACGTGCTTGAATTTACCAATTGGCTCAAAGACCGCGGCCGTGGCGGACGTGACCGCGATGGCGAAGAAAAGAACCTGCTCGAACTGACGCAGATGGTGGCGCTGATGTCGATGCTCGAAGGCCAGGACGAGGAGCAGGATGCCGTGCGCATGTCGACGCTGCACGCGTCAAAAGGGCTGGAGTATCCGCACGTGTACCTGGTCGGCGTGGAAGAGGGCATCCTGCCGCACAAGGGCGACCCGGACGCCTCCATCGAAACGATCTCGGCGCGTATCCAGGAAGAGCGGCGCCTGATGTACGTGGGCATCACGCGCGCCCAGCGCACGCTGCACGTGAGCTGGTGCAAGCGGCGCAAACGCGCAGGCGAGCTGGTCAATTGCGACCCGTCGCGCTTCATCAAGGAAATGGCGCTGGACGTTGGCGAGGCCGCGCCGATGGAATCGGAAATCCTGAGTCCAAAGGCAAGATTGGCAAGTTTGAAAGCCTTGTTGGCAACGCCGAGGCCGGTTCCGGAGTAAACCGTTGTGCGCAAGCCTTGATGGATCGGCAAGTCGTGCGCACGATTGAAATGCTATTTGACTTCAAGTGTCGAGCAAGAAATACTTGCCGGAATAACGAGATTTTGATATCTAAATTCCCACGGCATTTACCTTGCTGCAACGATTATTGACTGATTCATGGCAACTCCTTCCGACATTACCGTCACCCCGCTTACCGGACTGAACCATATCGACGCCTTGCTGGACAAGGGACCCGACTGGAACTTTCTCAGCAATAACAACGCCAACTTGCTGTTCTACACGTTCTCGACCACTTCGGGCAATGAAAGCGGCCGGACGGGCCAGGAAACGTTCAGCGTCTCCCAGCAAGCCAATGCACGGACGGCGTTCAATTATCTGCAGCAAGTGACGGGGATCCAGTTTCAGGAAACGATGTCCGGCGCGAGCGCCCAGTTTCATCTGGCCAATCTAAACCTGGATGGCGCCTACACGACGGGCCTGAACAGCTGGTTGTCGCAGCGTAGCGGCACCGAGACCACGCTGACCGCGTACAACGCCAATGCCTACGTCTACCTGGACAACACCGAGTGGCGCGCGATGACCCAGGACCTGACGGTCGGCGGTCAGGGTTACGAGACCCTGCTGCACGAACTGGGCCATGCCCTTGGCCTGAAGCACCCGTTCCCGGAACCCGGTGATGACAACCTGGCCGTGCTGCCCGACAGCGAAGACAACACGAGCAATACGATCATGTCGTACACCAGCGCCGGCGGCTGGCACAGCACTTACCAGCCCTACGACATCGCGGCACTGAACTGGCTGTATGGCGGCGATGGCCTGCGCGGCGAGCTCGGCATCAACAGCACGACGGGCGCACGCTATCTGACGGGCAGCTACAAGGACGATGTCCTGACCGGCACCCAATTCAACGACACATTGCAGGGCAACGGAGGGAACGACATGATTGACGGCGGGGAAGGCATGGACACGGTAATTTTCAATGGCAACCGCGGTGGGTATGCATTTTCCACACTGGCCGATGGCGCGCTGGCGGTGACGGGGGCCGATGGCACCGATACGCTGCGCAATGTCGAATGGCTGCAGTTTGCCGACATGCGTGTCGAGCGCGCCAACGTGGCGACCGATACTGTGGCGCCACCGCCGCCAGTGATGGCCGTGACGCAGAATGGCTACCTGTATGCGCGTGGCAGCCAGCCGGGCATGAATGGCACGGCGGAAGCGAATGCGACGGTCAAGGTCTATCTCAACGAGAAGGTCATTGCCACCGCCACGGCGGACGCGAATGGCCTGTGGAGTGCCCGTTCGACCGTGGCGCTGGCCGATGGCCTGAACTACCGCGCCTACGCCACCGCCACCGATGCGGCCGGCAACGTCTCGACGGGCAGCAGCGGCGTCACGTTCCACATCGACGCCACCCCGCCGACGATCCCGACCGTGAATATTGCCATGGCAGCAGGCGGCAACAAGCCGGTCTTCAGCGGCAACGGCGAAGCCGGCACCACGATCGAACTGTACCGCGACGGCGACTTCACCAAGATCGGCACCGCCGTGGTCGGCGCGAATGGCGCATGGTCGCTGACGTCGCAACCGCTGCCAAACGGTAACTACAACGTGATCGTGACGTCGCTGGACCTGGCCGGCAATGCGCGCGCCGGCCAGGTCACGGCCGCCGTATCGATCTCGCACCCAGGCTACCAGGCCGGCACCGCGAACGCGGACACCATCGTCATGAATGCGGGCAGCACTGCCGTGGACGCGGGCGTCGGCATCGATACCGTGGTGTTTGGCGGCGCACGCGCCGACTTCGCCGTCAAGAAGGAAACCTGGGGTTACTCGGTGACGGGCGCCAATGGCGAAGTCGACGGCCTGTTCAACGTCGAGCGCATCCAGTTCAACGATGGCTGGAAGGCGATCGACGACAATTCGGCCAAGATCTTCCGCCTCTACCAGGCCATCATGGGCCGCGAGTCGGACGAAGGTGGCCTGGGCTTCTGGACCAAGCACCTCGATAACGGCACGCTGCTGACCACGATCGCTGCCGGCTTCATGGAAGCGCCCGAATTCGACACGCTGTATGGCGCCGCGCCAAGCAACGAAGAATTCATCTACAAGCTGTACGACAACGTGCTCAATCGCGAGCCCGATGCCGGCGGTCTGCTGTACTGGACGGCGGAAATCGGTCGCCTTGGCCGGGAACAGCTGGTGATCGAGTTCAGCGAAAGCCCGGAAAACCAGGCGCTCGTCATCGAGACGGTTGGCAAGGGCCTGGACTTCATTCCTTACGCCTGACCTGCAAGGCGCGCGGCGCACCCGGTCATGCTGGCATAATGCCGGCTTTACCGGAGTGCGCCGTGGACCAGGAAGAACGTTTCGTCAATCTTGAAATCAAGCTCTCGCAGCAGGAAGACCTGCTCGATGAGCTGAACAAGACCATCTACCGCCAGGAGCGCCGCATCGACGAGCTCGAGGCAATGGTCGGCAAGCTGGCCGACCACCTGCGCTCCCTGCGCGACGCCGGCCAGGCGCCACTCAACGAACGTCCCCCGCACTATTGAGTCATCCGACTCGCGCCAGGTGCTGCCCCAGGCGCTTGCCCAGGCACAGCAGGGTGAGTGTCGGCGGCAAGCCCCATGGCTGCGGGATCACCGACGCATCGCACACATAGACACCCGGCGCACGCGTGCGCAGATCGGCGTCGACGCCGGCGCCGATCCGCACGCTGCCGCCCGGGTGCGCCGCGAAATGCCAGCTCTTGAACACGTGCCGCGCACCGGCTGCCTGCAGGATCGTGCGCGCCATCTGTTCGCCCTTTTGCAGGCGCGCGCGGTCGCCAGCGCTCAGGCGCTTGTCGGCCCAGCGCGGTCCGACGCGCCCGCTGATGTCGTCACGAATCTTGACCATGATGCTCAGGGTGCGCCGGTGTGCGAACAAGCGGTCCACGCGCCCGACCTGCGTCGCAAAGGCATGGTACATCGGGCGCGGCAAGGTCAGGTCGGCCAGCGCGATGCCGGCCTCCGGGTCGTGCCAGCCGGCCGCCATCGGGACTTCGGCGCCGCCATCGATGTCGGTCACGCTGCCCATCACGGCCACCACCGGATCGCTGAAGAACGGCGCATCGCGCGGCCCCAGCCCTGATGCATGCAGGATGCGCGGGCTGCCGATCCCGCCGCCACTGAGGATCACCAGCGGCGCGTGGATCGTCTGCAGCTGGCCACCATGCCGCACCTCGACACCGCTGGCCCGGCCTCCCTCCAGCAGCACGCGCGTGACGCGGCTGGCCGCCTGCAGCACGGCGCCAAATCCGACCGCCTGTTCGACGAAATCACGGGCACTCCACTTGGCGCCGAACGGGCAGCCGTAGGTGCAGCGCCAGCAACCGCTGCGGCACAGCGCCGGCCGGATCATCTTGTCGAGTTTTTTCCAGTCGATGCCGGCCGCATGCGCCGCCGTCATGATGCGCGTGGCCATCGGGCCGACCAGCGCATCGGGCAGGGGCGCGAGCGGCAATTCCGCGCGCAGCTCGGCCAGGCTCGGGGCCAGGTCGATACCGAATGCGGCGAAGTAGGCCGCCGGCGGCGCGGCCGCAGTGGCGAAGTTGACGGCCGAGCTGCCGCCCAGCGTCGTGCCGGCCACCAGCAGCGATGCATCGCGGTGGATGAAGGCGCCGCGCCCGGGCACGGCCGCCATCGATGCCATCTGCGTGACCGTGCCGGCGAGGGGCGCCGCGCCGCCCTGTTCGAGCAGCAGGACCCGGCTGCCGGCGCGCGCCAGTTCACGCGCGACGCTGGCCCCGCCCGGGCCGGTGCCGACCACGATGGCGTCGAAGGAAGAGGAAGAAAGGGTCATGGAAAGGGGGCGGCAAAGGGGCCCCGATGCTAGCACGGTCGCCACGAATCTTCGTCAATACAGCACCCGCGGATTGATACATTGCGGTACTTTTTAATTGTTACAAGCGCCATGCAAGCCTGCTATGATCTTCAGCGCACTGCTGTCGAGCCACTGGCGACAGCGCCCTTCCTCAGTGTTAGCGAAAGACCTCATGATCCGTCCTCAACTGCTCATCGTGGCAGCCGGCGTCGCGCTGGCGTGTTCCGCCATCGCAGCGCCTGCCGCACCCGCCCTCGACGCATCCAACCCGTTCGCCAAGCCCAGCAGCCTGCCGCTGCAATACCCGGCGTTCGACAAGATCAAGGATGCGCACTACCTGCCTGCGTTCGCTGCCGGCATGCGCGAAGAACTGCGCGAAGTCGAGGCGATCGCCAATGACAAGGCGGCGCCGACGTTCGACAACACGATCGTGGCGCTGGAAAAATCCGGCCAGTTGCTGGCACGCGTAAACGCGACCTTCGGCAATCTGCACGGCGCCAACACCAACGACACGCTCGACGCAGTCGATCGCGAGATGTCGCCCAAGCTGGCGGCGCACACCGATGCAATCCACCTGAACGCGAAGCTGTTCGCGCGCGTCAAGGCGCTGCACGACAAGCGCGCTTCGCTCGGCCTGGATGCCGAATCGACGCACCTGCTCGAGCGCTACTACAAGGAATTCGTGCGCGCCGGCGCCAACCTGTCGGCGGCCAACCAGGCCAAGCTGAAGGCCTACAACGGCGAGATCGCTTCGCTGCAGTCGGACTTCCAGCAGCGCGTGCTCAAGGGCGCGAATGCCGCCGCCCTGATCGTGAATACCCGCGCTGAACTGGCGGGCCTGTCCGATGCCGAGATCAATGCGGCCGCTGCTGAAGCGACCAAACGCGGCCAGAAGGGCAAGTTCGCGATCCCGATCGTCAACACGTCGATCCAGCCTGGCCTGTCGGTGCTGACGCACCGCGCCACGCGCGAGCGCCTGATGAAAGCCTCGCTCGAGCGCGGCACCAAGAGCGGCGAATTCGACACGACCAAGCAGGTGCTGCGCCTGGCCAAGCTGCGCGCCGAACGCGCCGTGCTGCTGGGTTACCCGAACTTCGCGGCCTACTCGCAAGAGCTGGAAACCGCGCGCAATCCGGCCGCTGTCAACAAGCTGCTGGGCGACCTGGCCAAGCCGGCCGTCAACAACGCGAAGAAGGAAGCTGTCGAGATCCAGGCCGCGATCAATAAAGACGGCGGCAAATTCGAGGTGGCAAGCTGGGACTGGCCGCTGTATGCCGACAAGGTGCGCGCCGAGAAATTCAATTTCGACGACAGCCAGCTGCGCCCGTATTTTGAACTGAACCGCGTGCTGGTCGATGGCGTGTTCTTTGCCGCGACCAAGGAATACGGCATCACGTTCAAG
This sequence comes from Telluria sp. LT2P80, assembly GCF_059685955.1. Lineage (NCBI taxonomy): Bacteria > Pseudomonadati > Pseudomonadota > Betaproteobacteria > Burkholderiales > Oxalobacteraceae > Telluria > Telluria sp. LT2P80. The sequence goes on along the minus strand of NZ_JCASIO010000004.1, from coordinate 123,159 downwards.
GAACGCAAGGACCTGCCGACGTATGACCCCGACGTGCGCACCTTCGACGTGTACGACGTCGACGGCAAGCTGCTGACGATCTTCATCTTCGATCCGTACGCACGCAGCAACAAGCAGGGCGGCGCCTGGATGAACGAGTACGTTTCCCAGTCGCACCTGCTGAATCAGAAGCCCGTCATCGGCAACCACCTGAACATTCCGAAGCCGCCAGCCGGCGAGCCGACGCTGCTGACGTACGACGAAGTGGTCACCACGTTCCACGAATTCGGCCACGCGCTGCACGGCATGTTCTCGGACGTGAAGTACCCGAAATTCTCGGGCACGAACGTGCCGCGCGACTTCGTCGAGTATCCGTCGCAGGTCAACGAAATGTGGGTGACCTGGCCTGAAGTGCTGGCCAACTACGCCAAGCATTACAAGACCGGCGCGCCGATGCCGAAGGACTTGCTGGACAAGGTCGTCGCGTCGAAGAAGTTCGGCCAGGGCTACACCACCACCGCGTACCTGGCGGCGGCGCTGCTCGACCAGCGCTGGCACCAGATCACGCCAAACCAGGTGCCTACCGACGTGCTGAGCTTCGAAGCGAAGGCGCTGGCCGATGCAGGCGTGGCGTACGCCCCGGTGCCGCCGCGCTACCGCAGCGCGTACTTCTCGCACTCGATGGGCGGCGGCTATTCGGCCGGCTATTACGCCTACCTGTGGAGCGAGCGCCTGGACGCCGAGACGGTCAAGTGGTTCACCGAAAGCGGTGGCCTGACGCGCAAGAACGGCGACCATTTCCGCAAGACGCTGCTGTCGCGCGGCGGCACGCAAGAAGCGATGGACCTGTTCCGCAACTTCCGTGGCCGCGATCCGGTGATCGGCCCACTGCTGGAACGCCGCGGCCTGACCGCGACGCCGTCGAACGACTGATGCCTGCACGCCGCCTGCGCCGTCACGAGCGGTGCAGGCGGCGCGCTGCGCCATTGACCTACCCTTTTTCTCCCATCGCACAAGAGATACCATGAACCGTCCAAAACTGCTGCTGATCGCAGCCGGCGTTGCCCTTGCCACCCTCGCGTTTTCCAAGTCGGCCAGCGCTGCGCTGCCAGCCTCGAATCCGTTCGCCAAGCCGAGCACCCTGCAGTACGGCTACCCGGCCTTCGACAAGATCAAGAACGAGCACTTCGCGCCGGCGTTCGACGAAGGCATGCGCGAGCAGGCTGCTGAAATCGCCAAGATCGCCAACAACAAGGCTGCGCCGACGTTCGACAACACGATCGTGGCGATGGAGCGTTCGGGCCAGCTGCTGGGCCGCGTACGCGCCGTGTTCTACACGCTGACCGGTTCGTACACCAACGACACGCTGCAGGCACTGGACAAGGACCTGGCGCCGAAATTCGCCGCCCACAGCGACGCGATCCGCCTGAACCCGGCCCTGTTTGCCCGCATCAAGACGCTGCACGACAAGCGCGCCACGCTTGGCCTGGATGCCGAATCGGCGTTCCTGCTCGAGCGCTACTACAAGGACTTCGTGCGCGCCGGCGCTAACCTGTCCGCTGCCGACAAGGTCAAGCTGAAGGACTACAACGGCAAGCTGGCCGCACTGCAGACCCAGTTCAGCCAGAACGTGCTGAAGGAAGTCAACGCCTCGGCCTTCGTCGTCGACACCCGCGCCGAACTGGCCGGCCTGCCCGAGAAGGCGATCGATGCGGCCGCCGCCGAAGCGAAAAAGCGCGGCCTGGATGGCAAGTTCGTCATCCCGGTTGTCAACACCACGCAGCAAGCGCCGCTGGCCGTGCTGACCAACCGCGCCACGCGCGAAAAACTGCTCACCACGTCGATGATCCGCGGCAGCCGCGGCGGCGAATTCGACAACCGCGACGTCGTGCTGCAACTGGCGAAATTGCGCGCCGAACGCGCCGAGCTGCTGGGCTATGAAAACTACGCCGCCTACTCGCTCGAAGACCAGACCGCGAAGAACACCACGTCGGTCAACAAGCTGCTGGGCGACCTGACCGCGCCGGCCGTGCGCAACGCAAAGAAAGAAGCGGCCGAGATCCAGGCCGTGATCGATGCAGAGAAGGGCGGCTTCAAGCTGGCCGCGCAGGACTGGGCGATCTACAGCGACAAGGTGCGCACCGCCAAGTACGCCTTTGACGCCAACCAGCTCAAGCCGTACTTCGAATTCGACAACGTGCTGGAGAAAGGCACGTTCTTCGCTGCGACCAAACTCTGGGGCATCACCTTCAAGCGCCGCACTGACCTGCCAACCTATGACGCCGATGTGCGCGTGTATGACGTGTTCGAAGAAAACGGTGCCCACCTGGCCATCTTCGTGGTCGACCCGTATGCGCGCCCGAACAAGCGCGGCGGCGCATGGATGAGTTCGCTGGTCGACCAGAGCTTCCTGCTCGACAAGAAGCCCGTCATCACCAACAACCTGAACCTGACCAAGCCGGCCGCAGGCGAGCCGACCCTGCTGACCTGGGACGAAGTGCGCACGACGTTCCACGAATTTGGCCACGCAACCCACGGCTGGTTCTCGAAGGTCAAGTACCCGCGCTTCTCGGGCACCAGCGTGCCACGCGACTACGTCGAGCTGCCATCGCAGGTCTACGAGATGTGGATGGCCTGGCCCGAAGTGATGGCCAGCTATGCCAAGCATTACCAGACCGGCGCCGTGATGCCGAAGGAACTGCTCGACAAGCTGCGCGCGTCGCAGAAGTTCAATGAAGGCTACCGCACCACCGAGTACCTGGCTGCTGCGGTGCTCGACCAGCGCTGGCACCAGCTTGGCTCCAAGGCCATCCCGACCGACGTGAAGACGTTCGAGCAGCAGGCACTCAAGGATGCGGGCCTGGACTTCGCACCGGTCCCGCCGCGCTACAGCAGCACGTACTTCTCGCACGCGATGGGCGGCGGCTATTCGGCCGGCTACTACAGCTACCTGTGGGCCGAGCGCCTCGACGCCGATGCCGGCGAGTGGTTCAAGGAAAACGGCGGCCTGCAACGCAAGAACGGCGACCGCTTCCGCAATATGGTGCTGTCGAAGGGCGGTACGGTCGATGCGGTCGAGATGTACCGCGCCTTCCGTGGCCGCGATCCGGTCATCGAGCCGCTGCTGGAACGCCGTGGCCTGAATTGATGCCGGGGCAGCCGGCCTGCGCCGGCTGCCAGCAGGACCTAATCCTTACCGTGAAAAGCACAAGAACATGAAACGTACCCATATCATCCTGGCCGCTGCCATCAGCGCTGCCTTTGCCAATGTCGCGTTGGCCGCGCCTGCGCCGGCGACTGCCGCACCCATGACCGCCGCGGCGCCGTTCGACGCGAGCAACCCGTTCGCCAAAGAGAGCAGCCTGCAATACAACTACCCGGCCTGGGACAAGATCAAGGACGAGCATTTCGCCCCGGCCTACGCCGAAGCGATGCGCCAGCACGCGGCGGAGATCGAGAAGATCGCCAACAACAAGGCTGCGCCAACCTTCGAGAACACCATCGTGGCGATGGAGCGCTCGGGCCGCATGCTGAACCGCGTCAGCACCGCCTTCGGCACGCTGTCGGGTTCCTACACCAACGACACGCTGATCGCGCTGGGCCGCGACATCGCGCCGAAGCTGTCGCAGCACAGCGATGCAATCCGCCTGAACGGCAAGCTGTACGCCCGCATCAAGGCGCTGTACGACAAGCGCGCCAGCCTGAAGCTCGACAGCGAATCGGCCTACCTGCTGGACCGCTACAACAATGACTTCGAGCGCGCCGGCGCCAAGCTGTCGGACGCCGACAAGGAAAAGCTGAAGGCCTTCAACAGCCAGCTGGCCGCCCTGCAGACCAAGTTCGCACAAGACACGCTGAAAGAAGCCAACGCGTCGGCACTGGTGGTCGATTCGCGCGCCGAACTGGCGGGCATGAGCGACAAGGCCATCGACGCCGCCGCCGCCGAAGCAAAAAAACGCGGCATGGATGGCAAGTTCGTCCTGCCGGTCGTGAACACCACGCAGCAGGCATCGCTGTCGGTGCTGACCAACCGCGCCACGCGCGAAAAACTGCTGGCCGCCTCGATGGCGCGCGGCAGCCGTGGCGGTGAATTCGACACCCGCAACACCGTGCTGCAGATCGCCAAGCTGCGCGCCGAACGCGCCGTGCTGCTGGGCTTCCCGAACCACGCCGCCTACAACCTGGAAGAGCAGACTGCCAAGACCACCGACGCCGTCAACAGCCTGCTGGCCGAACTGGCCACGCCTGCCGTGAACAACGCGAAGAAGGAAGCGGCCGACATCCAGAAGGTGATCGATGCGGAGAAGGGTGGCTTCAAGGCCGCCGCGTATGACTGGAGCTTCTACAGCGACAAGGTACGCGCCGAGCGTTACGCGTTCGACGCCAGCCAGCTGCGTCCGTACTTCGAACTGAACCGCGTGCTGGTCGATGGCGTGTTCTTTGCCGCGACCAAGGAATTCGGCATCACGTTCAAGGAACGCAAGGACCTGCCGGGCTACAACGAAGACGTGCGCGTGTTCGACGTGTTCGACGTCGATGGCAAGCAACTGGCGATCTTCACGTTCGACCCGTACGCCCGCTCCAACAAGCGTGGCGGCGCCTGGGCCAACGCCTGGGTCGGCCAGAGCAAGCTGCTGGGCACCAAACCTGTCATTGCCAACAACCTGAACATCCCGAAGCCGGCCGCCGGCGAGCCGACGCTCTTGACCTACGACGAAGTGCGTACCACGTTCCACGAATTCGGCCACGCGCTGCACGGCATGTTCTCGGACGTGCAGTACCCGCGCTTCTCGGGTTCGCGCGTGCCGCGTGACTACGTCGAGTTCCCGTCGCAGGTCAACGAGATGTGGATGGCCTGGCCGGAAGTGCTGGCCAACTACGCCAAGCATTACCAGACCGGCGAGCCGATGCCGAAAGCACTGCTGGACAAGGTGCAGGCGTCGTCGCAGTTCAACGAAGGCTTCCGCACCACCGAGTACCTGGCCGCTGCGCTGCTGGACCAGGCCTGGCACCAGCTGGCGCCGAACCAGATCCCGACCGACGTGCTGGCGTTCGAAGCGCAGGCACTCAAGAAGGCCGGCGTTGACTTCGCCCTGGTGCCGCCGCGTTATCGCAGCACGTACTTCTCGCACACGTTCTCGGGCGGTTACTCGGCCGGTTACTACGGCTACCTGTGGGCCGAGAAGCTCGACGCCGACACGGTCGAGTGGTTCAAAGCCAACGGCGGCCTGACGCGCAAGAACGGCGACCATTTCCGCAAGACGCTGCTGTCGCGTGGCGGCACGCTGGACGCGATGCAGATGTACCGTAATTTCCGCGGCAAGGATGCGGATATCAAGCCGCTGCTGGAGCGTCGTGGGTTGACGGGTAATTAACGGCATCGCGCGTTGCCGAACAACAGGGGCTCCCGCGCAGGCGGGGGCCCCTGTTCATTTCGCTCCCCGCACGGCCGTGTTCTCTCCTACGCCCTCCATGCCTTACAATGAAATCGACCAATCCACGGAGACCACGATGCAACCCGAACACGATGCCGACCTGAAGGCACGCCTGAAAGCCCTGCACCGCGAACTGCAGGAAACCGGTGACACCGATGTCGAACTGGAAACGCTGCTGCGCCAGCTCGATGGCGACATCGAGAAAGTCCTCGAACGCCGCGCCGAGCAGCAGCTCGATGCAAATACCTATGGCCTGGGCTCGCGCACGCAGGAGCTGGCAGCCAGTTTTGCCGCCCGCCACCCGCGCGTCGAGCACGGCTTGCGCGAACTGGGCCAGATCCTGTCGAACATGGGCATTTGACCTGCGCTGCTGAAATAGTAGGCTAATAGCCACAAGTCATTGATTTTAAGCCATTTTTCGGGGCCTTCCATGCTCCGTAAATGGTTTTCCGGTACAATGCCGGGCAATGAACTCCCCTGCCAATCTCTTTGCGACGGTCGCCAAGCGCTCCAGCCGCGCCCCGACCGCACCCTTCCTCCCGATGTCCCGCGCCGAAATGGACGCATTGGGCTGGGATTCGTGCGACATCATCCTGATCACGGGTGACGCCTACATCGACCACCCGAGCTTCGGCATGGCGCTGGTCGGCCGGCTGCTCGAAGCGCAGGGGTACCGGGTCGGCATCATCAGCCAGCCCGACTGGACCTCGGTCGAGCCGTTCCGCGCACTGGGCAAACCCAATCTGTACTGGGGCGTCACCGCCGGCAATATGGACTCGATGGTCAACCGCTACACGGCCGACCGCAAGATCCGCTCCGACGATGCCTATACGCCCGAAGGCGCGCCGAACAAGCGCCCCGACCGCGCCGTGACCGTGTATTGCCAGCGCGCCCGTGAAGCATTTCCCGGCGTGCCGGTGATCGCCGGCAGCATCGAAGCCTCGCTGCGCCGCATCGCCCACTACGATTACTGGTCCGATAAAGTGCGCCGCTCGGTGCTGTTCGAATCGAAGGCCGACCTGCTCATCTTCGGCAACGCCGAGCGCGCGCTGGTCGACCTGACGCGCCGCATCGCTGCGGGCGAAAACATCAAGACGATCCGCGATCTGCGCGGCACCGCCTTCCTGGTGCCGCTGGGCTGGCTGCCGGACGAAGAGTGGAGCGTGCACAATTCCACCCGCGTGGACGTGCCGGGCCGCATCGACAAGCAGCCGAACCCGTACGCGATGGCACTGGAAGACCCGAAGGCCTGCGCGCTCGACAACGCCGCGCCCGAGCCCGAGGTCAAGCCGATCATGATCATGACGCGCGAGCAGCGCCAGGCCGCGGCCCGCGAAAAAGCGGCCAAGACCGTCGTGCGCCTGCCGAGCTTTGAAACCGTCAGCGCCGACCCGGTCATGTACGCGCACACGTCGCGCGTGTTCCACCTCGAATCGAACCCGGGCAATGCACGTGCGCTGGTACAGGCGCACGGCGACCGTGACGTCTGGCTGAATCCGCCGCCGCTGCCGCTGGCGATGGACGAGATGGACAATGTCTACGACATGGCCTACGCCCGCGCGCCGCACCCGAGCTACGGCAAGGCGCACATCCCGGCCTGGGAAATGATCCGCTACTCGGTCAACATCATGCGCGGCTGCTTCGGCGGCTGCACCTTCTGCTCGATCACCGAGCACGAAGGGCGCATCATCCAGAGCCGTTCCGAGCCGTCGATCCTGCGCGAAATCGAACTGATCCGCGACACGACCAAGAACTTCGCCGGCACGATCACCGACCTCGGTGGCCCCACCGCGAACATGTACCGCCTGGCGTGCAAGGAAAAGACGATCGAGGAAAGCTGCCGCCGCCTGTCGTGCGTGTACCCGACCATCTGCAGCAACCTGGGCACCGACCACAGCAAGCTGATCTCGCTGTACCGCAAGGCGCGCGCGATCCCCGGCATCAAGAAGATCCTGATCGGTTCGGGCCTGCGCTACGACCTGGCCGTGCGCTCGCCCGAATACGTGAAAGAGCTGGTCACGCACCACGTCGGCGGCCTGTTGAAGATCGCACCGGAGCACACCGAAGCGGGCACGCTGTCGAAGATGATGAAGCCGGGCATCGGCGCCTATGACGAGTTCAAGCGCATGTTCGACAAGTACTCGCTCGAAGCCGGCAAGAAGCAGTACCTGATCCCGTACTTCATCGCGGCCCACCCGGGCTCGACCGACGAAGACATGCTGAACCTGGCGCTGTGGCTGAAGAAAAACAACTTCAAGCTCGACCAGGTGCAGACGTTCACGCCGACCCCGATGGCGATGGCCACGACGATGTACCACTCGCGCCGCAACCCGCTGGCCAAGGTGACCGAGGATTCGGAAATCGTCGAGACGGCAAAGAGCGGCAAGACGCGCAAACTCCACAAGGCGTTCCTGCGCTATTACGATCCCGAAAACTGGCCGATCCTGCGCGAAGGCCTGTATCGCATGGGGCGTGGCGACCTGATCGGTAACAGCGACCGGCACCTGATCCCGGCCCCGGGCGGCGAGATGGCCAGCGGCTCGCTGCGCGAAGAGCGCCGCGGCCCGGGCATGGCGCCGAAAGGGCGGCCAGCCGATGGCGCGCAGAAGCGTCCAATGGGCGCCGGCGCTCCACGCGGCCGCACCGACCGCACGCCGGCCACCACGCCGTTCATGGCGCCGCCGTCGAAGGTCAAGCCGTCGATCCTGTCGACCATCAAGGCCAAGCCAAAGACCGTGCGCAAATAAACACGATCGATGGGATAAAAAAAACCGGCGCCTGGGGCGCCGGTTTTTTTTCGATAGTGCGATGTTGTCCGTTACGGTTTGGTCTTCAATTTCGCATTCGGCGTCGGCGCCCCGCGCCGCTCGCGCGCGATGTCCAGGTCCATGCTGGCCTGTCGTGTGCGCAGCGAATTGGCATAGCGGTGCCGTGCACGCAGGCGCGGGTGCGTGACCAGGACGCCCAGGGTCTCGCCGATCACCATCACCACGCCCAGCAGCGGCAGCACCAGCATCAGTCCCACCACGCCCGCCAGCATGCCGCCGACAAAGATCATCAGCACCGTCACCAGCGGATGGATGTGCAGGCTGCGGCCCAGCGTGGCCGGCATGAAGATGAAGTCGTCCAGCAGGCGCACCAGCACGAACACGCCAATCGCGCCATAGGCCATCAGCGGGTTGCCCGGCGCATCGGTCGAGGCGACGATGACGACCAGCGCGCAGCCGGCGATCGAGCCGACGAACGGCACCCAGGCCAGCACCGCCGAGATCAGGCCCAACAGCAGGGGCGAGGACACGCCGATGATCCACAGGCCCAGCGCCAGCACGATCGTGTCGAGCACCGTCAGCTTGAGCAGGCCTTCGAAGTAGCGGCGCGCGGTCTGGTCGACTTCGTGCAGCAGGTACAGCGCCGGTTCGAAGTAGGCGTTCGGCACCGCGCGCGCCAGGAACTTCTTGAAGCGCACACCGTCGCGCAGCAGGAAGAAGCTGAGAAACGGCGCCAGGAACAGCGACGGCACCCAGGTCACGATGCCCACGACGATGTCGCCCAGGTGGTTCTGCGCGAAGTCGCTGGTGTAGTTGGTGAACGCGCGATTGACGGTCGAGGTCAGGCGCATCTCGGCCAGCAGCGGGAACTTCGCTTCCAGCAAACCCATCGAATTGCGTACGAAGGCGACGCCACCGTCGAGGTACAGGCTGATCGTCGCTTCCCATGAATCTTCTTCGGGGCCGTCGCCCCAGGCCATGGCGGCCGTCAGCGCCAGCGCGGTCAGTGTAAAGAACAGCGTGCAGACCCACAGCGCGGCAGCGTTGCGGCCAAAGCCCGCGCGCACCATGCGCTGCATCGGGCCCAGCAGGATGTAATACAGGACGGCGCCGAAGATGAAGGGCAGGGCGAGCCATAGCAGCTTCTGGACGACGAGCAGCAGCAGGCAGGTGCCGCCGATGATGCCGGTCCAGACGACCGGGCCGGCGCGCTCGGGGCCGTGGGCAGGGTCGAGGTGGGTGCTCACAACGCTTCCAGCTGTGGCCGGCCGGTGCCCATCCATTCACGCAGGCGCAGGCCAATGTGGCGCGCCAGTGCCAGCGAGATCTTGTAGCCGATGACGGCGTCGGTTTCCATCAGGCCCAGGAAGTCGGCGCGGAAGAACACGGCCACTTCGCATGGCTCGAGGGCGCGTGCCTGGGCATTGCGGGGCGAATTGTCGAGCAGCGCCAGGTCGCCAAAAAAGCCGCCCGGCTCGAGCTCGGCCACGACCTGCGTCATGCCTTCGTGCAGGCGGCTGATGCGCACCCGGCCGCTCATCAACAGATACAGCGCCTGGCCCTCTTCGCCCTCGTCGAACATGATTTCGTCTTTTAAATAGCGGCGCTCGTGCAGCAAGCCATCGACGATCTTCAGTTCCAGCGGCGTCAGCGCAGCAAACAGCGATGAGCTCTTGAGCCGATGCAGGCGCGGCGACATGCGCGGGGGTTTGAGAAAACGAAAAATCAAGGCGTGCTCCAGGGTGGTGCGGTCTGTTGTCTGTTTGATTATCCGCGATCGGATGCTGCCACGCATCAAAAAGCGTCGCGTGCGCGCGGCGGTGTGGCGGCGCGTCCATAAGGCAGGTCAAGCGTGCGCTCACCTGTATTAAAAAACGTGTAACATAATTCCCTAGTGCAACATCAGTGGTTTTTTTGTAAAGCCGCGCGTGATGAGGCGAGGCGGGTGCAAGTGCCTTTTCAAGGACAGGCAGTGATTGATATACAGACTTTTCTTCTTGCACTCGGCATCGGCAACGTCGGCTTTGCGATTCTGATGGCGGGATACACCCACGGCGCCGCGCCCAGTGCCGGGCTGCGCCTGTGGATGTGGGCGCGGCTTGGCATGGGCGTGAGCCAGCTGATCGGTTGGGCCAGTCCGGTACTGGGCCTGCCGCTGATCGTCGGCCTGGAGGGCCTCGTCTGGATTCTCGCCATGTCCCTTGAAATGGCGGCGTATTGCGTGTTCTTCGGCTTCGCACGCTGGGGCCGGGTGCTGCTGCCGATCACGCTGCTGTCTTCTGCCATCATGCTGGCTGGCGCAGTGCGTGGGGCCAGTCACGTTCAGCTCAGTGTACTCGTGGGCGTCGTGGTGGCGTTCTTCGCCGCTGCCATGGCGTGGGCGCTGCTGCGCCGGCGCAGCGCGTCGCTGCTGCAGCGGATCATCGGCATCAACGACGCGCTGTTCGCCACGGCTGTCGCCGTCTGGGTCGTTTCGGGATGGCTGAACAAGGGCCCGCTCGACCACAGCGCTGCCCAGCAGGTGGCGTACCTGACGGGCTACGTGCTCATGATCGTCAACGGCTTCGGCTTTTTGTTGCTGTGCAAGCAGAAGGACGACAGCCGGATGGCGAAGCTGGCCACGACCGATTCCCTGACAGGATTGCCAAACCGCCACGCATTTCTTGAACAGGCCGACGGCGCGCGCCTGCTGGCCCAGCGTCAGCGTACCGGCCTGGGCCTCCTGATGATCGACATCGACCACTTCAAGCAAATCAATGACCGCTGGGGCCATGCTTCCGGCGACGAGGCGCTGGTGGTATTTGCACGCACCATACGGCAACTCCTGCGCGAACACGAAACGATCGGCCGCGTGGGTGGCGAAGAATTCGCGCTGCTGCTGCCCGGGGCCGATCTCGATGCGGCGGTGCAGGCTGCCGAGCGGTTGCGTCGGGCGATCCGCGAAGCGACGGTCATCACCAGCGGTCCGACCTACCGGATGACGGTCAGCATCGGCGTCGTGGTGCTCGATCCGCACGAAGATCTGGGTGGGGCCATGGCGCGTGCCGACCATGCGCTGTACGCGGCCAAGCGCGCGGGGCGGGATCGGGTGGAAATCGGGGAGTTGATGCGCAAGCGGGCGTAACGTGGCAGCGGTGTGCAAGCCGTCACGCAAACGCGCGCAGAAAAAGAAAAAGGGCCCGACGAATCGGACCCTTCTTCAGTGATGCTGGCGGAGCGGACGGGGCTCGAACCCGCGACCCCCGGCGTGACAGGCCGGTATTCTAACCAACTGAACTACCACTCCGTTTTACTAAGATCAGCCTTCGATCCATCGTCGAGATGCTTGGTGGGCGCTGAGAGGCTCGAACTCCCGACCTAATCCGTGTAAGGGATCCGCTCTACCAACTGAGCTAAGCGCCCATCTCGTTGATGTCTACTGACGCTTGTCATTGCGTCGAAGAGGACCGAATTATAGAGGGTGCGTTTGAGGGTCTGCAAGGGGTTTTTCGAAAAAATATCGAAAGCGCTATTTTTTCTGGTTGCTGGCCCCGTCCGCAGCCAACGATCTGCATGTGTTGTAATCATGGCGTCAACGAGTTATTTGCTTGCCCGACTGATAACCATCACGGACAATACCGCCTTTAGCAAGTCGGCAACCTTAAAACATCGCAAAGATGGGCGCCACAGATGCGCGTTGCCAAGGGCGGGGTAGCACCGCCCGCGCACCCGGCGGGGGGGCGTTGGAAAAGAAGAACGGAGACACCGGTTCTTTTATCATCACCAGGAAAATACTCCATGACCAAGATGTCCAAGATGCACAAGCGCGTCACCTGCTCCCATGGCGCAGCGCTGGCGTTCCTCGTCCTGCTGCCGATCGCCCAGGCTGCAGCCCAGACGGCGGCCCCGGCCGAACCGGCGCCCGAGTCCCTGCAGCTGCAATCGGTCACCGTGACCGCGCAGCGCCGTACCGAGAACATCCGCGACGTGCCGGTGTCGGTGACGGCCCTCAAGGGTGACAAGCTGGACGTCCTGGTCTCGGGTGGCGACGACATCCGCCTGCTGGCCGGCAAAGTGCCGAGCCTGAACGTGGAATCGTCGAACGGCCGTACCTTCCCGCGCTTTTACATCCGCGGCTACGGCAATACCGACTTCAACACCTTCGCCTCGCAGCCGGTCTCGCTCGTGTACGACGACATCGTGCAAGAGAACCCGATCCTCAAGGGCTTCCCGATCTTCGACCTGGCCAGCGTCGAAGTGCTGCGCGGCCCGCAGGGCACGCTGTTCGGCCGTAATACCCCGGCCGGCGTCGTCAAGTTCGAGTCCGAAAAGCCACGCCTGAACAGCACCGAAGGCTACTACAACGTGTCGGCGGCATCGCACTACACGTTCAATGCCGAAGGCGCCGTCAACGTGCCGCTGTCGAGCAACGTGGCAATGCGCGTGTCGGCCGTCGGCCAGCACCGCGACGACTACGTCGACAACTACAGCACCCCGGCCAAGACCACCAAACGCGGTGAGCTCGACGGCTACAACGAACACGCCGAGCGCGTGCAGTTCTTGTACAGCAAAGATGGTGTTACCGGCCTGCTGGGCTTCCACCAGCGTCAGACCAATGGCAGCGCACGTCTGTTCCGCGCCAACCTGATCAAGAAGGGCAGCAACACCTTCGCCGACGGTACCGATCTGGACCAGATCGTCACCAACGCGATGAATGACCAGGACCTGAAAACCAACGGCATCAACCTGCGTCTGGAATGGGATCTGGGCGGCTACAAGCTGTCGTCGATCACCGGTTACGAGCACATCATCGGTTACTCGAGCCGCGGCGACATCGACGGCGGCACGCCGACCGGCCCGGGCTTCATCCCGTTCCAGGTCGAGACCAACGGCTACATCAACAACCTCGACCAGTACAGCCAGGAATTCCGCGTCGAATCGCAGAACACCGGCCCGTTCAACTGGCAGACCGGCGTCTACTTCTTCGATGAAGATGTCACCGGCGGCAGCGACAACTTCGACAGCACCACCTACGCGCGCACCTCGCGCCTGGTGTCGACCCAGAAGAACAAGGCCTGGGCCGCGTTCGCTTCGGCAACGTACAACCTGACCCCTGACTGGACCATCCGCGGCGGCGTGCGCTACACCAAGGACGAGAAAGAGTTCCGCACCATCGAAGCGACCAACGTCGTCCAGATCGGCCCGTCGTCGGTCGAAGCGGACAAGAAGAAGGTCAGCTGGGATCTGTCGGCCACCTACAAGCTCACGCCTGACGTGAACGTGTACGGCCGCGCGGCCACGGGCTTCCGCGCTCCGAGTATCGCTGCTGCGTCGGCGTCGGTGCCGATCACCGTGGCCGATGCCGAGACCATCAAGTCGGTCGAGCTGGGCATCAAGGCTGACCTGTTCGAGCGCCGCGCACGTGGTTCGTTCTCGATCTATGACTACACGATCGACGACCAGCAGCTGACCGTGGTGGGTGGCAATTCGAACGTCAACCGCCTGATCAACGCCGACAAGACCAAGGGCCGTGGCGCCGAGTTCGACTTCGAAGCGGCGATCAGCACCGCCCTGCGCATGAGCGCCGGCGCGAGCTACAACTACACGCAGATCCGTGACGGCAGCCTGTCGGTCAACCGCTGCGCACAGTGCACGATCACCGATCCGATCAACGGCGCCGGCCGTGTCGTGATCGATGGCAATGCACTGCCACAGGCACCGCGCTGGACCTTCAACGCGACGGCCCGCTACGGCGTACCGTTCCGTGACGGCGAGCTGTACTTCTACACCGACTGGTCTTACCGCAGCAAGGTCAACTTCTTCCTGTACGAGTCGACCGAGTTCACCGGTGCACCACTGACCGAAGGCGGCGTGCGCGTCGGCTACATCTTCGGCAACGGCAAGTATGAAGTGGCAGCCTTCGGCCGCAACGTGCTCGACCAGCGCCGTATCACTGGCGCCATCGACTTCAACAACCTGACCGGCTTCACCAACGAGCCGCGCCAGTGGGGCATGCAATTCAAGGGTAATTTCTAAGAATTGACCGGCCTCGCATGAGGCTTGCGTGTCACAAACGAAAAGGGCCGCGCATTGCGCGGCCCTTTTTTGCATCTGAGAACTATGCGATAAATCTTCGTCAACAAATTTTAGGTGTCAAGTATTCTGTTAAATTTGTGTTTCACCGAACAAAACATGGTTTTGCAAAATTTAGGCATGTAACCGTTGTATGCACGCTTCACTTCTTCAGGTTTGCGTTCCGTCAAATCTTTCTTTCGCGCTACGCTGGCTGAGCCGCCTCGATGCGGCGCCGGCAACGTCCGGACTTACAACGATACGGGCGAGCCCTTTCGCCCGACGGAAAACCTTGAACAAGGAAGAAAAATGAAGCAAACGCATTCGATTCGTCCTGTCGTATTGAAGATGTGCGCCGCGGTATCCCTGGCGCTGGCCTCGAGTGCAGCCCTGGCGGCTGCGGGCGATGCGGCGTCCCCGGGGCCACAGTTCATTGTGGAAACCGACCGGATCATCGTGAAGTACCGCGACGCGCAACCGGCCGTCAATGGCATCGCTGCGCGCGTGGCCAGTACCAGCAGCGAGCGCAAGGCCAAGCTCGACCGTGCCGGCCAGCAGTTCGGCATGGTGGTCCAGGAAAGTCACCCGATTTCCACCGGCGCGAAAGTGTTCAAGCTCGACCGCAAGCGCAATCTTGCCGAAGTGAAGTCCCTGGCCGCCGAGATGATGGCGCGCGATCCGTCGATCGAATATGCCGAGCCGGACCGCATCATGACGCACATGGCCACGCCGACCGACCCGCGCTATACCGACCAGTGGCATTACTACGAAACGGCGGGTGGCCTGCGCCTGCCGGCCGCCTGGGATGTCTCGACCGGCGCCGGCGTGATCGTGGCCGTGATCGACACGGGCTCGCGGCCCCATGCCGACCTGAGCGGCCAGCAACTGGCCGGCTATGACTTCATCAGCACCGCTGCCATCGGCAACGACGGTAACGGCCGCGACAGCGACGCGAGCGACCCGGGCGACGCCGTCACCGCGGGTTCCTGCGGCAGTGGCCAGCCAACCCGTGACCAGCCATCGAGCTGGCACGGCACGCACGTGGCCGGCACGGTGGCAGCACGCACCAACAACGGCGCCGGCGTCGCAGGCGTGGCCTACAACGCCAAGGTCCTGCCGGTACGCGTGCTGGGCAAGTGCGGTGGCTACACGTCCGACATCGCCGACGCCATCACCTGGTCGTCCGGCGGAACGGTGTCGGGCGTACCGGCCAATGCCAACAAGGCGCGCGTGCTGAACCTGTCGCTGGGCGGCGGCGGCGCCTGCGATGCAACCACGCAAAACGCGATCAACGGTGCCCGCTCGCGCGGCGCGGTGGTGGTGGTCGCTGCCGGCAACGACGCCGTCAACGTCAGCAACGCCAGTCCTGCCAACTGCTCGGGCGTGATCGCGGTGGCGGCCACCGGCCGTACCGGCGGGCGCGCGTCGTACTCGAACTTCGGCACGCTGGTGGACGTCGCAGCGCCTGGCGGCGACGGCGCCTCGGGCGTGCTGTCGACGCTCAACAGCGGCACCGGCGCACCGGCCGCGGACAGCTACGCAGCCTACCAGGGCACGTCGATGGCCACGCCGCACGTGGCCGGCGTGGCGGCGCTGATGCTGGCGGTCAATACCAACCTGACGCCGGACGAGATCGAGTCGAAACTCAAGTCGACGGCGCGCGCGTTCCCGGCCAGTTGCTCGGGTTGCGGCACCGGCATCGTCGATGCCGCCGCTGCCGTGGCGTCGGCCACAGGGGGCGGTGGCGGCACACCGGTCACCACGCTGGCCGAGAGCGAGTCGAACAACACGACGGGCACGGCAGATGCGGTCGCGGCCAGCAACACGACCGTCACCGGCAACCTGGGCAGCACGACCGACACCGATTATCTCCGCGTCGATCTGCCAGCCGGCAAGACACTGGCGGCGAGCTTGACCGCGACATCGACGACGGCCGACTACGACCTGTACGTGTACAGCAGCACCGGTGCGCAGTTGGGCACCAGCCAGAACGGCGCCGGCGCGACCGATACCGTCAATTCGGCCAATACCACCAGCAGCACGGCGATCCGTTACGTCCGGGTGACCTATTACAGTGGCGGCACGGGCACGACCAACGGCCGCTATTCGCTGAAGCTGAATTGGTAAGCCGGTGACCCTGCGCCATCTTCATGGCCAGGGTCGTTTTTTGGATCCAGGACACGCGCGATTCGTTCGCGCGTGTTTTTTTTCGGTTCAAGATTCTCTGTTCATGATTATTAATCAACAAAAATAAGCCGTTACATATTTCGCGTTCAAAAAGTTACGCCAAAGAAAAAATGTTAATGAGGAAACGACCAGTACAAGTGTTGTAACTATGCTGAACGGGTGTGATTTTCCACGCGACAATATGTTTCCTTGGGGCTACTCTTGAACCTGCCGCTATCGTGCGGCACCCGGTGCAGCTGGTCTTGTCATGACTCAGGCGCATCGACATGCCTGATGCAGAACTTGAACGGGAAAAATCATGAAACAAACGCATTCGATGCACGCCGTGGCCTTGACGCAGCGCGCTGCACTCTGGCTGGCGCTGGCATCCCTCCCGGCGTTCGCCGCCGCCGCAGGCTCCCAAGAGCCGCAATCCATTCTGGAAACCGACCGCGTCATCGTGAAGTACCGCGACGCCCAACCCGCCGCCAATGGATCGACGGTGATCGTGGAAGGTGGGAGCAGCGCGCGCAAGGCCAGGATTGATCGCGCCGGTCAGCAATTTGGCGTGCTGGTCCGGGAGAGCCATGCGCTGTCGAACGGCGCAAAGGTGTTCAAGCTCGATCGCCGGCACAATCTGGCCGAGGTGCGCTCGCTGGCGACCGAGATGATGATGCGCGATGCGTCGATCGAATATGCCGAGCCAGACCGCATCATGACGCACTCGGCCACGCCGACCGACCCGCGTTATAACGACCAGTGGCATTACTACGATACCGTTGGCGGGTTGCGCCTGCCGGCCGCCTGGGATATCTCGACCGGTACCGGCGTGGTAGTGGCCGTGATCGACACCGGCTACCGCCCGCACGCCGATCTGAGCGGGCAGATCCTGCCGGGCTACGACTTCATCAGCACCGCCGCCATCGGCAATGACGGCAACGGGCGCGACAACGATGCCAGCGACCCGGGTGACGGCATCACGGCCGGCGCCTGCGGTGGCGGTCAGCCATTTTCCGACCAGCCATCCAGCTGGCACGGCACGCATGTGGCCGGTACGGTGGCAGCGCGCACCAACAATGGCGCCGGCGTGGCGGGCGTGGCGTACAACGCCAAGATCCTGCCGGTACGCGTGCTGGGCAAGTGCGGTGGCTACACCTCCGATATCGCCGATGCGATCACCTGGGCATCCGGTGGTACCGTTTCCGGCGTGCCGGCCAATCCCAACAAGGCGCGCGTGCTGAACCTGTCGCTGGGCGGGGGCGGGGCCTGCAGCGCGACGATGCAGAACGCGGTCAACGGGGCGCGCGCGCGCGGCGCGGTGGTGGTGGCCGCAGCGGGCAATTCGGCCATGGACGTCAGAAACGCGAGTCCGGCCAACTGCACCGGCGTGATCGCGGTGGCCGCTACTGGCCGCACCGGCGGGCGGGCACGCTATTCCAATTTCGGCACCCTGGTCGCGCTGGCCGCACCGGGCGGCGATGGCGCCTCAGGCGTGCTTTCCACGCTCAACAGCGGCCGGAGCGGGCCGCTGGCGGACACCTACGCGCTCTACCAGGGCACGTCGATGGCCGCGCCGCACGTGGCCGGCGTGGCAGCACTGATGCTGGCGGCCAACAC
Organism: Telluria sp. LT2P80; assembly: GCF_059685955.1. Taxonomy (NCBI): domain Bacteria; kingdom Pseudomonadati; phylum Pseudomonadota; class Betaproteobacteria; order Burkholderiales; family Oxalobacteraceae; genus Telluria; species Telluria sp. LT2P80. The sequence continues at coordinate 105,143 of NZ_JCASIO010000004.1, read as the reverse complement.
CAACCTGACGCCGGACGTGATCGCAGCGCAGCTGAAGTCAACGGCGCGCGCGTTTCCGGCCAGTTGCACGGGATGCGGCGCCGGCATCGTCAATGCGGCGGCCGCTGCCGCATGGGCCAAAAACAGCGCTGCACCTGTCGTGGTTGCTGAAAGCGAAGCGAACAACACCATCGCCACCGCCGATCCCGTCACGCCTGTCAATGCCAGCGTTACCGGCAACCTGGGCACGACGACCGATACCGATTACTTCCGGGTCGATCTGCCGGCCGGCAAGACGCTCAAGGCCAGCTTGAGCGCGGTGCTGGCAACGGCCAACTATGACCTGCAGCTGTACAACAGCGCAGGCAAGCAACTGAGCGCGAGCGTGAACCGCGCCGGCGTGGCCGACACCGCCACCTTCGCCAATACCAGCACCAGCACGGCGGTCCTCTATCTGCGCGTGCTCTTTACCAGTGGCGGCACCGGCACCAGCAATGGCCGGTATGCGCTGTCAGTGATACGGTAGACCGCGCCTGCGCGCCTCGCCGGTGCGCATATGGCCGGGCTGCCGCGTGATCTGCCTGATTTCACATGGCACGTTGATTGCATGCATACAGGGTTCCCTGCCAAGCAGCCATCGACCGGAGTCCATCATGAAATTGCGCACCATTACGCTCGCGACCGCCCTTGCCCTGGCCGTGTTTGCACCCGCAACGGCGGTGTTCGCCCAGACCGCCGACAAGCTCCCGCTGCAACCGCTGGCCGACAAGCCGGGGCGGGTCGTCGTCCCCGGCACCAGGCACGAGGTGTATTACGTGCCCTCGACGGTGGAAACGGTCACTTGGGGCTACTTGCCGAATGCGGCCACCAAGCCGGTGCTGTCAGTGCCATCCGGTGCGACGATTGTCTTCGACACGCTGTCGCATGAAGGCCTGGTCGAGGACCAGGGCCGCAATCCGCTGGCGTATTTTGGCAGCAAGGGCATTCCTGCCAATATGGTCCTCAAGGATGGCATCGCCATCACGGGCTCGTCGATGGCCCATGATTTTGCCAAGGACGGGCCGCACATCGTGACCGGGCCGGTTGCGATCGACGGCGCCGAGCCGGGCGATGTGCTCAAGGTCGAGCTGCTGTCGGCCGTGCCGCGCGTGCCGTATGGCGTGATTTCGAATCGCCACGGCAAGGGGGCATTGCCCGGCGAATTCCCGGAAACGCCGAAGCCGACAGCAGATGCCTCGGCCGCCAACCCGGGCGCCTACAACAACGTATCGGTGTTCACCCCGATCCGGCGCACCAAGGCGGGCAAGTGGGAAGCCGTGATGAAGACCGCCGACGGCACCGAAGTGACGTTCCCGACCGCGCCGTTCATGGGCGTGATGGGTGTCGCGGCTGACACGACCAAGCCGGTGCACTCGGTGCCGCCCGGCCTGTACGGCGGCAATATGGACATCAACGACCTGGGCGTCGGTTCGACCGTCTACCTGCCGGTGCTGGTCAAGGGCGGCAATTTCTACACGGGCGACCCACACATGGCGCAGGGCGATGGCGAGGTGGCGCTGACCGCACTCGAGCATTCGATGCGCCCGACCTTCCGCATCACGGTGCTGAAAAAAGGCGACCCCGGCATTCCATCGCGCTCGGGCAGCCTGGCCAGGCCGCTTGGCGAGACGGCCGATCACTGGGTGACGATCGGCCTGAACCCCGATCTGGACGAAGCGATGAAGGATGCCACGCGCGAATCGATCCGCTTCCTGACCGAGATGCTGGGCATGGACCGTCCCACCGCATTTGCCTATCTGAGCGCAGCCAGCGACTTCCAGGTCAGCCAGGTGGTCGACGGCACCAAGGGCGTGCACGGGATGATCCGCAAGGCCGACTTCAGCAAGGTGAAGAACGGCTTCACCGGGAAGAATGCCAAGAAATAAGCAAGATTTGCATGGGGAAGATTTTTAGAAGATACTGTATGCAATTACAGTAAGCGACCCCGGCAGTTTGTGACCGCATGGGGCGGCCCGCCAGCGTGAACGCCCCAGCCCGAAAAATCATCCACTGCGATTGCGACTGCTTTTATGCATCGGTCGAGATGCGCGACGATCCGTCGCTGCGCGGCCGGCCGCTGGCAGTGGGCGGGCGCGCCGACCAGCGTGGCGTGGTTGCCACCTGCAATTACGAGGCGCGCCGCTTCGGCATCCATTCGGCGATGGCCACGGCCCAGGCGATGAAGCTGTGTCCGGAGCTGGTGGTGATTCCGCCGGCAATGGAAAAGTACCGCATCGCGTCCAGCCAGATCATGGCCATCTACCAGGATTACACGGAGATCGTCGAGCCGCTGTCGCTCGACGAAGCCTATCTGGACGTGACCGATTCGCCGCACTGCAAGGGCAGCGCGACGCTGATCGCGCAAGAGATCCGGCGCCGCATCGTCGAGACGGTGGGCATCACGGCCTCGGCCGGCGTGGGGCCGAACAAGTTCGTCGCCAAGATCGCCAGCGACTGGAACAAGCCTGACGGCCTGTTCCTGGTGCGGCCCGAAGAAGTCGACGCGTTTGTTGCGGCGCTGCCGGTCAAGAAACTGCACGGCGTGGGCAAGGTCACGGCTGAAAAACTGAACCGGCTCGGCGCCCAGACCTGCGCCGACCTGCGCGGCTGGAGCCTGGACAAGCTGCAAGAACATATGGGCAGCTTCGGCGTGCGGCTGTATGACCTGAGCCGCGGGATCGACCATCGCGAAGTGAATACCTCGCGCGAGCGCAAGTCGATCAGCACCGAGGAAACCTACACGCCGGACGTGCCCGACCTGGCCGCCTGCCTGAAGCTGCTGCCTGATCTGCACGAGCATCTGCTGGGCCGGATCAAGCGGGCAAATGCTGAAAAACTCATCAACAAGCTGTTCGTGAAGATCAAGTTTTCGGACTTCCAGCAGACAACGGTCGAATGTGTGGGATATGCGCCCAACATTCCGACATATGGACGTTTACTGGAGACCGGCTGGGCACGCGCCAGCCGGCCGGTGCGATTATTGGGCGTCGGCGTGCGCCTGGGCGACACCGAGATTGTCGAGCAGTTACGGCTGTTCGACGATTCTCTGGACGACGCGACAACCCCCTGACATTTTTGACGCTGCGGCTCCTGTGCAGCGTAGAATGTCGTTCCCTTGTATTAGTGAAACAATCGGATTAAGCCTATGTGGTTCAAGAATCTCCAGATCTACCGCCTGCCGGCCCCTTGGGCCTACACCCCTGAACAGCTGGAAAAGGCCCTCGAGCCGGGCAGCTTCGTGCCTGCCAACAGCAACGAATTGCTGCGCCAGGGCTGGGATGCGCCGCGCCCGAATGGCGGCCTGGTCCATGTCGTGAACAAGCAGATGCTGATCATGCTGGGCACCGAAAAGAAATTGCTGCCGGCATCGGTGATCAACCAGGTGGCCAAGGCCAAGGCGGCCGAAATGGAAGAAGCGCAGGGCTTCCCGCCAGGCAAAAAAGCCATGAAGGAACTGAAGGAGCGCGTGGCCGACGAACTGCTGCCGCGCGCCTTTACGCTGCGCAGCAATGTCTGGACCTGGATCGACCCGGTCAATGGCTGGCTCGTGGTCGATGCGGCCAGCCCGGCCAAGGCCGACGATGTCGTCAAGCTGCTGCTCAAGGCCGTCGACAAGATGCCGCTGGAGTCGCTCCGTGTGCAGCGCTCGCCGGTGGCCGTGATGACCGGCTGGCTCGAAGCCGATGAAGCGCCGTACGGCTTCACGATCGACCAGGACACCGAACTGCGCGCCACCGGCGAGAGCCGCGCCGCAGTGCGCTACGTGAAGCACACGCTGGAACCGGACGACATCCGCCGCCACATCGCTGCCGGCAAACAGTGCACGCGCCTGGCCATGACCTGGAACGACCGCGTCAGCTTCGTGCTGACCGAGTCGCTGGCCATCAAGGGCATCAAGCCTCTGGACGTGATCAAGGAAGGCGAAAGCGCAACCCACAACGACGACGAACGTTTCGACAACGATATCGTCCTGATGACGGGCGAGCTGTCGAAGATGCTGGCTGATATCGTCGAAGCGCTGGGCGGCGAAGCCAAGGCATAAGCAGGCGCAGGTGCATTGAACGGCCGGACCTGGTGTCCGGCCGTTTTTCGTTTTTCGTTTCTGTTTATAATCCCTGGAACACGCCGGCGCTGCGGTTCTTGGTCACGTTATCCCAAGGGAACACCTGACCGTTCATCGCCACGTACACACCGGCCGGCAGCACCTGCGCGACGCCGCAGGCAAAGCCCAAGTTGAACAGCGCGTCGGAATTGGCGATCGCATACGGGATCATGGCGCCGGTCAGCACGATGGTCTGGTCCAGGCCCGCCGCGCCCAGCACAGCAGCCGTCTCGCGCATCGTGTCGGTGCCGTGCACGATCACGATGGCCTTCTCGGAGGCAGCCCGGCAGGTCGTCAGCACACGCTCGCGGTCGGCGTCGCCCATCTCGAGCGAATCGAGCAGCGGCAGCACGTCCAGCGCCACCGGCACCGTCATGCGGCTGCGCTGGATGACCTCTGGTAAATGGCTTTCGGCGAAGCCCAGCACGCCATTAAGTTCGTTGTAATGCTTGTCGAAAGTGCCGCCGGTGGCGATGAGTCGCAAAGTCATGTTGGTTTATCCACTCGCTGAAAAAAGGTCCCCATGATATCGCCAAACCACCGGCGATCTCCAGGCGACTGCGCTAGAATCGTCCGGATCGGATGAGTATTTCCCCCACCATTTTCCTTTTCTACAGTCTATTTCTATATTTGCCATGAAAGCAGTTGCCCCCGGAACCGTGATCTTCCAGCGCCATCGCGGCTATGGCGTGATCACGCATGTCAACCTGCTCACCGGGTGGGTGTCGGCGCGCTTCGGCAACGAGTCGCGCGCGCAAGACCTGAACCTGTCGAACGACGAGGTGCAGCACGCTGACGGCGAGCCGATCCTGTTCCGGCGCGCCCCGCCTGACCGCATGCCGCACGCGCGCCTGATGGCCGTCGTGCGCGCGCTGCACGAGGCCGGTTACCAGAAACTGTATCTGTACTCGTGGCCCAAGCCATCCGGCCTGCACTGGCGCTGGCACCTGTTCACGGGACCGCGCAACTGGATGCAGCGCACCTGGCGCGAAGGCTGGTATGGCTCGGGCGCCGAGTACAACAACAATCCGGTCATGGGCTGGAACGATGTGCCGGGTGCGAGCACCGATGAGCTGATCCACGCGCTGGCCAAGTTCGATCCGCAAGGACTTGCCGAGGCGCTGGGCCGCGACGAAGACCACACGGCGTGGTTCGCGCAGGCATGCGACCTGCTGCTGCCCGGCTACATGTATAGCCTGAACATGGAGCGGCCACCAGGTGGCGGCCTGATCGAAGCGCCACCGGTGCCGATCGTGCCGGTGCGCGCGGGCCTCAAACCCTATGCCGGGCCGGACATCGGCTGGCCGCCAGGCTGGGCCGGCCTCTGGACCGGCACGCATGTGCTGCCGGCGCCGAAGATCAACATCAAAGGCGAACCCGAACTACGCTGAGCTTGCGGCGTCTTTTGCTCAGCGGTTATGCAACGCTTCCGGATTGAGAATATTGGTCGGCGTACCCTGCGCAAACTGCACGATATTCTCGAACGCCGCGCTGAAATACAGTTCGTAGCTGTCCTGCTCGACGTAGCCGATGTGGGGCGTCGCCAGCACGGTCGGGATGCGCAGCAATGGTGAATCCGGTCCCAGCGGCTCGCTCGTGAACACGTCCAGCGCTGCCATGCCCGGGTGGCCTTTCTTCAACGCGCTTTCCAATGCGCCATCGGCCACCAGTTCGGCGCGGCTGGTATTGACGAACAACGCGTCCGGTTTCATGCGGGCCAGATCGCTTGCCGTGACGATGCCATGGGTCGATTCAGCCAGGCGCAGGTGCAGGCTCAGCACATCGGCCATTTCGAACAGCGCCTCGCGCGACGGCGCCGCCTCAATGCCATCGGCGATCGCGGCCTGCCGGCTCGCTTCGCTACCCCATACCACCACGCGCATCCCGAACGCGCGCGCATAGCCGGCCACCAGCTTGCCGATCTTGCCGTAACTCCAGAGCCCGAGCGTGCGGCCGTGCAGCACGCGGCCCACGCCGTTGAGTACCTGATTGGTCGAGGCCGTCTGCCACAGCCCTTCTTTCAGATTGGTGGCATACGGCACGATCTTGCGACTGGCCGCCATGATCAGGGCCCACGTCAATTCTGCCGGTGCAATCGGTGAGCCAACGCCCTCGGCAATTGCAATACCGCGTGCGGTCGCAGCGGCGACGTCGATATGGCCACTGACCTTGCCGGTTTGCGAAATCAGTTTCAGGTTGGGCAGCTTGGCGAGCAGGGCCGCAGAGAAGGCGGTGCGTTCGCGGATCAGCACCAGCGCATCGAACGGGGCCAGCCGGATAGCAAGCTGGCCCAGGCCGCGGGTCGAGCTCTGGAACACTTTGACCTCGTGGCCATCGAGCAGGGGATAGCACGCCAGACGGCGTGCAGCGTCTTGATAGTCGTCAAGAATCGCGATTTTCATTGGTGTTGTCACAATTGTATGATCTGCCTGTAAACAAATAACACGATAGGGCAAATGCCCAAATAGCCTACTACATTAGTCGGGCATTTTTCCTACTTTTTTGTAGTGAAACCCGTCGAAACGCCGTTTTGCGGGTGTACAATCGGCGCAGAACTTAAGCGAATGACACGTATCCAACGGTGCTCACGAGACGCACCGCACAGCTTCATTCGAAGCTGCCGACCTGCCCGCTGTGTCGTCAAGTGTTGACGCCTGCTTCTGCCGCAGAGTGCCTGCCCAACGTCGTGATCGACCGCAGGGCGCCCCGGCTGAAGACGATGCAAGGTAACGGTCCACCCGAATTCTTAATTGGCATTTGGAGGTATCCCCATGAACCAACCCGTGATGGGCGGCGTCGCCGCACTAAACGTCCCAGCTTACATCAAACATCAAAAACTCATCAATTGGGTGGCTGAGATTGCTGCGCTGACCAAGCCTGACAGCATCTACTGGTGCGACGGTTCGGAAGATGAATACGACCGCCTGTGCGCCGAAATGGTTGCCGCTGGCACGATGAAAAAGCTGAACCCGGCCAAGCGTCCAAATTCCTACCTGGCCTGGTCCGATCCGTCGGACGTGGCGCGCGTCGAAGACCGCACCTACATCTGCTCGGCCACGAAAGAAGAAGCCGGCCCGACCAACAACTGGATGGAACCGGCTGAAATGCGCAACACGCTGCACGGCCTGTTCGACGGTTGCATGACCGGCCGCACGCTGTACGTCGTGCCGTTCTCGATGGGCCCACTGGGTTCGCCAATTGCGCACATCGGCGTCGAACTGTCCGACTCGCCGTACGTCGCCGTCAACATGCGCATCATGACGCGCATGGGCCGCGCCGTGTACGACGTGCTGGGCCAGAATGGCGACTTCGTGCCATGCGTGCACTCGGTCGGCATGCCGCTGGTCGATGGCCAGGCCGATGTCGCATGGCCATGCAATGCCACCAAGTACATCGTCCATTATCCGGACACCCGCGAAATCTGGTCGTTCGGCTCGGGCTACGGCGGCAATGCGCTGCTGGGCAAGAAGTGCTTCGCACTGCGTATCGCGTCGAACATGGGCTATCAAGAAGCGCAGCAGGGCGGCACCGGCTGGCTGGCCGAACACATGCTGATCCTGGGCGTCGAATCGCCACAAGGCGACAAGAAATACATCGCTGCCGCATTCCCGTCGGCCTGCGGCAAGACCAACTTCGCGATGCTGATCCCACCACAGGCATTCAACGGCTGGAAAGTCACGACCATCGGCGACGACATCGCCTGGATCAAGCCGGGCGCCGATGGCAAGCTGGTCGCGATCAACCCGGAAGCCGGCTACTTCGGCGTGGCCCCGGGCACCAACGACAAGACCAATCCGAACTGCATGGCCTCGCTGCGTGACAACGTCATCTTCACCAACGTCGCGCTGACCGACGACGGCGACGTCTGGTGGGAAGGCATGACCAAGGAAGCACCGGCCCACCTGATCGACTGGCAGGGCAAGGACTGGACGCCGGCATCGGGTACCAAGGCGGCGCATCCGAACGCGCGCTTCACGGTCGCCGCAACGCAAAATCCGGTGATCGATGCAGCCTGGGACGATCCGGCCGGCGTGCCAATCTCGTCGTTCATCTTCGGTGGCCGTCGTTCGACCACCGTGCCGCTGGTGACCGAAGCGCGCGACTGGGTGGAAGGCGTCTACATGGCCGCCGCGATGGGTTCCGAAACCACCGCCGCCGCTGCCGGCCAGATGGGCGTCGTGCGCCGCGATCCATTCGCGATGCTGCCGTTCATCGGCTACAACATGAGCGACTACTTCCAGCACTGGCTCGATCTGGGCAAGAAGGTCGAAGCAATTGATCCGGCAGCATTGCCGAAGATCTTCTGCGTCAACTGGTTCCGCACCGATGCGCAGGGCAACTTCGTGTGGCCAGGTTACGGTGACAATATGCGCGTCCTGAAGTGGATCCTGGACCGCACCGCCGGCGCCACCGGCGGCACCGAGCACCTGTTCGGCACCACGCCGAACTACACCGACCTGAACTGGGAAGGCGTGGACTTCAGCGAGCAGCAATTTGCGCAGATCACGTCGATCGACAAGGATGCCTGGCGCGAAGAACTGAAACTGCATACCGAGCTGTTCGAGAAGCTGGCCTACCACCTGCCGCAAGAGCTGGTGGCCACGCGTGACCGGCTGGAGAAACAACTGGCTGCTTGAGCGTAAGCTCGAACTGCCTGGTGGGGGAGGCGCCGTCTTCATGGCGGTGAAAATATAAAAAAAAGAACAGGGGCAGCGCCGGTGGCGCTGCCCCTGATTCATTGTAGGCTTGACCCTCACGTGGCGTCAGGCTCCATCCTGTCTTCACGCATGAAGAAAGGGTGACGACGATGCTGCTGAAAATTGGGGAACTGGCAAAACGCACTGGCTTGACGGTCCGTGCCTTGCACCACTACGACGCGATCGGGTTGCTATCGCCTTCTGCGCGTTCCGACGCCGGCTACCGGCTGTACAACGAAGCCGACATCGCCCGCCTGCACCGCATTCTGGCATTGCGCAGGTTCGGGCTGGCGCTGGCCGACATCGGAACTACCCTCACCAGAGCCGACTTGTCGCTGGCCACGGTCGTCGCGCGCCAGATCGGCCTGCTGACCGAGCAGATCCAGCAGGCCAAAGCCTTGCGCAGCCGCCTGTCGCAACTGCAGGGGCAGCTGGCCGACGGACAGGAACCGGATCTGGCCGATTGGCTGACAACGCTGGAGCACATGACCATGTACGACAAGTATTTTTCGCAGGAAGAACTCACGCAATTACCAATCTATACCCAGGCCGATGATGTCGAGCCCGAGTGGCAGGCACTGGTGGCGCAGGTGCAGGCGCTGATGGATGCCGGCACCGAGCCTGGCGATCCGCAGGCGCAGGCCTTGTCAATGGCGTGGATGACCAAAGTCCGGCGCGATACCGGTGACAATCCGATCCTGTTCGCCAAGCTGAACGCGATGCACGAACACGAACCCAGCGTGCAAGAGCGCACCGGCATTTCACCGCAGATGATGGCGTTCATCCTGGCGGCATCGAAAGCGCACCAGTTGTCGATTTACCGGAATTATCTCGACGACGATGAGTTTGCCTTCATGCGCGCCAACTTTGGCAAGCGCGATGCCGAGTGGCCGCCACTGGTGGCGCAGGTTCGCACGGCGATGGACGAAGGCCATGCGCCCGAATCGCCGCAGGCACGTGCGCTGGCGCTGGCGTGGTTCGATCTGTTCCGTTCGTTTGCAGGCGACAAGCCGGCAACCCAGCAAAAGATCCGGCAAGCCTTGCAGAATGAGCCGGCACTGCGGCAATCCGGGATGGTCGACGAGCGCATGAGCGCGTTCATCAGCGCGGCAATGCAGGCCTTGCGCGCATAAAAAAAAACAGGGGCAGCGCCGCTGGCGTTGCCCCTGTTTGATGGTGCTGCCTGAAGCGGCGTATTACGCCTTCGCCGACACCTTCAACAACGGCTTCAGGTACTTGCCGGTGGCGCTGCCCTTGTTCTTGGCCACGTCTTCCGGCGTACCCGTTGCCACGATGACGCCGCCGCCGGCGCCGCCTTCCGGTCCCAGGTCGACCACCCAGTCCGCCGTCTTGATGACGTCCAGGTTGTGCTCGATGATCGCCAGCGTATTGCCCTGGTCGCGCAGGCGGTGGATCACCTTCAGCAGCAGGTCGATGTCGGCAAAGTGCAGGCCGGTCGTCGGTTCATCCAGGATATACAGCGTGCGACCCGTGTCGCGCTTGGACAGCTCGAGCGACAGTTTCACGCGCTGCGCTTCACCGCCCGACAAGGTCGTCGCACTCTGCCCCAGCTTGATGTAGCCGAGGCCCACGTCCAGCAGCGTCTGCAGCTTGCGCGCAATCACCGGCACCGGCTTGAAGAACTCGTGCGCATCCTCGACGGTCAGTTCCAGCACCTCGGTGATGTTCTTGCCCTTGTAATTGACTTCCAGCGTTTCGCGGTTGTAGCGCTTGCCGTGGCAGACATCGCACGGCACGTACACGTCCGGCAGGAAGTGCATCTCGACCTTGATCACGCCATCGCCCTGGCACGCTTCGCAGCGCCCGCCCTTGACGTTGAACGAGAAGCGGCCCGCGCTGTAGCCGCGTTCCTTGGCAGTCGGCACCGTCGAGAACAGATCGCGGATCGGCGTGAACAGGCCCGTGTAGGTCGCCGGATTCGAGCGCGGCGTGCGGCCGATCGGCGCCTGGTCGACCGAGATCACCTTGTCGAAGTGTTCCAGGCCGTGGATCGACGTGTGCTCGGCCGGCTCGGTCTGCGAGCCGTACAGGTGACGCGACAGCGCCGGATACAGCGTGTCGTTGATCAGGGTCGACTTGCCCGAACCCGAGACACCCGAGATGCAGGTCATCAGGCCCACCGGCAGCGTCAGCGTCACGTCCTTCAGGTTATTGCCCTTGGCGCCCGTGATCACGAGCTGGCGGGCCGGATCGGCCTTGGTGCGCTTCTTCGGCACTTCGATCCGGCGCCGGCCATCGAGGTACTGGGCCGTGACCGAATGCTCATTCTTCATGATCTGCTCGAGCGTGCCTTCGGCGATGATCTGCCCGCCGTGTACGCCCGCGCCCGGTCCCATGTCGACGATGTAGTCGGCGGTGCGGATTGCATCTTCGTCGTGCTCGACCACCAGCACGCTGTTGCCGATGTCGCGCAGGTGTTTCAGCGTCGCGATCAGGCGATCGTTGTCGCGCTGGTGCAGGCCGATCGACGGCTCGTCGAGCACGTACATGACGCCCGTCAGGCCCGAGCCGATCTGCGACGCCAGGCGAATACGCTGCGCTTCGCCGCCGGACAAGGTGTCCGCGCTGCGGTCGAGCGACAGGTAATCCAGACCCACGTTGTTCAGGAACTTGAGGCGCGAAATGATTTCCTTGATCACGCGCTCGGCGATGTCTTTCTTGGCGCCGGTCAGTTCCAGCGTTTCGAAGAACTCGAGCGTATCGCGCAGCGGCTTATCGGATACTTCATAGATCGCGCGCTGCTGGGCACCCTGACCGATTTTCACGTAGCGCGCTTCGGTGCGCAGACGCGCGCCTTCGCACGACGGGCACTTCTTCTCGTTGATGAACTTCGCCAGCTCTTCCTTGACCGCCATCGAATCGGTTTCGCGATAGCGGCGCTGCAGGTTGTTAACGACGCCTTCAAACGTGTGCTCGCGAATCACGGTGCGGCCGCGCTCGTTCACATAGCTGAACGGGATCGCCGTCGTGCCCGAACCGAACAGCACGGCATCCTGCGATGCCGCCGGCAATTTGTCGAACGGCACGTCGAGGTCGAAGTCGTAGTGCGAGGCCAGGTTCTGCAGCATCTGGAAGTAGAACTGGTTGCGGCGATCCCAGCCCTTCACGGCGCCGGACGCCAGCGACAGGTGCGGGAAGGCCACGACCCGTTTCGGATCGAAGAATTCGATGTGGCCCAGGCCGTCGCATTCCTGGCAGGCGCCCATTGGGTTATTGAACGAGAACAGGCGCGGTTCCAGCTCTTGCAATGAGTAGCCGCAGACATTACAGGCGAACTTGTTCGAGAACACCGTCATGTTTTCGGTGTCCATTTCGTACGCAACCGCGCGGCCATCGGCCAGGCGCAGTGCGGTCTCGAAACTCTCGGCCAGACGCTGCTTGATGTCCGGATTGACCTTGATACGGTCGATCACGACGTCGATCGTGTGCTTCTCGGTCTTCTTCAGCTTGGGCAGCTCGTCGATCTCGTAGATCTTGGCCGCAGCCACGCCGCTGGCGATACGGAACCGCACGAAACCCTGGGCCTGCATTGCCAGGAACAGGTCGCCATGCTCGCCCTTGCGGCCCGCTACAACGGGCGCCAGGATCATCAGCTTGGTGCCTTCCGGCATGGCCAGCACCGAGTCGACCATCTGCGACACGGTCTGCGCGGCCAGCGGATGGTGCGGGTGCTGCGGGCAATACGGCGTGCCGACGCGCGCGTACAGCAGGCGCAGGTAATCGTGGATTTCGGTGACGGTGCCGACGGTCGAGCGCGGATTGTGCGAGGTCGCCTTCTGCTCGATCGAAATCGCCGGGGACAGGCCCTCGATCAGGTCGACATCGGGCTTTTCCATCAGCTGCAGGAACTGGCGCGCGTAGGCCGACAGCGACTCGACGTAGCGGCGCTGGCCTTCGGCGTACAAGGTGTCGAAAGCGAGCGACGACTTGCCCGAGCCCGACAAACCCGTGATCACGATCAGCTTGTTGCGCGGCAGGTCGAGGTTGATGTTCTTCAGATTGTGCGTGCGGGCACCACGAATGCGAATTTCTTCCATTAAGTTGGGCAGACTTTCTATTAGTTTATGTGGGCCACCGTGGCGGAGCCGCGAACGCTAAGCGACCGGGTCAGCGGGCCAATCGGGGAGAACCCGTTAGTGTAGCTGGTTTTTGTTACGGCTGTATATTTGTCCAGTGGTTCTAATGTGCGCATTGCTGGTTCGGCAAGCGCATCCGGATGGCGCGATGGCCTGGACAACGACATGTCCGCCGTATGTGGGTCGCCCTCTGAACGGTTCAATGACAAAGCGTTCAGATTCGCAAAATAAATTTCCCTGCTGAGCTATGGATGAGGTCGGATTGACAATAAAATCGACGGGATGACGCTGCGTTACGGCTGACGGGTGACAACAAATTGTTGTGGCAAATCCGGGCGCCGGCCTCATAATAGTAGGCTGTACCACCACGTTCCCTGACGCCTAGAAGCATGCAGAGTCAGGGCTGATCATACCCAGCAGGAGTAATCAAATGGCATCAGTTAACAAGGTCATCATCGTTGGCAACCTCGGCCGCGATCCGGAAGTGCGCTACATGCCGAGCGGCGACGCCATCGCGAACATCGCGGTCGCCACCTCGTACAAATCCAAAGACCGCAACACCGGCGAGCAAAAAGAGCTGACCGAGTGGCACCGTATTTCGTTCTTCGGCCGCCTGGCTGAGATCGTCGCGCAATACCTGAAAAAAGGCTCGTCGGTCTACGTCGAAGGCCGCCTCCAGACCCGCAAGTACACCGACAAGGATGGCATCGAGCGCTACGCAACCGACGTCATCGCTGAAAACATGCAAATGCTGGGCGGTCGCCAGGGCATGGGCGGCGACGGCGGCGGCATGGGTGGCGGTATGGGCGGTGGCGGCATGGACGACGACTACTCGGCGCCACAGCAACCACGCCAGCAAGCGCCACGCCAGGCGCCACCGGCACCGACGGCACGTCCGCAGCCGAAGCCAGCACCGAACTTCTCGGATATGGATGACGACATTCCGTTCTAGGACTGAATGTTGTTGAAGCGATCAAGCGCCGTGGGTCTGTGACTCACGGCGCTTTTTTTATGCATGTAGGGTGCGGGTAAATCTGTCGCGTGGCGCGGCCTACTTGTGATACCGGTCCATCACTGATTGAATGACTATTCGGAGAAAACACTTGGGTAGACGATCGATCATGCGCAAACTGGCATTAGTCGCCTACGGCACGCGCTTTCTTCGGAATGCCAACACGCTCGAGGACTGGCACCACCATGCCATGTTTGCAGACGTACATTTTCAATTCCGCTCGCTTACCGATAACGCCTTGCTAGCGAAATTTTCACTTAATATCTGGGCATACTGAAATTGTCCGGTGCAACGCGCTTGTCGCTTCATCTGGCCACCGAAATTCAATTGCACCTGACCCACGTTTGGCGCGGCGGTGATTATGCGAATGTGGTGCATTACGCAATTCGCCATGAGATATGGGTAGTCGGGGAAGAACACGCCCGATGGCTGTAGCATCCTTGCTTTACCGGAGCAGCACGTGAGGCATGGCTAGACTTTCCCGATGCTGCCAGATAGAGCAACGAGATCGACAGCTACTGGTACACCGACAGCAGCCTAGACGTGCTCAATCTCGCCGAAGCGGGTTGGAAAAAACAGGCGCATCCGTTAGCGCTGATCTTCCAGCACCTGCTTGAGGCTTATAAATCGCTAACTACATGAGCCATCGTTGTAACGGCCAGGACAATGGTGCAATGGTGCAATGGAAAAGAATTTTTTGATGCTTAAAATTTAGTGGCTAAATAATAAAAACAGCCCACTCGGGATGATCTGCGTTCTAATACGTCGAAATTATCGAAAATTTTTACAATCCCCATGCCAGCATTATTTACTGTTAGCTACATTATTCTGATAAAGTTTACTAACGAATGATGTTTTTTAAAATTTTCCATTTCGATGAAGCAAGGCTCGGCACAAGTGCGTTGTGCATCCATAGAATATTAATTCTAAAAATTTTCTTATGTTAAATATATCTTTGTTTGGATTCAGATGGTTTTATGGGGCATGGCATCATAAAACCTCCGTCATCGGCGGAATTTTGGCAGTTATCTCTCTGTCGCTTGCGCATTATGCAGGTTTTCTAATGAAGGTGCCGCTTCAGATAGTAGCGGTAGCCGGAATGCCCTTAGTTAAAGGGGTAACTGCGACTTTTTTATTCTATGTGTTCTTTTGTGCTGTTTTCGCACGTGTACTAACATCCATTTTGCAGCTTGCTGTTCTTCCATTTATAGGAGCTGCAGATCGAAGCCCTGATTTTTATCGAAAAATGGATTGGTCTCGTCAAAGACGCTTTGTTCGGTCACATAGCGGCACCATTAAGTGGGAAGGCCTAATTTGGGTCGCCATTCAATCACTGATGTTTCTCTTGATGATGCTTTCGATATATGTCGAATTTTCAGGCACTTGGACATCGGTCGCGGGACTGGTTGCCTCTATAATATTAATTATAATGACCGGACTTCTAAGATCAGGATTTTTTCTACAGCCTAAGCCAAGAATTTTCCTTAAAAAGATTAAAGCACGTCCGGTTCGCGCAGGACGTGCAGCATCTGCTGCTTTTGTCACAACAACATCGGCTCTTATTATTGTCGCCTTTTTCATGGGTACTATGAGAGCAAGTTTGTTACGGGATCAACAGGAGCATTCTATTGTGACCAAAGAATTTGTGGGCAAAGCGGCTGTAATAGCAAGCGCTGATGGAGTGCTGCTGTTGCTTCAAAAAAAAGAGAGCGAAATGCGGTATATTTATTCCACTGCTGAATTTACGGCAGCAATAGAAACAAAGTCAGTATTCCCTCCACTTGGCACGAAAAAGGAATAGTAGAGACTGTCTTAGAAAACGCACAATGTACTGGCTAAAATAAACGTCCTCTCTTTTGAAAGAGAATCGGAGATATGTCGATTTTTGAGGTATTTTACTTGCCGCCTTACTTACATCACCAAACCGAAACTTGGTCGCAGTTTTGCTGCACTACTACGCCGTCAATACCGCGGTTGGTCTGTCATGCTGTATCTATGTTCTCGTGTGCATAACAGGTTTAATTTTAGAGTTTCGCCTTGTTGCTAAAGCTTACGATGCGAGAGTGTGTGAGATTGTATTTATCAATCATATAATTCTCAATATATTGTGTCGTTTTAATTTTTCGTCGAAAGGAAAGTTCTTCTTTAGAGTCTGAAAATACCTGATGTGAGTTCACTTTTTGGTGGTAAAAAGCATGATTTGAAATATTTTCTCTCGCCAAATTGAATAACTGAAATTTTATTCGATTCGAGTAGACGTTCTATGGTCGTAATATATCAAAATAAAATAATTCTATTTGCACGTGTCTAACTAAAATAGGTAATTTATGACTCAGAATTTTGAACGCCTTCGTGATCATATTCTTCCTCTTTCTCTAGCTGATAATTTTGAAGTGGCGAAATCCGAATGGATTCTTGAAGCTGTAGAAGTTAGTGAGGAATTTGATTCATGTCCATGTGGGCAGGAAATAAAAGAGCATTGCTACATTCGCAATAAATTTACTGGGCACCAGACTTATGTTGGGAACATATGTGTCAATAGATTCATCGGAATTGATACAGGAACATTGTTTGATGGTCTAAAAAGAATTCAACGTGATTCTAATGCAAACGCTAATTTGGCTGTCATTGAATATGCTGAATTTAAAGGATTTCTTTTCGAGAAGGAACCAGATTTTTTGCGTGCTACGATCCGAAAAAGGAAGTTAAGCACTGCTCAGATAGCATGGAAAATTAAAATAAATCGCCGAATTTTGAATCAAATTGTTGTGCGTCAAAGGACTGAACGTTAGTAAATTCTTTCACACAGTGAAAGGCCGCCACGCCGTCAGCAAAATCTCTGAAATTTCGATCAGGTTCAGATCCGGATCACGCACATACACCGAGCGGATCTTGCCGGTTGCCCCAGTCCGCTCCACCGGTCCTTCGACAATGGGCCAGTCGCACTTGCTCAGGTGCGCAATCACCTGACCAAGCGGCACCGCCGCAATGAAACACAGATCCAGCGCCCCCGGCACCGGCAGATGCGCCTTCGGCTCAAACTCGGCGCCACGCTGATGCAGGTTGATCTTCTGGTTGCCGAACGTGAAGGCAATCCGCTCCGCGCCAAAGGTTTCCAGACGCATGCCCATGACGTCCGTATAAAAATGCTTCGTTGCATTGAGGTCGGTGCACGTCAGCACCAGGTGGTCGAGATGAGAAATCATGGCAAGCGGTCCTTGAATGAAGATGATTACAACTCGGTACGCAACTCGAACAATTCCGGGAACAGCACGACATCGAGCATCTTGCGCAGATACCCCACGCCGTCCGTGCCGCCCGTGCCGGTTTTAAAACCGATCACGCGCTGCACCGTCGTCACATGCCGGAAGCGCCACAAGCGAAACGCCGTCTCGATATCCACCAGCTTTTCGCCCAGCTCATACAGCGGCCAATACTGGTCAGTATCGCGATAAACGACCATCCACGCCGCCTTCACCGACGGATCCGACCGCGTCGCCTGATGCCACGGTCCCGCAAGCCGCGCCGCATCCACGGCCAATCCACTGCGCGCCATCACCATGATTGCTTCGTCATACAGCGACGGTTTATCCAGCACGCCCTGCAGCGTCGCATGCGCGTCAGGCTTGTGCTGATGCACCTGCAAATGCGTGACGTTCTTGTTCCCCAGGATGAATTCGATCTCGCGATACTGGTGCGACTGGAATCCTGACGACGCGCCAAGATACGGGCGGATCGCCGTGTACTCGGGCGGTGTCATCGTCGCCAGCACATCCCATGCATGCACGAGCTGGTTCATGATCGCGGCCACGCGCGCCAGCATCTTCATCGCCGCGGGCAACTGGCCCCGCGCGATGTTGTCGCGCGCACCGTGCAGCTCGTGCAGCATCAGCTTCATCCACAGTTCACTGGTCTGGTGCTGGACGATGAACAGCAGCTCGTTATGCTCGGGCGACAGCGGATGCTGGGCGTTGAGGATCGTGTCGAGCGAGAGGTAGTCGCCATAGCTCATGTCCTTGCTGAAATCGAGCTTGGCGCCGTGATAGCCGGGCTGCGAGACAGGGCAGCCACTCACATCGGCATTGCTGGCGGACGAATCCGGGGTAACAGGGCAGGGCATCGTGTCCTCTCTTGAGAATCGACCGAGAATCGCTCAGGTCACCGCAGTGCGCTTGGCATCGACCTGATAGTCGCTGCGGTCCAGGATATCCTTGAGCACCATCACCGCCTGCCACACATCGTCATACCCCGTGTACAGCGGCGTGAAGCCGAAGCGCATCACCTGCGGCTCGCGGTAGTCGCCAATGACGCCGCGCGCGATCAGGGCCTGCATCACTGCGTAGCCATGCGGATGCGTCACGCTCACCTGGCTGCCACGGTCCGCATGATTGCGCGGCGTGATCAGCTCCAGCGGATGCGCGGCGCATTCCTGTTCGAGCAGCGCCAGGAACAGATCCGACAGGGCGAGCGACTTCTTGCGCAGCGCCGCCATCGTCACGTCCTGAAACACGGCCAGCCCGCACTCGATCAGCGCCAGCGCCACCACCGGCTGCGTGCCGCACATCGCGCGCTTGATGCCGGCCACCGGCGCAAACGCCGGCTGCATCGCGAACGGCTGGCGGTGCGCCCACCAGCCCGTGAGCGGCTGCGTGAACTGCGCATGATGGCGCTGTGGCACCCAGATGAACGCTGGCGCGCCCGGGCCGCCGTTGAGGAATTTGTAGGTGCAGCCCACCGCGAAGTCGGCGTTCGCGCCATTCAGATCCACTTCCACTGCGCCGGCCGAATGGGCCAGGTCCCAGATCGCCAACGCGCCGGCGGCGTGGATCTGCGCCGTGATCGTCTTCATGTCGAGCATGCGCCCGGTGCGGTAGTTCACGTGCGTGAGCATCACGACCGCCACCTGGGCGCCGGCGTCGCCTTCCAGAGCAGCGGGCAGGTCGGCCCAACTGTCGAGCAGGCGCAGCTCGTAACCGCGCTCGAGCCAGCCGATCAGGCCTTCGGCCATGTAGATATCGCTCGGGAAGTTATCGCGCTCGGTGAGGATGATGCGGCGGGCGGCGTGCGCCGGCGCGTCGGCCTGCATCTTGAGCGACGCGGCCAGCGCCTTGAACAGGTTCACCGAGGTCGAATCGGTGACCACCACTTCATCGGCCGCGGCGCCGATCAGCGGCGCGATCAGGGTGCCCAGGCGCTGCGGCAGGTCGTACCAGCCGGCCGTGTTCCAGCTGCGGATCAGGTCATTGCCCCATTCGGCGGCGATCACGTCCTGCGCGCGTTGCAGGGCCGCGCGGGGGCGGGCGCCGAGCGAATTGCCATCGAGGTAAATCACGCCGTCCGGCAGCGCGAAGGCATTGCGCTGGGGCGCCAGCGGGTCGGCCGCGTCGAGGGCCAGGCAGTCTTGTCGTGTGATCATGTGAACGGTCGCGAAGAAGTAGTGGGTGCCGGCCTGGCCGGACGATACCGCCATTCTAGGCTAGAGGCCAAAGAATGCGGTGACAGTGGCGCACCCTGGCTGTAGAATCGCGCCCAATCAAGTGAATGGTGCCGTCCTGCTCGTCTGCAGGAAGGTGAAACGGGAAGCCGGTGACGTGTGCGAATCCATCGCACGCCAGTCCGGCGCAGCCCCCGCTGCTGTATGCCTGACGACCCTCGTCGAACGCCACTGTGCCCCGTGCACGGGAAGGCAGGACCCGGGAAGGATGACGGCAAGCCAGAAGACCGGCCAATCACGATGCATTGCGTACGTCCCGGGGTGTGGGCGTGCCTGTTGGTAGTTCGTCGTTCCTTTTTTGTTGCCATCGCGGTCGCGTCAGCGTTCGTGCGCGCGTGCGCATGGCTTGCTGCGTCCAGCGTGGAAGGAAGACGTCTGCCCGTTGTCATGCGCGCCCTGGCGCGCAGCTGAAAGGTCGACGTTCACATGAACACTGCTTCGCTTGCCCGCGCCTCTACTGCGCTGGTGCTTTTGCTCGCGTCCCTGCTTGCCTGCGCCCACAGCCACGCCGCTACCATGTTCGCCTTGGTCACCGAGCGCGCCGCGCCAGGCGCGATCGAGGCCGCCCACCGCCACCTGGCCAGCCACCCGCGCGACCGGATTCAGTTGCGCACGCCGGCCCAGTTGATGGCCGCGAGTGAACGCGAGGTAGGCCAGTGGATCGCCGGCGCCGACACGGTGCTGGCCGTGTCGCTGTTCGGCGATCCGGCGCGCCGCATGAAGGATGTGCTGGCGCGCCATGCCAAGCCAGGCACCGCGGTGCTGGCGTTCAATGGCGAAGCAAGCCTGAACCTGATGACGCGCGCGGCGCACGGCAGCCTGGCCGGCTTCGCGCCCGAGCTGCTGCGCGAACTGGCAGCCGAAGCACCGGCGCCAGCCGCACTGCAGGCGGCAGAGGCGAATCCCGCGGCCCGTCACTGGCTCGCGGCGCGGCGCGTCTGGCAAGCGGGCGGCGTGGACAACACCACGGCTCTCATCGCCCACCTGCTGCATCCATCGACAGCGCTCGGCGCCCCGCTGCCCGAGCCAACACTGCGCCTGCGCGTCGGCCAGAACGAGCTGCAGGATGCTGCCGCCTGGGGCAACGCCGCAAAACTCGGCCTGAAGGACCGCCCGACCGTCGTCGTGCTCGACCTGGCGAACATGGATGGCATGGTGCCGGCCGCGCTGTGCCGCCGCATCGAAGAACAGGGCCAGGCCTGCGTGCAGCTGCTCACGCGCTGGGGCGGCGCCTCGCGCGAAGCGCTGGTGCGCCTGCCGGAGCTGATCGCGCCAGCGAAGCCTGCAGCGCTGGTGGTGCTGCAGGACTTCGTCGTCGGCGCCGCCGAAGGGCGCGAAGTCGTCAGCGAAGCCTTCAAACGCCTCGATATCCCCGTGTTCAAGGCGATCCGCCTGTCGGACCGCACTGCCATTCAGTGGCAGCTTTCGCCCGATGGGCTGCCGCCGGATTCGGTGCAGTACCGCGTCGCGCTGCCCGAACTGCAGGGCATCGGCCAGCCGATGGTGGTGGCGGCGCTGGGCCAGTCGCAGCGCGACCGCCTGACCGGCATCGAGAACCGCCCGCCGGTGCTGCTGCCGGCCGAAGTCGATCGCATGACGGCGCGCGTGAGCCGCTGGCTGGCGCTGCGTGCCAAGCGCAATGCCGACAAGCGCATCGCGATGGTCTATTACAACCACCCGCCGGGCCGCCAGAACATCGGCGCCGACAACCTGAACGTGCCGGCGTCGCTGTTCGACATGCTGCATGCACTGAAAGCCGCCGGCTACACGGTCGGCGATTTACCCGCCACGCCCGAAGCGCTGCTCGACATGATCATGGCGCACGGCGTAAACCTGCCGGAAGACCGCGCCGCGCTGCGCGAGATGAGCGTTGTGGTGAACAGCGTCAGCGCGGCCGACTACGCGCGCTGGTTCGCGACGCTTGCACCGCGCGTGCAGGGCGAGATGAAGGACGGCATGCTGGGCCGCCTGCATGCCGACGTGCTGGTCGCCGAAGCGCAGGGCGAGCGCGCGCCGGGCCGCAAGCAGGCCGAGACGATCATCAAGGAATTGCTGCACCTGGTCGAGGGTGTCGACCATCCACAGCGCGTGCAGGCCACGCGCGACCTGCATGCGCTCGAAGACGGCTACCGCGCCTGTCTCGACGACAGTAAACCCAGTCCGTGCAAGGCGCTCGCGCCACTGTACCGGCGCCTGATCGGCTACGGCATCGAAGGCATGCGCGGCTGGGGCCCGGTGCCGGGCAAGGTAATGGTCGACAGCGGCAAGCTGCTGGTGCCGGGCCTCACGTTCGGCAATGTGTTCATCGGCCCGCAGCCGCCGCGCGGCTGGGAAGTCGATGAAGAACTGCTGCACGCGAATACCAGCATCACGCCGCCGCACCAGTACCTGGCCTTCTACCACTGGATCCGCGACCGCTTCAAGGCTGACGCCGTCGTGCACGTGGGGCGCCACTCGACCTTTGAATTCCTGCCCGGTAAAGCCGTGGGCCTGTCGAGCGACGATT
This sequence comes from Telluria sp. LT2P80, assembly GCF_059685955.1. Lineage (NCBI taxonomy): Bacteria > Pseudomonadati > Pseudomonadota > Betaproteobacteria > Burkholderiales > Oxalobacteraceae > Telluria > Telluria sp. LT2P80. Next base: position 83,217 of record NZ_JCASIO010000004.1, on the reverse strand, counting down.
ATCCCAGCCTGATCGCGGGCGACCTGCCCGGTATCTACCCGTACATCGTTGACGGCGTGGGCGAGGGCACGCAGGCCAAGCGCCGCGGCCTGGCGATCATCGTCGACCACCTGACGCCCCCGCTGGCGACGACGCCGCTGTACGACGAGCTGCTGTCGCTGCGCCAGATCGTCGAGAGTTTCGAAGCTGCGTCGTCCGAGTCACTCAAGACGCAGGCCGCGCAACTGATGCGCGAGCGCGTCGTGGCGCTGAACCTGCGCGCCGAACTCGAAGCGTCGATGTCCGACGTGCTCGAAGTGCGCGGCATCGGCTTCGACGCTGCCGACGACGATTTGCTGGCGCACGAGGTCGGCCACTACCTGACCAAGCTGCAGGAGAAGTTCATGCCGTTCGGTCTGCACGTGTTTGGCCGGCCGTGGGACCAGAAGTCCCTCGACCTGATGCTCGATTCGATGACCAAGAGCGGCATCGACGACCCGTCCATCGCCGACAAGCTGCGCGACTCGCCGCGGCGCGAGATGGTCGGCCTGCTCGCGGGCCTGGATGGCCGCTACATCGAGCCGGGCAAGGGCAACGATCCACTGCGCTCGCCTGAAGCGCTGCCGACGGGCCGCAACTTCCACGCGGTCGATGGCGACATTCTGCCAACGCGCCTGGGTTTCGGGCTGGCGCAAAAAATGGCGGCCAAGGCGATGGCGCGCAGCAAAGGCGACGCCGCGCGGGAGCAGGGCAGCGAAGGCATCATCCTGTGGGCGTCGGACGCGGTACGCGATGAAGGCGTGATGGTCGGCTTCGCGCTGGCCATGATGGGCGCAGAGCCGGTCTGGAATGCGCGCGGCATCGTCACCGATGTGCGCCTGGTGCCGGGCGCCGTGCGGCGCGATGCGCTGGTGACCACGTCTGGCCTGTTCCGCGATCTGTACCCGAACCTGATCCGCCTGATCGACCGCGCCGGCCGGCTGGCGCTGGCGGCATCCGCCGAGACGATGGCGCGCCAGGACCCGGCACTGCGCGAGGCGCTGCAAGCGGCGCTGGCGCCGCTGCAGGGCGCCGCCTGGGGCGTTGAAGCCGTGCAGGACAACCGGGTTGCGCGCGAATGGCTGGTGCGCCAGCGCGCGCTGGTCGCCGGCGGTGCATCGACCATCGAAGCGGGGCAGGGCGCTGCGCTGCGCGTGTTCGGCGATGCGCCGGGCGCGTACGGCACGGGCGTGAATCGCCTGACCGAACGCTCGGGCGCCTGGCGCGAGCGCGAGGAAATCGGCCGTGCCTACCGCAACCGCATGGGCCACGCGTATGGCCTGGATGCCGATGGCGACGCGCAGCACCGCGCCTTCGACGTGGCGCTGGACGGCATCCACCGCACCTACCACGGCCGCGCCAGCAATCTGTACGGCCTGCTCGACAACAACGACGCCTTCGACTATCTGGGCGGCCTGTCGCTGGCCGTCGAGACGCGCACCGGCCGCGTGCCGGACGCGCTGATCCTGCAGCACGGGCGGCCGGGTCAGGCCGACGTCGAGCCACTGGCCACCGCGCTGCTGGGCGAATTGCGCGGGCGCTTTTTGAACCCCGCGTGGCTGCGCCCGTTGATGGACAACGGCTACTCGGGCGCACGCACGATGGGCCAGGAATTCATCGAGAACCTGTGGGGCTGGCAGGTCACGCGCCCGGACCTCGTGAAGAACTGGGCCTGGGACGAGGTCAAGGCCGTCTACTTCGACGATGCGCACAAGCTTGGCCTGCCAGAATTTCTGGGCCAGCGCCACAACGCGCACGTCAAGGCGCACATGCTGGCCGTGTTCATGGTGGCGGCCGAAAAAGGCTTCTGGAAGACCGACCCGGAAACAATCCGCACGATGGGCGGCGAGCTGGCGCGCCTGGTTGCCGCCAACGGCTTGCCGGGCAGCGGCCACACGTCGCCCGATCACCCGATGTGGGGCTGGCTGGCGCCGCAACTCGATCGGGGCGACGCGCAGCAGCTCGGCGTGACGCTGGCGAAGGCGCGCGGCGAAATGCTGCCGGCGCTTGCGGTTTCGGCGCCGGCTGGCGCGCCGGCAGTAGCGTCGGCCCCGCAGGCGCCACCACGTGCCGACGCGCAGCAGGGCCAGGCGCCTTCTGCGCCCGCACCGGCGGCCCCGCCAGCCATGCGCGTCTATGAACTCAACCAACCACCCGAACCCGCGCCGCTTCCTGGCCTGCGCATCGTGCAGGTCCTGGTCATCCTGGCCGCCTGCTTTGCCCTGTTTGCGCTCGGCCTGTGGCGCGGCCGCAGCATCCCTCAACCTGTAAGGAGTACCTCATGATCGATCACTTGTCCTATGCCTGGTTGCACGACGCCGTCAGCTGGCTGCTCACGCCTTCGCTGGTGGCGCTGCTGGCCGGCTGCGCCATTGCGTTGGTCGAATCGGGCATCGCCGTCGGCGAGCGCTTTCACGGGTTGGCCCGACTGCGCGCATCCGGCAACGTCGAGCACGTGCAGAAGCTTGCCCGTCACCGTCTGGAGCGCGCCGACCTGCTGGCGCGCATCCCGCCGATGCTCGGCCTGATGGCCACCATCATTCCGCTCGGGCCTGGGCTGGCCGCGCTTGGTGAAGGCGACCCCGCCAAGCTGGCCAGCGCCGTGACAGTCGCTTTCGATGCGACCGTGCTGGGCCTTATTGCCGGCATCGCCGGTCTGGTGATCGGCAAGCTGCGTCGCCGCTGGTACGAAGAGACGCTCGACGCGATGGAGCCGCTGGCATGAGCGCCCCGGCACGTGGGCGTCTGCGCCTGTACCGCCATCTCGACGCACGCTTCGACCAGAGCGACGAAGACCCGCGCGCGAGCCTGGTCAACCTCGTCGATGTGATGCTGGTCTTTGCCTGCGGCCTGATCGCAGCAATCGCCGGCTCGCAAGGCGCCATCAAACCGCCGCAACCGGTCGAGAAAGGCCGCCAGATCGAGCGCCCCGCCAGCGGCGTCACGCAGGACGGCAGCGGCTACGACCGCGTCGGCGAAGTCTATCGCGATCCCAAGACCGGCAAGCTGGTGCTGATCGAGCCCACGGCAACCCCCGCAAAGAAATAAAGCAGATGATGAAAACAACCTTGTTGCGCGCGCTGCCGGCCACCATCGGCCTGCTGTGCGCCACCAGCGCCTTCGCCCAGGCCGTCCCCACCGTCACCATCCACGCCGGCGCGGGCACCGACGGCCTGGCGCTCGACCGTGCCAACAGTACCGGCAGCCGCCTGGACATCAGCACGCTCGAGCTGCCAGCCAGCGCCGAAACCCTCAGCGCCGCGACAATCGCGGCGCGCGGCGACCTGTCGGTCAAGGACGCCGTAACGCGCACCACCGGCCTGACCGACAGCAGTTCGCCCGGTAATGGCATCAGCTATTCGGCGCGCGGCTTCAATGGCAACAACTCGGTCGCGCTGCTGGAAAACGGCCAGCGCCTGCTGGTCGGTTCCGGCACGGCCACCTATCCGTCCGATCCATGGGGTTACGAGACCATCGAGGTGCTGCGCGGCCCGGGGTCGGTGGTGCATGGCAGCGGCACGACCGGCGCCATCATCAATGCCGTGCGCAAGGCCCCGCGCCGTGAAGCGTCGCTTGAAGTCATGGGCGGCGTTGGCGGTGGCCAGGCGCTGCGCGCGGGCGTGGGCGCCACCGGCGCGCTGGGCGAGCAGGGCGCATTCCGCATCGATGCCTATGCCGGTCGCAGCGACGGCTTCATCGAGCGCGGCGAAGCGCGCCACGGCAAGATCCTGACCAGCATGACCACGACGCTGGCGCCAGGTGTGACGCTGTCGGCGCAACTCGATCACGCCGAGCAGGAACCGGTACGCTACTTCGGTACGCCGCTGGTGAACGGTGGCCTGGCCAAAGCGCTGCGCGACGAGAACTACAACGCCGGCGACGCCGTGCTGCGCTACGTCGACGACAAGGCCGTCGCGCGCCTGGACTGGCAGGCTGCCCCGAACCTTGCCATCAGCAACGAGCTGGCGTACTTCAAGGCGCGCCGCGACTGGCGCAATATCGAATCGTACTCCTATGACCCGGTGCGCAACGTGGTCGACCGCAGCGACTACATCGGCATTCGCCACAACCAGGAGCAGACTGCAAACCGTCTGGAAGCGCGTTACCAGCACGGCGCGAACCAGATCGTCGCAGGCTGGGAAGTCTCGACAATCAACTTCCGGCACACGAACAATGCGCCGTACGGCGGCGCGTCGACCGTGGCGCCGACCGGCTTCGCTCCGGGCAGCTTCAGCGACGCGACCGATGCCTTCGTACCGAACTTCGCCACCGACACGCTGACGCACGCGTTCTACGTGGAAGACGCGTACCGCGTGAACGAGCGCCTTCTGCTCACGGCCGGTGCGCGCCATGACCGCTACCGGGTCGATTATCAGGACTTGCGGACTGCAAGCGGCAATCACAACGCGACGCTGCGCTCGACCGCCGTGCGTCTGGGCGCAAGCTGGAAGCTGGATCCGTCCACGTCGCTGTACGGCCAGGTCAGCACCGGCAGCGACCCGGTCACGAGCCTCCTGTCGATGAACCTGGCCAACAGCCGCTTCAAACTCACTGACGCGCGCCAGGTCGAGGCGGGCGTCAAGGGGGTGCTGGATGGCGGCGCAGCTGAATGGACTGCGGCGCTGTACCGCATCGAGAAGGACGACATCATCACGCGCGACCCGGACAACGCCGCCATCTCCAGGCAGGGCGGTTCGCAAACATCGGAGGGTGCTGAAGTCAGTGCCAGCGTGCGCCTGGCGCAGGCCTGGCGGATCGAAGGCAATCTGGCGTACACGAAGGCCGAATTCGATGCGCTGCTTGAGTCGGGCGCAGCGGGAAGCAGCATCTCGCGCGCTGGCAACCGGCCAGCCGACGTGCCGAAGCTGTCGTCGAACCTGTGGTTGACGCACCGCGCCGGCGCCTGGCGCACGAGCGCCGGCCTGCGTTACGTGGGCGAGCGCTTCATCAGCAACGCCAATACGCAAACGCTGCCGGCGTACACGACGCTGGACGCGTCGATTGGCTGGACCGTGAACCGCAACGTGCAGGTGCAGCTCAATCTGCGCAACCTGACCGACCGCCTGTATGCGATTACCGGCTACGGTCCGAGCCAGTCGCTGCTGGGTGACGAGCGGCATGCCGAGCTGACGGTCCACTGGCGCTACTGATCGGGATTGCGATGGCTTCGATGAAGCGCCAGCTGCACCTGTGGCATCGCTGGCTTGGGATCGGTATCGGCCTGCTGGTGCTGCTGTGGTTTGGCTCGGGCATCGTGATGATGTATGTCCCGTATCCCGAGCTCACTGAGGCGGAGCGCCGCACGTGGCTTGCGCCGCTCGATCCGGCGCGGGTCAAGGTGAGCGCGGATGCGGCGTGGCGCGAGACGGCATTGAAGGGCATGCCCGATGCGGTGCGCCTGAACACGGTGGCGGGCCGCCCGGCCTGGCATTTTGGCCATGACGGCACCTGGAACTCGGTATGGGCCGATGATGGCGAGGCGCTCGTGGTCGACGAGCAGGTAGCGTCGAGCAGTGCGCGTAGCGCGGCGCCGGATGCGCGCGCGCTGTCGTTCGAAGCCATCGACGTGGACCAGTGGACGTTTGGCGCGGTGCGCGTGCACCAGCCACTGCTGCGCGTCACGGCCGACGATGACGTTGGCAGCGTGGTGTATGTCTCGAGCCGCACCGGCGAATTGGTGCGCGACACGATACGCAGCGAGCGCGCCTGGAACTGGGTCGGCGCCGTCGTCCACTGGATCTACGTGACGCCGCTGCGCAAGCACAACGAAGCATGGCGCCTGGCCGTGATGTCGACGTCCGGCGTGGCGCTGCTGCTGGCCGTGACCGGCATGGTGCTGGGCATCCAGCGGCTGCGCGTGCAACGCCGTTACGCGGGCGGGCGCATGTCGCCGTACAAAGGCTGGCAGGGCTGGCATCACTGGCTGGGCCTGAGCGGCGGTGTACTCGTCATCACCTGGCTGTTCAGCGGCTGGCTGTCGGTCGGCCCGTTCGGCTTTCCATCCGACCCGGGCGCGACCGCGCAGGATCGCCTCGCGTTCGCAGGCGGGGCGCTGGGCAGCGATGACCTGGCGATCGATGCGGCCGCATTGCTGCGAGCGCATCCCGGCACGCTCGAACTGGAATGGCGCCGCGTGGGCGGCACGCTGTACCTGAGCGCCCTGGGGCGCACCGTCCGCACGCTGCTGCGCGCGCAGGATGGCGCCGTGTCCAGCGTGCTGCCGCGAGCGCTGCTGCTGCGCAGCGCACAGGCCATCCGGCCCGGCGTGGCGATGACGACGACGATGCTGAGCGATGCCGACGACTATTACTACGGCCACCATCGCGAAGCCACGTTCCCGGTGCTGCGCACACGCTTCGCGTCACCCGATGCACCGGTCTTCTATATCGACGCGGTCCACGGGCGCGTGGCCGGTTTCGTCGACCGCGATACGCGCTGGAACCGCTGGCTGTTCAACGGCATGCACCAGATAGATTTCGCGTTCCTGCGCCGCCGACCGGTGTGGGATGTGGCCGTGATTGTCCTGTGCACGCTGGGGGCTGCGTTGACGTCGACCGGGCTGGTGTTGGGGTGGAAGCGTCTGCGCAAGCGCACGCGCGTGGCGTGATCAGCGCTTCTGCCCCAACCCCGTCGCGCTCCAGTAAATCCCGCCCAGCAGATGATTCAGGTACTGCGGATCGCGGTACATCTCGCCGTTGTGCCCCAGCGTGGTGACGAACACGCGCCCCTGTTCGTGCCGGTGGTGCCAGGCGATCGGGTGGTCCTTGCCCATGCCCTTGACGGTTTGTCCCGGCCAGATCTTCGTCGTGTCGTAGCTTGACTCGTCCACGCTCAGCACCGTGTCGATCTTCACCTGATACGGATTGGTCGTGACGTAGAACTCGTCGCTCCAGATCCAGCGCGCAGGCAGGCCGAAGGTGGCGGGGAAGTTCTGGTCAACGACCGTGACCACGCCGGTCTGCAGTTTCGGGTGTGGGCCGACCGAGCGGCCCACCATCTTTTCGTACCAGACCCAGTCGTTGGGCGGCGTGATCGCGGCGCGGTGCACGACGATCGCGTTGCCCCCGGCGCGCATGTACGCCTCGAACTTCGCGCGCTGCGCCGCGTTCAGCTCTTCGCCCGGCGTGTTCAGGAACATCACGGCCGCGTATTGCGTCAGGTCGCCCTCGAACACCTGCGGCTTGTTGGTATAGGTGAGTTCGAACGCGTGCAGCTTGGCCATGCGCTCCAGGCTGTCCCGCGCAATGGGGATGTACTCGTAATGGTATTTGCCGGGCATGGCCAGCACCAGCAGCTTGAACTGGTCCTCGGCCATGCCGTCCGCTGCCGCTGCCAGCAGCAGCGCTGCGCCCAGCGCCCTGGTGATGCGTCTCATATTGGTGTCCTCAGTTGATCTGCGTTGCGTACAGCGCGTGGTGGGTCAGGATGAACAGCGTGCGCTTGTTTGCGCCGCCAAACAGCAGTTGCAGCGGGCGCTCCGGCACGTCGATGCGCCCCTTTTGCTTGCCGTCCTTGCCGTAGATGAAGACCTGGCCATTGGCCACATACACGTCGCCATTTGGCGCGACTGCCGCGCCTTCACCGCCGCGGTTGGCCACGAGCTTGAGGTCAGTGATCCCGCCGCCAGCGCCCACCACCCCGCTGAAGGTGCGGTTTTCCGAGCCGTTGGTGAACACCACGCGGCCGCCCACCGGGGCCGTGACGAAACCGTGTGTCTGCAGGGAATCGGCCCAGCGCCAGCCCAGGTGGTCCGCCGCGCCCTGGCGCAGCACGCGGTAGGCCGGCAGTGCGAGGCTGCCGTCGGGCGAGACGTATTCATTCGCTTTCGGGAGCGCCACGTCGCGGGCAAACATCTCGGCCAGTGTCGTGAATTCGTAGGTATCCGGATTGAGCTGGTCCTTGAATTCACCGTTCTGCCAAAAGTTGACGGGCACCGCGATGCGGCCACCGTTGCGCGTGGCCACCGGCGTCGGCTGGATCATCGTCATGTCCAGGCCGGGCTGGCGCGGATCGAACGCATACACGCTCGCCTGCGGGCCGTAGGACGACAGCACCATCAGGTTGCCGCTGTTGTCGATCGCCAGGTTGACCGGATCGAGCGGCGCGTCGCGCACCACGACCAGGCCTTCATCCCTGGTCCAGCTGAAGATGCGCTTCCAGTGACGGTCGACGAAGTACAGCTTGCCCTGTGCATCGACAACGCCGCCGGCGATCGAATAGAAGCCGCTTTCGAGCTTGGCCACCTTGCCGAGCGGTGCAGGCGCCTTGCGCTGCGCGCCGCTGTAGTCGAACACGGCGAACTCGCGTTCGCGCACATCGAGCTTGTTGGTCACGTCGCGGATCGCGTTCTCGTAGGCGAACTTGCTGGCGCGCAGATAGGTGGCGCAGCCGGCGTCGTCGCAGCTGGCAAAGCCGCTCTCGCCGTTCACGTGCACGTTGCGAAAGCGAATGTCGCTGGAATTGGTGACCAGGATCGCGGCCGGCATCGGCTTGTACGACCGCGTCACGCGGTAGCCGTGGTAGTTGGCAAACAGGATGTTCTTCGAGTTGCGGATCTCGACCGACACCGCGTCGGCGCCGTCGCGCACTTCTTCCTCGGTCTGCGGCGCCAAAAATTCCCAGTTCTGCACCTTGTCCAGCACGATCTCGGCGCGGATGTGGTGCTCGGCCGAGAGCTCGTAGACCTTGCCGGGCGTCGTCGTATTGGTGACGTAGAAGCCGGCCTGCGCATAGCCGCTGGGCGACCAGATGCCAGAGAACGTGCCGCCGCCGCCATCGGTCACCCAGACGCTCGGATACTGGCGGTCCCAGTGCGCCGTGGTGTCGAATCTGGCGTCCTTCTTGTACGGGTCGGCGCGGCTGCCGTCGTACAGGCGCGTGCCGTGGCCGCCCTGGATGCGCACGTCGTCCACCAGCGACTGTTCGCCCGCACGCCACAGCAGCGCCACGGCGCGGTTGTTGACTTCACCGGTGGCCAGGCCCAGACCCGAGACGATGCCGTCGCCGCCGCGCGCACTTTCCAGGAGCGCCTTCGGGCTGCCAATGCCCTGGTACTGCGGCGAGCCATTCGGAATCACGAGTTGCGTCAGGCCCGGATGCAGCGCGATGAGCACCGTGTCCGGCTTCATGCGGATCGTGTCGTTGACGACGTAAAAGCCCAGCGGCAGGTACACCGTGCGCTTGCTGTCGATGGCTTTCTGGAGCGCCGCCGTATCGTCGGTGCTGCCATCGCCCTTCGCGCCGTACTCCAGGACATTGGCCCAGTCGTTCGATGCCGGCAGCGCGCGTAGCGCACGCGTTGGCGCCGCATTGGCCGGCAGCGCCGCCGTCTTGTAGTTGGTCGAGAACTGGCCTGGCTCGCCCATCTGCCTGATGAACAGGCCGTAGTTGAATTCTTTCACGAGGTAGTCGCGGCCCTTGCCGGCCAGCGTCTTCCCACTGTCGCGAAAGCGCACGAACGTCGGCACGTTGCGGGCGCTGGCGTTTTCCATGCCGACCTGCGTGTACACATTGTTCTCGTTGCTGACGATGAGCGCGGCGCGGCTGACGTTCTCGAAGCGCACGTCCTTGCCCCACAACCAGTCGCCATAACCGCGGTTGATCTCCACGCCCACCGGCGTATTGCGGATGTCGACATTGACCAGCGTGAGGCTCGCTTCATGCTCGCGGATGGCGGCGTCGCGCTGGCCATCGAAGGTCGAATCGAGCAGCGTGAATTGCCAGGCGGGCGAGGTCTTCTCGCTCAGGATGCCGTAGCGGCCGCCGTGAAAGCGCAGGTTGTAGGCCACGTTGCCCACCTGGTAGACCCCCGCCAGCCCTGAGCCGATATGGAAATCGATGTGGCTCAGGTTCGAGTGCTGCGCCGTGTGCATGCGCACGGCGGCGGCGGCCGGGTTGCCGTCCTTGATCTCGAAGTCGACGTTCGACAGCGCCGAATAGAAGGTCGATGAATTCGCGTTGCGTACCGCCTTGCCGTCTTCAGCACTGAACGGCACGGCGCTCGGCACCGGCATCGGCACCTTGCCCACGCTGTACTGGTCGCCGCCGGTGAAGATCACCATGTTCGCGACGCCTTTCTGGAAACCGGGCGTGTTCTCGGCCAGCACGAACACGGGGCGTGTCGGCCCGACGCCATACACGCGCACCGCCAGCGGAATCAGGATCGAGCGCGTGACGCGGTAACGCCCGGACGGCAGGAACACCACGCCGCCCTGGCCGCCGTTGGCCGCGCTGTTGATCGCCGCCTGCAGCGCGGCGCTGTCGTCGGTGACGCCGTCACCAGTGGCGCGCACGACGATCGCGCGCGGGTCGACCGGCATGGCGGGGTAGGCCGACGGCGACGCGGCGGATGCGGTGGCGGAGAGGAATAGCAAAAACGCGAGGGCGCGCGACAGTACAAACAGCCTGGTCATCATGGTGGTTTCCTTGAAACGGATCACAGCGATAGAAGTTGGGACAGCAGCAGGACGAACAGCAGGCCGAAGACACCGACCAGTGTTTCCATCAGCGTCCAGGAGCGGAACGTGTCCTGCAGCGACAGACCAAAATATTCCTTGAACATCCAGAAGCCGGAGTCGTTGACATGGCTGCACATCAGGCTTCCGGCGCCGATGGCCAGTACCATCAGGTTCGGGTCGACGCCCGAACTGTGGACGAGCGGGGCGACGATGCCGCCGGCCGTCACGCCGGCCACGGTGGCCGAGCCCAGGCAGATGCGGATCACGGTCGCCACCAGCCAGCCCAGCACCAGCGGAGACACCGGCAAGCCGGAGAGCAGCGCGCCGAGATCGGCGCTCACGCCCGATTCCACCAGCACCTGCTTGAGCGCGCCAGCACCGGCGATGATCAGGAGGATCGGTGCGATCTCGCGCATCGCCTCGGCCGGGCCCTGCATCACGGTGACGAACGAGCGGCCCTGCGCCAGGCCAAGCGAGACGATCGCTACGGCATACGACACGAGCATCACGACCAGCGGATTGGCAAAGAACGCCAGCACGCCATCGAGGTCAGGCCGCGCCATCGTCAGCAGCGTCGTCGCGCCCAGCAGCAGCACGGGCAGCAGCGCGGTGGCGAAGCTGTTGAACGCGCCGGGCAGCTGCGCTATCGGCGCCTGCTGGCTCTCCTGGAAGATGGCGGCCGGTTTGGCCTCGATGCGCGTGAGCGTCATGGCGAACACCGGGCCGGCGATGATCAACGTCGGCACCGCCACCAGGATCCCGTACAGCAGCGTGGTGCCCATGTCGGCGTGGATCGCGGCCACCAGCGCCACCGGCGACGGGTGCGGCGGCAGGAAGCCGTGCGCGATCGACAGGCCCGCCAGCAGCGGGATTGCGAGCGCCACGGCCGGCCGTCCCGAGCTGTAGACGAGCGAGAAGATCAGCGGTACCAGCAGCACGAAGCCGACGTTGTAGTACAGCGGGATGCCGACCACGAAGCCGGTGATCGTCAACGCGATCGGCAGGCGGCGCGGCCCCAGCGCATCGACCAGGCAAGTGGCGATGCGGCGCGCCGCGCCACTGTCGGCGATCAGTTTGCCGAACACGGCGCCCAGGCAGATGATCACCACCAGGGAGCCAAGCAGGTCGCCGATGCCTTTTTCGATGGCGCCGGGGATGCGCGCCAGCGGCACCCCCAGCAGCAGCGCCGCCAGCAGCGACGCCGCCACGAAGGCCAGCAGGGGCTGGACCTTGCCCCACGCGATCAGCAGCGTGAGCAGGCCCACCGCCAGCAGTACCGAGACGATATCGAGCATGCAGGCGGCCGGTCAGAAGCCGTAGCGCAGGCCGGCCCGGTACGTGCGCCCGACCACGTCATACAGCGCCGGGTTGATGCCGTAGCTGGCATTGGTCTGCGGCGCCGGTTCCGGGTCCTTGTCGGCCAGGTTGTCGATCTTGAAGTACAGCTGCAACTGCTTGGACACGTTGTAGCTGCCGCCCAGGTCGAAGTAGGTCGCGCCCTTCATCCGGTTGTCGTAGATGGTCGGGTGGATCAGCGTCGACACCGGGCAACCGGTCTGGCACTCGATGAAGTCGTTGCGGTAGGTGCCATCACTGACCCAGCGCTCGGTCAGCGTCAGACTGAGCTTGTCGTGCTCCCAGGTTTGCTGCGCCAGCACCTTCCACTTCGGCGTGTTGCCCATGTTCGAGCCGGCTGCGTCCACCGGGATCGTGCCGACCACGCCCGTGTCGGTGATGAAGTGCAGGTTGCGCGTGCCCAGCGCGCGGAACGTGAAGCGTCCCGGCAGGTTCACTCGTTCGAGTCCTGTTCTGTACGAGGTCTCGATATCGAAGCCCTTGGTCTGCAGTGAAGCGAGGTTGAAGTTCTGCACCGTGACGTAGTTGTTGCCCGGGTTGTTGAGCACCATCGCAGCGCAGATTTCCTGGTTGCCGGCCACGCACAGGTCGACTTCCTGCTGGATCGTCAGCGCGGCGATCACGCCCTTGACCTTGATGTCGAAGTAGTCGAGCGACACCGAGAAGCCGGGCGCCCACGTCGGCTGGCTCAGGACGATGCCGAACGAATTGTTGCGCGCGATTTCGGGCCGCAGCGCCGTGTTGCCGACGGTGCGCTCCTGCACGCTGATCGTGTTGCCCTGGTACTGGACCACGTTGTTGACCACCACCGGCGCGGCATACAGCTCGCTCAGGTTCGGTGCGCGTACGTCCTTCGACGTCACGCCGCGCAGGCGCAAGCCGTCGACCGGTGTTTGCCAGGTAGCGCCCATCTTCCAGCTGCCCACGCTGCCGGCGGTGCTGTACTTGGTTTCGCGGTCGGCCAGGTTCAGGTTCGCTTCGCCCCAGGTGGCCGATTTCAGCAGCGGGATGTTCAGCTCCACGTAGGCTTCACGGACGTTGTAGCTGCCGTCGCCATTGTGGAAGTTACCGGCGTACCAGTTGTTGCCGACCGTGGTGTCGAGCAGCGGGTCGACCGGATACATGGCGTTGTTCGGCGAAGCGGGCGTGACGCCGTTGCCGTACGCATCGCCGCGCACGCGGTACTTCTCGCGCCGGTATTCGGCGCCCGTGGCGACCGAGACCGGGCCCGCCCAGCCTTCGAACAATTCACCATTGACGTTGAAGCTGCCGACGTCCTGGCTTTGGGTGGTGCGCTGGCGCGGACCGTTTTCTGGTGCGATGTAGGCCCAGGCGGCCGGATCGACGGCGTTGTTGCCGATGATATTCAGCGGCACGCAGCCCGAGGCGGCAGCCACCGGATTGCGGCAGACGATCTGCCCGTTCGGCGCCCGCACGGCGTCGATCGCGGCGTTGTAGCGGCGGTTGATCGTCATGTTGTTCGCATCGAGATTGGTCTTGTTCTCGCCATGCGTGACGTACGCGTCATACCCCCATGACTTGCCGAACAGGTCGAACCGGCCTTCGGCGCCGATGACGAAGCGGCGCTGGGTGCGGGTCGGCTGCACGTCGATGTTTTCGGGGAAGATCGCGTTCGCGGTGCCGTACTGGAAGCTCGTGATGTTGTTCTGCGCGCAGGCGGCCAGGATCGACGCCGGCAGGAACGGGTTCGAGCACTGGATGGTCAGGTTGGCGTTCTTGGCCGCGCCTGGGTTGGGCGAGAAGCGCGAGGCGACCTGGCCGTAGTTGGCGGTGAAGTAGACCTGGTTGTTCGCATCGAGATCGTACGAGACGCGGGTGTAGGCCACCTGGCGCTTGAAGTTCATGGCCAGGTTGGTGCCCGAGCCCACGCTGCCGCTCAAGTCGCCGCCGATGCAGAACGGATTGACGCAGCCGGTGACGGCGCCCGTGCCGGTGGGCCGGCCATTGGAGCCATACTGGAACTGGTACGGCACGCCGCCGTCGCCAAATGCGGTGCCCTGCAGCGGGCCGTTCGTGATCAGGCCGTATTTCGAATACTGGTACTGCTGCGCGTTCGAGATCACGCGGTATTGCGGCAAGCCGTCGCCGGTCTGGCTCAGGGGGCGCACCGAATAGGCCGGGTTCTGGTACCAGGTGCGGCCGTTCGGCCCCACGCCGCCGATGCCGGGCGATTCAATGCCATTTTCTTTCGTGAACTCGCCGCTGGCCGTCACGTGCAGGCGGTTGTCGAGGAAGGCCCGGCCCCAGGCTGCCTGCACCGTGGCGCCGCGGTCGTCGTCGTACTTGGTCTGGCCCAGCTGGACGTTGGACTTGAAGCCGGTGAAGGTTTTATCGGTGACGAAATTGACGACGCCGCCCACGGCGTCCGAGCCGTACGAGGCCGAGGCGCCGCCGGTGACCACGTCGACGCGCTTGACCAAGAGTTGCGGGAACTGGCTGACGTCGGTCACGCCCGTGACGTTGGCGCCGACGACGCGTTGGCCGTCGAGCAGCGTCAGGGTCCGGATCGTGCCCAGGCCGCGCAGGCTCAGGGAGCTCAGGCCCTGGATGCCGCTGCTGGTGCTGTTGGTGCTGGTCGTGCGGCCGGTGCTGCCCTGCAGCGCCGGCAGTTCGGTCAGCGTGTTGAACAGGTTCGGCTTGGCCGCCTTTTCGAGGTCGGCCGCGCTCAGGCTGGTGGTGGGCGTCGGCTGCGAGAAGCCGCGCGCGGCGATGCGCGAGCCCGAGATGCGCACCACGGACGTGGAGGCCGGTTCTGCCGCTGCCGGCGTGGCCTCCGGCGCGGTGGCCTCGGGTGTGATGTCGGTGGCAGGCTCGGTCTGCGCCTGCTGGGCGTGGGCGGCGGCGCCGACCATCCAGCAGGCGCTGGCCACGGCCAGGCTGATGAGAGTGCGTTGAACGGGTGTGCGCATGATGGTTGTCTCCTCGATGCTCGTTGGATGAAAGCGCGCCGCCTCTATGGGTGGGTGGCTGCGCCTGCTGGCAAATCGGTAAAGGCTGCGCTGATGGTCAAGTGCTGGCCGTGATGCGTTCCACCAGCGCTTGCGGCGCCAGCGTGATGTCGAGGGTCAGGCCGGCTTCGTCGGGCAGCAGTGGCTCGAGGATCCGCAGCTGGCTCTCGAGCAGCGATGGCGGCATGTAGTGGCCGGGGCGGCTTGTCATGCGCGTGGCGATCAGCTCGCGCGGGCCGGCCAGATGGACGAAGCGCAGGGCAGGATCGGCGTCGCGCAGCAGGTCGCGGTAGCGCCGCTTCAGCGATGAGCAGGACAGCACCAGGCCATGACCCTGTTCGCGCGCTGTGCGGATTTCGCCGGCCAGACTGGCGAGCCAGCCGGCGCGGTCATCGTCGTCGAGCGGGATGCCGGCGCTCATCTTGCTGACGTTGGCGGGCGGATGATAGGCATCGCCTTCAAGGAACGGGACGCCGTCATGGGCGGCCAGCAAGGCCCCCACCGTGCTCTTGCCCGATCCGCTGACCCCCATGACAACCCAGCGCAGGGCCGGGGATGTGCTGCTTGCCGACATCGTATCTCCTCAATTCGTTAGCGCTAACATCGCGCTTTTTTCAGTGTTGTCGAGGTGATGAAATTTGTAAACCAGATATCGATGTTGCAACGCAATGCAATCCGGCGGGGCAGCGTGGGTGTCTCGCAGGAAATTTCGAGATCGCTCGGGGCTGCTGACTGGACGCGCGAGGGCGTAACTTGATAGCGCTATCATTGCTGCGATGCGCCAACGTCATGACAGGAGTGTTGTATTTACTCTACGGGAGAGGCAGGCCGGGGCGCGTATCGGCCCCGGCCCGTGACTTATTCTTCGTCGACGATCGAGTAGACGTCGCCGGCGGTGGCGCCGGCATCGGGCCGGCGGGCCCGCAGATCGCGGTAGACGGCGGCGCGCATGATCATCATCGACACCACGGGCGCCGTGAGCAGGATGAACAGCGTGATGATCACTTCATGCACGACGGGACGGGATTGCGCGACCGTGAAGTACAGCATGGAGGCCAGCAGCAGGCTGCCGGCGCCGATCGTGACCGTGATGGCCGGGCCGTGGATGCGCTGGTAGAAGGTGCGCAGGCGCAGCAGGCCCAGCGCGCCGATCAGCACGATGCTCGCGCCCACGATCAACAGCAGCGAGACGACGAGGGCGGCCCAGTCGGGCAAGTGTTCGATGCCATTCATTCGATGATCTCCCCGCGCATCAGGAACTTGGCGATTGCGATGGTCGAAACGAAGCCGACCAGCACGATGAGCATCGCCACCTCAAAATAGATTTGCGTGCCGAAGCGGATACCGAGCACCAGCGCGAGCAGCATGCCGCACATCCACAGGGTATCGAGCGCCAGCACGCGGTCGTGGGCCGAGGGCCCGATCAGCAGGCGTATGGCGCACAGCAGCATTGCCGCCATGGCGCACACGAGGGCGTAGCCGATCGACAGTTCAAGCAGGGTCGCCATGGGGGCCTTTCTTCTCGAAGATTTCAATCAGGGGTTGCTCGTAGCGGGTCTGGATGGTGTCGATCCACCAGGCCGCATCGTGCAGGTCGAACACGTGCAGGACCAGCTCATGGGTGTCGGGCTGGATCTCGGTCCATACCGTGCCCGGCGTCATGTTGATCAGGCACGACAGCGCGGCCAGGCCGTACTCGTCGCGCATCGTCAGCGGCACGCGGATGAATTCCGACTTCAGGTTGGCGTAATCGGCAAACAGGATCACGCGGCTGACGTTGAAGCACGAGCGCACGACCTCGACCGAGGCGAAGCCGAGCAGGCGCAGCGCCACGACGGGTGCGCGCATGCGCGGGTAGCCGAGCGGGTTGAGATGCCGCGTCAGGATCGGCGCGGCGATGCCGAGCAGGGCGCCGAGCAGGACATGGCCCGGGTAGAACGTCTGGTTCAGCAGCAGCCACAGGCCGCACAGCAGCAGCGAGACGACGGGGTGGGGGAGCCAGCGCTTCATGGCGCCTCCGGTGTCAGGTTGAGGGTAGGCGCGGGCGATGAGGCCGGCCCGGGCAGGGTCGGTTCGGACAGCACGCGGCCGATATAGGTTGCCGGGCGATGGATCGCGTCGCTGGCGCGTGCCAGGTAGCCAAACAGCGCGTTGGCCTGGATCGTCATCCCGATCGCCAGTCCCAGCAGGAAGATAATCGGCATCACTTCGGTGCGGTGCAGCTTGGGCGGCACCAGCACGCCGCTGGCCCAGAAGGTGCGCACACCGAAGCGCATCATCGAGATCACGGCGATCAGGCCCGACAGCACGATCAGCGCGATCAGCACCCAGCCGGCGGTCGGGATCGTCGTCGGCCCCGTCATGACGCCGTTTGCGGCCGTGGCCACGACCTGCGGATGGAGCACCGCATGGAACATGCCGAACTTGGCGATGAAGCCCGGCAGCGGTGGGAGCCCGGCGATCATCAGCGCGCACGCGGCAAAGGCCAGCGACAGGAATGCCATCACGGCCGGCACACCGCGCCCGACCGGTTCGGCCGGTGCGTCTTCGACCGCGTAGGCTTCCATGGTCAGCGCCAGCATGGCCGAGCGCGGCGTGCGGATGCGGTCGATCAGCTCGATCAACAGCAGGAACGCAGCCACTGCGAGCGTCGAGCCGATCAGGTAGTAGATGCCGGCCGTGACCAGATTCGGCTGGCCGTAACCGATCACCGCCAGCAGCGTGCCGGACGAGATGATCGCCGCGTAACCCGCCATGCGTCCGGCCGTGTCGGTCGAGAGCATGCCGGCGGCGCCGAACACGATGGTGGCCATGCCGCCATACAGCAGCGCATCCTGGCCGAATCCGGCGGCGGCGCCGGCGTCGTCCGAGAAGATCAGCAGCCACAGGCGCAGCACGACATACGCGCCGACCTTGGTCATCAGCACCAGCATGGCCGCGACCGGCGGCGATGCGGCAGCGTAGGTGGTCGGTAGCCAGAAGCCCAGCGGCCACATCGCGCTCTTGGTCAGGAAGGTCAGCGCCATCATCGTCGCGCCGATCTTGAACAGCGCCAGGTCGTCGCCCGCCAGCAGCGGCACGCGGCCCGCCACATCGGCCATGTTCAGCGTGCCCGTGGTCGCGTAGATCAGCGCCAGGCCGAGCAGGAACAGCAGGGCGGCGGCCAGGTTGATCGCGATGTACTGCATGCTGGCGCGGATGCGCTCGGCGTTATACCCGTGCAGCACCAGGCCATACGAGGCGGCCAGCATCACTTCGAAGAACACGAACAGGTTGAACAGGTCGTGCGTCAGGAACGCGCCGTTGATGCCCATCAGCAGGAACTGGAACAGCGTGTGGAAGTGCACGCCGATCCGGCCCCAGCGCTGTTTGGTGAAGTGCAGCGAGGCCAGGCCCAGCAGGGCGGTCAGCAGCAGCATGATGCTGCTCAGGCGATCGGCCAGCAGCGCGATGCCGAACGGCGCACTCCAGTTGCCGGCCAGGTAGATGCCCATGCCATCTTGCCAGGCGCCGCCGTCGGTCAGGTGGACCAGCGCCAGCGCGTTGGCCACGAGGCCCAGGATCGACGCGTAGCTGAGCCAGAACTTCAGGCGGTGCCAGCCCTGCGTGAGCGGGGCCAGTGCGGCGCCGACCAGCAGCGGCAGTATTACCGGCACCAGGATCAGGTGCTGTGTCCAGTGCAGACTCATAAATCGGGCTCCTGGCCGTCAACGTGGTCGGTGCCGGTCAGACCGCGCGAACCGATCATCACCACCAGGTACAGGGCGGTGGTGGCAAAGCCGATCACGATCGCGGTCAACACCAAAGCCTGTGGCAGCGGGTCGGCCAGGATGGCCGGATTGGGCAGCGTGCCGGCCGGGGTAAGCGGCGGCGCATCGACCCACAGGCGGCCCATCGCGAAGATGAACAGGTTGACGGCGTACGACATCAGCATCAGGCCGCACAGCACCTGGAAGCTGCGCGGAC
The DNA here is from genome assembly GCF_059685955.1 of Telluria sp. LT2P80. NCBI lineage: Bacteria > Pseudomonadati > Pseudomonadota > Betaproteobacteria > Burkholderiales > Oxalobacteraceae > Telluria > Telluria sp. LT2P80. The sequence goes on along the minus strand of NZ_JCASIO010000004.1, from coordinate 64,451 downwards.
GCAGGACAAGCCAGATGCCGGAGGCGAACACGATGCCGATGGCAAGCGAAAGAACAAGCTCCATCAGAGGATCTCCTTGGCAGGTGGAATGGTGACGCGCGTGGCGTCGGCGGCCAGGCGGTGGCTGCGCAGCGACTGGTGGGCCAGCGCGACGAGCGTGAGCATGGTCGAACCCACGACGACCAGGAACACGCCCACGTCGAACATGAATGCGCTCGGCGCGTGCAGTTCACCCAGCAGCGGCAGGTCGAGGTGGGCCGTGTGGCTGGTCAGGAACGGGTAGCCAAGGAACCAGGCGCCGATGCCGGTGAAGCAGGCGCAGAACAGGCCCCACGAAATCCAGCGGTGCGGGCGCAGGCGCAGGTGCGATTCGACCCAGTCGGTGCCGGCGACCATGTACTGCACGATCAGCGCGGTGGCAAAAATCAGGCCGGCGACGAAGCCGCCGCCGGGCAGATTGTGGCCGCGCATGAAGAAGTAGGCGGCCATCACGCCCATCACCGGCAGCAGCAGGCGCAGGTAGACGGCCGGGATCATCAGGTAGCCGTGGCGTGCCTGCGCAGCCGGCGCCTGATCCTTGGTCGGATCGACGTCGCTGGCCTGCTGGACGGGAATCGCGATCGATTCGGTGGCCGGGCGGAAGCGGCGCAGCAGTGCGTACACGGTCAGCGCCACGGCCGACAGCACGGTCACTTCGCCCAGCGTATCGAAACCGCGGAAGTCGACCAGCAGCACGTTGACGACGTTCGAGCCACCGCCTTCGGTCAGGGCGCGCAGCACGAAGAATTCGCCGATCGACGGCGGCGGGGTGCGCATCAGCACCGCGTAGCTGGCCGCGGCGATGCCCAGGCCGCCGCCGACGGCGATCAGGCTGTCGCGCGAGCGCCGGAACCAGGTGCTTGGCGGCGCCTTGGTCAATTTGAGGACCTTCGGCACGAGGCGCGGCGGCAGCCAGCGCAGGCCGAGCAGGATCAGCACCGTGGTTACGGTTTCGACCATCAGCTGGGTCAGTGCAAGGTCGGGCGCCGACAGCCACACGAAGGTGATCGCGGTGACGATGCCGGTGCCGCCAACCATGCTCAGTGCCGCCAGGCGGTGGTACTTGGCCTTGTAGGCCGCGCCGGCAGCGCAGGCGGCGCCGATCAGCCACAGCACGGCGAACAGCGGTTCGATATTCAGCAGGTTCACGGGCGGCAGGCTGAACCACGGATCGACCAGCAGCAGCGGCACGACGATCATGAACGACATCAGCACCAGGAGCTGCGGCTGCAGGCGCCGGGTGCCGGTCAGGCGGATGATCCAGGTCGCGCCCAGCGACAGCGCCAGCATTGTGCTCTCGTAGGCTTGCGCGCCTTTCAGGCGGTGCAGCACCGGTACCCGCGTGCGTTCGCGCAGGTCGTGGCGGCGCAGCAGCACCCAGTACAGCAGGGCGCCCAGCACCAGGGCCGCGCCGCTCATCCCGAGCGCCAGGTTGAAGCCGTGCCAGATCGCCAGGTCGTAGGCCGGCATGGCCGCGCCCAGCACGGAGCTCGAGGCAACGGCCAGGATGTCGCCCACCACGCGCTCGGGCATCACGCCCACGGCGATGCACAGCACCACCAGGCATTCGACCGGGAAGCGCATCCAGCGCACCGGCTCGTGCGGCTCTTTCGGCAGGTCCTTGGCCAGCTGGCCGAAGAACACGCTGATGAAGCGCAGCGAATAGGCCACGCTGAAGATGCCCATCGCGACTGCCGCATACGACATCGTCCAGTCTTCGCTGCCGCCCACGTGTGCGGTCTCGGCAAAGAACATCTCTTTCGACAGGAAGCCGTTCATCAGCGGTACGCCGGCCATCGAGGCCGACGCGACGATCGCCAGCGCGGCGGTGACGGGCATCGCGCGGCGCAGGCCGCGCAGCACGCGCATGTCGCGGGTGCCCGTCTCGTGGTCGATGATGCCCACAGCCATGAACAGCGAGGCCTTGAAGATCGCGTGGTTCATCACGTGGAAGATGGCCGCCACCACTGACAGCGGCGTGCCGATGCCCAGCAACACCGTGATCAGGCCCAGGTGGCTGATGGTTGAGTAGGCCAGCAACCCCTTCATGTCGTTCTGGAAGATCGCGAACAGGGATCCCAGCAGCAGCGTGATGACGCCGGCCCCGCCGATCAGCCAGGTCCATTCGGGCGTACCGCCCAGCGCCGGCCACAGGCGAATCAGCAGGAACACGCCGGCCTTGACCATCGTGGCCGAGTGCAGATAGGCCGATACGGGCGTCGGCGCAGCCATCGCGTGCGGCAGCCAGAAGTGGAACGGGAACTGCGCGCTCTTGGTCAGCGCGCCCAGCGCCACCAGGATCAGGGCCGGCAGGTACAGCGAATGGGCGCGGATCTGGTCGCCGGCGGCGAGCACCGCATCGAGCTCGTAGCTGCCGACGATGTGGCCGAGGATCAGCACGCCGGTTAGCAGGCACAGGCCGCCGGCGGTGGTGACGGTGAACGCCATGCGCGCGCCGCGGCGGGCGTCGTTGCTGTCCTGCCAGTAGCCGATCAACAGGAAGGACGTGAGGCTGGTGAGTTCCCAGAACACCACCAGCTGGATCAGGTTGCCGGACAGGACCACGCCCATCATCGAACCCATGAATGCCAGCATGTAGGCATAGAAGCGCGCCACCGGATCTTGCTTGGACATGTAGTAGCGCGCGTACAGGATCACCAGGAGGCCAATGCCGAGCACCATGATCGAGAACAGCCAGGCCAGGCCGTCCATGCGCACGATGAAGTCCAGGCCGAACAGCGGCAGCCACTCATAACGCTCCAGTACCACCTGGCCGGCGCCGAGTTCGTCGAATTTGGAGATGGCGATGATGAGCGCTGCCAGGGTGAACACACCGGCAGCGGCGGCGGGCCTGTTGCGCGAGGTGTTGGGCAGGCAGGCGGAAATGATGGCGCCCGCGAAGGGGAGAAGGACGAGGAGGATCAGTGGCAGTGAGGTCATCGACATCATCCTTCGGGGCAGTGCGACATGTAACGGCGTGCGCACAGGCGCAGGGCAAGTTGGTGCTGGTTCATGGTGTTCTCCGGCGCGCGCGTGCGTACTGCATGCGCCGCGCCATGGGCGTGCGTCGCCGGCGCCACGGGTACGTTGCGTACCGGCGTGGTCACCAGCGAGGGTGATTGTTGGTTGGTTGGGCGCCAGATGGCATCCGGCAGCCTGGCAAAGCAGGCGTGCAGATGGTTGGCAATCAACGATCCGGGGGGCGTAGTTGGGCTAAGTTCTGGCATGCGCCGCCTCGTAAAATACTTCTCGGAATGCGACACTCTACCGTAGTTGACGACCTGACTACAACGCGTTTCGTCGTTTATTTCGATTTTACTGCTTGTAACTTCGGGTGCAGCGCAACAAATTCGGGCATCAAGCCGTGATGTTGAGCACCGGTTCTGCAGCTTCATCGACGCCATACGTGGCGCGCACTTCGGCGGTCAGCGCGTCCTGTGGCGCGACTTCTTTTGCCGCCGCTGCCTTCGTCGCGGCAGCCGCTTCGGCCTGCTGGCGCAGCTTGGTGTCGTAGGCAGCCTGTTCGTCGTCGCTGACGGTCTTGTCCGAATCGGTGTCGGCCTCGGCGACGTAGTCGTTGGTGGTGGCCGATGTGGCCGATGAGGCGGCGGCGGGTGCGCCGCTGGCCGGGGCGGCAGCCGCTGCAGCTGCAGTTGCGGTGGCTGCTTCGCTGTCCGTGGCCGTGGCGCTGTCGGTACTGGCTTCAGTACTGGCGTCATCGACGGCGCGCTGCACGCGCGATGCATCGGCCTGGGCGTTCAACTGGTCGCCCAGGCGCGCGCTGGCGGCCGATTCGGCGCTCTGGGTCGGCGCGGGAGCGTTGTCCTGATCGTCGGTCGTGGTGACCACGGCGGTGGTGGCAACTGTCGGGTCCGGATTGTTCCGCGCGGCCGGTGCCTGGGTTGCCTGGGTTGGGGTGCTGCTGCTGATGCTGGAAACCATGATGTCTGTCCTGTGGCGAGTCGTCTCTTTTTAACGGCCGCGCACCTGGCATGCAACAGGGGAGCAAATGTAAAGCGGCGTAAAGCCGGCTTGCAGGTGGTTGTCCGTGCTCGATGCGGGGGCTGGTACGATGTCGGGCTCGTCCCGGTGACTATCTGCGGGGGCGCTTCGAACAACCCATGCGATTCATGATGACGTTTCCCGTTTCCCGCGCCATTCCGGCTGGCGCTGCCATTGTCTGCCTGCTGCTTGCGGCTGCGACGCTCGCAGGCTGGGCATGGCACGCGCCATTCCTGATCGGCGCGGCGCCCGGCCAGCCGCAGATGTACCCTTACAGTGCGCTCGGCTTCGCGTGCGCCGCTGTCAGCCTGCTGCTGATGCTGCGAGAGGCGCCGGCTGCCGCGCGGGCGAGCCACGTGCCGGCGCTGCTGGTCCTGGCGCTTGGCCTGGCTGGCGTGACGATGCGCCTTGCCGGTTGGGCGCCGGCGCCGCTGTCGCTCGGCCTGGGCGCTGCGGGGAACGCGTGGAGCCTGCCGGCACCGCTCACGGTGGGGCTGTTCGTTGTACTGGGCATCAGCCTGAACCTGATCGGCGGGCGCCGCACCGTTGGCCTGGCGCAGGCGCTCGCTGCCGGCGTCGCGCTGTTTTCGCTGCTGACACTGGCGGGCTTCGCTGCCGAAGACACCTTTTTGTACCAGCTGCTGCCCGGGCGCGGCACCTCGCTGCGCACTGCGCTGGCCTTTGTGCTTGTCAGCGGCGCCATTCTATCGCTGCGCCCGGACCAGGGCATGGTCGTCGCGCTGACCGGCGCCAGCACCGGCGGCCGCACGCTGCGCCAGCTGGTGCTGCCGCTGGTGCTGGCGCCGGTCGTGCTGGGCATGATCGCCACCGGCGCAGTGCGCTCGGCCAATCGCGACATCGACCTGACCACGATGATCTGGCTGTTCGTCTGGGGCCAGCTGGTGATCCTGATCGCGGTGGTGTGGCGCTTTGCCTGGCAGTTGTACCGCCAGGAAGTCACGCGCAGCCTGACCGAGCGCGAACGCAACGAGGCGCTGCAGGCGCTGCACCTGGCGGACGAGCGCAAGAATGAATTTTTGGCGATGCTGGCGCACGAGCTGCGCAATCCGCTGGCGCCGATCAGCACCGCCGCCCGCCTGCTCAAGAGCGTGTATGCGACCGATCCGGGGCAGGTGCGGCGCACCAGCGAAATCATCACGCGCCAGGTCGAGCACATGGTTCATCTGGTGGACGATCTGCTGGACGTCTCGCGCGTCACGCGCGGCATGATCGAACTCGATCGCGCGCCGCTCGACCTGCGCCAGCTGGTGACGGCGGCGCTGGAACAGGTGCAGCCGCTGATCGAGCTGAAACGCCACAGTTTGCGCACCGAGCTGCCTACGATGCCCGTGCCGGTCGACGGCGACGCCAAGCGCCTGATCCAGGTGCTGGCAAACCTGATCAACAATGCGGCGAAATACACGCCCGAACATGGCAGCCTGTTGGTGTCGCTGCGCGTGACGGGCGCCGTCGCCGTGCTGACGGTGCAGGACAACGGCATGGGCATCCCGCCTGCGCTGCTGCCCGACGTGTTTGGCCTGTTTACCCAGGCCCAGCGCACGCCCGACCGGGCCCAGGGCGGTCTTGGCGTCGGTCTGGCGCTGGTGAAGAACCTGGTCGAGCTGCATGGCGGCCAGGTGCGCGCCGACAGCGCCGGGCCAGGCCGGGGCAGCACGTTCACGGTCATCCTGCCGCGCAGCAGCGACCAGGCCGCGCCGCCCGCCCCAGCACCAGCTGCTGAACATGCGCAGCGCAGTGCGGCCCGCCATGTCCTGGTGGTGGACGACAATGCCGATGCCGCGACGTCGCTGGCGCTGCTGCTCGAAGCCGATGGCCACCGGGTGCAGGTCGAGCATGCGTCGCGCGCGGCCCTGCACTGGATTCTGGCAGCACGGCCGGACGCCTGCATCCTCGACGTCGGCCTGCCCGAGATGGATGGGCGGGAGCTGGCGCGCCGCATCAAGGAAGACATGGGCGATGCCGCCCCGTTGCTGATCGCGCTGACGGGTTACGGCAGCGATGCCGACCGCCAGGCGGCGGCCCAGGCGGGGTTCGATCATTATCTAGTGAAGCCGGCCGACATGCGCCAGCTCACGTCACTGCTGGCGGGGATGGCCGCCCGTCAGGGCGCGGCGGGCTCCAGGTAGTCCTTCAGCGCCGCGACCACCAGCGCATGGTCGTCCGGTCCCGGCAGCCCGGACACAGTCACCGTGCCGACCACGCCCTGGCCGCGCACGATCACGGGGAAGGCCCCGCCGTGGGCCGCATAGTCGCGCATGTCCAGGCCCGGCAGCGCATCATGGTCGCCCCCGCCCTGGCGCACTTCGTTGTGGGTATAGAACGAGCTGTGGCCGGTGCGCCCGACCAGGTTGTTCTTGCGGCGGATCCAGTCCGCGTGATCGGGCGACGCGCCCGGCATCGCCTGTTTGAACAGTACAGTGTCGCCACGCGTGACCTGGATCGTCACCGTCTTGCGTTCGCGCTCCGCGCGTGCAACGAGCTGCGCACCGACGGCGCGCGCGGTGGCATCGTCGAAGCGGTCGAATTGCAGTTGCTGTTCTTCGCGCAGCAGCGCGGCAAGCGAGACGGTGGCAGTGTCGGTCATGGCATGGGGCGTGAGTGCGGACAGCGCCGCGGTCACGTACACCAGCGGCGCGTTCCAGTTGATGGCGACCTCGTTGGCGGCGTAGCTGCATGCGTGGTCGAGATAGGACAGCGCCGGCAGCTTGCTCGGATACGGCGGGCAATCCTTGGCGTCCTGCTGGCCCGGATTCGGGCCGCCGGCCAGCCAGCCCGGCACCGGTGCGGCCACGCCATCGGCCATCGATGGCCGGTGGTGTGGATGCATCACCTGACGAGCGCCGAAGCCAGTCACGAACGTATAGCCGGTGGCATTGCGGCCCAGTACGTAGTCAAGGCTCGACTGCGCCGCCTGCAGATAGGCCGGCGTGCCGTTGATGCGATAGGCCTGCAGCAGCATCATGCCCTGGTTCAGGATCACCGCATTGCTGCCCCAGACGATGTCTTTTGATGCCAGCGGCACCCGATAGCCGCCATTGGCATGTTTCGCGAGCTGGCTGGCCAGCGCGTCGATGCGACGTTCGATCAGGGCGCGGTCGATGCCGGGTTTCAGGCGGGCGCGGTGGTGCGCCAGCGACATCCAGCCCAGCGCGGCCACATCGCCCCAGGCCGGCGTGCTCAATGCAGCATCACGGCGCATGAATGCTTGCGCATACCGATCCTGCCCGGTCGCGATGAACAGTTCGGCCGCCGCCCAGGCGAATTCGTCGGCCAGCTGCGCGTCGCCGTATTCGCCGGTGACGACATCCTTCGGGTTCTTGAAGACGACGTTCGGGTGCGCTTCGGCCCAGCGCCACGCGGCCTGCGCCGCCGCCAGCATGCGCTGCGACAGGCCGGGCCACTTTGCGTCGTAGGGCGCCAGCACGCGGCTGGCGGTGGCCATCGTGGCGGCGAAATCGAGCGCCGCCGCCGTGCTCTTGGCCACCACGTAGCGCGGGGTGGTGGACGCCGCGTGCGGCATCACGATCGCGTCGAAGCGCAGGTTGGTGAGCTTGTGGTACACGCCGCCATCGGCCGGGTCCTGCATCGTCAGCAGCCAGTCGAGGTTCCACAGCGCCTCGTCGAGGATGTCGGGCACGCCGTTGCCGGATTCGGGAATGCCGATGTCGCGCTTGAAGACTTCCGGGAAGTGCTCGAGCGCGGCCAGCAGCGTGTAGGTCGAGATGCCCGAGTTGACCACGTATTTGTTGTAGTCGCCGGCGTCGTACCAGCCCTTGGGACTGGCGATGACCGTGCCTTGCGGGCGGGCGGTCGATGCCGCCGACGCGTGCACGAGCACCTTGTCGTCCGGATGGCCGGCGGGCCGCGCCCATGCGCCGGCATATTCCGGCGTCAGGGCGAGCGCGCTGCGGTTGAAGTAGAACGCCTTCAGGGCCGCGGCGCCCAGTGCGCGGTAGCCATCCTGGGCGACCGTGAACGGATCGGACAGCAGGCTGTCCACGCGGACACGGTAGGCGCCGGCCTGCGTCAGCGCGCTGAAGTCGGCCACGCGCACGGTCTCGCCCGACGGCGCCCAGCGGCTCGCCGCGCCCAGCGCGCCATCCAGCACGACCTTGCCGTCAGCGTCGACGACCTCGAACCGGTTTGCACCAGCGGTTTGCGGGATGACGGCCAGCTTGTGCGATTGCGGCAGGAAGCCCACCGCATTGACCTTGATCTCCGCAGAGCCAGCACCGGCAGCAAGCATCAGCAGCGCCGTGGCGAGCACCGTGCGCTTCATGCCGGCACCGTCTTGCCATCCGTGCCGACGCCCGCCGCCGGCGTGCTGCCGTCATCGTGATAGAACGGCGCGTACCAGGTGGCGATGAACGACGGGATGGTCGCGACCATCACCAGGCCGAAGTAGGCGACGTAGCCCATCATCTCCTGCAGGTGGCCGCTGATGACGCCCGTGACCATCCCGCACAGGCCCATCAGGCCCGTGCCGAACGCGTAGTGGGTGGTCGTGTACTTGCCCGGTGCGAGCTGCTGCATCAGGTAGATCATGAAGCCGACCGCGCCGAAGCCGAAGAAGAACTTTTCGATGGCCACGCCCAGCGTGATCAGCACCAGGCTCGATGGCGTGTAGATGCTCATGACCAGGAAGGCGACATTCGGGATGTTGATCGCGCAGCACAGCACGAACAGCGTCGACTTCAGACCGCGCTTGGCGACATACAGACCGCCCAGCAGCGAGCCGACCAGCACCGCGGCCAGGCCATAGGTGCCGTAGATCAGGCCCAGCATCTCGTTGGACAAACCGAGGCCGCCTTTCGAGGCCGGGTCGACCATGAAGAATGGGCCGATCTTTTCCAGCAGGCCGACGCTGAAGCGAAACAGGAATGCGAACGCGATCATGCGCCACACGCCGCGCTTCTGGAACAGCGTGACGAAGGCATCGACCAGGATGCGGCCGGCGTCCTTCGCGCTCGATGGCGTATCGGCGGCGCGCGCGCCGTCGGGCATGAAGCGCCAGTGCCACAGCGCCATCAGCAGCGTCAGGCCACCGACGAGCAGGAAGATGATGCGCCAGGCGTCGATCCAGTCCGGGCCGAACACGCCCGGATCATGGCCGAACACGTGGGTGTGCAGGTAGCCGCTTAGATAGACCATGCCGCCGGCGGCGACGATCGGCCCGATATTCCACGACAGGCTCTGGATGCCGCAGTACAGCGACTGCGCGCGCGCGTCGAGCGACGTGACATACACGCCGTCGCTGGCGATGTCCTGCGTCGCGCCGATGAACGACAGCGCAAAGAAGATCGCCATCAAAAACGTCATGTAGCCGGGCAGTTCCATCAGCAGCGCCACGCCGGCAAAGCCGGCGCCGATGGCGAGCTGTGAGCACAACACAAAGAACTTCTTGGTGCGGTACATCTCGACGAACGGCGCGAACAGCGGTTTGACCGTATAGGCCAGGATCAGGAGGCTCGAATACTGGGCCGCGCGGCCGTTGTCCATGCCCAGATTCTTGAACATGATGGCGGTGACGCTGGTGAGCATCACGTAGCCGAGCGCCATCGTGAAGTAGCCGGTCGGGACCCACAGCAGCGGTGATACGGTTTTGGCAGGGCGCATGATCGATCCCGTTGATCAAGCCTTGATGCGGCTGGCGATGAATTCGCGGTACCACAGCGCGCTGTCCTTCAGCGTGCGTTCTTGGTTCGCATAATCCACGTGCACGATGCCGAAGCGCTTGGCGTAGCCCGAATTCCACTCGAAGTTGTCGAGCAGGCTCCACAAAAAGTAGCCGCGCACGTCGACGCCTGCATCCATCGCATCCTTGAGCGCGGCCAGGTGGCTGCGCACGTAGGCGATGCGCGCCGTATCGTGGACGCGGCCGTTTTCCAGCACGTCCGGATTGGCCATGCCGTTTTCGGTAATGTATACCGGCGGCAGGTCGGGATACTCGGCCTTCAGTTTCAGCAGCAGTTCGGACAGGCCTTCGGGGAAGATTTCCCAGCCCATGTCGGTCACGCCGTGGCGCGCCGGCGCCGGTACGGGCGGCGTGCTGGCGCTGCACCACGAGCGGAAGTAATAGTTCGAGCCGAGGAAGTCGATCTTCTGGTGGATGATCGCCAGGTCGCCATCAGCAACGACGGGGGCGTTCTCGCCATGGCCGCGCAGCGCCAGTTCCGGGTAGCGGCCCTTGAAGATCGGGTCCATGAACCACTGCACCGAGCGTGCATACTCGAATTCAGCCATGTCGCGGTCGGCCTGCGAATCGGTGGCCGCATCGGCGGTCCACTGGTTCAATACGATGCCCAGTTGCGCGCTGCTGCCGACTTCGCGCATCGCGCTCATGGCCAGGCCGTGCGACAGCAGCAGGTGGTGCGAGACCTGGATCGATTGCTTCAGGTCGGCCACGCCAGGCGCGAACTGCGCATTGCCGTAGCCCAGGTTGGCCGTACACCACGGTTCGTTGTGGGTGGCGATGGCCTCGATCCGGTTGCCGAAGCGGCGCGCGATTTCGCGTGCGTAATCGGCGAAGCGGTAGGCGGTCTCGCGATTGAGCCAGCCACCATCGTCCTGCAGGCCTTGCGGCAGGTCCCAGTGGTACAGGGTCGCGTGGGCGCGGATACCCTTGCTTTCCAGTTCGGTCAGCAGGCGGTCATAGAAAGCAAAGCCCGCTTCGTTCCAGGCGCCCTTGCCATCCGGCTGCACGCGCGCCCAGGCGAACGAGAAGCGGTAGGCGTCCACGCCGATCGAGGCCATGATGCCGACGTCTTCCTGGTAGCGGTGGTAGTGGTCGCAGGCGATGATGCCGTCACTGCCATCCTTGATATTGTTCTGGTCCAGGCAGAAGGTGTCCCAGATCGACGGCCCCTTGCCATCGACGGCGGCAGCGCCCTCGATCTGGAAGGAACTGGTGGCCACGCCCCAGGTGAAGTCGGAAGGAAAGTTGTTGCGGAAGTCGAAGTCGGGGCTGTTGGTCATGGAACTCTCGGATCACTGCTGGGGCAGATTCAGGTCAAACAAAAAAAGCAGCGCGCCCACCGGGCGCGCTTGCCATGCTTCAGCTTTTAGAAATCAAAGCCGGTATTCACGCCAACCGTACGTGGTGGCTTGTACTGCGCCAGCCACGGGCCGAAGCCGTTGAAGGCGCTGGTCTTGATCTTCTTGTCGCCGACGTTGCGCACGAAGGCGTCGACCCACCATTTGTCCTTCGCGTAGCGCAGGCCGAGGTCGGCGCTGGCGTAGGCTTTCTGGCGGTCTTCCGGACCCAGGTCGAACACGCTCAGGCTGACTTCATCCTCGTAGCGCGCCGTGATGCGCGGCACCAGGGTAGCACCATCGGCCAGGCGGAACGTGTGCTGGTACTGCACCGTGGTCGAGAACTTCGGTGCGTGCGGCAGCTTGTGGCCGCTCACGTCCAGGCAGGTCTCGATGCGGGTGTCGACCGTGCACGGTGGCAGCGCATAGTCGTTCGAGCCGGCGACCAGGTGACCGAGCTTGGTGTCGAGCACGGCCAGTGCGATCGACAGGCGGCCGTCTTTCGCGATACGGGCGGCGATCTCGGTTTCCAGACCCATGACCTTGGCGCCATCGGCGTTCTCGATGGCCAGGCCACGGCTGCCGTCGGAGAAGCTGACCGGCGAATTGAACTGGAAGTCCTTGAAGTCCATGTAGAACAGTGCGTTGTTGATACGCAGTGCGCCATCCATGAAGGTGCTCTTCGAACCGATCTCGAAGTTGGTCAGCGTCTCTGGCTGGTATGGCAAGCCGCGATCCTGCACGCCGCCCGCCTTGTAGCCGGTCGACACGCTCGCATACACCATGTTGCTGCGGTCGATGTCGTAGTTCACGCGCACCAGGCCGGTGGCCTTGTTGTCGCTGTAGCGGCCATCGTTCGGGACGCCGGACTGGTAGCCGTTGACCGGATCGCGTGGATCGATCTGCGGATTGAGCGGCAGTTGTGGCGCGCTGGCGTCGTACGCCCAGGTGTAGCCGCGGCCGCCAATGTGGACGCGCTTGTCGTGGGTATAGCGCACGCCGCCGGTCAGGTGCCAGGCGTCGGTGATGTTCCAGGTGGCCTGGCCGAAGACGGCCGAGTTTTCCACGGTCTGGTCCGGCTGGATGAACGAACCCTGCCATGCCACGGTGCCGTCTTCGGTGCCGTTCATGCCGCCGATGTCGAAGCGGATATTGTTCTTTTCCTTGCCGTAGTAGGCGCCGACCTGCCAGTCGATGGCACGCGTGCCGACCGACTGCAGCAGCACTTCGTGGCTGTAGCTGCGGTAGTTGGAGTCGGTCGTGGTGTGTTCCTGGAACTTGCCGCCCGAGATGATCGAGGTTGGGACGATCGTGCCGCCGTCCTGGTCGAAGCGCATGTCGCCGCTGTACTTGGACCAGCCAGCCACGTATTGCAGCGCGAGGTCGGGGCTGATGTCCCAGCTAAGGCGGCTGCGCACGTTGTCGCTGTCACGGTTGACCCATGGCGACGAGTCGGACAGCGTCGACCAGTGGTCCTGGCCCGCACGCGGCGTCTGCATCAGGTTGGCACTTGGGGTGCCGCGGTCGATGAATTTTTCGTAGGCGATGTTCCAGCGCAGGTTCGGCGCCAGGTGCCACAGCAGCGACATGCGCGCTGCAGTCTGGTCCTGGGCGCTGTACTTGTCGCCGCCAGAGACATAGTTGTTTGGATTGATCGGGCGGAAGCCAGCAGCAGCACCGCCGGCGGCCAGGTAGGCAGCGCGCTGTTGCGCGACCGACGGGTTGGGGAATTGCTGGTAATCGACGTAACCATCATGACGCTCGTGCACGACGGCAAAGCGCAGTGCTGCCGTTTCGGACAGAGGCACATTGACCGCGCCGCGCGTGCCGATGCGGTTGTAGTCGCCGATACCGCCTTCAACATAGCCCGAGCGGCTGTTCAGCTCTGGCTTGACGGTCTGGATATTGACGGCGCCGACGGTGGAGTTGCGGCCCCACAGCGTGCCTTGCGGGCCGCGCAGCACTTCGATGCCTTCGACGTCGAACAGCAGGGCGGTGGCGCCTTCGGCGCGCGGCGAATACACGTTGTCGACGAACGAGGCGACTTCAGGATCGGCGTACTCGGTCTTGGCGCTGTCGTTGCCGATGCCGCGCAGCGTCATCGTGGTCACGCCGTGGTCACCCTGGGCCGTGGCCTGGAAACCCGGGACCAGCGCGACGACGTCGAGCAGGGTCTGGACATGGTTGTCGGCCAGCGTGGCGGCGGTCAGCGCGGTGACCGCGATCGGGGTGCGCTGTAGCGAGGTCGAGCGCTTGGTGGCGGTCACGACCACTTCGGCGATGCGGCCATTGTCGACGACTGCTGCCGGGGTGGCGGCGGCAGGCGACGCCGGATCGGCAGCCGATTGGGCGTGTGCCGTGCCGATGCTGGCGAGCAGCGTCAGGATGGCCAGGCGGATAGGGGCGGACGAGGGCGTGCGGACCCCTGCCAGTTGGGGCGTCATGGTTGTCATGCTTGTCTCCGATATAGTTTTATGGATGCTGCTTGCGTTAGGACTGATAAGAAATCGGTTTCATCAATCTTGAAAACGGTTTCATAGTAATTTCAACGGTAAAAAAATGTCAATTAGTATTTATGATAGGTAGTAACGGGTTTGTTGCAGGTCAACGACGGATTGTTTATGAAAGCGTTTCATAAGCATCTTCCAGCCGCCGTTTTATCTGAGAGCTGCGTGATATACTTCAAGCAACAAATTGCCCCGGACCTGTCCAGAACGCTTCATGAAAAACATCGAGAGCGGTATCACCACGCTGTACCAGGTCGCCAGCAGGGCAGGCGTGTCGCCGGCGACCGTCTCGCGTTTCCTGAACGGGACCGCCAAGGTGTCGGACGACAAGCGGCGCACGATCGAGCGCGTCATCGACGAGCTCAACTACAAACCCAACCGTCTGGCGCAAAGCCTCAAGATGGGCAGTACCAACACCATCGGCGTGCTGACCCAGTCGCTCGAGAGCGGTTATTTCAACCGCGCCATGGTCGGCATCGAGGATGCGGTCAAGGCATCCGGCTACGCGCTCCTGATCATGAGCGGCCACTGGCATGCCGATGAAGAAGCCGAGCGGGTCGAGCTGTTGATCGGACGCCGTGTGGATGGCGTGGCGATCCTGACCGGCAATATGAGCGACAAGCAGATCCTCGACTTTTCGCGCCGCGTACCGATCGTGGCGTTCGGGCGCGAAGTGCAGGGCGAGCGCACGCAGGCCTTTTGCCTGGACAATTACGGTGGCGCCTGCGAAGCGGTGGAATACCTGATCAGCCAGGGGCACCGGCGCATTGCCCATATCGCCGGGCCACCCGATCATCGCGACGCGCGCGAGCGCCTGGCGGGCTACAACGACACACTGGCCAAGCACGGCATCGCGAGCGACCCGAGGCTGGTCGTGACGGGCGATTTCAGCGAGTCCAGCGGCCTGCTGGCACTCAACAGCCTGCTCGTGGCGAACGTGCGTTTCAGCGCGATCTTTGCCGCCAACGATCTGACAGCCTACGGCGCGCGTCTGGCGCTGTACCGGCGCAATATCCGCGTACCCGAAGACATCTCGCTGGTCGGGTTCGACGATCTGGAGAGCTCGATGTACACGACGCCTCCACTGACCACCGTTCGCCAGCCGCTGTACGAAGTCGGCACTGGGATCGGGCGGCGCATGCTGGCGATGCTGGGGCATCAGCAGCCGGCGGCCGATGTGCCGGGGTTGAGTCTGGTGGTGCGGGAGTCGGTGCGGCTGGTGTAGGTTCCGTATTGCTGGAAAGCTCGCGCAACATGGTTGAATAAAATCGCTTGCTATTAAATAGTCAGCTATGTAATATGTTGTTCATGGCAGCGCCGAACGTACTCAACAACAGATAATCGGGTCGGCGGGCCAAGGCAACAACCCATTTAAATAGCGCGCTATATAATAGCGTTAAATAGTTCGGCGGTCTTCCGCCACCCCTCTCAAGGAGTCTCATCATGGCAATCGAAAACGTTCTCTACCGCGCCAACGCCACCGCAACGGGTGGCCGCGAAGGCCGCGCCGTGTCGTCCGACAGCGCACTGGATGTGAAGCTGACCACCCCGAAAGAGCTCGGCGGTAATGGTCTGGCTGGCACGAACCCTGAGCAATTGTTCGCTGCGGGCTACTCAGCCTGCTTCCTGGGCGCGATGAAATTCGTCGCCAACCGCGACAAGCTGAAGATTTCGCCAGACGTCGCAGTGGAAGGTACGGTCGGCATCGGTCCGATCCCGACCGGCTTCGGCATCGAAGTGCTGCTCAAGATCAGCCTGCCAGGTGTGCCAGCCGATGAAGCGCAAACGCTGATCGACCGCGCGCATATCGTGTGCCCGTATTCGAACGCAACCCGCGGCAATATCGATGTGACGCTGCAACTGGTGTAAGGCACGACTGCCTGGGAAACCAAGATAAAAAGCCGGGGTCAGGTCTGACATTCGGACACGATCTCGACAGTCGAAGCCGCGAAGCCGGGGTCAGGTCTGACATTCGGACACGGTCTCGACAGTCGGGTAGTTGGAACGGGCTGGTACCGGGTCAGCCTGATTGGGCATGGCACTTTTGGAAGTCGTCAAAGCTGAGGTCGTGTCTGAATGTCAGACCTGACCCCGGCTTTGACGTGTTGCAAATGATTTAAGACAAGGCCGCTTGGGAAACCAAGTTCGTGCCGACGACCAGAAAGGCTGCCTGAGGGCAGCCTTTTTTTCGTGCCAACGCACTAAAAACTAATGTCGTTTTTCACTCGTTATTTAACAATTGGCGTGTGCTTCAGATGATGCTCTGGTCGCGGCCAGGTACTTTCCTGGGCAAAACTTCTGTCACAACATTTTCTTCTTTCGGCAAGTTCTTGGGATGCTGCATTAGCATTAGGATGCGGGCTATTTTGGTGCGTCGCAACAAATGAGCATTGAGAATGGAAATCCTTTGAACACCGCAAGTGTCGCAATAAATCGTTACATATTCCGCGATTTATAAGGTTTTTCCATCATATTTGATGTTTAATCACTATCTTGTGATGTGTCCAAGTCAATGATTTCATCATTTATGTGTGAGTGCAAAACAACGGTAGCAAATATTTTTTCTCTTAGAAAACCATAGCGAACAAAGGTGTTTAGAATTGCGGTCCATCAGATGCCTGAAGTAAATATTTCACGCGCGGCTGGCTTCTGAAGAGCACTTTGGCAATCCTTTGACACCTCAATAAATTTAACATTTCACCGCTTTCATGCACACCTCTGTTTCTGCGCCGCGCCGTTCGTCGTTTGTCCTTGTACAAGCCCAGCAATATTCCCTGCCACTCGTCTTCGCATTGTTCGGCCTGATCATGGGATCGTGGGCTGGCCGTATCCCTGCGCTGGCCGCCGGCGTCAATGTGTCGCATGCAGCACTGTCGATGGTGCTGGTGTGCGGCGGCCTGGGCGCCGTGCTGTCGTATCCGGTGTCGTCGTTCATGATGGGCCGATTCGGCGCCCGCAAGACCATTCTGCTCGCCGGTCTGGCGCTGCTGAGCGTGCTGGTGTCGATCGGCATGGCGCCGACCGTGCCGCGCCTGATGATGTCGGTGCTGATGTTGGGCGTGACCGCCAGCATCTTCGATGTGGCAATGAATTCGGCGGCAGCGCGCCGCGAAAAAGTCAGCGGCAAGTCCGAAATGTCGCGCCTGCATGGCTTGTGCTGCGCCGGTGGCCTGGTCGGCGCCACGCTGGGCAGCCTGATGGCCAGCCTCAAGATTGCACCGGCAACGCACTTCCTGATGCTGGCTGGTCCATTGGCCGTCGTGTTGTGGATGGCCTACAGCGTGCTGGAAGCGGATGAAGTCGGCGTCCAGGTCGAGAAGAAATCGTTTGCATTGCCACGCGGTCCGCTGGTGCTGCTGGGCTTGCTGGGCTTCTTCGGTTCGATGGCTGAAGGCAGCATCGCTGACTGGAGCGGCATGTTCCTCAAAGAACACTTCGGTGCATCCGATGGTCTGGCGCCGCTGTCGCTGTCCGCCTTCTCGGTGATGATGCTGATCTCGCGCATGTTCGGCGACAAACTGAAAGAACGCCATGGCGCCAAGCGCCTGGTGAGCACCGGCGCCATGATCGCAGCGGCCGGCCTGTTCTTCGCAGTGCTGGCCCCGAATGCCTATGTGGCGCTGATCGGTTTCGCTGTTGCCGGTGTTGGCCTGGCGCTGGTGTTCCCGTTCGTGTTCAGCGCGGCCGGCGCGCAAGGCCCGGCAGCCCTGGCCGCGGTGGCCAGCATGGCGTACAGCGGCAGCCTGATGGGCCCGCCAGCCATCGGCGCCGTCGCGCACTTCATCGGCATGCAGGCAGCCATTGCCTACATCGGCGGCCTGTCGATCGTGATCGCGATGGTGGCGTGCCGTACCCGCATGCTGAAGTGAGTTGAGTGCGCTGCGGCCTGGATGGCCGCATGCCTGACCTAAAAATACAAACGACAACGCAGACGGCGCCGCAAGGCCCGTCTGCGTTGTCGTTTCTAAATCAGCCGGCGGCTTGCTTGAGCCACTCGCGCGGTGAGGCGCCCATCATGGTCGTGAAGGCGCGCGTGAACGTGGACGGGCTGGTATAGCCGGCGCGGCTGCTGACCTGCTTGACCGGCATGCCCTGGCGCAGCAGGCGGCTGCCGACGCCGATGCGCCAGCGCGTCAGGTATTCGCCCGGCGGCATGCCCATCACGTCGCGAAAGCGTTCGGTGAATGCGGCGCGCGACATGCAGGCCACCTTGGCCAGCGATTGCAGGCTCCACGGCTCATGCGGGCGCTCGTGGATGGCTGTGAGTGCCAGCGACAACTGACGGTCCGACAGGCCGGCCAGCAGGCCCAGCGACAGGCGCCCGCTGTCGAATTCGCGCCGGATCACCTGGATCAGCAACACGTCGCACAGGCGATCCAGGATCACTTCGCGGCCCGGCTCGGCCTGGCTGGCTTCGCTGAACAGAAGGTCGAGCGTCGAGCGCAGTCCGGCAATTTCGCTCAGCGGCATGACGAGGCAATTGGGCAGCACGCGCGACAGCGGATTGCTCATCTCGTCCTGGAACTGGATATGGGCGCACAGCAGGTTGGCCGTGTGACCGGGATGCACCTGCAGACGGTGGCTGGCGCCGCGTGGGTAAAACAGCAGCGTCGGTTCGGTGACGGTGATGACCTCGCCATCGTCATGGATGAAATCGACCGGCCCTTCGCGCACCACGTGCAGCTGACCGGAGACACCGTTTTCGGTGAATTGATTGGCGTCGCAAAACGCGCCGTTATAGAAAATACGGGCGTTGAATGAATGGCGACCGACCAGCGATGACAGTTTGTCCATGACAGTACGATTTAGATAGATAGCCACCTATTCTGGACGAAAAGCGATATTTCTGTGTGGAAATTGGTGACATTTCAGCGCGAATACAACGCTTTCTGGATACCAGCGCCCAACTATTTTCCCTAATAAATTAATGACTTACGGAATAGTCAAGCCGTCAGATATCGGTACGCGGGTAGGCAAATTGCAACATAACCTGACTAGACAACTTGCACGGCGATTTCATTATCAATATCGGTTCAAGAGCAGTTCAATACATTTGCCCGTCGCATGCAGGCAACGCCGGTTCCACGCTTTCGTCAGCGTGAAAGGCGCGTCCTGAAAGGCGCGCTTGCCGGCGGCTACCACATTGGCGCCGTCGGCAAGCGGCGGGGGCCACACCGAATCCCGAACCGTGAAAGGCAGTATCATTTCACGATCTCATTGACCACCCATCGACCATGCTGCATACGCCTGCTTCCTTCACGCCACTGTTTGCGCCGCATCCCGATCCGGCGCCGCTGAACTTCCTGTTCCACAAGGGCCAATTGCTGGTGCGTGAAGACGGGCCCGCGCTGCCCGACGTCGCCGTGCTTGAACAGGTCGGCGCGGTGCGCGAACACCTGCAGCCACTTGGCTTGCTCGATGGCCGGTATTGCCAGACCGGCTGGCTCGATGCCGAACCCGCGCTACCGGCAGGCTATGCCTGGCGTGGCCTGCGCGCACTGTTTGGCGTGATGGATGAGTCGCTGGTCGGCCTCGCCGGGCGCGCCGCCCAAGTCGCGGAATGGGCGCGTACCCACCGTTTCTGCGGCGTGTGCGGCAGCGGCACGGTGCTGGCCAATGGCGAGCGCTGCTTCAAGTGTCCGCAGTGCGGGCACATGGCCTATCCGCGCATCTCGCCGGCCATGATGGTGTTGATCCGCAAGGGCGATCAGGTACTGCTGGCCAAACACGTGCTGCATGCCACGCAGCGCTTCGTGCCGCTGGCGGGCTTCCTGGAAGCGGGCGAGTCGATCGAAGAATGCATCATGCGCGAAGTGTTCGAAGAAGTAGGGCTGCGCGTGCACAATCCACGCTATTTCGCCAGCCAGTCGTGGCCGTTCCCGCACTCGCTGATGCTGGCCTTCACGGCCGATTATCTCGACGGCGAGATCCGCGTGGACCCGGCCGAAATCGCCGAGGCGCGCTGGTTCGGCCCGGATGACGCGTGGCCGGAGCGGATACCGCAGATGTCGATCTCGAGCGTACTGATCGACGCGCACCGGCCACCCGGCACGTAATACCTGACGTGGCGCTACGGCGCTGCCGGACCGGCGTGGTGCGCCATGGTTTGCCCGACCTGTACCCGGGCCGGCTTGGCGCCCGTGCTGCGCAGGTTGATCGCGCGTTGCAGGATGTCGAACCAGAACGGCGCGCCGAACAGCGTCGTGCTGGCAGTGATCAGCCAGCCGGCGACCTGCAGCACAAACGCGGCGTCGAGCACCGGCGGAAAGCTGGCCCAGCCGATCGGCAGTGTCGCCAGATCGCTCACCAGATTCGCGTCGAGCGCGGCAGGCACGGCGCCGATGCCGGCAGCCAGGGCCGGATGCCGCCACAGTGTCTGGAACAGATGGATACTGTCGATGTTGAGCAGGATTGCCAGCAGCAGCGCCAGCAGGAACGACACCAGCAACTGGCGCCGTTTATAAGCGCCTGACAGGCGCGCCATGGTGCTGTCAAACCAGCCGCCGAGCGCCGCCTGAAAGCGCTGCACGTCGCCGCCCGTTTGCACGTACAGCGTGTTCAGCACGCGCCGCAATTGCGGATCGGGCACGGCGGCGATGGCGCTGTCGAGCGCTATGCCGCCCCCGCTGATGGCGTCGATCAGGGCAATCGCGAAGTTGGCCGGTTCGATGTAGGATGGGCCGGGATGCGGCGGTGCGTGCGGGTCGGTAAGGTCGTCATGCGCACTGATCAAAAGATGTGCGTAGACCGCGCGCGCAGTGCCGGTGAACTGCGGGTCGCGCAGCATGCGCTGGATGCCGGCGCGCAGCATGCCGGCGCGCAGGCTGAACGCGGCTGACAACGCCTCTTGCAAGGTAGTGACCGTCAGTGCCAGGGAGCCGTAGCAGAATGCCATGCCGATGACGACTTCCATGACCGTGCTGCCGAACATGACGCTCTCCCTGAATCATGACAGTGCTCAACGTTATGAGATATGTCGCATGCAGGGGATGATTTAGCGCAAGAATAAGGCCACCCGACCGGGGCCAGACGTTTTCTATATACTGGCGGCAATCGTTATTTTAGGGTGCACCATGTCTGACAAAGAAGCTTTCACCGAACACGACTGGCGTCGTCTATTGAAAACGCTGGGCGAAAATCCGGACCGTCCCGGCCTGATCGAAACGCCTGCGCGCGTGACCAAGGCCTGGAAGCACTGGACTTCGGGTTACGACCAGAATCCGGTGGAAGTGCTCAAGGCGTTTGAAGACGGCGCCGAGGAATACAACGAGCTGATCGTCGTGCGTGGCATTCCGGTCTACAGCCATTGCGAGCACCACCTGGCGCCGTTCTTTGGCAAAGCCACCGTTGGGTACCTGCCGAACGGCAAAATCGTCGGCCTGTCGAAGCTGACCCGCCTGGTCGATATCTTTTCCAAGCGCCTGCAGGTGCAGGAACGCATGACGATGCAGATCGCCAATGCGCTGATGGAAGTGCTGGAACCGAAAGCAGTGGGCGTGGTCATCAAGTGCCGCCACCTGTGCATGGAAAGCCGTGGCATCCGCGCCATTGGCGAAGAAACCATTACCTCGACCCTGCTGGGCGAGCTGCAGCCGAACCTGGCACTGCGAACCGAGTTCCTGGCGCTAGCGCGGGACTAGCGAGGTTCAATTATTTTGGGTAGACTGTAAATACAGCTAGGGAACCTGTTCCAGATCCGGGCCTCCAAGCTGTTTTGGAGGTCACCCATGGACCGAGCTGTCTACCCCAGCGATATACCCCGCGAACACTTCGAGGTCGTGCGCGCCATGCTTGAAGCGGCGCGCCGCAAGACGCGCCCGCGCAAGCACGATTTGTACGACGTGTTTTGCGCCGTGTTGTATTTTTTGCACACGGGCGCCACCTGGCGCGCGATGCCACCCGATTTTCCACCGTGGCGCACGGTACACGAGTATTTCACGCAGTGGACCATGCAACGCGAAAACGGCCAGTCGCTGCTCGAAAGCGTGCTCGAGAAATCGGGTCGTGACGTCGAGCTCACCCGATTGCGCGCACTGACGCAGCGCTACTGAACCTTATTCGCTGGCTGCTTCCGGCTTTTCGAAGTTCAGCTTGTTATCGCTGTTTAGCGTAAACATGCCCAGCGGCAGGCCGGTGACGGCATCGGGGTCGGGTGCCTTCAGTTCACTACAGGTCGTGGTGTCGATCTGCCATGCCTGGTCGTCTGCGCGCAGCGTATAAACGTTGTTGCCGTTGCCGAACAGCTCAACCTGCAAGTCGGCCAGCCACACCGAGCCCAGCTCATACTGGCGCTGGCAATCCGGCAGGCGCGACATGACGACGCGCAGCGTGCCTTCTTTCGTCCAGAAATTGTCCTTTTCCACCTTCAGCGTGATTGCATGATCGGTATTCAGGTCGATCACGTATGTCGACGTCTCGATGAAGCAGCCGCTCAGCAGCAGCGGAGCCAGGAAGATGAGTGGAAGGCGCATGAAAGGTCCGTTGTTCATTGATGCAGTTGCTGCCGAGTATAGCAACTGGCCTATGCGTCCGGGCAATTCCGTGGCGGGCACGCCTGGCCTGCGAGCGACAGCAGATCCGCCGGCGTCCCGAACTCGCGCTCCGGCGCCACCCGGCGCAGCGCTTCCATCGACGCATAGCCCCAGCCGACCGCCCCGAACGCGATCCCGGCCCGGCGAGCGGCGTCGCCATCGGTCGTCTGGTCGCCGACATACAACGCCTGGATCGCCGGCACCGTGGCACGGCGCACGACCTTGCGGATGCGCGCCGCCTTGCCGAAGATCGACATGCCGCATTCATACTGCCCCACCAGGCTTGCCAGTTCCGGCCCCAGCACGTCGCGCACATTGTCTTCGGCATTGGACGAGACCACCGCCAGCCGCACGCCATTACGGTCGAGCTCGCGCAGCGTGTGGGCGATGCCGTCGAACAGTGCGATGCGGCCGGTGGCGCCGCGCATGCGGTCGATGAACGAGCGCGAGGCAATCGGCAGCTTCCAGGCCGGCATCCCGACATGGCGCATGATGTCGCGCGGGCCGTAGTGGCGCAGCTGCTCGGCCTGCGCCGCGTCGACGCGCCGAAAACCGTGCTGATCGGCGATCTCGTTGAACACGCTCATGAAGAAAGGCCACGAGTCGGCCAGCGTGCCGTCGAAGTCGAAGATCGCCAGGCGATAGCTCATGCGCGGGTCAGTGGAGTCGAAGTCATGCGACGATTATAGAGACCGCCGCGCCGGCACGTCGCCGGCACGCCCCTGTCAGCGCATCGCCTGCAGGCCGCCCGCCTGGAGCGACTGGCGCAGCCGCGTCGCATCGCGCCCTGGCGACAGGCCGAAGAAGCGCGCGTATTCGCGCGAAAACTGCGAGCTGCTTTCGTAGCCCACCGCATGGCCTGCGCGCGCCGCGTCGATCGACCCGGCCAGCATCAGCCGCCGCGCTTCTTGCAGGCGTAGCTGCTTCTGGTACTGCAGCGGACTCATCGAGGTCACGGTCTTGAAGTGCTCGTGCAGCGTCGACGAACTCATGCCCACCTCGCCAGCCAGGCGCTCGACGCTCAGTGGCCGGTTGTAATGATCCTTGATCCAGCAGATGGCCCGCGTGACCTGCGCGATGCGGCCATCGCCGCGCGCGCAATGGCGCACGGTGTCGGCATGCTCGCCGGTGAGCAGGCGATAATGAAATTCCTTCAGCAGCAGCGGCGCGAGCACCGCGATGTCGTGGGGCGCATCGAGCAGGCGCACGAGGCGGTTGGCGACCTCGAGCAGCGCGGGCGTGGTCTCGCTCAGGAACAGCCCGCGCGCAGGGGGCGTGCCGCGGGCGGCCGGCCGGGCTGGCAGTTCGAGGTCGAGCGCGGCGAGCAACTGCGCGTCGAGATCGACCCGCAGGCACAGATAGGGTTCATCCTCGGTCGCCAGCGTCACGCAGCCGGTCACCGGCAAATCGACCGACACTACCAGGAACTTGGCCGTATCGTACCGGTAGTCAGTGCCGCCCAGCGAGACCAGCTTGGCGCCCTGCGCGATGATGCACACCGCCGGCGTGTGCACGACACGCAGCGGTTCGGTGGTCTGGCCGCTGCGGATCAGCCACACGCCGGGGATCGGGCTCCGGTGCATGCCGTCGCCGGGGGCGTGCTGCGCAATCTGGGTGGCGAGGTCGCGGATCGCTTGCATGGGCAGTTTCTCGGGTCGGTGAACAACATGCCATTAGACCACCGGCGCGGCGTGCGATGGTCCGGGAAGATTGCACGATCCTCCGGCAAGGCCTCCGCTTCCGACGATAACACTCACACGCAAGGCGCGCCGTTGGTCAGCAGGCAGATGGTGGCCACTTGCGCGCGCTCGACGTAATCGGCCCGTGGCACGCTGCCGGGGTCCGGGCAGGTTGTGGCAGTGCCATTGCAGGCCACGGCCTCGATCCGGTAGATGCGTTTGACAACCGGCGACGAGTTACCGCTGTCATCGATCGCTTCGCCCTCGTTATAGGCGCGGAACGAACAGCTGACACTGACCAGAAATCCGGACTCGGCACGGAAGTCATTGAGATGGTTGACCGTTCCCGCTGGCGCTGCATTGCTGGTCGACAGAGGGGCCTGGGAGCAGCGCTGCGCCGGGTTGTTGAAAACCCATTCAAGGCCACCGCGCGCCGCCAGGCTGGCACGCGAAGCCAGCAAGGCCTGGTTGACGGTGCTCTGCTGCGTATCGGTCAGGCGCAACAGCACGACCGCAATGCCGGCAATCACCACCAGGAAGATCACGGCAGCAATATAGGCGAAGCCCGACTGGCGCCGGGGAAGGATGGGGGAGCGGCTCATGGCAGGTTGTCGACGTGGGTGCCGATCGTGAGCGGGACCGATTCACCGCGCTCGGTCAGCGTGAGCTGGAGCTGTACGAAGCCGCTGTCCTGGGTCGCGCCCTGGTTGGTGTAGACGACGAAGCTGCAGGCCGACACCCGGGTGGCCACGATGGCCGGTGTGCCGGCCGGCGCATTGCACGTCGTTGCGCCAGACGTGGTACGGGAAAACCGTGTCAGGAAGCCTGTGCCGTTGCCGGTTGCTTTGTCGACGCCCTGCGTACAGACGTAAGTAACGACGCGCTCGTTTCCTGGCACGACCAGGAAGCGGCCGCCATCGTACCCTTGGGGAATCTGGATCGGCGCGTTCAGCATGATGCGGCTGATGCCGGCCTGCGCATTCGGCGATGGCCCGGCCAGCGCGCTGACCGTACCGACATTTGAGTCGTTATACACATCGTCCGGACTGCGGTTGCCGATCACGATCGCATCGCCTGGCGTCGGCATCGCATTGAGCGGCGTGAGCACATCGAACGCGGTACCGGTTTCGGCATCGTTGATATGGGCGTCGTCGGGATTGACCGTGTCAGGGCCCATTCGATAACGGCCGCCATCGCGGGTCGGCACCAGGTCCAGGCATTGCGGATTATTCAGGCGCAGCGAATTGGGCACGGCGGCGCGCACCTCGGTGGTGATCCTGCGCAGCGCGGTGTCAGCCTGACTCGTCAGGCCTGCGCGCTGGCTGATCAAGAGGTAACTCTGAATCGCCGGGGCCAGCTGCATCGTGAGCACGCCGCCGATGATGCCGATCAGGACGATGACCAGGATCAGCTCGACCAGCGAGAAGCCGCCATCGCGCTGCACGCCCCGGCGCATGGAATGGCGCATGGAAAGGCTCATGGACGCGTCCTCCAGCCGACCAGACGCAGATCCTGGGCGCCAGGCGCGCGCACGATGACCTGAACGCGCATGGCGTCGGCAGCGGCCACGCCGGTGATGCCCTGCTGGTTGACCTGCACCTGCACGGTATAGCGGCCCAGGCCCGGGACAGCGCCGCCGTTGACATTGCTGACGGCGACAGGCCCGTAGCCGTTGTAGTCCATGAGGTCATTGAAAAACAGGCGGCCCGCCTGATTCGGCTGGGCGACGAACGGCTTTTGCATGACCTCTTCCATCATCGATTCGGCGATCGCCAGCATTTGCTGGGTAACCAAGGGATCGGTCGAGGCGATATTGGCGCGGTTGTAGGCAGCCACGAGTCCTGCCAGGGCGGTGCCCACGATCACGATTGCGACGATCAGTTCGATCAGCGTGGTGCCTGCCATGCGCTTAATGGACATAGCCAGTGCCTCCGTCGAGCGTGATGGTGCGCCGGATGGCGTCAGCACCCTTGATGGCGATGTCGACCCTGCCCAGGCGTACGCCGTTGCCGTCATCGATGGTGCCGTCGGGCCGGAACAGCAGCAGCGTGGGCGCGCCGCTCATGACGATGCCTGCTTCCTTGCTGTCGTACAGACCATCGGTGATGCCCTGCAGCTGCACGTTGCCGCAGAGTCCGTTGCCGACGGCGGTACGCACGCGCAGCGTCAGCGTGGTTGCCGTCGTGGTCACGCATACCGTGCGGCGCCGCGCGACCGCGCTTTTCTGGGCCATGCGCAGTCCACTGGCCACCTGGTCGCCAAACAGGGCCGCGCCGGTCGCGCTGTCTCCCATCAGGCGCGGGACAGCGAAGGCTGCCAGCACGCCGATCAGCACCATCACCGTGATCAGTTCAACCATCGTGAAACCCTGCTGGCGGCTCAATTGAACACCTGGCGCACATGGATGATGCGACGCTCTTCGGCCGACTGCTCGCCAAAGGTCGCGCGCGCCGATGGATCGGCGCAGCCCGTGGGCAGGCGCAGCCAGGCCAGCCGGGCGCCGGTGTTCGTGGGATACACGGCCTTGTTGCACGGCAGGGGCTGCGTGTCATTGCCCAGATTGATCGCCAGGTCGATCCAGCCGGGCCGGTCACCCGTCAGATCGACTTGCCCGCGGCCGCTGGCCAGTACCACGGCACTCTTGACGGCGCCAATTGTCGGCGCCACGCCGCCCGTCACTTTGGGCCGGGCCGCTTGCACGAACGCGCTGGCCGGAATCACGGTGAAGTCATCCTTCTGATTGAACAGCCAGCTTTTGCCGGTCCAGTAATAGGCTTCAATGCGCATCGGCAGTGGCGTGTTGGTGCGACCGAATGCATTGGCGATACGCAGGCGGCCACTATGGACTGCAGGCCGGGCTTTTTCATAAGTACCTTTGCCATCGCCCGATGTCACCACGCCCCCGCTGTTGCTGGCCCTGAGCAAAATGCTGGCAGCGATCGGCGCCGCGGTTGTCGGCCCATAGGCCGGCCTGGCCTGGGCGAGCCCGGCCTTGAAGGCGCTCGCCGGCACGGTGAAGTCCTTCAGTTCGGCACTGGTGTCCTTGATTGCAGCATAGTCGGCCGGATTGAGCGCAGTCAGCGTCACCGTTTCGCTCAGGCCCAGGTCGCCCGAATAGTTCGTGGTCATGGCGCCTTGCGCATTCATCGCCGCCACCTCGACAGGGATGGGCTCGCCGGCATAATAGAACGTGCGTGTCGTGCTTGCAGTCGGATAATCGACCTTGAAATACTTGGGGATGAAGGGGCCGACGGTCGGCGTGCATGTCGCTGACTTGCCACTGGTGCTCAACACTTCTACCTTGCTACCCAAAAAATCGCTCAACGTCGCTTTCAGGTCCAGCATGCCGACGTCGCCCCACGCCAGGGTCGCCACACCGACGCCGCTATTGAATTCCATTCTGGCGCCGGTGAACAGGTTCGCGCTTCCCTTGCCCACGCAGGACACCGCAATGTCGGTGAGGGTGGCGCCAGCTGCCAGGGTGCTGCGGTTGAAACTTGGCGTGGTGGCGCCGGCCTCATTGACTGCCGTGACGGTGACCTGGAAATTGTCGCCCGCGCGAATGGGTGAGGAAGGCAATGGTGAAAAGATGAATTTGTTGGGCACAACGGTTACCGTGGTGTCGCCCTGGGCGTCGTCGAACGACGCCAGAAGCTTGAGCGTGCCTACATCCTGGTAGGCCAGCGTCAGCACTGCCTTGCCGTAGTCATCGAAATAGCTGCTGACGGCTTGCGCCGCACCGTTGGAACACACCAGTGTGGCGGCGCGTTTGGTCGTGGTATCGGTCAGCAGCAAACCCTTGGTGTCGACACTGGTCGTGACATGCTGGCAGGCGTACGCGATATCCTTGCTGGTTTTCTTGAAGGCCGCCACGCACTGGCCCGTGGCAGGGTCGGGCGCGAGTGCCGTGACGATTGCGCCTGCGCTAAGACCGGCCTTGTGGTGGTTCGCATCGATCCGGAAGCTCACGCCGCTGGCGAACGTCATCGCGCAGCTGGTGGTCTTGCTCGTGCTGTTGTAGCAGGTGGTGGCCGGTTTGGCGCCACTTTGCGTCAGTTGCAGGGTGTCCGCGCCGGCCGTGTTGCGCGACACCTGCGCCAGCGTGGTGCCGGAGCTGTCGATGGTGGCCGCCACTGCACCCGGCGACAACGTGATTTGTGCGCCGCCCTTGTACAAGGCGCTGCAAGACTCGTTGGCGCAGGCCGTCACGGTCACGCTTTCCGGCGCGCAGGTGCGGCCGCTGCCGTCATGGGTGATCTGAAAATGGTGCAAGGGGGCCGTCGCCGGCTTGGCCGACTCACAGGTCGGGCCTTCGGGGGTGTTGACCGGATAGCCGCTCTGGTTGTTCACGCAGTCGCACTGGCCAGGGCTCGTGCCCGATTTGCAGATGATTTTCTTGGCTACGCGGCCGTGCCAGTCCAGCTTTGCAAAGTCGACCGCTGCGTTGCCCGTGATGAGCGCTTCCGAGGCTTGCAGCGTCATCTGACCGGTGTCGACGTTGCCGTCGATCGTGCTGCCCGAGCCCAGGAACAGGCTCGTGGACGCCTTGACGTCGCCCGTAATCCTCACTGGTGTACCGATGGAGACCGTGGTGCCGGTGACGGGGCCAGTGATCGTCGTGTTCGATCCGATGGTGACTGGCCCGGTGGACAACAGCGTGCCGGTGATCTGCAAGGTCGACCCGCTGCCCAGCACCAGCGACGCGGCGCTGATGTCGGCCTTGAAGGTCTGCACCTGGTTGCCAGCGGTGAAGGTTTTGGCTGAGCTGAACGAACCACCGGACACATTCAGGTTGGAGGGCGGAAGATCGGCAATGCTCAGATTGCCCGTACTGGTCAGGCGCGCGGTGCCTGACATCGTCAGGCCCTGGTTGTAGCCGAACGTGAAATCGGACCGCACGCTGACGGTGTAGCCCGTCTCGATGACGATCTTGTCGTCTGCTGCGATACCTGCACTGCTGGGGCAGGTGTACACCTTGCCCGACAGCGAGCAGCCCGGTACCGCCGCGCCGCCGAAGCGGTACGTCGCGCCGGCCTGGGCGGCGCCGGCCGCGAGCAGCAGGCCGATCAGGACCAGCGCCGTGCGCAGGATCAGCGAGAACGGGAAAGTGAAATACACAAAGAAACCTGCACGAAACGGGATGAACGAAAGTGTGCACTGGATTGCCGTACGGCCACAATAGATTTTTCACTCAGGCAACCATTCGACAGCTTTCCACACGCCCAGTGCGTGCTATGGACAACGGTGTGTGACTATCATGCAAACAGTCTTACAATAGTTTCCACCTTATTAACGTTAGCGGACACCATGGCCCATATCCAACCAAGCGGCTGGCGCGAACTGTCCGTCACGGGCGCCGCCGCCCGCGAAATCGAGACGCTCGCCTACCTGGAGCAGCGCCTGGCCGACACCCCCTACGTGATCTACCACGGCGTGCACTGGACGAATGTCGAGCAGGGTTATTCGGTGTATGGCGACGTCGACTTCATCGTGCTCGCGCCGAATGGCCGCATGGTGGTCATCGAGCAGGTCGCCGGCTTTTTGAACGAGACGCCGGACGGCCTGGTCAAAAGCTACCAGGGCAAGCCGCGCAAGGTCCGCACGCAGATCCTGGCCACGATCGAGGGCCTGGCCAAGCGTTTCCAGGGGACGCTGTCGATCGACTATCTGCTGTACTGCCCCGATTACATCGTGCGCGACCAGCCGCTGGCCGGCATCGATGCCGACCACATCATCGACGCGTCGAACAAACCCAAGCTGGCGCGCGTGATCCGCGAGGCGCTGCCCATCACCGAGCGCACCGACGACTTCGACAAGGTCACGCGCTTCCTGGGGGACACGCTGAACTTGCGGCCCGATCCAAGCGCCATGATCGGCAATGCCGAGGCGATGGTCACCAGACTCTCGGGCGGCCTGGCCACCTGGGCGCGGCGGCTCGATTTCTCGCCATTCCGGCTGCACGTGATCGGCACCGCCGGCAGCGGCAAGACCCAGCTGGCGCTGGCCGAATACAGCGCCGCCATCGATGCTGGCCTGCGCCCGCTGTACGTCTGCTTCAACCGGCCGCTGGCCGACCACATCGAACGACTGGTGCCGGCCGGCGGCCGGGTGGCGACCTTCCACATGCTGTCGGACGCCTGGCTGCGCGCGCAGGACATCACGCCCGATTACGCGGCGGCGGATGTGTGGGAAAAGATCGAAGCGTCGATGGCCGACGCCACGTTGCCCGAAACCTGGCAATTCGACGTCGTCATCGTCGATGAAGGGCAGGATTTTTCAGTGGCGTGGCGCGATATCGTGCTGCGCATGCTGAAAGAGGGCGGGCGCGCGATCTGGATGGAAGACCCGGACCAGAACCTGTACGGCCGCGGGATGGTGCCGCTGCCGGGCTGGGTGACGCTGCATTCGCATGTCAACTATCGCAGCCCGCGCCAGATCGTCGACATGCTCACGTCGATCGGCGCATCGCACCAGCCGGTGGAGGCGGGCAGCCCGTTCAAGGGCGCCGACATCGAAGAGCTGACCTATCCCGAAGGCGACGTCGAAGCGATGCTGGCGCAGACGCGGCGCGCCGTGACGTCGTGCCTGGCAGCCGGCTTCGGGCGCCAGGACATCGCGATCTGCGCGTTTCGCGGCCGCGAAAAGTCGGCGATTTTGCAGCTCGATCGGTTGAGCGACGCGCACTCGCTGCGTTCGTTCACGGGGGCGTATGACTTGTTCGGCACGCCGGTGTTCCGCGAAGGCGGGTTGTTGGCCGAATCGGTGTACCGCTTCAAGGGGCAGTCAGCGCCGGCGCTGATTTTTACGGAGATCGATTTCGAAGAGCTCGATGAGCAGACGCTGCGCAAGCTGTTCGTGGGGATGACGCGCGCGCGGCTCAAGCTCGTGCTGGTGATGAGCGAGCGCGCGTCGTTGCAGATTGTGGATCGGATGAGCGGGCGGTGACATGGACGGGATTGCCCCGTCCACGCGATGTCGTTATGCCGCCAGAGCGTCCGAATTCGGCTCCGCACTCACCACATGGCGGTTCACTGCCGACAGCACCGACTTGAACGACGCCGTCACGATATTGCTGTCGATGCCGACACCGAACAACGTCGGGCCATTGCCCACCCGCAGCTCGACATAGCACGCTGCACGGGCATCGGCGCCCGAGCCGATCGCATGCTCGTGGTAATCCATCAGGCGAATCTCGAGGCCCAGCGCCGTGACGAACGCATCGATCGGGCCGTTGCCGCGGCCAGAGAACACCTGCGGCGCATGGTGGCGCGCCACGTCGACTTCGAGCTGCACGTCATGCGCGCTGTCTTCGGTCATGCGGTGCGCGATGTAGTGATACGGCTCCTGCTGGTCCAGGTACTCGCGCGCAAACAGCGCGTGCAAGTCGGCCGGGTTGATTTCGCGGCCGCTCTCGTCAGCCTGGCGTTGCACGACGCGCGAGAACTCGATCTGCAAACGACGCGGCAGTTGCAGGCCGTATTCCTGCTCGAGCAGATACGCCATGCCGCCCTTGCCCGACTGGCTGTTGACGCGGATGACCGCATCGTAGCTGCGCCCCAGGTCGGCCGGATCGATCGGCAGGTAGGGCACTTCCCAGATCGCGTCGGCCTGCTGCTTCGCAAAGCCCTTCTTGATCGCATCCTGGTGCGAACCCGAGAACGCCGTGAACACCAGATCGCCCGCATACGGATGGCGCGGGTGCACCGGCAACTGGTTGCAATCCTCGACCAGCTGGCGCACGGCGTCGATGTCCGAGAAGTCCAGGCCCGGGTGCACGCCCTGCGTGTACAGGTTCATCGCCAGCGTGACGAGGTCGACGTTACCGGTGCGCTCGCCGTTACCGAACAGGCAGCCCTCGACGCGGTCCGCGCCGGCCATCACGGCCAGTTCAGCGGCGGCGACGGCGGTGCCGCGGTCGTTGTGCGGGTGGACGCTGATGACGAGCGACTCGCGGTTGTTCAGGTTGCGGCACATCCACTCGATCTGGTCAGCGTAGACGTTCGGCGTGGCCGCTTCGACGGTCGACGGCAGGTTGACGATCATCTTGTTCTGCGGCGTCGGCTGCCAGACGGCGCTGACCGCATCGGTGATCTGCTTCGAGAAGTCCAGCTCGGTCGTCGAGAACGATTCCGGCGAATACTCGAGGCCCCACTGGGTCTGCGGATGCTGGGACGTCAGGTCCTTGATCAGCTGCGTACCCTTGACGGCGATCTGCACGATCTCGTCACGCTCCATATTGAAGACCACACGGCGGAACACCGGGGCGACCGAGTTGTAGACGTGGACGATCGCGCGCTTGGCGCCAACAGCCGATTCGACGGTGCGGCGAATCAGCTCATCGCGCGACTGGGTCAGCACGATGATCGTGACGTCGTCCGGGATATGCTTGTCGTCGACCAGCATGCGCACGAAATCGAAGTCGGTCTGCGAGGCGGACGGGAAGCCCACCTCGATCTCCTTGATGCCGATCTTGACCAGCATCTTGAAGAAGCGCAGCTTCTTCTCCGGGCTCATCGGCTCGATCAATGCCTGGTTACCGTCGCGCAGGTCGGTGCTCATCCAGATCGGCGGTGTGGTGATGGTGCGGCTTGGCCACTGGCGGTCTGCCAGGTCGATGGCAGGGAAGGGACGGTACTTGGCGGCGGGATTGGTCAACATGATCGGGTGCTCCTGATTGGTTTGGTCACTGGGCGGCGCGGATGCGCCTGAGGGTGGCGGAGGCTGCCGGACGGGCCACGAAACGCGAGGCCCGGCAACCGGTCGGTAGGTTTAGCGCTGCAAATGGGACGCAAGCGCTCGCCGCCAGGATGGACCCGGTGAGGAAAAACGATGAAGCGAAAATTGGCGTGGTAGACATCTGCGACTTTCCTGCTGCGGTGGGGACCGGCGTGTGCCGGGCGTACGGCCGAACGATCAGGCGCGTAGTAGCAGTGCAGCTAGCGATAGCGCGCCAGCGGCTGGGAGAGTGTTCGACAGATGCAGGGTGAAAGACATAATTTCGACTTTAAGGAACTCGGCGCCGTATGTCAAGCGGACAATAGGCGCGTGTGGAAAAGAAAGTACGGGAATTCGGGCGAGTTCTCTGCCGCAGTTTGAGTGGATCATACGGCTTTGGGGCTGTCGTTTATGCAGTTGCCATGGAAGAGAGCACCTGCTCCCAGGATGGCGCGTGATAGCATCGACGGGGATACTTTCTGGAGATTTTGCCAATGCGCCGCACTGTTAACGATGTGTCCCGTTCGCGCCTGAATCTGCCTGGCGCCCTTGGTTTGATGGCGCTGCTGGCCGGTTGCGGCGACGGCATCCCGAAAGACAAGGACAAGGACGATGACAAGCCGCCACCAGCACCAACGGCGGCGCTGTCGGTGTTCGCGGGCGATCCGACTGCCGACGGGACGATGGACGGCACCGGCACGGCGGCGCGCTTCAACAATCCGCACGGGCTGGCGATCGACAGCAGTGGCAACGTGTATGTGGCAGATCGCGGCAACTACGTCATCCGCAAGATCACGCCGGACGGTGTGGTGACAACGCTGGCCGGCGGCGCAGGGCAGAGCCGGCTGACCAATGGCGCCGCCGCCAATGCGCGCTTCGTCAATCCGGTCGCGTTGACGGTCGGGAGCGGTGGCACGGTGTATGTGGCGGATGATGTAAATATCCGCAGCATCACAACGGGTGGTCAGGTCGCGACGGTGACCCCGATCCCGGTTGGCAGCAACGTCGCGACAGCGAGCCGGCCTGACGTCACGCCAGGTGGGATCGCCGTCGATGCTAACAACAATCTCTACATCACCAACAACTACGGCACGCGCCGCTTCGCCATCGGTGCGGGCGGGACGGGGATTCTGGAAGGACAGAACACGGTGGGCGACCTGTTCGGAACGCGCACGCTGGCACCGCGCGGGGTGGCGGTCGATAGCAGCAATGTCGTGTACTTGTTCGACCTCGAGCGCGAGATCAGTCGCTGGAATCCGACTGCCAATTTTGGGTCGGACAATCTGTTCACGATCGCTGGTGCACCGAACGTTCGCGGCGCGGTGAACGGCACCGGCAACGCGGCGCGCTTCGAGCAGGTCGTGGCACTGACGGTTGATCCGCAGGGCAACCTGTATGCGGCTGATGCAGTGAATAACCTGGTGCGCAAGATTACGCCGGCGGGTGTGGTGACGACAGTGGCGGGGACGGCGCGGGCGACGACGTTGCGGGTTGGTGATTTGCCAGGCAGCTTGGGCGATGTTCGCGGCATCGTTACGGACGGTAAAGGGCTGCTGTATGTGACGTCGGGGAATGTGGTGGTCAAGATTCGGCTGCGGTAAGCGGCGCGTCAGCGATAGGAAGATTGATGAAGACGTTTGTCCTCGTTCCTGTTCTTCTTCTGTTCTCCTGCTCGTCCATTTTCGCAGCGGAAAAACTGCCAAACGACGTCCGACAGTTTATTGCCCAACGCGACGCGTGCGATCATTTTCGCGGCGAGCTACCCGATCCTGAAGAGGCGGAGCGGATGCGAGAAGTCACTGGCCAGATCGAGAAACGCTGTCGCGGCACCGATCGGCGACTGCGCTTGCTCAAAAAGAAATATGGCAGCGATGCCAACGTGAAAAAGCGGCTTAACGTCTACGACGAACAGATCGAGCCGCGAGACAATCAGCGTTGGCTGGAACGTCAATCCAACTCGGGCACCTCGACGACCAGCCGGGAAATTTTCTGATATAAGGCGAGCTTGAATTCGTCGCGATCAATCGATGAATGGCATCGTCGATGGCAATTCGGACAGAGGGCGGCCGCATTTGCTGTAGTGTCGGAACCGTGGCTCGACAGTGGCATGACGTGATGGACTTCGAGGTAGGGCAGGCCGTCGCTGCCCATGAATGGTGCGGGAGCATCACAACCTTCGCAGCGACCGTTTGCGACTTGCAGCACCCATGCTTTCACCGCCGGGTCTCGCACGTAAGAGGTTGCAATCGTCGACACCATGGCTGGTTGAAAGCTGCCGAGCGGACGCGTAGCAAGCGTTTGCTGCCGTAATGCCGTCACGTTCCTGGCCAATCTTGCCGGATCGGCTGTTGCAACGAACGGCTCAAGAAATTCGATGCCGCTCGTATGCAGCAGCGTGATCATCTTTTCCTTGACGGTGGTGCCAATGTTTTTCGCGGGTAGGTAGCCCACGATCCAGGGCATTTTCAGCTCGTACAGCGCCGCCGATATATTCTGCATGCGGAACTCAATGGAGCCCTTGGTCCGCGTCGCAAGTGGACCGGCCCTTAAATCACGGTTTATCTGGGCCTTGCTGTATGGCTGGCCATTCAATTCGGCCCGCAGCATGTCGAGGTATGCTTCGATAGCACGCAACAACTCATCGTCCGTCCATGGGCTGTTATTAATAACGGGTGACTCGTGGACGGATTCGGACATGACGGGAAGAACGTAGCGTTCTCCTCAGTCTATCCACTGTTCAATATCCCGGCAACAACATTTGCGAGTTGCCGTCGTGGTCGTTTAAGGCAAACTAGGCAGGATGGCCAGTCAGACGGCCGACCATCCCGGATATTGACAGTTCAAGCCGGCATCATGACAGCCTGACTTCCATATACAACCATCCGGCCGCCGTGCTGGCGCTGCCACGCAGCTGCGGTAGGCTGGTCTGCGAACCAGACATGCTCATGGTCGCCGAACGCGCCGAGGTCGAGCCGGAACCGATCCAGAATCTCGCTCGGGCGACGATCGATATCGCGTTTGCAGGCATCCCAACTCGCATAGCCCAGTTCCGCTGCCAGCGTGCGAAACATATGCTTGAGTTGTAGCTTGGCGCGAGCATGGTAAAGCTCGGTCAGGCGTGGCATGGGAAACGCGCGCGCCGTGTGGACACGGCGGACGATAGGGAGCGCCTTGCTGGGTTGGTCCGAGTGCGCGCTGCGCAACATGCCACGGGCGTGGCGGCGCAAAAAGTCGGTGTTGGTGTCGAGCGGGATTTGTTGCTGAGTTTGGGGGCGCATGCCTGATCCTATTCACATGATGTTGCCGCTCTCGCTACGGTGACTGTGATTGAACAGGTATGACTCCTGAAACGGATTTTCCTGAGCAGGTGCGTTGGCTTTCGCGAGAGCTGGGCCGCCTGCACTGCCCAGCGTCAATACTAGCACGGGTTGCACGGCATATAGCGGTGCCTGGCGCGCATCCAATAGAAAAGGGCCAACCGAATGGTTAGCCCTTTCTGGACGATCGTTCAAGCAAACATCTTAAACGTCAATATTCCCCGCCCTCAACGCATTCGCCTCAATAAAGTTCCGACGTGGCTCCACGTCATCCCCCATCAACGTCGTAAAGATCTGATCCGCCGCGATTGCATCATCGATCTGCACCTTCAGCAGACGACGTACGGTCGGATCCATCGTGGTTTCCCACAGCTGCGATGGGTTCATCTCGCCCAGACCTTTATAACGCTGCTTCGACACGCCGCGTTCAGCTTCTTCACGCAGCCACAGCATCGCTGCGTGGAAGTCGCGCACTGCGAATTCCTTCATGCGCTCGCCTTCGCCGCGGCGCACGATCGCGCCTTCGCCCATCAGGCCCTGGAACGTTGCTGCCGAGTTGGCCAGCACCGCGTAATCGGCGCCTGCCACGAAGTCGGCGTCGATCGACGTCACCTGTACGTTGCCGTGGTAGATGCGTTCGATGCGCAGCGCGTGCTTTTCGGACAGGTCGTCCGAGCGGACTTTAACTTTCACGGCCGGGTCGTTGATCGATTTTTCCATCGCCTGCGCCGATGCTTCGGCGTTCTCGAGCGTGGTCAGGTCCAGTGCCACGCCGCCGCTGAAGATCGCGGTCAGTGCTGCCCGGTCGATCACGCGCGTCAGGCGCATCATGATGGTGTTGGCCAGGTTGTACTGGCGTGCCAGTTCGCCCAGCGCTTCGCCACTGATCGGCTCGGCGCCATCGCGCGGGATGAGCGACGCGGTGTTGAGCGCGAACGTCATCATGTAGCTGGCTTCTTCGATGTCGTCCTTCAGATAGCGTTCGTCGCGGCCGGCCTTGACCTTGTACAGCGGCGGTTGCGCGATGTAGATGTGGCCGCGCTCGACCAGTTGCGGCATCTGGCGGTAGAACAGCGTCAGCAGCAGGGTACGGATGTGGGCGCCGTCGACGTCTGCATCGGTCATGATGATGATGCGGTGGTAGCGCAATTTCTCGACGTTGAATTCGTCCGGGCCGATCGACGTGCCGAGCGTGGCGATCAGGGTCGTGATCTGCTCCGACGACAGCATCTTTTCGAAGCGCGCCTTTTCCACGTTCAGCACCTTGCCGCGCAGCGGCAGAATGGCCTGGAACTTGCGGTCGCGGCCCTGCTTGGCCGAGCCACCTGCCGAGTCACCCTCGACGATGTAGAGTTCGGCCAGCGCCGGGTCGCGTTCCTGGCAGTCTGCCAGTTTCGACGACAGGCCCAGGCCGTCCATGACGCCCTTGCGGCGCGTCAGGTCGCGTGCCTTGCGCGCGGCTTCGCGGGCGCGGGCGGCTTCGACGATCTTGCCGCAGATGATCTTGGCGTCGTTCGGCTTTTCGGCCAGGAAGTCCGTCAGGGTCTTGGCGACGATCTCTTCGACCGGGCCGCGCACTTCGGACGACACCAGCTTATCCTTGGTCTGCGACGAGAATTTTGGTTCCGGCACTTTCACTGATAGCACGCAGGTCAGGCCTTCGCGCATGTCGTCGCCAGAGATTTCGACCTTGGCCTTCTTGGCGAACTCGTGCTCGTCGATGTACT
Organism: Telluria sp. LT2P80; assembly: GCF_059685955.1. Classification (NCBI taxonomy): domain Bacteria; kingdom Pseudomonadati; phylum Pseudomonadota; class Betaproteobacteria; order Burkholderiales; family Oxalobacteraceae; genus Telluria; species Telluria sp. LT2P80. The sequence goes on along the minus strand of NZ_JCASIO010000004.1, from coordinate 26,881 downwards.
TGTTGATCACGCGCGTCATCGCCGCGCGCAGGCCCGTCAGGTGGCTGCCGCCGTCGCGCTGCGGGATGTTGTTGGTGAAGCACAGCACCTGCTCGTTGAACGCGTCGTTCCACTGCATCGAGACGTCGACCGAGATGTTCGTGTTCTGGTCCGACATGCGCTCGCCGGTCGCCTGGAAGACGGTCGGGTGCAGCACGTTCTTGGTCTTGTTGATGTATTCGACGAAGCCGCGTGTGCCGCCCTCGAATGCATAGATTTCTTCCTTGCCTGAGCGCTGGTCGGTCAGCTTGATGCTCACGCCATTGTTCAGGAACGACAGTTCGCGGATGCGCTTGGACAGGATTTCGTAGTGGAACTCGACGTGGTTGAAGATGGTCTCGTCGGCCCAAAAGTGCACGTCGGTGCCGCGCTTGTCGGTTTCGCCGATGACCTTGATGGGCGAGACTTCGATGCCGTTGACCATCGCCAGTTCGCGGTTTTGCGGCACGCCGCGCACGAATTCCATCTGGTGCACTTTGCCGTCGCGGCGGATCGTCACGCGCAGCAGTTTTGACAGTGCATTCACGCACGACACACCCACGCCGTGCAGGCCGCCGGAAACTTTATACGAGTTCTGGTCGAACTTGCCGCCGGCGTGCAATTCGGTCAGGACGATCTCGGCTGCCGAGCGTTTCGGCTCGTGCTTGTCGTCCATTTTCAGGCCGACCGGGATGCCGCGGCCGTTGTCGGTGATCGAGATCGAATTGTCCGAGTGGATCGTGACGTGGATTTCGGTGCAGTGGCCGGCCAGCGATTCGTCGATCGAGTTGTCCAGCACTTCGAAGACCAGATGGTGCAGGCCGGTGCCGTCGGACGTGTCGCCAATGTACATGCCCGGGCGCTTGCGCACCGCTTCCAGGCCTTCCAGGATCTGGATCGAGGAGGCGCCATAATCATCCACCGGGATGGTGGGGATATTTTCTGCTGGGGTATTCTCGGACATGGACTACTTTCTTTAAAACTGAGTATTTCAGACCGGCACGCGAAGCGTGCGGTACGCTGCATCCGGGCCGCCGGAGCGGCCCGTTCGAGGCATCAAATACGCATCGGCATGACGACATACTTGAAGTCGCCGACCTCGGGAATCGAAATCAGCGCCGACGAGTTCGAGTCGCCCAGGGCGATATTGACCTGGTCGCACTTCAGGTTGTTGAGCACGTCGAGCAGGTAAGTCACGTTGAAGCCGATGTCGATCGAATCGCCACCGTAGTCGATCTCGAGTTCTTCGACCGCTTCTTCCTGGTCGGCATTAGTCGAGCTGATCTTCATGACGCCCGGCTCGATGATGCAGCGCACGCCCTTGAACTTGTCGCTGGTCATGATCGCGGCGCGCTGCAGCGAGCGCAGCAACTCATCGCGGCTGATCGTGAAGTCGTTCTTGTAACCCTTCGGGATCACGCGCGTGTAGTCAGGGAACTTGCCCTCAACCAGTTTCGAGACCAGCTCGATGTCGGCGAAGGTCAGTTTGACTTGCGACGCGGCGATGTCGAGGCGGACGGTTTCATCGCTTTCTTCCAGCAGGCGCTGCAGTTCGATGATGGTCTTGCGCGGGATGATCACTTCCTGGCGCTCGAACTGCTGTTCGGTTTCCACCGAGCAGAAGGCCAGGCGGTGACCGTCGGTCGCCACGGCAATGATGTTGCTGCCGTCGAGCACCAGCAGCAGGCCGTTCAGGTAATAACGGATGTCCTGCTGCGCCATCGAGAAGTACACCATGTTGAACAGGTGCTTGAGCGTCTTTTGCGGCAGCGTGACCGATGCGTTGTAGGTGTCGGCGATCGACACAGTCGGGAACTCTTCGGCCGCAAGCGTCTGCAGCGCGAAGCGCGACTTGCCGCTCTGCACGGCCAGGCGCTTGTTTTGCAGCGTCATCGTGACGTCGCCCGATTCCGGCAGCGCGCGCAGGATGTCGAGCAGTTTGCGCGCCGCAACCGTCGTGCCGGCAACTTCGTCGCCCGCGCCGATATTGGCGTGCGTGGTGATCTGTACTTCGGTGTCGGTCGACAGGAACGACACGTTCTGGCCATCTTTGCGAATGAGGATATTGGCCAGAATCGGCATAGTGTGCCGACGCTCGACAATACCACTCACGATCTGCAGTGGCCGGAGAAGCGTATCTCGGGTGGATTTGACCAGTTGCATTTTATCCTCAGTACGTTTGATTGGTTAATTATTACTAAAACGATATTGTGCCATTGCCTGCGGCAAACACAAGGCATCTGCCCGGCTGCTGCAGGATTACCCTTTCAGGGTCTGTTCCAGCACGTGCAACTCGTGATTGCATTCGGGATTCTTCTGGCGGTCGCCCGCGATCTTGCGCACGGCGTGCAACACGGTCGTGTGGTCGCGTCCGCCGAACAGTTCGCCGATTTCCGGCAAGCTCTTTTGCGTAAGCTCTTTGGCCAGGTACATGGCGATCTGGCGCGGGCGGGCGATGTTGGCCGGCCGGCGCTTCGAGTACATGTCAGCGACCTTGATGTTGAAGAAGTCAGCCACCGTCTTCTGGATGTTTTCCACCGAGATCTGGCGGTTCTGCACCGACAGCAGATCCTTCAGCGCTTCTTTGACGACGTCGATCGTGATGTCCTTGCCGTGGAAGCGCGAGTACGCCAGGATCTTGCGCAATGCGCCTTCGAGTTCGCGCACGTTCGAGCGCAGGTGTTTTGCCACGAAGAAGGCGACGTCGTCCGACAGCGTCACGTCTTCGGACTGCGCTTTCTTGAGCAGAATCGCGACGCGCATTTCCAGCTCCGGCGGCTCGATCGCCACCGTCAGGCCGGAATCGAAACGCGAGATCAGGCGGTCGTCCATGCCCGTGATCTCTTTCGGATAGGTATCCGACGTGATGATGATCTGTTTCTTCGCGGCGATCAGCGCCTCGAATGCATAGAAGAATTCTTCCTGCGTGCGGCTTTTGCCGCCGAAGAACTGAATATCATCGATCAAGAGCATGTCGAGCGAGTGATAGTAGTGCTTGAAATCGTCGAAGCCCTTGCGTTGATAGGCGGTGACGACGTCGCGCACGTACTGCTCGGCGTGGATGTAGCGGATGCGCGCGTTCGGCTGGTCGGCCATGACCTGGTTGCCGATCGCATGGATCAGGTGAGTCTTACCCAGGCCCACGCCGCCGTAGAAGAACAGCGGGTTGTACGACACGCCCGGGTTGTTCGCCACCTGGATTGCGGCGGCGCGCGCCAGCTGGTTGGCCTTACCGGTCACGAAGCTGTCGAAGGTCAGCTCGGTGTTGATGCGGCTTTGCTCGCGTTTCGGCGAGTTGGCGATGTTCAGGTTCTGGTTGTGACTCGGACCGTTGCCGCTATTCGGACTCGGGTGTTCAGCGCCGGGCGCCGGGCGCGGGGCGTTGAAGTCGACGGTCGCGGTGGAGCCGGACGCACCGGCGCTAACCGTATTGCGCGATGGGTGCGTTTTGGGGTCGAGCACAAACTGCACCTCGACCGGCGCTTCCCAGTACTGGGCTGCCAACTCCGTGATGCGGGTGGCAAACTGTGTCTTGACCCAGTCGAGCTTGAAGCGATTCGGTGCGGCCACGCGCAGCTTGCCGTCTTCGTAGTCGAGGGCGACCAGCGGTTTGATCCACGCGCTATATTGCTGTGGCGTGAGCTCGAGCTCTAGCTGCGCGGAACAGGTCTGCCAAAAATTTTCCATTACTTCGCTTGTTGATACGTAACACGCTATTTTACCCGCACCGGACAAAGTTATCCACAGGCGCTACACATATTTTCCACCGAAACGGCCTGTCGGGGTGCCCGGCAGGCGGGTCGGGAAGGGCGGTGGAGGCGGCCTGCGAAACAACATCAACCTTGACACTGATGCGCGAATTAGAGTCTAATTCAGGGTTCCCCGTCCGTGCACCGTGTCAGGCTGATAATTTCAGCGGCTGGTAGTCGGGCGAAGAGAGACCTGTGGCATGACGCGAGCTTAATCTGCGAAATTGTCATCGGCGCCGAATCTGACTCAAGTCAGACCCGATTTTGCATCTTATTTTGCTTTAAGCGAGACCACCATGAAACGTACTTACCAACCTTCCGTCGTCCGTCGCAAGCGCACGCACGGCTTCCGCGCACGTATGGCTACCCGTGGTGGCCGTCAAGTCCTGAACGCTCGCCGCGCCAAAGGCCGCAAGCGTCTGGCTGTCTAAGTCACACACCGCACGTTGCGGTCAGTGATGACAGGCGAAGGTTCGCACGACTTCGCGCGCGTTCGGCGCATCGTTAAAACGGATGAATTTTCATCCGTTTTTCGTTTGCGGCCAGCGCAAAAAACGGCGCATTTCGTGCTCTATACGCGACCGAACGCACTGCCGCATGCGCGGCTGGGCGTCGTTGCGGCCAAGCGCTTTGCGCCGCGCGCGGTCACGCGCAACACGATCAAGCGCATCACGCGCGAACTGTTCCGCACCACCGGCCTGCCGCCTGTCGATTGCATCGTCCGCTTGTCGCGGCCGGTCAATGGCAAGGATGGCCCGGCCACGAACCGGGCCCTAAAGGCCGCGTTGAAGGTGGAACTGACGCGCCTGTTCGCGTCGCAGCTGCGGCGCCCGGCGCCGGTGGACGCGGCATGAAAGCGCTGCTCGTCTCGCTGTTTGTCGGGATTTTGCGCGGTTATCAACTGCTGATCTCGCCGATGCTCGGGCCGCGCTGCCGTTTCTATCCCAGTTGTTCCAATTATGCGATCGAAGCGTTGCGCGTCCACGGCACTGCACGCGGCTCATGGCTGGCCGCGCGCCGCGTGGGCCGCTGCCATCCGTGGCATGCGGGCGGCCTCGACCCGGTGCCGCCTGCAGGCACCAAGGAATCCCATTCAGCCGCTTGCGGTTGCAACCACTCCTGAAGACTCCAATGGAATTCAATAAACGTACTGTCCTGTGGATCGTGTTCGCCATTTCCCTGATTGTTCTCTGGAACAATTGGATGGTGGCTAACGGCAAACAGTCGATGTTCGCACCGGCGCGTCCGGCGCAGGTTGCCCAGCAAAAGCCATCCGATGTGCCGGCTGCACCGCAAGCGGGCAGCAATGCCGTGCCCGGTGTGCCGGCCACGCCAGGTGCAGCTGCTGTTCCTGGCGGCGCGCCAGTGGCGGCCGTGGCGAGCCCGCTCGTCACCGTCACCACCGACGTCGTCAAGGTCGACATCGACCCGGTCGGCGGCGTGATCAAGCGCCTCGAGATGCTGAAGTACCGCGATCACTTCGACAAGACCAAGAACCAGGTCCTGTTCAGCGTGAACGGTCCGAACGTGTATCTGGGCCAGACTGGCCTGATCGGCACCACCGCCACCGGCGTGCTGCCGAACCACACCACGCCGTTCACCGTGCGTCCTGGCGTGCGTACGCTGGGCGCGAATGGCCAGGTGCAGGTCGTGATGGATGCGGAGCAGGCTGGCGTGCGCCTGACCAAGACGCTGACGTTCCGCAAGGGCGACTACCTGATCGGCGTGCGTCACGACGTAACCAATATCGGCACCGCGCCGGTCCAGCCATCGCTGTACCTGCAGCTGCAGCATGACGGCACCAAGCCGGCCACCGATTCGTGGTTCATGCCAAGCTACACCGGTCCGACCATGTACACGAGCGCCGACAAGTACCAGAAGCTGACCTTCGAGCAGATCGAAAAGGGCAGTGCGGATCACTCGCTGAAGGCCGACAACGGCTGGGTCGCGATTTCGCAGCACTTCTTTGTCTCGGCCTTCATCCCGGCTGACCGCACCCCGCGCGACATCTTCACCAAGAAGATCGCCACCAACCTGTATGCGATCGGTACCGTGCAGTCGATGGGCACCGTGGCGCCTGGCGCGACCGTGTCGGTTGATTCGCGCCTGTATTCGGGTCCGCAGGACGAGCAGACGCTGGAAACCATTACCCCGGGCCTCGAGCTGGTGAAGGACTACGGCATGCTGACCGTGATCGCCAAGCCGATCTTCTGGGTCATGACGCAGCTGCACGCAATGCTGGGCAACTGGGGCTGGACCATCGTCGCGCTGACCATCCTGATCAAGCTGGCGTTCTTCCCGCTGTCGGCGGCAGGTTATCGCAGCATGGCCAAGATGCGTGTGGTCACGCCAAAAATGCAGGCAATCCGCGAACGCTTCAAGAGCGATCCGGTCAAGATGCAGCAAGCCACGATGGAGCTGTACAAGACCGAGAAGATCAATCCACTGGGCGGCTGCCTGCCGATCCTGGTGCAGATGCCGGTGTTCTTCGCGCTGTACTGGGTGCTGCAGGCGTCGGTCGAGATGCGCGGCGCGCCATGGATCGGCTGGATCCAGGATCTGACGCAGCCTGACCCGTTCTACATCCTGCCGGTGATCTACGCAGTGTCGATGTTCATCACGACCAAGCTCAATCCGCAGCCGACCGATCCGGTGCAGGCAAAGATGATGCTGTTCATGCCAATCGCGTTCTCTGTGGTGTTCTTCTTCTTCCCGTCCGGCCTCGTGCTGTACTGGGTGGTCAACAACATCCTGTCGATCGCGCAGCAGTGGGTCATCACGCGCAAGTTCGAGACGGCCGCCGCGAAGTAAGCTGTCAGCGTCATCGAGAAAAGCCCGCGCCTTGTGCGCGGGCTTTTTTGTTTTTCGCGGTCCGCCGATAGGCCCGGCCGCGCGCATCCCTTACAATCGCCCCATGAAACTCGATACCTCACCCATCGCCGCCATCGCCACTGCCCCTGGCCGCGGCGGCATCGGCGTCGTGCGCGCCTCCGGCAAGGAACTGGGCGCGCTGATCGCCGCGCTGTTCCCCGGCGTGACACTCGCACCGCGCCACGCAACCTACATCCCGTTCAAGGCTGCCAACGGCGACATCATCGACGAAGGCCTGGCCCTGTACTTCCCGGGGCCGCATTCGTACACCGGCGAAGACGTGCTGGAGCTGCAGGGTCACGGCGGCCCGATCGTGCTGCAGATGCTGCTGGGACGCGTGCTCGAAGCGGGCAGCAGCATGGATCTGCGCCTGGCCGAACCGGGCGAATTCACGCGCCGCGCGTTCCTGAACGACAAGCTCGACCTGGCCCAGGCCGAGGCGGTGGCCGACCTGATCGACGCTTCCACTGAAGCTGCCGCCAAGTCGGCGTCGCAGTCGCTGTCGGGCGCGTTTTCGCAGGTGGTGCACACGCTGGTGGATCAGACGACCAATCTGCGCATGCTGGTCGAGGCCACGCTCGACTTCCCGGAAGAGGAAATCGACTTCCTCGAAAAGTCGAACGCGCGCGGCCAGCTCGCCGGCATCATCACGGCGCTGGAACACGTATTCCGCCAGGCGGCGCAAGGCGCGCTGCTGCGCGAAGGGTTGAATGTCGTGCTGGTCGGGCAGCCGAACGTGGGCAAGTCCTCGCTGCTGAATGCACTGGCCGGGGCCGACGTTGCGATCGTCACGCCGATTGCCGGCACCACGCGCGACAAGGTCAGCGAGACGATCCAGATCGAGGGCATCCCGCTGAACATCATCGACACCGCCGGCATCCGCGCGATCAGCGACGAGATCGACGTGGTCGAGCGCATCGGCATCGAGCGCACCTGGGGCGAAGTGGGCAAGGCCGACGTGATCCTGCACCTGCTCGACGCGAACCTGGGCCCGAGTGCGGCCGATGAAGCCATCGTCGCCGCTTTCCCGGCCAATGTGCCGGTGGTGCGCATCTGGAACAAGATCGACCTGTCGGGCCACAAGCCATCGAAGGATGAAAGTACGGACGCCGTGCACTTGTATCTGTCGGCGCACGAAAAGCTTGGCATCGACCTGCTGCGCGCCGAACTGCTGCGCATCGCCGGCTGGCAGCAGACGGGCGAGTCGCTGTTTCTGGCGCGCGAGCGGCACCTGATTGCGCTGCGGGCAGCAAGCGAGCACCTGGAACTGGCGCGCCAGCATGCAATGCAGGATGACCAGTCGCTGGACTTGTTTGCCGAAGAGCTGCGGCTGGCGCAGGATCAGCTTTCCAGCATCACCGGGCAGTTCACGCCGGATGATTTGCTGGGGGTGATTTTCGGGCGATTCTGTATCGGAAAGTAAGCGTCGCGTGCGCCGCGGCCCGGCATGCTAGGCTTGGAACATGGACCAGCACATTACCTCTTCCAAGCTTCATCCCGCGCGCCGCACGGCGCTGCGCCTGACTGCCGCATTCGTTGGCGCCTGCTTACTCTCATCCTGCGCCAGCGTCCTCGGCCCGCGCCAGGTCGAGCTGCCGCTGCACAAGCTGCAATCCAGCCTCGACAAGCGCTTCCCGATCAACGAACGCCTGCTCGACATTTTTGACGTCCAGCTCACGCGTCCGCAACTGTCACTGGTGCCGGATCAGGACCGGGTTGCGCTCGCCGTCGATGCGTCGGTCGCGCCGCCGTTTGCGCGCGCCTGGGCTGGCAACGTTGCGTTCTCGGGCCGCCTGTACATCGATCCGGGGCGCGCCGCCGTCATGATGGCCGAGCCGCGCGTCGACCGCCTGCAGCTTGGCAATCCCGAGGCCGAGCGCCGGCTGGCGCGCGTGGCCAATACGCTGATCGACACTGTCGCGCGCGACATGCCGGTGTATGCGTTCGACCAGAGCGACTTGCGTTATGCCGGCGTGCAGTTCGTTCCGACGCGCATCCAGACCACCCGCACGGGCCTTGTCGTCACGCTCGAACCGGCGAAGTAACGCAACCCGATCCGCATGTTGCAGTTACGTCAAATTGCATCGGCATGGCAGGTCAGGGATTGCACCCACATTGCATTGGGAGCACACTGATACGCAAAGAACCGCAGTGATGGGTTCGCCAGTTGGGCTCACGCTTGCGCTTTCTCATGGGCATGGAGTTCCACTGAAGTAATCTTTCTCTGACTTCAGGTTGCCGTATCAGGGGGTGGATCTTGGAAACGACTTATGAAAGTTTTCCGACCGGTGGCAGGCCGCTTCAGGCGCCGCCCGTCTCGGTTGCCGCTGCCGTGAGCGCCGCGCCCACCCGCGCCAACCTGCCCGCCAAGGGCTCGTGCTGGTATTGCGAAAAGCCGCTCGACAGCGTGCGGCGGTTCTGTGGCAAGCCCTGCGCCGACGCCTTCGACGAAGAAGCCGAATTTACGCGTTGAGATCGGGCGCCGCTGCGGCGCCTGCCTGCGCCAGCAGCAGCAACGCATGCTCGAAATCGAAACGCTCGATGGACTTCTCCAGCGCCGCCATGCGGTCGGCGCCCAGCGTGACCAAGAGGCGTGGCCGCAGCAGCGCCACCAGCTCGGGCGCGCGGCCATCGCCGATGTCGAGCATCGCGCGCAGCCGCGTCAGGTCGCGCGCATCGACCGGCAGCGCGGGCAATGCGGTTGACGACACCACCGGCAAAGCCGCAGCATCCGGCGCCACCAGCAGCGCATCCACTTCCATCAGCACCCGTGTCAGCGCAACGTCCAGCGCGTCGATCAGCGCAGCCGGCGCCGCGCCGTCCTTCTTGAGCGCCAGTTCGACGTCGAGCGCCAGGTAGCGCAGCGGGAGTGCCTCCATCATGCCGGCCGCGCCCTTGAGCGTGTGGGCGATGCGCTGCGCCAGCACGGCGTCGCCGGCATCGATGGCCGCTTGCAGGCGTGCGATCAGGTCGCGGTAGTCGCCGGCAAAGCGCGCCAGCAGGCGCAGGAACATCGCACGGTCGCCCATGACCCGGTCCAGGGCGGTGTCCAGGTCGATGACAGCTGCGGCGTGGCCGCTTGGGGCGCCCGTCACCGTGTAGTGAACGACCAGGTGCGCGTGACGGCCGCACCATTGACCGTGCCAGCGAAGCTGACGTCGTAGACGGTGGCCTCGCGCAGCGGCTGCAGCGGGATGATGGCGGCAGCAGGCTTGTTGTCGGACAGCGGCGCGATGCGCAGCACGGTCAGGTCGCTGCCGCCGCGCGGGCGTACGCTGAAGCTGGTGACCGTGACGTTGGTATCGAGGTTGGTGTGCACGCTGATCGGATAGCCCACTTCGTTGGCGTCGGGGACCGGGTCGGGCTGCTCGGTATTGCTGAAGAAGTTCGGCACGACCTGGGTCTGGCCATTGAACGGCCAGGTAACGAGCGTGCCGCGTGCGATGCCGGGGCCGTAGCCGTCGCGGCTGGCGAAATCGGCCGTGAAGTAGCGGTAGCCGCTGCTGGCGATGGCTGCGCCGGTGCCGATCTCGCGGAACATCAGCTCGAAGATCACGAAGCGGTGGTAGATCGCGGTGATCAGTTCTTCGGCCATGTAGAAGCCGGAGCCGTTGCGGCTGCCCGCGATGACTTCGCCGTAGGCATAGCCACGATCGGCGCGCAACGTGTAGCCGGCCGCGTTCAGGCGCGCGCCCAGGTCGGCGCCGGTAAAGCCCTGGCGCCCGGCGACCTGGTCGTGGCTCATGAGGTTATTGACGCGCAGGTACTCGGCATGCCCGAGCGCGGCGTTGTTGATCTGCGCGTTCTCGGGTACCTGTGGCACCTTGATCTGGCTGCGGCGGTAGTTGATCCAGTTGCGCCCGTCGACGGCGATATTGCCAGTTTGCGTGGGCGCTGTGGCACCGGTGGGGTTGGGGGCCACGGACGAATCGGGATTGACGGCGGTGCCGCCAGTGACCTGGCCGGACAGGCTGTCGCTATCGCTGCTGCCGCAGCCAGCCAGGCCCAGGGCGGCCGCCAAGGCTGGGATGATCAGCTGCCAACGGAGCGCATAGCTCATTTTACAACTCCTGTCAATACGGGCTCAATTCGATATTCTAGGGCAAATTTTGACGTCATGGCGGGTGGTGACGTCAACGCGCAACCACCTTGTTTTGCAGGCTGTAGAATAAGCCATCATTTATCTTGTCGAGTCGTCCATTGAAGCCTATTAACCAACAACGCCTCGCACGCGCCAAGTTCGCCCTGCCGAGTTCCGTCACGTTGCTGTCGATTGCCTGCGGCTTCGCCAGTATCGTGATCTCGGTCGACAATGCGCGCGTGGGCGACCCGGGCGACTTCCGCCTGGCCGCCATCCTGCTGGTGCTGGCCGGCGTGTTCGATGCGCTCGATGGCTTCGTGGCGCGCGCTACCAATACCCAGTCCAGCTTCGGCATGCAGCTCGACTCGATCGCCGACGTGATGAACTTTGGCTGTGCCCCGGGCCTGCTGCTGTACTGCTACGGCTTCACGCAACTGACCGACGTGCATCCGACGCTGGTGCGCATGGGCGGCCTGGCCTGCTTCGTGTTCGTCACCTGCGGCGCGCTGCGCCTGGCGCGCTTCAATATCAGCCAGGGCCGCACTGACCCGCGCTACTTCGTCGGCATGCCGATCACCGCCGGCGCGGCCTGCGTGTCGGCCGTGGTCGTGGCCTGGCCCGACCCGGTCACCCAGATGGCCCAGGCGTTCATGGTGGCGGGCCTGATGGTGGTGGTTGGCGCGCTGATGGTCTCGACCATCCGCTTCCCCAGCTCCAAGCACCCGAGCGGCAAGCTGATGATCATCATCGTCGCCGTCTGCGCGGCCTTGCTGGCCGTGCTGCAGACGCGCTTCTTCGTGCTGTTCTTCCTGGTGTACATCAGCCTGACCTTGCTGCTCAATATCGGCTGGAAGATGGGCTGGCGCGGGGTGGCGCAGCCGAAAGTCTACGACGAAGAGTGAAGCGGCGGCCCTGACAAGGGCCGTTTTTTCGTTCAGGCGAACTTGTCGAGCATCGCCGCCAGGTGTGCGGCCCGTTCGCGGGCCTCGGGCAGGTCGGCCGCGCCGCTGGTCTGGGTCACGATCGACGCTGTCAGCAACTGCACGAACGACCGGTCGAGCGCCTTGCGCGCTGCCGCCATCTGCTGCGCCACCGCGTCGCAGTCCAGTGGCGTGTCGGCCAGCGCGATCAGTTTCTGCACGCCGCGCAGCTGGCCCTCGATCCGCGCCAGCCGGTTCAGCAGATCCTTCTTTTGCGGTGCCGTCAGCGCCTTGCCTTCGACGATCTTGACGTGGGCCTCGAGCATCAGGCGACCTCGTGGCCGCGCGCGGCGCGCAGGATCTGGAACCAGTCCTCGCGCGTAAGTTCAATCGTGGTGCCGGCCACCGCGTCGGCAATCGCCGCGATGCGGCCGGTGCCGGTCAGAGGAATCGGGCGGCTTGGCAGGCGCATGATCCACGCGAACACCACGCTGGCAAACGGCTGGTTCAAACGCTCGGCAATAGTCTGGATCGTCTGGCGCAGCACGGCGGCGCGCTCGTTGGCCGGGTCGAACAGGCGCCCGCCACCGAGCGGCGACCAGACCATCGGCGCGATGCCCAGGTCTTGCAGGCCGTCGAAGGTTTCGTCGAACAGTGGCGTGGTCACGAGCGGCGAGAACTCGACCTGGTTGGTGCTCAGCGCCACGCGGCGATTGAGCGACTCGAACTGGTGGCGCGTGAAATTCGACACGCCCACGTGCCGCACCTTGCCGGCTGCCTGCAACCGCGTAAACGCTTCGGCAATCTCGTCGAAGTTCATCAGCGGGTCGGGCCGATGGATCAGCAGCAGGTCGAGGTGATCGGTGTGCAGGCGGCGCAGCGATTCTTCGGCCGACGCGATGATGTGCGCCGCATCGGTGTCGTAGTGCTGGATCGTGTGGCCGGGATGTTTGGCCGACATGAGCCGGATGCCGCACTTGCTCACCAGTTCGATGCGGGCGCGCAGCGAAGGCTGGGCGCGCAGCGCCTCGCCGAACAGCATCTCGACACCGTAGTCGCCATAGATATCGGCATGGTCGAACGAGGTCACGCCCAGCGCGATGCATTGTTCGATGAACTCCACGCGCGCCGCGACCGGCATCGCCCATTCGGTCATGCGCCACATGCCGGCGACGATGCGCGAAAGCGTCGGGCCGCCTTCGCGCGTGAGGGTGCGGGGGCAGCGCAGATCGGCAGGAAGGGCAGGCGACATCGTGTTTCTTTCGTCATGACAGGATTACACGATTATAGCCCTGCCACCGCCAACCCCTTGCCGGGCTCCCATGAAAAAAGCCCGCCGGCGCAGATGCGTGGGCGGGCTTGTCAGGCACTGATGACCGGATTACTGCATCCAGAGACGCATCGAATCCCAGGCGCGGCCAAAGATGCTCGCTTCCTGAACTTCTTCCAGCGCGACCACCGGCAGCACCAGCAGCGGCTTGCCGTCGACCGTCATCTTGAGCGTGCCGACCGCGCCATTGCGCGCCAGCGGCGCGACCAGCGGATCGCGGCGCTCCAGCACCGGCTTGAGTTTACCTGCGACGCCCTTCGGCACGGTCACCAGGATATCGCGCGTGAAGCCGATCTTCACGGTTGGCTGTGAACCCTTCCAGATCTGCGGGGTCTGGATCGCCTGGCCTTTGGAATACAGCTTGACGGTGTCGAAGTTCTGGAAGCCCCAGTTCAGCAGCTTCTGGCTTTCTTGCGTGCGCACCTCGGTCGAGCTGGTGCCCAGTACGACGGCGACCAGGCGACGTTCGCCCGTGCTGCCATTCGGCCGGCGCGCCGACGAGATCATGCTGTAGCCCGACGAATCGGTGTGGCCGGTCTTCATGCCGTCGACGGTCGGATCGAGCCACAGCAGGCGGTTGCGGTTCTGCTGCGTGATCTTGTTGTACGTGAACTGCTTGATCGAGTCGATCTTGTAGAACTCGGGGAAGTCGCGAATCACGTGCGAGGCCAGGTTGGCCAGGTCGGCGGCGGTCGAGTAGTTGTTCGCGTCCGGCAGGCCATGTGGATTGGCAAACCGTGTGCTTTTCAGGCCCAGGCGCTGCGCTTCGCGGTTCATCAGCGTGACGAAGGTGGCTTCGTCGCCGGCGACGGCTTCGGCGATCGCGACGGCGGCGTCATTGCCCGACTGGATCATCAGGCCATGCAGCAGGTCGCTGATCGAGACCGGCACGCGCGGGTCGATGAACATCTTCGAGCTGCTGCTGTCGACTTTCCAGGCACGCTCGGACACATTGACCATCTGGTTCATCGACAGGCGCTTGTCGCGGATCGCCGAAAACGCGACATACGCGGTCATGATCTTGGCCAGCGATGCCGGTTCGATGCGCATGTTCTGGTCTTGCGACGCGATGACCTGGCCGCTCGTGGTGTCGAGCAGCAACCACGACTTGGCTGCGATGGATGGAGCCGGTACGGTTTGCGCACTGGCCGAGATCATTACCAGGCTGGCGGCGAAGGCCGCTAACAGTTTTTTCATGGAAACGTTCGTCATTGTAAAAGGTGGAGCGGTGGTAGAGCGCAAGGCAATGCCCGGGGGCACTGCCTCAAGAGAAGGGAATGATTATAGGGGACTGTGACCGTTAAATGTCACGGCGCCACAGTTGAACGACCAGATTTTTAATATGGCCGAGCCTGCGATGGAAGAAGTGGTCGGCGCCCGGAATGATGATTACCGGGATATCGAGCGGGCGCGCCCAGTCGAATACCTGCTGCATCGTGATCGTGTCGTCCTGCTCGCCGTGGATCAGGATCGTGTCTTGCGGCACGGGCGGCATCGGCCATTTGCCGGCCGCGGTGCCCACCAGCACCAGGCGCTCGGGCGCGCGACCTTCGGCTTCCAGGCGCAGCGCGAACTGCGCCTGCACGAAGGTGCCGAACGAAAAACCGGCCAGCGTTACCGGCAGGTCGGGGTAGCGCGCACGCATGTGCTCGTACATGATGGCCATGTCGTCCACTTCGCCCTTGCCGTCGTCGTACACGCCTTCGGATTCACCGACACCGCGGAAATTGAAGCGCGCCACGGCGTAGCCCAGTGTGACGAAGGTGCGCGCCAGCGTCTGCGCGACCTTGTTTTCCATGGTGCCGCCGTACAGCGGGTGCGGGTGCGCGACCAGCGCGATGCCGCGCGGAGCGGCATCGGGCAGGTCAAGCAGGCATTGCATCTTGCCGGCGTCGCCGTCCAGATAGAATTTTTGCGAGTGGATGTTCATGGTCAGATCTTGAGACGGTCGACGACCTTGCCGCCGACCAGGTGGGTATCGATGATGTCGTCGATATCTTCGTTATCGACATAGGTGTACCAGACGCCTTCCGGGTACACCACGAGCACGGGGCCTTCTTCGCAGCGGTCGAGGCAACCGGCCTGGTTGATGCGGACCTTGCCTTCGCCGCTCAGGCCCAGTTCCTTGATGCGCTTCTTGGCGTGTTTCTGGGCTTTTTCAGAGCCGCACTTGCCGCAGCTCTGGCGCGCATCCTTGCCTTCGCGCTCGTTCATGCAGAAAAAGACGTGGTGCTGGTAAAACGGTTGGTCGGTCATGGCGTTCTCGTCGAAAAAGGCAGAAGTATTATCTTACTGGCGATTGAGTTTATGTGACGGCAGCACCAGGAACCAGAGCGCGAAGAAGGGCCAGCTCAGTGACAGGAACCACGCCGCGCCATTGAAGTTCAGGAATTTGCCCTGCACCCAGCCTTGCAGCGTCGACGAGAAATACGGGTTCACCGGGATCGTGTTGACGACCACCAGCGCCAGCACCAGCGTCACCACCGCCAGGCGCCGCTGCGCCACCTGTGGCGCGAAGACCAGGCCCGAGAGCATGATCATGCCGATCAAAAAGCCCCCTTCGGCGCCCGGCGTGACCCAGACGAACGCATTATCGGGCCGGAACAGCAGCGAACTGGCAAATGCCTTGAGCACCAGCGCGGCAGCCAGCAGGGCAATCATCAGCCAGAAGCGCGGGGCGCCGCGCCGCACGAGGCACATCAGCGTGAGCGCGGCGCCGGTCATGCCGCAGGCGGTGATGATGGTCTCGGACAGCCAGTACTGCTCGACGCTCATCGTCACGCCGGGGCGTAGCATCGCCACCAGGTCGATCTCGGCATCGAACCACGACGACAGCCAGCCGGAGACGATCGGCAGCACCTGGCCGTGGCCGAACAGGTAGCTTTGCGGGTAGATCTGCGCCAGCGGCCACATGGCCACGAGCACCAGGCCCTGGCTCGCATGCGGCGCGAACCAGCGCTGGCGCAGCTTGAACAGGCGGCTGCGATCGAGCAGGCCAGGTGCCCACAAGGCGCCCAGCACGGCGCCGAGCAGCGCGCCGCCCGCATTGGTGACGAAATCGAGGTTCGACGGCACGCGGCTGGGCAAAAAGTTCTGCACCGTTTCCATGACGCCCGTGGTGAAGATGCCGATCAGGGCGGCCAGCAGCACCGCCCAGATGCCCCGTACGCGGGGATAGAACGACAGTACCAGCAGCATTCCGAACGGGATGTAGCCGGCGATATTGACGCCGACGTCGAAGCCCGTGAAGTAGCGCTGCTTGACCAGGTTCAGAAACGCCAGCGGCGCCACGCCCGTATCGCGCCAGCCGGTGAACGGAAACCAGCTGGCATAGATGATCAGCAGCAGATACGCCATCAGCGCGGCGCGCACGATCGGCGAACCGCGCGAGCGGCCGGCCGCGACTTCGGCGGAGATGGCCCCGTCGCTCATTTGCCCTGCAGGTCGAGGGTCGACAGCCAGTTCTTGAGATCGAGCGCGATCCGGTCGGTGCCGGCGGCCAGCGCGGCTACGCCGCCGGCGGCGTCCTGGCTCGGGGCAGGGGCATTGTGCGCGAAGCTTTTCTGGGCCACCAGGCGATGGTCGGCGAGGACCGACGCGCGCAGCAGGATCTGCCCTTCGCTTGCGCTGGTGCTGGAAAACGCGTGCACGAAGTCGTCGACTTCGATGCGCAGGATTGGCACGCGGTTGGCCGCGTCGGTGGCCGACAGCACCGTGACACCGGCCTGCGCCAGGCGCACCTTCAGGCGCCGCGTGACCAGGTCGAGCGGCGTGCCGCTCCAGCGGCTGCCGGCGTAGGTACGGGCCTGCAATGGGTCGGCGTAATTCAGCCGGTAGACCATGCGCTCGTTGTCGAGGACAGCGCCGCCGGTGGCGTCCATCACCACGATCGGGGGCAGCGACGCCGGTTGCACGGGCGTGGACACCTGGGCCGACGGCGCGCCGAAGTCATAGATGGTATTGGGCGCGCCCTTGTTGCTGGCGCAGCCGGCCAGCAGCGCGGCGCCAGCAACGGTAACGGCAACGGCGAGGCGGTAGGGGCGGAGATTCACGGGGGTCCTCATTTGGTCGGGGGCGCGAAGCCTGGCTCGCCCGGCCCGGGCGCGTCGCCCGGTGTGCCGAACAGGATGCTTTGCGGGCGGTCGGAGAACGAGTTCGCGGTACGGCGCACGGCGCGCAGCGAGGCGCGTGCTTCGTCGGTCATCTGCACTACGTGCGGCAGCGTTTCCAGTTCCAGCTCGCTGGTGGCTGCGCCGAGCGCGCCGATGGTGCTGTTCAGGCGTTCGATCGGGCCGTCCGGCGCTTGCAGCCGCGTGGCCAGGTTGTCGTAGTTGCGCGTCATCGAGGTGGCGCTGGTGGCCAGCGTGTCGATCGAGTCCATGCTGCGGTCGACCTTGGTGATCAGTGACGGCAAGCGGTCGAGCACCGGGTCGAGCCGCTGCGGGATCGCTGCGTAGGCGTCGGCGGCGCGGTCCACGCTCTCGAACGCACCGAGCATCGTGGCGCGGTTTTCCGGGCTGAGCAGCTCGTCGAGGCTGGTCGTGATCTGTTCGGCCTTGACGAGGATGGCCAGGCCGCGGTCCTCGAGCTGATCGAGCAGGCCCGGACGCAGCGGGATGCGGGCGATCGCGTCCGAGCCTGTCTTCAGGCGCGGCGACCCGGTGCGCTCGTCGTTAAGCTGGATGAACGCGATGCCCGTCACGCCCTGGTAGCCCAGCGAGGCGTAGGTGGTGCTGGTGATGGGCGAGGCCTCATCGACCGACAGGCGAATCAGGATCTGGCCGGTGACGCGCGGATCGAAGATGATCGTGTCGACGCGGCCGATTTCCAGGCCGCGATAGCGCACCGTCGCTTGCGGATTCAGGCCGGGAATCGACTGGGTGGTGACGATCTCGTACGGCACCAGCTCGGTCTTGTCGCGGTTGAACCAGAGGCCGATCAGCACCGTCGCTACCAGGAGAGCGATCGTGAAGATGCCGGTCATCAGCGCATGTGACCTGTTTTCCATACTAGTGTGTCTCCGATTCGTTCTGGGCCCGGCGCTCGTCGAGCACTTCCAGTGCCCGCTGGCCGCGCGGGCCCAGGAAAAAGTGTTTGATGAACGGGTGCTCGACCTTGAGCACGTCGCACGACGGTCCCACCGCCAGCACGTGTTTTTCGGCCAGCACCGCGATGCGCGAGGACAGCGCGAACAGCGTGTCCAGGTCGTGCGTGACCATCACCACCGTGAGTTTCAGTTCGCGGTGCAGCGTCTGGATCAGCGTGACGAAGGCGTCCGACAGGTCGGGGTCCAGGCCTGCGGTCGGTTCGTCGAGAAACAGCAGCTGCGGTTCGAGCGCCAGTGCCCGGGCCAGCGCTGCGCGCTTGACCATGCCGCCGGACAGGTCGGCCGGCATCTTGGCCGCGTGCTCCGGCCCCAGGCCCACCATGTCCATCTTGAGCAGCACCGCGTCGCGGATCACGTCTTCGGGCAGCGCATGCAGCTCGCGCATGGGCAGGGCGATATTGTCGAACACGTTCAGCGCCGAATACAGCGCGCCCTGCTGGAACAGCATACCCCAATGGTTGCGCATGCGTTGCAGCTGCTCGGGCTTGGCCGCGCTGATGTCTTCGCCGAATACGTGCACGCTGCCCTGTGACGGGCGCTCCAGGCCCAGCATCTGGCGCAGCAGCACGGTCTTGCCGGTGCCCGATCCGCCGACGATCGACAGGATCTCGCCATCGTAGATCTCGAGGTTCAGGTCCTGGTGCACGACGGTGCGGCCGAACCGGGTCCACAGGTTGCGGATCTCGACGACGGGTTTGCCGACGTCTTCGTCGGGCCGCAGGTTCAGGCGCTGGGGGGATTGTGGTTGGGTGTCGGCCATCAGAATCCCGTGTTGCTGAAGATGATTGCGTAGACCGCGTCGGCCAGGATCACCACCGTGATCGCGGTGACGACCGAGGTCGTGGTGCCGCGGCCCAGGCTTTCGGTATTGGCCTTGATGCGCAGGCCAAAGTGGCACGCGATCAGCGCGATCAGCACGCCGAAGGTCGCGCCCTTGAGCAAGCCAATGGTGTAGTTCACGAACGGCACTGCATCGGGCAGCTTTTGCAGGAAGTAGCGGAAGGACATGCCCATTTCGATTTTTGCCGACACCATGCCGCCCAGCAGGGCCATCGCATCGGTCCAGACCACCAGCAGCGGCATCGAGATCGCCAGCGCGATCACCTTCGGCAGGATCAGGCGGTAGCCGTGCGAGACGCCCATCACCAGCATCGCATCGAGTTCCTCGGTCACGCGCATGACGCCCAGTTGCGCCGTAATCGACGAGCCGGAGCGGCCGGCGACCAGGATTGCGGCCAGCAGCGGGCCCAGTTCGCGGATCACCGCCATGCCGAGAATGTTGACCAGATAGGCGTCGCCGCCGAACATGCGCAGCTGCTGTGATGACAGGTACGACAGGACGATCCCGATCAAAAAGCCCACGATCGCCGTGATGCCCAGCGCCTGGAAACCGGAGTGATAGATATTGGCCGAGATTTCGCGCCACGGGCCGGTGGCCGGGCGGCGCACGAAGCGCCACAGGTCCTGGATCACGATGCCGATCAGGCCAATGAAGCTGCGCAGGTGCGCAAAGAAATCAAGCATGCCGGCGCCAAGCCTGATCAGCCAGTCGAAGGGACTGACGCGCTGGCGCGGCAGCGTGATCTTGCTGGCTGCTTCGATGCGCTTGAACAGGTCTTCCTGGCGCGGGTCGAGCGTGAGACGTGGCGGGCGCTGTTTGTTCCAGGTATTCCAGAACATCTGGGCGCCGATGTGATCGAGGCTGTCGACGTTTGAGAGGTCCCAGGTGCAGGCTGATTTATCCTTGAGGCTCGCGAGCTGGCGCGTGATGCCCTTCAATACACCGTGCTGCGACAGGCCGTGGACTTGCCAGACCCCGCTGGCGACGACAGATTGGCCCGCCCCCTGGCCGGCCTGTTGAATGGTTAATGTTGGCGCATTTTCAATCTGCATTGCGGCAGTGTAAAAGAGAATCGCGCCCGCTGCCACATTGTTGGTTTCGCGATCAGGCCGCGAGGTGGCGCGCCTGTCGCGACGGGGCCACCGCGCGTGCTGCATCTGCCACTGGTTGCGGCGTGCGCGCCGGCGCGTCGACCTTGCCGGCGTAGTCGCTGGCGAGCAGGCTGGCCGCTTCATGCGCCGCCATGCCGCGCAGCTGTAAGTACTCGGCCACCAGCTTGGCCAGGCGATCGAGCGCGATGCGGTGCGTCGCATCGGTGCGCGTGTAGATCCAGTCCGAGAACGCCATGAAGTTGTCGAACGGCGCCTCGCCCAGCAGCACCGGCGTGGTGTTGGCAAAGCGTCCCGAGTTGGCCACCAGATCCCAGTAGCGCGCAAAGCGCACCAGGCGCTGCATGGTCGCAAAGTCGATCTTGTCCGTCGCCAGCACGGTGTACGGCGGGTACGGGTCGTAGACCATGCCGAAGGCTTCGGTGTGGCGGATGATCGGCGTACCGCGCAGGCGCTTGAGGATGCCGAACTGGATTTCCTCGGCGCCCAGGCCCACCAGTTGATCGAAGCCGCGCGCGAAGCTGGCCACGTCTTCGCCGGGCAGGCCGGCAATCAGGTCGACGTGCAGGTGGGCGGTGGCATGCTGCGTGAGCCAGCGAATGTTCTCGGCCGCCTTCTCGTTGTTCTGGCGGCGGCTCACGAGCGCCTGCACCTCGGGATTGAAGCTCTGGATGCCGATCTCGAACTGCAGCGCGCCGGCCGGGAACTTGGCGATGGTGTCCTTCAGTGCATCGGGCAGGTGGTCGGGGACCAGCTCGAAGTGGGCGTAGATCGGGTCGTCCGGATACTGCGCGATTTTATCGAGGAAGAAATCCATGATGCGCAGGCTCGTCTTGACGTTCAGGTTGAACGTCCGGTCGACGAATTTGAAAAGGCGCGCGCCGCGTACGTACATCGCTTCCATCTCGGCCAGGAACGCGTCGAGCGGGAATGGCCAGGCTGTCTTGTCGAGCGAGGACAGGCAGAACTCGCACTTGAACGGGCAGCCGCGCGAGGCTTCCACGTACAGGGTGCGGTTGGCGATGTCGTCGTCGTTGTACAGCGCATAGGGCAGGACGATCGCGTCCATTGGCGGCTGCACGCCGGCGTGGATCTTCATCAAAGGCTTCGGGCCGTTGAGGATCTCGCCGCACAGCTTGGGGAACGTGACGTCGCCCCAACCGGTAATGACATAGTCGGCCAGTCCGACGATTTCCTGCTCGCCGGTCTCGTGCGAGACTTCCGGGCCACCCAGGATGATCTTGACGGCAGGCGCAACGCGCTTGAGCATTGCCACCAGGCGCGTGGTTTCTTCGACGTTCCAGATATACACGCCAAAGCCGACGATGCGCGGCGCATGCGCCAGGATGCGCTCGACGAGATCGGCGGTCTTGGCGCCGGTGACGAATTCCTGGATGCGGGTCTGGTCCTGCAGTGGCCCCATATTGGCCAGCAGGTAGCGCAGTCCGAGCGAGGCGTGCGTGTAGCGGGCGTTCAGGGTGGTAAGCAGGATCGACATGGTGGCGGCAGGCTGAGGGGGTTTGAAGGCGGTATTTTACTGTGATGCTGCAGTCAATCGCGTGACTATGCATTCGGCATTGCTTCTAATAAAGATTGGCGCCTACAATCGGCGACCCCTTATTCAGAAAGTGCCTTCCATGTTCATGACCAATATCGAAACCGTTCCGGGCAAGACCATCACGGCGTGCCACGGTGTTGTCTCCGGTAGCTCGGTGCGCTCCAAGCACGTGGGCCGCGACATCATGGCGGGGCTGAAGAACATGGTTGGTGGCGAGCTCAAGGGCTACACCGAGTTGCTGGAAGAATCGCGCGCGCAGGCCACCGAGCGCATGCAGGCGCAAGCCACGCAGATGGGAGCGAACGCCGTCGTCAATGTGCGCTTCTCGACCTCGTCGGTGGCAGCCGGCGCCGCCGAGATCTATGTCTACGGCACTGCAGTGACGGTGGGCTGATGGACTTAATTTTCCTGATTGTCTTCTGGTCGGTGCCGATCGGGTTGGGCTACGTCTTCGGACGCATGGCCGAAGCCAGGCATTACCGCTCCATCATCGCCAGGGAAAAAACGTGGCTGCACTTGCCGGCCACGTCGCTGAAAACCCTGCTTGGGTCTGGGCCGGTGGCGCGCACTGAACTGGTCACGGGTAGCGTGGTGGTGGCAGTCGACCACTTCAAGAAGGCGGCGTCGGCGCTGCGCTCGCTGGTGGGCGGGCCGGTGCAGTCGTATGAAACGCTGCTCGATCGCGCCAAGCGTGAAGCGGTGCTGCGGCTGAAGGAAAGCTGTCCGGGCGCCCATGAGATCGTCAACGTGCGCCTTGAAACGATGCCGCTGACGGGCAACCAGCGGCAGATCAATGGTGTCGAGGTCCTGGCCTACGGCACCGCCATCTATTACGCAGAACAGAGCGCCGCACCATGAAATACCAGGCTTCGCTGCCCGAACACAACGACAACGTCACGCCTGGCCATCCGCTCAAGGATTTCCTGTTGATTCTGGCCGGGCTGTCGGCGGCGGTGGTGGTGGGCTATCTGGTGCTGGGCTGGCTGGTCGATGTGGTGGTGGACCGGATGGGACCGGAGACCGAGGCACAGTTGACGCAGATGGTGGCATGGACGCCGCCCGCGAGCGAGCCGGCGATGCGCTCGCGCGAAGCCTGGGCCCAGGGCCTGGTTGATGGCATGCGCCAATGCGCCGGCGTCAGCGGGCCGGTCACGGTGCGGGTGAACCGCTCGGACACGCCCAATGCGATGGTCGCGCCAGGCGGCGTGGTGGTGGTGTTCTCGGCGCTGTTCGACAGTGTGCAGTCCGAAAACGGCATGGCGTTCGTGCTGGCCCATGAGCTGTCGCACATGGCCAACCGCGATCACCTGCGCGCAGTCGGCCGGCGCGTGGTGCTGATTGCTGCTGCCACCGTGCTCACGGGTGACGGCAGCGGGACGGCAGGCGTGCTGGCCCCAGCGCAGCATCTGGGTGAGTCGGGGTATTCGCGGGGCCGCGAAGCCGCTGCGGATGCAAAGGCACTGGCTATCCTGCAATGTCGCTACGGGCATGCTGGCGGCGCCACCGAATTGTTTGCCACTTTGCAGCGCGAGGAGGGGGCAACGCCGGCCGTGGTGCATTACCTGGCGTCGCATCCGTCGATGGCCGCGCGCATCGAGGCCGTGCAGGTGGCGATGCGCCAGGCCGGCTTGCAGGCTGGTGCGGTGCAGCCGTTGCCGCGTTTTTGATGGGGTGTGCGATAAAACTGGCGGTATTGGAAATTGCTTGTTAGAATGCGAGCCGGAATTCAGGAAGCCTGTTGCCCAGTAGAGGAACAGTTTTCCAGCAAGTTATGCCTGATGACCATAGCAAATCGGTCCCACCCCTTCCCATCCCGAACAGGACCGTGAAACGATTTTGCGACGATGATAGTGCTGCAACCAGTGTGAAAGTAGTTTATCGTCAGGCTAGTTATATAGAGAAAGCCCACCAGGTGTCTGGTGGGCTTTTTTGCTTTGGCGTGCCGCTTTGTCGCGTTGATGCCGCGTCCATGCGAGAGAAATAGCACATCGGCACTATTTTAGGATTAAAGTATTGCATTAGTTTTACTTCGTCATGGTTCGATCGCGCGGCGCCTGCCGCAGAAAGCGTCTCTCATGCAACGTCGTCATCCTGCTGCGCCCCGTCGCCTCCTTGCAATGTCACTCGTGCTGGCGCTGGGCGCCTGTGGTCGGGATCATGATGACGACCCCGCCGTTCAGCCGCCGCCCCCAGCCACCGCCGCCCGCATCAACGTGGACGTCGCCCGCACCACGCATGGCGTGCCACATGTCCGGGCCGACGACTTCCGCAGCCTCGGCTATGGCCTGGCGTATGCCTATGCCCAGGACAATGTCTGTATGTTCGCCGATGCGGTGCTGACCGTGCGCGGTGAGCGCTCGCTGTTCTTTGGCGGCGACGCACGGCCACGCCAGCGTACCGGGGACGAGTATGGCGGCGGCAGCGGGTTCATGGACCTGAACAACGAGGACAGCGACTTCTTCTTCAAGGGTTACCTCGACATCGAGCAATTGCGCGCGGGGTATGCCAGCGGCACCCGTGAGCCACGCGACCTGCTTGAAGGCTATGTCGAAGGCTATAACCGGTACCTGAAGGATGCGGGAAGCAAGCTGCCGGCGGCCTGTGCCAACACGAAATGGGTGCGCCCGATTTCACTCGACGACATGATGCTGGTGGTGGCGGAGAAGGCACTGCACGCATCGGGCCAGGCCTTTGCCCGAGACTTCGTTGCGGCTGGCCGGGTTCCCGGCGTACCTGTGACGCTGGCCAAACTGGCGCCGCGAAAGATCGACGCGTCGTCGCTGGTCGCGCAGCTCGATCTGCTCAACCGGCAAGGCTTCGGCAGCAATGCGCTGGCGGTGGGCAAGGACTTGTCCGCCAATGGGCGCGGGCTATTGCTTGGCAACCCGCACTATCCGTGGACCACGACCGACCGCTTCTATCAGGCCCACCTGACCGTGCCGGGGCGTTACGACGCGATGGGTGTGATCATCGGCGGCGTGCCAGCCGTCGTCATCGGCTTCAACCGTGACGTCGCCTGGAGTCACACGGTTACGTTCGCCAATCACTTCACCACGTTCCGGCTGGCGCTGGATCCCGGCGACGCCACTGGCACCACGTATCTCTATGACGGTGCGCGGCGCACGATGACGTCGAAAACGGTGACGGTCGAGGCGCTGCTGCCCGATGGCCTGATCGGCCGGCGTACCAAAACCTTTTATTTCAGCCACCAGGGTGCCGTCATCAGCCGGCCGGCTGCGGGCCTGACGTGGACCGCTCAGGCTGCTTATGTGCTGGCAGACCCGAATCGCAGCAATACCCGGATGCTCGAGCAATGGCTGGGCATTGGCACCGCCACCAGTGTGCGCACGCTGAAGGATTCGCTCGACAACGTGGTGGGATTGCCATGGGTGAACACGGTGGCGGCCGACCGTGACGGCAATACGCTGTATGCGGACGCCAGTGTCGTGCCGCACATGAATGCGGACAAGTTCGTCAACGGTTGCCTGTTGCTGCAGGCGGCGCTGCTGTTCGACGGATCAAAGAGCAGCTGCGGCTGGGGGCAGGATGTGGGCGCGCCGGCCGGCATTTACGCACCGGCCACGGCGCCGTGGATGATGCGCACCGATTACGTTGGCAATTCGAATGACAGTTACTGGCTGACCAATCCGAAGGCGCTGCTGACTGGTCCGGCGCCGCTGGGCTATTCGCCGCTGTACGGACGCGTGAATGCCGAGCAAAGCCTGCGCACGCGGATCGGGTTTCGCCAGGTCGAGGATCTGCTGGCCCAGCGCAACAAGTTGACCCTCGCTGACATGCAGGCGCTGGCGTTCTCGAACCGCGTCTATGCGGCTGAGCTGGTGTTGCCCGAGTTGTTGACGGCCTGCAGCAGCGCGAGCAGCACGCTGATGCATCAAGCCTGCACGACGCTGCAAGCGTGGGACCGGCGCGCCGATCTCGATAGCCGGGGCGCCGTGCTGTTCCGCGAATTCTGGGCGCTGGCAACAGCGATCCCGAACAAATGGGCACGGCCGTTCGATCCGGCGGATCCGGTCAATACGCCGGCCGGCGTGGCGCCGGCGGCCATGCCTGCCATGCTGGTAGCGCTCAGGACAGCGGCCGACAAGCTGCAATGGCTCGGCGTGCCACTTGATGGCCGCCTGGGCGACTATCAGGTCGAACCACGCAATGGCGTGCGTATTCCACTGCACGGCGGCAATGGGAATCAGGAAGGTACGTATGGGTCCCTGACGATGCGCAGTGGCTTGACGGCACAAGGCTATGTCGGCGCGCACTGGGGTCAGAGCTATTTGCAGACCGTGACGTTCGACGAGCAGGGGCCTGTGGCGCAGGCGATGCTGACGTATGGGCAGTCAGTCGATCCCACGTCGCCGTGGTATGCCGACCAGACGCTGCTGTATTCGCGCAAGAGCTGGCCACGCCTTCCCTTTACACAAGAGAAGATCAAAGCTGACCCGAACTACACCACCGTCACGCTGCGGGAGTAGCGAAGCAGTTTCGTGTAGACATGGCGTCAAATTTGTCACACAACTGAAAAATAAGCTGTTGACGAAGCTCAGCAGGTCGAGCATAATCTCATTCCTCTGCTGCAGCGAACAAAACGATTCGAAGCAAACGGCAGATGAAGCACCGAATAAAGTTCTTTAAAAATTAACAGTCGATAAGTGTGGGCGTTTGATGAAGGTGCCAAAGACTTCGGTCTTTGATTACTTAAATTATCAAATGTTCACAAAAAAGAAATACGTTGCTCAGCAATGAGTAACGGTCAGTATTTTGAGTGAGCGACCCCTGCCGCAAGGTAGGGTGGCAGAAATGCCAACAAACAGAGATTGAACTGAAGAGTTTGATCCTGGCTCAGATTGAACGCTGGCGGCATGCTTTACACATGCAAGTCGAACGGCAGCGCGGGGCAACCTGGCGGCGAGTGGCGAACGGGTGAGTAATATATCGGAACGTACCCAAGAGTGGGGGATAACGTAGCGAAAGTTACGCTAATACCGCATACGATCTAAGGATGAAAGCAGGGGATCTTCGGACCTTGTGCTCCTGGAGCGGCCGATATCTGATTAGCTAGTTGGTGAGGTAAAGGCTCACCAAGGCTACGATCAGTAGCTGGTCTGAGAGGACGACCAGCCACACTGGAACTGAGACACGGTCCAGACTCCTACGGGAGGCAGCAGTGGGGAATTTTGGACAATGGGCGAAAGCCTGATCCAGCAATGCCGCGTGAGTGAAGAAGGCCTTCGGGTTGTAAAGCTCTTTTGTCAGGGAAGAAACGGTGAGGGCTAATATCCTTC
>NZ_JCASIO010000003.1:0-561944 GCF_059685955.1 Telluria sp. LT2P80 | reverse complement strand
TTCGCGCACACTCGATCGGCCACCGCGCCGCCGTGGCGGCCATGCTGCCAAACGGGGCATTTCCGGTGAACTCGATTGCATCCTGGTCGCGCGCGACCGCGAAGGGCGCACCATCGATGCCGTCACCGGGCGCGGTGCGCTGAAGACTGCGCAACTCGAGCGTGACTTGCTGCCCAGGCTCGATCGGCAGGCCTTGCTGGTCAGTGATGGCCATCCCGCTTACCGCGCCTTTGCCCGCAAGCACAGGATCGCGCACGAGGCGGTCAATGTGCGCGCCGGTGTGCGTGCAAGGCGTCTGGGCAGCCTTGCCATTCATGTCCAGAACGTGAACGCCTACCACCAGCGCTTCAAGGCGTGGCTACAGGGCTTTCGTGGCGTGGCATCGCGCTACCTGCCCAATTACCTGGGCTGGCGCTGGGCGCTGGATGGGGAGCGGGTTATTTCGCCGGAACAGTTGCTTCGCGTTGCCATCAACGTCATCAACAGATAACGCTGACTGAGCCATGCAAACAGCCCTGCACATGGCAGGGCTGTCGTGAGGTGATGCGGATTACTTCGCGGTGTAGATCTTGTCGAACTCGCCGCCATCGTCGAAGTGACGCTTTTGCGCTGCGCGCCAGCCGCCGAAGACTTCGTCAACCGTGAACAGGCTGATCGGCTTGTAGTTGGCCGCGTACTTCTTCATGACCGCTTCCGAGCGAACGCGCATGAAGTGCTTGGCCCCAATTTCCTGGCCCACCGGGCTGTACAGGAAGTTCAGGTAAGCCGTAGCAGGCTGACGCAGCTTCTGGCGATCGACGACCTTGTCGACGACGGCCACCGGCGACTCGGCCAGGATCGAGCTGGTCGGGTAGACGACTTCGAAGTCGTTGCCGAACTCCTTGCGCACCATGCTCACTTCGTTTTCGAATGTCACCAGCACGTCGCCGATCTGGCGCTGGGTGAACGTGGTGGTCGCGGCGCGGCCGCCACCGTCCAGGATCGGCACGTTCTTGAAGATCTTCGAGACCAGGTCGCGGGCAGCGGCCTCATTGCCGCCTTTCTTGATCACGGAACCCCACGCACCCAGATAGGTGTAGCGGCCGTTGCCGGCGGTCTTCGGATTCGGGATGATCACGGCCACGCCAGGACGTGCCAGATCTTGCCAGTCGCGTACCTGCTTCGGGTTGCCCTTGCGGACCAGGAACACCATCGTCGAGTAGTAGGGCGCCGCATTGTTCGGGAACTTTTTGGCCCAGTCTTTTGCCACCAGGCCGCGGTCGGCCAGCATGTCGATGTCATTGGCCTGGTTCATCGTGACAACCGACGCCGCCAGGCCATCGGCCACGGCGCGCGCCTGCTTGCTCGAGCCGCCGTGCGACTGCTTGACTTCGACCGTCTGGCCGCTTTGCTGCTTGTAGGATGCGATGAACGCCGGGTTGATTTCTTTGTACAATTCACGGGCGACGTCGTACGACACGTTCAGCAGCTCTGGCCCGGCGGCGCTGGCGTGCAGCGGCACGGCGCTGCCGGCAGCCAGGACCAGCGCCAGGATCGAGCGGCGCAGCGTGTTCGGAGAGGTGATGCGCATAATGTGGTCTCGCTTGCTTGAAGTTGGAGTGACAGCGTGCATGTTCCCCGATGCGGCCGTCAAACGGAACAATACTTTCGTCATATGGTTATGCCCATCATGCGCTTGTCCCTGCCGCCAGCAGGGTCGTTGCCTTTCAGTGTATAGTCGAGCCCGTGTTAAGCCGGGGACGCCATCTGTCGCCACCTCACGTCTTTGTACCGTATTTATGTTGATGATCGATGTCCACGCGTATTGAAATCCGCAAGGCAGTTCCCGCCGACGCCGCGCCAGCCTGCAATCTGCTGCGCCGCTCCATCGAGGAAGGCTGCAGTGCCGACCACCATGGCCAGCCAGCAGTACTCGACGCCTGGCTCGGCAACAAGACGCCGGCCACCGTCGCCGCCTGGTTTGCCGCGCCCGCCAATTTTGCCGTCGTTGCCGAGAGTGAAGGGCGGATGGTCGGGTTGACGCTGCTGACCCCGGCCGGCAAGGTGGCGCTGTGCTACGTGCTGCCCGATGCGTTGCGCTGCGGCGTGGGCCGGGCGCTGCTGGCGGCGGTCGAAGAGCAGGCGCGTGCCTGGAATATCAGCAAGCTGCATCTGCACAGCCCGGCTGGCGCAAGCACGTTCTTCGAGCGCCACGGCTACAGCAATGCGGGCAAGGAAAAATCCTGCTTCGGCCTCGATAGCGACCTGATGTGGAAGCGGCTCGACGGCACCAGCGAAGGCGGCGCGCGCAAGCGCTTCTGCAACTGCAGCGACTGAACAGTCGACCAACCCGCACGCTGCACGCCCCCAGCACGCCACACAGCGCTATCCATGACGAATACGCTATAGTACGGCCCATCGATATTCACGAGTCACACCAACGCATATATGGCTTCCCGCAGAGACTTCCTCCATCAGGGCGCGCGCCTTGCCGCCATCGGTGTCATCGGTGCGCCGCTGGCCGCCGCCGCAACTGACCTCCAACCGCCACCTGACCTGTTCGATTCGCAGGCGCTTGACCTCGATTTCTGGGTCAAGCCACGTACCTTGTCGGTCACGCGCCCGCAAAGCGGCGAGACGGCCAACGTACTGTACTGGAAAGACGGCGAAGTCATCGAGTCGGCATACCAGGAACTGTGCCATCTGCTGCGCGACGTGAACGGCAAGGCGTCCGCTCCCATCGATCCGAAGCTGTTCGAGATGCTGTGGAGCACCCAGGCCTTCATCGCCCGTTTCGGCATCATCAAGCCGCTCGAGATTTTGTCGGGCTACCGTTCGCCGGCATCGAACGCGCGCCTGCGCGAGCAGGGCATCCCGGCAGCGCGCCAGTCGCTGCACCTGGTCGGCAAGGCTGCCGATATCCGGATCGCCAACCTGAACGAAGAAGTGCTCGGTGGCCTGATCAAGAGCTTCCGCGGCGGCGGTGTCGGCTACTACTACCGCAGCGGTCCGCGCGGTGGCTGGATTCACGCCGATACGGGCCTGGCGCGTACCTGGAAAGGCTGAGTTCGCGGCCGCAGCCCCGTGTCGGGTCTGCGGTGTGCATGCGCTGCAACGGTGCGTGCGTGTTTGCTAACCTGGGCTAGTATGGACAGCAAGTGCCGGGGCGCCGCCCCGGTGGTGTCCATGTCACTTTTCCAGGAGGCTCTGATGTCAACAATCAATACCCCAACCATGGATCGCCGTTCGATGCCCGATCGTCGCGTGACGGCGCGTACGCATGGCCGCTCCGCCATGTCTGCACTGGATTATATTGCGATGGTGCTATTGATTATTGGTGGCCTAAACTGGGGCATGGTCGGCCTGTTCGACATCGACATGGTCGGCGTGCTGTTCGCGCCGGGTTCGACGCTCACCCGCGTCGTCTACGTGCTCGTTGGCCTGGCGGCGCTGTACTCGGTGGTCACGATGGCCAAGATGGCTGGCAGCAAGCGCGCGTAAGTGGTCATTCGCATTGGCCTGATCGCCGACACGCACGGCCTGCTGCGTCCACAGGCGCTCGACTTTCTGCAGGGTAGCGATGCCATCCTGCACGCCGGCGACATCGTCGATCCGGCCACGCTCGAGCGCCTGGCCGGGATTGCACCGCTCACGAGCGTGCGCGGCAACAACGACAGCGGCGCCTGGGCCCGGGCATTGCCTGACGTCGTCACGGTGAACTTTGGTGGTGTCGCCGTCCACATGCTGCACGACTTGAAGGAGCTTGCCATCGATCCGGTGGCAAGTGGCGTGCGCGTCGTGGTCACCGGTCACACGCACAAGCCGGCCTGCATCGAGCGGGGCGGTGTGCTGTACGTCAATCCGGGTGCGGCGGGGCGGCGCCGGTTTACGCTGCCCGTGTCGGTCGGCGAACTCATCATCGAGGATGGGCATGCAAGCGTGCGGCTCGTGACGCTCGATATCCCATGATGCAAGCGTGAGCCTGGCAAACGTGGACCTGGCCCGCGGCGATGGAAATTGCCGTAAGATACGCCCCGTCCCCTTTTGCTTGCAGCACATGACCCTCCCGCCCGAACAACCACCCCGCTTCAAACCCCGTCCCTGGACCGCGCTTGAGACGCCGCAAGACGTCGAGCTCTGGATTGACGAGCACAACGCCGCCATGCAGGAACTGATCACGCCGCAGGAAACGGGCGTTGGCATCTGCTTCGCCATTGCCGAAGGCGGGCTCGTGCACATGCAGACGACGGCTGACGCCATTCTGCTTGACGTCGACAGCGATGCCGCCTGGATCGCGCCCCTGATCATGGCCGCCACCGGCGCCGAGCAGCCGCGCGGCCAGATCTGGGTGCTGCCGGACGATAAGCTCGTCCAGCTGATCCTGGGCTTGTCGACGCTCGTACAAAGCACCACGCTGGTCACGGGCCACAACTTCGGACCAGGTTCGCGCCCCAGCTGGTAAGCGGTGTCAGTAGGGCAGTCCCGTGACTTCCAGCGGCAATTGCCAGACGGCGCCGGCGCCGGTGATGTACAGCGTCTTGCCGTCAGTGCCACCGAACGCCACATTTGTCACATTGGCGTCGACCCGGATCGTCGCCAGTTCGCGGCCCTGCGGCGAGAACACGCGCACGCGCTTGGGTGCGTGTTCCGTCAAATACAGGTTGCCATGGCAGTCCAGCGTCATGCCGTCGCCATTCTCGATGCCCTTGATCAGATCACGCCCCGCCTGCGGCACGCCATTCTTGATCGGGTAGGCGCGGACCGCGCCATCGCTCGCGTTCACGTACAGCGTCTTGCCGTCGAGTGACAGGGCAATCCCGTTCGGATTCTTGCGCGAGCCGTCGACCAGTGTCACCGCGCCATCCGTCCCCACGCGATAGATACCGGTCACCGGCTGGCCGCCGGGCGCTGCGGCTTTCTGATAGTCCGGATCCGTGAAGTAAATCGTGCCGTCAGCCGCGATGGCGATATCGTTCGGTGAATTGAAGACCTGCCCTTGGAACTGTGAAGCGACACCCGTGCGCTTGCCGTCCGCCAGGTCGTAGCGCGACAGAGCCTTGTACTTGTGGGTGGCCGCGACCAGTGTCCCTGCGGTGTCGACCGCCAGTCCATTGCTGCCCGCGTCCTCGATGGCGGTGGTCACGTCACCGCCCGGCGTGTACTTGCGCACGCGTGACGGAAAACCCTGGCTGAAGCTGAAGTCCGAAAAATACAGCGCCCCGTTCATCCATACCGCCCCTTCGTACAAGCCTGGTTCGCCCCGCGACGGCGTGATCGCCGCAATGCGCTCGGCTTTCAGTTCGCCCGACGGGGCCTTGCCACTGCAACTGGCGGCCGGGGCAGCCAACACTGCTGGCGAGAGGATAGCGGCGACACTGGCGGCAAGCATCAGTCGGACGAGCGGAATGCGACGTGGGGCACGACGGGGGGACAAGGACATGGGCAACTCCTGGCAAAGTGAACGTTAGATGAGGGCAGTGATACCGCTATCATTTCAAATGAATCAATTGTATCCTTCTCTCCATAAGACGATAACATTCCCGCAACCTTATTGGAGGAGACAAGCATGATCGATTTACAACGGCGCGGCCTGGTCATGGCTGCAGGTGGCGTCCTGGCGGCAAGCGCAGTAAACCCGGCCTGGGCCAGCACCGGCCGCAAACTCGGCTACGCGATCGTGGGCCTGGGCGGCTATGGCCTGGGTCGCATCATCCCGCAGTTCCAGAATTGCCAGCACAGCCGTCTCGTGGCGCTCGTCAGCGGCGACCCCGCCAAGGCAAGAAAGGTGGCGCAGGAATACGGCGTGCCCGAACGCGGCATCTATTCGTACAGCGATTTCGACCTCATCCGTGACAACCCGGACATCGACATCGTGTATATCTGCCTGCCCGTGTTCATGCACGCCGAGTACACGATCCGCGCCGCGCAAGCCGGCAAGCACGTCATGTGCGAAAAGCCGATGGCCATCAATCCAGCGGAGTGTGAACAGATGATTGCTGCCTGCCGCAAGGCCGGCAAGAAGCTGATGATCGGCTACCGCTCGCGCTTCGAGCCGCACAATGTCGAAGCCATCTGCCTGGCACGTGCCGGCGCGATCGGCACGATCCGCTACTTCCGCTCGGAGCACGGCTTTGTCGCGGGGGACGCGAACACCTGGCGCATGAAGAAGGCGCAGTCGGGCGGCGGCTCGCTGATGGACATCGGTATCTACGCGCTGCAGGCGGCGCGCTACATGACCGGCGAAGAGCCGGTGGCCGTGTTCGCCAAAGAAACGACCAATCGCAGCGACCCGCGTTTCCGTGAAGTGGAAGACATGATCGACTTCCAGCTCGAGTTCCCGTCCGGGGCGATCGGCTCGTGCATGTCGATGTACAGCGCCAACCGCAACCAGTTCGTGCTGATGGGCGACAAGGGCCGCATCGAACTGGAACCGGCCACTGCCTACAGCGGCCAGCGCATGTGGGTGGGCCAGGAACGCAGCGACAAGACGGAGGTCAAACCCCCACCCGGACCGTACGCGAACCAGTGGGTTGGCCAGCTCGACCACATGGCGCAGTGCGTCATGCAGAACCGCGAGCCGCTGGTTCCTGGCGAAGAAGGCCTGCGCGACATCCGCATCATCGAAGCCGTGTACCGCTCGGCGCGCGAACAGAAGCGGATCGTCGTGCGGTCCTGACACTGGCCCATCCTGCTGCTTTTCGGTTATAACGTATCTTTGACCGCGCGGGGGCAAGGGGATGGCCGAAGGGATCGCAAACGGGGGGCGGCGCCGGGTGCTGGGGCAGTTGCTGGCGCTGCCAGCGTCAGCCGCACTATGTACGCCATCGGCGGGCGCGGCGGGCCTGGCAGACCAGGCAGACCAGGCAGATTCACCCGGCCAACGGGGCACGCTGCGCATCGCGCTCGAGGGCACCTATCCCCCCTTCAATTTCAAGGATCCGGCGAGCGGGCAATTGACCGGTCATGACGTCGACGTGGCGCACGCGGTCGCGACGCGCATCGGCCTCGAGCCGCAATTCGTGCTGACCGAATGGAGCGCGATCCTGCCGGCGGTGCGTGCGGGCAGGGTGGACGTGGCCATCAGCCAGGTCATCATCACGCCACAACGCACGAAAACGTTCGACTTTTCCGCGCCCTATTGCTATTCGCAGTCCCAGCTCATCGTGCGCAAGAACGAGCGCGCTACTTACCGCACGCTGGCCGACCTCAAGGGCCGCACACTGGGCGTGCGACAGAACAGCGTGTTCGAGCAGCAGGCCAGGGCGGTCCAGGGTATCAACATCAAGCGTTATCCGGCCGCGCCTGAGAATCTGCAGGACCTGGCCTTTGGCCGCATCGACGCATTGCTTGACGACAGCCTGCTGGTGCATTACCTGATCCGCAAGACGCAGCTTCCACTGAAGGCCGGTGCCCGCATCGGCACTCCTGAGCCCGTTGGCATCGCCCTGCGCAAGAGCCGTCCGGCATTCAAACTGGCGATCGACAAGGCGCTGCGCGAGGCGCGCTCGGATGGCACGCTGCGCGCGCTGTCGCTCAAGTGGTTCGGTCACGACGCCAGCAGCATGCCGCCATCCTGACGGCGCAAAAAAAAGCGCGGCCCAGTCATGGCGCCGCGCTTTTTTGTGGACAGTGCCACGTCAGCGTTGTTTGTCCTGCTTGCCTTGCCAGTCGCTCTGCTGGTCCATTTGCCGGGACCCGCTGCCCGGCGAACCCTGGTCGCGGCTGGCGCGGTCGGCATTCAGGTCGTCCAGCGCCGGGGTGCCGCCTGATGCATGCTGGCCACCATGTTGCTGGTTCTGCTGTGGGGCACCAGCGCCTTGCCGGCTGCCGGTGTCATGCTGCTTGCCCTCCTGCGTGCGGCCACTTTGCTGGCCGGTGGATTGCTTGTTACCAGCAATATCCTGCTTGCCGCCTTGCAGATTGCTGTTTTGCTGCATGCCGGGGTTTGAGCGCCCCGATGATTGGCCATTACTGCGTGTGGAATCACCCATCGCTGCCTCCTGCCACTGGTGTAGGAGCGACCCATGCTACGCCGTTCGTGTCGACCGCCAATCAGCAGATTGGCGGTGGTATTGCAGGATGATTCTTACAAAGTCAGCAATAAAAGCGGAAGGCCCGGCAATCACATATTTGGATAATTCGGCCCGCCGCCACCTTCCGGTGTCACCCAGACGATGTTCTGCGTCGGGTCCTTGATATCGCAGGTCTTGCAGTGCACGCAGTTCTGGGCATTGATCTGCAGGCGGTCGCCCCCGTCTTCGCGCTTGACGTACTCGTACACCCCGGCCGGACAGTAACGCTGTTCGGGCCCGGCGTACTTGGCCAGGTTGACGTCGACCGGCACGCTCGGATTTTTGAGCGTCAGGTGGATCGGTTCGTCTTCGCGGTGGTTGGTGTTCGAGATGAACACTGACGACAGCTTGTCGAAGGTCAGCTTGCCATCCGGCTTCGGATAGACGATCGGCTTGAAGTGCGACGCCGGCTTCAGGCATTCGTGGTCGGCATGCTTGTGGTGCAGCGTCCAGGGCGCCTTGCCACGGAACACGATCTGGTCGATGCCCGTCATGATCGTGCCCAGGACCAGGCCCTTGCTCATCCACGGCTTGAAGTTGCGCGCGACATGCAGCTCTTCGTGCAGCCACGATTGTTCGAACGCTGCCGGGAAGCTCGTGAGCTCGTCGCTCGTGCGGCCTTCGCCCAGCGCGGCAAACGCCGCCTCGGCCGCCAGCATGCCGGTCTTGATCGCTGCGTGGCTGCCCTTGATGCGGCT
Organism: Telluria sp. LT2P80; assembly: GCF_059685955.1. Taxonomy (NCBI): domain Bacteria; kingdom Pseudomonadati; phylum Pseudomonadota; class Betaproteobacteria; order Burkholderiales; family Oxalobacteraceae; genus Telluria; species Telluria sp. LT2P80. Next base: position 553,195 of record NZ_JCASIO010000003.1, on the reverse strand, counting down.
GGTGTTCAGGAAGCCCGCATCGCATCCGATCAGCGCACCGCCCGGGAACACCGTTTTAGGCAGCGATTGCAGGCCGCCTGCGGTAATCGAACGCGCGCCGTACGAGATGCGCTTGCCGCCTTCGAAGAAACCGCGGATGGCCGGGTGCGTTTTATAGCGCTGGAATTCTTCGTACGGCGACAGATACGGATTCTGGTACGACAGGCCGACGACATAACCGACCGCGACCTGGTTGTTTTCCAGGTGGTACAGGAACGAACCGCCGTAGGTATCGTTCGGCAGTGGCCACCCGGCGGTGTGGATCACCAGACCCGGCTGGTGCTTGGCCGGATCGATTTCCCATAGTTCCTTGATGCCGATGCCGTAGGTTTGCGGGTCCTTGCCTTTGTTCAGCTCATACTTGGCCATCAGCTGACGGCCCAGATGGCCGCGCGAGCCTTCGGCGAAGAACGTGTATTTGGCATGCAGCTCCATGCCAAGCTGGAATTCGGGGCCGGGCTCGCCGTCACGTTTCATCCCCATATTGCCGGTCGCGACGCCCTTGACCGAGCCGTCTTCGTTGTACAGGATTTCAGCAGCCGGAAAGCCGGGGAAGATTTCCACGCCCAGCGCCTCGGCTTGCTGACCCAGCCAGCGCACCACATTGGCCAGCGAAATCACGTAGTTGCCGTGATTGGCCAGTGCCGGCGGGATGGCGAATGCCGGCGTGGCATACGACTTGGTCTCGCTCAGGAACAAAACGCGGTCTTCGGTCACGGCGGTATTGAGCGGCGCGCCTTTTTCTTTCCAGTCGGGGATCAGTTCGTTGATCGCGCGTGGGTCCATCACGGCGCCGGACAAGATGTGCGCGCCCAGCTCGCCGCCTTTTTCCAGCACGCAGACCGTGACTTCCTGGCCTTTTTCAGCAGCCAGCTGTTTCAGGCGAATCGCCGCCGACAGGCCAGCCGGGCCGCCGCCGACCACGACGACGTCGTATTCCATCGCTTCGCGCGGGCCGTATTGTTCGAGAAAGTTCGTTGTCTCTGTCATGGTTTTTTTGGGAAAGGGATGACGGTAATCAGAAAATAGCACGAGTGTGCGGGTTTTCGCTGTTCATTGCAATATCGCGGCCATTGTAAAGGCATTATTAGAAGGGACAATCGAATACCGGACATTTGTGGGATCATGGTGCTTTCGCAACTCGTGATCGTACTTACACCGGGGAGTCGGACGTGGGCATTGAAGTCAATTTCGAAGGAAAGATCGCCATGGTCACTGGCGCATCGAGCGGCCTGGGCGCCCGTTTCGCCAAGGCCCTGGCCGGGGCCGGCGCCCAGGTCGTGCTGGCGTCGCGTCGCGTCGAGCGCCTCAAGGAGCTGCGCGCCGAAATCGAAGCCGACGGCGGCGCCGCGCACGTGGTGCGGCTCGACGTGACCGATCTCGGCAGCATCAAGGCGGCCATCGCCCATGCCGAAACCGAGGCGGGGCCGATCGATATCCTGATCAACAACTCGTCCGTATCATCCACCCAGCGCCTGATCGACGTGGGCGAGGATGACTACACCTACATCATGGACACCAATTTGCGCGGCGCGTTCTTCGTGGCCCAGCAAACCGCCAAGCGCATGATCGCGCGCGCCAAGGGCGACCCGCGCAAGCAGCATCGCATCGTCAATATCGCTTCGGTGGCGGGCTTGCGGGTACTGCCGCAGATTGGCGTGTACTGCATGAGCAAGGCCGGCGTGGTGCAGATGACCAAGGCGATGGCGGTGGAGTGGGGCAAGTACGGCATCAACGTCAATGCCATCTGCCCCGGCTACATTGCCACCGACGCGAACGAAGATTATTTCGAGACCGAGCAGGGCCGCAAACTTGTCGAGATGTTGCCGCGCAAGCGCGCCGGCCGGCCCGAAGACCTCGACGGCCTGCTGCTGCTGCTGGCTGCCGAAGAAGCCCATTTCATCAACGGCGCCATCATCACGGCCGACGACGGCATGATGGCGCACTAAACGCCAGGAACCACAGAATGAGTAGTGAGACTACCGCACCGATGCTGGTGCACACCATGCGCATGCCAATCCGCTGGGGCGACATGGACGCCATGGGGCACGTCAACAATACCAATTACTTCCGTTATATCGAGTCGGCCCGCATCGCCTGGCTCGAGCAGGTCGGCGGCTTGCCCGACTCGCGCGACCAGGGTCCCGTCATCGTCAACGCATCGATGAACTTCCTCAAGCAGCTGACTTATCCAGGCGAGATCGAGGTGCGTACCTTCATTGCGCCGCCGGGGCGCTCGAGCATCGAGGTGTCGCACGAAATCCGTCTGCTGGACGCGAACGGCGCACCGGGCGAGGTGCACGCCAACGGCATGGCCAAGGTGGTGTGGGTCGATTTCAAGGTGGGCAAGTCGGCCCCATTGCCGGCTGCGCTCAAAAACGTGCTGCCTGGGGTTTGATCAAACGCAGATCCGGTTTCGTTAGTGTTGCAAATTTCCTGATTTTTAACACTTAGTATTTCCCGGTAGGAAACTGAGCGGCTATAATCGTCTCAGTTTTTCCGGGCGCCGTCTGGCGCGCGCCGATTCCCCATTGATGGCATGGTATGTACGAGAACGAGGTCATCTTCTCCATTGCGCGTCATGCGGCGTGGTCGCCCGGCGTAACGACGCAGGAAGGGTGGGTTGCCTGGTCCAAGGCACCGCGGCCACTGACGCAGGGCGAAGAGCCCAGGGTTGCCGCGATGCCCCCGATGCTGCGCCGCCGCGCCGGCCTGCTTGGTCGGATGGCGCTCGAAGTCGCCTATGGCTGTCTCGGACAGGACCGCAATGTCCCTACTGTATTCTGTTCTCGACACGGCGAAGTCGTGCGTTCGGTCGAATTATTGCGTGACCTGGCGCGCGGCGAGCCGCTCTCGCCAACCGCATTTGGCCTGGCTGTGCACAACGCCAGCGCCGGACTGTTCTCCATAGCCCGTACCGACTGCGCCAACCATGTTGCACTGGCCGCTGGCGCTGCCACTTTCGAGCATGCCGTCATCGAGGCTTGCAGCCAATTGGCTGACGGCGCACCGATGGTGTTGATCGTGGCTTGCGATATGGCGCTGCCAGAGCCGTACGCGGTATTTCAGGATTGCGACGAGCAGCCGTTTGCATTTGCGTGGGCCATCGTGCCTGTTCAGGCCGGTGTGCCTGCTCTGTGCCTGGCCTGGCAGGAAACCGATTCTGCTGATCCATCCGTTCCGCGTATGCCCGGTGGCCTCGATGTACTGCGTTTTCAATTGAGCGACGACCGCCTGCTGGTGCGCGAAGCAGCGGGCAAGCGCTGGTCCTGGCGCCGCTATGAGCAGTAGCATTGGGCGCCTGTGGCGCGTTCTCGCGACGGGGTTTTCCTTTGCGCTGTTCGGTATCGGTGGCGTGGTACTGCGCGTGATGGTATTCCCTCTGCTGGCGCTGTGCGTGCACGAACCGGCAGCACATCAGCGCGCCGCACGCGGTGCGGTGAGTGTGAGTTTCCGGGCCTTTGTCGGCGTCATGCGCCTGCTCGGTGTACTGCGCTATGAGGTGCGCGGCCTGGACAAGCTCGAGCGCCGAGGGCAGCTGATCCTGGCGAATCATCCGACGCTGATCGATACCGTCTTCTTGATCGCGTTCGTGCCCAATGCCGACTGCATCGTCAAGGGCACGTTGTCGACCAACCCCTTCATGCGCGGACCCATTCGCGCTGCCGGATACATTCGCAACGATCGAGGCCCGGACCTGGTCGGTGATGGCATCGCTTCCCTGCGCGCTGGTGGGAACCTGATCATTTTCCCCGAAGGGACGCGTACACCGCCTGGCAGCGCGGCCACGTTAAAGCGCGGCGCTGCCAATATCGCGGTACGCGGTCTCAGGGCCGTAACACCGGTCGTGATTCGCTGCGATCCTCCCACGTTGGGGAAGGGCGACAGGTGGTGGCATGTCCCGCCGCACCAGGCGCATTTTCGCATCGACGTTCTGGACGATATCGCGGTTGACGATTTTGTCCACGATGCCTCCGAGGTCGTCGCCGCACGTCGGCTCACCGAATGCCTGCAACAGTTGTTTATGAGAGAAAGTCAGCACCATGCTTGAACTGGAAGTGAAACACCTGATCATCGATGTTCTGCAGCTAGAGGACATCACTCCCGAGGATATCGACAGCGATGCCGCCCTATTTGTCGATGGCTTGGGACTCGACTCGATCGACGCTCTGGAAATCGGCGTCGCGCTGCAAAAGCGTTACGGCATTACCCTGTCGGCCGAATCGCAAGAAACGCGCCGTCATTTCGCGTCGGTGCGTGCGCTGGCATCGATGATCGAAGCAAACCGCAAGAAGTAGGAGAAGGAAATGGTACGCATTGAAGACATGAACCGCGACGCCTTGTTCGTGTGGGTCGCCGACCTGCTGGCCGAGATGTTCGAACTCGATCGCGCGTCGCTCACGCCAGCATCGAACCTGTACACCGACCTGGACATCGACAGCATCGACGCGGTCGACCTGGCCGTCAAGCTCAAGCAAATGACTGGAAAACGCCTGCAGCCGGACGTATTCAAAACCATCCGCACGATCGATGATGTGGTCAATGCGCTGGTCGCCTTGACTACGGCGCCGGTCGAGACGCACGCCGAAGTGGCGTAAATCCGTGCACTGGAATGTCCTGACTGCGCTGCTGACAGTCGTGTATCCGCTGGCGATCTGGCTCGGTCACGACCGTATCGAGCCGCGCTGGCTGGCCGGGCTGCTCTTGCTGACAGTCGCTACCCGCCTGCCCACGCTCAAGATGAGCGGGCCCGCGCGCTGGAGCGCGGCCGGGGCCTTGCTGCTGGTGGGTATGGCCGTAGTGGCCAATGTCGTCCTGCCACTCAAGCTTTATCCGGTGCTGGTCAATGGTGCGATGCTGGCCGCGTTCGGCGCGAGCCTGATGGAGGGACCGTCGATGGTCGAGCGCCTGGCGCGCCTGCGCGAACCGGGCCTGCCGCCGGCGGGCATTCGCTACACGCGCCGCGTGACCCAGGCCTGGTGTGTGTTCTTCGTCATCAATGGCGCCATCGCACTGGGTACGGCGCTGTTTGCGTCGAGTGCCGTCTGGTCGCTCTACAACGGCGTGATCGCGTATGTCCTGATGGGTGCGATGTTCGCCGGCGAGTATCTGCTGCGCCTGCGCTTCAAGCGTTTGCACCATGCGTGACCTGTTTTTCCTGATCGCAGCGCGTCGCGAGGACGCTGTCACCGGCTGGCGCGATGGCGCGCCTGTTAAGCACGGCGCATTCCTGGCACGCGTGCGAGCCTGGGCCGCACTCGGTGCGCGCAGCGATGCGGGCCGCGTGGCGCTGTATCACGATGACAGCCTTGAATTCGCCGCGGCGTTGATCGGCGCCTGGCTTACGTACAAGACCGTGTGGTTAGTTGCAGATACATTGCCGGCCAATTGCATCGCGCTGGCCGGCCGGGTCGATGCATTCTGGGGCACTTTTCCCGCCGGCTGCCGGCCGGTCGCGACGGTTTTTGGTGACGACTGGCAGGAAGCCTGGCGCATGCCGGCCGACGATTTCGCAGCACTCGTCGTCTTCACGTCGGGCAGCACCGGCGAACCGACGCCGATCCCGAAGCAATTCTCGCAGCTGACCAGCGAAGTCGCCGCACTAGAGCGCCAGTTCGGCGCCGGCCTGCACGATGCGCACGTGATCTCGACCGTCTCGCATCAGCACATCTATGGCCTGCTGTTTCGCATCCTGTGGCCGCTCGCCGCGGGCCGCCCGATTCACGCGGCACGGCACGAATTTCCTGAAACGCTGGCGCCAAGCCTGGCGCAACAACCCTGCATCCTGCTGGCCAGCCCGGCTCACCTGAAGCGCATGCCTGCGCACCTCGACTGGACCGGTGCAACTGGCATGCTGCGCGCTGTGTTTTCTTCGGGCGGCATGCTGGAGCAGGACGCATCGGTCCATGCCGCATGCCTGCTGGGCCATGCGCCGATCGAGGTGTATGGCAGTTCGGAGAGCGGCGGCATCGCCTGGCGCCGCCGTGACGCGGGTGAATCCTGGACGCCGCTGCCGGATGTGCGCTGGCGCATCGGGCCTTCCGGCACCCTTGACGTGGCCTCGCCGTACGCCGGCCCTGTGCCGTGGCTGGCGCTGGCCGATTGCGTCGAGGATGCCGGCGCTGGCCGCTTCGTGTTGCGCGGGCGCGCCGACCGCATCGTCAAGATCGAAGAAAAACGCATCGCCCTCGATGCTCTCGAAGCGGCCTTGGTCACAACTGGACTGGTGTGCGAAGCGAAGGTCGTCAGCATGCAGCAGACCGCACGCCAGGCGCTCGCAGTCTTCGCGTTGCCAAGCGAGGCGGGGAGGGTGTTGCTGGCGGGGGACGGCAAGCTGGCACTCAACACGCGCCTGCGCGCGGCGCTCGCACCACTGGTCGAAGCGGTCGCGCTGCCACGCCGCTGGCGCTATCTGGACGCCTGGCCCGTCAATGCCCAGGGCAAGACGACGGTCGCGGGTTTGCTGTCGCTGCTTGACGAAGCCCCCTTAGAGCGCCCGCGCTACCCCCTCATCAAGGTGCTGGAGGCCGAACCGGCGCGCGCGCTGCTGGCGCTGACGATCCCCGAAGACTTGCTGTATTTCGACGGCCACTTTCGCGTGGCGCCTGTTCTGCCGGGCGTGGTGCAGCTTGACTGGGCGATCCATTTCGGGCGCCTGTATTTAGGCCTGTCGGGCGCATTCGCTGGCGTCAATGCGCTGAAGTTTCAACAAATGATCCGCCCCGGCCACCCGGTACGGATCGAGCTGGTCCACGACCTGTCCAAGGGCAGTCTTAATTTTCGCTATTTCTCCGACGCCGGCGCACATGCCAGCGGCCGCATCCAGTTAGGGCCATGACCATCAGCATGCTGAACAAAAAATTCTCGCCCGAGGGCCAGAGCGCGTTCGCCGCGCGCTTCGAGGCGCAAAAAATCGCCTACGGTCCGGTGGTGTTCCAGTGCGTGCGCTACGCCTGGAAACGCGGCATGCTGCAAACAATCGCCGACGCCGGCGACACCGGCCTGTCGCTCGAGATGCTGGCGCAGGATGGTCGCTGGAGCGCGTACGCGCTCAAGGTGGTTCTGGAAACCTGCCTGTCAGCCGGTGTGGTCGTGATCGAGGATGGCCGCTACGCGCTCGACAAGGCGGGCTTTGTCGTGCTGACCGATCCGATCACCCAGGTGAACATCGACTTCAATCACGATGTCTGCTATCAGGCCATGTTCGACCTCGAACATGCGCTCGATGCCAGGCGCCCGCTTGGCCTGAAGGTGTTCGGCGACTGGCCAACGCTGTACGAAGGCCTGTCGGAACTGCCCGAGCCGGCGCGCACCAGCTGGCTCGCGTTCGATCACTATTATTCGGACACCTCGTTCCCTGACATCATGCCGGACGTGTTCGCGACCGCGCCGCGGCGCCTGATGGACATCGGCGCCAACACCGGCAAATTCACGCTCGCCGCGCTGGCCTACGATGCTTCGGTGGTGCTGCACCTGGTCGATCTGCCGGGCCAGCTGGCCGTGGCCGACACGGTATTGACCGATGCAGGCTTGCGCGAACGCGCCTGCCTGCACCCGACCGATCTGCTGGGCGAGGCCGCACTGCCGGGCGACATGAACCTGATCTGGATGAGCCAATTCCTGAGCTGCTTTTCCGAGGACGCCATTGCCAGCATCTTCCGTCGTGTGGCTGCAGCGCTGGCGCCGCATGGACAGGTGCTCGTGCTCGACACATTCTGGGACCGTCAGCGCTACGAGATCGCGTCGTACTGCCTGATCAACACGTCGCCGTACTTTACCGTGCTCGCCAGTGGCAACAGCAAGGTTTATCAGAGCGACGATTACGTGCGCCTGGCGCGCGACGCCGGTCTCACCCTGTTAACGGCGCGCGACGGCATCGGCTACTGCCACTCGCTGCTGCGTTTTGCCAAGTCGGACTAATCATGTTCCAGCCCTGCGTCGTCATCCCGGTCTATAACCACGAGCATGCCATCGGCAAGGTCGTGGCGCGCGTGCTGGCGCACGGCCTGCGCTGCATTCTGGTGGATGACGGCAGCTCGCCGGACTGCGCCGGCGTGCTCGATGCGCTCGTTGCGAAGTATCCCGACCGGCTGGTGCTTGAGCGTCACGCGAGCAACCAGGGCAAGGGCGGTGCGGTGCTGACCGGTTTCGCGCGCGCCGCAACGGACGGCTACAGCCACGTGTTGCAGGTCGATGCCGATGGCCAGCACAATGTCGACGACATCCCGCGCTTCCTGGCGGGCGCCCTCGCGCAGCCGGCGGCGCTCATTGCCGGTTGCCCGATTTATGACGAGTCGGTGCCGGCACTGCGCCTGTACGCGCGCTACCTGACCCACGTCTGGGTCTGGATCAACACACTGTCGCTGAGCATCCGCGATTCGATGTGCGGTTTTCGTGTCTATCCGGTTGCGCCGGTCGTCGCGCTGGCGGCGCGCCGCAGGCTCGGCCTGCGCATGAACTTCGATATCGAGATCCTCGTGCGCCTGTACTGGGACGGCATTGAGGTGGTCAGCCTGCCAACGAAAGTCGGTTACCCCGAAGACGGCGTCTCGCACTTCAAGGCCTGGACCGACAACGTCCTGATCACGCGCCTGCACACGGCACTGTTTTTCGGCATGCTGCCGCGCATTCCACGCCTGCTGGCCCGCACATGGCGAAAGTGAACAACGTACGCGACGCACGCCACTGGGCGTCGATCAACGAAGCGAGCTTCGTCGGCGGCATGCGCCTGCTGTTCTGGGTCTGCCGCGTGTTCGGCCGCTGGCCGTTTCGCACCGTGCTGTACCCGGTACTGCTGTGGTATGTCGCCACACAGGGCAGGGCGCGGCGTGCATCGAGCCGCTACCTGCAGCGTGTGGGCGCGTCGCATGGCTTTCTCGGTGTGGTGCGCCACTTCGGCGCCTTTGCCGAATCGATCCTCGACAAGATGCTGCTGTGGGGCGGCCTGTTCGATTTCTCGAAAGTTTCACTGCACGGCGGCGCACCGCTTGCCGAGATGATTGCCACCGGCCGCGGCGCGCTGCTTGTGTGCGCGCACCTGGGCAATCTGGACCTGTGCCGTGCGCTGTCCCTGTCGACACCGAACCTGAAGGTCACCGTGCTGGTGCACACGCGCCACGCGCAGGCATTCAACAAGATGCTTGCCAGCCTCGACCCGCGCAGCGAGCTCAATCTGATGCAGGTGACCGACATGACGCCTGCGATGGCGATGCAGCTGTCCGAGCGTATCGAGCGCGGCGAATTCATCGTCATCGCCGGTGACCGCGTGCCGGTGTCGCCAGCGCCGCGCATCGTGATGGCGCCGTTCCTGGGTAGCGACGCGGCGTTCCCGGTCGGACCGTACGTGATGGCGTCGGTGCTGGGTTGCCCGGTCTACACGATGTTCGCAGTGCGTAATGGCGAGCGCCACGAACTGCATTTCGCTTGCCTGCGCGAACGCGTGCTGCTGCCGCGCGCCAGCCGCGATGCGGCGCTCGGCGTGCTCGCGGCAGAATTCGCGGCGCAGCTCGAATACCACGTGCGGAGCGCGCCGCTCGAATGGTTCAACTTTTATGATTTTTGGCACACCCCCGGATCGGAACGTCCTGATGCAGTCCAATGATGTAAACCCTGATGTACGTACGGTCCGTTTCGACCGTGGGCGTCTCACGCTGGAAGACGTGGTAGCCATTGCGCGCGGCACGGCGCGCCCGGTGCTGTCGGATGACCCTGAATTTCGCTCGGGGATTGCGCGTGGCGCGGATTTCCTCGACCGTCTGCTGCGCGAGGATGGCGCAATCTACGGCGTCACCACCGGCTACGGCGACTCGTGCACGGTGGCCGTGCCGCTGTCGCTGGTGGACGAGCTGCCGCATCACCTGTACACCTATCACGGCTGCGGCCTGGGCACTTACCTGGACCCGTCGCAAACGCGCTCCGTGATGGCCGCGCGCCTGGCATCGCTGTCGAAAGGGTTCTCGGGCGTGAGCGTGGGTCTGCTGGAACAGATCGTGCGCCTGTTTGATGCCGACCTGCTGCCTTTGATCCCCAGCGAAGGCTCTGTGGGCGCGAGCGGCGACCTGACCCCGCTGTCTTACCTGGCGGCGGTGCTGTGCGGCGAGCGCGAAGTGCTGCGTGGCGGCGTGCAGATGTCCGCCGCCGACGCGTTGCGCGAGGCCGGCATCACACCTCTGCGATTACGCCCGAAAGAAGGCCTGGCGATCATGAATGGCACCGCCGTCATGACGGGCCTGGCCTGCCTGGCATTTGATCGCGCCGCGTACCTGACGCGCTTGACGACACGCATCACTGCGATGGCTTCGTTTGCGCTTGACGGCAACGATCACCACTTCGACGAGACGCTGTTCTCGGTCAAGCCGCATGCGGGCATGCAGGGGGTAGCTGCCTGGTTGCGCGACGATCTGGTCTATACCGGCCAGCAGGAACGCAACGGCAAGCGTCTGCAAGACCGCTACTCGATTCGCTGCGCGCCTCACGTGATCGGCGTGCTGGCCGACGCGCTGCCGTTCTTTCGCACCGGGATCGAAAATGAACTCAACAGTGCCAACGACAACCCGATCATCGACGCCGACGGCGAACGCGTGCTGCATGGCGGGCATTTCTACGGCGGCCACATCGCGTTTGCGATGGACAGCATGAAAAATGCGGTTGCCAACCTGGCCGACCTGCTGGACCGCCAGATGGCGCTCCTGGTCGATGCGCGCTACAACGCCGGCCTGCCGGCCAACCTCTCGGGCATGACTGGTGAGCATGCCGCGATCAACCACGGCCTGAAGGCGCTGCAGATCAGCGCGTCGGCCTGGACTGCCGAAGCGCTCAAGCTGACCATGCCGGCGTCGGTATTCTCGCGCTCGACCGAATGCCACAACCAGGACAAGGTCAGCATGGGCACGATCGCCGCGCGTGACTGCCTGCGCGTGCTGGAACTGACCGAGCAGGTCGCCGCAAGCATGTTGATCACCGTACGTCAGGGTGTATGGCTGCGCTGCCGCCTGGACCCGGCGCGTACGCTGCCAGCTCCACTGGCCCAGATGCTCGAGCAGCTGAGCACGGACATCGCACCGGTGGTGGAAGACCGCCGGCTCGATCTCGAATTGCGCCTGTTGCTTGGGCGTATTCGTGCACAAGCCTGGAGCCTGTATGCGTAAGGCGAAGCTCCCTGCACGCTGGTGGGCCGAGGTCGAGATGCAGGTGCAGTTTTTCGACCTCGATCCGATGCAGATCGTCTGGCACGGCAACTACGTCAAGTACCTTGAGGTGGCGCGCTGCGCGTTGCTCGACAAGATCGATTACAACTACGAACAGATGCGTGCGTCGGGATATGGCTGGCCGATTATCGACATGCACTTGCGCTACGCCGGCCCGGCCGCGTTCGGCCAGCGCCTGCTGTTGCGTGCCGAAATCGTGGAATGGGAAAATCGCCTGCTCATCGAATACGCGATCACGGACGCGATCAGCGGCAAGCGCCTGAACCGCGCCACGACGACCCAGGTCGCGGTGGATATCACCAGCGGCGAGATGTGCTTTGCCTCGCCCGCCATTCTGTTCGACAAATTGGGAGTTTCCACACAATGAAAGGCCTTCTGTTATCGCTGACGCTCGTTGTCGGCGTCGCCAGCGCGCATGCGGCAGCGCCAATCGCGCAAATCGGTGCAATGCTGACCAAACCCGAGCAGTTGTGTGGGCGCTTTGACCAGACCAAGCGCCTGGCCGGCATGAGGAAGCCATTGGTATCGACGGGCCGCTTCTGCGTGGTCGCCGGCAAGGGGGTCCTTTGGCGCACCATCAAGCCCTTTCCCACCACACTGCGCCTGACACGCGACGAGATCATCCACATGCAGGGAGACCGCGTTTCAATGAGACTGGATGCGAGTCAGGAACCGACGGTGCGCATGATCAACGGCGTGCTGTTCTCTCTGCTGGGTGGGGACCTGGGACAGCTGGAAACGCTATTTGACGTCAATGGCAGCATCACAGGCCAGACCTGGAAGGTGGACCTGAAAGCGCGCAGCGCGGCGTTGGCGCGCGCCGTTGGCGCGATCTCGCTGGAAGGCGGCGCCCATGTGCGCGTGATTCAGATGACTGAAGAGAGCGGCGATCAGACCAGCATCGTCTTCTCCGACATCAAAACCGGCCCCGGCGCCGCGTTGCCTGAAGAGGCAGCCCAGCTTTGATCACGCAACGTCGCCTGGCACTGGCCTGGGCATTCATCGTATGCCTGCTGATCGGGCATAACGCCTGGCTGTGGCTGGGCCAGCGCATCGTGCCGGACACTGACATCCTGGCCCTGCTGCCGCTGGATAAGCGCGATCCGGTTCTGCAACAGTCGTTCACGCACATGGTCGACAGCGCGCAGCAGCGCGTGGTGGTGCTGGTCGGCGCGAAAGACTGGAACGATGCAGTCCACGCCGCCGACGCTTACCGCAAGGTGCTCACGCCGCATGGCGCGCTGCTGACGTTCGATGCCATGAACGACGACACGCAGGCAGGATGGCTGGCTGGCCTGCAGCCGCACGCGCTGCTGCTCGTGGGCGCGGCGCAGGAACGCCAGATGCGCGAACAGTCTGCAGAGTTCTGGAAAAACGACGCGCTGGCGCGCCTCTATAACGCGTTTTCTGGCCCCAGGCTCGGCGCGTTCCGCGACGATCCGTTTGGCCTGTTCGCCGGCTGGGTGCAGGAACGTGCGGGCGAAACGCCGGTGCGTCCGCGCGACGGACGCCTGCTTGTGGCGGGAGAGGGGCGCGACTATGTGCTGCTGACCTACACGCTGCAGGGATCGGCCTTTTCGCTCGGTGCGCAGGATGCGGTCGTGCCATTGCTGACCCAGGCCGCCGATGCTGCCCGCCGCGGGGCACCGGATGCCGAAGTCGTCACCGCCGGCGTACTGTTGCACGCTGCGGCTGCCGGCCGCCAGGCCAGCGGCGAAATCCACACGATCGGCGTTGGCTCGCTCGTCGGCATCATCCTGCTGACGTGGCTAACCTTCCGCTCGGTCAAGCCGATCGGCCTGACCTTGCTGGCCATCGGCATTGGCTTTCTGGGCGCGCTGTCCGTGTGCTGGCTGCTGTTCGGGCAGATCCACTTGCTCACGCTTGTCTTCGGCGCGAGCCTGATCGGCGTGGCGCAGGATTACGGCATCTACTTCCTGTGCCATCGTCTGCGCGCGGATCCGGCGCTCGATTCGACCGCGCTGCTGCGACGTCTGCTGCCAGGCCTCTCCCTGAGCATGCTGGCGGCGGTGGTGGGGTATTTGGGACTGGCTCTGAGTCCTTTCCCCGGCTTGCGCCACATGGCCGTGTTCTCGGCACTGGGCCTCGTGTTTGCATGGCTGACGGTGGTGTGCTGGTTCCCGGGGCTGATCTCGGGTCGGACGCTCAAGGCGGGCTGGCTGGCGCACAAATACCGCAAGCTCATGCCGCGCTGGCCGCGTGTGTCGAAGCAGCCGAAGGCGATTGCCCTGGTGTTGCTGGTAGGTGTGATGGCGATCGGCGGCTGGTTGCAGCTGACGACGAACGACGACATCCGCTCGTTGCAATCGTCGCCGCCCGACCTGATCCGCGACCAGATCAAGTTGAGCAAGCTGCTGGACGCACCGAGTCCGGTCCAGTATTTCCTGGTGCGTGGCGCGTCGAGCGAAGAGGTGCTGCAGCGCGAAGAAGCGCTCAAGAGCAGGCTCGAGGTCATGATCGCGCAGAAGCACATCGCCGGCTACCAGGCACTGTCGAACTGGGTGCCGTCCATGCGCGCGCAGGCCGAGCGCAGGACGCTGGTCGAGAACACGCTGCTGGCCGATGGCGGCCCGCTGTCGCTGTTGGCACAGGAGATCGGCGAAGACCCTCAATGGGCAGCCGATACGGCCGCGCACCTGCGCACGAACGCCAGGCCACTCGTTATCGATGATTTCATGCGCACGCCGGCCGCCCAGCCGTGGCGCCACTTGTGGCTGGGCGCGATCGACGTGGGCGGCGTACCGACGCATGCCAGCATCGTCGCGCTGCGCGGCTTGCGCTACGCTTCGCTGCCGCTGCTGGCCGGTGCGGCCAGGGACCTCGACGGCGTGCAATGGGTCGACAAGGTCGGAGGGATTTCGGCGGTGCTGGGCAGTTATCGCGAGACCATGGGCTGGGTCGTGCTGGGCGCGTACGTGGTGGTGTTCGCCGTGCTGTTCCCGCGCTACCGCAGCCGCACCTGGCACGTGCTGGCGCCGACCGCGGCAGCCAGCCTTCTGACCCTTGCGGTGCTTGGCTACACCGGCCAGCCGCTGCAGCTGTTTCACGTGCTGGCACTGATGCTGCTGCTCGGTGTCGGTGTTGACTACGGCATTTTCATGCAGGAGGAGTCAGCCGCCGGCGATGATGCGCCATGGTTGGCCGTTGGCCTTTCGGCCGCCAGCACCATCCTGTCGTTCGGATTACTGGCGCTGAGCGGCACGCCGGCGCTGCAGGCGTTCGGGTTGACGATGCTGGTCGGCTCTGCGCTCGTGTGGTTGTTCGCTCCCTGTTTTTCCGTTTCCAAGGAATCGATGCATGCAACGCCCGTCCTGGTATAAATGCGCCGCGCCGCTCGCGCTGGCGATCCTTCTTGCAGCATGCGGCACCGCGCCGCAAGCGCCCACGCGCCTTGGCCTGCGCCTGGCGCCCGCCGCGCTGGGCGAGACCATTAGCGTGCAGCAGCAGTTGAGCGTCGAACGCGCTGGCATGAAAAACGACTTGCTTGCCGCGCTCGAAGTCGATTCACAGCGCGTCAGCCTGGTGGGCCTGGCGATGGGCATGCGTGTCCTGAGCCTGGATTTCGACGGGCGTGAGGTCAAGGAATGGCGCCATGCGATGCTGCCGGCCCAGGTGCGCGCTGCCGATGTACTGGAAGACCTGCAACTGACCCTGTGGCCGCTTGCCGAGATCGCGCGTGCCTTGCCGCCTGGCTGGACGATCGTCGATGACGGCTTGCGCCGCACGCTCAGTCGTGACGGCGCTGTGGTGGCCACGGTAACCTACAGCACGATGCCGCGCTGGCAGGGTACTGCGGTTCTGGACAATGTGCGCTACGGCTATCGCCTGACCGTGGTGGCCGCCACTGAATGAGCGCCGCCATGCCCCAACCGACGACTTTTCTGAACGACTGCGCGCTGGTGTGCGCGCTGGGCGATGAGCGCGCCGCGATCACGCGACGCTTGCTGGTGGATGGCGTCAGCGGCCTGACTGTATCGGACGCCTGGTCGATCGGACGGCCGTTGCCATTAGGCCGCATAACGGGCGCACTACCGCCGATTGATCATTTGCCGCTGCGCCTGCGCAGCCGTAACAACCAGCTCACGCTGGCTGCACTGGCACAGATCCGACCGGCGCTCGATGCGGCGATCGCGCAGTACGGCGCAGCGCGCGTGGGCGTGGTACTCGGCACCAGTACGTCGGGCGTCAGTGCAGCCGAGACGGCGCTGGCCAAGGAGTTGCACACCGGCGCGTTGCCGGCCGATTTCCACTACGGCCAGCAAGAGATGGGGTCGTGCGCCGAGGTCGTGGCGCGCGAACTGGGCGTCAGCGGCCCCGCCTACGTGCATTCAAGCGCCTGCTCGTCGAGCGCCAAGGCGCTGGCCAGCGCCGCGCGTCTGATCCGCATGGGCCTGTGCGACGCCGTCGTCACGGGCGGTGTAGATACCTTGTGCGGTTTCACGGTCGCCGGATTTTCGGCCCTTGAATCGGTCAGCGGCGCGCGCTGCAATCCCCTGAGCGCCAACCGCAACGGGGTCAATCTGGGTGAGGCGGCGGCCTTGTTCCTGATGAGCCGCTCGCCGGCGACCGTGGCCCTGTGCGGCTGGGGCGAGTCGTCCGATGGCCACCATATGTCGGCGCCAGACCCGGAAGGCGGCGGCGCGCGTATCGCGATGACCGAGGCGCTCCGACGCGCTGGCATCGACGCCAGCAGCATCGACTACATCAATCTGCATGGTACAGCCACGCCGCAGAACGACGCGATGGAGTCGCGCGCAGTGGCGGCGCTGTTTGGCGTGCAAGTCGCTGTCAGCTCGACCAAACCACTCACCGGCCACACCCTGGGTGCGGCCGGCGCGGTCGAAGCGGCGCTCTGCTGGCTGGCGATGCAGGATGAAAATCCCGAGGGCTGCTTGCCTCTGCACCTGTGGGACGGCGTCCCCGATCCGGCACTGCCGGTACTTAACGTGGTGGCGTATGGCGCGCGGCTGGGCCGCCCGATCCGCTACGCGCTCAGCAATTCATTCGCGTTCGGCGGCTCGAACGCATCCCTGGTGTTCGGGAGGATGTCATGACGCTGCCGGCTATCCAGGAACTGGTACCGCACAGCGGCGCCATGTCTCTGTTGGGCCGTTTGCTTGCAGCCGATAACGAGAACCTGAGCGCCGAGGTCGTGATCGGGGCGCACAGCTTGTTCTGCACTGATGGCGCGGTTGGCGCCTGGGTAGGCGTCGAATACATGGCGCAGGCGGTTGCCGCGCACGCCGGCTACTTGGCGCGCCAGCTCGATCAGCCAGTGCAGTTGGGTTTTTTGCTTGGCACCCGCCGTTACGTGTGCAGCATGCCAGCGTTCCCGATCGGCAGCGTACTGCACGTTCACGTGCAGCGCGCGCTGCAGGGGGACAACGGCATGGGCGCATTTGATTGCCGCATTGTTGACGCCAACGGTGGATTGGCGCTGGCCAGTGCCACGATCACAGTGTTTCAACCCCACAATGTGGAAACGTTTTTGCAACGGAGTCTGAATGAGCAGTAACCAGAAAACAGTGCTGGTGACAGGGTCGTCGCGTGGCATCGGCAAGGCCATCGCGCTGCGCCTTGCGCGCGATGGTTTTGCAGTCGTCGTACATTGCCGGGACCGGCGTGCCGAGGCCGACGCCGTGGCCGCGCAGATCGTTGCTGATGGCGGCGCCGCGCGCGTACTGCAGTTCGACATCGGCCAGCGTGACGCCACCGCTGCAGCACTGCTGGCTGACATCGATTCGCACGGCTGCTACTACGGGGTCGTCGCCAACGCCGGCGTCGCGCGCGATACGGCGTTTCCCGCCATGACCGGGGAAGAGTGGGATATCGTCCTGGGCACGAACCTCGATGGGTTCTTTAACGTACTCAATCCGCTCGTGATGCCGATGGTTCAGCGCCGCAAACCCGGCCGCATCGTGACGATGGCGTCGGTGTCGGGCCTGATTGGCAATCGCGGGCAAGTCAACTACAGCGCGGCCAAGGCGGGAATCATCGGTGCAACAAAGGCGCTCGCGCTCGAACTCGCCAAGCGCGACATCACGGTCAACTGTGTCGCGCCGGGCCTGATCGACACCGAGATGCTGGATGGCGTACCGATCGACGAGGTACTGAAGATGGTGCCGGCGCGCCGCGTTGGCCGCCCTGAAGAAGTCGCGGCGGCGGTCAGTTACCTGATGTCCGACGACGCTGGCTATGTCACGCGGCAGGTGCTGTCGGTGAACGGGGGGCTGGCATGAGCTATCGCGTGGTCGTCACCGGCATGGCCGGCATCAGCCCCCTTGGCAACGACTGGCCGACGGTACGTGCGCGTTTGGGCGAATACCGCAATGCCATAGTGCGCATGCCCGAGTGGGCCAATTACGAAGGGTTGAATACGCAATTGGGCGCACCTGCTGCGCCGTTCGCGCTGCCGAAGCATTACGATCGCAAAGCCACGCGCAGCATGGGCCGGGTTGCACTGCTGGCCACGCGCGTGAGCGAACTGGCGCTGCAGGATGCTGGTCTGCTTGACCATCCGCTGCTCACGAGCGGGCAGATGGGGGTGTCGTTCGGCTCGTCGGCCGGCACGCCGAGTGCGATCGGTGACTTCGGCCGGATGATGGAGGAACGCACAACGCGCGGCATCAACGCGACAACTTACATCAAGATGATGGCGCACACTGCGCCGGTGAATATTGGCGTGTTCTTCGGCGTGACGGGCCGCGTGATCACCACGTCGTCGGCATGCACATCGGGCAGTCAGGGCATTGGCTATGCCTACGAGGCAATCAAGAGTGGGCGGCAGTTGGCCATGATCGCCGGCGGCGCCGAAGAACTCGATGCGACCGAGGCGGCGGTGTTCGATACGCTGTTTGCCACAAGCACGCGAAACGATGCGCCTGAGACCAGCCCGCGCCCGTTCGATCGGGCGCGCGATGGCCTGGTGATCGGCGAAGGCGCGGGATGTCTGATTCTGGAAGAGCGCGAGCACGCGCTGGCACGCGGCGCGACCATCTACGCAGAACTGGTGGGCTTCGGAACCAATAGCGATGGCACCCACGTCACGCAGCCCAACGCGGCGACCATGCAAATCGCGATGGCGCTGAGCCTCTCGGATGCCGGCTTGACGCCGGACGCGATCGGCTACGTCAATGCGCACGGCACCGCGACGTCGCACGGCGACCTGGCAGAAAGTCTGGCAACCAGCACACTGTTCGGTGCACGAATGCCGATCAGTTCACTCAAGAGTTATATGGGTCATACGCTCGGCGCCTGCGGCGCGCTGGAGGCGTGGATCAGTATCGAGATGATGCGAGAAGGATGGTTTGCGCCAACGGTGAACCTGCATGACGTCGATCCTGAATGCGGAGCACTCGACTACATCAGGGGAGAGGGCCGCAAGCTCGATTGCAAATACGTGATGTCCAATAATTTTGCTTTCGGCGGCATCAACACGTCGCTGATTTTCAAAAGGTAGTCCCCACTAAAACCTACAACAGGAAATCCCATGAAAGTCACTCGTCGTACTATCGTCGCCGTCGCACTCATCACGGCTGTGCCAATGCTGCACGGTTGTGCCACCAGGATCAAGGCGTCGTCGCTGACCAATCCGGCGCCGATGCAAGCTTTCTCAAACTTCAGCCGCATCGAGGTCAAGCCGGTGATGTTCGCTGCAGGTTACAAGGGCAACGATGCTGCGTTGAGCAAGATTGCCGCGAACTTCAACAAGGAATTGGCGCCCTCGCTGGCGAAATGGAATGGCGTACCAGCCAATGGCACCACACTGACGGTGGAACCGGTCGTGGAGCAGATCTCGTTCAAGAGCAGTACCAAACGCGTGTTCCTCGGCCCGTTCGCAGGTAGTTCGGGCGTGCTGATGCGCGTTACGTACCGTGACCAGAACGGCAAGGTCATCGCCGAGCCGCAGTTCTTCCAGCGTGCCGGTGCCATGAGCGGTGGTTTTACGCTCGGTGTGCAGGACAACATGATGCTGTTCCGCGTAGCCAAGCTGGCCAGCAGCTATACGATCGACAATTACGAGCGCGCGGTAGGCGGCCCGACGGGCGCTGACGACAGCGCGGTGGGAGCCAATTAATTTTCTCTCTGGGTAGCGCACGATCCCCGTGCGTTACCTCCCATCCCATCCATTCTGGTAACGAGAAAAACATGAAAAAAAGTATTCTGACCATCGCAGCTGCCATGTTATTGGCTACTTTGCCGGTCCAGGCAGCCGACTCTGTCCACTTTCTTCCAATCGAGGTTGCGCTGAACGACAACAACGCCAAAGCCCGGCTCGGTGACGAGATCAAGTTCTACTTCGGGGATCAGCCGACCCCGGAAATTGCGCGGCGTCTCGGTTCCGACAAGACCAGCCAGAAGACCAATGCCGTCGGCAAGGCTTTCGAGACATCGTGCAACTGGGTCTTCCTGTCGGCCATGTTGCGCCTGCAGACACGGGCCAAAGAATTGGGTGCGGATGCGGTCGTCAATATCGTCAGCAACTACAAGAATGTCGAGCGCTCGAGCAGGACCGAATTTGAGTGCCATGAAGGCGCGATCATGAGCGGCGTTGCGCTCAAGGCCGACTTCGTCAAATTGAAATAAACGACACCATCATTGTGGCGCCTGGCGCGGATCTGCTGGTGTGGTTGGTCGATGCCAATGACGTCGATGACAATCTGTTCGTCGCGTGCGCTGCGTGGCTTGGCGAATCCGAGCTGGCGCGCTGTGCGAGGTTTGTGCGACCGGAACGCAAGCGCCAGTTCATTGTCGGACGCGCATTATTGCGTCTGGCGTTGGGCCGGTTGCTGGCATGCGCACCAGACACGATCCCATTGCTCGAGCGGCCCGGTCAGGCACCCGCTTTGCTTTCATTCGCTGACATTGGCTTCAGTATCTCGCATAGTGGCCGTTGGGTCGCGTGCGCATCTGCTACTGGCGTTGCGCTCGGCATCGATATCGAGCGTATCGACCTCACGCGCGACGTGGTGTCGATGGCGCAGCATGCCTTCGATGTAGAGGATGCAACGCTTGTACTGGATTCCTCCACGGAACGGCGTCACGCCACGTTTTACAAGATGTGGTGCCGGCATGAGGCTTTCATCAAGCTCGGCCAGCCTGCCGCCGTGGAACATTTGTGGGAACGTGATGGTCTGGCCGGCGCGCTGGCATGCAGCATGCCTTTGACATCAATGTCCGTTCCTGTGCAGGTAAAACTGGGTGACCTGTGACCGCGCCTAGCCCGCACCCACCAGCTTGTGCACCAGTTCCACCGACGTCGATGCCGCAAACTTGCGCATCAGGCTGGCGCGGTGCATTTCGACCGTGCGCGGACTGAGGTCGGTTTCGCGCGCGATGATCTTGCTGGTCTTGCCCTCGACCAGCAGCGCGGCGATTTCGCGCTCGCGCGGTGTCAGCTGCGCCGTCACGGGCCGCTTCTCGCTGACATCCTCGAAGATCCAGACGCCGGCGCCCAGGGGCTCGAGCGGGGACAGCGCACGGCCCGTCACATGGCACCAGAACAGCTCGCCGTTGGCGCGGCGCATGATGCGCTCGTCCGAGTAGCGCCCCTTCGCGTTCATGATCGGGATGATGCGGTCACCCGTGCGTAAAAATTCGTCCATGGTCGGATACAGCACCGAGAACGACGAGCCGGTCAGGTGCCCGGCCGGATGGCCGAACATCGCCGCCAGCGCGCCATTGCAAGCCTGGATCACCCGGTCGCGCGAGATGCACATGCCCACTGGCGCGTGCTGGAAAATCATCTCATAGTCAATCGTGTGCGGCAGGTTCATGTGAGGCGGGTCAGGGCGTGGTTCGTTGGCGTGCAGGTGGCGCAGGATGGCGGTAGTTCTACGGTATTGTGCACGGGCTGCCGGTATTCTATGCTGAGACGGGTTCTCAAACTTATAAAAGGGACAGGTATGAATAAAGTGTATCCAGACGCGCGCTCGGCACTCGAAGGCGTCGTGCAGGACGGCCAGACCATCGCCGTGGGCGGGTTTGGCCTGTGCGGTATTCCGGAAGCCCTGATCGCAGCGCTGCGCGACTCGGGTGTCAAGCAACTCACCGCGATCTCCAACAACGCGGGCGTCGATGGTTTCGGCCTGGGCCAGTTGCTCGCGACACGCCAGATCAAGAAAATGATCGCGTCGTACGTCGGCGAAAACAAGGAATTTGCGCGCCAGTTCCTGGCCGGCGAACTCGAACTCGAATTCACGCCGCAAGGCACGCTGGCCGAGAAGCTGCGCGCCGGCGGCGCCGGCATCCCGGCTTTCTTCACCAAGACCGGCTACGGCACCATCGTCGCCGAGGGCAAGGAAACGCGCGAATTCCATGGCGAGCATTATGTGATGGAGCATGCGCTGTTCCCCGATGTGTCGCTGGTCAAGGCCTATATGGCCGACCGCTCGGGCAACCTCGTGTTTCGCAAGACGGCTCGCAACTTCAACCCCAACGTGGCGACGGCCGGCAAGATCTGCATCGTCGAAGTCGAGAAGCTGGTCGAGACCGGCGAGATCGATCCCGACCACGTGCACACCCCGGGCATCTTCGTGCACCGCATCGTCCACAACCCGTCGCCTGAAAAGCGCATCGAGCAGCGCACCGTGCGCACCGCGAGCAACTGAGCTTTAACCCGACGACAGAAACGGAGACAACAACATGGCATGGACTCGTGATGAAATGGCCGCGCGCGCGGCGCTGGAGCTGCAAGACGGCTTCTATGTGAACCTGGGCATTGGATTACCAACCCTGGTGGCAAACTATGTACCGAAGGATATCGAGGTCTCGCTGCAGTCTGAAAACGGGCTGCTGGGCATCGGCCCGTTCCCGACGGAGGATGCGGTCGACGCCGACCTGATCAACGCCGGCAAGCAGACCGTGACGGCGCTGCCGGGCTCGGCCTACTTCAGCTCGGCCGATTCGTTCGGCATGATCCGCGGCGGCAAGATCAACCTGGCAATCCTGGGCGCGATGCAGGTGTCGGAAGAAGGCGACCTGGCCAACTGGATGATTCCGGGGAAAATGGTCAAGGGCATGGGCGGCGCGATGGATCTGGTGGCCGGCGTCAAGCGCGTGGTCGTGGTGATGGAACATGTCGCCACCGCCAAGGATGGCTCCACCAGTCACAAGTTGCTGAAGAAATGTGATCTGCCGTTGACCGGTGTCGGCGTGGTCGATCGCATCATCACCGATCTGGGCGTGCTCGACGTGACGCCCACCGGCTTGAAGCTGGTCGAGCTGGCGCCCGGCGTGAGCGTGGACGAGATCGTCGCAGCGACTGGTTGCGAACTCGACGTGTCTTCCGTCCAGCACGCGTAGCCGTCGCCGAACGTAGGGTGGGGGGCTATGCCGCCCACGCGTTCAACCTGCACGGATTTCGTGGCGCATCAACAATCGTTGAACGGGTGGACGGCGCAGCCGTCCACCCTACGGTAATGCTTGGCGGTAGAGCGAATCAGCTCGCGACCCACACGTACTGCACCTCGGCCCACTGTTCCTTCGGTGCGCCATTCACCGTGCCCGGCTGGAAGGTGCATTTGGCGAGTGCCGCGCGCGCCGTCTCGTCGAGCGACCCATTGCCGCTGGTTTTGCGTACCACGGCTTCGCGCACCTTGCCATCGGCCCTTACCAGCATCGCGAGTGTCACCGTGCCTTCGATCTTGGCCGCCAGCGCATCGGCCGGGTACACGGGCCTTGCACACGAATTGAATTTTGCCATTGGTATCGTCGTGTCGTTGTCGGGCATCGCGGCGAACGGGTTGACCGGCGCCGTGCTCGTGCAGCCGGCCAGGGCTGCCAGGGCCAGGCCGAGTACCGGAAGCGCGGCTTTCCAGTTCAGTGCCTGCGTGTCGGGACGAACGAGTTGTTTGATGCGTTGCATGAGATTGCCTCCATTGGCCGCCTGGGCCAGATGCTGGGTTGAAAACTGGCGTCGTTCCAGTTCGGATAGCGCAAGAGCCAGGCGCCGCGGTTCGCCCAGTTGTCTTGCTGCGATGGCGTCGGCAACCAGTTCCCGTTCGGCGCGGATGCGTCCCGAGATCCACCAGATTGCCGGGTGATAAAACAGCAGTGCCTCGACCACGTTCTGCAGCAGGTTGACGAGGTAGTCGTGACGCCGGATATGGGCCAGTTCGTGCGCCAGCAACGCCTCGAGCAAGTGGGGTGGCATGCCGGATACGAGCGATGCCGGCACCAGCACCACCGGCCTCCACCAGCCAAAGGTGACGGGGCTGGCCAGGCCCGCGACGATGCGCAGCCGCACCGTGCGCGCAATGCCGGCAGCCTGCGCCATTCGGTCAAGCCGGGCTTGCCAGACCGGTTCGCTTGCCTCGACCGCCGCTGCGCGGTGCAGCCACAGCAATCCTGCGATCATCCGCAATGCGAGGACGACAGCGCAGACACCCCACGTGCCGACGATCCAGCCCAGACTGCGTTCGAATACGGTGCGCCAGCTCTCGTCGAGCGGACCCG
Source organism: Telluria sp. LT2P80 (assembly GCF_059685955.1). Lineage (NCBI taxonomy): Bacteria > Pseudomonadati > Pseudomonadota > Betaproteobacteria > Burkholderiales > Oxalobacteraceae > Telluria > Telluria sp. LT2P80. The sequence goes on along the minus strand of NZ_JCASIO010000003.1, from coordinate 529,472 downwards.
CTAGCAGGCTACTCGCCAAGGTTGCCATCGGCTGGGTCGCCATGTCCGGCGTGCCGGCCAGGCGCGTCGCCAGTTCGGCGGCGGGCCAGAGCAGGCACAGCAACAGGCCAGCGCAGGCGACCGCATACCGGTGCTCGGCGCGTGCATTGCGCAGCAGGCTCATCGCCAGCGCCACGGCGCAGCCGATCAGCGCCCCTTGCCAGATGAATTCGACGAGCGTCCAGCCAATGCTGGCAACCAGGTGGGCGGCGGTCATTGGCCGTCTCCATCCTTCAGCAGTTGCTCGATCTCGGCCCGCTCCTTCTTCGAGATGCCGCTCTTGAGCGCCGCCAGCACCAGTGCCTTGGCCGAGCCGGCAAAGGCACGCTGCATCAGGTCGTTGAGAAGATTGCCCTGCAGCGCATCGCGCGCGTGGACCGGGCTGTAGACGTGCGAGCGTTCGCTCTCGTCGCGGCCCAGCAAGCCCTTGGCGTGCATGACCTGCATCAGCCGTAGCACTGTTGCGTACGTCACGTCGGGCCGCTGCGGCAGCATCGCCTCATGCACTTGCTTGGCGGTGGCGGCGCCCAGCGGCCACAGCACTTGTAGCAGGTCGAGCTCGGCAGGCGTGGGCTTGGGCGCGTCGGGGGAGAGCGGCATGACATCCTCGGATAGGCAAGATGAAGCTAGATTATCTTGTCTAGATCGAGTTGTCTACGAAGATTTTTGCGTACCGTGCGTGGAAGCGTTCAGGTTTTCCGCGCGCGGCACATCGTCTCGATCGTGTCGAGCACGACCCTGGCGCGAAACGGCTTGAGGATCACGCGGCTGATCCGGCGCTCGCGCAGGTCGCTCAGGAGTTCGGGCGTGGCCGTCTCGGTCATGATCGCGATCGACAAGCCCTGTTTGTTGGCGGCCGCATCGGCGCGCAGGCGGTCGATCAGGCCCAGATCGTAGCGGCTGTCCTTGCCGCTGCCCACGCAATCGACAGCGATCACCGCGCCCTGGAAGGTGCGCACGCTCAGCAGGCGCAGTGCGGCCGCGCTCGTTGCCGCTTCATGGACCTGGCCCAGGTTCAGGCTGCGCGCTGTCATTGCGACAGTACGGCGCAGCATCGGTTCCGGTTCGACCAGCAGGATGTGGGTGGTTGCGTCAGGCATCGGCCACCTCGCCAAGATTGCGCAGTTCCAGTATGACCAGGTCGCGCAGCGTGCGCAGGATGCCCAGCTCCATCGCGTCCAGCGTGCGTGGCCTGCGGTCGATCAGGCACAGGGTCCCAAGGCTCAGGCGTGACGGCATGGTCAATGGCGCGCCGGCATAGAAGCGGATGTGCGGCGCGCCGGTAACGAGGGGATTGTCGGCAAAGCGCGTGTCGAGCAGCGTGTCGTTCACGACCAGGATGTCCTGCTCGAGGATCGCATGGGAGCACAGCGAGATGTCGCGGCCGGTTTCGCAGAGCGCGGTGCCGGTACGGGCCTTGAACCATTGGCGATCCGTGTCGATCAGCGTGATGGTGACGATCGGCACGTCGAACTCGGTGGCAGCGAAGGCCACGATCCGGTCGAAACGCTCCTCGGCGGGCGTGTCCAGGATCAGCAGGTCATACAGGGCGGCCAGGCGCGCGGCTTCGTTGTCGGGGGTAGCGGCAATCAGCATCGTGGAAGCACCGGCGCGGCCGGTCGTCAGTCGGGATGTTCAATATACCAGACGCTACCAGGCCGCCTCCGCACGATCAGGCACGCCAAAAAAAAGCCGCACCCCGAAGGGTGCGGCTTTCGTGGACGGGCAAGGGCAGAAGATTACGCCGCTTCGCGCACGGCCTTCATCGTGGTCTGGTCTTCAACGATCACGCGGTTATGCAGGACATCGTCCATGCGCTTGACGTCGAGTTCGTTTTCCCATTTCGACACGACGACCGTGGCGACACCGTTGCCGATGAAGTTGGTCAGCGCGCGCGCTTCGCTCATGAAGCGGTCGATACCCAGGATCAGCGCCATGCCGGCCACCGGAATCGTCGGCACCACGGCCAGCGTCGCGGCCAGCGTGATGAAGCCTGCGCCGGTGATGCCCGATGCGCCTTTCGAGGTCAGCATCGCCACCAGCAGAATGGTCAGTTCCTGGGTCAGCGTCAGGTCGGTGTTGGTTGCTTGCGCCACGAACAGGGCCGCCATCGTCATGTAGATATTGGTGCCGTCCAGGTTGAACGAGTAACCGGTTGGCACGACCAGGCCGACGACCGGCTTGGCGCAGCCCAGGTTTTCCAGCTTGCGCATCAGGCTTGGCAGCGCGCTTTCCGACGACGACGTACCCAGGACGATCAGCAGTTCTTCCTTGATGTAGCGGATGAACTTGAAGATCGAGAAGCCGGTGAAGCGGGCGATTGCGCCCAGCACGATGAAGATGAACAGGGCGCAGGTCAGGTAGAACGAGCCCATCAGCTTGGCAAGCGGCAGCAGCGACGCGATGCCGTACTTGCCGATCGTGAACGCCATCGCGCCGAACGCGCCCAGCGGAGCGACCTTCATGATGATGTTGACGATGCCGAAGATGACGTGCGAGATGTCATCGATGAGCTTGGTCACCGGACGGCCGCGCTCGCCCATCATCGACAGCGCGAAACCGAACAGGATCGCGACCAGCAGTACTTGCAGGATGTTACCCGTAGCAAATGCATCCACGAACGTGGTCGGGATGATGTGCATGATGAACTCGGTCGTGGTCTGGGCATGCGCATTGGTCGTGTATTGCGCAATCGAGCTCGAATCAAGCGTGGCCGGATCGACGTTGAAGCCAGCGCCCGGCTTGGCGACGTTGGCCACGACCAGGCCGATGGCCAGGGCGAAGGTCGACACGACTTCGAAGTACAGCAGTGCCTTGCCGCCGACGCGGCCGATCTTCTTCATGTCCTGCATGCCGGCGATACCGGCAACGACGGTACAGAAGATCACGGGGGCGATGATCATCTTGATCAGTTTGATGAAGCCGTCTCCCAAGGGCTTCATCGCAGTGCCTACCTCTGGGTAAAATACGCCCAGCAATACGCCAAGAACAATGGCGAACAATACCTGGACGTACAGGATTTTATAAAACGGCTTCTTCATGGCAACTCTTCAACGAGGTTGGTAGTGATGCCATGGTGGCGCAATCAGCGGGTGCGGGCTATTGTGGAAATCCGCATGCTGCACTGCAGCAGTGCAGCGTGGAAATTTTCGCACCCGGAGTGTGCGTGGCCGGGCAGCAAGCCAGGCCACGACGGGAGAATTGTTACTGAGCGGCCCAGCCGCCGTCCATATTCCAGGCCACGCCGCGCACCTGGTTTGCCGCCGGACTGCAGAAGAACACGGCCAGCGCGCCCAGTTCATCGGGCGTGACGAATTCGCCGGACGGCTGCTTCTCGAGCAGCAGCGCCTTGCGCGCGGCGTCGTTGTCGAGCCCTTCGCGTGCAGCGCGGTCGTCCACCTGTTTCTGGACGAGCGGTGTCAGCACAAAGCCGGGGCAGATCGCATTGCACGTCACGCCCGTCTGCGCCGTCTCCAGCGCGGTGACCTTGGTCAGGCCGACCAGCCCGTGCTTGGCGGCGACATACGCCGACTTCTGGCTCGAGCCCACCAGGCCATGGACCGAGGCCAGGTTGATGATGCGGCCCCAGTTCTTTTGCTTCATGCCGGGTAAGGCCAGGCGCGTCGTGTGGAAGGCCGAGCTCAGGTTGATGGCGATGATCGCGTCCCAGCGCTCAGGCGGAAAATCCTCGAGCGCGGCGACGTGCTGGATGCCGGCATTGTTGACCAGGATGTCGACGCCGCCGAACTTGTCGCTGGCATATTGCATCAGCGCGGCGATCTCGTCGGGCTTGGACATGTCGGCATTGTGGTACGCCGTTTGCACACCGAATTCGGCGCCGATATCGGTGTAGAGCTTTTCGATCTGCTGCGCGTCGCCGAAGCCGTTGAACACGATATTGGCCCCCTGTTCGGCCAGCGAGCGTGCGATGCCCAGGCCGATGCCCGAGGTCGATCCGGTGACGAGAGCCGTTTTACCGTTTAGCATGGTCGATGTCATTGTGTCCTCATTGGTAAATGCCCGTTGGCGAGCGTATGTGGGGAACTCCCTCAGAATTGGTAGAATTCTAACCGTAACGCCTCCCGCGCGCGAAAGCAGCCAGGCGCCTTTCATGATTTTCTTATTCCGGAGTCGCGATGTCCGAGCCCAGATTCAAGAGCGTCCAGTGCATCTCGCCTGCTGGTTTGCACCGCGTCGCCTACAAGGAATGGGGCGCGGCGGACAATCCGAAGGTGCTCGTGTGCGTGCACGGCGTGACCCGCGTCGGGGATGATTTTGACCATATGGCGCAGGCGATGTGCGATACCTTTCGCGTCGTGTGCCCCGATATCGTCGGGCGCGGCCGCTCCGACCGGCTGCGCGATCCGGCCGGTTATCAGGTGTCGCAATACGTGGCCGACATGGTCACGCTGATTGCACGCGTCACGGCGGGCACTGAGAGCGAAGACGTCGCATGGTTCGGCACCTCGATGGGCGGCCTGATCGGCATGTCGCTGGCCGCCCTGGAAGGCTCACCGATTTCGCGGCTCGTGATCAACGATATCGGCCCGGCGCTGGGCGGCGAGGCGCTGCAGCGCATTGGCGAGTATATCGGCCAGGACGTGCGCTTTCCGAGCTTTGCTGCCGGCGCGGATTACATCAGGGCCGTCTCGGCCACGTTCGGGCCGCACGCCGACGACGAGTGGCACAAGCTGGCCAGCGATGTGCTGCGCCAGGACGCCGACGGCCAGTGGCGGCGCCATTATGATCTGAGCCTGGCGCAGCCGTTTCGCAGCATGACGGTGGAACGCGCGGCCGAGGACGAAGCGGCGTTGTGGGCGGCCTGGGATGCGATCAGGTGTCCCACGCTGCTGGTACGCGGCGAACAGTCCGATCTGCTCTCGCGCGCCACGGCGCAGCAGATGACGACACGCGGGCCGCATGCGCGCCTGGTCGAAATCCCCGGCGTCGGCCATGCGCCGACGTTCGTGCACGCCGACCAGATCGCCATTGCCCGCACATTTTTAACCGGCACGGGATCATGACGATCCGGCCTGAATCAACCTTTATCGAACAGAAAGACATCATGGAAATCAAACGACTGCACGTAGGCAAACGACTGTCCGAAGTCGCGATCCACAACGAGACCGTGTACCTGGCCGGCCAGATCGCCGAAGATACGACCCAGGGCATCGATGGCCAGATGCGCGAAGTGCTGGGCCACGTCGACCGTTTGCTGGGCGAAGCCGGCAGCGACAAATCGTGCATTTTGTCCTGCAATATCTTCATCTCGGACATGGACAACTTCCCCGGCATGAACGATGTCTGGGACGAGTGGGTCGCCCAGGGCCACACGCCGCCGCGCGCCACCGTCGAAGCCAGGCTGGCCAACCCGGCCTGCCTGGTCGAGGTGTGCATCATCGCCGCTCTGCGCTGAGCGCATGGTCTCCACCGCACTGTTAGGAGATACCAAGACTGGCCTGGTACAGGGGCTGAGCCCTGAGGACTGCGTGCGCGTGCACGCTGCGCTCGACTACGCGTTCGGCGCGTACGGCACGCGTCTGGCCGGCTCGGGCCAGAGCGCGTTCGAATTCTCGCTCGGTGCAGCCGGCACGCTCGCGTACCTGAATACCGATGCCGAAACGCGCATCGCCGGCCTGGTGTTCGAGCTGGCGCTGATGGATCCGGCCGTGTTCGCCGACCTCGAAGAACGCTTCGGCGCCGGCGTCGTTGCGCTCGTGCAGGGCGTGCATCAGCTGATCCGCCTGCGCGACCTGACCGCCGGCGGCGCGCCCGTGGGCAGCGGCAAGAACGCGGCGCAACAGGCCGCGGCGCAAAACGAGACGCTGCGCAAGATGCTGCTGGCGATGGCCACCGACATGCGCGTGGTGCTGATGCGCCTGGCCTCGTGCGCGGCCACGCTGCGCCACTTCGCCGAACACAAACGGTTTGACGACGTCACGCGCGCCTATGGGCGTGAGGTGCTGGACTTTTATGCGCCGCTGGCCAACCGGCTCGGGATCTGGCAACTGAAGTGGGAGCTGGAAGACCTCGCGTTTCGCTTCATCGAACCCGATACCTACAAACGCATCGCCAAGATGCTCGAAGAAAAGCGCATGTCGCGCGAGAGCTTTGTCGCCTCGTCGATCGAGCGCCTGCAAAGCGAGCTGGCGTCGGCGTCGATTCCGGCCGATGTGTCGGGCCGCCCGAAGCACATCTACAGCATCTGGAGCAAGATGCGCGGCAAGGAGCTCGATTTCACCGAGCTGTATGACGTGCGCGCGTTTCGCGTGATCGTCCCCGACATCAAGACCTGCTACACGGTGCTGGGCGTGATCCACAATATCTGGACGCCGGTGCCGAAGGAATTCGACGACTATATCTCGCGCCCGAAACCCAACGGCTACCGCTCGCTGCACACGGTGGTCATGGCCGAAGACGGCCGGCCACTCGAAGTGCAGATCCGCACACAAGAGATGCACAACTTTGCCGAATACGGCATCGCCGCGCACTGGCGTTATAAAGAAGAAGGGGGCTCGAACTTCAAGAGCCAGCAATACGACGAAAAGATCGCCTGGCTGCGCCAGCTGCTGGCGTGGAAGACCGACGTGTCCGATGCGGTGTCGGGTCAGGAAGAACTGCAGCGCGAATGGGTCGAAAAGCTCAAGGCCACGACGCTCGACGACCGCATCTTCGTGCTGACGCCGCAGGCGCGGGTGCTCGAACTGCCGGTGGGCGCCACGCCGATCGACTTCGCGTACCACCTGCACAGCGATGTCGGCCACCGCTGCCGCGGCGCGCGCATCGATGGCGTGATGGTGCCGCTCAATACGCAACTGAAAAACGGCCAGACCTGCGAAATCATCACGGCCAAGGGATCGAGCGGCAACCAGGGCCCGTCGCGCGACTGGCTCAGCCCCGGCTACGCGGTCAGCAGCCGCACGCGCTCGAAGATCCGCGCCTGGTTCCACGCGCTGGACCAGGCCGAAACGCTGGCCCACGGCCGCGCGCTCGTTGAAAAATCGCTCCAGCGCGAAGGCAAGACCGCCGTTAACCTGGAACTGCTCGCGCAGAAACTGGGCTTTGCCAAGGTGGACGAACTGTTCATCGAAGTGGGCAAGGACAAATTCAGCCTGCGCCACGTGGAAGCGGCGCTGCACGATGGCGACGAACCGGCGCCCGTTGAGGAGCCGAAGTTCGACAACAAGAGCCGCGCCTCGAGCGTGGAGCAGGGCGCCAAGTCGGGCGTGCTGGTGCTGGGCACCGAAGGGCTGATGACCTTGCTCGCCAAGTGCTGCAAGCCGGCGCCGCCCGATCCGATCATCGGCTTCGTCACGCGCGGCAAGGGCGTGTCGATCCACCGGCTGACGTGCAAGAACTTCTCCGAGATGCAGGCCAAGTCGCCGGAGCGCGTCATCCAGACCGAATGGGGTTCAGCCGGAAACGAGACCGTCTACCCGGTCGACCTGTTCATTCTGGCGCAGGACCGGCAAGGGCTGCTGCGCGATATCTCCGAAGTCTTTTCGCGCGAGAAGATCAATGTGATCGGGGTGAACACGCAAAGCGCCAAAGGGCAAGCGCGCATGATCTTCACGGCCGAAATCGGGTCGACGGCACAGGCGCAGAAGGCGCTGGCGGCGATCATGGAAGTGGGCGGCGTGATGGAGGCGAAGCGGCAGTAGCAGTAGCATTATCCCCCTGTGCGGCGAGGTGACGTAATCATTTGTCACCGTGCCGCGCAGCCTGCCGCAACCGCAGTATCATTCAGCCCATGCCGCGCTCGCTTCCTTCAATTGCCCATCCCGAACTCTGGTTCGCGCACGTCAAACGCTATCTGCGCAGCTGGTGGTACATGATCCATCTGGGTGCGGTGGCCATCGTGCTGGCATTCTCGCCATCCACCTGGCAGCGCGAGCGCTTCCACGCCACCGCGCGCCACATCCATGCCAGCACCTGGCAAGTGCTGCCCTGGTTCACGCTGGCCGCGTGCCTGGTCAGCCTCGTCATCATCCGCATCGTGCTGGTCACGGCCAAGAGCTACGGCTTGTCTGGCTTTGCGCTCGAGATGGTGGTGCGGGTGCTGGTGCTCGAACTCATTCCCCTGTGCGCGGCGCTGTTCGTCGCGCTGCGCGCCAGCATGGCGTTCGACGCATCGGCGCTGGGCCTGGCCCGCCGCGCGCTGCCGGCACGTGGCGCCAGCGACGATGCGCTGCGCCGTATGCGCAGCGACCTGGTGCCGCAGTTGATCGCGAATGCGGTGTCGGTGCTGACGCTGGCGCTGGTTACATCCATCGTCGTGTTGCTGCTGGCCTACCTGAACGTCTACGGCGTCTCGCCGTGGGGCCTGGGCGACTATACCCGCACCGTGGGGCGCGTATTCGCGCCAACCGTCACCGCCGGCTTCGTGCTCAAGACGGTGCTGTTCGGCCTGGCCGTGGCGCTGATTCCGACGGCGGCCATTCTCGAATTGCAGCGTTATCCACGGCGCCTGGTCTCGACCGTGCAGCCGGGCGCACTGCGCCTGCTGTTCGTGCTGATCGTGATCGAGGCGGCCTCGCTTGCACTGAAATACATCTGATTGACAGGACCCACATTACATGACGGACCAGATTCCCGATAACGCGCTTCCCGACGAGCCGAAGCATGTCGAAACCAAGGCCGTGATCCTCCTCGTTTTTCTGGGGCTGATGATCTGCGGTTTCGTGTTCTATGTGATGTACGCGCGCGGCGTGTTCGAGCCGACCCAGCGCCTGACGCTCGTGGCCGACGATTCGACTGGCGTCATTCCCGGCATGGACATGACGTTTGCCGGCTTTCCGATCGGGCGCGTGCGCCAGGTCGAACTGGCCGATACCGGCAAGGTGAATATCCTGGTCGATGTCCAGAGCAAGGACGCCAAGTGGCTGCGCGCCTCGAGCGTGTTTACGCTGGAGTCGAGCATCGTCGGCGAAACGCGCCTGCGCGCCTACACGGGCGTGCTGACCGATGCGCCGCTGCCGGCCGACTCGACCCGCACCGTGCTGCGCGGCGACGCGACCGCGGAAATCCCGCGCATCGTCGCTACGGCGCGCGGGCTGCTGGAAAATCTGGAAACGATGACCTCGTCCGGCTCGGACGTGAACACCAGCCTGTCGAACCTGTCGGCCGTGACGGGCCGCATGTCGGGGCGCTATGGCGTGCTCGGTGGCGCACTCGGTGGCGACGAAGAAGCGAAGAAGCTGATGGAAGCGCTGGACCGCGTCAACGTGATCCTGGCCAAGGCCGACCAGCGCGTATTCGGCCAGGCCGGCGTGATGGATGACGCCCAGACGGCCGTGCGTCAGCTCGACGTCGTGCTCAAGGACGCGAGCGCCACACTGAAAAAGGTCGACGCGGTGCTGGTCGAGGCGCAAGCCGTCGGCGCCAACACGCGCGAAGCGACCGAAGACCTGAGCGCATTGCGCGGCGACGTCGACGCCAGCCTGCGCAAGGTGAATCGCCTGGTCGAGGAAATCAACCGCAAGTGGCCGTTCGCGCGCACCAATCCGGAGATCAAGCTGCCATGAAGACCTTTCCATTGTTGATCGCTGCCTTGCTGGCCGGCTGCGCGAGCAAACCGTTGCCGCCCGACTGGCAGGCGAACGCCAAGGGCGCGCTCGACGCGTCGGTGGACGACTACCTGAAAGGGCACACGGCCGCGTCGAATGCCGAGTTCCGCGAAGCGCGCGCCGAGACGACTGCCACTGGCCGAGCCGACCATGTGGCCCAGGTGGAGCTGGTGCGCTGCGCGGCGCAGGTAGCCAGTCTGGTGTTCGAGGATTGTCCGGGTTACGCGGCGCTGGCGCCTGACGCCACACCGGCACAGCGCGCGTACGCCGCGTATCTGGCGGGGCAGTGGGATGGACTGGATGTTGCGCTGCTGCCTGAGCAGCATCGGGCTGTGGTTGGCGGCGGCGCGCTGGAGAGCATCGCCGATCCACTGGCGCGGCTGGTTGCTGCTGGCGCGCAGTTCAAGGCGCGCCGCATCACGCCGGCGGGGATTGCGCTGGCGGTTGACACGGCCTCGACCCAGGGCTGGCGCCGGCCGCTGCTGGCGTGGCTGGGTGTGCAGGCGCAACGTGCCGAAGCGGCGGGCGACACGGCCGCGCAGGCGGCGATCGAGCGGCGCCGCAAGCTGGCCGGCGGCCTGTAGACCTTAACCCTTTAGCGCAGCGCCCACGGCAGCGTGTTGTGGATCGTCGTCGCGGCAATCGCTGCCTGGCCGGTTGCCACCGTGATCTGGTTCAGCCCGCGCGTGACATCCCCAATGGCGTACAGCCCCGGCACCGCCGTGCGGCAATGGTCATCCACGGTCAGCGTGTCGCATTCAACCGTTTCGGCGCCCAGGTTGGCCGCCAGGGCAGAGCGCGCATTCTCGCCCAGCATCGGGTAGAACACATCGCATTCATAGGATTGCCCGTCGCGCGTGTGCAGGACGGGTTTCAGATCGTCGGTCAGTGTGACGCCGGCCAGCGGTGATGCGATATGCTGCACGTTCGCCGCCTGCAGCTGGGCATGCTGGTCGGCGTCGACCACCGACTCGTCGGCTCGCTCGAACAGCAGCACGTCGCGGCTGAAGCTGCGCATGAAGAGGGCGTGGCCGACCGGATTGACTTCGGCCGTGGCCACGGCGATGCGCTTGTCGATCACATCGTAGCCGTCGCACACGGGGCACAGGCGCACCGCACCGCTGGCCACCGCTTCGTCCCAGCGCTCGACCGGCATGCCGACGTCGGCCACGCCCGTGGCCAGCAGCACCGTGTAGGCGCGCATTTCGGTGACGTCGCCCTCCGGGCTCGTGCAGTCGGCGATGAACAGGCCGTCGTCGATGCGCAGGTTGCTGATTTCACCGGGAATCACGTGGCCGCCATACTTGCCGAGCTGGCAGCGCAATTGGTCGAGCAGCAGCTTGCCATTGATCCCGTCCGGGAAGCCCGGGTAATTGTGCGAGACGGGAATCCAGGCCAGACGGCTGTTGCCCTTGTCGACCAGGGCGACATTGCGGGTGAACCGGCGCAGGTAGATGGCGGCGGTCAGGCCACCCGGCCCGCCGCCGATGATGAGGGTATCGAATACGTTTGGTGTAAGGTCCATCGCTGCATTATGTCGCTGAATGCAGGATGGAGGTATCAGCGCACGCGCCCGTGCTGAGTCGGCCTGTGCTTACACGATTGGTTAGCTGCCGATTGCCACGATCGGTTTCACAGCGATTTGCCGCCGGCCGCCTCCGGCTGCAGCGTCACGTGGTCGATGCCATGGCGCTCACGCAGCATCGCGCGCACGGCTTCCAGCACGGCTGGCCATTGCTCCAGGCTGCGGATCTCGATGTGGCCAATCAGCGCCGGGTGGCCGGGCGACATGTCCCAGACGTGCATGTCGTGCACGCCCAGCACGCCATCGACGGTGGCCATGTCCGCGCCGACCCGGACGAAGTCGATCTTGTGCGGCACACCTTCCATCAGGAAGTGATATGACTCGCGCAGGATGCCGCTCGTCGAGCGCAGGATCAGCAGGGCAACGAAAATCGACAGGATCGGGTCGGCCCGCAACCACCCGGTGAAATAGATGATGGCGCCGGACGCGATCGCGGCCAGCGAGCCGAGCAGGTCGCCCATCACATTGACGAGCGCGGCGCGCGTGTTGATGCTGTCGTTGTTGCGCGACAGGATCCAGGCAACCAGCAGGTTGATCGAGGCACCCAGGGCAGCCACGACCAGCACGATGCCGCCCTTGACGGGCTCCGGATGGATCAGGCGCTGGATGGCTTCCCAGCCGATCCAGCCCACCAGGGCCAGCATCACCAGGCAGTTGACGAACGCGGCCAGGGCTTCGGCGCGCACGAAGCCGAACGAGTGGCGCGCCGAGGGTGGGCGCTTGGCGATCATCTGTGCGAGCAGGGCCAGGCCGAGGGCCGCGGCGTCGGTGACCATATGGCCGGCGTCCGAGATCAGGGCCAGCGAGTTGGAGACGAAGCCGGTGATCACCTCGATCAGCGCAAACAGCAGTGTCAGGCCCATCGCGAATGCCAGCGCCTTCTGGCTGCGCGCTTCGATGGAATGGGAATGGCGTGCGTCACCGTCGAGGTGGGCATGCAGGTGGGAAGGGTCGTGCAGCTTGTACGTCATCGCCAATGCATTCAATATTCGGATGGGGCACCAGTGTAAATCATCGGCGCCCGTGCAGCATGGTGAGCTGGTCAGCAATAAATTTTGTGCGAGGGTTGCAGTTCCCGCATCGGGTCCCTATAATGGCGGCATCGGGCGGTTAGTTCAGCTGGTTAGAATACTTGGTCGACATCCAAGGGGTCGCAGATTCGAATTCTGCACCGCCCACCAGAACATCAGTAAGAGCGAGAAAGGCACCACGGTTATGACACCGCGAACTACAACGACGTTGTGGGGGAATCGCTAGACGCGAAGGGGTGTGCTTTTGCTTAACACAACGAATCAACGCGGCTAGCCCGCGTTTTTTTTCGTCCAGATTTTACTATCCTTGATTCTTGTTATTTAACGGCGCGCGGCGCCACGATTGGAGTACAGCATGTTGAACGTCCGACTTCCCGATGGTTCCAGCCGCCAGTTTGACGGTCCCGTGACGGTGGCGCAGGTAGCGCAGAGCATTGCCCCGAGCCTGGGCAAGGCCGCGCTGGCCGGCAAGGTCAACGGCAAAGTGGTCGACACGTCGTTTCTGATCGACGCCGATGCCGATCTCGCGATCGTCACCGACCGCGATCCGGAAGGCCTGGACGTGATCCGTCACTCGACCGCCCACCTGCTCGCGCACGCGGTCAAGGAACTGTTCCCTGAGGCGCAGGTGACGATCGGCCCGGTCATCGAAAACGGCTTCTACTACGATTTCTCGTACAAGCGCCCGTTTACTCCGGACGATCTGACCGCCATCGAAAAGAAGATGACCGAGCTGGCCAAGAAGGACGAGCCGGTCACCCGCAAGGTGCTGCCGCGTGACGAGGCCGTCGACTACTTCAAATCGATCGGCGAGCACTACAAGGCGGAAATCATTGCCTCGATCCCGGCGAACGAGGATGTCTCCCTGTACACCGAAGGCAGTTTCACCGATCTGTGCCGCGGCCCGCACGTGCCATCGTCCGGCAAGCTCAAAGTCTTCAAGCTGATGAAGCTGGCGGGCGCCTACTGGCGCGGCGACTCGAAGAACGAGATGCTGCAGCGCGTGTACGGCACCGCCTGGACCAAGAAGGAAGACCAGGAGCAGTACCTGCACATGCTCGAAGAAGCCGAAAAGCGCGATCACCGCAAACTCGGCAAGTCGCTGGACCTGTTCCACTTCCAGGAAGAAGCCCCGGGCCTGGTGTTCTGGCATCCGAAGGGCTGGACCATCTGGCAGCAAGTCGAGCAGTACATGCGCCACAAGTACCAGGTCGCCGGCTACAGCGAAGTGAAGGCGCCGCAGATTCTCGACCGCACGCTGTGGGAAAAGACCGGTCACTGGGAAAACTACCGCGACAATATGTTCACGACCGAGTCGGAGAGCCGTTCGTACGCATTGAAGCCAATGAATTGCCCGGGCCACGTGCAGATCTACAACTCGGGCATGCGCTCGTATCGCGACCTGCCGCTGCGCTTCGGCGAATTCGGCCAGTGCCACCGCAACGAGCCGTCCGGCGCGCTGCACGGCCTGATGCGCGTGCGCGGCTTTACCCAGGATGACGGCCACATCTTCTGTACCGAAGAGCAGGTCGAGCGCGAAGTCACGTCGTTCCACGCCCAGGCGATGGCCGTGTATGACGACTTCGGCTTTGCCAACATCGACGTCAAGCTGGCGCTGCGTCCCGACAGCCGCATCGGTTCGGACGAGGTCTGGGACCAGGCCGAAGAATCGCTGCGCTCGGCGCTGCGTGCCTGCGGCGTGACCTGGACCGAATTGCCGGGCGAGGGCGCGTTCTATGGTCCGAAGATCGAATACCACCTGAAGGATAGCCTCGGCCGTCCATGGCAGGTCGGCACCGTGCAGGTCGACTTCTCGATGCCGGGCCGCCTCGGTTCCGAGTATGTCGCAGAAGACAACACCCGTCGCGTGCCGGTGATGCTGCACCGTGCGATCGTCGGTTCGATGGAACGTTTCATCGGCATCCTGATCGAAAACTACGCTGGCGCGTTGCCGCTCTGGCTGGCGCCGGTGCAGGTGGCGGTGCTCAACATCTCGGATGCGCAAGGCGATTACGTAAAAGAAGTCGAGGCCAAGCTGCGTGCGGCAGGCCTGCGTGTTCACGCTGATTTGCGCAATGAGAAGATCACCTATAAAATACGTGAACATTCCGTCCAAAAACTGCCGTACATCCTCGTTGTTGGGGATAAAGAAAAAGACGCGAATACCGTGGCTGTGCGAGCCCGAGGCAATGTCGATCTGGGCGTAATGTCCGTCGATGCACTCGTGGAACGTCTGGTGGGCGAAGTCGCCGCCAAGACCAAGTAATCCCGGCCAAATTTCAATACGTTCAAAGGAAACAACATAGCTACTGACAAGAATAATCGCATCAATGGCGAGATCACTCATCCCGAAATGCGTTTGAACGGCGTAGAGAACGAGCCATTGGGCATCGTTAGTCTGGCCGACGCGTTTCGCATGGCCGAAGAACTGAACGTCGACCTGGTCGAGATCGCGCCAAACGCGGTCCCGCCGGTCTGCCGCCTGATGGACTACGGCAAGTTCAAGTATTCGGAGCAAAAAAAGGCGCATGAGGCGAAGCTCAAGCAGAAGATCATCCAGGTCAAGGAAGTCAAATTCCGTCCAGGTACCGATGATGGCGACTACAACATCAAGTTGCGTAACCTCATCAAGTTCTTGGAAGAAGGCGACAAAGCCAAGATCACGCTGCGCTTCCGCGGTCGTGAAATGGCCCACCAGGATATCGGTATGCGTGTGCTCGAGCGTCTGCGCACGGATCTCGATGCAGTCGGTCAGGTGGAGCAGTTCCCGAAACTCGAAGGTCGCCAGATGATCATGGTGGTCGCGCCGAGGAAGAAGAAGTAATTCTTCGCCGGGAGCATCCAGAGCCGGGTCCGCGTTGCAGGCAGTGTCTGCAGCCCGGCCCGGCTTTATTGCGTCCGTACGCCCGGTGTCGCCGGCTAGCAGTGTTTCTTTCTGTCGGCTATCGCAGCGTGTAGAAGCTGTGCTACAATCTTCGATTCCTGTTTGCGACAAGCAGGTTGTAGCAGGCTCTGCGTCTGCTGCAAAACAAGTGAAAGTAGGCATCTAAGAGCAGCGTCGCTGCCACCTGCAATCCTGTTACATATGAGACTGTCCGCGAGGGCAGATGACTATGCCAAAAATGAAAACCAAAAGCAGCGCGAAGAAACGTTTTCGCGTGCGTCCAGGTGGTACTGTGAAATCGGGTATGGCGTTCAAGCGTCACATCCTGACCAAGAAGACCACCAAGAACAAGCGCCAACTGCGCGGCACCCGCAACATCAATGCAGCAGACGTCACGTCCGTCTACCGCATGATGCCATCTGCTTAATCTCACACTAAGGAGCTACTATGCCTAGAGTTAAACGTGGGGTTACAGCACGTGCCCGTCATAAGAAGGTTCTTGACCTTGCCAAAGGTTACCGCGGTCGTCGCAGCAAGGTATATCGTGTTGCCAAGCAAGCAGTCATGCGCGCTGGCCAATACGCATACCGTGACCGTCGCAACAAGAAGCGCGTCTTCCGCGCACTGTGGATCACCCGTATCAACGCGGCATCGCGTTCGCACGGCATGACCTACAGCGTGTTCATGAACGGCCTGAAGAAGTCCGCGATTGAACTGGACCGTAAAGTCCTGGCCGACATGGCTGTGCATGACAAGCCGGCATTCGCCGCGATTGTCAGCGCCGTCAAGGCCAAGCTGGCTGCTTGATTCGTTAAGCGGTTAAGCAAGTTGGTGCCGCGCCCTTCACCGGGCGTGGTGCACAAAGAAGCGGGGCAAGGTTCACACCTGTGCCCCGTTTTTGATTCTGGCGTCTCCCGCCAACGAAAAACAGGAAAAGAACAAGCATGAACCTGGAAGAACTCGTCGTCGCGGCCCGTGCCGATTTCGCGGAGGCGCCAGACGCCGCCGCGCTTGAAAATGCGAAAGCCAAGTACCTGGGCAAGACCGGCCAGGTGACCGACCTGATGAAGGGTCTGGGCAAGCTCGACCCCGATGCGCGCAAGGCGCAGGGCGCCCTGATCAATGCCGCCAAAGAACAAATCGAACAGGCATTGACCGCGCGCCGCGATGCGCTCGCCGAGGCGCAGCTGCAGGCGCGCCTGTCCATGGAAGCCATTGACGTGACGCTGCCCGGCCGAGGCCGCTCGAAGGGTGGCATCCACCCGGTGATGCGCACCTGGGAACGCGTCGAGCAGATCTTCCGCTCAATCGGTTTCGACGTGGCCGACGGCCCCGAGATCGAAAACGACTGGACCAACTTCACTGCACTGAACAGCCCCGAGAATCACCCGGCGCGTTCGATGCAGGACACCTTCTACATCGACGGCAATGACAGCACCGGCAAGCCGCTGCTGCTGCGCACGCACACGAGCCCGATGCAGGTGCGCTACGCCCGCACCCATACGCCACCGATCAAGGTCATCGCGCCCGGTCGCACCTACCGTGTCGACAGCGACGCCACCCACTCGCCGATGTTCCACCAGGTCGAAGGCCTGTGGATTGGCGAAAACATCAGCTTCGCCGACCTCAAGGGCGTGTACCTGAACTTCGTCCAGGCCTTCTTCGAGACCGACGACCTGCAAGTGCGCTTCCGCCCGTCGTATTTCCCGTTTACCGAACCGTCGGCCGAGATCGACATCGCGTTCGGCTCCGGTCCGCTCAAGGGCCGCTGGCTCGAGGTGTCGGGCGCCGGCCAGGTGCACCCGACGGTGGTGCGCAACTTCGGGCTCGACCCGGAAAAATTCATCGGCTTCGCGTTCGGCTCCGGCCTCGAGCGCCTGACGATGCTGCGTTATGGAATCAGCGATTTGCGCCTGTTCTACGAAGGCGACCTGCGTTTCCTGAAGCAGTTCAATTAATTCGACGCTGAGGCACAAAGATTATGCAATTCTCCGAAAACTGGCTCCGCTCGATCGTCAATCCGCAGATCGACTCCGGCGCGCTGTCGCACCTGCTCACCATGTCGGGCCTCGAAGTCGAAGAGGTCGAAGCGGTCGCACCACCGTTCTCGAACGTCGTCGTGGCCGAGGTCAAGGAAGTGGTCAAGCACCCGAACGCCGACCGCCTGAACGTGTGTCAGGTCGATGTCGGCACCGGCACCTTGCTCAATATCGTGTGCGGCGCGCCGAACGTGCGCGCCGGCATGAAAGCGATCTGCGCGAAAGCCGGCGCCGTGCTGCCGCCAGGCGCCGATGGCAAGCCGTTTGAAATCAAGGTTGGCCAGCTGCGCGGCGTCGAGTCGCAGGGCATGATGTGCTCGAGCAAAGAGCTCGGCATCTCTGAAGAAAGCAATGGCTTGATGGAACTGCCGGCCGACGCGCCGGTGGGCCAGAGCATCCGCGACTACCTGGGCCTGGACGACCTGAAGTTTACGATCAAGCTCACGCCGAACAAGGCCGACTGCCTGTCCGTGCTGGGTGTGGCACGCGAAGTGGCAGCCCTGACCGGCGCACCGCTGACGCTCGAGCCGACCCGCACGGTCGCGGTCAACAGCGATGAGATCCTGCCCGTCAAGGTGTCGGCGCCGGACCTGTGCGGCCGTTTCGCCGGCCGCGTGATCCGCGGCCTGAATGCGCGCGCGGCCACACCCGACTGGATGAAGCGTCGCCTGGAACGCAGCGGCCAGCGCTCGGTATCGGCCCTGGTCGACATCTCCAATTACGTGATGCTCGAAGTCGGCCGTCCGTCGCATGTGTTCGACCTGGCCAAGATCCACGGCAGCCTCGACGTACGCTGGGGCAAGGCCGGAGAGTCCCTCAAGCTTCTCAATGGCAACACCGTTGCCATTGACGAGTGGGTCGGCGTGATCGCCGATGAAGCACAGATCGAATCGCTGGCCGGCATCATGGGCGGCGATTCGACCGCCGTTTCGCTCGACACCACCGATATCTATCTGGAAGCGGCATTCTGGTGGCCGAACGCCATCCAGGGCCGTGCCCGCCGCTTCAATTTCTCGACCGATGCCGCGCACCGCTTCGAGCGTGGCGTCGACTACGCGACCGTGCCCGAGCACCTCGAGCGCATCACGGCGCTTCTGATCGACATCTGCGGCACGCCGGACAGCAAGGTTGGCCCGATCGACGACCAGATCGTCAACCTGCCGGTGCGTGCGCCGGTCGTGCTGCGCACGGCGCGCGCCGCGCAAGTGATCGGCGTGCCGCTGACCGATGCCGTGATCGCCGACATCTTCACGCGCCTGCATTTGGGCTTCGTGCAAGAAGAGGGCGTGTTCCACGTGACGGCGCCGACCTACCGCTTCGACATCGAGATCGAGGAAGACCTGATCGAGGAAGTCGCGCGCGTCTATGGCTTCGAGAACATTCCAACCCGGCCGCCAACGGCGCCGAGCGCGATGCTGATCGAGCCGGAAAACACCCGCTCGCTGTTCGCGATCCGCCACCAGCTGGCCGACCTGGGCTTCCAGGAAGTGGTCAACATGAGCTTTGTCGAAAGCACGTGGGAACAGGATTTCGCCGGCAACCTCGAGCCGATCCGCCTGCAGAACCCGATTGCCAGCCAGCTCAGCGTGATGCGTTCGTCGCTGATCGGCAGTCTGGTCGCCAACGTGCGCTACAACATCAACCGCAAGGCTGGCCGCGTGCGCGCGTTCGAAGTCGGCGGCGTGTTCAAGCGCAACGCGTCGGTCATGGATGGTCCGCTGACGGTGGCCGGTTACGACCAGCCAAAGCGCGTCGCCGCGATTGCCTACGGCCCTGCGCTCGACGAGCAGTGGGACGTCGCCACGCGCGCCGTCGACTTCTTCGATCTGAAGGCCGATCTCGAAGCACTGTTCGCGCCGCGCCAGCTGCGTTTCTCCACTGCCGAACATCCAGCGCTGCACCCGGGCCGCTCGGCCAACGTCATGCTCGGCGACCAGCAGATCGGCGTGATCGGCGAGCTGCACCCGCGCTGGCTGCAAAAGTATGATCTGCCGCAAGCACCGGTCGTGTTCGAGGTCGATGCTGAAGCATTGCGCGGTCGCGTCGTGCCGGTCTATGCCGAGATTTCCAAGTTCCCGGGCGCCACGCGCGACCTCGCGCTGGTCGTAAAACAGGACGTGCCGGCCCAGTCCGTACTGGACGCTTTTACTGCTGAAATCGCAGTAAATCCTATGGGAAAGATCGTGCAAGCCGTTGTTTTGTTTGATGAATATCGCGGTAAGGGTCTCGAAGCGGATGAAAAAAGCCTTGCTTTCCGCTTTAGCTTGCAAGATACTCAATCGACACTGCAGGACGATGCGGTCGACGCCATCATGGCGGCGGTGCTCGCTACTGCTTCAACCAAACTGAACGCGAAGCTGCGTGCATAATATGCATCTCCAGGCTGACAGCACACGGGTCCCAAGCCGTGTTGCTGTCGCTGCGGCATCGTTTGACTTACGGGCAGGGCCTCAAAATTAACAATAACGACGTTGATTCGACCGTGTTCCAGGAAGCCCTCGTGGCCGACCTGGATCGTGCAATGCTGGTGGCGCGCGTGCGTAAAGAGGCAGAGCAGTCATTGCCCACGCTGACCAAAGCCGAGTTGGCCGAACTGCTGTTCGAGCAGGTCGGGCTGAACAAGCGCGAAGCCAAGGACATGGTCGAGACCTTCTTCGACGAGATCCGCAATGCACTCGAGCGCGGCGAAGCCGTCAAGCTGTCGGGCTTTGGCAATTTCCAGTTGCGCGACAAGCCGCAGCGGCCTGGCCGCAATCCGAAAACCGGGGAAGAAATTCCCATTACGGCACGCCGCGTCGTGACGTTCCACGCCAGCCAGAAGCTCAAGGCCATGGTGGAAGAAGCCGGGCCGGGCAATTCGGGCTCGGGTTCGATGGCGCGCGCAGCCTGATTAAACGATGAACGACCGACCAAACAAGACCGAACTGACCGTGTTGCCACCGATTCCGGCCAAACGTTATTTCACGATTGGGGAAGTCAGTGAGCTGTGCGGTGTCAAACCCCATGTGTTGCGCTACTGGGAGCAAGAATTCACCCAGCTCAAGCCTGTCAAACGTCGTGGCAACCGCCGCTATTACCAGCACCACGAAGTGCTGTTGATCCGGCGCATTCGCGAATTGCTGTACGAGCAGGGCTTCACCATCAGCGGCGCCCGCAACCGGCTCGACCACCGCGCCACCGTGGTGGCTGAGCTCGACGAAGAGCGCCTGCGCGACGCCCCACCGGCCATCGATGGCGACAAACTGCGCGCCGGCTTGCTGGATATTCTCGATCTGCTGAAACACGGATCGCAGCCAGCACCTTAGTGCAGGCCAGCACCTCACGCCATCGACCAGATCGCCGCACCAGACTGCGCCGGTTCGCTCGCGGCCCCGCAGGCAGCGGGTCGTCGCCGGGTCAAGCACCACGTTTGATCACTCATGCATTCGTACTGCTGTTGAAGGCAGGCCGCGGAGTGTTAAAATGTCACTCGCGCGATGCTGAATGACACGCATCAACCGGGCGGAGCAGATCCGGCACTTTCCTGCGCAAGGAAAATTTAAGGGAAGACAATGATACGCGTTGCCATTTGTGACGATCACCAGATAGTACGAGCAGGTTTCAAGCAGATTTTTTCGTCGTCGGGCGACTTTGAAGTCGTGGCCGAAGGCGCTACGGGCCGTGAGGCACTGGATATCGCGCGTCGCGAGATTTGCGACGTGCTGCTGCTCGACATCGCCATGCCAGACCAAAGCGGCATCGACATCCTGCGCACGATTCGTCAGGGTCAGCCCAACCTGCCGGTGTTGATTCTGTCGGGTTATCCGGCGCAGCAATACGCGCTGAACCTTTTCAAGATGGGTGCGAACGGTTACCTGAACAAGGAATGCGAAGCGGACGAGCTCAAGACGGCCGTGCGCACCGTATTCCAGGGCCGGCGTTACGTCTCGTCCACCGTCGGTGAATTGCTGGCCCAGAGTTTTGACCGCGATCCGAACACGGCGCTGCACACCGAGCTGTCCGATCGCGAGTTCCAGGTGTTCCTGCGTCTGGCGAAGGGCGCCACCGTGTCCGATATCGGCAATGCGCTGTCGCTGTCGATCAAGACCGTGTCGACCTACCGCACCCGGATCATGGAAAAAATGGGCCTGCAGTCCAACTCCGACTTGACCTACTATGCCATGAAGAACAATCTGCTCGACTAAGCGCGCGCTGATGTTTCGTATCGGATTGGTCCCACAACGCGCTTCGGCGCGTTTTGTCATTGGGGCGGTGTTAATACGAAGTCAGCACTATTCAACAGCATTAACTGCAACAAATAGTTACGTCAGGCCATTTTGCGGCGCAACAATACGTCCTTACAGGTAGAATGCGAGGCCGCGTTGTCTGCGTGAAAGGATGTCTGGATGTATTTTTCTACCACCTGGGCGGACCGCCCGGCCCGTCGTCTTCCTCTTCACAAGTCGGTGCTGTGCCTCGTCTGCGTGGTGCTCCTTGTGCTCAATGGCGTATTCTTGCTGCGCAATCTCGATGATTTGCGCGACGCCAATCTGCTCCAGGCGCAGACTGCCCAGGTCTCCGACGAGCTGCAATACCTGAATCTCCTCGTCACGGATGCCGAATCGAGTCTGCGTGGCTATTTCCTGTCGAACGATCCGGTGTATCTGAGCCCGCTGCGCGGCGCGCCGCAGCAGATCGATGCCCAGTTGCGCGCACTTGGCGTGCTGCTCGCCGATAATCCTTCTCAAACCCGCAATCTGGCGCAGTTGCGCGCGCTGGTCCAGCGCAAGCTCGCCTTGCTGAATCAGTCGCTCGACGTATTCCGCCACGGTGGCCTGGATGACATCGTTGCGAATGCTGCGTCACCGGACGAGCGCGCGGAAATGGATGAAATCCGCCTGCAAGTGGTGATCATGGCGCGTGAACAGAATGAGTTAGTCAAGTCGCGCACCGCCGGTTTTTATCAGCAGTATCGGCATGCCGCCCTGTTTGGTGTCAGCATCAATGTCGCGGCCATCATTATCCTGCTGCTCTTTTACAAGCTGGTGCAGCGTGCCTTCGGGGCGCGCCTGGATGCCGAGCATGCGTTGCAGCAGACGAACGACGGTCTCGAGCACATTGTTGCGGAACGTACGGCGCAATTGTCCGTCCTGTCGCGCCACCTGATTCGCGTGTCGGAAGAAGAAAAATCACGGCTTGCACGCGAACTGCACGACGAGATGGGCGCCAACCTGACGGCAATCGGCATTGACCTGGCCACCGTCATTGATCGCTTGCGGGCGAATGAACCGGATCTGGCGGATAAGCTGGGCCGTGCGCGCCGCACGCTGGTCGACACCGTGCAGCTCAAGCGCCGCATCATCGAAAACCTGCGACCGAGCCTGCTCGACAATATGGGCTTGTCGGCGGCGCTGCAAAGTTATTGCGCCGATTATGCGCACGTGACGTCGCTCGATTGTGATGCGCTGATCGATGCCGATGTCGATGAAGCTGGTCCGACGCAGGCCATCGCCCTGTTCCGCATCACGCAGGAGGCGCTCAACAACATCGCCAAGTATGCGAAGGCGCGCAATGTCATCGTGAATCTGACGCGCGAGCCGACTGGATGGGGTCTGGAAATTACCGACGATGGGATCGGCATCCCTGATGGCATGCTGACCGGAACGAAATCCCATGGCTTGCTTGGCATGCGTGAACGCGCCTTGCTATTGGGCGGTACGTTAGTGGTGGAGCGGGGAGTGAATGACGTTGGAACGTGTGTTCGCGCGCTGATTCCGGCATTGGCGCCGGGCGGCAATGAGGTGGCAGGCACCGTTTACACACCGCCGGCCCTGACGCAGAGTGCAGGGCCGGAATATCAGGATTCGCTACCGCACGGGGCAGCGAACCCGGGTTGATGACTTAGCGTGCGACGTCCGACAGCAGGCGGTCGTATTCCGACTTGGCAACCTTGTAGCATTCGCCAGCGTAGTCTTCCAGGCCAGCACGGTCGAGTACGGTGATGTTGCCGCGACGGTACTGGATCAGGCCTTCGTCTTGCAGCTTGCCGGCGGCAGCAGTGATGCTCTCGCGGCGCACACCCAGCATAATCGAGATCAGTTCCTGGGTCACTTTCAGTTCGTTGCTTGCTGAACGATCCAGACGATCGAGCAACCAGCGGCACAGCTTCTGTTCGATCGAGCTGTGACGGCCGCCGACTGCGTTCTGTGCCATCTGGGCGAACAGGGCATTGGTGTAGCGCATCAGCAGTTGTGGCAGGGCGCCGCCGCGGTTGAAGGCGTCACGCAGGTACTGGGTGCGCAGGCGATAACCGTAGCCAGCGCTTTGCACGACAGCCGAGCAGGTAGCGCGCTCACCCATGAACAGCGACACACCGACTGCACCTTCGTGGCCGACGACAGCGATTTCGGTCGTGGCGCCATCTTCCATCACGTACAGCAGCGACACGATTGCCGTTGTCGGGAAATACACGTATTCCAGTTTGCTGCCATACTCGAACAGTTCTTTACCGAATGGCATCGCCACCAGTTCGAGGTGGTCGAACATTTCTTCGAGGTCCATGCGTGGCAGTGCTGCCAGCAATTCGTTTTGTTGGGTGCCGCTATAGCTGACGATCGGTTTAGACTGGGACTTCATTGCCTCACTCGTGGCAGGGGTCTGGCTTTTTGCTTTTTGTGTGATACCAGCAAGTTGAGTGTTGTTCATTTTATGTCCTCTTAGGTCTATCGTGCGTCGGGTGCAAGTCAGAAGGCGTATGGTGCTTGCCTCGTTGCGATGTGTGTACTTTACGTCTACCGTCTGTTGCCGCACATAAGACATGTAGTCGCCCCGGTGTAGGTTGCAAGCATCATCATGTGTCAGCCCAGTCCTACTGGGAGAAATGCCTGTTTTGCCCCTAAAAGGCGTTGTATTTTGTTATGGAAACAAAAAATAACGCATAATTCGGGGTGCCGGCGGTGATGTTCATCGTCCACAAAACAGGATATTCCTACAAATGGGGCTGCAAATCGGGCTGCATATATTGCTGGTCGAAGACGATACCGTGCTCGCTGACGGTTTGCTGCGCGCGCTCGCTGCGCAGGACATGACCGTGCACCTGGTGCGCGACGGCCTTGCCGCTGACACCGCCTTGCAACGTGCCGAGTCCACCCCCACATTCGACGTCGCCGTGCTGGATATCGGCCTGCCCGGGATCGATGGTTTCGAGGTGGTACGCCGCCTGCGCGCGCGTGGTGGCGCAATCCCCGTCCTCCTGCTGACCGCCCGCGACGCCGTCGAAGACCGCGTCCGCGGCCTGGAAACCGGCGCCGACGACTATCTGGTCAAACCCTTTGCTACTGCCGAACTGGTCGCCCGCATTCGCGCGCTGGCCCGCCGTCATGCGTCGCCGTCGTCTGTCCTGACCCTGGGTCGCCTGAGCCTCGACAGTGCCACCCGCCGCGCACGTATCGGCGAAGGCGCTATTGAATTGTCCGTGCGCGAGTGGGGCGTGCTCGAATACCTGCTGCAGCAGGCAGGCCGCGTCGTCTCCAAGCAGCAGATTCTCGACGCCATCCTGCCGTGGGGCGACGATGTCACGCTCAATGCCGTGGAAGTCTATGTCTCACGCCTGCGCCTGAAGCTCGATGGCGCCGACGTGGCGATCCGCACCATCCGCGGCTTCGGCTACCTGCTCGAAGCGGTTGCATGATCGAGTCCTCCCGATGAACAGCATCCGCCTGCGCCTGCTGAAATGGCTGCTCGGGCCGATTCTGCTTGTCAATCTCGTGCTCGCCGCGCTCGTCGCGGGCCTGGCCTGGACACCCGCCCAGGTGGCGTTCGACGCCGGCCTCATGGACACGGCCACCGCGTTGGCGGGCCGCGTGGCCGCCGGCAGTATGGCCAGCCTGCCACCCGTGGCCCCTGCAGCGACGGGTGAGCGCGCCTGGTTCGTCGTGCGCGACGTGGGAGGCCGGCATCTCGAAGGAAGCAGGACTTTTCCGCCATTGCGCCCCGGCGCGCCGGCGTATGACGCCGAGGTTGACGGCGAGCCGGTGCGCGTCGTCGCGCTGGCTGTGGCCACGCCGACCGGCGTACGTCACGTCGGCGTCGCCCACACATTGCGCCAGCGCCTCGAGGTGCGCGCCGCCATCGTGCGCTCTCTCGTCGTGCTGGTCTCGCTCGGCACGCTGACGCTGGTTGGCGTCGTCTGGCTTTCTGTTGGCAATGGCTTGCGGCCGCTGGCACGCATCCGCGCCGAGCTGGCCAGGCGTGGACCGGGCGACCTCGCCCCCATTCCCGGCGACGGGGTGCCGTATGAAATCGCGCCCGTGGTCAGTGGCTTCAACGACCTGCTGGACAAAGTCGAGGCCGGCGCGCGGGCCCAGCGCGACTTTCTGGCCGACATGGCGCACCAGCTCCGCACGCCGCTGGCCGGCGTGCAACTGCAGCTCGAATGGCTGCATGCCCGTCACGCGCAGGACGCCAACACCGTGGCGTCGCTTGCCATGATGGGCCTGGCCAACGAGCGCATGATCCGCCAGGTAAATCAGTTGCTGGCGCTGGCGCGGGCGAGGGAAGGGCGGCCAGGTGACCATGTCGGCCCGCTCGACCTGGCGCTGCTGGTGCAGGAATCGATCCAGTTCTTCGTCGACAAGGCGGCGCGCAAGGAGATTGACCTGGGCTTCGAGCTGGCACCGGCGCCAGTCACGGGCGACGCCTTTCAATTGCGCGATCTGATCGACAACCTGGTCGACAATGCACTGCGCTATACGCCGGAGGGCGGACAGGTGACGGTCGGTTGCGGAGTGGATGGCGGGGCGACGCAGTTTTCCGTCGTCGATTCCGGTCCCGGCATTCCCGCCGCCCGGCGCGCCGCCGTGTTCGAGCGCTTCGTGCGGCTCGATGACAAGTCCACTGGCAGCGGCCTGGGGCTGGCGATCGTGCGCGACATCGCACGTGCTCACGGCGCGGACGTGGCGATTGGCGGGGCAGCGGGCGGTGGCACGCACGTCGTTGTGCGTTTTGGCATATCGGGCTGACATCCTGTTTGATGGCTGCGGCAAACGCGGCAATCCCCGAAACAATGTTGTTGCGTCAAGCAAGTAGCGCATTTTTGCGCAGTTGTCAGGGATTTGTCAGCATTCCCTCAGGGAAATGACAGCTACATGATTTATGATTCCACCTGGAAACATGCCGAGCAACAAATGTAGCCCGGCCATCAGCGCCCGGCGCCCAGGAGAATTTCATGCAGCAACGTCAATCCGGTTTTACGCTCGTCGAACTCATGGTCGTCGTGGCCGTCATCGGCATCCTGAGCGCCATTGCCTTACCTTCTTACAATAGCTACATCCTGCGCGCGCGCCTGGCTGAAGCCCATGGCGACCTGGCGTCGACCCAGCCGCGTCTTGAGCAGTACTGGTCCAACGAACGAACGTACGAGGGCTTTGCCGGCAAGCCTGCCGACACCAAGAACTTTACCTACGCGCTGACGAGCGCCAGCGCCAGCGCTTATGTGCTGACCGCAACCGGCCGCGCGGGCGCTGCCGAGTTCGTTTATACCATCGACCAGGCCGGTACCCGCGCCACCACCGGCGCACCGGCCGGCTGGACCAAGAAAGACACTTGCTGGGTCGACCGCAAGGATGGCGCATGTACCCAGTAAGCCCACCCCGGCGCCTTGCAGGCGGCTTCACGCTGATCGAGTCGATGGTCGGCCTGGTGGTGCTGGGCATTCTGCTGGCCGTGGGCGTGCCGCAGATGACGGGCTGGCTGGCCAGTACGCGCGCCACCGGCGCGGCGCAGTTCTACGCCGACGGCTTCGCGCAGGCGCGCAACCTGGCCATGACGCACAACAGCCAGAGCCGGCTGGTGTTTGCTCCAGGCGCCAATGGCCAGCCAGGCTGGCAGATCGATGTGTGCCTGCGTAACAGCGACAACCCCTGTACCGATGGCAGCAACGACTGGTCGACCGCTACCACGGCGGCCAAGGGGGCAACCGGCCCGACGGCAGACTACCGCTCGCTCGTGCGCAGCGCCGACACGCTGCCCCCGACCACCATGCTGACCATCACACTGGATCCGGACGACGATGACGCCGTGTTTTTCACGCCGCTGGGCTGGATCGATGCCGGCCAGCAGAATCAGGTGCGCCGTGTCGACCTCGCGCCAGCCGGCACGCTCGTGGGTGAATTCAAGGCGTCAGCCGTCGTGCTGACCCTGGGCGGCATGGCGGTGACCTGTGTGCCGGGCGCCGCCCCCGGCGATTCACGCAGGTGCCCGCAATGATCCGCACTTCAACGATTCGCACCTCAGTGATTCGCCGTGCCGAACACGGCGTCGCGCTGCTCGAGTCGCTGCTTGCCGTGATGATCCTGGGTATCGCCCTGGTCGGCACGCTGGGTCTGCAGGCGCGTTCGATTGCGGCGCTGTCGGATGCCGGAATGCGGGCCGAGGCGACCGTCGCTGCCAACGAACTGCTGGGCATCATGTACAGCGACATGCCGCACGCCGCCGACTATGCGCTGGCCGCCGGCGGCACCCCGGGTGCGCGCCTGGCCGGCTGGCATGCGGCCGTGCAGGAGCGGATTCCGGGCGCCGGCGTCGTGGTGGGCGTGGCCACCAATGCGGCTGTCGGCCGCACCGAAGTGAATATCGCGATCGGCTGGCAGCGCACCAGCGACAGCCAGCGCAATACCCATCGGATCAAATCCTACCTGACGGCATCGAAACCATGAGCGCCCCGTCCCCGTCCCCATCTATTCTTCGCGCCGGTGGCTTTTCGCTGGTCGAACTGATGGTCAGCGTCGTCATCGGCCTGCTGGCAGTGCTGTTTGCGACGAGGATCATGACCGACAGCGAGCGCAACAAGGACGCCGCACTGGGCGGCTCCAACTCGATGCAGAACGGCATGCTGGCAATGTTCCAGATCAGCAGCGACGCCGAGCAGGCCGGCTTTGGACTGAACGACCCGTTGATCACCGGCTGCAACACCATGTTCGCCGACAGCCAGGGCTACGAGCTGGCGCCGGCCAAGCGCGGCGCGGCCACGATCCGTCCGCTGGCCGCTGCCGTGATCGAGCCGGGCGGCACGGGCCCGGACCGCCTGACGCTGTACGCAGGCGGCGCTCCTGGCGGCACGTCGACGATGCGCGTGATCAAGAATTACATGGGCGGCACCAGCGTCGAGGTCGATCGCGATCCATGGGGTTACTTTACGCTCGGTGACGTGATCGTCGTCGCGCCCGAGAACATCGGGGCCGATTGCGCGCTGGCGCAGATATCGAGCGTTCCCGACAAGCCTGAACTGGCCTTCGGCGCGACCAGCCAGCGCTTCAACCGCGGCGCGCTGGGCGCGAATTACACGGGCAATACGACCCGCCTGTTCAATCTCGGACCGGGCGCGCGCCTGGCGTTTCATACCTGGTCGGTCGAGGGTGGCTACCTCCGTCTGCGCGCCACCGACATGGCCAATGCTGCCCAAAATGCGCAGGCGGTGACCGGCGACATCGTCTCGCTCAAGGCGCAGTACGGTTTCGACCGGCGCCTTGGCGCCGCCTTTGCACTGGAGAAGGGCACCGCCATCAGTGCCTGGTCGTCCACGATGATCGATGCCGACGGCGATGGCGTGACCGGCAGTCCCGGCGACTATGGCCGCATCGTGGCGCTGCGCATCGCCGTGGTGGCGCGCGGGAAAAACCCCGAGCGGCCTGCCGCTGACGGCACGTGCACTGCCACGACCACCGCGCCGACGCTGTTCGCGCGCGCGCAGCCGAGCGAGGCCACGGCGGAAGAAGTGGAGATCGACCTGGCGGTGGAGAACGATCCAGTCGACTGGACGTGCTATCGCTACCGCGTATTCGACACCATTGTCCCGCTGCGCAATGCGGGATGGAGGCCATGATGGCGCATCGTCCGCAACCGTTGTTCCGGGCAGCCCAGCGCGGCATTGCGCTGCCGGTCATGCTGATCATGATGCTCGTGATGCTCGTGACGAGCATCTATCTGCTCAAGTCGAGCAACAGCACGACGCTGAGCGCATCGAGCCTCGCCTACGACGCCACGCTCAGCCGCGCTGCCGATTTCGGGCTGCACAAGGGCTTCGAGTGGATCGACCAGAAAGCCAAGACCGACAAGGGCGCGCTGACGGCGCACCAGCCGGCGGAGGGTTATCGCGCCACCATGGCGCCCGGTCTGTCCACCCGTGAAGAAGAGTTCTGGAGCGACAGCAAGAAGGTCACGGATTCGGGCGGCACCGAGGTGGAATACGTGATCCACCGCCTGTGCAAGAGCACCGGCACGTTCGACGACAAGAATGCCTGCGTGCAGACCGCTGCCAACACGGCCGGCCTGGGCAACGCGACCGCCATCGGCGAGAGCATCCGCACCGATGGCGTCGTGTACGCCGCCAGCCCGCAATTGCACTATGTGATTACCGCCCGCATCCACGGTGCGCGTGGCGGCACCGTGGTGAACCAGATGGTAGTACTGATCGGCGTCTGATGGCGCCGTACAAACGAACGGATTGCCCATGAACTTCTCGACGACCCCCACGCGTGCCGCCGGCCGCATTGGCCCGCTGGCACAGTTGGTACCGCTGGCATTGCTGGCGCTGCTCCTGGGCGCGCCACTGGCGCAGGCAGAACCCACCGCCATCGCCCAATTGCCGCTGCTCAATATCAGCGGCAGCGGCACCGTCAAGCCGAACCTGATGCTGCTGTACGATAACTCGGGGTCGATGAATTTCAATTACACGCCCGATTACATCAACGTCACCGACACCTGCCGCGCCGGTACCACGATGTCTGCCGGCACGCGTGCCTGCAAGATTGGCGATCCGCCATTTGCCAGTGCCGGCTTCAACCGCCAGTACTACGACCCGGCGGTGCGGTATGTCCCGCCGGTCAAGGCCGACGGCACGTCGTATCCCGATCTCGACGCCGGGCGCACGGGCGACTGGAAGCGCGTGCCGACTGACGTGTATGGCGTCAACAAAGCGGACTTTCTGGGCACCAGGACGGACACCAGCAATCTGGTGGATGGCTTCTACGATATCGAATGGTGCGACGGTAACATGAACAACTGCGTGCGCAATACGGGTGGCTATGCCTACCCGACCAACGCCCGCTACCGTTCACGCTATGTCTATAGCACCCCGTACTACTACACGAACAACGTCGCCGAATACTGCACCAATACCAACCTGACCGATTGCCGCGCCGCGACCGCCAACGGCACGTCGCCGGCATCAGGCTACACCGTCGCGGCGCGCGTGCGCTGGTGCGACTCGAGAGCATTGACCAAATGCCAGGCCAAGTTCGTCGGCAACTACAAGTATCCGCGTTTCGGCGCCGAGAACGTGGTGGCGCCGTGGTACGGCACGATCAGCATCGGGGCTTCCAATACCGCCAGCACGCGCTCGATCCCCCAGGTAACCGCCGTCGGTCCGCTGGGCACGCAGGTGATCACCAATAGCGCCGTGACTGCGGCAGCCGGCACCAACACGGCCGACAAGCAGGCTGCCCTGGCCCAGGCGCTGGCCGTGTCGATCAATAACAAGGTCGGCGACGCCGACAGTTACTTCGCTTGCGTGCGCTCCCCGAGAAACGGCGCGGTGCCCAGCTGCAGCAGCCTGGGCGTGGCCCTCGGCGCCGACAACGTGGTGGGTGTCGTGCCGGTCTCGTGCCCTGCGAATTCGACCACCAAGTCGCTCAGCGTGTGCAGCCTGGTGTCCGACAACAGCCGCGCCGGCACCGGCCTGATGGTCGCGGACGGCACCGGCGCGACCGCCTTGTTGCGCGTGAGCGGCACCACCAACAACAGCAACAACAACCGCGACAGGCAAGTAATGAGCCGCCTGAACTTTGCCGGCAGCGGCATGCTGGGCGGCGACATCACGTTCAACCGTAGCACGGGCGCGAGCGCGGTCGTGGCTGCACTGCAAGCCGGGATCGGCACCCGGGGCAATGTGACCGCCTATGTTGGCGGCACCCCGAATTCGTCGCCGGTCTGTGCGAGTGAACCCAACACCACGCTGTGCCTGGTGGACAGCTCCGGCCAGGCCGAAGGGCTGGGCATCGACTACACCATTCCGAGTAACAACCGGCTCAACAACAACACCTGGCTGACGATGAGCGCTGTCAACGCGATCTCGGACATCGTGCCGACGTCGGCTACCGGCCTGGGTGGCTCGGTGTTCGTGCGCACCGACATCGTTCCCGGCCGCACCATCTACCCACGCGCCATTGGCCGCACCGACTGCACCAGCGGTTCCTGCTCGTATGCGCAGGAGATGACCAACTTCGCCAACTGGTATGGCTACTACCGCACCCGCAACCAGATGATGAAGACGGCCGTCGGCCAGGCGTTTTCGCCCGTCACCGACAAGTACAACGTGGGGCTGGTCGCGTTGTCGGTTGCCGCGGTCGAAGGCGCCATGACCAAGCCCAAGCCGTTTGCCGGCGCTGAACGCACCAGCTGGTACAACGCGCTGTACGCGATGGACACGGAGGGCTCGACCCCGGTGCGCCAGGCCCTGCACGCGATCGGCAAGATGTACGCCAATCAGAGTCCGTACAACTACGCGGCCGGCGAGGAAGTCGTAAAGTACCCGTGCCAGCAGAACTTCACGTTCATCACCACCGACGGCTACTGGAACGGCAAGGCGCCGCTCGGGGTGGCCAGCAACGACCAGATCGACAATCCGGCGCGCTTCTGCCTGCAATCGAAGGGCTGCGTCGATCCGCGCGGCCAGGGCAAGCCATCGCTGGCCGACATCGCGCTGTACTGGTACAACGGCGGCTCGGCCGACAAGACCGTGTCACTGCGTACCACGCTCGAGGACTACACCAAACCCGGCGCGGTGCCGGCCGGCACCGGCGAGAACAACCGTCTGCACATGCGTACCTATGCCCTCGGCCTGGGCGTGGACGGCATCATGAACTACGAGGCGAAATACGACACTGATCCGGATCCGAACGGCGACTTCTACAAGCTGGTCAGTGGCGCGCTCAACTGCCCCTGGAACAAAGAGGGGCGCTACGTCTGGCCCGATCCGGACGTCGACGAGGACAGCGGCTCGGCTGCCCTGCAATCGCGCGTAGACGATCTGTGGCATGCCGCGATCAATGGCCATGGCAAGTACTTCTCGGCGTCCGATCCGATGCAGGTGGTGGAAGGGCTGCGTACGGCCCTGTCGAACATCGAAGTCAAGACCGGCGCAGCGGCGGCGGCGGCCACGTCGACCCCGAACATCTCGCAAAGCGACAACGACATCTTCTCGGCAACGTTCACCACCGTGCACTGGTACGGGCGCCTGTCCAAGCGCAAAGTGAATATCGTCACCGGCGACGTGGCGGCGACCGAGGACTGGAATACCTCGAGCCTGCTCGGCAGGCAGGTCGAGGTGGACGAAGATGGCCTGGACGGGCGCTCGATCTACATGCTCAAGGATGGCGCACTGGCGGCTTTCAGCTACGACACGATGGACACGGGCACGCGCGCCTGGTTCGACAACAAGTGCAATGCGCTGACGCAGTGCGCCAATATGTCGGTGGCCAACCGCGCGCTGGTCAACGATGGCCGCAACATCGTCAACTGGCTGCGCGGTCGCCAGCAGTACGCCAACGACAACGTCCTGCGCGCGTTCTCGCGCGAGCAAGTGGGCACCGACAAGACGACAATCCCGATCGTGCTGGGCGATATCGCCTCGTCCAAGCCGGCGTATCTGCGCGAGCCGCGCCGCAATTTCGACCGGCCCGGCTACGGCGCCTTCAAGACCACCCATGCGAGCCGCAAGGCAACCGTGTTCGCCGCCGCCAACGACGGCATGCTGCACGCGTTTGACGCGAACTCGGGCGAAGAGTTGTGGGCGTACGTCCCGCGCATCACGATGAAAAAACTGCACCAGCTGGCCAGCACCACCTACGGCACCAACCATATCTTCTCGGTCGACGGCTCGCCCGAGATTGCGGACGTCCAGGTCGGCACCGAATGGAAGTCGGTGCTGGTGGCGGGGCTGAACGCGGGCGGGCGCGGTTACTACGCGCTCGATGTCACGGACCCGGCCGCGCCGAAAGCGCTGTGGGAACTGTGCGCCGACGCCACTGCCTGCGCCGGCAACGTCGACACGCGCCTGGGCCTCACGTTCGGCAACCCGCAGTTCGGTACCATCGTCGACAGCGCCGGCGCGGAGAAATGGGTCGTGTTCCTGACCTCGGGCTACAACAATATCCCGGGTGTCGACGGCGTCGATGCCGGCGACGGCAAGGGGTACCTGCTGGTGGTCGATGTCGCGACCGGCAAGGTGATCGAATCGCGCTCGGCGACGACCGGCGTGGGCAGTGTCGCTACGCCGTCGGGCCTGGCCAAGATTTCGGCGATCACGAATGACCCTAACAACGATCCGCGGGTGACGTATGTGTACGGCGGCGACAATACCGGCAAGATGTGGCGCTTTGACTTCACCGGCACCGGCGCACCAGCGCGCGTGCTGATGGGCGACGCGGGCATGAACCAGCCAGTCACCACCCGCCCTGAAGTCACGCTGTGCCGCGTCGACACCACCGTCGACAACAAGGCCGTCGCGTCGGCGCAGCGCGTGGTGCTGTTCGGCACCGGGCGTCTGCTCGACCTGGTCGACGTGACCAGCACCGAGGTGCAGAGCGCCTATCTGCTCAAGGATGACGGCGAGGGTATCAGCACGGCCGCCTGGCGGCAGTCTTCGGCCATGGTCAAGCGCACGCTGGCGCGCGTGGCCGGTGACGATAAGGGCAATGCGCCCTACACGATCGCCGGCGACGACGTGAACCTGGCCAGCAAGAAGGGCTGGTTCACCGACTTCAATCTCAATACCGGCGAGCGCGTCAACCTCGACCCGCAAGTGGTGGCCGGTACCATCAACGTGGTCACCAACTTGCCAAGCTCGTCGACCGACTGCAAGGTCGGCGGCACCAGCAATATCTACCAGCTCAATGTCTGCACCGGCCGCGCGGCCTCGCCGGACGGGCTGGCCGGCTATCCGCTGGCCAGTTCGGCCGCGGTGGGTTTCATCGTGATCCGCCTGCCATCGGGCGCGCTCAAGACGATTACCACCACCGCCGACGGCACCATGGTGACCGGCAAATTCCCGCCATCGGAAACGATCGAGGCACACCGCGCCGGCTGGCGCCGCTTGCGCGACTGAGGGATGGCATCGGGAGCGAAGAGAGTTCACACGGCGCCTTGCGAAAACGGTAAAATCGAGGGTTTTCGACAAGGGCCGTTTGAAGGGCTCGACTATGGCCAACGATACCGACACCTCCGCCGCGCAGGACACGCCTGACGCGCGCGATGACAGCACCACCACTACCACCAACTCGGCCGCACAGGCCGGCGTGATCGCGCGCGAAGTGGGGCGCCGCCGCACCTTCGGCATCATTTCCCACCCGGATGCCGGTAAAACCACGCTGACCGAAAAGCTGCTGCTGTTCTCGGGCGCCATCCAGCTGGCCGGTACCGTCAAGGGCCGCAAGAGCGGGCGCCATGCGACGTCCGACTGGATGGACATCGAAAAGCAGCGCGGTATTTCGGTTGCCTCGTCGGTGATGCAGTTCGATTTCCGCGACCACGTCATCAACCTGCTCGACACCCCCGGCCACCAGGACTTCTCCGAAGACACCTACCGCGTGCTGACGGCGGTCGACTCGGCGCTGATGGTGATCGATGCGGCCAAGGGCGTCGAAGCGCAGACGATCAAGCTGCTCGAGGTGTGCCGCATGCGCGCCACGCCGATCGTCACGTTCATGAACAAGATGGACCGCGAAACGCGCGATCCGCTCGAACTGCTCGACGAAGTCGAATCGGTGCTCAAGATCGAGTGCGCGCCGGTGACCTGGCCGATCGGCATGGGCAAGAACTTCCGCGGTGTGTACCACCTGCTGAAGGACGAGATCATGCTGTTCAAGGCCGGCGAAGAAAAAGCCGATGGCGCCTTCGAGATCGTCAAGGGCATCGACAATCCGCGCCTGGCCGAGATGTTCCCGCTCGAGATCGAGCAGCTCAAGATGGAAGTCGAGCTGGTGCATGGCGCCTCGCACGTGTTCGACCTGGAGCGCTTCCTGTCCGGCGTGCAGACCCCGGTGTTCTTCGGCTCGGCGATCAACAACTTCGGCGTGCGCGAAATCCTGTCGGCGCTGGTCGACTGGGCGCCGGCGCCGCGCGAGCGCGACGCCACGGTGCGCTCGGTCCTGCCAAGCGAAGTGCCGTTCTCCGGTTTCGTCTTCAAGATCCAGGCCAATATGGACCCGGCGCACCGCGACCGCATCGCGTTCCTGCGCGTATGCTCGGGCCGCTTCGAAAAGGGCATGAAGGTCAAGCACCTGCGCCTGGGCCGCGACGTCAAGCTGTCGTCGGTCGTGACGTTCATGGCCTCAAGCCGCGAGCAGGTCGAAGAAGCCTTCGCCGGCGACATCATCGGTTTGCCGAACCACGGCAATATGCAGATCGGCGACAGCTTTACCGAAGGCGAAATGCTCAGCTTCACCGGCATTCCTTACTTTGCGCCAGAGCTGTTCCGCTCGGTGCGCATCCGTAATCCGCTCAAGATGAAGCAGTTGCACAAGGGCCTGCAGCAGCTGGGCGAAGAAGGTGCGGTGCAGGTCTTCAAGCCGGTGCTGGGCAGTGAGCTGATCCTGGGCGCCGTCGGCGTGCTGCAGTTCGAGGTGGTTGCCAGCCGCCTGCTCAACGAGTACGGCGTCGACGCCGTATTCGAAAGCGCCAGCATCAGCAGCGCCCGCTGGGTCTCGAGCGACGACAAGAAGGCACTGGCCGACTTCGAAAACTCGCTCGGTCACAACGTGGCCTACGATGCGGCCGGCAATATGGCGTATCTGGCCACCTCGGGCGTCAACCTGCGCCTGACGCAGGAACGCTGGCCAAAGCTGACGTTCCACGCAACCCGCGAGCACGCGGTCAAGCTGGCCTGATTCAAGGCCTGAGCCCGCGTCTTCCTGACGCGGGCTTTTTACTCCTGTGGTGTCGGGCTGGTGTCGATCGCAATCGATTCCAGCGTTTGCGTGCGCGAGGCGCCCAGCGCGTCGGTCACGCGCAGCTGCACCGGCAGCCAGGCGTGCTGCGGCGCCAGCCACAGTTCCAGCACGGGCGCGCCCGGCTCGCCCAGGCGCACCAGCCGCACGGTCTCGAGCGGCCCGGCGGCCGTGTCGATCCGGTCCGGCCCCATCACCTGATAACGCTCGATGCCGGCGCCGCTCGCGCCGCCGACCCAGAATTCCAGCACGTCCTTGATCTGGCCGGCGTCACCCACGCCCATGCCCGCCAGTTGCAGCAAGACCGACGCCGTGTCCTGGCTTCCTGGCACGAGCGGGAAGGGCTGCCCCTGCGGCCCGGCGCCGATGGTGCCGCTGCCGCGATCGAACACGGTGGTCAAGGCGCCAGTGCCCATCCCGGTCAAAGCCCGTTGCGGCGCGATGCCGGCATCGTCGACCTGGCCTTCGCTGGAGATCGTGCCCAGCACACCATCGAGTTCGACCCCATAGCGCGTGCCATCGCTGCGCCAGACCATGCGGGCCGAGCCGGCGTCCTGCGACGGCGCGTCCAGGCTGCTGCGGGTGACGACGGTGTAGTCGATGCGGCCGGACGGCGGTGGCTTGACGCGGTAGGTGCCCGGCATCTGGATCGGGGCAGTACTGCCGCCGCTGGCGGCGGGGAGCGCGCTTTCGCCAGCGGCGGAGGGCGGCGCGGCGGACGGCATCGCAACAGGGCCGCCATCGGCCATGGCGATGGGAGCGGGCGCCACGGGGGGGGCTGGTGCGGGAGGTTCCGGAGGTGCAGGTACGGCAGGTGCGTCGACCGCCCTGGATGGTGCATCCACGATGCCCCGTTCGGACGAGGCCAGCCGCACCGTGAACGCCGGCATGCCAATGATGGCGGGGCGCTGCGTCAGGCGCGCGTCGATCCAGGCGATCACCAGTGCATGGAGCAGAAGCGACAGCACGCAGACCAGGAGCAGGCGCCGGTTTCGGTGCAGTGGAGCAAGAAAGATCATGCCGCTAGTGTAGCGCGCGCCTTGCGCCATCACAAAGGCTGGCTTGTTCTGCGGCGTACATTCAAGAGTGCACTCAAGAAATATTGCATTCTAAAGGGGATACCATCATGACGATACCGCCGCGCCGCCCGTTCGTTCCACCTGCCATGACGGCGGCCTGACATGCTGGCCCGTCTTCGCATCGGCCCCAAGCTCCTGCTGGCCCCAGGCGCCGTGCTCGTGCTGCTGCTGGTGCTGTCCTGCGCAGCCTATGTCGCGCTGGCGCGCCAGAATGCATCGCTCGAATCGATCGTCGGCCAGCGCGCTGCCAGCCTGCACGCTGCCGCCAGCCTGGGCACGCAATCGCACAAGGCGCATGCCGACATCTACCGTTACCTGAGCTGGATGGGCGGCAGCTTTCCGCCGGCCCGCACCGAGCCGCTGCGGCGCGACATCCTGGCGCAGCACGGACGCATCGCGGTTGGCCTCACGACTCTGTCGGCCGGCCCGCTGACTGGCGCCGAGTTGCGCCACGTCGAGCAGGCCGCGCAGGCGCAGCGGCGCTATGCGCGCGCGGTGCGCGACGTCATCGAGCTCGCGCCACTGGACGGCTCGATCAGCGCCAACGCGATGCAGAAGGCCGAAGCCGCCTACGCCCTGGTGGACCAGCGCCTGGCGGGCCTGAGCGCACTGGAAGACACGCTGGCGCGCCAGGCTGCCGCAGGTGCCAAGGCCGACTTTCGCATGGTCTCGCTGCTGATGCCGGCCGTACTGGTGCTGGCGATCGGGCTGTCGCTGGCCATCACGTTCGCCGTGCGCCGGATCCTGCTCGGTGAGATCCGTGGCATCGGCATGGCCGCCAGCAGCCTGGCCAGCGGCAACTTCACGGTACAGGAGCGTGACTACGGCAGCGACGAAATCGCCGACACGTCGCGCCTGCTCGATGCGAGCATCCGCAATCTGAATGGCATGTTGTGCACGGTGGTCGAGGCGGCGCGCACGATCGGTGCAGCGTCGCGCGACATCAAGCTCGGGAGCCTGAGCCTGGGCAGCCGCGCCGTGTACCGCGCCGAGGCGCTGGCGGAAACCGAGGATACGCTGCAGGCGCTGGCGGCAAACGTACGCGACTACGTCGACGATGCCCGGGCCGCCAACCGCCTCGCCGCTGGCGCCGGTGACGTGGCGCAGGACGGTGGCGGTGTGGTCGAGCGGCTCGTCAACACGCTCGACGCGAGCCGGCGCAGCGCGCAGCAGGTGATGGCGATCGTCGATGCGCTGGAG
This sequence comes from Telluria sp. LT2P80, assembly GCF_059685955.1. Classification (NCBI taxonomy): domain Bacteria; kingdom Pseudomonadati; phylum Pseudomonadota; class Betaproteobacteria; order Burkholderiales; family Oxalobacteraceae; genus Telluria; species Telluria sp. LT2P80. The sequence goes on along the minus strand of NZ_JCASIO010000003.1, from coordinate 491,069 downwards.
GTGGCGGCTGGCGAAACGGGTACGCGGGTGTTGAATGCGGCGCTGGACGCCTCGCGTGCGCCAATGAACGCCACGGATCTGGCGGCCGTGGCGACCGAGGTGCGCTCGCTGGCAAGGCGGGTGGCCGCGGCCAGCCAGGAAATCCGCGCCGTGATCGCACAGTCGGTGGCGCAGATCGACGGCGGCACGGCGTGGGCGCTGCACGCCGGCAGCAATATGCAGCGCATCGCCAGTTCGGTGCGCGATGTCGAACATCTCGTCGGGCGGATTGGGTCGACCGGCGATGGCCAGACGAAGCAGCTGCAGGGCGTCAGTCAGGCGATCGTGCAGATGGACCAGGTCACGCGCCAGAACTGCACGCTGGTCGAGGAAGCCGCCAGCGCCGCCTGCATGCTGCAGATGCAGGCGATTGCGCTGGCGCGCACCGTGGCCGGGTTCCGGCTCGAAGAGGGAGAGGGCAGCCACGGGGCGCCAGCGGCGACCTTGGCGGCACCGCCAGGGCCCAACGAGAACAGCGGCGTCCCCGGCGAACCCACGCGCGAACGGCGTGGGTCAAACCGGGAACGCCGCCGTCACTCGGCATCGCATTTGCGGCTCGCATCGAGCCGCAAATGATGCCGCTGCCAGGGCAGGTCAGCGATTATTCGTAATCGCTGATCGGCGCGCAGCCGCAGAACAGGTTGCGGTCACCGTACACGTTGTCGGCGCGGCCGACCGGTGGCCAGTACTTCTTCTTGCGCAGGCTCGCGACCGGGAACGCCGCCACTTCACGCGTGTAGCCGTGGGCCCAGTCGTCGCTCGTGACCACTTCGGCCGTGTGCGGTGCACCCTTGAGCGGATTGTCCATGCGGTCGTACTCGCCGCGCTCGACCTTGACGATTTCGGCGTGGATCGTGATCATCGCCTCGATGAAGCGGTCGATCTCGGCTTTCGATTCCGATTCGGTCGGCTCGATCATCAGGGTGCCCGGGACCGGGAAGCTCATGGTCGGCGCATGGAAACCGAAGTCCATCAGGCGCTTGGCCACGTCTTCGTTCGAGATGCCGGTCTTGTCCTGCAGCGGACGCAGGTCGATGATGCACTCGTGCGCCACCAGGCCGTCGTGGCCCGCGTACAGTACCGGGTAGTGCGGCGCCAGGCGACGTGCGATGTAGTTGGCGTTCAGGATCGCCACTTCGGTCGCTGCCGTCAGGCCATCCGCGCCCATCATCGCGATGTACATCCACGAAATCGGCAGGATCGAGGCCGAGCCGAAGGCCGCGGCGCTGACCGCGCCGATACCCTGTTCGTCGCGGACGTAGCCGGTCGAGAGCTGGTTTGGCAGGAACTTCGCCAAGTGCGCGCCGACGCCGATCGGGCCGACGCCCGGGCCGCCACCGCCGTGCGGGATGCAGAAGGTCTTGTGCAGGTTCAGGTGGCTGACGTCGCCGCCGAATGCGCCCGGCGAGGCCAAGCCCACCAGTGCGTTCATGTTGGCGCCGTCGACATACACCTGGCCGCCGTGCTGGTGCACGATCTCGCACAGTTCCTTGATGCCTTCTTCGAACACGCCGTGGGTCGACGGGTAGGTGACCATCACGCAGGCCAGATTTGCGCTGTGCTGCTCGGCCTTGGCCTTCAGATCGGCCAGGTCGACGTTGCCGTTTTCATCGCAGGCAGTGACGACGACCTTCATGCCGACCATGCTGGCCGACGCCGGGTTGGTGCCGTGGGCCGACGACGGGATCAGGCAGATGTTGCGGTGGCCTTCGCCGCGCGCCTGGTGGTACTTCTGGATCACCAGCAAACCGGCGTACTCGCCCTGCGAGCCGGCGTTCGGCTGCAGCGAGATCGCGGCGTAACCGGTGGCGGCGCACAGCATCGCTTCGAGCTGCGTGATCATTTCACGGTAGCCGACGGTCTGGTCGTTCGGTGCCAGCGGGTGGATGTTCGAGAACTCGGGCCAGGTGACCGGCACCATCTCGGACGTCGCATTCAGCTTCATCGTGCACGAACCGAGCGGGATCATCGTGCGGTCCAGCGCCAGGTCCTTGTCGGCCAGTGCGCGCAGGTAGCGCAGCATTTCGTGCTCGGCGTGGTAGCGGTTGAAGGTCGGGTGGGTCAGGTAAGCGCTGGTGCGGGCCAGGGCCGTCGGCAGCGCGTCGCTGGCGTCGGCGTCCAGTGCATCGAGGTCGACAGACTTGCCGTCGCCGAAGATCGCCATCAGCGTGGCCAGGTCGTCGCGGGTAACGGTTTCGTCCAGCGCGATACCCACTTGCGTGGCGTCGATCTGGCGCAGGTTGATGCCGTGCTCAGTGGCTGCGGCGTGGATCGCGCCGGCGTCCTTGACGCGTACGGTCAGCGTGTCGAAGTAGGTCTGGTTGACCAGCTCGAAGCCCAGTTGCTGCAGGCCGGCGGCCAGGATCGCGGTCTGGCGGTGCACGCGGCGGGCAATGCGCGCCAGACCCTGCGGGCCGTGGTAGACCGTGTACATGCCGGCCATCACGGCCAGCAGCACTTGCGCGGTGCAGATGTTCGACGTCGCTTTTTCGCGGCGGATGTGCTGTTCGCGCGTCTGCAGCGCCAGGCGGTAGGCCTGGTTGCCTTGCGCATCGATCGTCACGCCGACCAGACGGCCGGACATGCTGCGCTTGAATTCGTCGCGGGTGGCCAGATAGCCGGCGTGCGGGCCGCCGAAACCGAGCGGTACACCGAAGCGCTGGCTATTGCCGACGACGACGTCGGCGCCCCATTCGCCCGGCGGCGTGAGCAGGGTCAGTGCCAGCAGGTCGGCAGCCACGATCACCATGCTGCCGGCGGCGTGCAGTTTCTCGACGGCGGCGCGGTAGTCGCGCACTTCGCCATTCACGCCCGGGTATTGCAGCAGCACGCCGAAGCAGGTTTCGTCGAGCGACTCGACGTCGGCCGCAGCGATGGTGCGCACTTCAACGCCGATCGGCAGCGCGCGCGTTTCGATGATTTCGCGGGTCTGCGGCAGCACGTCGTCGGCGACGTAGAACACTTTCGATGCCGATTTGCCGACGCGCTGGATCAGCGTCATGGCTTCGGCGGCGGCGGTGCCTTCGTCCAGCATCGACGAGTTGGCGATGCCCATGCCGGTCAGGTCGGTCACGGCCTGCTGGAAGTTCAGGATCGCTTCCAAGCGGCCCTGCGAAATCTCTGGCTGGTAGGGCGTGTAGGCGGTGTACCAGGCCGGGTTTTCGAAGATGTTGCGCAGGATGACCTTCGGCGTGAAGGTGCCATAGTAGCCCTGGCCGATCAGCGACTTGAGCACCTTGTTCTTCGAGGCCAGACCCTTGAGGGTGGCCAGTGCTTCTTCTTCGGTGCGTGGCTCGGCGAACTGGCCCAGGTCGATCTTGTCCTTGCGGCGGATATTGGCTGGCACGACGGCGTCGATCAGCGCGGCGCGGGTCTCGTAGCCGAGGGCCGACAGCATCGCTGCCTGGTCGGCGTCGGACGGGCCGATGTGGCGCGGGATGAATGAATCACGTGCTTCGAGTTGGGTGAGGCTTGGTCGGGTCATGTTGGGGGACACAGTCTGCGGCGACGTTGAAGGAGAATGGCGGGTGGTGCAGGGCGGTGCGCCGCGGCGGGGCCGGCGGCGCACCTGGAGGCGGATCAGTGGTCGGTGGTCTTGCCGTAGGCGTCAGCGTCGAGCAGATTGTCGTACGAGCCGGCGTCGCTTGGCGCGAGCTTGAACAGCCAGCTGCCGTAGGCATCCTGGTTGATCGAGTCCGGCGCGTCGGCCACTGGCTGGTTCACGGCGGTGACGGTGCCGTCGACTGGCGAATAGATGTCGCTGGCGGCTTTCACCGATTCCACGACGGCCGCGTCGCTGCCGGCGGTGAAGGCCTTGCCGACCTGCGGCAGTTCGACGAACACGATGTCGCCCAGCGCGTCCTGCGCGTACTCGGTGATGCCGACGGTCAGGGTGCCGTCTTCTTCGCGGCGAACCCACTCATGGGATTCGGTGTATTTCAGGTCGGTAGGGATGTTCATGGGGACTCCGGGTAGTTGGGTGGATAGCAGTATAGGTGTTCTGGATGCAGGGCAGCGCTCAGGCGGCCAGCACTTTACCGTTGCGCACGAACGGCAGCTTGACGACGCTGGCGGCCAGGCGCTTGTCGCGGATGATCACGTGGACGGTGTCGCCGATGGCCACGTCCATCGGCACGCGTGCCAGGGCGATCGCCTGCTGCATGCTCGGGCTGAAGGTGCCGCTGGTGATTTCGCCTTCCAGGCCGGAGGCCGCGACCACTTTCTGATGCGCGCGCAGGATGCCGCCTTTTTCGCGCAGGATCAGGCCGACGAACTGCGCGCCCTGGCCCTTGGCCTGCAGGGCGGCCTTGCCGATGAAATCGCGCTCGGAGACCAGGTCGATCGTCCAGGGCAGGCCGGCGTCGAGCGGGTTGACGGAATCGTCCATGTCCTGGCCGTACAGGTTCATGCCCGCTTCCAGGCGCAGCGTATCGCGCGCACCGAGACCGGCCGGCTTGATGCCGACGGCAACAAAGGCATTCCACAGCGCTTCGGCTTGCGAGGCCGGCACGCCGATCTCGAAACCGTCTTCGCCGGTGTAGCCGGTGCGGGCGATCATCGCTTCGCCAAACGCCGTATCGGGAACGATGACGGCGTTGAACGGCTTGAGGTTTTCCGATGGTGCCTGGGTGGTCGGCAGCACCTGCCACACCTTGGCGCGCGCGTTCGGGCCCTGGACGGCGATCAGCGCGATCGGATCGTTGCCGTCGCGGCGCGCGGTGATCGTCACGCCACTGTTGGTGGCGGTGTTCTGCTGGTTCATCCAGGCGACGTCTTTTTCGGCGGTGCCGGCGTTGACGACGATGCGGAACCATTCTTCGGACAGGAAATAGACGATCAGGTCGTCGATGACGCCGCCTTCGGGATTGAGCATGCACGAGTACAGGGCCTTGCCCGGCACCTGCAGCTTGTCGACGTTGTTGGCCAGGAGACCACGCAGGAACGTGCGCACGTTGGCGCCCTTGACGTCGACGACGCACATATGGGACACGTCGAACATGCCGGCGTCGCTGCGCACCGCGTTGTGCTCTTCGATTTGCGAACCGTAGTTGACGGGCATGTCCCAGCCACCGAAATCGACCATCTTGGCGTTGGCGGCGCGGTGAGCGGAATTGAGCGGGGTCGCTTTGAGCGTCATGGAATCCTCAGGCAGAAATAGGGGTACAGCACGGTCGTCGTGCGCTGTCGACCCCTCTGTCCTTGGTACCTGAGAGATAGCGGCTGTGCGCCGCTTGCCCCTTCGGTGGACCGCTACCGCGGCCGCTCTCCAGAGTTGAACCGCCGCGCGTCGCGCCGCCGTCCCTTGACCGGTCCTTTTGCCTGAGAGTTTATGGGTGAGTGCCCCTTCGGCGGCAGCATGCTGCGCTCTCCCGATCAAGACTGCGGAGGATATTCCACCCTTTGCCGACTGTCAACCGCACACCCCCAAACTCATAATTAGGGTCAGAGTCGAATTGTTTGACAACTTTTGACAATTGCCCAATAAGTCGACTCTGACCCTCATTATTTTTGACCTTTGCGGCAATAAAAACGATGCACTTAGAAAACTAGATGACGAACAGAATCAAACCCGGATTTTGGTAGCGCTAAATTAGCAAATAATAATGAGGGTCAGAGTCGAATTGTTTGACAACTTTGGGGAATTGCCCATTAAATCTACTCTGACCCTCATTGTGATTTGACGTGGAAGTGCTCTTAAACATTGCTTTGCACTATTGGTGGTCGGTTGTGGAGGGCGTGTGAGGGGATTTGCTACACTTGGTTCACTTACTTTGTAGGCGGAACAGACTATGAATCAAGCCAAAGTGCCGCAGGAGAAAGAGGGGTGGTTTACGCTGTCTGGCGATGTCAACAGTGATATGGTGCACCGGATGTTCGAGGCCGTGGCTCATATGACGGAAGATGGCATCGATACTGCCCACGTACTGCTGCAATCCAACGGTGGTTATGTCAGCGATGGGCTGTGCCTGTATAACTTCATGGCCAATTCGCCCATTAAATTTGTCATGTACAACGCCGGGGCGGTGGCGTCGATTGCCGTCGTCGTGTATCTGGCCGGGTCGCGCCGCTACGCCAGCGAGACGGCGCGGTTCATGATTCACAAGTCGCATGCGACGGCGTCGCCCGGTTCACGACCGGACGCGCTCAATATCATCGTCGAGGGCCTGCGCGCCGACGATGCGCGCACCGAGGCAATCCTGCGCAAGGAGATCGAGCTCACGCCCGAGCAATGGAGCGTGCACCAGTACGGCGACCTGCACATGACGGCGCGCGATGCCAAGCTGGCCAGGATGATTCATGACGTGAAAGACTTTGCGCCGCCCAAGGGCGCCATCTTGCGCAATATCTGACTGTCGTCCGGCCCTGCTGGCGCGCAGTCTGCCTCAGCGCCTGGTGTCGTTCTCGTCGCTCTAGTCGCTCTGGCGCCCTGCGTTTGCGTGCTGCCCGGGAATGCCGCCCTGGACGTCAGCAGCGGAGAGCGAGCCAGGTTCATGCGATTCGTTCACACGGGTATCCGGTTGCTGTACCGGCGTGGGCTGACACGCCGAGTTCACCGATGCATCGGTCGCCAAATCCGGTCGCTGGTTCGACAAGGCACCGGACTGCCCGGCTGGATTGTTCTCGCGATGCTGGCGTTCGGCGTCGATATGCGGTGCCTGCGCGCTGCCCTGATTGCCTGTGCCTGCATCAGCGTTGTTTTTCTCGACCATGATGATTCCTTTCAATAGTGTCGACAGATCGTACTCCTGCCGCCGATATGGCGTTGTTCGTTTCCGCGAACTGCTACCCGGCTAAGCCCGGCGCCGCAGGCATTAGACAGCGGCCTCAGCCTCTGTAGACAGGCGCCTGCCTGGGAAGCTACTATCGACGTTGGCAAGCGCCGTACTGGCGCCCGCCTGCGCAGTGCCGCTCTGCCTCTGGCCCGCTGTGTTTGCTCATTGCTGACTGGCAAGAGTGTGGCAAAATAGAGGCTCGCCTTACTTCGCCGAATCGTCATGGCCACCCCATCCGCCCAGACCAACGCCGCGCGCAATGCCGCCGCCCAGCAGGCAACGCTTGCCGAGCTGGTCGCCATCGCCTGCCGCCAGGCCGGGACGGATCTGGGCGACGTGGTCCGGCGCATCGTGTCGGTTTTGCTCGACCTTACCGCAGCTGGTCCTGATCCGCGCGCCGTGATGCGTCGGGTCAAATCCGGCAACCTCCTCAAAAATAACGATTACGCCTTCGTCCACCTCGCTTCCAGCGCGCTCGAAGCCGCGCTGGAAGCCGAGATCGCGTTGCTGGCGCCGGGCGCCACGGCCGCGCAGGCCGCCCCCGTGGCGCTGAGCCTCGTGCCGCTCGAGCAGATCGACCAGCAGATGGCGCTGGACGCCGTCAGCCGCCCGTTCGACCTGCAGTACTCAGAGCAGCTGGCGACCCTCGGCGTGCGCCTTGGATTGCTGCTCGGGCGCGACCTCGTGCGCGCCGCCCATAACCCGTTTCGGCCTGCCGTGTTCCTGGGCGCGCTGCACGCGGCGTGGTGCGAGTTCGAGCCCGACCCGGAGGCGCACGGCCTGCTCGCGCCACTGCTGCGCCCGGGCCTGATGATCGATCTCGGCCCGCTCTACGAAGCGTTGACCGAAGCGCTCAAGGCCGCGCGCAAGGGCAGGGGCGATGACACACGTTTTGCCAAGACCGATGACCGGGCCGCGCGCCGCGCCGAACGTGCACGGCGCGAAGCGTCGTTGTCGGACCAGCTGCGCCAGCTGTTCGACCCGGCGCTGGCCGTGCCGGAGATTCCGAATCTGCCGCAGGGCAGCGGTGGCTGGCGGCCAAGCACCGCGTCGGGCTTTGCCGTCGCGCCGCCGGAACGGGGGGCGGATGCGGCACCGGCAGCGAGTATGCCGGTCAGCACGGAGGCTGGCGTCCAGGCCGGCGCGCAAGCCGGCGCCCAAGCTGCCTTCCACCCAGGCGCATCAGGCCACGCCATGTCGACGCCCGCCCACGGATTCACCTATGGCGCTGCCAGCGGATCACCCGTGCCCGGCGCGCTGCCACTGATCGACCTGCTCGGCCGCCTCGGCACCGGCGCCGCCATCCCCGGCATGCCGGATCTGCCCCAGTTTGCCGGCAACGCCGGTGCCCCAGGGACCACCAGCACGGGGCACAGCACTCACAGCAGCGTCCCGCACGGCGCCTTCTACCTCCCGCGCCTGCGCGCCAGCCTGCCGCCGGGCGCACTCTCGCGCGGCGACGCCACCACGCTCGATCTGCTGTCGCGCGTGTTCGAAGGCGTGCTGCAGGACGACGGCGTCGCGCCCGAGACGCGCGAGCTGCTGGCATTCCTGCAGGTGCCCGTACTCAAGGCGGCCCTGCGCGACCGCAGCTTCTTCTACGAGGAAGCGCATCCCGCCCGGCGCCTGCTCGACCTGCTCTCGCAGACGGGCTGGGAGCAGCCGGCCGACCAGGACGATCCCGTCTACCACGCCATGCGCCGCAGCGTCGAGCGGGTGCGCGATGCCGAGCAGCCCGAATTCGAGGCCGCCGTTGCCGAACTCGAAGCCGGCCTGGCCGCACGCGAGGCCGCCGAACAGGCGGCCATTGCCGGGCCGATCGCCAACGCCACGCGCCAGGAAAAGCGGCTCGCCGCCGAGCGCTCGGCCCAGCGCGCTGTGGCCTTGCGCCTGACCGGCGAGCAGCTCGTGCCAGCGGTGGCGGGCTTTCTCGAACAGCGCTGGAGCGCCGCGCTGGCGCTGGCCTACACGATCGAAGACAGCCGCCCCGGTGCAATCGAGAATGCCACGCGCACGATGGAAGACCTGATCTGGAGCGTTAAACCCAAGGCGACGCAAGAGCAGCGCAAGACCCTGATCGCGCGCCTGCCCGCGCTGCTGGCAAGCCTGAACAAATGGCTCGACGCCACGCGCTGGCAGGACGCCGAGCGGCTCCAGTTCTTCGCCGAGCTGGCCGAATGCCACGCGTCGATCGTTCGGGCACCGATCGAGCTGGCGCCCGAACGCCAGCTCGAACTGGCGGTGGAAGCAGCGCAGCAGGATGCGCTGCGCCGGGTGGCGCAGGAGCAGGCGCAGGCCGAGGATGAAGCACACGCCAGTCAGGGTCCGGAAGCGGACACCCTGGCCGGCCTGGAGCGCGGCATGCGTCTCGAACTGGCCGAAGGGGATCGCATCCGCAAGGTGCGCCTGGCCTGGGTCAGTCCGCTGCGCACGCTGTACATCTTCTCCGGCGCCGCGCGCCAGGAAGCGTTCTCGCTGCCGGCCGGGCGCCTGGCCGATCTGCTGCGCGCCGGCGCGATCCGGGTCGTGCTGGCCGAAGGGGTCGTCGGCCGTATCCTCGGCGCTGCCGTTGGCAGCGAGGCGGTCAACGATGCAGGCCCGCCAGCCGGCCATCACGCCGCCGAGTAAGCGCTTGTTTGTCGGCCTCCCGGCCATGGCCTTCGCCATCCCGGCGATGGTATGATGATCGCTTCTTCGCTACCTTCTTCTCCCACGCAACGTGCGCCTCTCTTCCATCAAATTGTCGGGATTCAAATCGTTCGTCGATCCCACCAATTTTCAGGTGCCCGGCCAGCTGGTCGGCGTGGTCGGCCCCAATGGTTGCGGCAAGTCGAACATCATCGACGCCGTGCGCTGGGTGCTGGGCGAATCCAAGGCCTCCGAGCTGCGCGGGGAGTCGATGCAGGACGTGATCTTTAACGGCTCCACGCACCGCAAGCCCGCCGGGCGCTCGTCGGTCGAACTCGTGTTTGACAACAACGCCGGCAAGGCCGCCGGTCAGTGGGGGCAGTACGCCGAGATCGCTGTCAAGCGCACGCTCACGCGCGACGGCACCTCCACCTATTACATCAACGGCCAGCCGGTGCGCCGGCGCGACATCCAGGACATTTTCCTGGGCACGGGCCTGGGCCCGCGCGCCTACGCCATCATCGGCCAGGGCATGATTTCGCGGATCATCGAATCGCGCCCCGAAGAACTGCGCGTGTTCCTCGAAGAGGCAGCCGGCGTCTCCAAATACAAGGAACGCCGGCGCGAAACCGAAAACCGCCTGTCCGACACGCGCGAAAACCTGCTGCGGGTCGAAGACATCCTGCGCGAACTGAACGCCAATCTGGAAAAACTCGAAGCCCAGGCGGCCGTCGCGCGGCGCTTCCAGCAGATGCAGTCCGACCAGGAAGAAAAGCAGAAGCTCCTCTGGCTGCTGCGCAAGAACGACGCCAACGCCGAGCAGGTGCGGTTCTTCCGCGAGATCGAAGACGCGCAGACCGGGCTCGAAGCGCAGACCGCGCAACTGCGCGGCGTGGAGCTCGACCTCGAACACCTGCGCCAGGCGCACTTCGCGGCGGGCGACCGCCTGCATACGGCGCAGGGTGCGCTCTACAGCGTGAATGCGGAAATTGGCAGCCTCGAAGCGCAGATCAAGTTCGTCGTCGAATCGCGCACGCGCCTGCAAAACCAGATCGCTACGCTGAGCGCCCAGCGTGATGGCTGGGCAACCCAGGCTGAAGAACACCGCGAAGGCCAGGAAGAAGCCGAGATGCAGCTCGAGGAACTGGCCGCGCGCGCCGAAGGCGCCCAGATCGCGGTCGAAGTGCATGGCGAGCGCCTGCCCGAACTCGAAGCGGCCTGGCGCGCTGGCCAGGATGCGGCCAATGCGGCGCGCGCGCGCATCATGGCGGTCCAGCAGCGCATCGAGCTGGCGTCCGCCCACGGGCGCAATGCCGGCGGCATCCTGGCCAACCTGGTCGTGCGGCGCGAGCGCCTGCAGCAAGAGCGCAATACGCTGAACCTGCCCGACAGCGCCACGCTCGACAACCTGCGCTTCCAGCTCGAAGAACAGCAGCTGGCGCTCGAAGAACAGACGCAGGTGCTGGACGACGCCACCTCACGCCAGGACACCGTCGAAGCCGAGCGCCGCCAGGCCAACGGCGACGTCCAGCGCGAGAGCGCCGCCAACACGCAGCTCGAAGCGCGCCTGGCCGCGCTGCGCCAGATGCAGGACCGCGTGCAAACCAAAGGCAAGGTCCAGCCCTGGTTGCAGAAGCACGCGCTGGCCGACTTGCCGCGCCTGTGGCAGCAGCTCGATGTCGAGGCGGGCTGGGAAACCGCGCTCGAAGCCGTGCTGCGCGAACGCGCCGGCGCGCTCGACGTGTCTGACCTCGACGCCACCAAGGCCTTTTTCAATGATCCGCCACCGGCGCGCCTGGCGCTGTATGCGCCGCAACCGGGTGCTGCGCGCGATGCGGCACCGGCCGGCCTGACGCCGTTCGCGAGCCTCCTGCGCATCAACGACGCTGGCGTGCGCGGTGTGCTCGACGACTGGCTGCACGGCGTGTATATCGCGCAGGATGCATCGGAAGCGTTCGACGCGCGCGCCCGCCTGCCGCATGGCGCCAGCTTCGTCACGCGCCAGGGGCACGTGATCACGCGTGCGAGCGTGCGCTTCCATGCGCCCGACGCCGAGCAGGATGGCATGCTGGCGCGCCAGCACGAGATCGACAACACCGACAAGCAGGTGCGTGCGCAGGCGCTGCTGGCGAATGAGGCGCGCGAGCGCGCCGCCCGCGCCGACGCCGCCGTTCTCGATCTGGCGCGCCGTGTGCAGGATGCGCGCGCCCGCGTCGCGACCCTGCAGCGCGAAGTACACGCACTGCAGATCGAGGTGCTCAAGCAAAGCGAGATCGAAGCGCGCTTCAACCAGCGCAGCGGCCAGATTGCGGCCGACCTGACCGAGATCGCGGCGCAGGAGGCCGAACAGCGCCAGGCGCAGGTGGAAGCGGAGCAAACGTTCGAAGAACTCGAGATGCAACTGGCCGAACTGCAGGAAGCGAGCGAAGACGACCAGGCCGCGTTCCAGGACCAGGAGCAGGCGCTGGCCCGCGCGCGCGAACACCTGCGCGACCTGGAACGCGGCGCGCAGGAAGCGCAGTTCGCCGAGCGCGCACAGCGCAGCCGCATCGACGAACTGCGCCGCACGATCGCCACCGCCGCCACGCAGGCCGAGCAGGTTGGCACCAGTCTGGCGCAGGCGCGCCTGGAACTGGCAGCGCTCGAAAGCGGGAGCGCCCACGAAGGCCTGCAGGTGCTGCTCGACCAGCGCACGACGCAGGAGGCGGCATTGTCAGCGGCCCGCCATGAACTCGATCAGGTCGCGCAGCAACTGCGTACGGCCGAAGAGTCGCGCATGCAGACCGAGCGCAGCCTGCAGCCGCAGCGCGACCGCATCACCGAGCTGCAACTGAAGGAGCAGGCGGCGCGCCTGAACCAGGAGCAGTTCGCCGAAGCGCTGGCCGCCACCGGTGCCGACGAGGCCGAGTTGCAGGCCAAGCTCGCCCCGGATCTGAAGCCGCAATTCCTGCAGGGCGAAGTCACGCGCCTGACCAATGCCATTGCCGGCCTGGGCGCCGTCAACCTGGCGGCGGTGGACGAACTGGCGCAGGCCAGCGAGCGCAAGCACTTCCTCGATTCGCAGAATGCCGACCTGAGTGAAGCCATCGCCACGCTGGAAGACGCAATCGGGCGCATCGACCGCGAAACGCGCGACCTGCTGCAAGACACGTTCGACCGCGTGAACGGGCATTTCTCGGAGCTGTTCCCGATCCTGTTCGGTGGCGGCAATGCGCGCCTGGTGATGACGGGCGACGAGATCCTCGACGCGGGCGTGCAGGTGATGGCGCAACCGCCGGGCAAGAAGAACGCGACGATCCATCTGCTGTCGGGCGGCGAGAAAGCCCTGACCGCGACGGCGCTCGTGTTTTCGATGTTCCGCCTGAACCCGGCGCCATTCTGCCTGCTCGACGAAGTCGATGCGCCGCTGGACGACGCCAACACCGAGCGGTTCTGCCGCATGGTCAAGCGCATGTCGGAACACACCCAGTTCCTGTTCATCTCGCATAACAAGATCGCAATGGAGATGGCCAGCCAGTTGATCGGCGTGACGATGCAGGAGCAGGGCGTCTCGCGGATTGTCGCGGTCGACATGGAAGCGGCCGCGGATCTCGTCGCCGCGTGAGCGTGCGGACTTCGCGTGCGGCACTGCCCGTGTCAGAATGCTAATAAATGACATTCACGCGGGGGAGTTGGTATCATTGCATGCCTTCGCGTGGGGACTGCCCGCACACGTGGCATTTCGATTGAATCACCCAGTTCGCGGCAAGACCAGGACCGTGCGTCCGGCGCGACTTTCGCTATTGAGGCACAAGCAGCATGACTGATCTCCAAATGAGCCTGATCGCAGCCGGCGGCGTGTTCGTCGTCGGTGTCGTCACTTACAACAAATGGCAGGAGTACAAGGCCAGGAAAAGCGTCGAGCGCGCGTTCGCATCGGACCACGACGACGTGTTGATGCGCACCGGCGAAGGCGCGCCGGCGGCCGAACGCAGCGAGCCGATGTTCGATCTCGGCGTGCCGTCGGCGACACTGCCAGACACCCCGCCAGCGGCGCCTGTCCCCGGCGCCGCCGCGCCCGTGAAGGACACCGAATTCACCTACACGCGCGTGAACGAGCCGACGCTCGATGCAGATGCGTTCACGGTCGCCGACACCAAGCCCGAGCCGCAGCTCGATGCGCCGGTATTGGGCGATACGCCGGCGCCGGCGCCGGTTGCCGCGCCAGCAGCCGAAGAAACCCCTGTGCCTGTAACAAAGCCGGTACCTGCACCAGTCACGCCGGCGATGCCATCCGCGCCAGTTGTGCCGGCTGCACCAGCCGCACCAGCCGCACCAGCCGCACCAGCCGCACCCGTCGCGCCGCCGTCCTACCGCGCCGCCGGTTCCACCGCCGCGCAGGATGCCGTGGCCGCATCGCTTCCGGGCACCCGTCCTGGCATGCCACCCGCCGAACTGGCCGAATGCCTGGTCGATCCGCTGATCGACTGCATGATCCCGCTGGCGCTGGAAGCGCCGGTCCGCGGCGACAAGATCCTGCCGACGCTGCACGGCCTGCGCCGCGTGGGCAACAAGCCAATCCACTACATCGGCTTTGCCGTCAGCGGCGAGTGGGAACCGATCGTGCACGGCGGCGTGTACACCAAGCTGCAGGCGGGCGTCCAGATGGCCACGCGCACCACGGCGCTGAATGAGCTCGAATACTCCGAACTCGTCACGCGCCTGCGCGCAGTGGGTGACGACATCGGCGCCGAGCCGCACGTGCCCGACATGATCGAAGTGATGAGCGAAGCACGCACGCTGCACCGTTTCGTCGCCGGTCACGACGCGCAGCTGAGCGTCAACCTGGCCGCCAACGGCGCGCCATGGGCGATGTCCACGCTGATCGGCGCGCTCGAGAGCGCGGGCTTCGACGTCCGGCCGGACGGGCGCTTTGCGATGCCGGACCGCGACGGCCCGGGCAACAGCGTGCTGTTTACGCTTTCGACCAACGTCACGCTGGGCGCCGACACCACGTCGCGCCTGACGCTGCTGCTGGACGTCCCGTGCGTGGCCCCGGCGCGCGATCCCTTCGGCCGTATGGTCGATACCGCGCGCGCACTGACGCAGCGCCTGGACGCGACCATCGTCGACGATGGCAACCAGCCGCTCGAAGCCGAAGCGCTCGACGACATCAAGGGCCAGGTAGTCGAGTTCTACGCCGAAATGGACGCCGCCGACATCGCCGCCGGTTCGACCCGGGCACTGCGCCTGTTCTCCTGAGGACCGTGCCGTGACCGAGCAACTTGATGCCCCGGCCCGGATGGCCTGGCTGGTCGCGGAACTGAACCGCGCCAGCTACAACTACCACGTGCTCGACGCCCCGACGATTCCGGACGCCGAGTACGATCGCCTGTACCACGAGCTGGCCGCGCTCGAGACGCTGCACCCCGAAGCGATCGCGCCCGATTCGCCGACCCAGCGCGTGGGCGATGCGCCGATCGCCGAATTCGACCAGGTCACGCATGCAGTGCCGATGCTGTCGCTGAATAACGGCTTCGCCGACGAGGATGTCGACAACTTCGACCGCCGCGTGCGCGAAGGGCTCGAGACGCGCGAGGTCGCCTACAACGCCGAACTCAAATTCGACGGCCTGGCCATCAGCCTGCGCTACGAAAACGGCCGCTTCGTGCAGGCTGCCACGCGCGGCGACGGCTACACGGGCGAGGACGTCACTGCCAATATCCGCACCGTGCGCGTGATCCCGATGCGCCTGCATGGCGAGGCCGTGCCGGCCGTGCTCGAGGTGCGTGGTGAAGTGCTGATGTTCAAGCGCGACTTCGAGAGCCTGAACGAACGCCAGCGCGCCGCCGGCCACAAGGAATTCGCCAATCCGCGCAACGCTGCCGCCGGCAGCCTGCGCCAGTTAGATGCGCGCATCACCAGTGCGCGCCGGCTGCGCTTTTTCGCCTATGGCGTCGGCCAGCTTGAAGCTGCGCAGGATGCGCTGCCCGTATCGCATTCGGCCATGCTCGACTGGCTCGATGCGCTCGGTCTGCCGGTCGCCAAGGAACGCCAGGTGGTCACTGGCCGCGATGGCCTGCTCGGGTTCTACCGCGACATCGGCGAGCGCCGCGCGTCGCTCCCGTACGAGATCGACGGCGTCGTCTACAAAGTCGACCGGCTGGACGATCAGCGTACGCTGGGCTTTGTTTCGCGCGCGCCCCGTTTCGCGCTGGCGCATAAATTCCCGGCCGAAGAAGCCTTGACCACGGTCCAGGCGATCGAGGTCCAGGTCGGCCGCACCGGCGCCATCACGCCGGTCGCGCGCCTGTTGCCCGTATCGGTCGGTGGCGTGACCGTCACCAACGCCACGCTGCACAATGAAGACGAAGTGCGGCGCAAGGACGTGCGGGTGGGCGACACCGTCATCGTGCGCCGCGCCGGCGACGTGATTCCCGAGGTGCTGGGTGTGGTGCTCGAACGCCGCCCGACGCCGGAACCTCCGGTGTACACCTTGCCGGCAACCTGCCCGGTGTGTGGCTCGCACGTCGTGCGCGAAGAAGGCGAAATCGTCGCGCGCTGCTCCGGCGGCCTGACCTGCGCCGCGCAGCGCAAAGAGGCGATCCGCCACTTCGCCGGCCGCCGCATGATGGACATCGAAGGGCTGGGCGACCGCTACATCGACAGTCTGGTCGAGGCGGACCTGGTCACCGGCGTGGCCGACCTGTACAAGCTGACGCAGGACGACCTGCTCAAGATGAAGCGCCTGGCCGACGAGGCCGACGCTGCAACCCCGGAAACCGTCCGGCAGGGCAAGGTGCCGACCAAATGGGCCGACAATCTGCTGGCGGCGATTGCCGCCAGCAAGGCGCCGCCGCTCGAACGCTTGCTGTTCGCACTGGGCATCCGCCATGTTGGCGAGTCCACCGCCAAGACACTGGCCGAGTATCTCGGCAGCCTGGCGCTGGTGCGCCGCGCTCCGGCCGCGCTGCTGCGCGTGCTGCCGGATATCGGCGGCACGGTGGCGCAGTCGATCGCCGACTTCTTCGCCGAACAGAAAAACCAGATTGCGCTGGATGCCTTGCTGGCGGCCGGCGTGGCGCCCAAGGGTGAGCATCCACCCAAGGCCCAGCTGCGCGAGAAGCTCGACGAGATCAAGCTGCTGGCCGCGCTGGACATCCCGAAACTGACCGAGCCGCGCGCGCGCCAGATCATCGCCGCGGGCCAGACCCTGGACGCCATCGCCACACGTACCGACTTCGGGACCTTCGGCTTGCCGGCCACGGTGGCCAGCGCGCTCGAAGGCTGGCTGGCGGACGCGGCCAACCGCGATCTGGTGACGGCGCTGGCGGCCATGCGGCGCGAACTGCTCGATGCGGTGCCCGAAGCCGCGCCGGCGCCTGAAGGCCCGTTGACCGGCAAGACGTTCGTGTTGACCGGGACGCTGCCGACCATGAGCCGCGACGCGGCCGGCGCGCTGATCGAAGCGGCCGGCGGCAAGATCGCCGGCTCGGTATCGAAGAAGACCTCGTACGTGGTGGCCGGTGCGGAGGCGGGCAGCAAGTTGGCCAAGGCCGAAGAACTGGGCGTCGCGATCCTGGACGAAGCGGCGCTGCTCGCGCTGCTCGGCCAATCATCCCCAACCTGACTGAACCCGATGACCCTGATCCGCAAAGCCGTATTTCCTGTGGCCGGCCTTGGCAGCCGCTTCCTGCCCGCGACCAAGGCGCAGCCGAAGGAAATGCTGCCGATCGTCGACAAGCCGCTGATTCAGTACGCGGTCGAAGAGGCGGTCGCCGCCGGCATCACGGAGCTGATCTTCATCACGGGCCGCAACAAGCGCGCGATCGAAGACCATTTCGACACCGCCTACGAGCTCGAGGCCGAACTGGAAGCGGCTGGCAAGCAGGCGCTGCTCGAGACGGTGCGCAATGTCATTCCGAAGAACGTCAACTGCATCTACATCCGCCAGTCGTCACCTCTGGGACTCGGTCACGCCGTCCTGTGCGCGCGGCCGGTGGTGGGCAACGATCCATTTGCCGTCCTGCTGGCCGACGACTTCATGGACACGGCCGCCGGCCACAAGCCGGTGCTGGCGCAGATGACCGACCTCTACACGTATGAGCGCAGCAGCATCCTGGCCGTACAGGACGTGCCGCGCGAGCAGACGCGCCAGTACGGGATTGTCAGCGCTTCGCCATACCGTCCGAACCTCGAACTGGTGTCCGACATCATCGAGAAACCGCAGCCGGCCGATGCCCCGTCGACGCTGGCCGTCGTTGGCCGCTACGTGCTGTCGCCATCGATCTTCGGCTACCTCGAGACGATCGGCAAGGGCGCCGGCGGCGAAATCCAGCTGACCGACGGCATCGCCGCGCTGATGCAGGCCGAGCGCGTGCTGGCCTACCGCTACGCCGGCCAGCGCTACGACTGCGGCTCCAAACTCGGTTACCTGCAGGCGATGACGGCCATGGGCCTGAAACACCCCGAGACCGCCGAAGGCTTCCGCGCGTCGCTGACCGCGCTGCTGGCAGGAGAGGGGGCGCAATGACCGTACGAACCATCCTGCGCATGGGCGATCCGCGCCTGCTGCGCGTGGCCCCGCCGGTCACGCAATTCGACACGCCCGAGCTGCACGCCCTGGTGGCAGACATGTTCGAGACCATGCATGCGGCCAAAGGCGTGGGCCTGGCCGCGCCGCAGATCGGCATCGATCTGCAACTGGTGGTCTTCGGCTTCGCCAGCAACCAGCGCTATCCGGACGCGCCGCCGGTGCTGGAAACCGTGTTGATCAATCCCGTGCTCACGCCGATCGGCGAAGCGATGGAAGAAGGCGTCGAAGGCTGCCTGTCGATACCGGGCCTGCGCGGCAGCGTTCCGCGCTACGCGCGCCTGCATTACGAAGGCTTCGACCAGTTCGGCAAGCGCATCGCCGTTGACGCCGAAGGATTCCATGCGCGCGTGGTGCAGCACGAAGTCGATCATCTGCTGGGCATCCTGTACCCGTCGCGTATCCGCGACTTCAACCGCTTCGGTTTCACCGACGTGATGTTCCCTGACCTTGACCAGAAAGCCGACGCTTGATGCGCACCCTTTATCTGCTGGCGCTCCTGGGCGCGGCCCCGCTGGCGCACGGCGCCGACTTCTTCACGAAGATCGACCCGGCGCCAAAAAGCGAATTGTGGATCGACACGGGCTTTTACACGGCCCACTTCGACGGCGACAAGGACCTGAACAATAACAACAAGGGCCTGGCGCTCGAATACCGCTTCAGCGGCACGCTGGCCGCCACCGGCGGGCGCTTCTACAACAGCGACCGCGCCTGGTCGAACTACGCAGGCGTGATCTGGCAGCCATACGCAGTCGGACCGGTGCGGGTGGGCCTGGCGCTGGCGGCGTTCGACGGCTACCCGAAGACGCGCGACGGCGGCTGGTTCCCGGGCGTGATCCCGACGCTGACCTACGAGTACGAGCGCGTGGGCGTGAACGTCGGGATCATCCCGAACTACAAAGACCGCCTGTACGGCGGTATCTCGTTCCAGCTCAAGTTCAAACTGTTCCAACGATAAATGCAAAAAGCGGGGGTCAGGTCTGACATTCGGACACGATCTCAACAGTCAGGTAGCCGAAACTCGCTGGCCGGGGCGATGCTAATGCCATGCAAGACACTAATGGAAGTGGCTAAGGCTGAGGCTGTGTCCGAATGTCAGACCTGACCCCGGCTTTGCTAAGGCAAACGCTGAGGCCGTGTCCGAATGTCAGACCTGACCCCGGCTGTGCCGTTCACGCGTTCAGCGCCGGAGCGATCAGCTTTCCTTCGGATACGGACTCGGTCCGCCATCGGCGATGAATGCGTCGATCCGCTGCTGCAGCACTGGCAGAGGCACGGATCCCATGTGCAGCACGGTGTCGTGGAAGTTGCGGATATCGAACTTCGGCCCCAGCGCCTTTTCGGCCCGCGCGCGCGCTTCCTGAATCGCCATCTGGCCCAGGTAATACGACAGCGCCTGGCCCGGCCACGAGATGTAGCGATCCACTTCGGTTTCGACTTCGTGCTTCGACAGCGCTGTGTTCTCCATCAGGTAGGCCTGCGCCTGTTCGCGCGTCCAGCCCTTCGCATGCACGCCGGTATCGACCACGAGGCGTGACGCGCGCCAGGCCTGGTAGCTGAGCATCCCGAACACTTCATACGGCGTCTCATAGATGCCCATCTCGGCGCCCAGGCGCTCGGTGTACAGTGCCCAGCCTTCGCCATAGGCCGAGATGTACGCGCGGCGAAACGGTGGTACGCCTTTCTGCTCCTGCGCCAGCGGAATCTGGAAAGCATGGCCCGGCGCCGATTCGTGCAGCGTCAAGGCCGGCAGGCTGTAGAGCGGGCGCGCCGGCAGGTTATACGTGTTCACCCAATACATGCCTGGCCCGCCGCGGCCCGCCGTCCAGAATGGTGCCTGATCGTCCGGCACCGGCACGATCGCAAAGCGCCGGCGCGGCAGGTGGCCGAAGTACTGGTCGGCCTTGGCGTCGAAGCGCTTGGCGGTCCACGCCGCGCTCTTGAGCAGCTCTGCGGGCGTCTTGGCATAGAACTGCGGATCGGTGCGCAGGAATTGCAGGAAGGCCTGCAGGTCACCCTTGAACCCGACCTGCCGCATGATGTCATGCATCTCGGCGCGGATCTTTGCCATCTCGGCCAGGCCGATCGCATGGATCTGGTCGGCCGTCAGGTTGGTCGTCGTGAATTCGACGATCTTCGACTGGTAGTAATCCTTCCCGCCCGGCATGTCCTGGGCGGCCAGCGTGGTGCGGGCTTTTGGGACGTATTCGTCGCGGAAGAAGGCGAGGGTCTTGGCATGCGCCGGCTGTACCTTGCCGGCGATGATGGCGACGGCCTGGCGGCGCAGCGCTTCCTGCTCGGCCGCGGGCATGGTCGACGGCATCTCTTTGAACGGGCCGTAGAACACGGTGTCCTGCGGCGTCCTGGCCTCGGTCACCGACAGCAGTGTGCTTTCGCGGCCAGCCAGCGTGACCTTCGGCGGCGTGAAGCCGCGCGCGAGGCCCGCGCGCATATTGCCGATCTCTTCGTCGAAGTAGGCGGGGATGCCTTCAAGCTGGTCAAGATAGTTGCGGTAAGCCTGCGTGGTCTTGAGCGGGCGGCGCGCGCTGTAAGTAACGCCGGTCCAGAACGCGCTGTCGGCATTGACCGGCTGCTCGAACTCGCGGAATACCTGGGCGTCGTGCAGCGAGGCAATCTGCGCGCGATACACGGCGAAGTTGATGCGCTCTGCTGGCGACAGGCTGGCGGGCTTGATCGCATCGAGCTGTTTCAGGATGCCGGCCCAGTACACGCGGCGCGCTTCCTGCGCTGGCGCGTCGACCCGGGCGAAGCCGCGGCTCGCGTCCGGTGCATCCTCATCGCGTTCGAGCTTTTCGGCGACGCGCCACTTCCATTCCCGCGTATAGATGTCCTTGAAGCGCACATCGGCTGGCGTTGCCTGCGCAGCCTTGCCCGCTGCAGGCACCGCCGCTATCGCTGCTGCTGGCGCCATAGCCAATCCCATTACCACGAAGGCCGTCGAGATGACGGCGCTGAGCTTCTTCTTTTCCATTGAATCCCAATCCATGAATGTGCATGATGCTCGGGAGCATGTTCGCCCGGCGCATGCCATCTTAGCGGGGAATGCCGGGAATGCCTACTGCATGCAAGCCGCCTCGTCACCGCGTATTGACGGGCTGCGGGTCGGCTTCCACGCCATCTTTGTCCCCACCATCTACATGGGCTTTCAAAAGAAACGGTCGAAAGCCACGATATAATGTTGCCAACCTATCGCCGGGCACCACACGACGCGGGCGTACGACCAATCCGCACCGCAGCGTGCATGGACCTTTCATGATGATAACGGCCGCAATTGCTTTTCGATCCAGACATGATGACGAGTAAGGGTGATCCCGGCCGCTCTGTCGAGCACCTGTTACTCATTCAGTCCTGGCGGCGTCTAGCCGACCAGTTGGGCCCACTCATTGGCGACAACGGTTTCTGCGCGCTGTATGGCCGGGCTCTGCGCCTCGTCGGTCCCGATTACACATGGCTGGCCACGACTGCGCCGTGCCAGACCCGCGCCGCCCAAATCGACGCGCTGGACGACATGCTCGCCAGCGTTGCACCCGACCTCGCACAAGCGGCCCATGCGGCCCTGCTCCAGACGTTTACCAACCTGCTGGCGTCGCTGATCGGGCACGCACTTGCGCGGCGCCTGCTCGATGCCGCGGCAGTTGACGGAGAAGAGAAGAAAGTACAGGATCACAACTAATGAGCGACAAAGTATCACTTGGGAAATTGAGCACTGGTGTGCAAGGGCTCGATGTCCTGCTCGGTGGTGGACTGAGCGAGTTTTCGTTCAACCTGATCGCCGGGCCACCGGGTTCAGGCAAGACCACGCTGGCGCACCAGATCATGTTCTCCCTCGCGACCACCGAGCGGCGCGCCCTGTTCTTCACCGTGCTGGGCGAGCCGCCGCTGAAGATGCTGCGCTACCAGCAGCAGTACAGTTTCTTCGACATGCAGAAGGTCGGCACTGTGGTGCGTTACGTGAACCTGGCCGAAGACCTGCGCGCTGGCGACTTCAGCACCGTGCTGGCGCGCATGATGAAAGAGGTCGAAGACTTCGCACCGAGCCTCGTGTTCGTCGATTCGTTCCGCTCGGTCGCGCAGACGGCGCGCAGCGGCAATGAGGGCGTGGCCGACCTGCAGCACTTCATCCAGGATCTCGGCACGCGCATGACGAGCTGGCAAGCGACCACCTTCCTGATCGGCGAATATGCCAACAGCGATGCCGAGGCCAGTCCGATCATGACAGTGGCCGACGGCATGATCTCGCTGACGCCCGTCCATGACGACAATTCGGTGGTGCGCAAGATGCGCGTGGTGAAGATGCGCGGCCAGGCCCACATGAACGGCTCGCACACCTTCCGTATTACCAGCGACGGCATCCGCGTCTACCCACGCATGCTGCCGCCGCTGGCCCACGACCATCACGACGGCGCGCCGACCGACCGCGATCACAAGCGCATTCCGACCGGCACGCGCGACCTCGATGTACTGCTGCATGGCGGCCTGCCGCAGGGGCATTCGTTGCTGGTGACCGGCCCCAGCGGCTGCGGCAAGACCATCCTGGCCACGCGTTTCCTGCAAGAGGGCGTGCGCCAGGGCGAGAAGGGCGTGGCCCTGTCGTTCGAGAAAGGCACATCGCGCTTGCGCAATGCCGAACTGGCTGCGATGGTGGACGCGGGCGACGTGGTGGTGCTGGAAAGCCGGATGATCGACCTGACGGTCGACGAGGTACTCGAGGCGCTGAACGAAGCAATCGACCGCACCGGTGCGCGCCGGGTGGTGGTCGATTCGCTGTCCGAGCTGTCGTTGTACCTGGCGCCGGAAGGGCGCAACCAGTTGCGCTCCACCGTGTTCCAGATGCTCACGTCGCTGGTCAAGCGCAACGTCACGGTGCTGGTGACGATGGGGATGGACGACGACTTCACGCATCTGCGCTTCAGCCAGTCCGAAATCGCCTACCTGACCGATGCGGTCGTGCTGATGCGCTTTGGCGAAAGCGCCGGCCAGCTGCGCCGGTTCATTTCGGTGGTCAAGGTACGCGGCAGCAGCCACAGTCACGACCTGCGCGAATTCCATATCGACGACGCCGGCATCCACATCGATGCGATCAGCACCGCGCACGAGGGTGTGCTGCACGGGTTGCCGACCACACGCGGCGCCACCTGAGTGACTTCCATGCCGGCGCTTCCTGGCGACAAACCCGTCACGGCCGAGAGCCGTCTCGCGCAGCTCGAGCGCGAGAACGCGCAGTTGCGGCGCGAGCTGTCAGCCAGCACGGCGCTGGCCGACAGCCTGCGCGAGGCCAACGAACACCTGGTGCTGGCGGCGGTCGATGCGCAAACCTCGCGCGACGACGCCGAGGACAACAACCGGCGCCAGAACGAGTTCCTTGCCATGCTGGCGCACGAACTGCGCAATCCGCTGGTACCGATCAGCGTCTCGGCAGGCCTGCTCGAACGGGGCCCGGTCGCCTCGTTACCGCTGGCGCGCCTGACGGCCGTGATCCAGCGCCAGGTGGACCATATGGCGCGCCTGCTCGACGACCTGCTCGATGCTGCGCGCCTGAGCAGCGGCAAGATCACGCTGGCGATCGAGCCATTGCGCCTGGCCGAAGTGCTCGAACACGCCGCCGAGACGATCATGCCACGGGTACGCGAGCGCAGGCAGAGCCTCACGATCACCCACGACGAGCGCAATCTGGTCGTCGACGGTGACCGCGTGCGCCTGACGCAGGTCTTCACCAATCTGCTCAACAACGCCTCGAAGTACACGCAGGATGGTGGCCGCGTTGCCGTCTGCGTGCGCTGCGGCGAGGGCATCGCGGTCACGATTGCCGACAATGGCGCTGGCATGTCGGACGAGACCATCGGGCGCGCGTTCGAGCTGTTCACGCAGGGACCGCGCACGCTGGCGCGCTCGGAGGGCGGACTGGGCGTGGGCCTGAACGTCGTGCGCAATCTGGTGAGCATGCATGGCGGCAGCGTGACTGCCGGCAGCGACGGCCCGGGGCAGGGCAGCACCTTCATCGTGAGGCTGCCGCAATCGTCAGCCGCTGCCCCGCTTGCTCCCACCACTGCGCCATCGCATGCGGCCAGCAACACGCGCCGCATCCTGGTCATTGAAGACAATGGCGACGCCGCCGACGTGCTGCGCATGCTGCTCGAGCTCGAGGGCCACCAGGTCGAGATCGCGGCCGAGGGGCACGCCGGCCTGGCACTCGCACTCGAAGGACGTTTCGACGCCATCGTCTGCGACATCGGCCTGCCCGGCATCGATGGCCTGGAGCTGATGACGCGCCTGCGCGCCGCGCAACCGGTCCCGCGGCCGCTGACGGTGGCGCTGTCGGGCTATGGCCAACCGAGTGACCGCGCGCGCGCGCTGGCCGCCGGGTTCGATCGTTACCTGGTCAAGCCGGTGGCGCCGGCGACGCTCGTCGAGGCGCTGGCTGGCGTGTCGGCCGCCTCAGCGTAAATAGACTTCATTCCCCATGCATCATGAAACAGATCACGTGCAGACCCTGCACGCTTGACATGTAAAACGATCGTTGTACACTTGGGCCATGGACAAGAAAACTGACATGGCTGCAGCTGCAGCACAGCTGTTCGCGCGGGAAGGCTTGCGCGGCATCGGCGTTGATCACATCGGCGCCACGGTCGGCGCATCCACCCGCACGCTCTACAAGCACTTCGGTTCGCGCGATGGGCTGGTCATGGCAGCGCTCGAATCGCGGCATGCGGCATTCATGGATCTCCTGAATCATGACGACGCAGAGATTGGTACCGTTGAATCGCTGTTCGATACGCTCGAACAATGGTCGGCCGAGTTCGGTGCTTCGGGTTGTTTGCTGCTGCGTGCTGGCAATGAGTACCGGGGCGCCAACGATGACATCGTGGCTTTGGTGCGCGGGCAAAAAGCCGCGTTTTTCAAGGAGATTGCAAGGCGCGTCAAGCACGCGCTGGGGCATGACGATGCGCTGCTGTCGTCCCAGATCTGGATCCTGTTCGAAGGCGCCACGGCCATCGCCAGCCTGGACAATACGGCGGTGATTCGCGCTGCCAGGGCTGCCGCCAAATCCCTGATGGGCCATGCTGGCAAGCACAGTGAAGCATAACGTCAACCTGCTGGCGGCGGCTTTCGCGCTGACTGCCGTCTCGTACGGGCTCGCGCGCTTTGTCTTCGGGCTGCTGCTGCCGCAGATACGCACTGAGCTATCCCTCGATATCGGCACCACGGGCTGGATCGGCAGCAGCGCGTTCGTCGCGTATTGCATTGGCGTGTGCATCACCTTCGCGTTGAACCGTGTGTGCTCGCCACGGGCGCTTGCCTTTGCCGCCGGATTGGCGTCGACCATCGGCATGGTCATCATCACGTTGTCCACGAGCGGGGTAGTCCTGGGACTGGGTGTCGCGCTGGCAGGCCTGAGTACCGGCCTGACCTCGCCGCCACTGGCGACGGCGGTGTCATTGCAATTTGACGATGCACACCGGCCGAAGGCCAATGCCATCATCAATGCGGGCACCGCAGCGGGCATCGTGTTTTCAGGCCTGGCGAGCCTGCTCGCATTCGGTGGCTGGCGCGAACTGTATATCCTGTTTGCGGCAATCAGCTGCGCAGTCGCGGTGTGGGTGTTGTATGCCGTGCCAACGGGGCACGAACGCACCGCGAGCGAGCCCATTTCATTTGCCATCTTTAAGCGCCCCGGCATGCTGGCGCTCTGCACGGGCAGCTTTTTGATGGGCTTGTCGAGTACTGCAATCTGGACATTCGGCGGCAGCCTGTTGCGGGACGAATTCAACTTCACGCAAACCGATATCGCCTGGATCTGGGTGGCGCTTGGTCTGGCTGGCGTAACTGGCGCGATGACCGGCGTCTTCGTGCAGCGGTTCGGCCTCGTGCGGGTTCACTGGGTTTCCCTGGCCGGCATGGCGGCGGGGATGATTGGCCTGTCCTTCACGTCGGTCTCGGTGGCATTCGCTTTCATCAGCGTCGCGCTGTTCGGCGCTTCGTATATCACGTCGACCGGCGCGTTTCTGATCCAGGGCATCCGGCTGCTTCCGGATCGGCCCGATCTGGGACTGGGTATCCCGTTTCTGATTCTCGCCGCAGGCCAGAGCGCGGGATCGCCATTGTTTGGCGCATTGTTGACCGGTTGGGGCGTGGGCATTGCGTTGCCTGTCTTTGCAGGGGCGGCTTTGCTGTCGGGTTGTATTCGTCCATGGCACTCTGCGGATAACGCCTTTGTTGCGCCTTGACGTTCATTCCCAAACCAGGCGTGTGCCAATTCTGCGCGTTGCCCACGCCGGGAGGCTATTCCAGCGAGACGCCCAGCTGCTTGATCAGCCCGTCGCGGTCTTGCTCCAGCGCCACCAGCACGGTCTCGTTCTCGAACAGAAAACGATAGCGTGCCTGCTTGCCGTTTCCTTCGCTGCTGCGTGCCAGCACGTCGACGTTGCGTAATGGCCCGTAATCACGGAACTCGGTGGCAATCTGCGTGACCCATCGCTGATTGAATCGGCCGCGTTCGCTTTCGGACAGGCCTGCGGGAATCTGTCCTGCAGCCAGCTCGCCAATCACCTTGCGCGCGCCGGCGGTGTCGGCAGGCGCGCGGTCTGCGATGGCGGGCGGGCGCGGATCAGCCAGTGCGGGCACGTAGTGCGCGGCGATCATGTCCGCGATCTTGCCCTGGCGTGCAGCGGCCGAATTGGCCAGTACTACCACCGTGAGGCGGTCATCGGGGTAGCGCGCGAGGGCTGCCTTGAAGCCTTGCCAGGCGCCGCCATGCTGGACAACACGGTGGCCCTGCTGGCGGCCCACGTACCAACCCAGGCCGTAGGGAGCACTGCTGCCGTCATTCAGGCGCGCCGGCGTCCAGCTGGCGGCCTTGGCATGGGCATCGAGAACGGCATCGCCGTCGAGCGCCATGCTCCAGCGCGCCAGGTCGCGGGCGCTCAGCTGGATCGTGCCGTCGGCAGTGCGGTTCTGGCTGGGCGCCACCCAGCGCTGATTCTGCAGCTTGCCGTCGATCCGCTCGTAGCCCGCGGCGCGGCCCGGTACGATGTCCGATTCGCTGATCACGCCCGCGGTCGTCATGCCAAGCGGCGCAAAGATGCGTTCTTCAAGCTGGTCGCCGAAATATTTACCGCCAACCCGGTTGCAAATGAAGCCGAGCAGGTGGTAGCCGGCATTGCTATAGGCAAAGCGCTCTCCAGGGGCAGATAACAGGGGCAAGGACGCCTCCAGTGCGATCAGTTCATCATCGCTGTAATCCTTGCGCAGGTCGATTTTCGTGTAGGGGTCGCCGAGGCCGGACGTGTGCGTGAGCAGGTGGCGAATCGTGATGCCCTTCCAGGCGATCGGCGTGTTGTCCAGGTAGCGCGAGATCGGGTCGTCGAGTGTCAGCTTGCCGTCTTTCTCGAGCAGCAGCACCAATGCAGCCGTGAACGTCTTGCCGGTCGACGCGGACTGGAAAACGGTGTCCGGCGTGACCGGCACGCGGTGCTCCACGTTGGCCAGGCCATAGCCCCGTTCACGCACGATCTTGCCGTCCTTGACCACGACCACCACCAGACCCGGTACCTGACGTGCCAGCATCATGCGTTCAATGGCAGCGTCAAGGGCGTCGGCATGGGCTGTACCCGCCGAGAACGCGGCCAGCAGGACGACTGAAATCGATATGCGCATTGTGCATTCACCTCTTTGAGTGGAAACAGCGGGCATTACAAACGGCTTGGAATGGTACCAATGGGCCGCCTTTTGAAGATGGCATAATACGGGATGGACGTGCTGGACTGCAGACCTTATTCGCGGATAAACCCAGCCTGAATATTCATGACGGGCTGCAGAAAATTAAACGGAGCAATATGCAAGACGTTTCCTGGTATTGGATTGCTTCAGTTGGCCTGATTGGCATGACCGCACTCTATCTCGCTTTCCGCCTTTCCAATCAGCGATGGCCGCGAGTAATGGCCGCGACAGCGGCTGGTGTAGTCGTTTGTGTTTATGCCGGCGACGTCAGCGCACTTCGGGCTATTTTGCTGTCTGGTGCCATTTTGACGATCTGCAGTGCGACAGCCCAGCGCAAATAGCCGTGCCGCTCCCTGAACATGGCGTGACATGATCAGGCGATGTCGGCCATGACTATCGGCTATGCCCAGCTCAAGCCTTTTTCAGGGCAAAGCATTCGTGCCTTGACCCGGAGATTCAGGTTGATTTGCAGCTTGAATGTTCAACAGAGGCTGCGTCAGTTCGATCAGATTGCCCCATGGATCGCTGAAAAAAGCGAAACGCAGCGCCAGTCCGGGTGCGTCGCGCGGTTCGCTGACAATCCTCACATCACGACGTCTCAGTTCACCGATCGCGGCATCGACATCCTCGACGCGCAGGCACAGATGGTGCCATCCGGCGACCGCATGGGTATCGATCAGCTGGTCGTACCCGGGACGCGGCGCGCAGCCGGGCCCCGCAATCAACTCGATGCGAAAACCGTCGTCAGCAGCAGGGGCAAGAAAAGCCAGTGTCTTTTCACCCAGTGCCATCGTGCGCATCAGGCGGAAATCGAGCGTGCCGGTGTACCAGGCTGCAGCGGCTTCAAAGTCCGGCACGCGCAGTCCGACATGGTCGCCTCGCCATGAGGTAAACGGGCTCGTTGGATTGGTCGACGTGGCGTCGTTGGATGCTGGCATGGGGTTCTTTCAAAAGGTTCGAAAACGGATCATCTAGAAGAACGACGCTCTTTGCACATTCTCTCCAGCGATCACTGGGCGCCTGGATACGCCGCCTGTCGAGCGGTCGTATCCGGCGCAAACCAGTGTAGAAGCGGCCAGCCAGTTTGATAAGACGGTGGTTTCAGAATAGACTGATCGCCATGAAGAACAATCGCGCGCCATCCCTGGACGATCTTGCCGTATTTATTGCGGTGTGCGATGCGAAGGGATTCCGGGCCGCCGCGAAACGGCTGGGGCTGGCGCCGTCGAATGTCAGCGACACCATCACGCGTCTGGAAAAGCAGCTTGGCTTGCCCCTCCTGACCCGAAACACGCGCAGCGTGACGCCAACCGAAGCAGGGCGCGAGCTGGAAGCCCGCCTGGGCCCCTTGTTGTCCCAGACGCGCGCTGCCCTGCAAGAGATCAGCACCGCGTCGACGTCAGTGACCGGATTGCTGAAACTGAATGTGGCCGGTTCGGTCATGGTCGATATCCTGCCGCCGTTGATCGACCGCTTTCTTGCCGCGCACCCTGCAGTGCGCGTGGAGCTGGTCGTGGACGACCGGCTGACGGATACGATCGCCCAGGGTTGTGCGGCCGGCATCCGCTATCCCGAACATCTTGCGAAGGACATGATTGCGGTGCCCATCGGTCCCCGCTACCAGCAGCTGGCACTGGCCGCGGCGCCAGCGTATCTGCGGGCGCATGGCCACCCCGAGCATCCCCGCGACGTCATGGGGCACCAGTGCGTGCGCCTGCGTTTTGCCAGCGGCGCGCTCACTGCCTGGGACTTCGAGCGCGATGGCGAAAAAATCACCGTCGATCCGGCCAGCCGGTTGATCATCGGCGTCGATGCAGCCGCTGCCGCTATCGAACTGGCGCGCGCCGGGCATGGATTGATCTGCACTTTCAGGAACTGGCTCGATCCGTATTTCGAGAACGGCAGTCTCGAGCCTGTCCTGACAACGTGGTGGCAACGATTCGATGGCCCCAAGCTGTATTTCCCGAGCCGACGCATGCCGGCGCCGCTGCGCGCCTTCATCGACCTGGTCGCAGCATCGCCGGTGTCCGAGGGTTGACGGTGCCGGGCCTTCAGCGCCCCAGCTGCCGCGCCAGCCGCGCCACCGCTTCCTCGATCCGGTCATACTTCGTCGCATACGAAAAGCGCACATGCTGCGCAGGAGCTGCCACGCCGAAGTCATCTCCCGGCACGATCGCCACGTGCGCGTCATTGAGCAGCGCCATGCTCAGCGCCGCGCTGTCACCACGCAGCGGATGGTCGAGCGCGGTGACGTCGGCGTACACATAGAACGCACCGTCGGGCATGACCGGCACCCCGAACCCAAGAGCCCGCAAGGCGGGCACCAGATAGTCGCGGCGGCGCTGGAATTCCTGGCGGCGTGCTTCGAAGATCGCCAGCGCTTCGGGCTGGAAGCAGGCCAGCGCCGCATGCTGGGCGATCGTCGGCGCGCAGATGAACAGGTTCTGGGCGAGCTTTTCGAACACGGGCACCAGGCTGTCGGGCACCACGAGCCAGCCCAGGCGCCAGCCGGTCATGTTGAAGTATTTCGAGAAGCTGTTCACGGTGATGACATCCGGGTCCAGCGCCAGCGCGCTGACCGGCACGTGGTCGTACGACAGGCCCTGGTAAATCTCGTCGACGATGGCAAAGCCGCCCCGTGTGCGCACGGCAGCGAGCATGTCGCGCAGCTGCGCCGGTGTCATCGATGTGCCGGTCGGATTCGAGGGCGAGGCCACCAGTACGCCGCGCGTGCGCGCCGTCCAGCGCTCGTGCACATGGTGCGCGCCGAGCTGGTAGCGGTCCTCGAACGAGGAGGGCACCAGGATCGGTGTGCCGCCGAAGCTGGTCACGAAATGGCGGTTGCACGGGTACGACGGGTCGGGCATCAGGACCTCGTCGCCCTGGCCGACCAGTGCGGCGCAGGCCAGCAGCAGGCCGGCCGAGGCGCCGGCGGTGATGACGATGCGGCGTGGATCGATGGTCAGGCCCTGTGTGGCCGCGTAGTGGCCCGAGATGGCGGTGCGCAGCTCGGGCAGACCGAGCGACTCGGTGTATTGGGTGACGCCGCCGCGGATCGCGGCCACGGCCGCATCGGCGACGATGTCGGGCGCCGTGAAATCGGGCTCGCCGACGCTCATGCTGATGATGTCGTGACCTGCGCGGCGCAGCAGCGCAGCGGCCTTGACCATCTCCATGACGCGAAACGGTTCAATGGCGTGCACGCGCTGTGCGACCTGCAGATTGGTGTCGAGGGAATTGGAAGACATGATGGCCGGATCGAAAAAGAAGCAATCCGGCCATCTTACAAGAACCCTAGCGGTGCGTGTGGTGCTCGGCCGTCAGGCGGCGCATCAGCGGCAGTGCGGCCAGCGCAATCAGCGTGCAGGCGATTGCCGCCAGGCCCAGCTTGTTGAACAGGCTCGTATAGATCGGTAGCGTCTGCAGCGGGTCGGTCATCCCTTGCGGCACGCTGGCCATCGTGGCCACCAGGCCGCCCAGGTATTGCGAAATGCCGACCGCCACGAAGTAGGCGCCCATCATGAAGCCGCCCATCCGCGCCGGCACGTAGCGCGCGATCATGGCCAGTCCGAGGCCGCTCACCAGCAGTTCGCCCAGCGAATACAGGCCGTAGCCCGCGATCATGATCCACGACGAGGTCAGGCCATTGACCGCGAAGGCGCCGGCAAAACCGTACGTGAAGAAGCCTGCCGCGACGACGGCAAAGCCCAGCGCGAACTTGGCGGCGATCGACAGGTCGCGCCCGGCATTGCTGGCGCGCGTGTAGACCCAGGCCAGCACGGGGCTGAGCAGCATGATCCAGATGGCGTTGAGCGCCTGGAACTGCGCAGGCGACCAGGTGAACAGGTGGTTGCCGAACAGGCTGAAGTCCAGGTCGACATTCCGCAGCGCGAACAGCGACAGCGACGTCGACATCTGCTGGTAGAAGATGAAGAAGAACACCGTCTGCAGCGTCAGCACGAGCGCGGCAACGAGGCCCGAGCGTTCGCTGGCCTGGCTGGTACGGATCAGGTGGATGAAGATGCCCAGCACGACGAGGCCCGCCAGGTACACGAACAGGCGCGCGAGCCAGCCGTATTCGAGGATGAAGGCCGATGCGATCACCGCCAGAACGCCGCCGCCCAGCACCAGCGCGAGCTTGCCCCAGTTGAGCGGCAGGTTATCCGGGGGCGAACCGATATGCCCGATCGTACGGCGCAACAGGCCCACGGTGATGAGGCCGACCCACAGGCCCACGCTGCAGAATGCGAACGCCACGTGCCAGCCCAGTTCACCGGCGTAGTTGGCGTTGACGTAGTCCTTGATGGCCGGCGTGGCCAGCATCGAGACCGTGGAGCCGACATTGACGGCCATGTAGTAGATGGTGAAGGCGCTGTCGATCTTCGAGTCGTTGCCTTCGTAGATCTTGCGCACCAGGTTCGCGGTATTGGGCTTGAACAGGCCATTGCCGACGACGATCACGCCCAACGCCGAAAACGTCAGCCAGGTATTGGTCGTCGGGATGCCCATCAGCGCGTAGCCGAGCGACAGGATGATGGCGCCGATCACCATCGAGCGGCGCGTGCCGAGCACCTTGTCGCCGATCCAGCCGCCGATCGCCGGCGCGACGTAGATCAGTGCGGCGGCTGCACCCCATACGAGCGTCGCGCGGGTGTCGTCGAATCCCAGGCGCTGCACCATGAAGTAGACGATCAGCGCCTGCATGCCGTAGTAGCCGAAGCGCTCCCACAACTCGATCAGCGCGATCGTGGCGAATGAGCGGGTCTGACTGACCGGGCGCCCGAGTGTCGTGTCCATACAAATCCTCTGCGACTGCGCCCCGGTCAGGCCGGCGCGCAAAATCCGACGATTCTATGCAATTTGGGTGAAAGACGCATCGTCGGGGCACTGCGCGGTGCTTACAGTTTCACGACAGTCGACGGACAATAAACCCGCAAGCGAGCGTCGGTGATTGCCTAGAATCGCGCACTGACAACATCCACAAGATCCGAAAGACTCGCATGATTGACCACACCAGGCCCATGGCCGTCCGCATCGCCTGCGCATTGCTGCTCGGCGCCTTCGTCACCGCTTGCGGCGGCTCGGACAACCCGGCGCTGCCGCTCCCGCCACCAGTGGCCGTCACGCCGGTCGCAACAAAGCTCGAACTGCTGTCGTCGACCGCGCGCGCGATGGACACGGTCGTGTTCCGGGGCGACAGCGCCTACCTGTCGCTGGCCAACAGCGCGACCGAAGGCTCAGCCGTCCTGCGCACCGCGCTGCCCCTGACTGCCGCCTCGACCTGGCGCCCCGTGGACCTGGGCGCGTGCGCGATGGCGCCCATTGGCGACTTCATCGGGCGTTCGCCAAAGATCAAGCTGGTAGGGCAGGACGTGTGGCTGATGCAGCCGTGGGCAGATACGCCCGAGACCAGCAACGAACACTCGACCTGCACATTGGGTCCAACAGCTGCCAGCTTCGCGACGCGCGACCAGGATCTGCGCACCTGCAACGACTACTTCTGCGAAACGCTGTCCATGCAGGACCTGAAACTGGCCGGCAACCGGCTGTACAGCAACGCGGGCGGCGGCAATAACCTGCTCACGTCAAGCGACGGTGGCACGACCTGGCAGGTGATCCGGGGCTCGAAGGATTCGCAGATGTGCTACGCGACCAAGTTCCACGTGCTGGGCGACCGCGTGCTGGTCGGCGGCGAATGCCCGCTCGACATGGCCTTCGTCGAGGCCTATCGCCTCACCGCAGACGGCGGCGCGCTGGTGGGCGAGCCCAAGCTGCCACTGACCTTGCCCGAGCTGGAAAACCGCAATGTCCAGTTCATCGAATCGGTGCCGGGCACCGAGATCGTCTACATCGGTGTCGAAGGCGGCCTGCTGCGCAGCCTCGATGATGGCCGCAGCTTCCGGTTCGTACTGCGCGAGCCGCTGACGAGCGCCAAAAGCTATCCGTACATCGGCGCCTTCCTGCCGCTGCGCGACAAGCCGGGTACGCTGGTCATCGGCGGCTTCGACAAACTGCATGGCCGGCCTTATCTGGCGTGGTCGGAGGACAGCGGCAACTCGTGGAAGGACATCTCCGCGCTGGTGCCGGGCTTCGACAGGAAGACCGACGACGAATTCTCGACGCCGTCGGTGTCGGCGCTGAGCCAGGATCCGCAAGGCCGCATCATCGTCGTGACCAACGAGCGCGCCGATGGCCAGGGCCGCCTGATGCTGCTGACGCTCGGTACCCGCTAGTGGGCGACCGGTCTTCAGGTTTCATGTAGGGCAAGGCTGTTGGTGGCGGCCGAATTCTGTCATGCTTCGGCTGCAGCCGCACAACCTGACATAACGACAACCACGCCATGACAACAGCCACGATCGCCCGCCTTGCCCTGTGCATCACCGCACTCCCACTGGCCACCAGCACGTTCGCGTTGGCGCAGAACGCCGAGCGCCAGTTCAAGAGCGTCACGCAGAACGGCAACACGCTCGAGATCGCGACGGCCGACGGGCGCTACCTGATCAAGCCGTATTCGAGCGCGATCGTCGAGACCACCTTCATCCCGAACGGCGAACAGCTGGACCCGGCCTCGCATGCGGTGATCCTCGCCCCGGTCCAGGCCCCGGCGACCTTCAAGGACGACGGCGCGCGCATCACGTACGCGACCGACGGCATCGCGGTCACGGTCGAGCGCAAGCCGTTTCGCATCGCTTATACGTACAAGGGCAAGCCGCTCGTGGCCGAGAAGCGTGGCTTTGGCCGCGTCGACGGCATGGACACCATCGAATTCGGACTGGACGACGGCGAAGCGCTGTACGGTGGCGGGGCGCGTGCGCTCGGCATGAACCGGCGCGGCAACCGCCTGCGTCTGTACAACAAGGCCGACTACGGCTACGCCGAACGCTCCGAACTGCTCAACTTCACGATTCCGGTGGCGCTGTCGTCGAAAAAATACGCGATCCACTTCGACAATCCGCAGGTCGGCTGGCTCGATTTCGACAGCCGCAAGGACGGTACGCTGCGCTATGAAGTCATCGGCGGGCGCAAAACGTACCAGGTCGTCGCGGGCGACACCTGGGACGCCGTCATGACTGGCTACACTGACCTGACGGGCCGCCAGCCGCTGCCGCCGCGCTGGGCCTTCGGCAACTTCGCCAGCCGCTTCGGCTACAAGACCGAGGCCGAGACGCGCGCCATCGTCGACAAGTTCGCGCAAGAGAAGATTCCGCTCGACGCGGTCGTGCTCGACTTGTACTGGTTCGGCAAGACGGTGCAGGGCACGATGGGCAATATGGACTGGGATCGCGACACGTTCCCGTACGCCGAGAAAATGATGGCCGACTTCAAGGCCAAGGGCGTCAAGACGGTCGTCATCACCGAGCCGTTCGTGCTGACCACGTCCAGGCGCTGGCAGGAAGCCGTCGACAAGAACGTGCTGGCGCTGGACGGCGCCGGCAAGCCGGCCACGTATGACTTCTACTTCGGTAACACGGGCCTGATCGACCTGTACAAAAAGGAAGGGCGCGACTGGTGGTGGAACATCTACCGCGACCTGAAAAAGGGCGGCGTCACGGGCTGGTGGGGCGACCTGGGAGAGCCGGAACTGCATCCGTCGAATCTGGTCCATGGCACGGGCACGGCCGACCAGGTCCACAATATCTATGGCCACGACTGGGCGCGCCTGATCGCCGAAGGCTACGGACGTGAATTCCCGGCCGAGCGCCCGTTCATCCTGATGCGCGCCGGTTACTCGGGCTCGCAGCGCTTCGGCATGATCCCGTGGTCGGGTGACGTCAGCCGCAGCTGGGGCGGCCTGCAGTCGCAGATGGAAATCTCGCTGCAGATGGGCATGCAGGGCCTGGCCTACATGCACTCGGACCTGGGCGGCTTTGCCGGCGCGGTGCTCGACGACGAACTGTACGTGCGCTGGCTGCAGTACGGCGTGTTCCAGCCGATCTTCCGCCCGCATGCGCAAGAGGCGGTGGCGTCCGAACCGGTGCTGCGCTCGGAGCGCACCAAGGTGCTGGCGCGCGAAGCCGTGTGGTTGCGCTACGCGATGCTGCCGTATAACTACACGATCGCGTTCGACAACCAGCAGACCGGCATGCCTTTGATGCGCCCCCTGATGTTCGTCGAAACCGATCCGGCCCAGCCGATCGAGCGCTCGTCGACCTATCTGTGGGGCCCGGATTTCCTCGTCACGCCGATCGTCAAGCCGGGTGCCACGCGCGCCGAGGTGTACTTCCCGACCACGGGCAGCGTGTGGTTCGACTTCCATACGGGCCAGGCGCACAAGGGCGGCATTCTCGAAACCGTGCGCCCGGTCGATGCCAACATCCCGGTCTACGTGCGCGCCGGCGCCTTCGTGCCGATGGCGAAGGTGGTACAGACCACGCGCGATTACACGGGCCGTCAGATCGACCTGCACTACTACCATGATGCCTCGGTCAAGACGTCCAGCGGCAAGCTGTATGACGACGATGGCGAGACGGCTGGCGCCTTCGCTGCGGGCAAGTACGAGATCGTGCGCTTCACCAGCAAGCTGGCGGACGCAGACGGCAAGGCGCAGCTCGAGATCGGTTTTGCCACCGAAACCGGCAAGGCCATGACCGCCATCCCACGGGGCTTTTCGCTGAAGGTGCACAACGTGGCGGCCAAACCGCGGGCGGTGACGGTGGATGGGCGCGCCGTGCGCTTCGTGTTTAACGCCCAGCAGCACCTGCTGGAAGTGCCGGTCTCGGCGAAGGCGGGCCAGTCGGCGCAGGTAGTCGTCACGCTGTAACGGCGCGTGGCAGGGACGGTGGTCTGGCGAACATCGCAGGTTGCCGAAGTTCGCTACATTGGGTGCTTCATTTCAGGAGCCACCCATGACGACCACCGCACCAGCCAATCCCCTCGTGTTTCGCAGCGAGTTCGAACACGTCGGCCTCGACGAATCCGAGACCATCCACGCCCTTCAAACCGTGTTTGCCAACATGGCCAAGAAGGTGGCAGGCGCCGAGGGCCACGCCAGCCGCGCCGTCCACGCCAAGGGCCACGCCCTCGTGCGCGGCAAGCTGACCGTGCTGGACAACCTGCCGCCGCAACTGGCCCAGGGCCTGTTCGGCAAGGCCGGTATCTATGACGTACTGCTGCGATGGTCGTCGCCACCGGCCGAGCAGCTGCCAGATGGCGTTTCGACCCACCGCGCCGTGGCGATGAAGGTGCTGAACGTGCCGGGCGAGCGCTTCGACACGGCCAAGAGCGGCAACTCGCAGGACTTCCTGATGGTGAACGGCCCGGTGTTCTCGGCGCCCGATCCGCAGGGGTTCCTCAAGAGCGTGAAGATGCTGGCAGCGACGACCAACGCATCCGAAACCGGCAAGAAGATCATCTCTGCGGTGCTGCGCACCGCCGAAAATGCGCTGGAGGCGGTCGGTGGCGAGAGCGGCATGCTCAAGGCGCTGGGTGGCGAGCCGCAGCACCATCCGCTGGGCGAAACCTACTTCAGCCAGACGCCGTACCTCTACGGCCAGTACATGGCCAAGCTGTCGCTGGCGCCGGTCGCGCCTGAACTGCTGGCGCTCGATGGCGCATCGATCAAGACCGAAGACGACGCGCAGCGTCACGCGATCGGTTCGCACTTCGCGTCGCAGGGTGGCGAGTGGGAACTGCGCGTGCAGCTGAACGTCGATGTCGAGAAGATGCCGATCGAGGATGCCTCGGTCGAGTGGCCACAGGAACTGAGCCCGTTCATCGCCGTGGCGCGCGTGCGCCTGGAGCCGCAAACGAGCTGGGATGCGTCGCTGGAAAAGCTGGAAGACGAAATCGCCTATGACCAGTGGAACTGCCTCGTCGAACACCGCCCGCTCGGGTCGGTGAACCGCGCGCGGCGCCAGGTGATGGCCACGTCGCGCGAATTCCGCTCGGAGTTCAACCGCTGCCCGATTCACGAGCCGTCGGCATAACGATGCCGTGACTACCGGGCCACGATCAAGCGCAGGCCCAGTCCGATGAACACTGCCCCCGCGATCCGGTCAAGCCACATGCCTGCCGTGGGGGTGCGGTTCAGCCATCCGCCGATCGTGCCCGAGAAGTAGCCGAGCAGCCCGAAGATCACGGCCGCCTGCAGCGTGAAGACCAGTCCCAGCACGCCGATCTGCAGATTGGCGTCGCCACGCGCCGCGACGACGAACTGCGGCAGGAACGACAGGAAGAACAGCACCACCTTCGGATTGATCGCCGCAGCCACCAGGCCTTTGGCGAACAGGCGCCGCGCCGGTTCGTTCGACAATCCTTCGCCAGAGACGCGCGCGCCGCCACGGCTGCGAATCGCGCCCCAGCCCATCCAGATCAGGTACAGGCCACCGGCAACCTTGAGCGCCGTGAAGGCCGTCGGCGACGCCGCGATCAGCGCACTCACGCCAATGACGGCCAGCAGCGTGTGACTCAGGCAGCCGAAGGCGCAGCCAAGCCCGAAGGCCACGCCGCGCAGGCGCCCCTTGGCGATGCCGGTGCTGAGCACCATCAGGTTGTCGGGGCCGGGAGAGAGCGTGATCAGGATGGCGGCGGCGAGAAAGCCGAAGAGCTGTTCGGGCGAAAGCATGATGGCGGCGAGATGAAGAAAGGGCGAACAGCATAGCGCATGTTCGCCCTTCGTCAAGCATCCCGCGGCGCGGGGTCAAGCGCTCATCACGCCTTCTTGCAGCTCAGTTCCTTGGCGTTTTCGCCCCACTTGATGGTGACCTTGCCATTCTGTTCCTTGAACTGTTCGCCGCGGTTGCCGTAGGCGACGCCGTTGTCGCTTGGCTCGCCGCGCAGCAGCACGTGTTCCTTGTTGCGCGCTGCGACCATCGACGCTGGCGTGGTTTCGAGGAAGAATGCGGTGATCTTGCTCTTGTCGCTGCACGTGTACTTGACCGGGCCCTTGGCCTTGGTGACCTTGTAGGCGGTCTGCAGCTGCATGGCGCGGGTGCCATAGGCATTGTTGATGCAGCTGGTCATGTCCTTGGCATCGGCGCATTGCTTGACGCCGTCCCACCACTTGGTGTGCTGTTCCTGCAGCGTCTTGCCGGCGCCGGCATCGATTTTTTCCAGCGCTGCGCGGTACATTGCGTAGATCAGGCCTTCCGATTCGGCGGAGCCGGGATGGCCGCAGACCTTGGCTTCGGCCGAGCCGATGCCCTTGGCGCAGAAGCCCGGCATCGAGACAGCTTGCGCGCCGATCGGCAGGGCGAGGGCGGCGGCGAGAACGAGAAGTTTTTTCATGAGGATTCCTTATGGTGGTGGTCGCGGCGCATCTAGTTGGGGCGCCGTCGTGAATTGATTCAGGAGAGTTTGCTCAGGTCGAGTTCAACCCAGGTCGGCGTGTGGTCGCTGGGCTTTTCGCGCCCGCGCATGAATTTGTCCACGCCGGCCGCCTTGAGCGCCGGCGCCAGCGCAGGGCTCAGCAGCAGGTGGTCGATGCGCAGGCCGGCATCGCGCCCGAACGCATTGCGGAAGTAATCCCAGAACGTGTAGATCGTCTCGTCGGGATGCAGCGCGCGCAGCGAATCGAGCCAGCCCTGTTCCATCAGGCGCCCGAAGGCGGCGCGGGTCTCATCACGGAACAGCGCGTCGTCGACCCAGCGTTCGGGCTTGTAGACATCGCGCTCGGTCGGGATCACATTGAAGTCGCCGGCCAGAACGGCCGGCACGCCGGCGGCCAGCAGCTCGAGGCCGCGCAGGCGCAGGCGCTCCATCCAGGCCAGCTTGTAGTCGTATTTGGGGCCGGGCGCCGGGTTCCCGTTCGGCAGGTACAGGCAGGCGATCAGGATGCCCTGGTAGGCCACCTCGAGGTAGCGACTTTGCTCGTCGGCGTCGTCGCCCGGCAAGCCGCGCTGCACTTCCTGGGCCGGCTCGCGCGTGACGATCGCGACGCCATTCCAGCTTTTCTGGCCTTGCCAGAGTGCGTGGTAGCCGGCCGCCTCGATCGCGGCGATCGGGAATTTCTCTTGCGGCGCCTTGAGCTCTTGCAGGCACACGACGTCGGGCTGGCGCTCCTCGAGATAGTGCAAGAGGGCGTCCAGCCTGCTGTTGATACTGTTGACGTTGTAGGTGGCGAGCAGCATGGGGTGTTCCGCATTCGTAGTAGGTAATTATGACAATATTGCGTGGAATCAGTCGCACGTCTCATTGGGCGCGCTTCGGTACATATACGCAAAACAGTATTATCTTATGGCGAATTGTTCGTTTTCTCATATAAGTGTTTGTTCTATACTTCGATCATCGAATATTGTTGCTGGAGATTTTGCATGATCAACCGCCGTTCCCTCATCCTGTGCGCCGTTGCGCTGGGTAGTTCGCTCACCATGGGTCTGGCTAAAGCCGACCAGCTGGCCGATATCAAGAAAAAAGGCCAGATCGTGTTCGGGGTGCTCGGCACCGACGAGCCGAACAGCTTCATCGACCCCAAGACGCGCCAGCTGGTGGGCTACGAGATCGACGTCGCCACGGCCGTGGCCAAGAAAATCGGCGTCAAGCCGGTGTTCAAGCAACTGGCCGTGTCGGCCCGCATCCCCGAGCTGCAGCAGGGCCACGTCGACATCCTGGCCGCCACGCTCACGCACAATAAAGAGCGCGAAGCGCAGGTCGATTTCGCGCTGACGCACTTCGTCACCGGTTCGAAGGTCATGGTGCGCAAGAACAGCGGCATCACGGCGCTGCCGCAACTGGCGGGCAAGAAGGTCGTCACCGTCCGCGGCGGCACCCAGGAAACCAATATGAAGAAGGCCGTACCGACGGCCAGTATCGTCACTTTCGAGAATACCCAGCAAGCGTTC
Organism: Telluria sp. LT2P80; assembly: GCF_059685955.1. Classification (NCBI taxonomy): domain Bacteria; kingdom Pseudomonadati; phylum Pseudomonadota; class Betaproteobacteria; order Burkholderiales; family Oxalobacteraceae; genus Telluria; species Telluria sp. LT2P80. The sequence continues at coordinate 450,540 of NZ_JCASIO010000003.1, read as the reverse complement.
CAGGCACTGCGCCAGGGCAAGGGCGCGGCCTACGTCAATGACGAGTCGTCGCTGCTGGCCGACTACGGCAAACTGGGCCCGGCTGCGAAAGACTTCGTGATCCTGCCGCAGTCGATCGGCGTCGAGCCGATTGCCCTGGGCCTGCGCAAGGGTGAGGCGGGCCTCAAGACGGTCGTCGACCAGGCGCTGCGCGAGCTCGAAGCGAATGGCGCGGCCGAAGACCTGTTCGTTAAATGGTATGGCCCCGGCACGCGTGCCAATATCGCCAAGCGCACCTTCAAGATCAGCACTGACAAGATCTGACCTTGGCGCTGTTCGATCCGACCATCCTGCAATCCGGCGAGTACCACGACTGGCTGGTGCAGGGCTTCATCCTGTCGATCCAGCTGACCGTGATCAGCTTCGCCTTCGCGCTGCCGTTCGGCGCGCTGGTGGCGGTGATGCGCACCTCGACGTCCAGGCTGCTGCGCGCGGTCGGCACCACGCTCGTCGAATCGATCCGCAACGTGCCGCTGCTGGCGCATCTGCTGTTCTGGTATTTTGCCTTTCCTGAGCTGCTGCCCGAGGGCCTGCGCGAGATCCTGTACGCGAACAATCCCGAAGTGGTGTGCGCCGTCATCGCGCTCACGCTCTACAGCGGCGTGCACATGGCCGAGGATATCCGCAGTGGGATCCGCGCGGTGCCCGCGACCCAGCTCGAAGCAGCCCGTTCGCTGGGCCTGGGGCGCGCCGCGGCGGTGCGCCTCGTGCTGCTGCCGCAGGCGCTGCGTGCTTCGGTGCCGCCGCTGCTGTCGCAAACGGTCAATCTGTGGAAGGACACCAGCGTGGCCACCGTGATCGGCGCGGCCGAGATGATGTACCAGGCCGCGCGTGTCGAGACAGCGAGCTTTCGCAGCCTCGAAGCGTTCACCTTCGCCACGCTGGCCTACCTGACCGTCTCGCTGCTCATTTCAGCGGCAGCCTATCTGTTCCAGCGCCGCTATCCGGTGCGCACGGCGGCCTGACCATGAAAGCGTCCCGATGCTGGAACTGATCGATACCTACTGGCTGTACTTCCTGGTCGGCCAATACCCTGACGGCCCGATGGGCGGCCTGGTGCTGACCATCCTGCTGTCCGGCGCTGCGCTGCTGCTGGCCATGCCGCTTGGCCTGATGCTGGGCATTGCGCGCGTGAGCCGCCGGCGCGCCATCAGCCTGCCGGTGGGCGCGTTCGTGCAGCTCGTGCGCGCCGTGCCGCTGCTGCTGGTGCTGTTCTGGGTGTACTTCTTCTTGCCTGCCGTGACCGGCGTGAAGACCTCGCAGGCGATGACGATGCTGATCGTGCTGGTGGTGTTCGACAGCGTGTACCTGGCCGAAATCGTGGCAGCGGGCATTCGCGCGCTGCCGAAGGGGCAGCTGGAAAGCGCCCGCTCGCTGGGCCTGGGATACGGCCAGGCGCTGCGCCATGTCGTGCTGCCGCAGACCTTGCGCCACGGCCTGCCGTCGATCGTGAACCAGCTGGTCTCGACGATCAAGGCGACCTCGCTCGGCTACATCATCGGCCTGTCGGAAGTCTCGTTCATCGCAACGCAGATCAACACGCTCGTGTTCACCCGATCGGTGGAGGTGTACCTGATCCTGGCGCTGACCTATTTCATCCTGTGCTTCGGCCTGTCCCGCCTGGCCTTCCTGCTCGAACGGCGCCTGCAGCGGCGGCCGGTCGGCGCGCACTGAATTCCTGAAAGAAGCGAACGATGATCGTTCTCGATAACGTCAACAAGTATTACGGTGACTATCACGCGCTGGTGGGGATCACCGAGCGCGTGGAAAAAAATGAAGTCCTGGTCGTGTGCGGGCCATCGGGGTCGGGCAAGTCGACGCTGATCCGCACGCTCAACCGGCTCGAAGACATCGACGGTGGCCATATCGCCATCGACGGGCGCGACATCCACGCCAAAGGCTTCGACGTGAACGCGCTGCGCGCCGGCATCGGCTTCGTGTTCCAGCAATTCAACCTGTTTCCGCACCTGACGGCGCTCGAGAACTGCATGCTGGCGCCGGTGCAGCTGAAGCGTGCCAGCAAGGCCGAAGCCAGGGAACAGGCGATGGCGCTGCTCGACCAGGTGGGCCTGGCCCACAAGGCCGACGCCTATCCGGACGCGCTGTCGGGCGGCCAGCAGCAGCGCGTGGCGATTGCCCGTGCGCTGGCCATGCGGCCTTCGATCATGCTGTTCGATGAACCGACCAGCGCGCTCGATCCGGAGATGGTGGGCGAGGTGCTGCAGGTGATGCGCACGCTGGCAAAACAAGGCATGACGATGGTCTGCGTGACCCACGAAATGGGGTTTGCGCGCGACGTGGCCGATCGCATCTGGTTCATGGCCGAAGGCAAAATCCTCGAGAAGGGCACGCCCGGCGACTTCTTCGCCAACCCGCAGCATCCCCGCGCCATCCAGTTTCTCGCCGATCGCAACCGCAACTAGCGCCCCGCCACGGAGGGCATGCACAGTTTCGTGGACGCCATGCACATGCAGGACAGCGGTTTGGTATTTATAATGGCTGGCCGACAGGCAGGTCTGGGCCCGCCGATCATGCTTTCCCTGTGCCTTTCCCTTTGCCGATTGCGGCTTCCTTTTACCGTGCCACTTGAAGCTTTCCCGCGATGACGTCCAATTCTGCCAACTTCGATGAAGATGCACGCCTCGCCGTACTCGATTCCTTCGGCATCCTCGATACGCCGCCGGAACGCTCGTTCGATGACGTGGTGCGCCTGGTCAGCCAGCTGCTTGACGCCCCGATTGCCGCCGTCAACCTGATCGCGCGCGGACGCCAGTGGTTCAAGTCGGAGATCGGCCTGGGCACGCGCGAAATGCCGCTCGATAACTCGATCTGCCGCCACGCCCTGCTGCAGCAAGAGCAGATGATCGTGACCGACACCCAGAACGATCCCCGCTTCAGCTGCAATCCGCTCGTCACGGCCGATGGCGGCCTGCGCTTTTATGCCGGCGCCGTGCTGCGCACGCGCGACGGCGTACCGCTCGGGACCCTGTGTGTGCTCGACAAGAAACCGCGGCCGGAAGGGTTGACCGAGCAGCAGCAGTTCATGCTGACGACATTGGCGCACCAGGTGATGAGCCAGATCGAGCTGCGCCAGGCGCTCGCCGAGCAGGAAGCGCTGAACGAGGCGCTGCGCCGTGCCGACCAGCGCAAGGATGAATTCCTCGCGATGCTGGCGCACGAGCTGCGTAATCCGCTGGCGCCGATCGTCTCTGCCGCCACGATGCTGTCGAATTTCGAGCTCCAGCCAAGCATGGTGCAGCGCGCTGCCGACATCATCGCGCGCCAGGCGGGCCACATGACCTCCCTGATCGACGACCTGCTCGACGTGTCGCGCGTCACGCGCGGCAAGGTGGAGCTCGAATTCGTCGAACTCGATCTGAAGGATGTTCTGGCCGACGCGGTCGAACAGGTGCGGCCGCTGATCGAGAAGCACGGCCACCGGCTGGTGCAGGAGGCGACGCCGACGCCGGCACTGGTCGTGGGCGATCGCAAGCGCCTGGTGCAGGTCATGACCAATTTGCTCAGCAACGCGGCCAAGTACACGCTCGAGGGCGGGCGCATCGAGGTGCGCATGGCCACGCGCGGCGCGCTGATCGACCTGACGATCCGCGACGATGGCATCGGCATGTCGCCCGAGCTGATCGCCAGCGCGTTCGACCTGTTCGCGCAGGGCACGCGCGGGCTGGATCGCAGCCAGGGCGGCCTGGGCATCGGCCTGGCGCTCGTGCGCAGCCTGCTCAAGCTGCATGGCGGGGAAGTGACTGCCGCCAGCGACGGCCCGGGTTGCGGCAGCACGTTCCGGGTCACGCTGCCGCTGTCGTCGCGCGCTGGCGCCGCCGCGCCGGCTGCCGGAACCGATGCGCCGCAGGGCAATCCGGCCGCGCTGCGCATCGGCGTGGTCGATGACAACGAAGACGCCGCCGTGACGCTGGCGCTGCTGCTCGAGACACTGGGCCACACGGTGTCGGTTGCCCATTCGGCGCGCGCCGCGCTGGAAGCGCTGCCGGCGTTCGAGCCGGACGTGTGCCTGCTCGATATCGGCCTGCCCGAGATGAATGGTTTCGAGTTGGCGCGGGCACTGCGCACCAGGCCCGGAACCGACCATGCCATCCTGATTGCGGTCACCGGCTACGCACAGGAAAAAGACCGCGCCGAAGCACGCGCCGCGGGCTTTCACGACCTGTTCGCCAAGCCGGTCGACCTCGAGGTGCTGGGCGCGGCGCTGGTGCAGATCGAACGGCGCCGGCGCTAGCCTGCTGTGCGACGGGGTCCGCGTGCGTCAGGCAGAATTTGTGCCTGATTCACGCACAAGGGACACACCATGACGCAGCGCTACCAACCGATCACCCGCCTGGGCCTGGGCGGCACGGGCTTTGGCGACATGTACCACGCCACCAGCGACGAAGCAGCCCAGGCGACCGCCGACGCCGCATGGGACGCCGGCATCCGCTACTTCGACACCGCGCCGCACTACGGCGCCGGCCTGTCCGAACACCGCTTCGGACACGCATTGCGCCGCCGCCCGCGCGCCGACTACACGCTCTCGACCAAGGTCGGCCGCCTGCTGGCCCCATCCAGCCCGGGCGAAATCGCCGCGCCGTTCGTCGGCGCCTTGCCCTTCAAGCGGGTGATCGACTACACGGCCGATGGCGCGCGCCGTTCGGTGGAAGACAGCCTGCAGCGCATGGCGCTGGCATCCATCGACATCGTCTACGTGCATGACCTGTCGCCCGACATGTTCGGCGACCAGTTCGACCACTACTACCGGATCGCATCCGGCCCGGGCGGCGCCTTCGAGGGTTTGACGAAGCTGCGCGAGGAGGGCGTCATCAAGGCCTGGGGCCTGGGCGTCAACACGGTCGAGCCATGCCTGCGCGCGCTGCGCGATGCCGACCCCGACATCTTTTTGCTGGCCGGGCGCTACACGCTGATGGAAACGACGCCGCTGGCCGAACTGTTTCCCCTATGCGCCGAGCGCGGCGCAAAGGTCGTCATCGGCGGGCCATTCAATTCGGGCTTCCTGGCGGGCGGGCCGAACTACGATTACGGTCCGGCCGATGCGGGCAAGCTGGCACAACGCGAACGCTTGCGCAAAGTCGCGGTCGACCACGGCGTCGACCTGGCCGCGGCCGCGCTGCAGTTCGGCCTGGCCCATCCGGTGGTCGCCGCGACGATCCCGGGCGCAAGCAGCCCCGAGCACCTGCGGCGCAATGCGGTGTTGATGGAGATGGCGATCCCGAAGGCATTCTGGGAAGCGCTGCGCACCGAGGGCCTAGTGGCCGAGGACGCGCCGCTACCATAACCTGCCTGCCGCAAAAAAAAGCCGGGGTCAGGTCTAACATTCGGACACGGCCTCGGCAGTCGGGTAGCCGGGTTGGTCGGAAGTAGCTGTCAGACTGCAACACAAACCCCGGGGTCAGGTCTGACATTCGGACACGGCCTCGGCAGTCGGCTAGCCGGGTTAGTCGGAAGTAGCTGTCAGATTGCAATACTAATGCTGGTCAAGACACTATAGGAAGTGACTAAGGCTGAGTTCGTGTCCGAATGTCAGACCTGACCCCGGCTGTGCAGCTGAGTTCGTGTCCGAATGTCAGACCTGACCCCGGCTGTGCAGCAGTGATCCGGTCACGCGATATCGGCCAGCATTGCATCTTACGGCTTAGAAACCTTCTTCCGGCGTCAGATACCGCCACTGACCCACGGGCAGATCGCCCAGCTTGACGCGTCCGATCCGTACGCGCTTCAGGCCCAGCACCTTCAGCCCCACCATGTCGCACATGCGCCGGATCTGGCGTTTGCGGCCTTCCTTCAGCGTAAAGCTCAGCTGGTCTTCGTTCTGCCAGCGCACCTTGGCTGGCAGCAGCGGTTTGCCGTCCATCCACAGGCCGTGCTTGAGCTTCTTGAGTTCACTGTCGGGCAGCGTGCCCGGCTTCGTGTACTCCACGCGCACGAGGTATTCCTTCTCGATGGACGTCGTCTCGCCAATCAGCTGCTTGGCGATGCGGCCGTCCTGCGACAGCACCAGCAGGCCCACCGAGTCGATGTCCAGGCGGCCGCACGGGACCAGGCTGCGCAACTGGGTCGGGTGGAACTGCTCCGTCGACGGATCATCGGCCCAGCGGTTCTCGGGCCGGATCAGCGCCACGGCCGGCGTGTAGCCGTCTTCGGCCTGGCCGCTGACGTAGCCGACCGGTTTGTGGATCAGCACCGTGACGCGCTTGGACTGCTCGGCGGCGGCCTGGCGCTCGACCGTGATGCGCTGCGTTGGCAGCACCTTGCTGCCCAGCTCCGACACCACCTGGCCATCCACCCGCACCCAACCGCGCGCGATCCATTCATCGGCTTCGCGGCGCGAGCACAGGCCCAGTTCGGACATTCGTTTGGAGAGGCGGAGCGGTTCGGTCATTGTCAAAGCTTTTCGTTGAAGGAGTAGTTATCAGATCTTGAGCGCGTCGAGCAGATCCGTTTCAAGCTGGACCTGGATGCGCGGGTTGTTCAGGGCAGGGCCGTCGACGAGGAACACGTCTTCGACACGCTCGCCCAGCGTCATGATCTTGGCGGTGTGCAGGTTGATACGGTAGCGCGTCAGCACGCTCGATACCGCATACAGCAGGCCCATACGATCATTGGCAGCGATCGACAGCACGTGGAATTGGCCCCGTTCATCGGGCCGCACTTCGACTGTCGGCGTGATCGGGAACGTGCGCGACATGCGCGACAGGCGTCCGCGGCACGGCGGCGGCAGCGGTTCCTGCGACACGAGCAGGGCACTCAGTTCGTGCTCGATCAGGTTGATGATGTCGCGGTAGCTGCCGGCGAAGTGTTCGTCGGCCACCATGAAGCTGTCGAGCGCATAGCCGTGGCGCGTCGTGTGGATCTTGGCGTCGAGGATCGAGAAATCCTTGCGGTCGAAGTAGCTGCAGATGCGCGCGAACAGGTCGGGTTGATCCTTGATGTACACGGCCACCTGCAGCCCTTCGCCGATCGGCGCCAGGCGCACGCGCACGATCGGCTTGTCGCTGTCGACCTTGTCGTGCAGGGCGCGCGTCTGCCAGGCGATGTCGGACGCGTCATGGCGCAAAAAGTACGCGACGTCCAGCTGCTTCCACAATGCCTCGTGCGCATCGACCGGCAGGCCAAACAGGCGCAGCGTGGCCAGCGCCTCTTTCTGGCGCGCGCGCAGCTCGCGGTCGGCCGAGTGCGGCTCGCCGCCCAGTACGCGCAGCGTCGTCTTGTACAGGTCTTCCAGCAGCTTGGCCTTCCATGCATTCCAGACCTTCGGACTGGTGCCGCGGATGTCGGCCACGGTCAGCAGATACAGCGCCGTCAGGTGACGCTCATCCTTGACCACCGCAGCAAACGCCGCGATGACGTCAGCATCCGACAGGTCCTGCTTCTGCGCGACCTGCGACATCGTCAGGTGCTGCTCGACGAGGAACACCACAAGTTCAGTGTCGGCCTCGGTCATGCCCTGGCTGCTGCAGAACTGGCGCGCGTCGTCCATGCCGAGTTTGGAGTGGTCGCCACCACGGCCCTTGGCGATATCGTGGAACAGCGCGGCGACGTACAGCACCCAGCGATCGCGGAAGTCGGCAATCAGCTGGCTGCAGAACGGGTATTCGTGCGCATGTTCGGGCATCGTGAAGCGGCGCAGGTTACGCACCACCATCATGATGTGCTGGTCGACCGTGTAAGCGTGGAACAGGTCGTGCTGCATCTGGCCGACGATCTTGCGAAACGCCGGCAGGTAGCGGCCCAGGATGCCGAATTCGTTCATGCGGCGCAGCGCGTGCACCATGCCGCGCGGCGCCTGCAGCACGCGCAGGAACAGCGCCTTGTTGACCGGATCGGCGCGGTACGCGTCGTCGATCTGGGTGCGGGCATGCCACAGCGCGCGGGTGGCGCGCGCCGTCATGCCCTTGATGTCGTGGCGCTCGGTCATCACGACGAACAGTTCGAGGATCGCCGTAGGCGTCTGCTCGAACGTGTCGTCCTGCGCGATATCGATCAGGTTCCCCATCTGCAAAAAGTGGGCGCTGATCGGGAAGGCGACGGCCGGCTGCGGGAACAGCTGGGCCTCGATATTCTGCAGCAGGATCGTGTTGAGCTGCGTGACGGTCTTGGCGGCCCAGTAGTAGCGCTGCATCAGCAGTTCGCTCGGGCGGCGCACGTTCGGGCCATCGTCGGTGGCGACCAGGCCCAGCGTATTGGCAATCGCCGTCTGCACGTCGAACACCAGACGATCTTCGCGCCGCTTGGTGTGCAGGTGCAGGCGGATGCGGATGTCCTTGAAGGCGCTTTCCTTTTCCATCAGCTGGCGCGCTTCCATGCGCGTGATCAGCTCGCGCGTGGCAAGCTGGCCCCAGCTGTCGGCCAGGCCCGCAGCCTTGGCCACCCACATGATCACCTGCAGGTCGCGCAGCGCGCCCGGGCTTTCCTTGACGTTCGGTTCGAGCGCGAACGCCGTGTATTCGTGCTTGGCGTGGCGCAGGCGCATCTCGGCCGTCTTGGCCCGGAAGAACGCCTGCGGGTCGAGCGCCTCACGGTAGCGCTGCTGCAGCGTGTCGAACAGCGGCTCATTGCCGGTGACCAGGCGCGCCTCGAGCAGGCTCGTTTGCACGGTGATGTCGGCCGCGGATTCGATCAGGCATTCGTCGACCGTGCGGATGCTGTGGCCGATCTCCAGGCCCAGATCCCACAGCAGCTGGACCAGGCCTTCGAGGCGCGCCTGCGTGATCGCATCCGGCGGGGCGGCCAGCAGGATCAGGAGGTCGACGTCGGAATACGGAAACAGCTCGCCGCGCCCGTAGCCGCCCACGCCCACGAGCGCGGTGCCGGCGGGCAGGCCGGCCGCCTGCCAGGCATCGATCAGTACCGCATCGACGACCTGGCGCAGGTTGCGCAGCAGTTTTTCGGGCATGCCGTCTTCCTGGAATGCCTGGAACACGAGCTGGCGCTCATTCTTGAGGCGCTGGCGCAGCGTGGTGCGGACGGTGTCCAGGTGTTCGGCGTGACCCATGGCCGGCTCCTTATGCCGCTGCGGCAGCAGGGGCAGGCGCCGACCAGACAAAGTCCGGCCCGAGCAGCGGCAGGGCGATCGCCGGCGGTGGCGGGCTGCCGGCCGACAGCGTCAAGACTTCGACGCCGGTCTCGGTGACCAGCACCGTGTGTTCCCACTGCGCCGACAGGCTGCGGTCTTTGGTCTTGATCGTCCAGCCGTCCGGCATTTCCTTGATGTCGCGCTTGCCGGCATTGATCATCGGCTCGATCGTGAAGATCATCCCTGGTTGCAGCACTTCGAGCGTGCCCGGGCGGCCATAGTGCAGCACTTGCGGCTCTTCGTGGAACGAGCGGCCCACGCCGTGGCCGCAGAATTCGCGCACGACGCTGTAGCCGTTCTTTTCGGCGTGCTGCTGGATCGCGTAGCCGATGTCACCCAGGTGCTTGCCTGGCTTGACGGCGGCGATACCCAGCCACATGCATTCAAAGGTGACTTCGGACAGACGGCGCGCCATGATCGACGGTTCGCCGACCAGGTACATGCGGCTGTTGTCGCCGTGGAAACCTTCCTTCGTGATCGGCGTGATGTCGATGTTCAGCGCGTCGCCGCTCTTGAGCACGCGGTCGCCCGGGATGCCATGGCAGATCACGTCGTTGAGCGAGGCGCAGATCGAGCCCGGGAACGGCGGGTAGCCGGGCGGGGCGTAGTTGAGCGTGGCCGGGATCGTGCCTTGCACGTTGACCATGTACTCGTACGCCAGGCGGTCGAGCTCGCCGGTGGTGATGCCAGGCTTGATGAACGGAGTGATATAGTCCAGCACTTCCGAGCCGAGGCGGCAAGCGACGCGCATGCCGTCGATTTCTTCGAGGGTCTTGATGATGGTGGCCATAGGAGAGTCGTATCCTGCGTGGTATCGGGTGAGCGCCCGGCGACCGGGGTGGCAATGGTCGGGGCAGTATGGCGGCCATTATAAGGGATGTCGCGGCACTGCTGTAAGGCAGGGGACTCGCCTGCCTGGCCGGGCTGCGATTGCACGCTTGAATAATGCCGACAATTCCGCTAGAATCTCGGGTTGCTCGGATTCACATCGTGCAACGTTGTAAAAATAAAGTTTTTTAATTGATAGAAATCGCGAATGTGGCCCTAAAAGGGTGCCTGCTTGGTGACTGGCCACATTCAAGACCCAACCCTGGAGAATTACATGTCCGTTACTATGCGCGAAATGCTGGAAGCCGGTATTCACTTCGGCCACCAGACCCGTTTCTGGAATCCAAAGATGGCACCGTTCATCTTCGGTCATCGCAACAAGATCCACATCATCAACCTGGAAAAAACCATGGCGATGTATCAGGATGCGATGAAAACCATCAAGCAGATCTCCGCCAACCGCGGCACGATCCTGATGGTCGGTACCAAGCGTCAGGCTCGCGACATCATCGCAGCTGAAGCGCAACGCGCCGGCGTCCCATACGTCGACCAGCGCTGGCTCGGCGGCATGCTGACCAACTTCAAGACCATCAAGACGTCGATCAAGCGCCTGAAGGAAATGGAAGTCCTGGTCGAAGATGGCTCGGTCGAGAAGATGTCGAAAAAAGAAGCGCTGATGTTCTCGCGCGAAATGATCAAGCTGCAAAAGTCGATCGGCGGTATCAAGGATCTGGGCGGCGTGCCAGACGCGATCTTCGTTGTTGACGTCGGCTACCACAAGGGTACGATCACCGAAGCCGGCAAGCTGGGCATCCCGGTCATCGGCATCGTCGATACCAACCACTCGCCAGAAGGCGTCACCCACATCATCCCGGGTAACGACGACTCGTCGAAAGCCATCAGCCTGTACGCACGCGGCGTTGCCGATGCGATCATCGAAGGCCGCGCCAGCGCGACCAACGAAGTGGCTGACATGGTCAAGGCAGCCGGCGGCGACGACTTCGTCGAAGTTTCCGAGCAGGCATAAGTGATGGCAGGCCATGTGCCTGCTGCCACATAGAAGGGGGCGCCGGACTGTCGAGCCCCCCTTTTTTTAAGCTAAATACTTGCAGGACGCTCAACTTGAGCGGACTGCACCCCTGGATACACATTTAGGAGAACACACTATGGCAGCTATTACTGCAGCAATGGTTGGCGAACTGCGCGCCAAGACCGATGCACCAATGATGGAATGCAAAAAAGCACTGACCGAAGCCGACGGCGACATGGGTCGTGCTGAAGAAATCCTGCGCGTCAAGCTGGGCGGCAAGGCATCGAAGGCATCGGCACGCGTGACCGCTGAAGGCGTTGTTGCTACCTATATTTCGGGCAACGTCGGCGCGCTCGTCGAAGTCAACAGCGAAACCGACTTCGTCGCGAAGAACGACGATTTCCTGGCCATGGTCAACCTGGCAGCACGCCTGGTCGCCGAAAACAACCCGGCTGACGTCGCTGCTCTGGCAGCCCTGCCGCACGAAGGCGGTACCTTCGACGACGTCCGTACTGCCCTGATCGGCAAGATCGGCGAGAACATGACCGTGCGTCGTTTCCAGCGTTTCGAAACCACCGGCAAGCTGGCATCGTACCTGCACGGCACCCGTATCGGCGTCATCGTCGATTTCGAAGGTGCAGACGAGCAAGTCGGCAAGGACCTGGCCATGCACATCGCTGCCATGAAGCCAGTCGCTCTGTCGTCGGAGCAAGTGCCAGCAGAAATGATCGAAAAAGAGCGTTCGGTTGCTGAACTGAAAGCCAAGGAAGATGCCGACAAGGCCGTCGCCGAAGGCAAGCAGCCACAATCGGCTGACATCGTCGCCAAGCGTGTCGACGGTTCGGTGCAGAAGTACCTGAAAGAAGTCTCGCTGCTGAACCAGGCGTTCGTCAAGAACGACAAGCAGTCGATCGAACAGATGATCAAGGCGGCAAATACCACCGTCAAGGGCTTCACCATGTACGTGGTGGGCGAGGGCATCGAGAAGAAGGTCGACGACTTCGCAGCTGAAGTCGCAGCACAGATGGCTGCCAACAAGCAGTAATCAAACAAACGGGCCGTGAGGCCCGTTTTTGTAGGGTGGGCCGGGCCGCGCAGGCGGCTATGCCGCCCACGCGGTGATGGTTGACGGCGCGGTGATGAGGCAGCAAGCGGAGCCGGTTAGGTTTGGTATCCGAACGTAAGTTTTGCAGGATGCATATTGCGTCTCCGTTATCATTTCGGATGAGTGCCCGGCCAACAATCGTCGCGTCCGCCATGCGTAGCGCGCCCGAAGCCGTACCCGTTTTACAATCCCATCCGTCCCGGCACGGATGAGACCCGCCCACGAGGCGTTGGTCAGACCCGAATTCGATCCACAGCAATATCTTAAAGGAGCCGCTTCATCATGACAAAACCAGCTTACCAACGTGTCCTTCTGAAACTGTCTGGCGAAGCACTGATGGGCGACGATCAGTTCGGCATCAACCGCGCCACCATCGAACGCATGGTGGCCGACGTGGCCGAAGTGGCCAAGCTGGGCGTGCAGATCGCGGTCGTCATTGGCGGTGGCAACATCTTCCGCGGCGTCGCCCCCGGCGCCCAGGGCATGGACCGCGCGACCGCCGACTACATGGGCATGCTGGCCACCGTCATGAATGCGCTGGCACTGGCGGACGCGATGCGTCACGTCGGCATCACCGCCCGCGTCATGTCGGCCATCGCCATCGAGCAGGTCGTCGAGCCATACGTGCGTCCGAAAGCGCTGCAATACCTCGAAGAAGGCAAAGTCGTCGTGTTTGCCGCCGGTACCGGCAACCCGTTCTTCACGACCGATACGGCTGCTGCCCTGCGCGGCGCCGAAATCTCGGCCGAGATCGTCCTGAAAGCCACCAAGGTCGACGGCGTCTACAGCGCCGATCCTAACAAGGATCCAACCGCGACCCGCTACGAGAGCATCACGTTCGACGAAGCGATCTCGAAGCACCTGCAAGTGATGGACGCCACCGCGTTCGCACTGTGCCGCGACCAGAAACTGCCGATCAAGGTGTTTTCCATCGTCAAGCCCGGCGCGCTCACGCGCGTGATCATGGGTGAAGACGAAGGTACACTGGTCCACGTCTAAATTAACTGAACAACAGGAGAGCAGCATGTCCTTAGCTGACGTCAAGAAAAACGCACAAGACCGCATGGTCAAGTCCATCGAAACCCTGCGCGCCGATCTGGCCAAGGTCCGTACCGGCCGCGCCCACACCGGCATTCTGGATCACGTCACGGTCGACTACTACGGTTCGCCAACGGCGCTGCCGATGGTCGCCAACCTGACCCTGGTCGATGCCCGCACGATCGGCGTCCAGCCATTCGAAAAGAAGATGCTGGCAGCCATCGAAAAAGCCATCCGCGATGCCGACCTGGGCCTGAACCCGTCGTCGCAGGGCGAAATGATCCGCGTGCCGACCCCGCCGCTGACCGAAGAGCGCCGCAAGGAAATGGTCAAGCTGACCAAGTCCGAAGGTGAAGACGCGAAAATTGCCGTGCGCAATATCCGTCGCGACGCCAACGAAGCGCTGAAGAAAATGGTCAAGGACAAGACCGCATCGGAAGACGACGAGCGCCGTTCGTCGGACGAAATCCAGAAGCTGACCGACAAGGCCGTGGCCGACATCGACAAGCTGCTGGGCGAGAAAGAAAAAGAAATCCTGACGGTGTAAGCAGGTATTTCATCGGCAAGCCCTCGGGCTTTCCTGCGGACCGGCCCCGGCAACTTGCCGCGGCCGGTCCGCGTGCCTTATGATTGGCCAATTGCGCAATGCCAGGTGCAATTCTGTAGCGCAGTTCTCTGGCGACGTTTTATGGCGCAGTTGTATGGCGCAGTTTTATGGAATCATGATGTTCAAAAGCTCGACCACCGCCGTCCCCGTCACGTCCGCCGTGCCACGTCATATCGCCATCATCATGGACGGTAATGGCCGCTGGGCAACCAAACGCTTGCTGCCGCGCGTGGCTGGTCACGTCAAGGGCGTTGAAGCCGTGCGTGGCGTGGTGGAAGCCTGCGTCGAGCGTGGCGTCGAGTACCTGACGCTGTTCGCGTTCTCATCCGAGAACTGGCGGCGGCCGGCCGACGAAGTCTCGCTGCTGATGCGCCTGTTCGTGACGGCGCTCGAGCGTGAAGTCGCCAAGATGCACGCCAATAATATCCGCCTGAAAGTGGTGGGTGACCTGAGCCGCTTCGACGCCAAGCTGCAGGACATGATCGCCAATGCCGAGCGCCGCACGGCCGGCAACACGCGCCTGACGGTCACCGTGTGCGCGAACTATGGCGGCCGCTGGGATATCATGCAGGCAACCGGCAAGATGGTGAAAGCCAACCCCGGCGTCACCGAGTTCAGTGAAGAGATGCTGGCGCCGCACCTGGCGATGGCGTATGCGCCTGAGCCCGACCTGTTCATCCGCACCGGCGGCGAAGAACGCATTTCGAATTTCCTGTTGTGGCAGCTGGCATATGCCGAGCTGCACTTTACCGACACCTTCTGGCCTGACTTCACGCCAAAGGCGCTGGACGAGGCGATTGGCTCCTACCAGGAGCGCGAACGGCGCTTTGGCCAGACCGGCGCCCAAGTAGCGAAGAAGACCAACTAAATGCTCAAGACCCGGATTCTCACCGCACTCGTCCTGCTGGCAGTCCTGCTGCCGGTTCTGTACTCCAACAATTACACGGCGTTTGCGGTGGTGGCCTGCGTCTTTTTTGGCGCCGCGATCTGGGAATGTTTTCGCCTGTTCAATCCCGGCGCCCGTAGCGCGCTCCTGATCGCCGGCGCCTGGACGCTGGCCTTTGCCTACGCGTTCTTCGTGCGTGAGCAGGGCAATCCAACCTTCTGGTTCGGTATCGGTGTCCTGTTGTGGGCGCTGCGCTTCGCGCCCACGCTCAAGTTCGGCCTGCCGCCGCTGTCGAGCACGCCCAACACCTTGCTGAGCCTGCTCTATGCGATCTCGCTGGTGGCCTGCTTCGTGGCCATCGTGTACCTGTTCAATTACTCGGCCGTGCTGCTGCTGTCGGTGCTGGCGATCGTCTGGGCCGCCGACATCTTTGCCTATGTATGCGGCAAGACCTTCGGCAAGCGCAAGCTGGCGCCGAGTATTTCGCCCGGTAAATCGTGGGAGGGCGCCATCGGTGGCGGACTCGTTACGCTGGTGCTGGCTGCCTGCACCGTGCTGTTTGGTGGCGAAGCCTTCGCCGGCACGTTCGCCGTGCGCGTCCAGGCGGGCCTGGGCTGGCTCGGCCTGTTCGCCGTGATTGCCCTCATCGTGGTTGCCAGCGTCGTTGGCGACCTGTTCGAATCCCAGCTCAAACGCCGCGCCGGCGCCAAGGACAGCAGCAATCTGCTGCCGGGCCACGGCGGCGTGCTGGACCGGATCGACGCACTCGTGCCGGTCCTGCCACTGGCGGCGCTGATCGCCACCTGGCTCTAGAAGGAAGTTCACATGCAACGCATTACCATTCTGGGCGCCACCGGCTCGATCGGCGCCTCGACCCTCGACGTGCTGGCGCGCCATCCGGAGCAATACCAGGTGTACGCGCTGAGCGCCCACACCCGTGTGGAAGAGCTGGCCGCCGCCTGCCGCAGCTGCCGTCCCGCACGTGCCGTGGTCGGTAGCGCCGACGCGGCCGCGCGCCTGGCGGCGCTGATTGCCGACCTGCCCACCAGTGTGGAATACGGCGAGCAGGCGCTGTGCGATATCGCGTCAAGCGCCGATACCGACACCGTGATGGCTGCCATCGTCGGCGCCGCCGGCCTGGCCCCCACGCTGGCTGCGGCCCGCGCCGGCAAGAAGGTCCTGCTGGCGAACAAGGAAGCGCTGGTCATGTCCGGCCAGCTGTTCATGGACGCCGTGCGCGAGCACAACGCCACGCTGCTGCCGATCGACAGCGAACACAATGCCATCTTCCAGTCGCTGCCTGCGGCCTTTGGCCGCGTGCCGGCAGCGGCCGGCGTGGCCAAGATTTTACTCACCGCATCGGGCGGCCCGTTCCTGAACCGCGCCGTCGAAACGCTTGGCGACGTGACCCCGGACGAAGCCTGCAAGCACCCGAACTGGGTCATGGGCCGCAAGATTTCGGTAGATTCTGCGACCATGATGAACAAGGGTCTCGAAGTGATCGAAGCCCACTGGCTGTTCGGCGCGCCGGCCGACCAGATCGAAGTCGTGATCCACCCGCAAAGCGTGATCCACTCGATGGTGTCGTACGTCGACGGCTCGGTGCTGGCGCAACTGGGCAATCCCGACATGCGCACGCCGATCGCGCACGCGCTGGCGTACCCGGACCGGATCGCATCCGGCGTCGCCCAGCTCGACCTGACGCAGATGGCGGCGTTGCAGTTCTTCCCACCCGACTTCACGCGCTTCCCGTGCCTGGCACTGGCCTTCGACGCGCTGCGCGCCGGCGGCACCGCCCCGGCACTGCTCAACGCCGCCAATGAAGTGGCCGTGGACGCGTTCCTCGAGCGCCGCATTGGTTTCCGCGACATCGACCGCGTCATCCGCCATGCACTCGACGCCGTCGAGCACGGCCCGGCGCCGTCGATCGAGGCCGTGCTGGCCCAGGATGCGCGTGCCCGCGAGGCCGCAGCGCATGCGGTCGCCAGCCTGCACTGATTGACGGATACCGCCCAATGACCCTGCTTTACACCGTGCTGGCGTTCGCGCTGGCGCTCGGCCCCCTGATCGTGATCCACGAGCTGGGTCACTACCTGGTGGCGCGTGCCTGCGGCGTCAAGGTGCTGCGTTTTTCGATCGGCATGGGCCGCGTCGTCTGGTCGCGCCGCTTCGGACGCGACCAGACCGAGTGGGCAGTGTCGCTGCTGCCGCTGGGCGGCTATGTCAAGTTCCTGGACAGCCGCGATCCCGACGCCGGCCCGATCGACAAGAGTGAGCTGGCCCGCGAATTCACGCGCCAGAACGTCTGGAAGCGCATCGCCATCGTCGCCGCCGGGCCGCTGTCGAACTTCGCGCTGGCGATCGTCCTGATGGCGGCACTGTTCATGCACGGCGTGGACGAGCCGTCGGCGCGCCTGCGCGCCGTGGCCGAATCGACGGACGCCTACCGCGCCGGCGTGCGCGGCGGCGAGACCGTGGTTGCCGTCAATGGCAGCGCCGTGCGCTCGTGGTCCGAGCTGCGCTGGCAGATCATGCACGCGGCGGTCGACAAGACCGATGCGCGCCTGGATCTGCGCAGCACGGGCGGCGGAGCCTACACCGTGGTGCTGCCCGCGTCCGTCATCGGCAAGCTCGATGTCGACAGCGATGTGATGGCTACGCTGGGCCTGGACCTGTGGCGCCCGCAGCCGCGCATCGACAAGGTGATCGCCGATGGGGCAGGGCAGCGCGCCGGCCTGCAGGCCGGTGACCTCGTGCTGCGCCTGAACGGCGCGCCGGTGGTGGATGGCATCGCCTTCATCGAGGCAGTGCGCGCCGCGCCTGGCCGCGCGCTGCAGGTCGAGGTGCAGCGCGCCGGAACCCCGGTCACGTTGTCGCTCACGCCCGAGGCGGACGCCAGCGGCCGCGGCGTGATCAAGGCGATGGTGGCGCAGGCGCCCGAGATGGTGACCGTCTCGTCAGGCCCGTTCGATGCCATCGCACGCGGTGCCGAGCGCACCTGGGAAACGTCCACGATGACGCTGAAAATGATCGGCAAGATGATTACCGGCGAAGCGTCATTGAAAAATGTGACCGGTCCGATCACGATCGCCGATTACGCCGGACAGACCGCCCGCATTGGGCTCGTCAGCTATTTACAGTTTATTGCCTTCATTAGTATCAGCTTAGGCGTCATGAATTTGTTACCAATTCCCGTTCTGGATGGTGGCCATTTACTGTATTATTCGCTGGAAGTTTTGACCGGGCGTCCTGTTTCTGTGCGCGTCGTCGAGTTCGCACAGCGCGCCGGGGTCGGCCTGCTGTTCATGCTGATGGCGCTCGCCGTCTTCAACGACCTGGGACGCTTACTCTAGCCGCCCGCGGTTCGCTCCCCGGGAGCCCAGTCAAATCACCAAGCAATCGTTGTCCAAATGAGTGACCCTTTGATCCAGCCAATGAAATCACAACCAGATCGTTTCGCCTTGCCGTTCATTCGCCGCAGCCTGATTGGCTCCGCCGTCGTGGCGCTGTGCGCCACGCTGTACGCAAATAATGCCATGGCCGTCAACCCGTTCGTCGTCAAGGACATCCGGGTCGAGGGCATCCAGCGTACCGAGGCAGGCACCGTGTTCAGCTACCTGCCGGTGCGCGTGGGCGAGACCTTCGACGACGTCAAGGCCTCGAGCGCGATCAAGGCGTTGTACGCAACCGGCTTCTTCAAGGACATCCGCCTCGAAGAAGAAAACGGCGTGCTGGTCGTGCTGGTCGAAGAGCGTCCGGCGATTTCGTCGGTCGACTTCACGGGCACCAAGGAATTCGAAAAAGACATGCTGGTCAAGGCGCTGTCCGAAATCGGCGTGGCCCAGACCAAGATCTTCGACAAGGCGTCGGTCGACCGCGCCGAGCAGGAACTCAAGCGCCAGTACCTGTCGCATGGCCTGTACGGCGTCAAGATCACCACCACCGTGACCCCGATCGAACGCAACCGCGTCACGATCATGTTCAACGTGGACGAAGGCGATGTCGCCAAGATCAAGGGCATCAACATCATCGGCAACAAGGCGTTCAGCGACAAAGAGCTGCGCCAGCTGCTCGAACTGCGCCCGTCGGGCTGGTTCACCTGGTACTCCAAGGCCGACCAGTATTCCAAGCAGAAGCTCACCGGCGACCTGGAAAAGATCAAGTCGTGGTACCTGAATCACGGCTACCTCGAAGCCAACGTCGAATCGACGCAAGTGTCGATTACGCCGGATAAACGCGACATCTACCTGACGCTCAACATCACCGAAGGCGAGCAGTACACCGTCTCGAGCGTCAAGCTCGAAGGCGAGATGTTCGGCCGCGAAGAAGAGCTCAAGCAGCTGATCCTGCTCCAGCCGGGCAAGACCTACGTGGGCGACCTGCAAGAGGGCACCAACAAGCTGATCTCCGATCGCCTGGGCACCTTCGGCTACGCGTTCGCCAACGTCACGGCCAACCCTGAACTGAACCGCGAAAAGCGCGAAGTGGCCTTCACGTTCTTCGTCGATCCGGGCAAGCGCGCCTACGTGCGCCACATGAACATCTCGGGCAACACGGTGACCCGCGATGAAGTCATCCGCCGCGAATTCCGCCAGTTCGAGAGCTCGTGGTACGACGCCAACCGCGTCAAGCTCTCGCGCGACCGCGTCGACCGCCTCGGCTACTTCAAGGACGTGAAAGTGGAGACGCCCGAGTCGCCAGGCACGTCCGATCAGGTCGACGTGAACATCGCCGTCGAAGAAAAACCGACCGGTAACTTCATGATCGGCGGCGCCTTCTCGCAGTCCGAGAAGTTCACGTTCACCGCGTCGATCTCGCAAGCCAACTTCGCCGGCAGCGGCAACACGGTCGGTATCGAACTCAATACCAGCAAGTACAACCGGACGATCGCGTTCTCGCAGACCAATCCGTATTTCACCGATGACGGCGTCTCGCGCGCATTCTCGCTGTACCTGCGCACATCGCGTCCACCGGCGCTGAACATCGGTTCGTACACGGTGCGTCAGACCGGCGGCAACATGACGTTCGGCGTGCCGTTCTCCGAGTCCGATACCGTCTACTTCGGCGCGGGCCTGGAACGCACCGAACTGGAAACCGACGAATCGTCGCCGAGCATCTACCAGACGTTCGTGCGCCAGAACGGCGGCCCGGCCAGCGGTGTGGGTTCGGCCACCACCAACGCGATTCCATTGACGGTGGCATGGGGCCGCGACACGCGCGACAGCGCCGTGACCCCGAGCCGCGGCCGCTTCCAGCGCGCCAACTTCGAAGTCGATGCGATCGGCGACGCCAAGTACTACCGCCTCGTGTACGAACACCAGTGGTGGAAGCCAGTCACGCGCTGGATGACGCTGGCCCTGCGCGGCGAGTTCGATTACGGCAAGGGCATCGGCGGCAGCGCCTACCCGGTCTTCAAGAACTTCTATGCCGGCGGCATCGGTTCGGTGCGCGGCTACGAGAGCTCGTCGCTGGGCGTGGTCGACCAGCGCTACTACGATGCGATTGGCGGCTCGAAACGCATCATCGTCAACGCCGAACTGCAGTTCCCGTTCCCGGGCAGCGGCACCGACCGCAGCCTGCGCTGGTTCACCTTCGCCGACGGCGGCCAGGTGTTCCAAGAGGATGCGAAGATCCGCTTCGGCGAGTTCCGCTACTCGGCTGGTATCGGTCTGTCCTGGATTTCCCCGGTCGGTCCGCTCAAGTTGAGTTATGCTAAGCCGCTGAATTCGCTGCCGGGTGACCGCCTGGAGCGCTTCCAGTTCCAGATGGGTACTGGTTTCTGACCGGCCCACTGCGTCCTGAAGAACGATTGCGAGAGACTTTATGTTGAAAAATCTGATTGCCTCGCTGCCTGACGGCTTCAAGCCCACCGTGGCGCCAGCCTTGCTGCTGGCCGCGGTGTGCGCGTCGCCGCTGGCACAGGCGCAGGCGCAGGTGGCGACGGGCCGCATCGGCTTCGTCTACACCGAGCGCCTGATGACCGACTCCAAGATGGCCAAGGCGGCCGACGCCAAGCTGGCGGCCGAATTCTCCAAGCGTCAGAAGGCCGTCGAAGAGATGGTCGGCAAGTTCAAGGGCGCGTCCGAGAAGTTCGATGCCGAAGGCAGCAGTCTGGCCGAGCTGGAACGCACGCGCCGAGCGCGCGAGCTGTTCAACATGCAGAAAGACGTCGAGCGCATGCAGCGCGAGTTCCAGGAAGACCTGCAGCAGCGCAAGAACGAAGAACGCGCCGCGATCGCCCAGAAGGCCTACAAGCTCGTGGAGCAGTACGCCGAAGCCGAAAAGCTCGACGCGGTGCTGGTCGAAGCGGCGTGGGTGAATCCACGCGTGGACATCACCGACAAGATCCTCAAGCTGCTCGATAAGTAACACCTGTCGGCAGTGTTTTCCTGCTTTACCGATTTTGACTCACACTGAAAGACCGAGATGGGCATTCGACTAGGCGATTTGGTCGAGCGCTTCGGCGGACAGCTGGTGGGCGACCCGAACCTCGAGGTTACGGCGATTGCTCCCCTGGACACGGCCGGCGCTTCGCACATCAGCTTCCTTTCCAACAGCAAGCTGCGCGCACTGGCGGCGCAAAGCGGGGCCGCGGCCCTGATCCTGTCGCCGCTGGACGACCCGACGGTGGCCGCGACCTATGAAGGCGCGCGCATCGTCACCACCAACCCTTACGCATACTTTGCCCGCGCGGCGCAGTATTTCGCTTCGCTGACGGATCACGTGCCGCCCGCAGGCGTGCACCCGAGCGCCGTCGTCTCCGACAGCGCCGTGATCGACCCGAGCGCCCATATCGGGCCGCACGTGACGATCGACGAAGGCGCCGTCGTCAAAGCGCAGGCCGTCATCGACGCCGGCTGCTACGTCGGGCGCAATGCCGTCATCGGCGAAGGCACGCATCTGTTTGCGAACGTGACGTTCCACGCTGGCTGCGAGATCGGCAAGCGGGGCATCCTGCATTCGGGCGCTGTGATCGGCACCGACGGCTTCGGCTTTGCCAACGAAGGCGGCGTGTACATCAAGATTCCGCAGACCGGGCGTGTGCTGATCGGCGACGACGTCGACATCGGCGCCAACACGACGATCGACCGCGGCGCGCTCGAAGACACGATCATCGAAGATGGCGTCAAGCTCGACAACCAGATCCAGATCGGCCACAACACCCGCATCGGCGCGCACACCGCGATGGCCGGCTGCGTCGGCGTGGCCGGCAGCGCCAAGATCGGCAGCCGCTGCACGTTCGGCGGCGCCGCCATGGTGCTGGGCCACCTCGAGATCGCCGATAACGTGCATATCTCATCGGGCAGCATGGTCTCGCGCTCGGTGCTCGAACCGGGCCAGTACACGGGCTTTTACCCACTGGCCAAGAACGCCGAATGGGAACGCAGCGCAGCGATCGTGCGCAACCTGGGCTCGATGCGCGAAAAACTGCGCGCGCTCGAGAAAACCATCAAAACCCTTACAGAACAACAATGACTACGCCAGAACTCACCACCCTCGACATCAACCAGATCAAGGAATACCTGCCGCACCGCTATCCGCTGCTGCTGGTCGACCGCGTGCTGGACGTCGAACTGGGCAAGCGCATCGTCGCGATCAAGAACGTCACCATCAACGAAGAATTCTTCAACGGCCACTTCCCGCACAAGCCGGTGATGCCGGGCGTCCTGATGATCGAAGCGATGGCGCAGACCGCCGCGATCCTGTCGTTCATGACCATGGGCGTCAAGCCCGATGAAAACTCGGTCGTGTACTTCGTCGGCATCGACAATGCGCGCTTCAAGCGGCCAGTGGAGCCGGGCGACCAGCTGCGCATGGAAGTGGAAATCGTCCGCGTCTCGCGCGGCATCTGGAAATACAAGGCCGTGGCCACGGTCGACGGCAAGGTCGCTGTCGAAGGCGATTTGATGTGCACGATCCGGGGCGCTGCCGAAGCGCCGATGAAAGGCGCCGAGGCGGCACCGGCTGCGTCCACGCCCGAGTAAGGAGACGTGATGAGCAAGATTCATCCAACCGCGATCGTCGATCCGCAGGCGCAGCTCGACAGCTCGGTCGAGGTCGGGGCCTACTCGATCGTCGGCCCGAACGTGCGCATCGATGCCGGCACCGTCATCGGGCCGCACGTCGTTATCGACGGCCACACGACGATCGGCAAGGACAACAAGTTCTTCCAGTTCTGCTCCATTGGCGCTGCGCCACAGGACAAGAAGTGGCAGGGCGAGCCGACCCGGCTGGAAGTGGGCGACCGCAATACGGTGCGTGAATTTGTCAGCTTCAACCTGGGCACGGTGCAGGATGAAGGCGTCACGCGCCTGGGCAACGACAACTGGATTTCGGCCTACGTCCACCTGGCGCACGACTGCCAGGTGGGCAGCAACACGATCTTCTCGAACAATGCACAGCTCGCGGGCCACGTGCACGTGGGTGACTGGGCGATCCTGTCCGGCTTCGTCGGTGTGCACCAGTTCTGCAAGATCGGCGCCCACGCGTTCATCGGCATGTACACGAGCCTGACGCAGGACGTGCCGCCGTACGTGCTGGTGTCGGGTAACCCGGCCGGTGCGCGCGGCGTCAACCTCGAAGGTCTCAAGCGCCGCGGCTTCACGCGTGAGCAGCTCGACGGCATCCGCAGCGCCTACAAGCTGCTGTACCGGAATGGCCTGACGCTCGAAGAATCGAAAGCGGCGCTGCAGGCCGAAGAAGAACGCCTGCCAGCGGCGGCAAACGACATTCGCCTGCTGCGCGATTTCCTCGGCACCGCGAGCCGTGGCATCGTTCGCTGACGGCGTGCCGTCCGCCGCGGCCCGCGATGTGTCGCTGGCCCTGGTGGCCGGCGAAGCATCCGGCGACATGCTGGCGGCGCGTCTGCTGGCCGGCCTGCGGCCGCACCTGCCCGACGCGCGCTTCCACGGTATCGGTGGGCCGCGCATGATCGAGCAGGGCATGGTCAGCGACGTCCCGATGGACCTGTTGACTGTGCGCGGTCTGTTCGAAGTCATTCCCCGCTACCGCGAACTCAAGGGCATCCAGAGCCGCCTGCGCGATCGGTTGATCGCCGAGCGGCCGGCTGCCTTCATCGGCGCCGACTACCCTGGCTTCAACCTGGGCCTGGAAGAGCAGTTGCGCGCGGCGGGCATCCCGACGGTGCACTTCATCGGGCCGCAGATCTGGGCCTGGCGCGGTGGCCGCATCAAGAAGATCCAGCGCGCCGTGTCGCACATGCTCGTCATCTTCCCGTTCGAAGAAGCGATCTATCGCGCTGCCGGCGTGCCGGTGACTTATATCGGACACCCACTGGCCGAGACGATTCCGCTCGAGCCTGACGTGGCCGGTGCGCGCCGCGCGCTTGGTTTGCCGGTCGATGCGCGCGTCGTCACCGTCATGCCGGGCAGCCGGATGGGCGAACTGAAATACCTGGCCGAGCCATTCGTGCGCGCCGTGCAGCTGCTGGCGGCGCGCGATCCGGGCCTGCGCTTTGTCGTGCCGATGGCCGGCGAGCGCCAACGGGCGTACTTCGACCAGATCGTTACCGCAGCCGGCCTGCAGGGCGTGGAGCTGATGGTGACCGCCGAAGGCTCCCATACGGCGATTGCCGCCGCCGACGCGGTGCTGGTCGCCTCGGGTACGGCCACCCTTGAAGTCGCGCTATTCAAGAAGCCGATGGTGATCGCCTACAAGGTCATGCGCGCCTCGTGGGAAATCATGCGGCATATGGGTTACCAGCCGTGGATCGGCCTGCCGAACATATTGGCGCGCGAATTCGTCGTGCCGGAATTGCTGCAGCATGCGGCCACGCCTCAAGCAATGGCCGACGCCGTCTGGCACCAGCTGGAAGACACCGCGGGGCGCGAGCGCCTGGCGCAGCGCTTCCTCGACATGCACCACAGCCTGCTGCGCAACAGCGCCGAAGAGAGCGCGCAGGCGGTGCTGCAGATTATCGGGCGCACCGCGCCCGCACCACGTAGATGACCAAGACAAGAATCAATCTGTATCCGGGCCTGCCTACCAGGGGCCGGCCGTTCACCGCACTGGACATCGTGTGCGGCGTCGATGAAGCGGGCCGCGGCCCGCTGGCGGGGCCCGTGTTCGCGGCCGCCGTCATCCTCGATCCGCGCCGCCCGATCGACGGCCTGCGCGATTCAAAAAAGCTGACCGCCGCACGGCGCGATGAACTCGCGCCGCTGATCCGCGCCCAGGCGCTGGCCTGGGCGGTGGCCGAATGCTCGTGCGAAGAAATCGACAGCATCAACATCCTGCAGGCGACGATGCTGGCGATGCGGCGCGCGGTGGAGGCGCTGCAGCATGCGCCGACGATCGCGCTCATCGACGGCAACCGCTGTCCCGAGCTGACGGTGCGTGCGCACGCGATCGTCAAGGGCGACGACAAGGTCAACGCGATTTCGGCGGCCTCGATCCTGGCCAAGACCGCGCGCGACGCGGCGCTGGTGCGGCTGCACGAACAGTATCCGCAATACGGCTTCGACCAGCACAAGGGCTACGGCACCGCGCTGCATCTGGAACGCCTGGGCGCACACGGGCCGTCGCCGGCGCACCGGCGCTCGTTCGCACCGGTGCGCGGGATGCTGCAGACCGACCTGTTTGGTGCCATGGTTGGCGATGTGGTGAACCCATGAAGACCATCACTTCGCGCGACAACGCGTTCTACAAAGAGATCAAGGCGTTGGCCACCAGCTCGCAGGCGCGCCGCAAGGCCGGCCACAGCCTGTTAGACGGCGTGCACCTGTGCCAGACCTGGCTCGAATTGCGCGGCGCACCGCGCCACTGCGTGGTGTCCGAGGGCGCGCTGGGCAATCCCGAAGTACAGGCCATCGTTGCACGCTGCGGCGCCGTCAACGCGCCGGTGACGGCGCTGCCCGATGCACTGTTCAACGCTGTCAGCCAGGTCGAGCACGGCGTGCACCTGCTGTTCGTGATCGACACGCCGCAGCCGGCGACCGCGCCGGCGCTGGTGATGGCCAGCCTGCTGCTCGATGGCGTGCAGGACCCGGGTAACGTCGGCTCGATCCTGCGCAGCGCTGCTGCCGCCGGCATCAAGCAGGTGTACTGCAGCCCCGGCACCGCGTTCTGCTGGTCGCCGAAGGTGCTGCGCGCGGCGATGGGCGCGCACTTCGTGCTGGAGATTTTCGAGCATGTCGAACTGGCGGACCTGGTGCGCACGGCGCAGGTGCCGGTGCTGGCCACCAGCGGCTATGCGGCCGAGGGCCTGTATGCGCTGGACCTGCGGCTACCTGTGGCGTGGGTGCTGGGACACGAAGGGCAGGGCGTATCGACCGAGGTGCTGGAGCTGGCCACGCACCGTGTCGCGGTGCCGCATCTTGGCCAGGTCGAGTCGCTCAACGTCGCCGCCTGCGCCGCCGTGTGCTTCTTTGAAGGCCTGCGCCAGCAGCAGGCATAGACGGCGCCTGCGCCATCCAGTAGGCTAGCGGCTTGTAACGTGGAGTAACGATGGACATCGCGCATTTGCATTTTCTGGTGGCGCAAGCCGACCTTTCCGAGCGCCGGGCGCTGGTCGCCTTGCTGGGACAACTCGGCGCCGGCCAGGTCACCGACGTCGCCGACGGCGCGGCTGCGCTGCAGGCGCTGGAAGCCGGGACCACGCCGCTCGTCAACGTCGCACTGATCGACCTGGACTTGCCCGGCATGGACGGCTTGACGCTGCTGCGGCGCTTGGGCGAGATCAAGTGCGCCGCGCGCCTGATCGTGACCGGCGCGCAGCCGGCCGGCCTGCTGTTCTCCGTCGAAACGCTGGCCGAAGCCTTCGGCATCGAGCTGCTCGGCGCCATCGCCCGACCGGTCACCGCCGTGACGCTCAAGCCGGTGCTGGAGAACTACACGCCGCTGCCGCGCTTCACGCAGGCGCCAGCCGAGCCGCGCTTCACGTTCCAGCAAGTGGGCATTGGCCTGCAAAAGCGCCAGTTCGAGCCGTACTTCCAGCCGAAGATCGAGCTGGCGACGGGACAGGTCAAAGGCCTCGAGGTGTTCGCACGCTGGAACCATCCTGAGCACGGCGTGCTGGGGCCAGCCTCGTTCGTCGATGCGCTGGCCGAGAGTGGCCGCATCGACTTCCTCGACTGGAGCATGATCGAGTTGTCGGTGGAGCGCCGGCGCTGGCTGCAGGACCAGGACATCGCCATCCCGATCTCGCTGAACATCGCCTCCGAGACACTTGCTCACCCCGCATTCGTGCGCCAGATGTCGGCGTGCCTGGAGCGCCACGGGGTCGCTGCTACCGACGTGACATTCGAGATCTCGGAATCGTCGGTGCTGAACACGGACCCGGACTTCATCGAGCGCCTGGTCCGGCTGCGGATGATGGGTTTTGGGCTGGCCATCGACGACTACGGCACCGGTCGCTCAAACCTGCAGCTGCTGGCGCGTATCCCGTTCACCGAATTGAAGATCGACCGCAGCTTCGTCGACGGCGCCTCACGCCGCTTGCCGCTGAGCACGCTCCTGCGCTCCTGCCTGAGCCTGGCCCACAGCCTGGACCGCAAATCGGTCGCCGTCGGCGTCGAAACCCGCCGCGACTGGGACTTCCTGCAAGCCCTAGGCTGCACCTACGCCCAGGGCTACCACATCGCCAATCCCATGCCCTCCGCCGCCTTCCCCGCCTGGCTAAGCGACTGGCGCCAATACTTCTAGCCCCCACCCAATAGCCCAACAATTAGGGTCAGAGTAGAATTGTTGGGCAATTTCCTTTTTACTGAGCTCTAACAATTAGGGTCAGAGTAGATTTATTGAGCAATTTATCTTTGAATGAGCAGTCTCATCTTATTGAGGATGTTTAATTCGAGAAAGTTGTCAAACAATTCGACTCTGACCCTCATTGTTTATTGCCAGTCCGCCTCGGTTTACTTGCCGGCCCGACTGTTAATGTTGGTCTTCAACAGCAGCCCGGGCAATCGGCGTCGGGTGACACCTCCGATTTATGGCGCAAGTCCTTCTATTCTCAATCCTGAGCTCCAATCAATTAATCGGCAATTAGGGTCAGAGTCGAATTGTTGGGCAATTTCCCACTAAAAAAGCGACCTCATCTGATTGAGGTCGCTTTGATTTCAAAAGTTGTCAAACAATTCGACTCTGACCCTAATTGGGATTCAAGAGCTCTGGCGCAAGTTGAAGTTATCCCGGCTTGAATCCGCCGGGATGAAAAAGAAATTGCTCAATAATTCGACTCTGACCCTAATTGTTCAGTATTCGCGGCGGTCGGGGGCGATTTCTTGGAGAATCGTTGTGGCGATTTCTTCGATGGATTTCGTCGTTGACGAGAGCCAGCGGATGCCTTCGCGGCGCATCAGGAGCTCGGCTTCGTTGACTTCGTAGCGGCAGTTTTCGATGGACGCGTATTTGCTGCCGGCGCGGCGTTCGTTGCGGATCTGCGAGAGGCGTTCGGGCGTGATCGTCAGGCCGAACAGCTTGGCCTTGTACGGCGGCAGGTTGCTCGGCAGGCGGCCGCGCTCGAAGTCGTCCGGGATCAATGGGTAGTTGGCGGCCTTCAGGCCGTATTGCATCGCCAGGTACAAACTTGTTGGCGTTTTCCCTGAGCGTGACACCCCGACCAGGATCACATCGGCATCGGCCAGGTTCTTGTGCGACTGGCCATCGTCGTGCGCGAGCGAGAAGTTGATGGCTTCGATGCGGTTCTTGTATTCTTCGCTGTCGACCGCGTTGTGGATGCGGCCAATCGTGTGCGTCGACTTGACGTCCAGTTCTTGCTCGAGCGGCGCGACGAAAGTCTGGAACAGGTCCATGTGCATGCCCTTGGCCGAGCGGATCACGCTCGACAGGTCGTGCTTGACCAGCGTCGAGAACACGATCGGCCGCTGGCCGTGCAACGCGAAACTGTCGTTGATGCGGCGCGCGGCGTCGTGCGCTTTTTCGATGGAGTCGATGAAGGGCAGGCGGATCTGCCGGAAACGCATCTCGAACTGGCTCAGGACCGCGTGACCGAACGTCTCCGCAGTGATGCCGGTGCCGTCGGAGACGAAGAACACGGTGCGGGAGGGGGCCGGCGCCAGTGCGGGCAGGGACTGGGGATCGTCGATCATGGTCTGTTTGTTAAGCTTTGCTGACAGAGTTGCATGTAAAGTGCGCTGCACATCCCCGACTTGCGGGGTAGAATGCTCGGCAACGGATTTTGCATTGTGCTGCACGCGGGCCAGAATAACAAGAATACGCGAATCGCGCCCCCGCCTTGCACCGATGCACCCACAGGTTTCCATCATCAAGTAAGGTGTTTTTTATCATGACCAATCCAGCTACTGCAGCGATCCAACCGGGGCAGGCCGACCGCGTCTACGTCGCGTCGTTCGAAGAGCTGCGCATGACCGACGTCGAGTCGGTCGGCGGCAAGAACGCGTCCCTCGGCGAAATGATCAGCCAACTGGCGGGCGCCGGCGTGCGCGTGCCAACCGGCTTTGCCACCACGGCCGATGCCTTCCGCGACTTCCTCGATCACAGCATCGACGGCGGCGCGTCGCTCGGCGAGCGCATTGCGCGCCGCCTCGACAACCTCGACATCGACGACGTGCGTTCGCTGGCCGTCGCCGGCGCCGAGATCCGCGAGTGGATCGTCGCCACGCCATTCCAGCCGCGCCTCGAACAAGAAATCCGCAACTTCTACGAGCGCCTGTTCGCCGATTCGGAAACCGAAGTCTCGTTCGCCGTGCGTTCGTCGGCCACCGCCGAAGATTTGCCGGATGCGTCGTTCGCCGGCCAGCAGGAGTCGTTCCTGAACGTCGTCGGCATCGACAACGTGCTCGAGGCGATGAAGCACGTCTTCGCCTCGCTGTACAACGACCGCGCGATCTCGTACCGCGTGCACAAAGGCTTCACCCACGCCGAAGTCGCGCTGTCGGCCGGCGTGCAGCGCATGGTGCGCTCGGATACCGGCGCCGCCGGCGTCATGTTCACCATCGACACCGAATCGGGCTTCAAGGACGTCGTCTTCATCACCTCGAGCTACGGCTTGGGCGAGACCGTCGTGCAGGGCGCCGTGAACCCGGACGAATTCTATGTCCACAAGCCGATGCTCGAAATGGGCAAGTCGGCCGTCATCCGCCGCAATATCGGCTCCAAGCTGATCAAGATGGAATTCACCGCCGAAGCCAAGGCCGGCCGCTCGGTCAAGACCGTCGACGTGCCGATCGAAATGCGCAACCGCTATTCGCTGGTCGAAGAAGAAATCATCGAGCTGGCCAAGTACGCCGTCATCATCGAAAACCACTACGGCCGTCCGATGGACATCGAGTGGGGCAAGGATGGCCGCGACGGCAAGCTGTACATCCTGCAGGCGCGTCCAGAGACCGTCAAGTCGCAGCAGAAGTCGACCGACGCGCAGCAGCGCTTCCACCTGAAGGGCACGGGCACCGTGCTGACCCACGGCCGCGCAATCGGCCAGAAGATCGGCGCCGGCCGCGTGCGCGTGATCACCGACCCGTCCGAAATGGACCGCGTCCAGCCGGGCGACGTGCTGGTGGCCGACATGACCGATCCGAACTGGGAACCGGTCATGAAGCGCGCCGCAGCGATCGTCACCAACCGTGGCGGCCGTACCTGCCACGCAGCGATCATCGCGCGTGAACTGGGCGTGCCGGCCGTCGTCGGCTGCGGCGACGCCACCGACGTCCTCAAGGACGGCACGCTGGTCACCGTCTCCTGCGCCGAAGGCGACGAAGGCATGATCTACGACGGCCTGCTCGAAACCGAAGTAACCGAAGTCGCGCGTGGCGAACTGCCACCGATCAAGACCAAGATCATGCTCAACGTCGGCAACCCGCAGCTGGCCTTCGACTTCCAGTCGGTGCCGAACAGCGGCGTGGGCCTGGCGCGCGTCGAGTTCATCATCAACAACAATATCGGCGTGCACCCGAAGGCGATCCTCGAATACCCGAACATCGACGCCGACCTGAAAAAAGCCGTCGAATCGGTCGCCCGTGGCCATGCATCGCCACGCGCCTTCTACGTCGACAAGCTGGTCGAAGGCGTGTCGACGATCGCTGCCGCGTTCTGGCCAAAGCCGGTCATCGTGCGCCTGTCCGACTTCAAGTCGAACGAGTACAAGAAGCTGATCGGCGGTTCGCGCTACGAGCCGGACGAAGAAAACCCGATGCTGGGCTTCCGCGGCGCGGCGCGTTATCTGGCCGACGATTTCGCCGAATCGTTCGCGATGGAGTGCACGGCCATGAAGCGCGTGCGTAACGAGATGGGCCTGACCAACGTCGAGCTGATGATCCCGTTCGTGCGCACGCTCGGCCAGGCCGAGGCAGTCGTGAACCTGCTGGCCAAGAACGGCCTGGTGCGCGGCGAGAACGGCCTGCGCCTGATCATGATGTGCGAAGTGCCATCCAACGCCATCCTGGCCGAGCAGTTCCTCGAGTTCTTCGACGGCTTCTCGATCGGTTCGAACGACCTGACCCAGCTGACGCTGGGCCTGGACCGCGATTCGGGCATGGAGCTGCTGGCCAAGGACTTCGACGAGCGCGATCCGGCTGTCAAGGCGCTGCTGTCGATGGCGATCAAGGCCTGCCGCGCCAAGGGCAAGTACATCGGCATCTGCGGCCAGGGTCCATCGGACAATCCTGATTTCGCGCAGTGGCTGGTGGAAGAGGGCATCGAGTCGATGTCGCTCAATCCTGACTCGGTGATCGACACCTGGCAAAAGCTGGCGAAGATGTAAGCAAGGGCGGGCACACAGTGCTCGCGAGGCCCCCGCTATCCATTTCGGGTAGCGGGGGTTTTTTTTCACCACAATAAAAAGGAGACACACCATGGCCGACTGGACCTACTGGCTGATCGGGGCCGGGCTACTCATCGTGGCCGAGCTGTTCATCGGCACGTTCTATCTGCTGATGATTGCGCTGGGCCTCGTCTTCGGCGCACTGGCTGCGTGGCTGGGCGCAAGCGGCGCGCTGCAGACGCTCGTCGCGGCAGCGATCGGGATCGCGGCAACGCTGGTCCTGCGCCGCACGCGCTTTGCCCGCAGCGGCCGGCGCCCGGCGGCGAATGACCCGAGCATCAACCTCGACATCGGCCAGCGCGTCAGCGTGCCGCAGTGGCACGGCGGGCGTGCCCGCGTCATGTACCGGGGCGCGTTGTGGGACGTCGAACTGCAGCCTGGCCAGGACGCGCAGCCGGGCGAGCACGAAATCGTCGAAGTGCAGGGCAATCGCCTGATCGTGGCTCGCCGGTAGACCAGAACCGTCCCATCCAATCCGGATTCAATCCAACTCCAAAGGAAACCCATGGAATCGACCCTCAGCATCGTCGCACTGATCATTTTTGTCGTCGCGTTGGTCTTCGTCTTCAAGACCATCAACGTGGTGCCGCAGCAGAACGCCTGGGTCGTCGAGCGCCTCGGTAAATACCATGCCACGCTGGCGCCGGGCCTGAACATCGTGGTGCCGTTCGTCGACCGCGTCGCCTACAAGCACAGCCTCAAGGAAATCCCGCTCGACGTGCCGCCGCAGGTCTGCATCACGCGCGACAACACGCAGTTGCAGGTCGACGGCATCCTGTACTTTCAGGTGACCGATGCGATGCGCGCGTCGTACGGTTCATCGAACTATCTGCAGGCGATCACGCAACTGGCCCAGACCACGCTGCGCTCGGTGATCGGCAAGATGGAACTGGATAAAACGTTCGAAGAGCGCGACCATATCAACACCCACATCGTCAATGCGATCGATGAATCGGCCGCCAACTGGGGCGTGAAGGTGCTGCGCTATGAAATCAAGGACCTGACGCCACCGGCGGAGATCCTGCATGCGATGCAGGCCCAGATCACGGCTGAACGCGAAAAGCGGGCGCTGATCGCGGCGTCGGAAGGCCGGCGCCAGGAGCAGATCAATATCGCCAGTGGTGAGCGCGAGGCGTCGATCGCGCGCTCGGAAGGGGAGAAGCAGGCGGCCATCAACCGCGCGATGGGTGAAGCGACGGCGATTGTCGCGCTGGCCGAAGCCAGCGCGTCGGCACTGCGGCAGGTGGGCGATGCAATCCAGTCGCCGGGCGGGATGGACGCCGTCAGCCTGCGCGTGGCCGAGCATTATGTGGACGCCTTTGCCAACCTGGCCAAGACCAACAATACGCTGATCGTGCCCGCGAATATGGGCGACATCAGCACCGCCATCGCCAGCGCCCTGCAGATCGTCAAGGCGCAGCGATGAACGTGCTTTAGAAGCCGACGGTTGCCGACACCGCCACGGTGCGCGGCGCCGCCAGCACCAGATAGCCCGAACCCGGGTAGCCGCCGGCCGAGGCCCAGTAGTTCTTGTCGGCGACGTTGTCGACACGGGCGCGCAGCGTCAGGTCACGGTCCATGAAGGTCGTGCGGTAGGTTGCGCCCAGGTCAACGCGGGTCCACGACGGCAGCTTCTGCGTGTTGGCGCCATCGGCGTACTGGGTCGCCGTGTAGACGGTGCGGGCATTCAGTGCCAGGCCCTGCACACCCGGCACGTCCCAGTCGGCGCCGATGTTCAGCTGCGTTTTTGGCACGCCGATCGCATCCTTGCCCTGGTTGATGCCGCCGGCCGTGATGCGCTGCTCGGCGTCGATCAGCGTCAGGCCACCCAGCACGCGCAGGCCGCGCACCGGATTGCCGAACACCGACAGCTCCAGGCCACGGTTGCGCTGCTCGCCGAACACGCCAAACACGCGGTTCTGCACATAGCCGCTCGGCTGACTGGTCGAGAACACGGCGGCGCTCAAGCCATAGCGGCCGCTGTCGAACTTGACGCCCGCTTCACGCTGGCGCGAGACGTACGGCGCGAAGACCTGGCCCTGGTTGATGATCTCGGTGCCCGAGGCAACCGCGCCGCGCTGCAAGCCTTCGCTGTAGTTGGCGTACACCGACAGGTCCTTGCGCGGCTTGTAGACAACGGCGGCGAACGGGGTATTCTCGCTGGCCTCGTAGGCCGAGTTTTCCAGACCGGTGCCATAGTCATAGCCGTAGTCCTTGAGGCGCTGGTGGCGCAGGCCCAGATTGACCAGCACCGTGTCGTCCAGCAGCGACAGCGTGTCGGCGATCGCCAGGCTCGACAGGATTGCCTTGGACGTCACGAGTGGGTTGCCCATGTCGCCGCCCGTGAAGAACGATGACGATGGCGCTGCCACGTCACGCGGCATGTAGACGTTCGACGCGAAGCCGGCGAAGTCACTGAGGGCATAGGCGTTGCGCGACTCGCTGTGGAAGCCCGAGGCCGAGGCGCTGAGCATGTGCTTGATGAAGCCGGTGCGCAGTGCGCCGCGCACGCCCACTTCGCCAGTGCGGACCTGGTCCTTGCGGATATTGTCGAAGCGGGTCATGGTGCCGTCGCCATTGGCGTTGTTGACCGTGATCGACGACAGAATGTTGTATTCCTGGCCGCTGCGCGCGCCCAGTGCGGCCCAGGCGACGGCGCCGCCAGCCAGGTCGACTTCAGCGCGCACGGTGCCGAAGGTGTGGCGTTCTTCCGAGATGGTCCATGGCTGCGCGAAGTTGCGGTCGGCGCTTGGCGCGGCAATCATCGGGGTGGTCGCGCCCAGCGTCACGCTCGGGCGTGCATTGGTCAGTTCGTGGTCCTGCGCGCCGATGTCGGCCGACAGGCGGAAACCACGGCCGCGGTAATCGACGCCCAGCGAATACACGCTCAGTTCACGGCCTTCGCGATCGACTGCGGTGTCGCCCTTGCGGTGAGCAACGTTGACGCGCACGCCGGCG
The DNA here is from genome assembly GCF_059685955.1 of Telluria sp. LT2P80. Classification (NCBI taxonomy): domain Bacteria; kingdom Pseudomonadati; phylum Pseudomonadota; class Betaproteobacteria; order Burkholderiales; family Oxalobacteraceae; genus Telluria; species Telluria sp. LT2P80. The sequence continues at coordinate 416,190 of NZ_JCASIO010000003.1, read as the reverse complement.
CGGCCTTCCGGTCCGAAGCGGCGACCCAGGTCGATGGCGCCGTAACCCTGGCCGCCCGTCTCGACGCCAAGCGTGACTTCGCTCAGGTCCTGATTCGGGGCGCGCTTGGGCAGCAGGTTGATCGAGCCGCCGATGCTGCCGCCAGCAGGGGCCGCGCCGTTGATGAAGCTGTGGGCGCCGCGCAGTACTTCGACGCGTTCGACCAGTTCGGTCGCGACGAACTGGCGTGGCAGCAGGCCATACAGGCCGTTGTACGCGGTGTCGTCCGAGCCCACCGCGAAGCCGCGGATCATGTACAGCTCCTGGTAGTTACCAAAGCCGCGCGCCACGCGCACCGACGGATCGTTCTGGACGACGTCGGCGACGCTGCGTGCCTGCTGGTCCTGGATCAGCGCATGCGTGTAGTTGGTGCTGTTGAACGGCGTGTCCATGATGTCGACGTTGCCCAGCAGGCCCAGACGCCCGCCGCGCGCGACCTGGCCGCCCGCATAGACAGCCGGCAGGCCCTGGGCCGATGCGTCGGCCGACGCGCTGATGACGACGGTCGGGACGGCGCTGTCGTCCGTGGCCGGCGCGCCGTCCTGGGCAAATGCGGTACCTGCGACGAGGAGGGCGGCGGCGAATGCGGCCGGGGTCAGGGCGAAACGGCGAGTGTTCATGTGATGCAGTCTGGGTGAATAGGGTAGCGCGCATTCTATCCTCGCGCCTTGCAAATGTAAATGAGAACGATTATTATTCTGGACTCAACGATTTTTGCCATAGGCACGCGCAACCATCATGTCACCCGTCTCCCTGCGCCGCTGGGGCTGGATCCACAAGTGGAGCAGCCTGATCTGCACCATCTTCATGCTGCTGCTGTGCCTGACCGGTCTGCCGCTGATCTACCACCACGAAATCGGCCACTTGCTCGGCACCGAGGTAGAGCCGCCTGTGCTGTCGAGCCCGATGCCGCAGGGGAACGTCGACGCCGTGATCGCGTCGGCGAAAGAGTTGTACCCGACCAAGAAGCCGATGTTCATCTCGCAGGAAGCCGACGTGCCCGAGATCTGGAACGTCACGCTGGCCGACCATATGCACGACCCCAACTACAAGCCGATCGCGGTCGATGCACGTACCACGAAAGTGATTACCGAGCCGGCCTTCGAGGGCGGGGTGTTCATGTCGACGATGCTGGCGCTGCACGTCGACCTGTTCATGGGCTTGCCGGGAATGCTGTTCCTGGGCTTCATGGCCTTGCTGCTGCTGGTGGCCATCGTCAGCGGCGTCGTACTGTATGCGCCGTTCATGCGCAAGCTCGATTTCGGCACCGTGCGCAAGGAACGCAGCGCGCGCCTGAAGTGGCTCGACATGCACAATATGCTGGGCATCGTCACGCTGGTCTGGCTGTTCGTCGTCGGCGGCACCGGGATGATCAACACCTGGGCCGACCTGATGTACAAGTACTACCAGAAGAACGAGCTGGCGCAGATCCTCAAGCAATACGAAGGCAAGAAGCCGCTGCCGCATACCGCGTCGGTGCACGATGCGATCGAGACGGCCAAGGCGGCGCTGCCGGGCATGCGCGTGGCCTTCGTCGCCTTCCCGGGCACCGATTTCAGCAGCGAGCATCACTATGGCATCTACATGAATGGCAACGAGGCGTTCAGCTCGCGCATGTACCGGCCCGTGCTGATCGATGCGAACACGGGCCAGCTGACGGACTCCCCGGTACTGCCGTGGTATCTGAAAGCGCTGCTGGTGTCGCAGCCGCTGCACTTCGGTGACTACGGCGGGCAGGCGATGAAGCTGCTGTGGGCGCTGCTCGACATCGCCACCATCATCCTGCTGGGCACGGGCCTGTACCTGTGGCTCAAGCGCGGCAAGACGGGCAACGCCACCACCAAGGTGGCCGCGCACGCGCACCCGCTCCCCACAACGACGACACTCACCGGAGAACGCTCATGATCCGCACACCATCACAAATCTGGGGCGCGCCGATCGTGCTCGGCATCCTCACCACGATCGGTCTGATCTCGGCGCTGCTGGGCGACGGCATCTGGGACGCCGTCTCGGCCGTCGCACTCGGCATCCCGTGCCTGCTGGGCTTCTGGTTCGGCATGCGCCGTACGCCGGCACCGCGCAGCGCGCTCTAGGCGCACACCGGCCCAGGCTGTATACTCGGTCCCATGAAGATACCTGCGCGGCGCCTTGCCCGCCCAGGCATCCGGTCATCATCGAAAGGACCTCATGTTTGCAGCAGTCGACCTCGGGTCCAACAGCTTCCGCCTTCACATCGGCGAGCCCGCCGGTGGCCGCATCCACATCGTGCGCACCGCGCGCAATCCGATCCGCCTGGCGGCCGGTCTCGATGCCGACAACATGCTCAGCGAAGCGGCAATGCGCAGCGCGATCCACTGCCTGCAAGAGTTCCGCAAGATCCTCGACGAATACCAGCTCGACGCCATGCGCGTGGTCGCCACCAACACGATGCGCGTGGCGAAGAACGCCGACCTGCTGCTGCCGCTGGCCGAGAACGCGATCGGGCACCCGATCGACATCATCTCGGGCGAAGAAGAAGGGCGCCTGATCTACATGGGCGTGGCGCGCGCGATCGAGCGCCACGACGAGCGGCGCCTGGTGATCGACATCGGCGGCGGCTCGACCGAAGTCATCGCCGGCACCGGGGGCGACATTCAGTTGGTCGAATCCTTCGGCATCGGCACCCAGCCGCAAACGCTGGCGTATTTCCCGGATGGCCGCATCACCGAGCACAATTTCGACGCCGCCGTCACGGCCGCGCGCGCGCGCTTCGAAGACGCCGCCTCGCTGTACCACGCCAAGGGCTGGGACACCGCCTACGGCTCGTCGGGCACGATGCGGGCGATTTCCGAGGTCATCTCGCGCAATGCCATCGGCGATGGCACGGTCTCGCAGCACAGCCTGCAGGCACTGCGCGCCATCCTGCTCGACCTGGGTCACGTGGATGCCTTCGTGCTACCGGGCGTCAAGCGCGAGCGCGTGCCCGTGATGGTCGGCGGTCTGACGGTGCTGATCGGCGCGATGCAGGAGCTGAAGGTCGAGCGGCTTACCGCCATCAATGCGGGCCTGCGCCTGGGTGTGCTGTCCGATCTCGAATTGCGCGCGAACCGGCGCGACCGGCGCGACGCCGCGATCCGCGCCTGCATGGGGCGCTTCCGTGTCGACAGCGGCCGCGCGCTGCGCACCGTGGGCATCGCGACGCAGCTGTTCGAACGCCTGCAGCCGCAGGGCGAGACGCACCGGCCGTACCTTGCCTGGGCCGCGATGCTGCACGAAATCGGCCTGGCGATCTCGATGAGCGGTGCGCACAAGCACGGCGCCTACATCGTCGAACACGCCGATCTGGGTGGCTTCACGACGCGCGAGCAGCGCATGCTGTCGACGCTCGTGCTTGGCCAGAAAGGCAATCTGCGCAAGATCCGCGAGACGCTGGTGGAGGCCGATCTGGCCAAGGCCGTGCTGGCGCTGCGACTGGCGATCGTGCTGATGCACGCACGCGCCGATGACGACATCGCCGGCCTGCGCCTGCGCATGCGCTCACGCATCGACCTGGATCTGCCGGCGGAGCTGATGCGCAAGCACCCGACGCTCGCGCCCTGGCTCGAGAAAGAAGTGCAGGCTTGGGGTGAGGTCGGGGTGCCGTTCCAGGTACGCCAGGGTTAGCGCAGCTTGCCGATGACATCCGGTCCGGCGACGAGCCGGATGTACGGCATGCCATCGCTGGCCTTGTGCTCGATCCAGAACACGCCGCCCTTGCGGATGCGCCAGTCCTGCTTTTGTCCGCACAATAACAGCGAGGCTACGTCGCCCAGCAGTGGCTGGTGCCCCACGACCAGCACCGGCTGCCGGTGCGCCGGCCAGCCGCAGGCCTCGATGATCGCTTCGGCGCTCGACGCCGTGCTCAATGCTTCCACCACCTTGTAACGCCGTCCCAGCGCATCGGCCGTCTGCACGCAGCGTGTGGCGGGGCTGACGAGGATGCGGCATTCGTGTGGCAGTGTGCGTTCGAGCCACGCACCCATGCGGGCCGCGTGGCGCTGGCCTTTGGGTGTCAGCGCGCGCAGTTCGTCGGGCAGGTCAGGCGTGCCCGGTTCGGCTTCAGCGTGGCGCCAGAGGATCAGTTCCATTGTCGATTTCCTTGTTGGGGGCGCTTTCAGCGCCGAGCATGTCCATCAGTGCCTGCTGCGCGCTGAAGCCAACCTGTTTGCCGCGCGGCCGGCGACGGCGGTAGCGCCCATCGCTGCCCAGTTCCCACGCATTCACGTTGTCCTTCAGGTAGGGCAGCAAGCCTTCGCGCATGATGCGGCGCTTGAGCAGCGGCGCGCGGATCGGGAAGGCCACTTCGACCCGGCGGAACAGATTGCGGTTCATCCAGTCGGCGCTGCTCAGGTACGTATCGTGTTTCAGGTCGTTGCGGAAGTAGTAGATCCGCGTGTGCTCCAGGAAGCGCCCGACGATCGAGCGCACCTTGATGTTTTCGGACAGCCCTTCGACACCCGGGCGCAGCGCGCAGGCGCCGCGGATGATCAGGTCGATCTTCACGCCCACGCACGACGCGTCGTACAGCGCCTTGATCACCGATTCATCGGTCAAGGAATTCATCTTGGCGATGATGCGCCCCGGCTTGCCCTGTTTCGCGAGTTCAGTCTCGTTGCGGATCGCGCGCACGATTTCCTTGTGCAGCGAGAACGGCGCCAGCCAGATGCTGGCCAGCTGCTTGGGCCGCGTCATGCTGGTCAGGTGGATGAACACTTCGTTCACATCCGACGTCAGGTCGTCGTCGGATGTGAGGATGCCGAAGTCGGTATAGAACCTCGCGGTGGTGGGGTTGTAGTTGCCGGTGCCGAGGTGCGCGTAACGGCGCAGGCCACTCGGTTCGCGGCGCAGCACCAGTGCCATCTTGGCGTGCGTTTTCAATCCGACGACGCCATACACGACCTGGGCGCCGGCCTTCTCGAGCTTCTCCGCCCAGTTGATATTGGCCTCTTCGTCGAAGCGCGCCATCAGTTCGACGATGACGGTGACTTCCTTGCCCCGTTCGGCGGCCGTGATCAACGCCTCGACGAGTTCGGAATTGCTGCCCGCCCGGTAGATGGTCTGCTTGATCGCCACCACGTTGGGATCGGCCGCCGCGCACTGGATGAAGTTGATCACCGGCTGGAACGATTCGAACGGGTGGTGCAGCAGCACGTCTTGCTTCCTCAGCGCGGCGAACATGTCGGCGCCTGACAGCTTGCCCGGATAGCCCGACACATACGACGGGAATTTCAGGTCTGGCTGGTCGTGCTGGTTGACGATTTCGAGCAGGCGCCCCAGGTTCACCGGGCCATCGACGGTGAACAGGCGGCTGCGGTCGATGTGGAACTGGTTCAGCAAGAAATCGGCCAGGTGCGCCGGGCATGAGCGGCCCACCTCAAGGCGCACGGCAAAGCCGTACTGGCGGCCATGCAGCTCGCTTTGCAGCGCCTGGCGCAGGTTTTTCACTTCTTCTTCGTCCACCCACAGGTCGCTGTTGCGCGTGACGCGGAACTGCGAGTACGAGACCACTTCGCGGCCTGTGAACAGATCGGCCATGTGCGACTGGATCACCGACGACAGCAGGCAGTACGAGCTGCCCGGCTTGTCCGACAGGTCGTCTGGCAGACGGATCACACGCGGCAGCACGCGCGGCGCCTTCATGATGGCGATGCCCGAGCCGCGGCCGAACGCATCCTTGCCACTGAGTTCAACGATGAAGTTCAGGCTCTTGTTGATCACGCGCGGGAACGGGTGCGCCGGGTCCAGGCCAATGGGCGTGAGCAGCGGGCGCACTTCGCGGTCGAAATACTGCTTGACCCACGCGCGCTGCGCGGGATTACGTTCGCTGCGGTGCAGGAGGTGGATGCCTTGCTCGGACAGCTGCGGCAGAATCTCCTGATTGAACAGCGCGTACTGGCGCGCGATCAGGTGGCGGCACTCGGCGCTCGCGCGTTCGAGGTCGGCGGCCAGGGTCTCGGGCAGCTCGCTGTCGTTGCGGTCGATCTGGTAGGTAGCGAGCAGGCTGGCCACGCGCACTTCGAAGAATTCGTCCAGATTGCTCGCGACGATGCATAAAAAACGCAGGCGCTCGAGCAGTGGTACGGTCGGGTCTTCCGCCTGTGCCAGCACGCGGCGATTGAATTCGAGCAGCGACAGCTCGCGATTCAAATAGGCGCTGCCGTCGGAAAATTGTTTCAAGTCAGCCTCGGTGGCCTTTTTCTTCATATCCATGGTCTGCGGTCGTAGTCGTCCCGCAATCAGTCTAGTTGTCGAATATGACAGCGTGGTGACACTGCTGTCAGGATTGCGTGGTTAACGAACAGCTAAGCATTGACGTTTGATCGACAATTACTATTGACGACTCCACCACCCAATCAGGAGCAGTCCGTGATCAATCTTGTCCGCGCCAACAAAGGTTTTCTGCTGTTTCTGCTGCTGTTCGGCGTATTTCGTACCGCAGTCGCCGACTGGAGCCCGATTCCATCCGGGTCGATGCGGCCCAATCTGCTCGAGGGCGACGTGGTGTTCATCAACCGCCTGGCATACGACCTCAAGATACCACTGACTGAACGGCAAGTGGCGCACCTCGGCGATCCTGTGCGCGGCGATGTGGTCGTGTTTTATTCGCCGCTCGACGGTACGCGCCTGATCAAACGTGTGCTGGCGCTGCCGGGCGACCTGGTCGAGATGCGCAATGACCGCTTGAGCATCAACGGGGAAGAGGGCGCCTACGCGCTGGTCGGGACCGCACGCGAGCCGGTCGGCGGGCGCGAGGTCGACGCCGTCCGGCTCAGCGAATCCGTGGGCGGCACGCATCAGCGCGTACAACTGCTTCCTGGCGTACCCGCGCTGCGTGACATTGCGCCGCTGCGCGTACCGCCCGGCCAGTACCTGATGCTCGGCGATAACCGCAACAACAGCGCCGATTCGCGCGTGATCGGCCTGGTGCCGCGCGCGAAGCTGCTTGGCCGCGCCGAACGCATCCTTGTTTCTGCCGACTACCAGCACGACTGGATGCCCCGTTTCGAGCGTTTCGGCATGGCGCTGAGCGCCGATTGAAAACAGGGCAGCGACAGATCGGGAAGGCCGAAATCGATTACAATCGCAGCCCTCCAATGCCCGTCATCCGGCCCCATGCATCGTGCATCGCGCACCGTGCAGCGCCGGCAGGTTTTCCGAAAGCGCCGTTCATGCAAAAACTCCTCACCGTCATCCTCGCCTGCCTCGGCATGGTCGGGGCCCTGGCCATCGACACCTACCTGCCGTCGATGCCGGCCATCGGCGCCGAATATGCAGTCGGCCCGGTCGCGGTGCAGCAGACGCTGAGCGTGTTCCTGTTCACGTTTGCGTTCATGATGCTGTTCTACGGGACGCTGTCCGATTCGTTCGGCCGCCGTCCTGTGATCCTGACTGCGCTGACGGTCTACACGCTGGCCTCGATTGGCGCGGCGTGGGCGCCGAGCTTCGGCTGGCTGCTCGTGTTTCGCGCGTTGCAGGGCCTGTCGGCAGGCGCGGGCTCGGTGATCGGCCAGGCCATCGTGCAGGACCGCTTCTCGGGCGCGCAGGCGCAGCGCATGATGTCGCACATCATGATGGTGTTCGGCCTCGCGCCGGCGATCGCGCCGGTCCTGGGTGGCTGGCTGCACGTCACCTTCGGCTGGCGCTCGTCGTTCGTGTTCCTGGCGGTGTTCGGCGCGCTGCTGGTCCTCGTGTGCCTGAAGTTCCTGCCCGAAAGCCTGCCGCGTGAAAAGCGCCAGGTCTTCCATCCCGGGACCATCGGCCGCAACTACGTCAAGGTGCTGCGCCATCCGCAGTTCGTGCTGCTCTCGCTGGCGCTCGGCCTCGCGTTTTCGGGCCTGTCGCTGTACATCGGCTCGGCCTCGAATTTCGTGATGGTGATCCTCGGCCTGCCCGAGACGGCGTTTGCCTGGATGTTCATCCCGCTTGTCGGCGGCATGGTGGTCGGCTCGGCCTGGGGCGGCAAACACGCGCACAAAAGCACGCCGACCCGCATGATGTGGCTGGGCTTTGGCGTGATGGCGCTGGGCGCGGCCTTTAACGTTGGCTACAACGCGTTGTTCACCGCTGCCGTGCCGTGGGCCGTGCTGCCGCTGTTCGTCTACACGTTCGGCCTGTCGGTCGCGATGCCGGCGATCCAGATCACGGCGCTGGGCCTGTTCCCTGACAACCGGGGCCTGGCCTCGTCGATGATCGGCTTCATCCAGATGATGTCGTTTGCGCTGGTCTCGGGCCTGGTGGCGCCGCTGCTGTTCCACAGCGCGCTGCATCTGGCGCTGGGCGTGGCGGCCGGGCTGGCGCTGAGCTTTGGCGCGTGGCGCCTGTCGGTCATGATGGCGGTCAAACCTGCCAGCGTCGCGGCCTGAGTGATGGCAGTGCGGCGCTGGCGGGCAGCGGTGGCCGAACCTTTCGGTACCCTGTTCCTGCTGCGCCGCCGCTATTTCGCCGCGCAGTCGCGGGCGCTGTATGCGCGCTATGCGCATGCACTGGTCATCTGCCTTGCCTTGTTTGGCCTCGCGCTGGTCGAGCGGCCCACGCTGCTGGCTGCGCCGATCCTGCACTTCTGGCGCGATCCCGCCGACTGGCGTACCAGCCTGATGTACGTCGCCGGCTGGCTGGCGGCGGTTGCATTGTGGGCACGCGTGCACCGGCCATTCGTGCGCGGCGCGGCGCTTGCGGGGTTTGCCCGAGCGAGCCTGCACGGAGGGCGTGTGGCGCCGGCGCTGGACCTTGCCTTGCTGCTCGTTGCGCTGCAGTGGTGGGCGCTGCCGTTTGCGGTCGCCTTCTGGACTGTGGCCACGAGCCCCGCGTCGCCGCCAGGTGCTGACGGTTTCTTTCCCCTGTATGTTCTTGGGCTGATCGTGTTGACACTCGCCGTGGCGCATGTCGTGGTGTTCGGTGCTGACCGAGCTCGTAGCGCGCGGCGCACGGGTGCGGGCGGCGTGCTGCGTGTTCCTGCGCTGGTGTTCCTGATGCTGCTGCAGATGCGCAGCTTGTGGCGCGGCCACCTGCACGTGGCGCTGCCACGTATCGGGGCGGCGCTGCTCGTGCATGCGGCCAACTGGTGGATGATCTGCCAGGTGGGCAAGCGCCAGGATGCCACAGGCTTCATCGCGCTGGCGTGCGCCGTGAGCGCGTATGCGCTCGCCGGCCTGTACTACGCGTTCTGGCGCGCGCGCCAGCCGCTCGAACCCTACCTGCGCAGCATGCCGTTCGGCGTGGCCAAGGTGCTCGCGGCCGAGCACCTGGTCGTGCTGGGCCTGGGCGGCGGCAGCGGCATGCTGGTGTGGCTGGGGTATCGCGCCGCGCCGGGGAGCAGCCCGGACCTGCTGTCAATGCTGGCCGGTTCCCTTTGCCTGTCGCTGCTGCTGCTTGCGCTGCTCGGCGCACCGGTGCTGCAGCGGCACCGGTACGGCACCGCCTTCAAGGCTGCGCTCACGCTCGCTGCACTGATTCTGATGGGAGCAACACAATGACGATCTTGTTGGCAGCCGAAGGCCTGGGCATGCGCTACGGCGGCCAGGTGGTATTCGAGGACCTGCACGTGGCCTTTGGCGCAGGCGCCGTGGCGCTGGTGGGACCCAACGGCGCCGGCAAGTCGACCTTGCTGGCGCTGCTGGCCGGCGTCGATGCGCCGCAGGCTGGGCGGGTGCTGGTCTGCGGGCATGACCTGGCGCGCGGGCAGGGCGCACGCGCTGCGCTGGCCTGGGTGCCCGATGCCTCGGTTGCCTACGACTTCATGACCGGCGACGAATTCCTGTGCATGGTGCAGGCGCTGCGTGGCTGCGCCGGGCCGCATCGCGCGCTGCTGGAAGGCTTCGGAATCGCGGTGTATCTTGGCGCGCGCTTTGGCGACATGTCGCTCGGCACGCGCAAGAAATTCATGCTGGCCGCCGGCCTGATGGGAGACGCGCAGGTCGTGCTGATGGACGAGCCGACCAATGGCATCGATGCCGACGCCCGGGCATTTCTGATTGATCAGATCAGGACACGGGCGCACGAACACCTGGTGCTGTTCTCGACCCACGACCGCGAACTGATCGCGCTGACCGGCGCCCGCGTGCTGGCGTTACCGGCACAGGGCGCGTAGAACGGCTTAGCGCCGGTTGGTCTTCATTGCGGCAGCGACTTCGCGTTTGGCGTCGCGGTCTTTCTCGGTCGAGCGCTTGTCGTGCTGCTTCTTGCCCTTGGCCAGGCCGATCTCGCACTTCACATTGCCTTTCTTGAAGTGCAGGTTGAGCGGCACCAGCGTGTAGCCGGAGCGCTCCACCTTGCCGATCAGCTTATCGATCTCGGCGCGGTGCAGCAGCAGCTTGCGCGAGCGCAGCGCCTCGGGGTGGCTGAAGCTCGACGTGGTCGTCAGTGCGCTGACGTGCGCACCGAACAGGTATAGCTCGTTGTCACGGACGAGCACGTAGGCTTCCTTGATCTGCACCCGGCTTTCGCGGATGGCCTTGACTTCCCAACCCTCCAGCAAGAGACCTGCCTCGTAGCGGTCTTCGATGAAGTAGTCAAAAAATGCTTTTTTATTGTCAGCGATGCTCATGAAAAGGCGAAAATTCGCGTGTCGGTTAAACTACTGCTATTGCGCCAACGGTGGCGCCACTTGCAAACGACCCCCATCATAACAAACGGTTGACCAATGGCAGTAGTGCACAAATCAGTTTTCCTTGGCTATAGCGCAGAACAGATGTTCGACCTCGTTGCCAAAGTCGAAGATTATCCGAAGTTTCTTCCCTGGTGCAGTGGCGTGAACATCGTCGAACGCACCGATGACAAGCTCGTCGCGGCTCTGCAAATTAATTTCCATGGCGTCAAGCAGAGCTTCACGACATCGAACCACAACCAGCGCCCGACCCAGATGAAGATGCACTTGGTCGACGGCCCGTTCAAGCTGCTCGAAGCCACCTGGAGCTTCAAGTCGCTACGCGCCGATGCCTGCAAGATCGAGTTCGACATGCAGTACGAGTTCTCCAGCATGATCCTGGCGCAGATCGTCGGCCCCGTGTTCGGCATGATCGCCAACAGCATGGTCGATTCGTTCTGCAAGCGTGCCGAGGTCGTGTATGGCTGACGTCGCGCCTGCGCCCGCATTGCTGGGCATCTCGGTCAGCTACGCCAGCGACAAGGTCGAGTGGCTGCGCGAGCTGCAGGTCGAACCCGGCACGACGATCGGCATCGCCATCGAGCGCAGTGGCGTGCTGGAAGCCTTCCCGGATATCAGTCTGACGACGCAGCCGGTGGGCATCTACGCCAAGAAGAAGACGCTCGACACGGTGCTGCGCGAGCGCGACCGCATCGAGATCTACCGGCCGCTCGTGGCTGACCCAAAGGAGTCGCGCCGCAAGCGCGCGGCCAAGCGGGAAGGCGCTAGCGGCAGTCCTGCAGCGCCTGATTGACCTGCGCGGCCCGCGTGGCCCGCTCGGCATCCGTCATATAACTCTTCTGGCCATCCTGGCCGTAGCGCGCGATGCGCGTGCCGGACGCCAGCTGCGCCTGCGTCTCGCGCGCGGCGTTGCAGCGCTCGGCCAGTTGGCGTACACGCTGCGCTTCTTCCTGTGCTTTCAGATTGGACTCGTCACGTGCCTTGGTGCGCGCGCGGTAGGCGGCTTCCTGTTCGGCCAGCGTGGGCGGCCCTTTTGGCGGTAGCGGCTTGGTGGCTGGATCGGTGGCTGACCCTTCCGCCGGCATTGCGGCAGGGGGCGCCGGCGCCAGTTCGGGATTGGCGCGGCCCGGCGCCTTGACGATCTTGCTGGCCGGTGTGCCGGGCGGGGGCGGGCGATCGGAATACTGGCGCGTGCCGCCGGGGCCGATCCAGACATACTGGGCGTGCGCGGCCGTGGCGGCAAGGAAGAGCAGGGTGGCGCCGAGGGCGCGGTACGGCATCTGCGACATAGAAATTGCTCCTGAGAATTAACAGATTTCGCCATGCTTCGGTCCGGCTGTCAATCGCAAACCGTACCGCACCAACTAAATTTGGGTCAGGCCGGCGACGGAAATCACGGGTTTCTGTATAATTCGCTTTTGCGCCTATAGGAAATACTATGCGTCTCCTCCAAAAAGCACTCACCTTCGATGACGTGCTGCTCGTCCCGGCCTACTCCAACGTTCTTCCGGCCCAAACTTCCCTGCGCACCAAGCTCACCCGCAATATCACGCTGAACATTCCGCTGCTGTCCGCCGCGATGGATACCGTGACCGAAGCGAACCTGGCGATCGCCATGGCGCAAGAGGGCGGTATCGGTATCATCCACAAGAATCTCCGTCCAGCCGACCAGGCGCGCGAAGTCGCGCGGGTCAAGCGCTTCGAAGCGGGCGTGCTGCGCGATCCGATCACGATTCCACCGACCATGAAGATCCGCGAAGTGCTGGCGCTGTCGCAACAGCACGGCATCAGCGGCTTCCCGGTAGTCGAGGGTAATCAGGTGGTCGGCATCATTACCAACCGCGACCTGCGTTTCGAGGAAGACCTGGAAGCCGAAGCGCGCGCCAAGATGACGCCGCGCGACAAGCTCGTCACCGTGAAAGAAGACGCGGACACGGCCGAAGCCAAGCGCCTGATGAACAAGCACCGCCTCGAGCGCGTGGTCGTCATCAACGATAACTTCGAACTGCGCGGCCTGATCACCGTCAAGGATATCCAGAAGTCGCACGAACACCCGCTGGCCTCGAAAGATTCGCAGGGCAAGCTGCTGGTGGGCGCCGCTGTCGGCGTCGGCGAACGCGATGAAGAGCGCATCGAACTGCTGGTCGCTGCCGGCGTGGACGTGCTGGTGGTCGACACCGCCCACGGTCACTCGCAGGGCATCCTCGACCGCGTGCGCTGGATCAAGGACCGTTATCCGCACGTGGATGTCATCGGCGGCAACATCGCCACCGCATCGGCCGCGCTGGCGCTGGTCGAAGCCGGCGCCGATGCGGTCAAGGTCGGCATCGGCCCTGGCTCGATCTGCACCACCCGCATCGTCGCCGGCGTGGGCGTGCCGCAGATCACCGCGATCTCGAACGTCTCCGAAGCACTCGAAGGGACGGGCGTGCCGTGCATCGCCGACGGCGGCATCCGCTTCTCGGGCGACATCTCGAAAGCACTGGCTGCAGGCGCGCACACCGTCATGATGGGCAGCATGTTCGCCGGTACCGAAGAAGCACCGGGCGAAGTCATCCTGTACCAGGGCCGCAGCTACAAGTCGTACCGCGGCATGGGCAGCCTGGGCGCGATGGCCGACGGTTCGGCCGACCGTTATTTCCAGGAAGCGTCGAGCAAGGCCGACAAGTTCGTCCCTGAAGGCATCGAAGGCCGCGTGGCCTACAAGGGCAGCGTGCTGGCGATCATCTTCCAGCTGATCGGTGGCGTGCGCCAGTCGATGGGTTACTGCGGTTGCAGCACCATCGAAGAGCTGCGCTCGAAAGCCGAATTCGTCGAGATCACGTCTGCTGGCATGCGCGAATCGCACGTGCACGATGTGCAGATCACGAAAGAAGCGCCGAACTACCGTTCGGAGTAATCGACCTTCGACGCGGCCATTGATGGCCGCGTTTTCTATGGTGGGTGGCGATGCCAGCCACCATACGTTTCGCTCACCACCGACTACATTAAGCTTCCCTATGCATTCGAAAATCCTCATCCTCGATTTCGGTTCCCAGGTCACCCAGCTGATCGCCCGCCGCGTGCGCGATGCCGGCGTCTTCTCCGAAGTCTTCCCCTACGACGTCAGCGACGAGTTCGTCCGCAACTACGGCGCTTCGGGCATCATCCTGTCGGGCAGCCACAATTCGACGCTCGAAGGCGACTCGCCACGCGCGCCGCAGGCAGTGTTCGAAGCCGGCGTGCCGGTACTGGGTATCTGCTACGGCATGCAGACCATGGCGGCCCAGCTGGGCGGCAAGGTCGAAAACGGCCTGAAGCGTGAGTTCGGCTATGCCGAAGTGCGCGCCCGTGGCCATACCGCGCTGCTCAACGGCATCAACGACTTCGTCACCGACGAAGGCCACGGCATGCTCAAGGTCTGGATGAGCCACGGCGACAAGGTCCTGGACATGCCTGAAGGCTTCAAGCTGATGGGTTCGACCGACAGCTGCCCGATCGCCGCGATGGCTGACGAAGAGCGCCGTTTCTACGCGCTGCAATTCCACCCGGAAGTCACGCACACGACGCAGGGCGAAGCCATCATCGGCCGCTTCGTGCACGAGATCTGCGGTTGCAAGTCGGATTGGAACATGCCGGACTATATCGGTGAAGCCGTCGAAAAGATCCGCGCACAGGTCGGTACCGACGACGTGATCCTGGGCCTGTCGGGCGGCGTCGACTCGAGCGTTGCTGCCGCGCTGATCCACCGCGCGATCGGCGACCAGCTCACCTGCGTGTTCGTCGACCACGGATTGCTCCGCAAGGACGAAGGCAAGATGGTCATGAGCATGTTCGAAAAGAACCTGGGCGTGAAAGTCATTCGCATCGATGCCGAAGACCAGTTCATGGGTCATCTGGCCGGCGTGAACGATCCCGAGCAGAAGCGCAAGATCATCGGCCGTGAGTTCGTCGAAGTGTTCCAGGTCGAAGCGGGCAAGCTGACCAATGCCAAGTGGCTGGCGCAAGGCACGATCTACCCGGACGTCATCGAGTCTGCCGGTAAAGGTAAAAAGGGCCAGACGATCAAGAGCCACCACAACGTGGGCGGCCTGCCAGAGACGCTGAACCTGAAGCTGCTCGAGCCGCTGCGCGAACTGTTCAAGGATGAAGTGCGTAAGCTGGGCGTCGCGCTGGGCCTGCCGCATGACATGGTTTATCGTCATCCATTCCCGGGCCCGGGCCTGGGCGTGCGCATCCTGGGCGAAGTCAAGAAAGAGTTCGCCGACCTGCTGCGTGAAGCCGATGCGATTTTCATCGAAGAGCTGCGCAACACGCCGTTTGAAGTGCCGCACGTGCCGGGCATCGATGCCGGTAAGGCGCCGCTGAACTGGTACGAAGCGACCAGCCAGGCGTTTGCCGTGTTCCTGCCGGTGAAATCGGTGGGCGTGATGGGCGATGGCCGCACGTATGAATATGTCGTTGCGCTGCGCGCGGTACAGACGCTGGACTTCATGACGGCGCAATGGGCGCATCTGCCGCATGCGTTGATGGGCAAGGTTTCCAACCGCATCATCAATGAGGTGCGGGGGATTAATCGCGTTGTGTATGATATTTCGGGGAAGCCGCCGGCGACGATTGAGTGGGAGTGAGGTTTTCTCTGGAAAACCCTGCGTTTGAAAATTGAAAAAGCTCGCTTCGGCGAGCTTTTTTCATGAATGAACTACGACAAAGAGGTCCCACTCGGACTCAGCACGCCTTCTGTCAATAGCCAGATCCGTGTCGCGATGCCAGGCTTGATGCAGACCGCGGAGTGCCGTCCATCTTCCTATTCCGCGTACGGACCGTTGAGGATACGGTCCACCCACGACGGCGCCTGGTACCCGGGGACATGGCGCTCACCGAAGTCGCGCATGAAGTTGTCATAGGTGGTTTCTGGCCTGTCCCTGGCCATCTGGCAGGCACAGGACATGAACTGGCGCACCATGTTCAGGCGTGGCACGGCGGTAACGATCGCGTCGATCTCGGCCTGGTCAAAACTCGCGTAGTCGGGCGTGCCGAAGTCGACGCCGATGCCGCGCGCGCACAGGGCCACCTCAGTCTCCTTGAACAGACTGATGGAAGGCGTGACGTGCAGGGCGACGCTGTCCCATACGAGCTGTACGCGGCGTGCATCGAAGCCCAGGCGCCGTACGAAGTCGGCTGCAATTTCTGCGCCGTTGACTTCGAAGCGATGGGGGCCGTCGCCAAGCGGCGTGAGGCCGATGTCGTGCAGGATGGTCGAGACGGCCACGACCTCGGCATCGTAGGCGATTGCGTGCATGGCGGCGATGCGGGTGGCAAAGATCCACGAGCGTAGGACGTGGTTAAACAGATAGTCTGGCATGTGCGCGCGAGCATGATCGAAGGCGCGGACGATCAGCGGTGTTTCAGGAAGATCAGGAAATACGACGCGCAGTTGTGCGTATTCAATCTGAGACAGAGTAAACAAGGTGGACTCCTTCGCCGACATGGTGGAACCGGAAACCAGGTCGATCAGGGATGCAAGATCGTCGCACCCCCGGTCGTGATCAGGGTTGGAAGAAGGCCAGCATGTCGGCGTTGATCACATCGGCTTGCGTGGTCGCCATGCCATGAGGAAAGCCGGGATAGGTTTTCAGCGTGGCATGTTTCAGCAACTTGACGGCGCGTCTGGCGGTGCCCGCGACCGGCGCGATCTGATCGTCCTCGCCATGCAGGACCAGCACGGGGATCGTGATCTTTTTCAGGTCGGCCGTGAAGTCGGTCTCCGAGAATGCTGTGATGCAGTCGTACTGCGCCTTGATGTCACCGGCCATGCCCTGGCGCACCCAGTTGTCCGATACGCCCATCGGCACCGTCGCACCCGTGCGGTTGAAACCGTAGAATGGGCCACTCGAAAACTCCTTGTAGAACTGGGCACGGTTGCCGGCCACTGCTGTGCGAATGCCGTCGATCACCTCGGGCGGCACGCCGTCGGGATTGTCACTCGTTTTCATCAGGATCGGCGTGATCGCGCCGATCAATACCGCCTTGGCAACGCGTCCCCCGCCGCCGTACAGCGCGACATAACGGATGACTTCGCCGCCACCGGTGGAATGGCCGACGTGAATTGCATTGCGCAGTCCCAGGTGTTCGGCGAGAGCAGCCACGTCGGCAGCATAGGTGTTCATGTCATTCCCGGCGGCGCTGGGGCTAGAACGACCGTGTCCGCGACGGTCGTGGGCAATGACGCGGTAACCTTTGGATGCGAAGAACATCATCTGGGCATCCCAGTCATCGCCGGATAACGGCCAGCCGTGGTGAAACACGATCGGTTGGCCGGCGCCCCAATCCTTGTAAAAAATTTGGGTGCCATCCTTGGTGGTGATGATGTTATGTGTCACGGCTGGTTTTCCTTTGGCTGGTGTGGTGACTGCGGCTTGGGCTGACCCGATCGCAGTGATTGAACCAGCAATCGCTGCAGCACTTCCCACGAGCAGATTGCGACGCAGGGGATTGCCAGGCACAGTAGATTGGGACATGTGTATCTTTCGTTGAGATATCAAAACCCCGAGGGGTAGAACGATCGCCAGTTTCCAGTTTCCAGCAGGTGCAGGATGGGCCCACGTTCTGGCTGTCCGATCCTGTCAGGCACGATCAAGCCTTGTGCACCACTTCAAAATGGTAGCCATCGGGATCGATCACATCGGCGGCATAGTAGCCAGGGTAAAACTCCAGCCTTGCGCGTGGTGAGATGCGGTCTTTGGCACCGGCCGCCATCGCCGCTTCGTAGAAAGTGTCGACTTGCTGGTTGTCGTCAGCCTCGAAACCCCAATGGAGGGCCTCCGGAGACGGTGATCCCTGTTTCAGCCAGAAGAACGCGCGCTTGCCATCGCCGAACCCCCACAGATCGGGACTTCCGTTGTCGCCTTTTATTGGCATGAACATCGAGATGTTCAGCGGCGCCAGCGCCGCTTCGTAAAATGTCAGCGACCGCTGGACATCGCTGACAGTCAAAATGAGGTGGTCGATCATTGCTTTCTCTCCGGTTGCAAAAACGTCAATGTGTTTGGCCGGCACCGAGCATCTCGTTCCGGACGGTTGTTCGTTCAATGCCCAAGGCTGCATCGCTCTGTGCCGATCCACCGGGTGAGGCGCCACGCCGCGCATATGGGTTTATTCGACATGAATCGGCTGCGAAACTCTTGTTGCATTTAAAAATAGTTCCGCATCTCAGGTGTGCAAGAATATCGAGCTTTGTAAGTCTTCGTAAGGAGGCACTTAATAGTCAGTCACTAACCTGGAGGTAAGTCTTGAGCCCGCGAGAAAGAAGAACGATGCCGCCTGATCCCACCGAACTCTGCAAAAGTAAAGACCCGGGTGCGATTCGAGAAATACTGACCAAGGTAGGGGACAAGTGGAGCATCTTCATTTTGCTGACCCTGGAGATGTTTCCGGATTGGCGCGCCCGCTTTTCCGTGATCGAGAAATGCATCCCTGGAATTTCGCAAAAGATGCTCACGGCAACGCTGCGCAACCTCGAGCGCGATGGCCTGATATTGCGCGAGGTTTTTCCCGAGGTCCCGCCACGCGTTGAATACGAGCTCACCGAACTCGGAGAAAGCTTGCTCGATCCGTTGCAGAACCTTCTGCATTGGGTAAATGCGCACGCGGAACAGGTGAGGGCAGCGCAGAGCCAGTACGACGACCGATAGGTTTGCGAACGACGAGTGCGAACAACAACGCCAGCCAGGCAATAACAAACTGTTGAGCGCTGAGCAGCAGCGTGTCCGTCATTTTGTGCAGGAAGACCGTCAACTTCTTCATTGTGTGGACATCTTAGAAACGCATCGGTCTTCTTTGCCCGCTAGCTCAATTGAGATAGCGGATGACAGACATGCATGAAACAGGCAGGACGATGGGGAGTTGATGGGCGCGAAAAAACCAGCAGAATAGCTGTATAAAATGTAACTAACCAACGAATGGAGTGCAGCGAAAAGGTATTTCAACGCCAACAATACCCGTGACTCATCTGTTGATCAACCGGGCTGGCATGGATGAGGGGGCTTCGTCCATCCACCATCCCGGTTTTGGTCACAGGCCTTTATCGACAGTGCAAGCGGGGCACCTAGCCTGCAGCAAGATCACGGCGCCGCCGCCCGCGCTTGCGCAATCCACCCATCAAATTCCTTCTGATGGAACTTGATCCACCCCGACACATGGCGCGCGATATCCGCCTGCGCATTCTCACCGCTGCGCATGCGCGCATTCTGCGCATCGATATCGGCAATCGGCAAGCGCATCACCTGGAACAGCTTCACGGCTGCCGGGTTCTTCTCGGCCCAGGCACGGTTCACGACAAAGCGCGTCGTGTTGATGGCAAAGCCGTAGTCGCTGCCGTCGGGCAGGCGTGTATCGGGCTTGCCCGGATACGCCGTCTTCGGTGCCTGCAGCCACACGACATCTTTGCCCGGGATCAGGACGCCATTGACCCAGTAGGGCGTCCAGGCGTAATACAGGATCGGCGAGCCGCGCTTGAAGCGGCCGATGGTATCGGCGATCAGTGCGGAGTAATTGCCCTGCACATGGGTAACCGTGCCGCGCAGCTTGAAGCCGTCCATCTGCTGCTCGATCATCGCTTCGCAGCCCCAGCCCGGATTGCAACCGGCCATGTCCGCCTTGCCATCGCCATCGTTGTCAAACAACTTGGCCAGGCGCGGCTCGCGCAGTTGGCCGATATTGGTGATGCCGTACTTGTCGGCGGTGGCCTTGTCGATCAGGTAGCCCTGGGCTGCCGGTCCGGCGTACTCGCCCATGCGCAGCAGTTTGGCGTCGCCGCCGGCGTTGTCATAGAAATCCTTGTGTAACGGATCCCAGTGCACCGCCAGAAACGTGGCATCGCCATTGGCAATGGCGATGTGCGCCGTCGGGTATTCCACTTCCTTGATGGGTTGCGGTGCGTAGCCCAGTGCTGCCAGCGCACGGTCGACCAGCATGGTCTGGAACGTCTCTTCGGCCACCGGGCTTTGCAGCGCTTGCACCTTGATCCCTTTGCCGGGAAGGCTGTCTGCCGGCGTTTGCGCCATGGCCAGGTGGGTAGTGAGCGCCAGTGCGCCAAGCGCGATGGTGGCGATCCAGCGAAACATGCGTCGTGACTGGTGTTTGATTGTGAATTTTTTCATGCGATGCATTCGTGTTCCTTTTTATGATTGTGGCTTGCCGCGCGTCAGGCGCAGGATGAGGCCGGCCGGGCCAGTCTGGTACCAGTGGCGTACGCCACGACGCGGCTGTCCCATCGATTGCGTCAAGCGGTCCAGCGTGATTGCCAGCAGCACGATGCCCAGGCCACCCACGGTTGCGAGACCCATGTCCAGGCGGCCGATGCCGCGCAAGACCATCTGGCCAAGGCCGCCGACGGCGATCATCGAAGCGATCACGACCATCGACAGCGACAGCATCAGCGACTGGTTGATGCCGGCCATGATCGATGGCATCGCCAGCGGAAACTGGACGCGGCTCAGCAACTGCCACGGCGAGGCGCCGTAGGCGCGCGCTGCCTCAATCAGGTCGGGCCGCACCTGGCGAATGCCGAGATTGGTCAGGCGCACCAGCGGCGGCAGCGCAAAGATGATGGTCACGATCACGCCCGGGGCATTGCCGATACCAAACAGCATTACCACTGGCACCAGATAGACAAAGGCCGGCGTCGTCTGCATGGCGTCGAGCAATGGGCGCAGGAGGTTCTGGGCACGGTCGCTGCTGGCCAGGAAAATCCCCAGCGGCAAGCCGATCACCATGCAGAACGCGAGCGACGTCAGCACCAGCGACAGCGTGATCATGGCGTCGGACCAGATGCCCAGCACCGATACGATCAGCAGCGCCACCACGGTGCCGATGGCGAGCGTGCGGGTGGTGAATTGCCAGGCCAGCACGCCGATGACGGCGATCACCGCGAGCGCTGGCGCAGCCAGCAGCAGCGCGCTGACGGCGTCGAGCGTGGCATCGATGGGAGCGCGCACGATCTGGAAGAATGGGCGGAAGTGTTCAACCACCCAGCCCAGCGCGTCATTGATCCCGGACTGGAGCGACAGCGAGCCGTTCAGCAGGTCGGACAGCCCGAGGCTAGCCTGATCGGGCGAGGCGGCCGGCGCGGCGTCGAGCCAGGAGGTATCGCGCGGCGGCGTCGGCAGCCATGGATTGATCTGCTCAGCTTGTGGGGCGACCGGTTGGGTCTCGGTCGCGATAGCGGTGCCGGAATTCATGCTTGTCCTTTCGGGTTGTTTGGTGCGGCGAGGGGCGGCGTATCGCGGTCGAGGAACTTCAGCAGGGTAGTCTTGCTGATGGCGCCACGGTATTTGCCATCGTTCGTCACCACAGGCACGCCATACGGCATCTGCGCGATCTGGCCGAACAGGCCGGCCACCGGTTCATCGGCATCGATGGTGGTGACGTCGGGCAGGTAGGCATGCGCCAGGCCCAGCGGGCCGACGTGACCGTCGAGCGCGCTGCGCAGCGAGTCGGCCGAGACCACGCCCAGGAATTTCTGCTGCGGGTCGACGACGTAGGCATAGGCCCGATCCTGTTCTTCGAGCATCGACAGCGCTGCGCGCGAGCCGCGCGCGGGCGACTCCGACACCACGATCTGGCTTTTACGGGCGATATCGCCGGCCTTGAACACGGCCGCGGCATCGACGCCGCGCACGAAGTTGCGCACGTAGTCGTTGGCAGGCTGGCGCAGGATGTCTTCGGGCGTGCCCACTTGCACGACATGGCCGTCCTTCATGATCGCGACCCGGTCGCCGATGCGCATGGCTTCGTCGAGATCGTGCGAGATGAATACGATGGTGCGGCGCTTGATCTGCTGCAGGCGCAGCAGCTCCGATTGCATCTCGGTGCGCATGATCGGATCGAGCGCCGAAAACGCTTCGTCCATCAGCAGGATGGCGGGATCGCATGCCAGCGCGCGGGCCAGGCCCACACGCTGCTGCATGCCACCGGACAATTCGTCGGGATAGCTGGCGCCATACCCGGCGAGGCCCACCTGGTCCAGTGCCTGCAACGCCAGCGCGTGGCGCTCGGCCTTCGGCGTGCCGGCCAGCTCCATGCCGAACGCGGTGTTGTCGAGCACGGTGAGTTGCGGCAGCAGCGCGAACGACTGGAACACCATGCTGATGTCCTTGCGGCGCAGCGCGCGCAACTGGGCGTCGGGCAGGGTGTTGATGTCATTGCCGTCGATCAGGATGCGTCCGGCGGTTGGTTCGATCAGGCGATTGAGCATGCGCACCATGGTCGATTTGCCCGACCCGGACAAGCCCATGATGACGAAAATTTCGCCGGCTTCAATCGTGAAGCTGGCGTCGAACACGCCGATGGTGCAGGCGGTCTGGGCCAGGATGTCCTGCTTGCTGGCGCCCTGGCGAACCAGGTCCAGTGCAGCTTCCGGCTGATCGCCGAAGACTTTGAAGACCTGGTCGATGATGATTTGTTTTGCCACGGTGTGGTTCTCCCTCGATCTGTCGAATGAAATGAAATCGCCGCAGGCAACGAGGCCCGCGGCGGAGATCGCGACATGGTGGTGATGCAGACAGCGGTGCCTGGCCTGTCGACGCGGCGACAATGCCAAAGGCGTGGCGGCGCTCGCGATATGCGCAGTGCGTGCCGGATGCTGTGTGCGTGTTAGTGACGCTGAGTAGCGTTCAACCGCGATGCGGCGAACGTTGCTTGATGCGGGCGGTTGGCCCAGGGTTCGGTCCCCATGCACGGCATGGAAAGCGATCGATAGCAGGTGTGCTAACGGAGGTTTTGTTGTAAAAGGGCCGCAATTATAACAGCAATGATGTCAAAGGACAATTGCTTTTTGCGTTGAAACATGATTGCTGCAGCAGTATCAAGCCGGGTCATAAGCCGGAGTCACAAGCCGGGGTCAGGTCTGACATTCGGACACGGCCCCGGCTGTGAACACGAGCGCGCTGCCGATCTCGTTCCCTTCGAACGACAAATCGAACTGGCGCGACAACGTGCCTTTAAACTACCAACCGCCGTAAATCGCCACCAGCACGATAAAAATAACTACCGAACCAACCGCAAATCCGCGATCAACCCGGAACATCGACCGGTCGATCACCATGCGCTTGTTGCTGCCGTCGCGCTGCGCCGTAGTGCTCAACAAAACCATGCCAATGACCACCATGACAAACACAATCAGCATCCGATCAAGAAACGGGATTTCGTAACTACCAGCGCCGTTATTGACCGCAAAACCGATCGGCGCCAGAAACCCCAGATCCATCACCATTGGCAAGAACTTGAGAAACACCGAAAACACCAGCCCACCAATCGTGGCAAACATGGCCGCCGCAGCGGTGGTCTTGCGCCAGTAAAAGCCCAGCAAAAACATCGCCAGGATGCCGGGTGACACGAACCCGGTGTATTCCTGGATGTACTGGAAGCCGCCTTTCTTGTCGATCCCCAGCAAGGGCGCGAGCAGCACGGCAATGGCCATCGCCGCCAACACCGAGATCCGGCCGATCCAGACCATGCGCTGTTCGCTGGCCGCACGGTTGACATGCTTGTTGTAGACGTCGAGCGTGAAGATCGTCGCGACGCTGTTGGCCTTGCCGGCCAGCGACGCGACGACCGCTGCAACAAGGGCGGCGAACGCCAGCCCCTTGAGCCCGGCCGGCAGCAGGGCCAGCAGGGTAGGGTAGGCGCGGTCCGGGTTGAGTTCGCCACCCGGCCGCATCGCGTCGCCAAGCGTGCCGGATTTGTCGAGCGCATAGGCCGCAATGCCGGGCAAGACCACGATCACCGGCATTAGCAGCTTGAGGAAGGCGGCGAACAGCAGGCCCTTGCGCGCCGTGTGCAGGTTGGCGCCCAGCGCGCGCTGGACGATGTACTGGTTGCAGCCCCAGTAGTTGAGGTTCACGATCAGCATGCCACCGATGATGGTCGACATGCCGGGCAGATCCATGTAGTTCGGATCGTCGCGCGTGAGCACCATGTTGAAATGCTCGCCGGCGCGCAGATACAGTTCACTCAGACCACGCACCGCGCCCTGACCACCGGCCAGCGCCGCCACCAGGTCGAGTGCAATCCAGGTGGTAACGAGCCCGCCAATGACCAGGCACAGCACCTGGATCACATCGGTGTAGCCGATCACCTTCATGCCGCCCAGCGTGATTACGGTGGCGAACACGGCCAGGAACAGCATGCAGGCCAGCACATTCAGCCCGGCGATGCTGCTGATCGCCAGTGCGCCCAGATACAGGATGGCGGTAAGGTTGACCACCACGTACAGGCCGAGCCAGAACACGGCCATCGTTGCCGCCACCGCCGGTCCATAGCGCTGCTCGAGAAATTGGGGCATCGTATAGATGCGGTTCTTCAGGTAGATCGGCATGAAGAACACGGCAACGATGACCAGGGTCGCCGCCGCCATCAGCTCGTACACCGCGATCGCCATGCCGATGCGAAAGCCGGCTCCGCTCATGCCGATGAACTGTTCGGCCGAGATGTTCGATGCGATCAGCGAGGCGCCGATGGCCCACCACGTGAGCGAGCCTTCGGCCAGGAAGAAGTCGTGGGTGGCCTTGCCGGACGAGCGTTTCTTGCTCCAGTAGATCCAGATGCCGTAGGCCGAAATGGCCACGAAGTAGATGAGGAAGACGAGGGTGTCGAGGCTGGTGAATGAGGTCATCATTGTGTCGTGTCCCGGCACTCAGATGCGGTCGCTGCCCGACGTTCGCGGACCCGACGCAGCGGCACCGGCCTGCGTCAGCTGCACATCGCCCCAGGTCGCCACGACAGGCACCGCGTTGCCGGTTTTGGCATCCCGCACCACCAGTTCAATGACCTTCACGCCGCGCACATCGGCCGTCAATGCCTGAGCCTTCGATCCGAACCGCGCCGGCGTACTTTCAGCCAGCAGTTTTCCATCGCCATACACGTAAAAGCGCACCGATTCGGCCATGTTTTCAGTCGAATCATCCACGCCAACCGAGGCGGTCAAGCGCGCGTTGCCGGCATCGTTCTTCACCTGAAGGCGCGAATTCGACAGCACCCCCAGCCCCGACGTAAACACCTGGCCGGCCACCTGCAGGCTCTGGCCAAACGGCGTTGCATCCGGCTGCGCGCCGCCCCAGCCCGCGTACTGGGGCCGCGAGCCGCCGGAGCGGGTGCTCGACCACGGATCGATCATGCGGTGCACGGTCGGATCGAGTTGCGGCTGGCGCGTCCCGTCGACGGCAACGTTGATCGATCCCGGGATCTCCGACAAATACACACCATTGTCCAGCTGGCGCTTGCCTTGCGCTTCAAACACGAGCGTCTCGTGCGGCGCGAGCGTAAAGGCCTTCTCGCCGGTAAAGGTGAGGGTTTCCTTGGTCCACAGGTTGCGCAGGGTGACCGGTGCGCCATCCGCCAGTTTCAGGTGCATCGCCAGCAGCGTCACCGGTGCGGGCGCCGCGCCGCGGTTGAACAGCGCCACTGCCTTGCGCTGCCCGTCACCCAGTGTCTTGACGATGATCTGCGCATCGTCGGAATCGTAGGCGACGATGCCCTGGTGACCGGCCTTGTCCTGGTTCAGGCGAATCACGTCCGCATTGCCCAGGACGGCGAGCAGCGACGCCGGACCATGCTGCAAGTCATAGCTGATCAGCAGCGGCGCGTTGATCATCGCCCACAGCGAAAAATGCGAGCGCACTTCGACCGGATTGTTGGCATCGAATTCGCCATGGCCGATGTGCAGGATATCGGGATCGTTCCAGTGGCCGGGGCCGGCGTACAGCGCACGTTTGGCCGCGCTGTCGAAGTTGTGCAGCATGCTGGTCCAGCTTGGCGTGATGTCGGCGCTGGTGCGCCACAGGTTGCCGACATCCTTGCCCCAGCTGCGCACGTTGGCCATGCCCCAGGCGCAGATTGACATCACATAATCACCCAGCGGGCGCGCGGCCTTGATGGCCGCCGCAACGGTTTCGTAACGGGCGCGCACGGCGCCGATATCCGTGCGGTTGATCGACCCGCGTTCGATCAGCGGCGCCATGCCGCGGTAGCTCTGCTTCTTGACCAGGTCCGAGCCCGGGATGAAATCGGCCAGTCCGCACGCGTCGATCTTCAGATAGTCGAAGCCCCAGTCCTTGAAATACAGATTGATGTCCTGCGTGACGTGGCCGTCCAGGCCCACTTCGCGTTCCGCTGTCGTGCCCTGTGGCAGGTTGGGCGAATGCAGATCGTAGGCTTGCGAACACGCATTGCGGCCCACGTCCGTGTAGATGCCTGCCTTGAAGCCCATCGCGTGCAGTTTGTCGGTGAAGGGCTTGAAGCTGGTGCCATCCGGCCCACCGGTAGCGGCAGACGGGAAGATGCCGGTGCGAATCTGCAGGCGGCCATCGCTGGCGCGGCGCTTCATCCACCAGCCATCGTCGAGGATGACATGGTTATAGCCGAGCTTTGCCAGACCGCTGTCGGCAAGCACTTTCGCCGCGCCCATGACCTTGCCTTCGTCGACTTCCGTGCGGAATGCATTCCAGCTGTTCCAGCCCATCGGGGGCGTGCTGGCGCTGCCGCTCGTGTTGCCTTCCCAGCGGCCTGCCGGGGCCAGGGGATCATCCGGAGATGTTGCATGAACCTGCGTCACCGACAAGGCCAGGGCAGCAGCCAGGCTGCCGCAGACAACGGTCCAGGGTTTGGGTTCACGTGCTTCAGTCCAGCGATGGTTCATGCAAATCTCCTGACGATGAATTTGTCTGCGGGCGGGAAAGGGTCGGACGGCGCATGCGTCCGTCGTCCTGATGGTAATCGAAAGTATTCGAAAATAAAAGGCGCGATTTTGTCGGCGAAAACACGCGAAAGCGAAAATATTTGGAAAGACTTTGCTTTTCGTTTGGCACTTCTTTACTATCGCATGGGTAGCAACGAAAACGTTTGAAACTAACGCACCTGGCGGAGAGGATTCGGATGAAAAGCACAACGAGCGATGGCGTCGAGTACGGCACAAATTGGATGACAGCATGGGTGGCCCTGTGAATCCAGTAGATACCCTGGAAAAGACGACGTTGCCTGCGCAAGCTCCCGCCAGTGCTGCCAAGCCGCGCTGGCTCGGCTACGCGCTGGCGACGGCGCTGCTGTGGGGCGTGTGGGGCGCGTTCGCAGGCCTGCCAACCCAGAACGGTTTTCCCGAAACGCTGGTGTATGTGGTGTGGGCGCTGACGATGGTGCCGCCGGCGCTGTTCGTGCTGGCGCGTTCCGGCTGGCGCGTGCGCCGCGACCGCACTGCCGTGGGCTACGGGCTGGCCATTGGCCTGTTAGGCGCGGGTGGGCAGATGGTGCTGTTCTATGCAGTCAAAGCCGGCCCGGCCTACCTGATTTTCCCGCTGATTTCGCTCTCTCCCGTCATCACGATCGTGCTCTCGCTGCTGTTCCTGCATGAGCGTACGGGCCGCATGGGCGTACTCGGCATCGTGCTGGCCGTATGCGCGCTGCCGCTGTTCGACTTCAACCCGGGCGGCGCCCCGCAGCAGTACGGGCTGTGGTTCGTGCTCGCGATCGGCGTGCTGGTTGCATGGGGTCTGCAGGCGTACTTCATCAAGCTGGCCAATACGCGCATGGATGCCGAAAGCATTTTCTTCTACATGACCGCCAGTGCGCTGCTGTGCATTCCGGTGGCACTGGCGATGACCGATTTCTCGCAGCCGATCAATTACGGGCCATCCGGGCCGCTGCTGGCCGCTGCCACCCAGGTGCTCAATGCCATCGGCGCACTGACGCTGGTGTACGCGTTCAGGCATGGCAAGGCGCTGACGGTGTCGCCACTGGTCAATGCCGGCGCGCCGCTGTTGACCACCGTGATCGCGATGGCGCTGGCCGGCGCCGTGCCGGGCGGCTACCGTCTGGCCGGCATCGGGCTGGCGCTGGCGGCCGCGCTGTTTCTTGCGCTGCAGGCGGACGACGTCGCGCCTGCCGAATCAACCGAAGGAGCCTGACAAATGGACTACATGTTGAATCTGGTGCGCCGGCACAAGGCCGGCGAAGCGGTCGGGATCCACGCGGTGTGCTCGGCGCATCCGATCGTGCTCGAGGCGGCGATGGAAGTAACGCTCGCGGCCGGGCCGGCGCAGCCGGTGCTGATCGAAGCGACGTCGAATCAGGTGAACCAGGATGGCGGCTACACCGGCATGACCCCAAGCGCATTTCGCGATTTCGTCTACGCCATCGCCGACCGCGTCGGCCTGGCGCGCGAGCGGGTGCTGCTGGGTGGCGACCACCTGGGCCCCAATGCCTGGCAAGGCGAGCACGCGGATGCCGCCATGGCGAAGGCCGAGGTGCTGATCGAACAGTATGTCACGGCGGGGTTTCGCAAGATCCACCTGGATTGCTCGATGTCGTGCGCCGGCGACCCGGTGCCGCTGCAGGATGAGGTCGTGGCCGCGCGGGCTGCGCGGCTGTGCGCCGTTGCCGAGCGGGCCTGGCAGGCGGCTGGCGGTGAGGCGCCCGTGTATGTGGTGGGCACCGAAGTGCCGGTGCCGGGTGGCGCGCATGAAGACCTGGCGGAGCTGAGCGTCACGACACCCGCCGCGGCGACGCAGACCATCGCGGCGCACCGCGCCGCATTTGCTGCTGCCGGACTGGATGGGGCGTGGCCACGCGTGGTCGGCCTGGTGGTGCAGCCGGGCGTCGAATTCGACCACCACAAGGTGATCGACTTCCGGCCCGAGCGCGCCGTGGAGCTCGGCCGCATGATCGAAGACGTGCCCACGCTGGTCTACGAGGCCCATTCGACCGACTACCAGACGGCGGCGAACCTGGCGGCGCTCGTCGCCGGCCATTTTGCGATCCTCAAGGTGGGCCCGGGCGCGACGTTCGCGCTGCGTGAAACGCTGTGGGCGCTGGCCGATATCGAGGCCGCGATGGCGGGCGATGGCAAGGGTTCCGGGTTCAAGGACACGGTGCTGGAGGTGATGCGTGCCGAGCCGGCGCAGTGGCAAAAATATTACGACAATGAGCCGCGCCGCGCCCGCTTCGACCAGCAATACAGCCTGAGTGACCGGATTCGCTACTACTGGCCGCATCCTGCCATCCAGGCCGCGCAGGCGCGCCTGCTGGCCAGTCTGGAGCGTACGCCGCCGCCGCTCACCCTGCTGAGCCAGTACCTGCCGTTTCAATACGACGCCGTGCGTGAAGGGCGGCTCTGCAACCAGCCCGTCGATCTGCTCAAAGAGGGCGTGGCCAGGGTGCTGCGCCAATACATGGCCGCCTGCATGGCAGGGGCCGCAACGAAGGAGTTGGAAGCATGTTAGTAGCAGACAAGAATATTCTGGGCATTGATGCGGAGCGGCTCGATGCCGCCGGCGCCGGCGCTACCGCGCGCGAAATCGCGCAGCAACCGGCCGTCTGGCCCGAGATCGAGGCACTGGTCGCCCATCAGCGCAGCGCGCTCGACGCGTTCCTGGGGCCCTTGCTCGCGAAGCCCGACCTGCGCATCGTGCTGACGGGCGCCGGCACCTCGGCGTTCATCGGCGAATGCCTCGCGCCGGCGTTGCTGGGCGGCGGCTGGCGCGCAGACGCCGTGCCCACCACCGACCTGGTGTCGGGCCCGCGGCAGTTCCTGCAGCCGAAGGTGCCGACGCTGCTCGTGTCGTTCGGCCGCTCGGGCAACAGCCCGGAAAGCGTGGCCGCAGTCGATCTGGCCGACGGGGTCGTGGACGAGATCTACCACCTGGTCATCACCTGCAATGCCGACGGCGCCTTGTGCCGGATGGCGCAGGGCCGCGCCAATGCGCATGCGATCCTGCTGCCGGACGCCACGCACGACCGTGGGTTCGCCATGACCACCAGCTTCACCTCGATGCTGCTGGCTGCGGCGGGTGCGTTCGGCGTGCTGGCGCCGGGCGCCACCGCGGGGCCATCGGCTGCGGCCGCGCAGGTGCTGGCGTCAATGCTGCCGCTGCTGGACGGGTTGGTGGCGCAGAATTTTAGCCGCGTGGTCTACCTTGGCAGCAATG
This sequence comes from Telluria sp. LT2P80, assembly GCF_059685955.1. Taxonomy (NCBI): domain Bacteria; kingdom Pseudomonadati; phylum Pseudomonadota; class Betaproteobacteria; order Burkholderiales; family Oxalobacteraceae; genus Telluria; species Telluria sp. LT2P80. Next base: position 386,574 of record NZ_JCASIO010000003.1, on the reverse strand, counting down.
CGCTGCGCGGGCTGGCCCGTGAAGCCTCGCTCAAGCTGCTGGAACTGACCGATGGCCAGGTCGTCGCGCTGTTCGACTCGCCGCTGGGCTTTCGCCATGGGCCGAAGACGGTCGTCAATGCCGACACGCTGGTCGTCGTGCTGTTGTCGAACGATCCCCGTGCCCGCCGCTATGACCTCGACCTGCTGCGCGAGCTGCGCAGTGATGGCCGGGCCGGCCGCGTGCTGGCGCTGAGCGGCCGCGATGAACCGGCGCTGGGTGACGCCTGCATCACGCTGGACGCGGTCGGGCAGGCACCGGATCTGGCGCTGGCGCTGCCGTACATCGTGTTCTGCCAGGCCTTCGCGCTGCTGCAGTCGCTGGCGCTGGGCTTGCGTCCGGATACGCCGAGCGTGTCGGGCACCGTCAATCGCGTGGTGCAGGGTGTCACGATTTATCCACTGGCGGAGGACAGCGATGTTTCTCGGGGTTGACGGCGGTGGCACCAAGACGGCGTTCGCGCTGATCGACCGCCAGGGCCAGGTCCTGGCGCGCAATGAACAGAGCAGCGCGTATTACCTCGAAGTCGGCATGGAGGGCGCGGCTGACGTGCTGGCGCGCGGCTGCGCCGGGTTGTTCGCGGCCGCCGGCGTGACCGCGAACGACGTCGCGTTCGCGTTCTTCGGCTTGCCCGCGTATGGCGAAGACCGCGCCGTGCAGGCGCAACTCGATGCGCTGCCGCGCACCGTGCTGGGACACGGGCGCTACCTGTGCGACAACGACATGGTGTGCAGCTGGGCCGGCTCGCTGGCCTGTGCCGACGGCATCAGCGTCATCGCGGGCACTGGCTCGATGGCCTATGGGCGCATCGGCGGGCAGGGCGCGCGTGCCGGCGGCTGGGGTGAATTGTTCAGTGACGAGGGCTCGGCCTACTGGATCGCGCGGGCCGGGCTCGCGCTGTTCTCGCGCATGAGCGATGGCCGCGCGCCACGCGGGCCGCTGCATGGGTTGCTGCGCACGCGCCTGGCGCTGCAGGATGACCTCGACCTGTGCCAGGTCGTCTATGGCGAGCTGAAAGGGGAGCGCAGCAAGGTGGCCGCGCTGTCGCGCCTCGTGTCCGAAGCGGCAGCGCTGGGCGATGCGCAGGCAGCAGCGATCCTCGAGTCGGCGGCGGTGGAGGTGGCCGCCCTGGTCGATGCGGTGCGGGGCCAGCTCGGCGTCGATCCAGGCACCGAAGTCACGGTCTCGTATTCGGGTGGGCTATTCGGTAAGGATGGGCCACTACGCGCGCCGTTTGCGCGCGTGCTTGCTGCCAGCAGCGCTGGCGCCTATCGCTTGATGGCGCCGCGCCTGCCGCCCGTGCTCGGTGCGGCCGTGTATGCCGCGCACCAGGTCGGCATACCGCTGAACCCGGCAGCGCTCGACCGCCTGGCAGGCACGCAATGATGCGCCGGCAAGCACATGGCGTGCCGGCCGTGCGCCAATCTGGTAAGCTGTTTTTTTATTAAATCTGCGTATCCAATCATGGGTCAAACCGGTCAGCGCCGCGACACCATTCTTAAAGCTCTTACCGAACAAGCCTCGGTCCAGGTCAGCGAACTCGTCAAGCAACTCAACGTCTCGGCCGTCACGATCCGCAGCGATCTGAGTGCGCTCGAGGCGCAGGGCCTGGCCATCCGCAGCCACGGCGGCGCCACGCTGGCACGCATGCCGCCGACCGAACACACGGTGTCGCAAAAAGACGCACTGAATCACGAGCAGAAAGAGCGCATCGGCGCGCTGGCTGCGCGCCTGGTCAAGCCGGGCGAGAACATCATCATCGATTCGGGCACCACGACGCTGTCGCTGGCGCGCCACCTGCGCGACGTGCAGAACGTGACGGTGCTGACCAATGGCCTGAATATCGCGTGGGAGCTGGTCAATGCCGCAGGCGTCGACCTCATTCTGACGGGCGGCCTGCTGCGCAAGCAGGCGCTGTCGATCCAGGGCTTGCAGGCCGAAGCCTGCCTGCAGGCCTACAGTTTCGACAAGCTGTTCCTGGGCGTCGATGGGCTCGACCTGCAGTTCGGCGTGACGACCCACCACGAGGCGGAAGCGAGCCTGAACCACAAGATGGTCGAACGCGCCAGGAAGGTCATCGTGCTCGCCGATTCCTCCAAGTTCGGCTTCATCAGCCTGCACCGTATCGTGCAGCTCGACCGCGTTCACACCGTCATCACCGACGGCGATATCAGTCCGCAATACCGGGATGGCCTGCGCGAGGCCGGCATTGAACTGCTGATCGCCGAGTAAGCTGGCCACGCGCGCACGGCGTGGCAGAACTTCAGAGAATATGCAGCGTGGTCCCGGTACGAAATGCACCCAGCGGGGCATCCCATCCCTGCGCTTTGGCGGCATCGTCGGCGTTGGCAGGCCGCACGTTGTAGCGCACGTCGTCGGCCAGCGACGCTGCGCCATCCGGCAAGGCCAGCAGCATGTCCCAGGCGCCAGTGGGCGTGCCGCCCGGGATCGCAACCCGTGCGGTTGCGGTGCTGGTCTGCCCCGGCAGCCAGGCGCGCGGGTCGATCGATGCCAGGGCCAGCCGTACGACCCGGCCAGTAGCGCGATGCCGGAGCACCATCTGCACACCACGCGGGTTGAAGGCGCGGGCCCAGCCGCTGTTGCGCACGGTCAGCACCAGTTCACCCGACTGGCCAGCCACGATCTGCGGGCTGTGTCGCAACGTCACCAGCTCGAACCGGTAGCCCATGCTGCGCTTGACCTGCGCGAAGCACCCCTGGGCCTGCCAGCGCTGGTGAAACAGGTCGCGATAGTAACTGTCGTTCAGGTACGTCAGGCCGAAGCGCCGGCCTTCGCGCAGGATGTCCTCGCAGTCCGTGCGTGGCGTCGGGTTGACTGCATCGGCCGGATTGCAGGTTTCGGCGCCGAATGGCGCTGTCGTCGCCAGCGCGGCCACGTAGGCGCGCTCGCGCTGCCGGGTCGCTGCATTCTCACTGTAGGTGCCAACATCCGTGTTGGATGCCAGGAAGCAGTCATTGTGCACGCCGATGCGTGCCACAGCCGAACCGTCGCGCCAGCGCGGCGCCTGTGGCGCCCACGCCATCAGATAAGGTGGATAGCGCACTTGCAGGAAGCGGTCCGGCGGCAGCGCGGCCAGCAGCGCAGCGCGGATCTGCGTGCGCCGCGCCGGCAGGGTCAGGTCGTGCGACGAGGTATGCCATTCGCCCCAGGCCCCGATAAAGCCACCCTGCAGATACGCGATGACATCCGCGTTCGCCGCCAGGACCGGCTTGAGCTGCCCGATATGTTCCAGCACGCGCTCGAGCGGTGCATCCTGCGCCGCCCGGTAAGCGGTTTCGCCTGCCGGGAAGTTGTACATGAAACGCGGGATGACTTTCAGGCCCGCGCGGCGTGCAACCGCAAACCCTTTCGTCACGTCGGCAAGCAGCGTCGCGGGCAGCGCGTGGCCGGCATGCGCGTCCAGCCGCACCGGCGCGTAGACGATCCGGTAGCCGGCCGCAAACTGTGCATCGGCTTGTGCCTGCGTCCACGCCGCCAGGTTGTCGGCCGCCCAGACGTACATGCCGCGCTCGGGGTTGGCGATCTCGTCGGCCGACGCCTGGAACGTTGTCTCGACGGGACTGCCTGACGGACGGTCTGCCGATTGCCCCGCATGGGCGTGCGCCGACAAGATGACGAGCAGCGCGAGTGGACGCAGGCGCTGCAGCATCATGCGTCGATCAGCAGCCGGCCAAACGCGCCTGGCACGTGGAAGTCGGGCGCCGCAGTGCGGGTCGGACTCCACGCCGAATGCACGCGGTTGTCACCGGCAGCTTCGGGGCCTTCGACGCGGAACAGGTTCAGGCGCCAGCCGTCTCCACCCTGCATTGGTATGGCCAGCTCGGCGGTCCAGACCTTGTTGCCCGCATCGACATGCGCCCTGGCGCGGCTGCCGCCGTCGATGCGCCGCTTGCCCGACACCTCGATCGCGATTTCCTGCAGCAGTCCGTTGGGCGCAACCTGCACCTCGCGATAGCTTTTCAGTCCGGCGCGATCCGGCGCCTGCAGGAACACCTCGACAACATCGCGCTCCCACAGCGGCCAGATGGCGCTTGCCGAACCGGCTTGGTCGAAAGTGGTGAGCGTCTCGTACTTGCAGATGAAGCGCAGGTACAGGTGGCCCGCGCCCCGCAGCAGCTGGACACGGGTCGACTGGGGGCCGGCGAGCGGCTTGCCTTGCCAGTCGTGGCGGAAGAAGGTCGTGGGCGCATCGGCCCATTGCGATGCGTGCGGGAAGCCGTCCGTGCCCACGGCCTGGACGCTGCTGGCAAATGCCACAGGCAGCTGATCGGGAACGTCGGGCCGCGCTTCGACCAGCAGGCTGTGGGTAAAGCGCAGGGGCAGCGTTGGCTTTTCGGCGCTGACCTTGCCCAATACGCTGCCGCTGAGCGAATCGCGCAGCGTCCAGGTGCCCGGGCCGAGGCCACACAAGGCGACCATGCCATCCCAGCGATCGGCATAGAACGCGTAGTGCAACGCGCCAGCTTGCTCTACGACGTGGGTTTCCGGTTTGTCGAAACCCAGGTCGTACAGCTCGCCCCGGTAACGGCCTTCGGCCAGGCGCCCCTTGTTGTACAGGTCCACCCACTTTCGCCAGTGCGCTTCGCGCTCGGGTGTCAGCAGGAACGAGTCCTTGGGTTTCGGGTCCACGGGCCATGTGAACTTGGTGGCGACGACCGCGCCGATGCCGACGCTGGAAGCGAAGTCCTGTCCGCCCGTGCTCAGTTCCACGTGGTCGCCCGCATAGGCGGACCACGGGCCCATCAGTGCCTTGAGTGTCTTGCCCTTGTGGCGCACCTGCCAGCTCGACAGCGGATCGGACGATGGCGCCTGGTCCATGTACGGCATGTTGTGGAAGGCGTAGCTGGTGCCGCACGGGCACACCTCCAGCACCGCTTCCGGATTGGCCGCATGCACCACGTCGTGCATGACCTTGTAGAAGTCGGCGACAGCCTCGACCGATTCCTCGGGGCGCTTGTGCTGGTGCTTGGGATTGAAGCACGGCGCGACGCCGTTCAGGTGCTGGCCATCGACCTTGAGGCCGTCGAAGCCCCAGTCCGCAATGATCATGCGCAGCGTCGCGGCCAGGCGCGTCTGCGTCTTGTCGTAGGCAGGGCACAGGTAGAAGCAGTTCCACCAGGTCACGTCCTGGGCCGCGCCGGTCTCGTCGAGCAGCAGCAGGTCGGTATGCTCGTGCAGCTCGTCGCTGCCGGGGGCCACGGCAAGTGGCGCGATCCAGAGCCGCGCCTTCATGCCGCGTGCGTGGATGTCGGCCACCAGCGCCTTCATGTCGTCGCCGCCGCGCGGGAATTTGGCGAGATCGGGCGTCCAGTCGCCGGTCTTGACCTGCCAGCCGTCGTCCAGTACGGCCCACTTGAAGCCCAGTTCCTGCACCTTGGGCAGCGTGGCGCGCACATAGTCGAGCGAAAAATCGCGTTCGTAGCCCCAGGCGCACCACTGCGCATCGTAGGCGCTTTGCGGCGGCTCGGGAGCTGCCAGGCCCTGCGCGGCCATCAGGCGGCGGTAGCGGTCGAGCGGCACATAGAAGTCGCCACGGTGCACGGCGATGAACGTGGGCGGCGTGGCCAACGTGGCGCCCGGGGCCAGCGTCTGCGGGACGTCGCCGCGCAGCGCGATGTCGACCGCATTGCCGACCGCCTTGACGGGGAGTGACACCAGCAGCGGCTGCAGCGCCAGGTGGCCAACGGCCAGGCCGACGTCGCGGCGCCAGACATCCGCGACTGGCGTGCCGCCGCCGTAGTCGGATGCGTTCATGCCGAGGAAGTTGCCTTGCTCGAAACCGCGCTTGACGGGTTGGACCCAGTCGCGCCGGTCGGCGTGGCTGGCGCCTGAATAGGTCCAGTAGCCGCCCGCATGGCGCGGCGCGGCGGCCAAACGGTGCGCGCCGTTCACCCAGGCGTCGATCGTCAGCGGCTTGGCACCGGTATTCACGTAGCGCACGTCCAGCAACGCGACGCCCGGATGCTCGTCGAGCAGGGTCACGGTGACACGCTTCTCGACGCCTTCCACAGAGCGGCCGACGAGGTGCAGCGCTTGTCCGGCGCCAAACGGCGTCGTGGCCGGGGCTGGCTCGGCCTTCTGCAATGTGAAGCGGCCGAGCGGCTTGCCGCCGACGACCAGATGCTCGCTGGTGTCGAAGCCGGTCAGCGCGGCAGGCTGCTTGCCCAGCAGGCTGACGATACGGCAGCGCAACTGCTCGTCGAATTGCAGTGAGACGGCGCTGTCCTGCACGCGTACATGGCCCTTGCCGGTGACGGAGGCGGGCGCTGCCTGGGCCAGCGGGATCTGCGTGGCCAGCGGCGCCGCGCCGAGCCACCCGAGAAATGCTCGGCGCGCGGTCATGGCTGGCCTTTCCAGGCGTCGGGGAAGGCGCGCTCGGCATTCGTGCGATAAATTTTGTCGACGACGTCGCGCGGCAGTGCGAGGCCCTGGACGGGCTTGTCGAGATCGGCGACCTTGAACGACTCTGCCGTATTGAAGTAACGCCAGTGCATGCGCCACACGCCTTCGGCCTCACGGCCCAGTGCGGCCCCATCCTGGCCAGGCTCTTGCGCCATGTCGCTGCCGTAGAGGATGCGGTTCTGATACTTGATGAAGAAGTTGCGCACCTTTTCGCGGTCGCGCTGGCTCTGGTACTGCAGCTGGCCGATGCGCGCCGAAGCGTCTACCACCGCGTTGGGGAACCGGTCGAGGAACGCTGCCAGTTCATCCACATTGCGCTCCAGCGACGCAAGGTGCACGCCGACGAAATGCAGCGTCGGGTGCGCCGCCACCATGCGGTCGCGCGCGGCCATCTGCGCTTCCCAGCTTGGCATCTCGGGGTGCAGATACATATGGTATTGCGGGTGGTTCTTGAAGTAGGTGCGGTCGTTGTTGACCGTCATGCGTTTTAACGGCAGCCAGCAATTGTGCGGCTCGCCCTGGTGGCCCAGCAACGGGATGCCCTGGCGGGCCAGGTCGTCAAACAGCGGTGCGAAACGCGCATCGTCGATCATCACCAGTTCTTTGTCGGCGCCGCGCAGGCTCATGCCAATGTTCTTCCAGACCTTCACGCCCACGGCGCCGGCTTCCATCGACGCGGCAATGCGGTGGCGGGTGGCGGCGAGCCACGCAGGTTGGGCGGAACCATCGACGGAGAAGCTCACTGCCCATGCGACGTCCTCCGGGAATTGCTTTTTCAGTGCGATGGCGACGCGCTGCTGGTCATCAAGTGGTGGGAAATCAGGGTAGTCGACATTGATCGACAGGATCTTGAAGTTCTGGCGCCGGGCAGCTTCCATGAACGCCGGCGCAGCATTGTGCAGGTGCAGGTGCGCGTCGATCTTGGCAACGCTGGCATAGTCCGCCATTGTGTAGCTGGACCCGTCCGCGGCGTATGCGGAGAAAGGGATGGCCCCGGCGAGCAGGACGGCAAGGGAAAAAACAGAAGTGTGCATCAGGATTCCAGTTCTCGGTGTTGCGGGCCGGTGAACTGACAGGCCGGCCCGCGCTGGCGATGGGCTGTGCGGCGCCACGTACCATGGCGCCGCGTGCTGCATTAGAACCTCAGGCTGGCGCCCAGGGTCACGGAGCGGCCGTACCGGTAATAGCCGTTGGGCAGGCTGACGGTGCCGTTGGTCAGTCGTGGTGCCTGCTCGGCATCGGTCAGGTTGTTACCTTCGATGCTGATGCGCAGCGACTTGTTCACATCATAGGCGAGCTGGGCCGTGAGCCAGGTGACCGAGTTGGTCACCTCGTTGAAGCCGGAACCGATCACGTTGGTCGCAGTGACGAACGAATCGGTGAAGTCGGCTGTGGTACTCATGCTCCACGGGCCCCGTTCGTACAGGATGCCCAGCGATGCCGTTGCTGGCGCGATGCCTTCCAGTGGGCGTTCGATGCCGCCGACCCAGCTGCTCGACAGATTGCGCGTGTATTGTGCGCGCACGCCGAAGCCGTTGTCGAACAGGTGCTGCAGGCCGATCTCCATGCCGCGCGCCTTGGCGCTGTCGCCGTTGATGGGGCGCTGCACGTTGAACAGGCGTCCGCCGGGTGCACCGATGTCCTGACCGGCCAGGTAGAGATTGGTGATCTGGTTCTTGATGTTTTTCTGATAGACGGCGAAAGTCAGTGCCGAGCTCTTGGCGTAATACCACTCCAGCGAGATGTCGGCCTGGTGCGCCGTGTACGGCTTGAGGTCGGCGTTGCCGCCGTAAATCTGCGTGAAGTCGCCCCACGAGATGCTGGCCGTGGTGCTGGACGGCGCCAGCTTGTCGACCGACGGGCGCGCCATCGTCTTCGCGGCGCCAACCCGCAGCTGCAGCTTGTCGGTCAGCGAATAGGTGAAGTTACCCGACGGCAGAGCGAAGCTGTAGGTGGCATCCTGACGCACGATCGACGGATCGGCGTAGACAGGCGTGAAGTTGAATGCGCCGTTCTGCACGATGTCTTCGATCTTGGCGTCCCACGCCTGCGCACCGGTCTTGGTGCGCACGAAGCGCACGCCCACGTCGGCGAACCAGCGCTCGCCGGCCAGGTCGGCCTGCACGAACGCGGTCGAGGTCTTTTCTTCGACGCGGTAGCTTTCCAGCGGGTTGAAGGCTGGCGCTGACAAGGTCGAGCTGTAGACGCCGCCGCCTGGCCGTGGCTTGCCGTCCAGCCCCGCCAGTGCCTGCGCGTAGCGGTCGACGTCAAAGCCAAGGAAGCTGCGCGGGAAGTTGCCGTTCACGCCCGACAGGAAGCCTTTCGGGCTCAGCGTCTGGTTGATCACGTTGCCGCCCAGGGTGCCGACGTTGATCGCGTTTTCGCCAGAGTAGTGATCCTGGCCCGAGTTGAACGCATTGTTGATCATGTCGCGTGACTTCTTGCGGTTGGTCTGGCTCAGACCGAACTTGAGGTAGTCGATGCTGTAGCGGTCCACCTTCCAGTCGGCATTGACGGTCGCGCCGCCGATGCGGTCGTCGATATTGTCGCCCGCGCGGCTGTAGAAGTGGGTATTGAAGTCGTTGCCGCTGAACAGGCCCTGGGCCAGGCCGCTCTGCAGATCGCGGCCATCGGCCAGCGTGGTCGTCACGTCGGGCACGGCGGCGCCAGTGAGCCGGATGCGCGTCGTGTTCGGCTGGTTCATGCGTAGCACGACGTAGCTGTCCTTGCCGCCGGAGTCGCGCTTCGAGGTGGACAGATAGACGTCGCCGGCCACGTTCAGCGTCGGGGAAATCCGCCATTCGGCCCGGGTACCGTACATCGCGGTATCGACGACCCGGTATTCGGTCTTGTTCAGCACTTCGGGATTCAGGCGCAGCTCGGGGTCGTTGCTGTTCAAGGTCAGGTCTGTCACAACATTGTTGGTGACCTTGACGTCGGACCAGCGGCCTGGGGCGTACAGCGGGTAGTACGACAGCTGGTAGCCCACCTGGGGTGAGTCGAGCCGCGTCTTGAAGCCGTCAAAAATGACCTTGACGTCGCTGCTGGGCCGCCACTCCACCTTGCCCGATAGCGCGATGCGCTCTTTTTTCTCCATGATGGAGCCGAAGCGGAACTGGCCGGGCCCGATCAGGCCTTCTTCGCTGGGGTCGAGTACGCCGTTGCCGTTCGGATCGATGGCGCCGCCCCAGGTATTGCCGTATTCCCAGAACTGGCTTGGGTCGCTCGGGATAGGATTGCGCGACCAGCCGCCGTCGTTGCCGGCGGTGTCAGTGCGCACGTCGCGCTTGGCATAGACAACGCCGAGCAGCACGCCGAGCTTGTTGTCGAAGGTGTTGCTGTAGGTGGCGGACAGTTTCTTGCCGTTCAGGCTGCTCATGTCGTTGCGGTCAGCCTCGGCGCGCACCAGGCCGCGCTGGCCTTTCTGGTCGAACGGGCTGGCGGAGCGCAGGTTCACCAGGCCGCCGATGGCGCCTTCGATCAACTGCGCCTGGGTCGACTTGACGACGTCGGCGCCGCTGATCACGTCGGCCGGCAGCACGTCGAATGCGAAGTAGCGGCCCGCGCTGTCGGTGCCCAGCAGGCGCCCGTTGAACGTGGTGATCGTGTAGTCAGGGCCCAGGCCGCGGATGCTGACCCGCTGGCCTTCGCCGCCGGCCGTGCGGGAAATCGAGACGCCGGTGATATGACTGAGCGAGTCGGCCACGTTGTTGTCAGGGAAGCGCCCAAGTTCCGTCGCGCTGATGCTGTCCTGTACGACAGCGGCATTGCGCTTGAGTTCCAGCGATTGCTGCAGGCTGGCACGGGTGCCGGTCACGACGACTTGCTCCAGTTTGCCGGCATCGGGCGCGATGACATCCTGAGCGCGGGCCGATGTCGCAAGTGTGGCAAGCGCGAGCAGACAGGCAGACGTGAGCGGATTGAGCATAAACCGATCCTGACGATCGGCGCGCGAGCGGCACTGTGAAGGAGAATTCATGAAACGCTTCCTTTATAAGTTGTTGGAGCAGCGTGGCAATGGCTGGCAAACGGAAAGGCTGTCTAGTTGCGATCACTGCCTCCACGAGCCGGAGTACTTACCAGCTGATGTGACTTGATTCTTTCTTTCGTTTTATTTCGTATTGCTTGAATCCTCATATCGCAGCTTTCGGTTGAGGGATATCGAAAGTCTTCGACATTGCTCGAACGATCGCTGTGACACCAAGTCTATAGCGAAATTCTGTGTAATACAAAACATCTTTCGTTTTTTCGAATTTCCGTTGTGTTAACGTATTTCATGAAAATTCTTTCATTCGAAAGTCGGGTCTCCCGCGGATTTTTGTTTGGTGAGGTGCGCCTGTGCACAGGCAGATCGGAAGCGCGATCGAACGGTGCCGAACCGGTTGGATGCGGGAGGGGAGGGAAGGGAGAACTGGTGACCGGGGTCGATGGGTTATTCCCGAAATGGCTTCGGGACGCGATCGTGGTCGGCGGGGATTTGGATGGGCGTGAACGAATGCGAGAGCGCCAGGGCCGGAACAGGCCACTGCGCACGGCATCGGGCTACCAGCAGCCCGATAGTCGCGCCAGCCTGTCCGGCACCAGCGGTCTGTCAGCCCGCCAGGTAGTCGTCGGCAGACACCACCGACGCGTAGGCAAACGCAAGTGCCGACATGAACGCGGCGTGCACCTGCGCGGCCGGCACGGTTTGTCCAACGAACTCAAGGTCGCGCGTGGCGCATGCATCGTGCACGACCGTTGTCTTGTACCCGAAGTCGGAGGCTGCACGGGTCGTCGCATCGATGCACATATGACTCATGGCGCCAATGACCGTCACCCTGTCGACGCCGTGGTCGTCCAGCAGTGCCTTGAGATGGGTCTTGAGAAAAGCATTCGGGAAGTTCTTGACGATGACCGGTTCGCCCTGCGCCGGCGCCACGGTGTCGTGGATCTGGACGGCATCCGTTCCCGGCGTGAAGACGGGCGCGTCCGGGTCCGTGGACTCGTGGCGAATATGGATGAGCAGGTCGCCGTTGGTGCGGGCATCGGCGATCACGCGCGCTGCATTGGCCAATGCGTCATGGATGCCGGCCAGGGCCAGTTTTCCGGTAGGGAGATACTCGTTCTGGAGGTCGACGACGACGACAGCATGCTTGTTCATGGTGATGTTCCTTTCATTGAAATGAGGCGGCCAGCGACAATATCGTGCACGTGTCGGGCCAGCCGGAAGACCGATTGTGCTCGCAACGACCACCATCGAACATTGGCCCGAAGGCTAACTTTCGATACAATCGGGCCATGCCTCCTATTGCGCCTGCAGTCCACCACCAAAAAGTTGCCGTCATCGCCTTCGAGGGCATCACGCCATTTCATTTGTCGGTGCCTTGTCTGGTGTTCGGCAGCCACGTGGCCGGCGCCGATGCGATGTCGTTCGAGATCACTGTCTGCGCACCGCAGGCGGGCACGTTGCCAACCTCTGCCGGATTCGCGATCGCGATCGATGCCGACCTCTCGGCAGTCGATGAGGCTGACATCATCGTCATGCCTTCCTGGCACGCAGACGGGCGCAGTGCACCGGACAGCCTGCTTGACAGTCTGCGCCGCGGCCATGCGCGCGGCGCCATCATTGTCGGCTTGTGCCTGGGCGCCTTTCCGCTGGCACAGGCCGGCCTGCTCGATGGCCGGACCGTGGCAACGCACTGGCAGGCGGCAGACATGCTCGCGCAGCACTATCCCCGACTTGCCGTGGACCGGCACGTGCTGTACGTGGATGATGGCGACATCCTGACGTCGGCGGGTGTTGCCGCCGGCCTCGATTGCTGCCTGCATCTGCTGCGGCGATTGTGTGGTGCCGAGGTCGCTAACCGTGTCGCAAAGCACATCCTGGTCGCGCCGCACCGTGACGGCGGGCAGGCGCAATTCATCGAGCGGCCGTTGCCGGATGACGCTGCGGCAGGGCGGTTCGCCCAGTTGCTCGAATGGGTCGGTGAACATCTGCACGAGGAGCACAGCATTGACATGCTGGCCGAGCGCGCTGCCATGAGCCGGCGCAATTTCACACGTCATTTCCGCCTTGCTACCGGCACCTCCGTCAAGCAGTGGTTGCAGAATCAGCGACTGATCCATGCCCAGCGGCTGCTCGAGGCAGGGGACTTGTCGATCGAGCGCGTCGCGCACGCATCCGGATTCGGCACGGCGCTGTCGCTTCGGCAGCATTTCAAGGCAGCCCTGCGCACATCGCCGTCCGACTACCGCAAGCGCTTTCGGGCCAGTAGTGTTGAGCGCGCTGAAACCTGACCAGGGCACTGGCTGTGAGGATGGTCACCGGATCGAGTAGAGCGGCGCCTAATCTCGCTGAAATGTAACTAACCAACGTATGAATTTGCGAAACGACAAACCCCGCGTTAGCGGCGGCGCCAACCTTGCGAGCACATGGAACCGACGCCAGATCACGTGGTAATCACGCCCGCCAGCGACGATCTGGCACCGCAATAATGCTAGAATGGCGCGCTGCTTGCGTGGTGCCAGCTTCTGGCAGGGCAGCTGCGAGTGTCTGCATAATAATAAAGCCCTGTTTTTACAGGGCTTTATGTTTTTGAACGATTTAGAGCGTTACTGAGGAAATCTGCGATGGAAATTAAGGTCAACTTTCTCGACAAGCTTCGTCTCGAGGCGAAGTTCGATGACTTCACGGTGATTGCCGACCAACCCATCCGCTACAAGGGTGACGGTTCGGCGCCGGGCCCTTTCGATTACTTCCTGGCTTCGTCGGCCCTATGCGCGGCGTACTTCGTCAAGCTGTACTGCGATACGCGCAACATCCCGACCGAAAACATCCGCCTGTCGCAGAATAATATCGTCGACCCGGAAAACCGTTACCAGCAGATTTTCAAGATCCAGGTCGAGCTGCCTGCCGATATCTCGGACAAGGACCGCCAGGGCATCCTGCGCTCGATCGACCGTTGCACGGTCAAGAAAGTGGTGCAGGCCGGCCCCGAGTTCGTCATCGAAGAAGTCGAGAATCTCGACGCCGATGCGCAGGCCTTGCTCACGCTGCAGCCGTCGACCGACTCGCGCACCTACATCACCGGCAAGGACCTGCCGCTCGAACAGACCATTGCCAATATGTCGGGCATGCTGGCCGATTGGGGCATCAAGATCGAGATCGCCTCGTGGCGCAATATCGTCCCGAACGTGTGGTCGCTGCATATCCGCGACGCCCATTCGCCGATGTGCTTCACCAACGGCAAGGGCGCAACGAAGGAAAGCGCACTGGCCTCGGCACTGGGCGAATACATCGAACGTCTCAATTGCAACCACTTCTACGCCGGCGCGTTCTGGGGCGAAGACATCGCCAATGCGCCGTTTGTCCATTATCCGAACGAACGCTGGTTCAAGCCAGGCCCGAACGACGCGCTCCCGGCGGAGATTCTCGATGCCTACAGCCTCGAGATCTATAACCCGGACGACGAACTGCGTGGCTCGCACCTGATCGACACCAATTCGGGCAATGCCGCGCGCGGCATTTGCGCGCTGCCGTACGTGCGCCAGTCGGACAATGAGGTCGTGTACTTCCCGACCAACCTGATCGAGAACCTGTACGTCAGCAATGGCATGAGCGCCGGTAACACGCTGGCCGAAGCGCAGGTGCAGTGCCTGTCCGAGATTTTCGAGCGCGCCGTCAAGCGCGAGATCCTGGAAGGCGAATTGTCGCTGCCGGACGTGCCGCAAGAAGTGCTGGCGAAATATCCGGGCATCGTGGCCGGCATTGCAGCGCTGGAAGAGCAGGGCTTTCCGGTGCTCGTGAAAGACGCGTCGATGGGCGGCACCTACCCCGTCATGTGCGTGACGCTGATGAACCGCAAGACGGGGGGCGTATTCGCCTCGTTTGGCGCGCACCCGAGTTTCGAAGTGGCGCTGGAGCGCAGCCTGACTGAACTCCTGCAGGGCCGCAGTTTTGAAGGCTTGAACGATTTGCCGCAGCCGACGTACGCCAGCAATGCCGTCACCGAGCCGAACAACTTCGTCGAACACTTCATCGATTCGAGCGGCATCGTCTCGTGGCGCTTCTTCAGCGCCAAAGCCGATTTCGACTTTGTGGAATGGGATTTCTCGAGCGAGGGCGAGCACGCCAATGCCGAAGAAGCGGCGACGCTGCTGGCGATCCTGGCCGACATGGGCAAGGAAGTCTATACGGCGGTGTACGACCAGCTCGGCGCGACCGCGTGCCGCATCCTGGTGCCGGGTTATTCCGAGATCTATCCGGTCGAAGACCTGATCTGGGATAACACGAACAAGTCATTGCTGTTCCGCAGCGATATCCTTAATCTGCATCGCCTCGACGACGACAGTCTCGAAGCGCTGATCGATCGCCTTGAAAACAGTGAGCTCGACGAGTACTCGGATATCGCCACGCTGATCGGTATCGAGTTTGACGAGAATACCGAGTGGGGTCAGCTGACCGTGCTCGAACTCAAGCTGCTGATTCACCTGGCGCTCGGCCAGCTCGAGGATGCCCATGAACTGGTCGGTGCGTTCTTGCAGTACAACGACAACACCGTCGAACGCCGCCTGTTCTATCAGGCGATGAATGTGGTGCTGGAAGTCTCGCTCGACGACGATCTGGAACTGGACGATTATGTCGCCAACTTCCGCCGCATGTATGGCGACGAGCGCATGGATGCCGTGCTCGGCTCGGTGGACGGCAGCGTGCGCTTCCATGGCCTGACGCCGACGAGCATGGCACTGGAAGGGCTCGACCGTCATCACCGCCTGATCGACAGCTACAAGAAGCTGCACGCAGCGCGGGCGAAGGCGGCGACGCGCTGAGCTGGTGACGGGCCGGCGTTGTTGCTACCTACAGCAAGAACGCCGGCCCGCCGCTGCCTGGTGAGTCACCATGACTAATGCAGGCACCCATGAACCATCGTTGACGTCAGACACCCCGATAACTCACGTTGGCGACGCTTTCGACATTCATTTCTGCTTGTCCGCAAGTACCTCTTGTAACAGCTTGCGGGTTTGATTCAGCGAATCATTCCATTGAGCGCCTGTAAGGTAGGCAAAAACAGGGGCATCTCCAGGGTTTGCTGCAGCAAATTTAGGATCACGAACCACTGTTTCAACGGCTTTCTGCAGCTGTTGGGTGATATTCGCAGGAACATTTTTATGGACTGCAAATCCACGTTCCGATGACATCGTCACTTGCAAGCCTGATTCAATCGCCGTTGGCACCTGAGCCAGCGCCTTGATTCTGGTTCGGGAGAGCTGCGCAATAGCACGGTATTCGGCCGTTTTCCCATGATGGAGTTCTGGCACTTCACTTGCGCTCACAACCGCAACATCGATGAAACCACCGAGCAGGTCGGTGCGCTGTGCTGCCGTTCCTTTGTAAGGCACCTCGTTCAACGACAATCCCGTCTGCTTGCTGATCAATTTGGCAGCAATCTCGCTATTCGTCCCGATGCCGTTATTTCCGAATGAGACAGAACCCGGTTGCCGTTTGAGTGCTGCAAGAACACTGGCGACGTTGGTATATTTGCTGTCCGATCGAACAATCAATACTGTCGGATCATCGACGATCCGGGCGACCAAACGAAAGTCTTCGGGTTTGTATTGGGATTTTTTTGACATCGGCACGTACAGAAATCCCGGCATGTTGACAACCGCAACGGAATAGCCATCTGCCGCAGCACGTGCAACGTAACCCGTGGCAATTTCGCCTCCCGCGCCAGGTTTGTTCATGACGATAAACTGTGTTTTTTCGCCGAGTGGTTTTTGCATGAACCGCGTTATCTTGCGGGCCAGCAGATCAGTGCCGCCGCCTGCCGCGAAGCCGACTACCACTTCAATGGGTTTGTCGTTTGGCCAGGCGGCGTAGGCTGGTTGGCAAAGTGCAGTGCCGATAATGGCGCTGATCAAAATCTGTCGGCCACTCTTTCTGTTCAGTCGGTTCATCGATTTATCTCCAATTATTTTAATTTTGAAGCGCCTGCTGATGGCCATCAAGGCGTCGCGGGTCGCGGTAGGTCGCATTGAGACTGCAGGTAGCGCCCCGGATAAACGTTGGGAGATCAGGCACGTTCTGTGACAGGGTATTTCCCCATTAAACTTTCCGGGACACTGCTGCAGTTCAGGACGCATGTTAGATCACGAATTCTGCATGAAAAAAGCGAATAATTTCGATTTGGAGTCATTCGCTTTTTTCGTGGTAGAAGATCGTTGTGATAGGCTTGTGTTATCCCGAACACCAACGATGCGCGTACGAACCGGCGTCGAGTGACGCTGATTTATCGCAAACGATGTGAACCCAATCGACCTGCCCACACACGACATTTCATGACTCTCAAACAACTAGAAGCGTTTTACTGGGCGGCTACTCTCAACAGCTTTTCCGCCGCCTCCGGTCGTCTGAATGTCACGCAGTCGACACTTTCCAAACGCGTCGCGGAACTGGAGTCGTCTTTGGGCGTGTCGCTCTTCGCCCGTTCTGCCAATCGGACGATACTCACAGAGCACGGACAGCTTGTCTTGGCGAAAGCCCAGCAGATGCTGGTCATGGAAGCGGACATCAAATCGCTGCATGGCGGACCACAACCTCTGCGCGGAACGTGCCGTTTTGGCATCAGCGAGTTGACCGCGCTGACATGGTTTCCGAAATTTGTTTCGCGGATCAATGAGCTGCATCCGCAATTGCTGCTTGAACCTTACGTCGATCTTGGTTCGGCGCTGGAAAAAAAGCTGATGCGGGGGGAGATCGATTTCGCCATTTTGCCAAAAACCAGTTCGGGCAACACGATGTTGTCCACCGTGGCATTGGCAACGCTCGATTTCGCCTGGATGGCGTCGCCGCAACGCATTGCCGCAAAGGACGAGCTGACGATCCAGGAGATCGAGCAACATCCGATTATTGTCATGACGAGCGAGTCGAGGCTGACCGAATCTTTTCAACAGTGGTCATCGCAACACAATGTCACCGTTCGGCGTGTCCTCGCGTGCAATAGTTTGAGCGCTATCGTCGGACTCACTGTCGCAGACGTTGGCATCAGTTTTCTCCCGCGCCGGTTTCTCGAGCCAATGGTTCAGCAAGGCAAGCTCAGCGCCTTTCAAAGTAATCCTGCTTTGCCGGCCATTGAATATTGCTTCCGCTGGCGAGCCGATGACACGCGCACGCTCGGTCCAACCCTGGCGCAGCTTGCCCTGGAAGAAGTGGACTATTCACTGACGTACGGGTTCTAGGTTTTCTGGGCTTGCGCGTGTTATGGCGATGACCGCCATGAAACCGTGCATGAAGTCCAACCGGCCGTGTTCACGACGCGTGCGTTGCCCTTATGGCAGAGCCGTGTCGCACCAGCGCTGAAAAACTTTTTATACCCGAATAAAAAAAGCCTCTGCGTTAGCTGCGAATATTTTTTACCGCGAAAAAAATGAATAGCAGCCGATCGAAATAATTCTCTTTTTTCTTGCTGGGGTCGTGATCTACCATGGGTGAAAGGCTGCAGCTCGATCTGCAGCCCTACAACAATAATGAACATGGAGACAAGCCTTGGAGAATTCTTCGGGTAAGCGCACGCGCTACCGCTGGATCGTCTTACTGATGATCTACGTGACCTACATGATTGCTGGAGCGGACCGCGCCAATATCGGCGTACTCATTCCCGTCATTCGCCAGGACTTCAACCTCTCCAACACTGATGTTGGCGCACTGGCAAGTCTCTTCTATATCAGTTACGCCATCATTCAGATTCCGGCAGGTTATCTGTTCCAGAAATTCGGTGTGCGCAAGCTGCTCGTTGGCTCGATGGTGCTGACGTCGCTGGCAACGCTGGTAACCGGTCTGGCCGCAACTACGCTACAACTCAAACTCGCGCGGTTCGTGCTGGGAGCTGCTGAAGGTCCGATCAATATCGGTATCGTGTCGACGATCAATCGCTGGTTTCCTCCTCAGGAAAAGGGACTCGCTACTGGCGTATTCATGTCGTCCATCAAATTTGCGCCTGCATTCGTCCCGCCGCTGTGCGCGTTCCTGATGCTGCATTTCGGTTGGCGCGAAGTGTTTTTCATTTTCGGCATACCCGGGTTCGTGTGCGCGGCGTTGTGGTATTTCCTGGTGCGCGATGACCCCTCCGAATCAAAACGGTGTTCGCCGGCTGAGGTCGCGTATATCAAGGATGCACCACGCCAGGATGGAGGCGACAGCACCACGCAGCCTAAGCAGGTCGTCAGTTCGCGTGACTGGATTGATGGCCTGATCCGTACCCGCGATGTGGATCTTCTTCAGACCAACAAAGAAGTCCTGCGGTCGTGGAATGTATGGGCCTGTGCCCTGGGATACTTCTTTATGGTCGGCATCACCTACACGATCATGACCTGGATTCCGACCTACCTTGTTTCGGTCAAACACTACTCGATTATGAAAATGGGGCTGGTCGCGTCGGCTCCCTGGGTGGGCGCCATTGTCGGCAACATCCTTGGCGGCTGGCTGTCAGACCGCGTATTCGCCCGTCGTCGCAAGCCCGTCATGCTGATTACTTCAGCTGCAACGGTGCTGTCGATGTTTGCTCTGATTCATGCCCCGGCCGCTCCGCTGGCATTGTCTGCGATGTTTTTTTGCGTTGGCGTGTTGCTGAATCTGGGGTATTCGACGTTCCTCGTCTACCCGATGGCCATCGCCGCGAAAGAACGCGTCCCGTTCACGGCCTCGATCGTTAATACGGCAGGGTCTCTCGGCGGGGCATTCACACCATTCGTGGTCGGCGTGTTGCTCGACAAGTTCAGCTGGACGTGGGTATTCGGCCTTCTTGCAGCAACCTCGCTGCTGACGTTCGTGCTGGTCGTCTCGATGATCGAACCGCGCGTTCGCACGCGCTTTTCAGACACCGCCACCGACGTGGATGCGCTGTCAGGAACTACCAAATCTTCTTCAGCTCCTTAAGGCAAAAAATGGCAATTTTTATCATGGACCGCATTGCGCAAGAGGCGGTTGATTTTCTGCGCGCTCATCACGAAGTCGTCGATTTTCCCATGTCGCGTGAGAAGGATTGGCGGACTGAGGCAACTGCGATGATCGTCAGAACATTCCAGATGCGTGAAGCTGAGATCGCATTAGCGCAACACCTGAAGATTATCGCCAAGCATGGCAGTGGCGTCGATAACATCGATATCCCTGCCGCGACACGCAAGGGAATCACGGTAACCAACACGCCCGGCGCGAATGCGGACGCGGTGGCCGAGTATGTGCTGACCCTAGCCCTGGCCACGGCGCGCCGGGTCGCACTGTCAGATCGGCGCCTGCGAACAAGCGTGCCTGGACAGGTGCAGGACGGAATCGAGCTTGGCGGAAAGACCCTCGGCCTGATTGGTATCGGGGACATCGGCTCGCGTACGGCAAGCCTTTTCCGCAATGCGTTTGCCGCCGAGGTGATTGCCTACGATCCGTATGCGCCGGCGTCGGCATTCGAACAGTGCGGCGCCCGCCAGGTACGTGACGTGTCGAGCGTGCTGACCGACGCTGACGTCATCAGTCTCCACGTGCCACTCATGGACAGCACGCGACATCTCATCGGCGCTGCGGAACTCGCAATGATGAAGCCGACCGCGATTCTGATCAACGCCGCGCGCGGCGGCATCGTCGATGAGTTGGCGTTGCATGCCGCCTTGCTTGACGGCCGGATTGCTGGTGCAGGGAGTGACGTTTTTGAAATCGAGCCGCCGCCTGCAGAGCACCCCTTACTCAGTCTCGATAATTTTGTCGGCTCTCCCCACGTGGCAGGCAGCAGCCGTGAAGCACTTCAGCGAATGGGATTCGGTGCTGCACGCGCAGTGCTTGCAGTCCTGTCTGGCGAAACGCCGCCCCATGTTCTCAACAACAAGTAATCACCAAAGGACCCCAATGAAAACTACGAAATTCGACAATGTCGCCGAGTTCGAGCGTGTTTCTGCCAATCTGGTCGATGAGGCACGGCAATTCCAATCCGCTGTCCTGTGTGACGTTGCAGGACGCCGCGGCGCCCTTCACGCACGCATCCAGGGGCTGTCTCCAACAATGAAGCTGGCCGGCCCTGCATTCCCGGTCGAGGTACGGCCGGGCGACAACCTGCTGTTTCACGTTGCCTTGGCCCTGGCCAGACCTGGCGACATCATCGTCGTTGATGGCAAAGGCTACGAGTCGAGCGCACTTGCTGGCGAATTGATGGCAACACAGGCCATCGCGGCCGGCATCGGCGGTTTTGTCATGGACGGCGCCATTCGCGATACCGACACGCTCGGGAACGGACCGCTGCCGATCTTTGCAGCAGGCCGCAATCCGGCCGGCCCAACGAAGGGTCTTGACGGACGCGTGGGCACAACCGTTGCAATCGGTGATGTGGCCGTGCATCCGGGCGATCTGGTGGTCGCCGACTGCGATGGCGTGGTGGTGATTCCTCGTACCGACGTGCCCGCCGTTCTGCTGGCGGCGCACCAGAAGCTCAAGGCGGAAGCCCAGCGCCTGAAAGAAATCGAAGAAGGGCTGCTGGTGTCGCCTTGGCTCGACGACGCACTGCGGATGGCAGGCGTGATCGGCAAGGAAGAAACCCTGCTTTGATCACCACGCAGGGGATGGCAATGCGCGTCCCCGGCCTGGCTGAGGGCAGCTTGCTTCAGTGATCGTTTCATTTAACTGAAAAAGAATGACATGAACAAGAAACTGTTATCAGTACTCAGCCTTGCCCTTGGCGCGAATGCGGCCTTTGCCCAATCCAGTGTAACGATCTACGGCATCGCCGATGCTGCTATCGTCCATGAGCGCGGTGGCGCCGGCGGCAACGTGAACAAAATTACCAATGGCGGCGTTTCTGCATCGCGCATCGGCTTTCGCGGCAATGAAGAACTCGGTGATGGAATGTCCGCATTTTTCACGCTGGAGAATGGCTACCGCATCGATAACGGCGAGGTGGATGTTGCGGGAACGCTGTTCAATCGTCAGGCGTTTGTCGGTTTGAAGACACGTGCGGGTGCGTTGTCAATTGGCCGCCAGTACACGCCCTGGCACCAAACACTGGGCCAGGTCGCTGACCCGTTCGTGACTGGTTATGCAGGGACATCCAAGAATCTGTTTCCCGATTCCGGGACGAATGTACGGACCAGTAACACGATCCAGTACACGGCGCCGGTCATGCAAGGGTTTACTGCCGATCTGGCTTACAGTTTTGGTGAGCAAGCCAGCAGCAGCAAGACCGGGCGGCAGATGGGCGGGTCCATCGGGTACGCGAGCGGGAAACTCGCTGTACGTTATGCGTATAACAAAAAAAATACCGATGTCGCTGGGTCACCGGGTGTCGCGCCAATTTCGAGAGACGACAGCACCAACCACCTGATAGCGGCAAATTACAATTTCACGGTCTTGAAGTTGCACGCTGCATATGGCAGGGACAAGGGCTTCAACAGCGCACCGATACAGAATCCCAATAATCCATTTGGCGGTGTCCGGCCAACGCCGTCAACGAACAGCAATGCCATGTTGCTCGGTTTGTCAGCGCCAGTGCCTGGTGGGACTCTCATCGCGTCTGTCATGCGCAAGGACGACAGGACAAATGTCGATCAAGACGCGCGTGCCTGGGGCGTCGCTTATGTGTATGCACTGTCAAAGCGGAGCACCCTCTACACATCGTACGGTGCTGTCGTGAATAAAAATGGCGCTGGCTATACGGTCGGTAGTAATGGCGAGACGGGCTCCGGAGATCGTGCATTCAACGCCGGGATGCGACACGTTTTCTGAAAAATCGTGTGCACCTGCGCCGTAGGCGCGTCGTGAAGTGGTTTGCTTCACTGCCTACAGCAGGAACGCCGGCCCGCCGCCGCCCGGCAGCACGTCATCCTGGGACGTCTCGTCCTTGAGTGCCACGCCGCTCAACTGCCGTAGTTGCGCCTGCCTAAGCAGATAATGCAGCCGGGCAGCGGCTTGGACATAATCCAACCCCGCCGGCCTGACGTTCGAGATGCAGTTGCGACGCTCATCCGTCAGGCCGACGCGTGGCGCCCACGTCATATAGATGCCCATGCTGTCCGGTGCGCTCAGACCCGGGCGTTCGCCAATCAGCACAACGACGATCTTCGCGCCCAGTAATTCACCGAATTCATCGCCCACGGCCACTCGGCCTTGCTGGACGATCGCCAACGGCGCCAGCGTCCACGCTTCGGCGGCCAACTGTAAATGCAGCGCTGCGAGAAACGGCGCGGCATTCTGCGCGATCGCGTGTGACGACAGACCATCCGCCACGACGATGGCCAGATCGCAGCGGCGGTTGCCATCGTCACGATCGGTCAGAAGCGCGCGTGATGGGGCATCGAGCCGCCGCCCCAGATCCGGCCGCTGCAGATAGACGTTGCGGTTCGCAGCCGCACTGTGCAGCAGCAGGGGCTGGTCAGCGTGCGGCCACGCTGCCTGCAATGCTGGCTTGAGCGCATCAATGTCGAGCGGAAGATGCACGGCGTCGCGCGCCCGCGCATGCGCGAGCTGAAAGTCGAGCTGTGCGTCTGTCGGCTGGCTGATGCCGGCAGCGCCCAGCGCAATGCGGGCGTCCGTGAATTTGCGCAAGGCTTGCCAAGGTGCGGCGCCGGCAATGGGGGCGTCAATCGAATCGGACATGGGAGCAACCTCAGGATGACTGCAGCAGCGCGCGTTGAAATGCCGGGGGCACGGTCCGCCCCAGCTCAACCTGGCCCGCGCCCTTGAAAATACCCATCGCGCGCAACCACGCATCGAACTCTGGCGCCGGCTGCAGGCCGAGCGCGCGGCGCGCATACAGCGCATCGTGGAAGGACGTCGTCTGATAATTGAGCATGATGTCGTCCCCGCCGGGAATCCCCATCACGAAGGTGCAGCCGGCCGTGCCCAGCATCGTCAGCAGCACGTCCATGTCGTCCTGGTCGGCTTCGGCGTGGTTGGTGTAGCAGACGTCGCACCCCATCGGCAGGCCGAGCAGCTTGGCGCAGAAGTGGTCTTCCAGGCCGGCGCGGATGATCTGCTTGCCGTCGTACAGGTATTCCGGCCCCATGAAGCCCACCACGGTGTTGACCAGCAGCGGCTCGAATGCGCGCGCCACAGCATACGCGCGGGCCTCACAGGTTTGCTGGTCCACGCCGTGGTTGGCATTTGCCGATAGCGCGCTGCCCTGGCCGGTCTCGAAATACATGACGTTGTTGCCGACCGTCCCGCGGCCCAGCGACAGGGCAGCAGCGCGGGCTTCGCCGAGCAGCGCCAGGTCGATGCCGAAGCTGGCGTTGGCCGCTTGCGTACCGGCGATCGACTGGAATACCAGGTCGACCGGCGCGCCGCGCCCGATCGCCTCGATCGTATTGGTCACGTGCGTCAGCACGCATGACTGGGTGGGGATGTCGTAGCGGCTGATGATATCGTCCAGCATCGTGACGAGCTTGACCACCTGCGCGACATTGTCGGTGGCCGGATTGATGCCGATGACCGCGTCGCCGCTGCCATGCATCAGACCGTCGAACAGGCTGGCTGCGATGCCCGACAGGTCGTCGAGCGGATGATTCGGCTGCAGGCGCGTCGACAGCGTGCCGGCCAGGCCGATCGTGTTGCGAAAGCGGGTGATCACGCGGCACTTGCGTGCTACCAGCACCAGGTCCTGGATGCGCATGATCTTCGATACGGCCGCCGCCATCTCCGGCGTAATGCCAGGGGCAACGCGCGCCAGCATGGCCCCGTCGACCGCGTCGCCCAGCAGCCACTCCCGGAAACTCCCCACGGTCAGGTGGCGGATCGGCGCGAACGCGGCAGCGTCGTGGCTGTCGATGATCAGGCGCGTGACTTCATCGGTTTCGTACGGTACGACGGCGTCGTTCAGGAAGGTGCGCAAGGGCAGGTCGGCCAGCGCCATCTGCGCGGCGACGCGCTCTTTGGCGCTGCCTGCGGCAACACCGGCGAGATGGTCGCCCGAGCGTGCCGGCGTGGCCTTGGCCAGCAGGTCGCGTAGATCGGCGAACCAATACGTTTTGGTGCCGACGACATGGGAGATCCGAGGCATGAAGGCGGTCCTTCGCTTGTAGGGGGGGCAATAGCGGGCGATTGCGCTGCACGACGCTGATGTTAGCAGCGATAGTGCCACAGGTCGTGTGTGTTCAGGGCGCGTGGCGATGGCGGCAGCGGTGTGATAGCATCGCCGCTGATCTTGCACCATTGGCAACTCGCCACCATCACGCCGACACCGACCGATCCGACAATGTGAGAACCCCTTCCGACACGCCTGCTTTTTCCTGGCGAATGCGCCTGGCACTGCTGCTATCCCTGGTGATCCACGCTCTGCTGCTAAGCATTCCGCTTGAGGGCGATGTGTTCGGGCTTCCAGGATTGCGCATGCCGTGGGAAGAGCGACGCCTCGCGGCGACTGAACTCAATGTCAGGCTGGCGCCGGCGCCAGCCGCAGCACCAGTGCCGCAGCACGTACCCGCGACGAAGGCAGAAGCACCGGTCGTCGCGAGCCAGCCGACGCTGCCGGCCGCACCAGCAGCAACCGCACCTGCGCCCTCCGTGCCGCAAGCGCCGGTCACCAGGGTCCAGCCAGCGCCAGCGCCAGCGCCGACGCCACAGAACGACGACGCGGCCGGGGCGCGCATCATCGCACTCGATGACGACAAGCGGGAGACGGCGATCGAGGAAGAACGCGTGCGCCAACAGGTGGTCCAGCGCGAGGCTGCGCGCGCAGCGACAGCCGTTGCGGCTGAACAGCAGCGGACTGCCGAGCTGGCGGCACAGACCCAGGCACAGGCACAAGCAAAGGTACGTGAGCAAGCCGCGCGGGACGCGCTGGCCAGTGCCGAGGCGGCGCAACGCGAAGCCGAACGTGCCGATGCACAGCGCATCGAGGAAGCCAACCGCGATGCGGCGGCCCAGCGTGAGGTTGCCCGGGCAGAAATCGCCAGGCAGGAGCAGGCCAAACGGGAAATAGCGCGTCAGGAGCAGGCCCGTCTTGACGCCGCCCGTGCTGAAGCAGCCCGCCAGGAGCAGGCGAGACTGGCGCAACAGGAAGCAGCACGTCAGGAAGCTGCACGTCAGGAAGCTGCGCGTCAAGAAGCAGCACGCCAGGAAGCAGCACGCCAGGACGCAGTCAAGCAGGAAGCAGCACGCCTCGCGCAGTTACCGCAAGCGCCAGCGGCGCCCGTGCAAACCGCGCAGGAGACGCAGCGTGAAGAGCGCCTGCGCGCGATCGGCCGGCAGTTGAACCAGGAAGCCGCGCAGCGTGACGCCGCCGGCGGGCAGCGTCGCGGCTGGCTGCTGGGCCGCGCTGACGCCAACGCTGACCTTGTGGCGTACGCGGAAGCCATGGGCCGCAAGATCGAGCTGAACATGAGCCTGAGCGCCGTGCGCGATATCGTCAGGCAGCCGCACCGGCAGCCGCTCGTGACCGTGGCCGTGCGCAGCGACGGTTCGGTGGAGCGGGTGACGTTCGTGACCTCGAGTGGCGTGCCTGCGGTCGACGAGGCAATCCGCCAGATCATCGCCAGTCACGCGCCGTATGGACCGTTCCCGCCGGCGCTCGCGCGCCAGTACGATGTGGTGGAAATTCGCCGGACGTGGCTGTTCGATGTGGCGGTGCGCCTCCAGTAAGAACGCAGAAACACCATCCGATCGGTTCGCCAACAGGTGGCCGGGCATGTTAGGGTGCTGTTTTCACTCACCTTAAAGCAACCTGCAACCATGCAAGACCTCTCCAAATATTCGCTGGCCAAACTTCGTGCTCTTGAAGAACAGGTCAACGATGCACTCAAAACGCACCATTTCCTCAGCATCAGCAAGGCGCGCGAACAGATCCTCCACATCGCCCGCAATGCCGGCCTGACCGAGAAACAGGTGCTGGCGATCAAAGCGCCGGTACCAGGAAAGCCGACCGCCGCCGCTGTCAGCTACACCAATCCCGACGATTCTGCCCAGCAATGGAGCGGTCGTGGCCGTCAACCGGCCTGGGTCAAGGCATGGCTTGCCGCCGGCAAGTCGCTCGAGGACATCAAGACGTCGGTTTGATCCGCGGCCCGGTCAGCGTCAATCGCGCGCGGTACGCCATTCCTGGGCATTGACAGGCTGCTCGTGTTCATGCCCGCAGTTCGTGATCCTCTGCTTGCCGAACTTTTCGATCATGTCGATGCTCGTTGCCGGCGAGCGCTCGGTGATGCAATAGATGCCGCCAGCCGTGACGACGCGCGTGCGTCGCGCGCCGTCGCCGCCGTCATTGACAAGTTCAACGATCTTGGGCGCTTCGTACCAGCGGCCCGGCGCGACCGCCGCCGCCTCGGCAAACCCGCGGGCCATGCGGATCTGCGGGCTGTCCGGCGGCGCGACGATATACGCCTTGCTGCTCTTGCGCAGCGTGCGCTCGATGGCGCCCGCTTCGCGCAGGGCTTGCTCGACGCTCAGTCGCGCGCTCCCTTCAACAGGCGTCACGTCACGACCATCGGCTGAAAGAACAACGTCCGGCCCGGTGGTTGGCTGTTCGATACCCGACGCTACCGCTTGGCCAGTCCGGGCGGCTGGTGCAGCGACAGTTGTGCGTTTGCGTTCTGCGGGAACGCGGACATCGCGTGTGGCAGGCTGCGGCCCGCTGTCAGGCACGTGCACCCACTGGGTGAAGACCGCCTGTCGCTCGTCGTCGGGCGCTCGTTGGCGGCTTGCCTGCCATGCGGCCAGCAAGGCGGCGTGCAGCAGCATGGCGACGCCGATGCCCAGGACGCGATTTTCGGAAGATGACAACGATAGCGGACGTAAGTACATATCCGCCAAGTATAGTCAGCGCCGTGCGTTCGTAATTCGCACATTCTCACATTTCACCGATCAGTCACTCCGAGAGAAAAATTTTTCTGGTGTATTTATGTCAACTGGATGGCATCATGCTGCGTTATGAAGACACATTTCAGGCGCCGCCGACCGCGGCACGCCCGATCCATGCAGACTTCAGGAGAATGAATGCGCCGTTTGAACCTCACGCCGGTATGTGCCGCCATCATGCTGCTGTCCTCGTATGGCGCACCAGCCTTCGCGCAGGTCGTCACCGACTCGCTGGCCCCGGCACCCCAGGCGCCGGAAGCACCTGCTGATGCCGCGCCGGCCGCACTTACCGTCATCAAGGTCACGGGCCTGCGCCAGAGCCTGCGCTCGGCCGAAGACATCAAGCGCGATGCAGCGCAGGTGGTCGATGCGATCAACGCCGACGATATCGGCAAGTTCCCCGACCGCCATGCGGGCGATGCGCTGCAGCGCGTCGCGGGCGTGCAGGTCGGCCGCGATCGCGGCGAGACCAGCAACGTCACCATCCGCGGCTTGCCCGACGTCGCCACGACCCTGGACGGCAACGAGATCTTCACTGCGGCCGGACGTCGCCTGGCGTACCAGGATTTGCCGGTGCAGTCGATTGGCGGCATGGAAGTCTACAAATCGGCCACCGCGAACCAGTTCGAGGGCGGCATCGCCGGCGCCGTGAATATTCGCCTGCGCGCGCCGTTCGACGCCAAGGGCTTCGTGGCCACCGGCTACGTCGAAGACCGCGTCAACCAGATCAACGGCAGCGGCAATACGGCCGACAAGCACAGCCCGGGCGGCGGCTTTTTGGTCAGCAACCGCTGGGACACCGATTTTGGCGAGATGGGCGCGCTGTTCGACGTCGCCGTCAACCGCGACAACTGGGCCTATCCGGTGCAATACAACGACCGGCCGTCGAACGTGTTCTCGGTGCGCCCCGACGGCAGTGCCACGCGCCTGGGCGAGTCGGCGCCGTTTGCACCGCTCGCCCCTGGCGAGGTGCTGGGCCAGCTGCCGCATATCGGCGGCACCTACAACGAAGGCGCGCGCGAACGCCAGAGCGTGCACGGCGCCTTCCAGTGGAAGATCAATCCGCGCACGACGGCCACCGCACAATATCTGGGCATGGGTTACCAGGGTCGCAACGCCGTCAACTACGCCTTTTCGAATGTCGGTTCGGCGCCGCGCCTGACCGGCGTGACCTTGGGCCAGCAGTCCAATGGCTGCGCCACGTCGCTCGGCGTCATCTGCCCGATCCTGTCGGCGACTGCGCCGGCCGCGCAGTTCGGTGGTGCCAACGACTGGGAGCCGTACACCGCCACCAGCACCTGGGGCCAGAACGAACGCACCGCCACGCACTACCTGAACCTGGGCCTGAAATACCTCGAGGGCCCGCTGTCGGTCGAGTCGCAGGTGGGCTACACGCGCTCGAAGTTCGTCAACGACACGCTGATCGTCGATCAGCAGGCGCCTGGCGTGAGCGCCAATGTGTACGCGTATGGCGCCGACGGCCATGGCGGCTTCAATGCCATCACCAAGGGCGGCAACGCCAACGTGCTGCAAGACCCGAATGCGTATGTGCTGCGCGGGATGGTGCAGAACTGGAACGAGCAGGCCGGCACCCAGCTGCAGTGGCGCACCGACGCCGTCTACCGGATGCCGGGCGACGGCGCCTTCAAGGCGCTGCTGGGCGGCGTGCGGCTGTCGTCGCGCAAGGCGAGCTATCACGGCGCCGAAGGCCATGCCGACTTTACCGGCGCGCGCCCGACCCCGATCGGCGCCTTCGGCCCGTCCTTCCAGCACCTGGTGCCGGGGCTGGACCGCCTGGGTGGCGCCTGGAGCGCGCCGTCGGCTGACTTCCTGATCGACCAGGCCGACGCGGTGCGCAATGGTTATGGCCTGGCGAGCGGACGCATTGCCGAAGACCCGGCGCGCGCGTTCGACCAGAAAGAACAGAATGTCACGCTGTATGCGGCGGGGCGCTGGGACCATGAGATTGCCGGCGTGGGCATCAAGAGCGAAGCCGGCGTGCGCGTCGTGCGCGTGAACCGCGACCTGCGCGGCCAGAGCCGCATTGGCGACGTGATCACCGACATCGACCAGTCGACGTCGGAAACCAATGTGCTGCCAAGCGCCACGGCGACGATCGGCTGGCGCGAGAACCTGCAATCGCACCTGTCGGTCGGGAAGACGATCACGCGGCCCGAGTTCGGTGCGCTCAATCCATCGCTGTCCCTGATTGCGCCGACGGTCAACGTGGCGGGCAGCGGCGGGGCTGGCAACCCGTTGCTGGAGCCGACCAAATCCACCAACCTCGACGCCACACTGGAGTACTACTTCAAGAAAAATGGCTATGCGCAGATTGCACTGTTCCACCGCGATATCGACGGCTACCAGCAAAGCTTCACGCAGGATGAAACCATCGACGGCCAGCTGTATCGCGTGACGCGCCCACAAAATTCGGGCAAGGGCCGCCTGCGTGGCGCCGAATTCGGCATCCAGAAGTTTGCCGACTTCTTGCCGGGCGCCTGGAGCGGCCTGGGTGCGCAGTTCAATGCCACCTATATCGATGGCGACAACCAGTCGCGCACGGCGTTCGACAGCGACCAGTTCACGACGACGGCGCTCACCGGCGTCTCGCGCCAGAGCTACAATTTTGCGCTGCTGTACGAAGGCAGCGGCTTCACCGGCCGCCTGGCCGCCACGCGCCGGGGCGACTATGTCGAGCAGATCGCCGAAGCGCCGTTTGGCCAGGACCGCGTGGTCAAGGGGGCGACCTTTGTCGACCTGAGCATCGGCTACGAGATCAACGACAACGTGTCGCTGCAATTTGACGCCATCAACCTGACGCGCACGAAGTATGAAAGTTCGCTGGGACAGTACCAGCCGCGCGATATCCGCTACAACCCGACGACGTATGGCGTGAGCCTGCGCTTCAGGATGTAAGGCAGGGCAGGCTGGCGGTCGGGCCGGCGCTTGAGGGATAATGGCCGTTTGCCGGCGGGTGCGCCGGAATTTTCGCAGACCGCCATGACCTTCCTTCGCCGGCTTTTCGCCATTTCTGCTGCGCTGCTGCTCACTGCCTGCAGCACGCCTTCTCCCAACCTGCGCCTGATCGGCACCGCGCAACTGGCAGGTGACATGCGCGTCGGTGAGACGCGCGTCGGCGGCTTGTCCGGCATCGATTACGACAGCGTGGCCAGGGAATGGCTCATCATCAGCGACGATCGGGGCGTGCATGGCCCGACGCGTTTTTACCGCGCCCGCATCGACTACGACGCGCAACGTGTCGCGGGCGTGCAGATCAGCGGCATGCAGCCGCTGGTGCAGGCTGGCGGCGCGCCGTATGCGCGGCGCGGCGAGCCCGGACAGGTGGCCGACCTGGAGACGCTGCGCATCGACCCACTCGAGCGCAGTCTCTGGTTTGCCGGCGAAGGCGATCGCGCCGCGCGCTCGCCGATGCTGCTGGCCCGCACCGGCATGGATGGCACGCCCCTCCGTGCGCCGCCATTTCCCCCAGCGCTGCAGATCCAGCCCGATGCGCAAGCCGGTGGACGCAGCAATGCGGGGCCGGAGGGCCTGAGCTTCAGTGCCGATGACCAGCATCTGTGGCTGGCGATGGAAGGAGCGCTGATCCAGGACGGCCAGGCGTCGGCGCCGGGCGAGGGCGCGCTCACGCGACTCAGTCTGCTGGACCGGCAGGGCCGCATCCTGGCGCAGTACGCGTACCGGCTAGAGCCGGTGTTGCCGCCGGGCCGCCCGGGCGGCTATAGCGAAAACGGCATTGCCGAAATCCTGGCCATCGGACCGCGCCGCCTGCTGGTGATCGAGCGCGCAGGCCGTCAGACGGCGCACGACTTCACGTTCGATGTGCGCCTGTATGACGTCGACCTGCAGGGCGCCAGCGCGCTCGACCCGGACGCGCCGATTGCCTCTGGCGTGCGGCCGGCCGTCAAGCGCCAGTTGCTGGGCAATGCGCAGCTGCCTGCAGGGTGGTCCGACAATTACGAGGCGATGGCGTGGGGACCCAGGCTGGCCAATGGCCACCGTTCGCTGGTGATCGCCTCGGATAATAATTTCAGGGATGGGCCGTCGCGCTTTCTCGTCTTCGATGCCGGGGCCGACAGCACCTGGCGCTAAGCACCGGCCAGGGTCACTGTCCCGCTGACTCTCCGCACTGCCGGCGTCGATTAATCTGGCCTTAATGTTGCCCCCATAAGTTTCGCCATGGGAACAACAAAAGGAGTGACCAGTGTCGACCACCATGCCATGCGCTACCCGCGCCAGCGCCACGCCATCTGCCGCAGCAGGGGCCGGGCGCACTCTTGAACTCGTGGCGCCGGACCATCCGGAACGCGCATCGCTCGAAGCCTTCATCGCCGCCGAGTTTGCCCGCGTCTACGGCGCCACCCTGCAGCATTTCTGCCATACGCTCGCCGGCCGTCGCGACAGCGCCGGGCGCTGGGTTGCTGCGCTCGGTTATTCGCTGGCGGGCGAAGGCCGGCTGTTTCTCGAACATTATCTGGACGGTTCCGTCGAGAGCGAAATCGGCGCGCGCACCGGCCGGCCGGTCGCACGCGGCAGCATCGTCGAAGTGGGCAACCTGGCCAGTACCGATGCGGGCGCCGCGCGCGCCCTGATCGTGGCCATGACGCACCAGCTGCATTGCCAGGGCCTGGTCTGGGTCACGTTCACCGCCACGCGCGCGCTGCTCAATTCATTCGCACGGCTGCGGCTGGCACCGTCGGTGCTGGCGGATGCCGATCCGGCGCGCCTGGGGCAGGCACAGGGGGCATGGGGCAGCTATTACGCGACCCATCCGCAAGTCATGTTCGGCAATATTGGATTCGGTCATGATCAACTGGCGCGCTAATCTCCCCCCAAACGGCGCGGTGCTGGAAGGCGCGCACGGTACCTGGAGTGCCAGCGTGCTGATCGAGCGTGTCGAGGCGCTGGCGCAGATGCTGCGCGCGACGTTCCGTTCGGGCGCTGCGCTGGCGATTCTGGCCGACAACGGTCCCGAATGGATCGCCATCGACCTGGCCGTGCACGAGGCGGGCATGACGCTGGTGCCGCTGCCATCGTTCTTCACGCCGCCGCAATGGCGCCACGCGCTGACGCAGGCCGCAGTCGATGGGCTGTTCTGCGTCGATGCGGCGCTGGCCGGCGCGCTGGGCTACACCACGGCGGTCGCCACGCCGGGCGCTTTATCACTGTATGCCGGCGCCGAGATGCCTGGCACCGTGCCGCCCGGCGTGCAGAAAGTGACGTTCACGTCGGGTACCACCGCCCAGCCGAAAGGCGTGTGCCTGGGTTCCAGCCAGCAGTGGGCACTGGCGCAGGTGCTGGCCGATGCGCTGGCCGGCCTGAACATCCGGCGCCATCTGAATCTGCTGCCACTGTCGGTGCTGCTTGAAAACATCGCCGGTACCTACACCGCCATGCTGTCGGGCGCGCTGAATATCAGCCTGCCGCTGGCCATGACCGGTCTGCGCGGCGCGGCGTCGTTCGATCCCGGCGTCTGCCTTGCCGCCATCGCCGCCACGCGCGCCGAGAGCGTCATCCTGTTGCCGCAGATGCTGCAGGCGCTGGTGGCCGCGGTCCGGCCGGACGATCCACGCATTGCCAGTCTCAAGTTCATCGCCGTCGGCGGGGCCAGGACACCCAGGGCGCTGATCGAGGCGGCGCAGGCCAGGGGTTTCCCCGTCTACGAAGGCTACGGCCTGTCGGAGTGCGGCTCGGTCGTGTCACTCAATCTCCCGGGGCAGGCGCGGATCGGCAGCGCTGGCAAACCGCTGCCCAATCGCAGCGTACGCATCGCGCCGGACGGCGAGATCGAAGTCGGCGGCGGGGTCATGGCGGGCTATCTGGGCCAGCCTTCCGGAGACCATGCGCCTGGCCAGGACACCTGGCTGGGCACCGGCGACATCGGTCATCTCGATGCCGACGGCTACCTGCACATCGACGGGCGCAAGAACAACGTGCTGGTCACCGCCTATGGACGCAACGTGTCGCCCGAGTGGCCCGAGTCGCTGTTGCTCGGCACGGGCGTCATGGCCCAGGCGATGGTGGTCGGCGACGCGCGCGCTTACCTGGCGGCGGCCATCGTGCCGCTGCAGGCGGATGCGCCGGATGCGGTGATCGACGCCGCCGTCGAACGGGTCAACCAGGAGTTGCCCGACTATGCGCGCATCGGCGCGTGGTTCCGCACCGCGCCATTCAGCGAAGCCGATGGCACCGCGACCGTCAACGGACGCCTGCGGCGCGACACGGCGCGTTTGCGCTGCGCGGCGCACATCGAACAAATTTACCAGTCCTGAAGGAGCAATGTATGCAGTTCTATGACATCCTGTGCCAGCACACCGAACCCCAGCGCCAGCAACTACTGGGCACGCCGCTGATCCAGCAGGCACTGACGGGCGACATCGACCTGCCCCAGTACGTGGCCTTTCTGACGCAGGCCTATCACCACGTGAAGCACACGGTCCCGCTGATGATGGCATGCGGCAGCCGGCTGGGTGACGAGCAAGGGTGGCTGCGCCAGTCCATTGCCGAATACATCGAAGAAGAAATCGGCCACGAGGAGTGGA
The DNA here is from genome assembly GCF_059685955.1 of Telluria sp. LT2P80. Classification (NCBI taxonomy): domain Bacteria; kingdom Pseudomonadati; phylum Pseudomonadota; class Betaproteobacteria; order Burkholderiales; family Oxalobacteraceae; genus Telluria; species Telluria sp. LT2P80. The sequence continues at coordinate 352,752 of NZ_JCASIO010000003.1, read as the reverse complement.
TTCTGTCCGATATCGCCGCCTGTGGCGGCGACCCGAAGCTGGCGCGCGATTCACGGCCGCTGCCGGCGACCGAACTGATGGTGGCCTACGCCTACCACGGGATCGACCGCGGCAACCCGATCGGCTTCTTCGGCATGGTGCACGTGCTGGAAGGCACCAGCACCGCGCTGGCGACGCAGGCCGCGCAGACCATCCAGCTGCGCCTTGATCTGCCGGATGCCGCGTTCAGCTACCTGACGTCGCACGGCAGTCTCGACCTGGCCCACGTCGCGTTCTTCGTGAGCCTGATGAACCGGGTCGAGCGGGCCGCCGACCGCGAGGCGATCATCCACAGCGCGCGCATGATGTATCGCCTGTATGGCGACATCTTCCGCAGTCTGCCGCAGCGCAGCGCCAGCCTGGCCGGGGTCTAGCATGGCGCACATGACATGGCGGCTGGTGCTGACCGGCGCCAGCGGGGGCATCGGCCAGGCACTCGCGGTGGCCCTGGCGCCGTATTGCACGTCGATGGTGCTCGTCGGCCGCAACCGCGGGGTGCTCGAGACGCTGCGCGAACGGCTTGGACCGCATCTGGTGCGTATCGTGGTGGGTGACACGACGCAGGCGGCCACGCTCGACGCCGCGGCTGCTGCGTCGAGCGAGCTCGGTGGCGTCAGCCTGTTGATCAACAACGCCGGCATCAACGACTTCCATGCGTTCCAGAGCCAGGATCCGGCGGCGCTGCGCAACCTGCTCGAGGTCAACCTGCTCGCGCCGATGCTGCTCACGCAGCGCTTGCTACCGCAACTGCGCAACGCCACGCGTGCGCAGGTCATCAATGTCGGCTCGCTGTTTGGCTATCTGGGCTACCCCGGGTTTGCCGGCTACTGCGCCAGCAAGGCCGGCCTGCGCGGTTTCACGCAGGCGCTGCGGCGCGAGCTGGCCGATACCGGCGTCGAAGTGCGGCACTTCATCCCGCGCGCGACCCGCACGCCGATCAATGCCGGCCCGGTCGAAGCGATGAACGCCGAGATGGGCGTGCCGCTGGACGAGCCGGCCGATGTGGCGCGCCAGCTATGCGCGTTCATCGAAGGCTCGGCGTGGGAGCACAAGCCGGGGCTGAAGGAAGCGCTGCTGGTCCTGCTCAACCATCTGCTGCCTGCCTTGCCCGACCGGGCCATCCGCGGCCAGTTACCTGTCATTCGCAAACACATGCCGGCGCCTGTCCGCCGCGCACAACCGAGGTCATCATGAAAATATCGCATCGCACACTCACCACATTCGTCTTGGGCATGGCGGCCTTCAATGTCGCCCTGGCCGCACCCGCCGACGACGCCGTCGGTACGCTGCAACAACGTTGGGAACAAGTGAAGTACGGCGCGCCCGCCGGTGGGCAGGAGCGCGCATTCGAGGCGCTGAGCGCCGAAGCGGACACGGTACTGTCGCGCTATCCGGATAGCGCCGGCGTGCTGATCTGGCATGGTATCGTCGTCGCCAGCCACGCCGGCGCCAAGGGCGGCCTGGGCGCACTGGGCCTGGCCAAAACAGCGAAGAAGGATTTCGAAGCGGCGCTGCAAGCCGACCCGAAGGCGCTGGGCGGTTCTGCGTACACGAGCCTCGGGAGCCTGTATTATCAGGTGCCGGGGTGGCCGATCGGCTTTGGCGACAAGGACAAGGCGCGCGAGTACCTGCAGCAGGGCCTGGCGCTGAACCCGGACGGCATCGACGCCAACTACTTCCTTGGCGACTTTTTGTATCGTCAGGGTGACTTTGCCGGCGCCGAACGCTGCCTGCGCAAGGCGCTGCAGGCGCCGGCGCGGCCAGGCCGCAAGCTGGCCGATTTAGGACGGCGTGCCGAAGCCGAAGCGTTGCTGGCGCAGGTTGCGGCCAAGCGCAAATAACAACCTGCTGGAGAGGCGCGGGATGCGAATACTACTTGTCGAAGATGACGAATCGCTGGCATCGGGCCTGAAGCTCGCCCTCGGGCGGGCCTGTTACACGGTCGAACACGTGGGCGACGGCGTGGCGGCGGTCGCCGCGCTGGAACATAATGCGTTCGACCTGGCCATCCTCGACCTCGGCCTGCCGCGCCTGGACGGCATCGACGTCCTGGCACGGGTGCGGCGCGCCGGCAACGCCGTGCCGGTACTGGTGCTGTCGGCGCGCGATGCGGTGCGCGACCGGATCGTCGCCCTCGACCTGGGCGCCGACGATTACCTGATCAAGCCGTTCGATGTCGATGAATTGCTGGCGCGGGTGCGGGTACTGGAGCGGCGCCGCGCCGGCCTGTCGGTCAACCAGCTGCGCTTCGGCGACCTGGCACTGGATCTCGCGGGCATGGCGGTCAGCTGGAAAAACCAGCCGATCGATCTGCAGCACCGCGAATTCATGCTGCTCAGGCGGCTCGTCGAGCAGCCAAACAAGGTGTTTACCCGCAGCGAACTCGAAGCGTCGCTGTACGGCTGGGGCGAGGGCGTGGCCAGCAATGCCATCGACGTCTACGTGCATCACGTGCGGCGCAAGACCGATCCTGAGCTGATCAAGACGGTGCGCGGGCTTGGTTACCGTATCGGGAATTTGGCCACATGAGCGGCCGCACGAGCAGTCACATAAGCGGCCGTCGCTATTCGATCCGCCGGCGCCTGATCGTGCGCACGATGGCGTGCATGCTCCTGATCCTGGGGGGCATCTCGCTGGCCGCCCACTGGTTTGCCAGCTACGAGTCCGAGGAATTCTTCAGCGCGCGCCTGGCCAGTTCGGCGCGCGTGCTCGAAACACTGGTGGCCCACCAGCTCGAAACCGCCACCATCGGCGCGCCCATCGTGATCCCGATTCCCCGGCGGCTCGGCTACTCGGGCGGCGCAACGCCGTATGGTCATCCGTACGAACACAAGATCGCCTTCCAGGTCTGGAACGCCGAAGGGCGCCTGGTGGCCCGATCGGCGTCGGCGCCCGAAGCGCCGCTCGGACCCCTGGCGGCAGGCTATACCAGCAAGCTGCTGGGCGAGACCCTGTGGCAGGTGTTTGCCCTCAAATCGGGCCACATGTGGGTGGTCGTGGCCGAGAAGGACGAAGTGCGCGAAGAGATGGTCGAGCAGCTGGGCGCATCGGTGCTGGCGCCCGTCATCATCGGCGGCATCCTGCTGGTGCTGGCGGTCAACCTGGTGCTGGCGACAAACCTGGCGCCGCTGCGCACGCTGGCCGATGCCATTGCCCGGCGCGAGCCGGAGTCGCTCGCGCCCGTCGAACTGCCCGACTTGCCACGCGAGCTGGCGCCGGTGGTCGATGAACTCAACAGCCTGTTGCAGCGGGTAGCTGCGGCGTTCGAGCGTGAGCAGCAATTCATCGATGCGGCGGCGCACGAGATCCGCACGCCGATCGCGGCGGTGCAGCTGCATGTGCAGAATGCGCTGCGCGCGGCCAATCAGGCCGAGTGCGATGTGTCGCTTGGCGAGGCGGTTGGGGCGCTCGAGCGCACGACGCAACTGGCCGAGCAGCTGCTGACCTTCAGCCGCCTTGCGTCCGGCACCGACATGCAGTTGCAGCGCGAGGTCTCGCTGGCCGAAGTCTGCCGCGACGTGATGGCGCTGCAGGAACCCTTGCTCGACCGGCGCGGCCAGTCACTCGGCTTGTCCGCCACCCACGATTGCAGCGTGCAGGGCGACCCGTACCGGCTGCAGCAGTTACTGCGCAACCTGATCGAGAACGCGTCCCGGCATGGCCTGGCGCGCGGCGACATCGACGTGGCCATCGACTGCAGCAAGGGCCAATGCCTGCTGCGCGTATCCAACGATGGCGATCCGGTGCCGGACGAGGAGACGGAAAATGTATTCCGTCCTTATTACCGGCTACGGCCCGGTGGCAAGTCGGGGGCCGGCCTGGGCCTGAGCATCGTGCGCCAGATCGCCGACCAGCACGGGGCCACGGTCATGATTGCCCGGAAGGCAGATGGTCAAGGCTGTGTGGTGACGGTGGCGTTTCCTCGGTAAGCGCGTCACGTCCCCATTCGCGGTATTCGACGAGCAGCGGCGTGCGCGCCATGGCCCCGAGCGGCTCGATGCCCATCGCCGCCAGGCGCGCCAGCAGCTCGGCCAGGATCGTTGCGCGCTGCAGCGACCAGGTCGACGCAAAGCAGCGCCAGAAGGTCCAGCCGGCCCGTTCGAGCACGCGCTGGCGCCCCATGTCGGCCTGCCACCGGTCCGGCCCATGGAAGTCGTCGCCATCGAGCTCGATCGCCAGGCGCCGGTCGTGCGCGCCTTCCACCACCATGTCGATGCGGTAGCCGGCCGCCGGCACTTGCGGAATGACGCGGTAGCCGCGCTCGAACAACTCGGTGTACACGTCGCGCTCGAAACCGGATTCGCACAGTTCGATCAGGCTCGTGGCTTCTTCATTGGCTTCGAGCGGCTTGGCGAAGTGTTCGACCAGTGTGCGTCGCAAATCGAGCGTGGACAGTTCTTCGAGCTTCACCGAGCGTACGAGGTACATGCGGTCGCGCGCGCGCGAAGCGGCGACATTGAAGCGCTGGTCGAACTGCACGCCGGACAGCGCGTGGTGCTGCTTGCTGTCGGCGACCATCGACAGGAACATGATATCGCGCTCGCTGCCCTGGAACAGGCGCGCGTCGCCGCAGGCAAAGTTGCGCTTGACCAGTTCGGCCATGTCGCAGCGCGAGCGCACCATTTTGTCGATGAGCTGCGCCTGTTCGGGCCCCAGCAGCGACACCACGCCCAGCGTGCGACCGGCATAGGCCGGATCGCGCAGGATGGCATCGATCTCGGCCACGATGAATTCGGCCTCGGGGCGGTTCAGACCCTTGTTTTCGCGATAGCCGTTGGCCACGAACACGTCAATCAGCGGCGGATCGAGCCGCTCGGACGCCTTGGGAATGCGCAGCGGCTGGATGAAGCCCTTGTAGAACACGCGGTTGCTATAGGCGATGATCGGCGCGACGCTGCGGAAATGCTCGCGCAGCATGACCTTCGAGGCGGCAAACACGGTCGAGGCGATGTCGTACAGCGACATGTCGGCCGTGAGCACCGCTTCGAATGGCTGGCCCGCCAGAAAACGCCGGCGCAGGTCGGTGATCTTGGCGGCCGAGACAAAGCCCGCTTCGGGCGAGACCTGGCGATCGTCGCCAACCACGAGGAGCTGCTTGCCGCGCAAGACTGCCGGCAGCGCCCACAGGTCGGACTGGCTGGCTTCGTCGACGATGACGAGATCGAACGCACCGAGCGTGGCCGGCAGCGTTTCGGACACGCGGGCATGGCTCATGATCCAGCACGGCACGGCGGCCTGCGCATTGACCATCGCTTCCTGCGCGTCGCGCCGGTAGCGGCCAGCATTCACGCCCGTGCCCTTGCCCAGTTTGCGCATCGATGTGCGGTAGGTTTCCAGCGCGCTCAGGACGTTCTGGCCGGCCAGGCGGCGCGTGGCCAGCCAGGACGATTTTGACACCAGCTGCTCGTACAGGCGCGCCAGGCCCCGTTCGAGTTCGTGGCGGCGCTCGGCCAGGCCCAGCATCTCGTCGCGGGCATCAATGCCGTCCAGGTACGTCTTCAAGCGCGCCCAGGTCCAGGCATCGCGCCAGCGCACCGGGAATACGGCGTCGTCGCCGTGGGCGTCGACCGGGATCGTCGTCAAGCGCGTCGCCAGCCGCGCCGCGCCATGCTGCGCCACTTGCCCGGCGAGGTCGCGCACGGCGGCCAGGTCGGGCGCCAGCGCAGCGATGCGGCGCAGCTCCGCGAGCAACGCTGCGTAATCGGCGCTGACCGTATCGGCCGTCAGGCCAGGCGTGCCGAGCGTCTGCGCGGCGAAGTCACGCAGACGCATGCCGACCGGGCCATCGGCGCCGGCCAGCAAGCCGTGCAGCGCGGCCATGGCGGTGCGGGCCTGTTCGAGATTGGCGCGCGCCAGGTGCCGCGCCAGGTAGTCGCGCACGCGTAGCAGGTCGGCCTCGCGGCCCAGCAGGTCGTTCGTCGGCGGCTGACTGAACACCGCCTGGGCCAGGCGAGGCAACTGCACGTCATGCGTGGTTGCCTGGGCATGCGCGGCGCGGGCCGTGGTCAGGATCTGCTCGATGGCGCGCAGTTGCGCCACGTCCGCCTCCAGGACCGGCAGCGACAGGTCGGGTGCGAACGCATTCCAGCGCACGGCGAACGAGTGCAGGCGGTTCTGCAGCGCGGCGTAACGCTGCACGTGGGCCCAGTCGTCGCTGGAGGCTGGCGCCAGGCCGGCCACGCGGATCGCCGCGATCTGCCCCTTGACGTCGCCGCCGCCGAATGAGAGCAGGCCGAACGGCTTGCCCGTCTCGACGGCGCGGTTGATGGCGTCGACGGCTTTTGGATTGGCGAGTGCTTCGGTCGGCGCCGTGACGGGGCGCTGCATGAATTCGGCGCGTGCGCGCAGCAGCGCATCCATCTCGGGCAGCAGCGCCTCGAATGCGCCGCGCTCGGTGACGAATTGCGACTGGCGGGATTTCAGGCGCACGGCGTGCGCCCAGTCAAAGCCCGAGGCCTCGACCTCGGCGGCGGTGGCAATGGCGCCGGCCAGCGCCGTCTGCAACGCCTGTGCGGCGGCAAACACGTCAGGCGTGGTCGCGCGCAGTGGCGGCAGCGCGCCGCTGGCTTCGTCGCGCTCGATGTCGTGCATCGCCAGCAGCGTGTCGTGCAGACGGCCGGTGGCCTGCGCCGGGGGCAGGGCGTCGGCTGCTGGCAGCCGCGCATTGCAGTACACGAGATCCGCGCCCAGCCGGCGCCGCGCCTCGCGCAATCCCATCGCCTGTTCGTCGCCGAACGGCGGCGCGTGGTGCGGAGCCAGCGACAAGTCATCGTCGAACCAGCCGAAACGGTCCTTGCCGTCGATGACCAGTTCGGCCATCTTCTGCGCGCGCATGTCGACGCCGTCGACGCTGACGGCGGCCAGCTGGGCATGCGCGATCTCGTCGATGCGGGTGTCGATGGCGGCGGTTTCGGCGTGCGCGCGGTCGAGCGCGACGCGGCACGCGGCAATCGCCTCGGTCTCGAGCTGCGGGTTCAGATGCGACAGCGTGTGGATGATCGCTTCGATCGATGCCTGGAACTGGCGCATGCCTTCCTTGTCGCCCGACAGCAGGGCGACGGTCAGCGGCCGGATCGATTCCGGAATCTTCTCCTGCAGGACCTTCAGCGCCGGCTCGCCCTTGGAGGTGACCAGGATGCGTTTGCCCGAGGCCAGGTAGTGGCTGATGATATTGGCGATCGTGTGCGTCTTGCCGGTGCCAGGCGGGCCCTGGACCGTGACGCCGGGCGAGCGCGCCAGTTGCTGCACGATGGTTTCCTGCTCGCGGTTGTACGGCAGCGGGAAGTACAGTTCGCGCGGCTCGCCAGCGTTGACGGCGCCGCCGGACAGGCCGCGAAACGCAATCGGTTCGTGTTCGAGCACCGCGCTGCCGGGTGGCGTGACAAGGCTCAGCGGGCCGTCTGGCAGCGCTTCGGCGTCGTCCACGCGGTCTTTCAGGCGCGCGATGTCATCGATCAGGAAGTGGGTTGCGCGCGGCCGGGCGAAGATCACCCAGCCGTGCGTGACGACGAGGCGCTCGCCCGGAGGCGGCGCCTGCGTGGCGGCCATGTCGTAGCGGGCGTCGGCGCTGACCTGGCCGGCGATCAGCTTGAGGATCGGCTCGATCATCTCGGGTGCGAACGGCGAGATCGTGCTGTCGCCGCGCGCGGCCAGCAGGCTGCGCGCCGCGCGTTCGACGTCGCCGATACCGGGCACGCCGCAGGCCGCGAACGCATCGAGTTCCAGGTGCGCGTCGAGCTGGCGGGGCCGCAAGCCGATGGCGTGCGAGGTCGGGTCGATGTCGATTTCCAGCGCCTGCGTGATGAGCGGGTAATGGAAGTCGACAGGCGCCGGGGTGCGCATCTGCCACGACGACAGGCCCATGCCCCAGACCAGTTCCAGCGGGCGCGCCGCTTCTTCGGATTCCAGCCTTGCTTTCAGTGCGAACAGGTCTGCGTACAGCGTGATTACCTGGCGGCGCGGACGCTCGCGCGCCGCCCACTCCTGCCACGGTGGCAGGTAGGCAGCCAACCCCTGCGCGACGCGGGCGCGGCGCTCTGCATCGCGTTCTTCAACGCGCTGCTTCGCCTGGTCATCGGTGGCACTGGCAGCATCGTCATGGCGCGCATCGGCCAATGTGGCTTCATTGAGCGCCGGCGGATTGCCGGACGGGTCGGCGCCGATCAGCAGGTATGGCGCCAGCGCCGGATCGGCCAGCAGCGGCGGCGATGTGGACTCGAGCCGGTGCACGCGCAGCCACAGGTCGTCCTGCTCGGTCTCGACGCTGAACTCGATCCACGGCAGCGTCGACAGGTCGGTAAAGGTTTTCTTGAATTCGGTGACTTTCGCGAGCGTGAACGCGGAAGGGTCTATGTCTTTGGCCTGCTCGACGAGATAGTCGAGCAGCGCGCTCATGCGCTGGGCAGATGTGTGCATCGGGTGCTTCCCGGCAGGGCCGGTGGGTAAGGTGGCGGCCATTGTACAAGAGGGCTGCCATGCGTGCGGCGCGCACGAATGGCGTGCGCGGGGCCATGCTAGAATGAACGGGTCATCGACTTCCCCGCTGCAGTTCCCTCCTATCTATGAGACGAGTATTCGTCATCTGCCTGATCCTGCTGCTCCCCCTGAACATGTTTGCCCTGGCCATGGCCGCATCTGCGATGCTGCCGCCCGCGCCATCGCAGCGCGCTGCCGACGCCGCGCCGGTGGTGCAGCCGACGTCCGCACCCGTCTTCGCCGACGCCTACCTGCCCGACAACTACGACTGCCAGACCAGCTGCGACATCGATCCCGATGAACCGCCGGCCGGCGCCGACGTGCACGACACCATCAACGAAGAGCTCTCGCTGCGCCTGGCCGATGTGCGCGGCGGCGCGCTCGCACCCCCATTCCTGTCCCATGCCAGCAGGTCCTGGCACCCCTTGTTCAAGCCACCGCGCGCGGTGTGATGCCTGCCTGTGCCGCTTTTGCGGCATGCCCTCGCTGCGCCCCGCGCAGCGGCACGTTCACACTGATTCAAACAAGAGGTAACACATGGAATGGCTATTCGACCCCACCATCTGGGCGGGTCTGCTCACGCTCGTTGTCCTGGAAATCGTCCTGGGCATCGACAACCTGATTTTCATCGCCATCCTGGCGGACAAACTGCCGCCGCACCAGCGCGACAAGGCGCGCCTGATCGGCCTGTCTCTCGCGATGCTGATGCGGCTTGGCCTGCTCACGATCGTCTCGTGGCTCGTCACGCTGACGACGCCGTTGTTTGCGCTTGGCTCGATGGCGTTTTCCGGCCGCGACCTGATCCTGCTGCTGGGCGGCGTCTTCCTGCTGTTCAAGGCCACCGTCGAACTGCATGAGCGCATGGAAGGCGTCACGCACGTGCAAACCAAGTCGCGGGTGTACGCGGGCTTTGGCGCCGTGGTCGCGCAGATCGTCGTGCTCGACGCCGTGTTCTCGCTCGATGCGGTCATCACCGCCGTCGGCATGGTCGACAACCTGTACGTGATGATGGCCGCGGTGATCATTTCGATCGGCGTCATGATCCTGGCCTCCAAGCCACTGACGCGTTTCGTGAATGCGCATCCAACGGTCGTCGTGCTGTGCCTGAGCTTCCTCCTGATGATCGGCCTGTCGCTGGTTGCCGAAGGCCTGGGCTTTCATATCCCGAAAGGCTATCTGTACGCCGCCATCGGTTTCTCGATCCTGATCGAGGCGCTGAACCAGTTCGCACGCCGCAATTTTCTGAAACAGGAAGCGCGCGTGCCGCTGCGCGACCGCACCGCCGATTCGGTGCTGCGCCTCATGGGCGGCAAGAAGCGGATGCACGTGGATGCCGATGCCGAACCGCAGGATGAACCGGCGACCGAGCCGGAAGCGTTCGGCGCCGAAGAGCGCAATATGGTCAGCGGCGTATTGGCGCTGGCCGACCGGTCGATCCGCTCGATCATGACGCCACGCTCGGAACTCACGTGGGTCAATCTGGACGACGACGCCGACACCATCCTGCGCCAGTTGCAGGCGTCGCCGCACAGTGGCATGCCGGTCGGTCGCGGCCAGCTGGACCAGCTGGTGGGCATTGCGCGCACCAAGGACCTGGTCAGCGCGCTGATGCTGCACGGGCGCATCGATGCATCGGCCGACGGCGGCATCGTGCGCGCGCCGATCCTGCTGCCCGATACGGCCGGTGTGCTGGGCGCGATGGAGACGCTCAAGCGCGCACATGGCCAGCCCGTGCTGGTGACCGACGAATTCGGGATTGTCCAGGGCCTGCTTACGCCGGTGGACATCCTGGAGGCGATCGCCGGTGAATTCCCGGACGAGGACGAGCAACTGGCCATCCGGCCGCTGGGCCCGGACCTGTGGGAAGCCGATGGCGCGGCCGATCTGCACCAGCTGGAGCAACTGCTGGAGACGGATGCGCTGGTGGGCGATGACGATTACACGTCGCTGGCGGGCTTCCTGCTCGCGCGCTTCGCGTCCATGCCCGAACCGGGGCAGGCCATCGAGCTCGATGGCTGGCGCTATGAAGTCGTCGCCGTCGGAGATCGCCGCATCGCGAAGGTTGCGATATCCCGTGTGGCAGGCGACACAGCGCCAGACGTCCTGTAAACGCTAGCTGCCGCCCGTCGGGACTGGCACGCCGGGCGGCATGCCCAGGGTCTCGGCCCGGGCGATGGTGGTCGCAGTGGGAAGGCCGAAAGAAAACGGGACGAATGACGTCAGGGTCTGGTACGGCACCGGATCGCAGACACCGCTGGCGCTCCCGGGCAAGCAGATCCGCACCCGGACCAGCTGAATGCAGTTGGCCGCGTTGGGATTGGACGTGCAGTTGATCCGGTTTTGCCGGGGACTTGCCGGCATGCCTGTCCCGATCGGGACGGGGTCCGATGTCGCCGGGATGTGCAGATAATCGATCTTAACGTAATCGTCGGTGATGGGATCGGCAAACAGCAGGGCGCCGCGCGTGGTGCGAAACACCGCGTGGGTGCGCACATTCAGCATCGCGGTCGCATCGGAGAAGTCACTGTTGACGGCCAGCGCCGTCGCGCGCCGCGTGACCTCCTGCAGGATATTGCAGATATAAAGTGCCCGGATGATGTCGACAATGCCGAAGAAGAGCATGAAAAAGACCACGGCAACCACGGCGAATTCGACTGCGGCGACACCACGTTGCCGCGTTGGCGTTTGGCGGGTCATGTCAGGTCCATCCGTCAGGGGTACAGGACGATGCGGGTGCCCAGCGACTGCTCGGTCGCCAGGCCTGCGAACTCGCCGTACAGGGAGGTCTGCGTGGCGGGAACGGTCATGAAGAATTTGCCGATGCCAAGCACCGTGGCGTCGCTGCCCGTGATCGGGCAAGCGAGCAATGGCAGGTTCAGAACGCGGCGGTTGGCAAGACTCTTGTTACTCGCCGGTGGCCCTTTGTAAAATTGGGTACCAGTCGTGTAGGAGTAGGGCGTCGGCGTGTCCGCGCTGTCGGGATAGGGTGTAGTCGTTGATGTGGTGGGATTGCCCGGCGTGTACAGGGTGCTCCATTTGGTCACGTCATACGTTGCATAGCCGGTTGCCGGTTCCGGCGCACCCGTACTGGCGTACGATGTATACTGTACCGCCTTTGCGTACGACCAGAGCGGGCCGAATTGCACGCCCAGGGTCCCGGCGGGCGCCGTATCGGGGCCTGCAATCGTCCACCGGCGCTCTGTTGTCGCCAACAGCGTAGCTGACTGCCCCGCGGGCGTCGCGCCCATCCAGGAGGCGCCGCTGTTGAAGGTGAATTCCTTGATATTGATGTCGGCGGGCGCCGTGCGGGCGTCGCAGGCGTTGGCACCTGTCCCGTAGGTGCCGAAGCGGGAATTGAGCTGCTGCGAGAGAGAATTGATCGGAAACGACGCCGACACCTTGACCGTGCCACCGGACAGCCGCGACATGGCCATCGTGCCGGTACAGACGAACGGCGCCAGTGTCGCTGTGTCAATGATCGGCGTGGCCTGCGCAACCGGATTGACGATGAAGGTCTGACCGGTGGTGGCGCCGGGCAGGTTCAGGTCCAGCAGGTTGTAGCCCACGCCCCGGCGAAAACCGAACTCTTCCAGTTCACCCCCATGGTCGCGGTGGGCATCCTCACGCATGGCGCAGATGCCCAGCGGGGTGACCTTGATGGCAGAGCGGCCGGCGATGGCGCGGGCGCTGGTGAAGGTGTCAGGGATGTCCGTGAACGTCCGGAGGAACAGCGTGGCGACGGTCCCGTACTCGGTATCCAGCCTTGCAGTATCGACTTGCACATACAGCAGATCGTCAAAATCTGTCATGGCCTCGCCGACCGTGCGCCACGGGCCGGACGGGCTGCGGGCGAATTCGATGGCAGCATCCGACCAGGCCATCGTGGCCTTGCCGTACTGGTAGGTAAATCTGTCGTTCCCTTGCAAAAAGCGCTGCGAGGCGATTGCCAGTGCAGAGGTAATGCCGGCCGCAGTCCCGTCAAGTTCATGCGCGGCCGACAACGCAACGCTGTCGGCGACATTCTGGAGTTCCATCTTGCGGTGGGTGACGAGGGACAGGTCGAAGGCCAGCGCGAGAAACCCGAGAATGATGAACATGGCAGACGCGAACATCCAGCTGATGACGCCGGTCTGTTTGCCAGGGTGTGGCGGGTGTTGCCGACGCGGGCGCGCCGGCCCGGCATTTTCACTGGGCGACATAGCGCATCGTGACTTCGCTGGTCATTGTTATATCGGCAGAGCCCAGGTAATCCATCGTCAGGCTGCCGAGTAGATGATCGTGCAACGTGATTTGCACACTTGTGTGGACCTGCGTAGGCGTCAGCGCACTGCATGGCTCGCCATCGCATTGGATCCCGATGGCAATGCTATCGGTGAGCGGCACGAGTTCGCCCAGTTCCTGTTGGGCGATCCAGCGGGCAATTGCCGGAACGCGTGCTTCGTTGAAGCCACCGCCACCGGTGCGCAGTTCGGCCTGCGTTGCGGTCGCGATATAGCGCGTGGCATCGTGCGCCGCTTTCTGCCCCACGCTGTAAAACCATGCGGCGCGCGCCATATAGAGCGGCCCGGCCAGCAGGATCAGAAACAAGGGCAGAATCAGTGCCATTTCGACCGCGACGCTGCCGGTCACCGAGCTGCGGAATCGCTTGTAGCGTACAACCATGGCGTCCTCCTTCCAGCGTTCGACCATTGCCGATACTAGAGGAAGCCTTTGGTCCCGATTTGACTTGCGGCAACTATCGCGAGAGGTGGCGCGATCGTCCTCAGCGAATACCGGGTACGCCGACGCGGATCGCGCGCGAAAAATCGCTGCCGTCGATATCGGCCTGGCGCGCCCGCGCGTTGATGTGGCCGCGCTGCTGCAGCACCGCGTACGGCACGCCCGGCGTCAGTGCGTCCTGGTCGTACGCGTATTCGGCGAAGTGGCCCGATGCCAGCAGCCGGTAATCGAGCGGCAGGTCGGGTGCGATGCGGTGCGCCAGTTCGTACAGGATCGTCGTGCAGTTGCTGGTGAGCGTGTTGTAGAACTCGGGCTGGCGGCGCAGTGCTTCGGCGCGTTCCAGGTACGCCAGCAGCACGGCGCGCAGCTGCCCCGGTGTGGCGCGCAGGCGGTACAGGTAGACCTGCTCGCCGCGTGCATTGCTGCGCGTGCGGATCAGGTCGCGCTCGTCCGAGGCGATGATCACCTGTTCGAACTGGCGAAAGAAGCCGCCGACCGCCGAGAACGTTTCGGTGCGCTCCTTGCGGATTTCGAGCGAAAACACGAGCTGTTTGCCGTCCCTGAAGCCGAACGTCACCAGTGTGTGGGCGATGTGTGGCCCCATCCAGTACGACATGATCAGATCGGCCGACACGATGCCAGCCAGATCATAGTCACGGGTCTCCCAGCGCGGCGTGTAGTCGGTCTCGGTGCGCCAGTCGAAGTTGCGCACGTTGTGCAGCACGAGGCGATCGCCGTCGACGCGCGAGACGAGCATGCGCGACACGTCGTCAGCCCACACGCGCTCGTGCGATGGCGTCAGTGAAAACCACCAGCCCAGCAGCACGGCCAGCGCCACGGCGCCGGTGACCAGCGCCCTGGCGCCGGGCCACTTGCCCGCGCCGCGTGCGATGGCGATGGTGGCGGCCAGGCCGGCCAGCGACCACAGTGCGATCGCGGCGTAGCCGCCGGGCCTGGATAGCTGGAACCACAGCGCCAGCGCGCCCCAAGCGGTGACCAGCAACACGCACACGGCAAGGACGGCGCGGGGGACGGGGCGGCTCATGATCATCTGCTACTTTCGGAAACGCTGGGGTGGTGCAGTGTAGCGGTTCGGTTTGGCAACAACAAGCGCCGTCCCGGAGCGCGCCCTGTAGAATGCCGCCTCCAAAGGGGGACCAATGACGACGCCAGGCCTGACCATTTCGCGCATCCTGCATGCGGGGTACGTATTCGCGTGCGAGGGCGCAACGATCGCCTTCGACACGATCTTCGAGAACCCGTTCAGCCGCAACTGCCATGCATTTCCGGACGTGCGCTTCGATGTCGCGGCGATCCGCCGCCAGCATTTCGACGCCGTGTTCATTTCGCATTTCCATGACGATCACTGCTCGCTCGACAGCCTCGATTTGCTGGACCGCGCCACGCCCCTGTACATCTACTGCATCTTCGACGCGTTGTTCGAGATGGTGCGCCAGCTGGGCTTCACGCACGTGCACCCGCTGCGCCTGAACACCCCGGTCACGGTGGGTCCGTTCACCGTCACGCCGCGCGAGGCGATGGACGTCGACGTCGATTCGATGTTCCAGGTCCAGGCGGCCGGGCAGAACGTGCTCAATGTCGTCGATTCATGGATCGACGACGACACGCTGGCCCAGCTGGTTGGACTGGGGCCGTGGGACATGGTGCTGTGGCCGTTCCAGACGATGCGTGAAATCGAGGTGCTCACGCCATCGCGCGCCGCAGCCGCGCCGCCCGAACTGCCGGCCGAATGGATCGCGCAGCTGCAGGCGCTGCAGCCGCGCTATGTGGTGCCCAGTTCGTGCCAGTTCGTACAAGAGCCGTGGTCGTGGTACAACCGCGCGTTCTTCCCGATCACCTATGCGCAGTTTACCCGCGAGGTGGGCGCCGCGCTGCCGGCGGCATCGGTCGTGCGGCTCGACCCCGGCACGTCCGTGCGGCTAGGCGGCGCGGCGCTGCAACCGGCAGCGCCGCTGGCGTGGCTCGTGCCCGTGGGGCCGCAGGATGTCGACTACGTTTATGAAGGCAATGCAGCGCCGCCATCGACGGCGTCGATCGCGCAGCATTTTGCAGCCCTGAGCGAAGCGCAGATGGCGCGCGTGCTGGATTACTGCCGCGCGGGTGTGCCTGCCAAGTACAGTGAGGTCGAGGCGGCCTCAAGCTACTTCGACGGCCCGCGCTACTGGCGTTTGTCGGTGTATGACCACCAGGGCCAGGCGAGCGTGTTCGATTACCTGCTCGATGGTGACGTGGCCACGCTCGTGACCGAAGCTGGCCCGCTTGGCTGGACGACGGAAATTCCGGCCGCCAGACTGTATGGCGCGCTCGAACAGGGCGAGTCGCTCACCACGATGTACATGAGGATCAACGACGCACATTTCGATGCCGATGCCGAGCGTGACCTGCTGGACGTTGACGTCGTTGACGATCCGCTGATCCGCTGCCTGTTCAGCGATACCTTCGGCGCGTACCAGGCGGCGCAGCTGCGCCGCCTGCTGGCGCGCTGACCGGGGCTATTTGCCCAGCAGGCGCAGCGACTGTTCCCAGTCGTCTTCCCAGTCCAGCAGAAAATCGTGGGTCTGGAACGCGCGTCGTAGCGGGCCCAGTGGTACGCGGTGGAGATCATGCAGGCCGAGCGCCAGCGTC
This sequence comes from Telluria sp. LT2P80, assembly GCF_059685955.1. NCBI lineage: Bacteria > Pseudomonadati > Pseudomonadota > Betaproteobacteria > Burkholderiales > Oxalobacteraceae > Telluria > Telluria sp. LT2P80. Next base: position 336,873 of record NZ_JCASIO010000003.1, on the reverse strand, counting down.
ACCGGGTTCCAGACTGCGTTGCGTTTGGACTTGCGCACGCTGGCCTTCACACGCGCGCCATCGTCACCAAAGATGCCGATGGCATTCTCGAGCGCTGCGCCCAGATCCATGCGCGCATGTGCGGCAAACGCTTCCAGCACCTGCGCCTTGTTGATGCCGAAGGCCGACTCGGTCGGCACTTTTGGTTCTGGCGGCGGCGCGGCCGCTGCAGCGATGGCCGCCTGTGCCTCACGCTCCAGCCTGGCCACCAGCTGCGTCAGGTCCTTCTTCTGGAACCGCAACGCATCGAGCGGGCGTCTGAAGCCCGGCGGCGGCAGGTGCGCGACGATCTTGTAGGCGTCCTTGGTCATCGTCATCAACACGTCGTCACTGCCGGCGATCAGGCGCGCGATGTCGTCCTGGAAGAAGATCGGCGCTGCATAACCGCCATTGGCGTCACCGAACAAGTCGGCGTGGGCCGGGTCGTAGTCGAGCCAGACATACGGCGTGACCGCGTGTTCGAGCAGGCGCGCCAGGGTCCAGGGTGATGCGGTCTGTTGTTCGAGCCAGGTGCAGGCGTCAAGCAGGGTGGCACGGTAGGGCAGGTCGGTGGCGCTCATGTCGATTCAGTGGGGAGGGCGTGGCTGGCCCCCATTGTAGTGCATGCATTTGCCGGGTCGGGTTCAGCGCCCGTCGCGATTGTGGTCATTGGCGTCCGGCGGCTCGACCCCGCGCGCCGTCGGCAGATGCCAGCCATAGCGGATCGCGGCCAGGCGCAAGCCGAAGCATAGCGCCGCGCCGACGCAGGCGGTGGGCGTCGTGGGCCACTGCAGCGCGTCGCCGATCACCACCACCGAGGCACCAGCCAGCGCTGCGACCGCGTAGATATCCGAACGGAACACGGCCGGCACGTTCGACAGCAAAACGTCACGCGCGACGCCGCCGCCAATGCCGGTCAGCATGCCGAGCAGCGCGGCCATCACGGGCTCCAGCCCGAACACGAGCGCCTTTTGCGCGCCCGCCACGCAAAACAGCGCGAGGCCCGCGCCATCGAACAGCAATACCGGATTGCGCGCGCGGTGGATGAATGGATGCCAGAAGAAGATCGTTACGCCCGCCAGCAGCGATACGCCGAGGTAGCGCCAGTCTGAAAACGCAGCCGGCGGCGTGGCGCCGATCAGGAGGTCGCGCACGATGCCACCCGAAGTGGCGGCCACGAACGACAGCACGAGCACCCCGAACAGATCGAGATGGCGCCGCACGCCGGCAGTGGCGCCGGACAGCGCAAACACAAAGGTGCCCACCAGGTCGAGCGTGAGCACCAGCGTTTTCATGGCGGCCCCCATGTCGAGGGCAAGAACGGCAAACACGTGAATCCACCTTGCAAATGCTGGTGCGCGCGGCACCGAAGACGGCGATTCTAGCGCATGGCCGCGCCTGCTCCCGGATGGACGCCAGCAAATCGGCGTTGACCTGGTCCTTGTGCGTGTCGGTCACGCCGTGCGGCGCGTCCGTGTAGACGATCAGCGTGGCATGCGGGACCAGCGTTTCTGAAGCCCGGAAGGCTGCATCGGTTGGCACCACCTGGTCGTCGGCGTAGTGGATGATCAGCGTGGGGATGGTGAACTGCTTTAGGTCTTCAGTGAAGTCGGCCTCGGAAAACGCCTTGATCGAGTCGAAGGTGTTCTTGTGGCCACCCATCAGGCCCTGCGACACGGCCGCGCCAGGACGGTTGAACCCGTAGAACGGGCCGGTCGGCAGATCCAGGTACAACTGCAAACGATTGGCCACCTGGGCGGCGCGAATGCCGTCGGACACCTCCATCGGCAAGCCGCCCGGATTGGCTGCTGTTTTGAGCATCAAGGGCGGCACCGCCGAGACCAGGCTGGCCTTGGCGACGCGTTGCGTGCCATGTCGGCCGATATAGCGTGCCACTTCGCGGCCACCCGTCGAAAGCCGACCAGCACGGCATTGGTCACGTCGAGATGATCGAGCAGCTCGGCCATGTCGTCGGCGTAGTGGTCCATGTCGTTACCGTCCCACGGCTAGCTCGAACGGCCGTGGCCGCGCCGGTCATGGGCGATGCAGCGGTAGCCGTGGCCGGCCAGGAAGATCATCTGCGACTTCCAGCTGTCGGCATTCAGGGGCCAGCCGTGGCAGAAGACGATGGGCTGGCGGCTGCCCCAGTCCTTGTAATGGAGTTCGACGCCGTCTTAGGTGGTTAATGCGCTCATGAGCGCTGCTCCCGGTGGTGAGTGGTGGTGATCGCTCAGTAGACCCGGGAACGCGCTCGTGCGCATCGCGCTGAAGGTGCGCGCGCGCACCCCACTTTCGATAAGGCGGGGTGCCGATGAGGCTAAGCCTGCGATTATTTGGTAATACGCAAGATTGCCGAGGCCAGCCGCGAGAAACAGGGCGTCAGGTCGTTGTCGGTCGCGGCGTAGCAGTACATGCCTACCGGCTGACTCGGGGTTTGGCAGCGCTGCGGCGCATCCACCGTGTTGGCCATGCACTTCAACACCATCTCACCGGTGTGCGCAGTATCGTAGGGGCTCGTGCTTTTCAGCGCTGCGCCCAGGCCGAGCGTGAATACATACATACCTTCTTCACGCGCTTTGGCAGCGACGCTTTCAGCCAGATTGCGCGCCGCCCGGTCGATGTTGCGTGCGTAGTTTCCGGACAGGTCGGCAGTCACTTCACGCGGCCCCTTGGTCACGATCGGAAACTCGCTCGTGAAGTTCACATCTGTCGCAGTCTTCCAGTCCGGTGCGTGCGCATTGTAAAAGTTCGGCAGCCGCCTTGCCGCGTAACTGTTGTTCCGCACCAGGCGGCATTTGTCGCTGACATAATTGAAGGACGCGCTGTTGAGGTTACCGAGCGCATAGGTTGGGCCGCCCGAATCGAGGGTGCCGGGTTCGATGCAGTCCTTGTCCTTGTTGTCGAAGATGAGGTAAGAACCGAGTGCAGTCGGCGCGCCATCCGAGAAGAACACGATGACGCGCATGGTGGAACGGCTGCCCTGCGGGACTTTGTTGAGCTGGTCGCGTGCATTCCACATGCCTTCAACCGAGGCAGTGCCATCTTCGAAGCTGAAGTTGTTGATTTTGGTGTTCATCGCGCTACGATTGAAGCCGCGCGCCGACGGGCTGATTGGCGCATCGACGACCGCCCCGGACGCAAAATGGATGAGCGCCACACGGTCCTGCGTCACATTGAACTTGCTCAGGAACGATTTCGCAGCAGTGCGCACACCCGGGCCGGCAGCACCGATCGAGCCGGATGTATCGACCACCAGCGCCATATCCAGATCATTCCGAACCGTCTGGGCCGCCGCGACCGGCGTCAGCGACGTGAACTTCATGATCTGCATGATCGACACCGGCATCGGCGCTTCAGCCTTGACATCGATCGTTGCCTGGCCGCCATTGAAGGTCACGTTGGTGCTGATGATCCGTGGCGACGACAACAGGTAATTGCTCGGGATATTGGCGGCGAAAAAGTCGGCCGCGGCGGCGCGCGCGCTGGCGATCTGCTCCGTCTGGTTATTGCCGGTCGTGACCGCGCGCGCGCCGGCCAGCGCCGCAGAATCCACCGCCGCATTCAGCCGCGCCTTGACCAGATACGCCAGCCCGGCATCGACACACAGCCCCACGACGGCAAGCAGCACGAACATCGACACGGCCACCATGATGGCGACCGCACCGCGCTGACGGGGAAGATTCGGATTCATCTCAGAACACACTCATGGAATACAGGTCGGGCCCGAACGTGGGCAGGGTGCTGGAACCGCTGGTGAACCCGCTGGCCAGCATGTCGAAGCGATAGAACGACTCGACCACGAAGACGACTTCGCCATCGTCGAGCTTGCCAGTCATGATCGTCGTCGCGGGCCGGGTAACGCTGTTGGCACTGGAGCACTTGCCAGTGCCGCTCCAGGCAGTGCAGCGATAAACCTTGCTCATTGGCGCATAGCCGCTCTTGCGAAAGCCCTGCTGGCGCTTGGCATCATCCCAGCGGTACTGGTCCAGCACGACGCTGCGCGAGACGCCGTTAGTCATCACGCCCATTACGCGCGTGATGTATATCATTCCGAGTTGGTTGACGTTCAGTGGCGGGGCGCTGGCCATGAGTGCATTGATCGTGTCCTGGCCGCTGGCGTCGAGATCGACGCCACTGCGCGAGAGGATGCTCGCACCTTCGCGCGCGATATTGGTGATGATGATATTGGCTTGCAATGCGCGTGCACCGTCGATGGCGCACAGCAGCAGGACCACCAGCATCGGCAGCAGCAGGGCAAGTTCGACCGCGGCAACGCCACGCTGGCGGCGCGCATGGCGGGTGACAGCAGATGATGTTGGCAGCATCAGAAGTACTCGTTTCGCATGGTGGCGCCGACTGCAAAACTGTTCTGGCCGCCGGTAAAGAATGTCGCGAGCAGCGGCGTCGTCACCCGCCAGGCGCAATTAAGCTGCAGCACCACCATGTCGCCCGCGCCGCCAAACATGGCGTTGCTATAGCTGTTGCTAGCGTAGCTCTTGCCATTGACCGACACGACGCAATTCGTGCGCTCGTACATGCCCAGTGAATTGTCGCGGATCTTCGCGATCACGGTAGCGTAACGCTGCTGGGTACTGGTCCCGCCCTCGTTTGCGCGGCCGGTAATGGCAAAGCGCGCGCCTTCCCGCACCGCGTACTGCATGGTCAGCGTGGCGAAGAACATCATGCTCATTTCAATAATCGCCACGAGGACCAGCATGAGCACGGGCGCGATGATGGCCATCTCGACGAGTGTGGCGCCAGATTGACGTTGGGGTCTCTTAAACAACATATTCGGGCAACTGTGAGAGTGTACGTTGGTCGTATGCGATAAACTGCAGGGATTCTACAGGGCAATAATCACACCCTGTAACCGTTTTAGTGAGGAGTCAGCGCGTTTGTCGGCGCGCAACAACATGAGTTGGAACCCTGATATCCGTCGTTTGATTGCCGCCGCCCGGCGCACGCCCGGCGCCGCCGCGCCATCGGCTGCCTCGCCCGAGGCAGAAGCCTGGATGGTGTTCGGCATGCGCGTGCTACTGTCGATTTCGGCGCTGCTGACGCTGTACATCGGCCCCGGTGGCGTCGTCGCCTCCAGTGCCTGGACCTGGCCGGTGCTCGGCGCTTACGTGCTGCACAGCCTGACACTGCTCGTGATCGCGAGCTACCGGGCCGGCTTCTGGCATGGTCCCAACGTCTACTGGATCGACATCATCTGGTATGGACTGATCGTGCTTGCCACCGGCGGGGGCACCAGTCCGTTCTTTTCCTTCTTCCTGTTTGCGATCCTGGCCACGTCGTTTCGTCACGGGTTCGATGCCGGCGCCAGGCTCACCCTGGGCGCGGTCGGCATCGTGACCGTGTCGGTGATGCTGGTGCAGGGTTTCCAGTCGTTTCACATCCTTCTGCTGCGCGCGACATTCCTGCTTGCGCTGGGCTACATGATCGCGTTCTGGGGCGGCCTGTCCGTCGACCAGCGCCGCCGACTGGCGCTGCTGCGCGACGTCAGTCGGCTGTCGAACCCGCGCTTCGGCGTTCAGCACACCCTCGATTCGCTGATGGACAAGATCCTGCGTTACTATGGCGCCAGCACCTGCACCTTGCTGATGCAGGATAGCCACCAGCGCTGGATCCTCAATACGGCCCATCATCCCCGGGCCGGCCGGCCAATCAGCCGCAGCCGGCCCGATGTGGCGGACGTGCAGCCGCTGCTGGCACTGGGGACGGGGGCGATCCTGTACCGCGGCCCCGGCACCGGCCTGCTGCGCCTGCTGCCCGGCGGCGTGCGCGCGGTGCGTATGGCCACTGGCGAAAAGGAGTGGTGCAGGACGGACCTGGACGCCTGCGGCCACGTGGCCGACCTGCTCGACGCCGACGGTTTCGTCAGCACGTCGCTGCCGCTGCGCAAGGGCAGCGGGCGCATCTTTGTCACCGGTAGCCGCCTTCGCCGTGGCGACGCCACGTTCTTGAAGCACATTGTGCAGCAGGCGTTTCCCGTCATCGAAACCATCGATCTGCTCGACCGGCTGGCGTCGGAAGCGGCGTTTCGCGAACGCCAGACCATCGCCCGCGACCTGCACGACAGCACGATCCAGCCGTATATCGGTCTGCGCCACGCGGTGGCCGCGATCCGCAACAGTGCCGGTGAAGACAGCGCTGTCGCACCCCAACTCGACCGCCTGCTGGCCATGTGTTCGGACGTGATCGGCGACATGCGCGACTTCGCCCAGCGTTTTCGCAGCGGACGCCAGGAAGAGCCCGAACTGCTGGTAGCGTTGCGCCGCCAGTTGCGCCAAGTGCAAACCTTCTACGGCGTGGACGTGATGCTCGAGGTGCAGGGCGAGGGCGTAACCAACGACCGCATGGCGGCCGAGGTGTTCCAGATCGTCACCGAAGGCATCAGCAATATCTGCAAGCACACGCGGGCACGCACGGCCGGCGTCGTGATCGAGGACGCCGCCGGTCAGCTGGCGATCGATATCTTCAACCCGGTGTCCAATGGCGCCCCGGCGGCCAAACCCTTCGTGCCGCGCTCGATTGCCGAGCGCGTCGCCGCGGTGGGGGGGACGCTCGACGTCGAAGCCGACGGGCGCCAGACGCTGCTGCGCGTCCGCATCCCGGTTTGACTGGCACCGACACAACGTAATGGAGAAACAATGACCATCCGCATCCTGCTCGTGGATGACCACAAGACCATGCTGTGGGGCCTTGAACGCCTGATCCAGTCCGAGGGCGCGTCGTTCACACTGGTGGGCAGCGCTGGCGATGGCATGGAGGCGACGGCCCTGTGCGCTGCACTGCACCCGGACATCGTACTGCTCGACCTCGATCTGAAAGGCAGCAGTTCGATCGACTTTTTACCGGCGCTGGTGGCCAACGGCAGCACGCGCGTCGTGATCCTGAGTGCCAACCGCGACCAGGGCACGCTGGCGGCCGCCGTGAAGGCCGGTGCGCGCGGCGTCGTCAGCAAGGAAGCGCCGACCGACGATGTGCTGCTGGCAGTGCGCAAGGTGCATGGCGGCGAGCTGTGGCTCGACCAGTCGCTGATGCAGGCCCTGCTGGGCCAACTGGTGGCACCGGCACCAAAGGCTGATCCGGAGGCCGAGCGTATTGCCACGCTGACGGCGCGCGAGCGTGACGTCATCGGCATGATCGTGCAGGGCAAGGGCGCCCTGAACAAGGACCTGGCGGAACGCGCGTTCATCTCCGAGCGCACGCTGCGCAATCACCTCACCACCATCTATCAGAAGCTGGACGTCGCCAACCGCCTCGAATTGTACGTCTACGCCACGAAGCACGGCCTCTCCTGAGGCACCGCCCTTTCTTCCGTCGGAATGCGCTGGCGCGCGACCCAGGACAAATGTACCGGGTTTCCAGGTAGCAACGTACCTTTCAAAAAGGTAGTTTTGACGGATGGCAACAAAGTCGGGGGTCCGTAAGATTCAACTCATGCGCTGCGTATCGTGACATGCGGTACGGCGGCAAGCGAACAGGAGCGAACGGTGCACGACAGAGAAGACAACCCGGAACAGCAGTATGAAAGCAGCAGCAATCCGGCCATGTCGTATGTCGTTCTCTCGGTTCTGCTCGCAGTCGTCTGCTTCATCGCGGCAATGGCTGCATGGACGAGCGCATAAAGCCAACCTGCTAATGCTTGAATACCGACCCTTGAAAGGCTCCATTGTGAACTTCATCAAAAACCTGATCAAAGAAGAAGACGGCGTCACCGCCATCGAATACGCACTGATCGCATCGCTGATCGCCGGCGTCATCATCACCGCCGTGACCCTGCTGGGCGGCAACATCAGCACGCTGTTCTCGGACCTGGCCGCACGCATCAAGACCCCGACCACGTAATCGAACACAGCACGGCCCGCCTTGAGCGGTCCTCATCCGGCGCGGACTGTCCCTCGCCGGATTTTTTTTACCCGGAGCATTTCCTTGACGATCTTGCCACTTATGATGCTGTGCTTGCTACTCGGCGCCGCCGTATGGCATGACGTGCATGCGCGCCGCATTCCGAACGCCGTCGTTTTCCCCGGTATGCTCGCGGCGTTCGTGCTGCACACCGCGTTGCCGGCCGGGCCGGGCTTGTTCGGCACGCCGATGGGCGGGCTGGGGCTGTTGTCGTCATTGGGCGGCTTCGGGGTGGGACTGGCGATCCTGCTGCCGATGTATGCGCTGCGCCTGATGGGCGCCGGTGACGTCAAACTGCTGGCCATGGTGGGCGCCTTTGTCGGCGCCGGCCAGATCATCACGGTCGGACTGGTCACGCTGGTTGCAGGCGGCGTGCTTGCGCTGGCGTTTGCGGCCTGGCAGGGCAATCTGCGCCGTCTGGTCGCCAATGCGTACCACATGGCACTGCACACGACATTCTCGGCGCTGGCCGGCGCGGTTGCCGCGCCAACGGTACCGCCGAAAGCAGCCAGTGGCCGCCTGCCGTATGCGATTGCGATTGCGGTTGCCACCATTTTCTGTGTGCTGTGGTTGCGCGTGCATGGGGAGCTGCCCCTGTGAACCAGTCCCTGCTCGCCCCCGCGCACGCTCCGGCCGATGCAAGGGCGCCGCGCACGGTCGACGAGACCGGCCTGCCGTTCCTGTTCCTGGCCGAATTGCTCGGCAAGGTGCTGGCCCAACGCGGACAACTCCGCCTGGCCGAACTGGCCGCGCACACCAAACTCAACGTCAGTGTCATCGATCCTTTGATCGCGTTCCTGCGCAGCGAAAAGCTGTGTGAAATCGCGCGCATCGGCAACAGCGGCACCGACGCCGACCTGTGCTATATCCTCACCGAGGCCGGTCGCGCACGTGCCGCCGCTGCGCTGGGCCGCAATGCCTACGCCGGTCCGGCGCCTGTCACGCTGGCGGCCTACGTGGCCCAGGTCAAGGCGCACAGCGTGGCCAACATGCAGGTGACGCGGGACGCGATGGCCGCCACCTTCGATGGTGTCGTCGTCACCCCGGTCGTGCTCGACCAGATCGGCGCCGGCATGAATTCGGGCCGGGCGCTGTTCCTGTACGGCGCGGCCGGCAGTGGCAAGACTTATCTCGCAGAGCGCCTGCGCGACCTGCTCGTCGGCACGATCGCCGTGCCGCACGCGCTGATGGTCGATGGCGAAGTGATTCCGTTCTTCGACAACGTGCAGCACTGCGTGACCGAAGCGGCGGTGACGGAAGCGCCGAGCCTGGACCGCGGCAGCGCGCCCGACCTGCGCTGGATCCGCGGCGTGCGTCGTCCCGCTGCGCTGGCCGGCGGCGAACTGACGCTTGACATGCTTGACCTGCGGTTCGATCCGCACACCCGCCTGTATCAGGCACCGCCGCATCTCAAATCGAACAATGGCATCTTCATCATCGACGATCTGGGCCGCCAGCGCTGCACCCCGGAAGCCCTGATGAACCGCTGGATCGTGCCAATGGACCGCAATGTCGATTACCTGACGCTGCACACGGGCCACACATTCCAGGTGCCGTTCGACGTGATCATCGTGTTCTCGTCGAACTTCGTGCCGCAGCGCCTGTCGGACGGCGCGTTCCTGCGCCGCCTCGGCTACAAGATCGAGGTGCCGGCAGCGTCGACCGACGAATACACGCGCCTGTTCCGCCAGGCGTGCGACAGCGTCGGCGTGGCGTTCGATGCCGCGTCATTCGACTACCTGCTGACGTGCCACCGCGAGCGCGGTGTGCCGCTGCTGGCTTGCTACCCGCGCGACCTGATGCGCCAGTTGCGCGACCTGGCGCGCTACGAAGACCGCGCGCCCGAATTATCGCGCCGCACCCTGGACTGGGCCTGGGACAACTATTTTGCCGCGGGCGCCCCAGGCCGGCCCGCATCACAAGAACGCCGCGAACGCGGCACGACGGAGTATGAGCATGCGTAATTCGAGAGCGATCCTGATCATCGGCGTGGCGCTGCTGCTGGCGCTGGGCGCCGTGGTACTGGCAGCCAAGTGGATGGGCGAGCAGGGCCCGGCCGGCACCCGCGTGGTGGTGGCCGCCGCCGACATCGGGCAGGGTGCGCGCATCCTGCCGGCCAGCCTGCAACTGGCCGACTGGCCTGCCGGCGCACTGCCGCCCGGCGCGATCACCGACATGAAGGTGCTCGAAGGGCGCATCGCCCGCGGCGACATCGCACGCGGCGAGCCGGTGCTCGAATCGAAGCTGGCGCCGGCTGGCACGCTGGGCGGCCTGTCGGCGGTGGTGGCCAGCGGCAAGCGCGCCATGACCGTACGCGTCAACGACGTCGTTGGCGTGGCCGGCTTTGCACTTCCGGGCAACTATGTCGATATCCTCGTCAACCTGGCGCCCACCAACAGCGACCTGGCGCAGAACGCCGGCTCGATTTCGAAAATCGTACTCGAGCGCATCCTGGTGCTGGCCGTGGCGCAGGAATCGGCTGTCGACGACAGCAAGCCGCGTGTCGTCAATGCCGTCACGCTGGAGCTGACCCCGGATCAGGTCGAAAAGCTCGACCTGGCCCGCTCGATCGGCTCCCTGTCGCTGGTACTGCGCAACCAGGTCGAAGCGCAACCGGCCAATACCACCGGCGCCACGCGCGAATCGGTGCTTGGCCTGCCTGCACTGTCGGTTAAGGCACCAGCGCCCGTGGTCGAGCCGGCGCCGCGCACCCCATCTCCTGCACCACGTCAGCCAAGCGCGCCGCGCGACGGCGTCCTGGTGATCCGCGGCCTGGACGCCGCTTCGCAAAGCTTTTGATTGAAGAATCCGTCATGACCACATTGACTCACAAGACCCTGCTTGCCTGCGCCATTGCGTTGACGCTGGATGCCCATGCGGCCCCCGCCAGCAAGGTGGACGCCGGCGACACAAGCGCCGCAGCGGCCGACTGCATCGACCTGCGCGGCGGTGCTAACGGGCGGCTCCAGCTGATGCGCGGCAAATCCGTTCTCAAGCGTTTCTGCACGCCGGCCGGCGCGGTCATGGTGGGCGACCCGAAAGTGGCCAACGTCGTGGTCCCGGGTGCGAGCGAAGTCGTGATCGTCGCGCGCAGTGTCGGCAGCACCAACCTGATCGTGTCCGGCCGCGACAAGCGCTCGACCGTGATCGACCTGGACGTGGCGATCGACACGTCGGCGCTGCGCGCGCAGTTCGACGCGCTGTTCCCGCTCGAGCGCGATATCCGCATCGGCGCCAGCGGCAACGCCGTGGTGTTGTCGGGCATGGTCAGCGATGTCGGCGTGGCCAGCGCTCTGGTGGACCTGGCCACGGCGTTCCAGGAAAGCGCCGTTCCCGGAGCCGGCGGTCAGGCCGACAGCGGGGCCGGCAGCCCGTCGCCGTTGTCCGTCGGCGCGCCTGCATCGGCACCGGCTGCAGGCTCTGGCGCCGCAGCGAAAGTATTGAACATGCTGTCGATCGCGGCACCCCAGCAGGTCATGCTGGAAGTGAAGATCGCCGAAATCTCGAAGTCGCTCGTGGACCAGCTGGGCGCCAAGGCAGGTTTTTCCAAGACCAACGGGAACTGGACCTATGCCGCCGTATCGAGCCTGCTCAGTGGCGGCGCCGGCGCCGTCAGCGCCGTGGGCACCGGCATCAAGGAACTCACCATCGACGGCGAAAAGCGCGACGGGCTGGTCAAGATCCTGGCCGAGCCGAACGTCATGGCCATCAGTGGGCAAGAGGCGAGTTTTCTTGCCGGCGGCAAGATCTTCATCCCGGTCGCGCAGAATTCATCCGGCGGCGCGGGCCTGATCACGCTCGAAGAAAAAGAGTATGGCGTGGCGGTGAAATTCACGCCGACCGTGCTGGCGGGTGGGCGCATCAACCTGCGCGTGGCACCGGAAGTATCGGAACTCAATCGCGAAGGCATCGGCATCAGCACGGGCGGTTCCAGCAACAGCGCGACCGCGATCCTGCCATCGTTTACGACGCGCCGCGCGGCGACCACCGTGCAGCTGCAGGATGGCCAGAGTTTCGCCATCGGTGGCCTGATCCGCAATAACGTGACCAGCACCATCAAGCGCTTCCCGTTCCTGGGCGACGTCCCGGTGCTCGGCACCTTGTTTCGCAGCAGCGACTTCCAGAACGACCGCACCGAACTGGTGTTCATCGTGACGCCGCGCCTGGCCAAGCCGATGCAGTCGCAGCCCGCATTGCCGACCGACGGTTACGTGCAGCCGACCCGCGCCGAATTCCTGCTTGGCGGCCAGCTCGAAGGCCGCGCCGCTCCTGTCGCACCAGAGAAATGATCATGAAGACCATCACCACCGCCATCCTCGCCGCATCCTGCACGCTCCTGCTGGGCGGCTGCGCAACCGACACGCCCGCCGGCACCGGCACCACCGTGCGGAGCATCATGGCCAGCCAGGTCATCACGCCCCAGGCCGCGCCGTCGGTGCCGGGCAACGACGCCCGCGCCGCGATCCTCGGCTACAAGAATTACCAGGGCTCGTTCGCCGCGCCCGCACCCCAGGTCGACAGCACGCTGTTCGGCGCGAACAAATAGAGATCATCATGAAAATCGCAGTCCTTTCGCGCGATGAGCGCCACCTGATCGAGCTGTCGCGCCAATTGCGCGCACGCCCGGGCAGCGACGAAGTCGACATGATCGCCGGCACCCCGGCGCGCCTGTCGACGATGAGCGACGACGCCATCCCCGACCTGCTGGTGGTCGACCAGCCGCGCGCCGACGAGGGTGATCTTGACCAGCTCGAGCGGCTCGGCCATCTGTTCCCGCGCATGGCGTTCATCGTGCTGTCGGGCGACCTGTCGCAGGATTTTCTGCTGCGCGCGATGCGCGCCGGCGTGCGCGAAGTGCTGCCTGCCGCGCCCGGCGCGGCCGACCTGGCCAAGGCCGTCGACCACATCGCCGAGAAGTTCGGCAGCCAGGGCGCCGCGCAGGGGAAGGTGCTGGCTTTTATTTCCTGCAAGGGCGGCAGTGGCGCAACCTTCCTGGCCACGAACCTGGCCTATGCGTTGTCGGCCGGCGGCAACAAGCGTGTCGCCATGATCGACATGAATCTGCAGTTCGGCGACGCGTCACTGTTCGTCTCGGACAGCAAGCCGCTTGCTACACTGTCGGATGTCGCAACCCAGATCCACCGGCTCGATCCGTCGTTTCTGTCGTCGAGCATGGTTGCCGTGACGCCGAACTTCAGCGTGCTGGCTGCGCCATCGGATCCGGCCCATGCCAGCGACGTCAAGCCGGAGCACATCGACGCGATCATCAAGCTGGCGCGCCGCCAGTACGATTTCATCGTGCTCGACGTCGCGCGCAGCCTGGATCCGGTGACGATCCGCGCGCTCGACCATGCCGACACGATCTACCCGGTACTGCAAACGACGCTGCCGTATATCCGCGACGGCAAGCGCCTGCTCGACGTGTTCCGCAATCTCGAATATGGCAACGACAAGGTCGAAATCGTGGTGAACCGCCACGACAACAACAGCGACATCAAGCTCAAGGACCTCGAGCAGGCCTTTGACACGACCCACCTGCGCACGATGCCGAATCACTACGATGCGGCGGCCAAGTCGGTCAATCAGGGCGTGCCGATCACGCGCCTGGCGCCCGAGAGCCCGCTGAGCGCGGCCTTGATGACCATGGCGCGCAGCCAGACGGGCGAGGCGGCGCCGCAGGCGGCGGCCAGCGTGATGGCGCGCCTGTTCAAGCGCCGCAAGACTGACGCATGACCCGCGAATTGTCCAAGGAATCCAACGACATGAACATGATCCCATCTGCTTCGCTGCGCGAACGCCTCGGCAGCGCAGCCCTGGCCAGCAGCACCAGCACGATAGCGAGCGCACCGACGCGCGTGACCAGTGGCGCTCCGGCGCCGCGCGCCGCCGCCGTGCGCGGCGGGCCGATCGACAACCGCGCGTATCACCAGCTCAAGTCCCGCATCCACGAAGCGCTGCTCGACCGCATCGACCTGGAAAGCATGCAGCGCCTGAACGGCGACCAGATCCGGCAAGAGCTGCGCCTGCTGGTCGAGCGCCTGCTCGAAGAAGAAATGGTCGTCATCAACGACGCCGAGCGCAAGATGCTCACGCGCGATATCCAGAACGAGATGCTGGGCTTCGGCCCGCTCGAGCCGCTGCTGGAAGACCCGACCGTCTCGGACATCCTGGTCAACACGCACAAGCAGGTCTACGTCGAACGGCGCGGCAAGCTCGAACTGACCGACGTGACCTTCACCGACGAAGCCCACCTGATGAAGATCATCGACAAGATCGTCTCGCGCGTGGGGCGCCGCATCGACGAATCGAGCCCGATGGTCGATGCGCGCCTGCCGGACGGCTCGCGCGTGAACGCGATCATCCCGCCGCTGGCGATCGATGGCGCCGTGATGTCGATCCGGCGCTTCTCGGCCGATCCGCTGCGCCTGGCCGACCTGGTGGCATATGGCAGCATGACGGCCGACATGGCCGAGGTGCTGCAGGGCCTGGGCAAGGCCAAGGTCAATATCGTGATCTCGGGCGGCACGGGTTCGGGCAAGACGACGATGCTCAATGTGATCTCGGGCTTCATCAGCCACAACGAGCGCATCGTGACGGTCGAAGACGCGGCCGAACTGCAGCTGCAGCAGCCGCACGTGGTGCGTCTGGAAACGCGCCCTGCGAACATCGAAGGCAAGGGCGAAGTGACCCAGCGCGCGCTGGTCAAGAACGCGCTGCGGATGCGCCCCGACCGCATCATCCTGGGCGAGGTACGCGGCGAAGAAGCCATGGACATGCTGGGCGCGATGAACACCGGCCACGAAGGCTCGATGGCGACCCTGCACGCCAATACGCCGCGCGAAGCGCTCACGCGCCTGGAAAACATGATCAGCATGGCGGCGCCGAACCTGCCGCCGAAGGCCATGCGCCAGCAGATCTCGTCGGCCGTGGGCGTCGTCGTGCAGGTTTCGCGCCTGACCGACGGCAAGCGCAAGGTGCTGTCGATCACGGAAGTGACGGGCATGGAGGGCGACGTCATCACGATGCAGGAGATCTTCACGTTCCGCCAGACCGGCGTGGCGGACGATGGCACGGTGCTGGGTCAGTCCACCGCCACCGGTGTGCGGCCGCACTTTGCCGAGCGCCTGCGCACGTTCGGCGTGAACCTGGCGCCGCACATCTTCGAGCCGCGTTAGGACCCCTGGCATGGATACCACCTTCCTCCTGTTCATCCTGCTGCTGTTCGTCGCCGTCCTGCTGCTGGTATGGGGCGTGTATACGGCCTGGCAGGCGAACAACAACCCGGAAGCCGAGCGCATCGCGCGCCGCCTGCGCAGCGTGATCGGGCGCGAGACGCGCGAACTCGATGTCACCATCGTCAAGGAACGGCGCCTGTCCGACAACCCGGAGCTGGAACCGTTGCTGCGCCGCGTGCCTGGTGTGTACCGGCTGGACCGCATGCTGCTGCAGGCGGGCAGTGCGCAGAAAGTGGCGTCGCTGCTGGCCGTGTGCGCAGCGTGTGCGGTTGGCGGGATCGTGGCGGCGTTGCTGCTGCGCCTGCCCTTGCTCGGCTTCGTGGGTTGCACCCTCGTTGCCGGGTGGCTGCCGCTGCTGCGCCTGACGCGCGCGCGCGATGCGCGCATGGTGCGCTTCGAGCGCCAGCTGCCTGAAGCGCTCGACATGATGAGCCGCGCGATGCGCGCCGGCCACGCGTTTCCGACGGCGCTGAAACTGGCGGCCGACGAGGTGAGTGCACCGCTGGGCGAAGAATTCAAGACCGCATTCGATGAAGTCAACTTTGGCGTCTCGATGGGCGACGCGCTGAATAACCTGGCGCAGCGCGTACCGAGCATGGATTTGCAGTACTTCGTCGTCGCCGTGCTGATCCAGCGCGAGAGCGGTGGCAACCTGACTGAATTGCTGACGTCGATTTCGAGCATCATCCGCGATCGCCACAAGCTGGCCGGCCAGGTGCGCGTGCTGTCTGCCGAGGGTCGCATCTCGGCCTGGGTGCTGTGCCTGCTGCCGTTTGGCGCCGGCGGCATGATGGCGCTGGCCAATCCCGAGACAATGGGTGTGCTGGTCAATGATCCGATCGGGCGCCAGCTGAGCGGCGCGGCGCTGGGCATGATGGGTTTTGGCGTGCTGGCGATCCGCAAGATCGTCCGCATCCGGATGTAACGAAAGTACGACACGATGACCATGGCAAACATTCTCATGCTGGCAGCGATGTTCCTGCTGGTGTTCGGCATTGCGGTGGCAGCCTTGCTGCTGCTCACGCGCGATCCCGTCAAGGCGCGTCTGGTGGCGCTGGACGAGCGCGATATGCCCAAGACCCGGCGCGGGGACGGCTGGGGCGCGCGCCTGGCCGATTTCGCCGAGCCGCTGGCCAAGCTGTCGGTGCCGACCGACGGGTGGGAATCCTCGCCATTGCGGCTGCGCTTCATCAATGCCGGCTGGCGCGCGCCCTCGGCTCCCGGGCTGTACCACGCCGGCAAATCGGTGCTGACGATCGGCCTGCCACTGCTGGTCTGGATCGCGCTGCCGCACCAGCCTGACCGGCCTCTGGCGCTGACCTTCCTGTTGCTGGTGAGCGCGGCCAGCATCGGCTACTACCTGCCGGACTTTCTCCTGAAGCGCCGTGTCGCCAATCGCCAGCGCGACATCTTCGAAAGCTTCCCCGATGCGCTCGACCTGATGACCGTCTGTGTCGAAGCGGGTCTGGCGATGGATGCGGCGCTGGCTCGCGTGGGCAACGAGATCGGCCTGAAAAGTCCGGTGCTGGCCGATGAGCTGCAACTGGTGACGCTCGAACTGCGCGCCGGCAGCGCCAAGGAAAAAGCGCTGCGCAATCTGGCGCTGCGCACCGGCGTGGAAGACGTGGATGCGCTCGTCAAAATGCTGATCCAGGCCGAACGCTTCGGCACCAGCGTCGGCACCGCGCTGCGTGTGCAATCGGAACAACTGCGCACGCGGCGGCGGCAACTGGTGGAAGAGAAGGCGGGGCAGATTGCAACCAAGCTGTTGTTCCCGCTGATCTTCTGCATTTTTCCGGCGTTGCTGGTGGTGTTGCTGGGACCGGCAGTCATCCAGATCTTCCGCGCGATGACCCCGGTGGCCGGTCACTGAGCGTGCAGTACAGGTTCGCGCTGCACGGCAGTCTGTCCGATCCATCGGCGCAGAAGACCGAGCAGCGTCGCATGCATGCTGAATCGACCATGTTTGAGGTTGAAAGTATTTACGCGTATTACACGAAGATTCGTCTCTGTTAGCCGAAGATGTTGGCCGTGTGCAACACGCGAGGGTGTCGCATGTGCGATGATATTTCTTTTGGGCATCTTTGCCCATGCGGCGTTCCTTTGCATACGCAGGGCGCCGGTCTCACACACACCCTCCCGGATAACCGTTGATGAAAAACTTAAAAATAGGCACGCGCCTGGCGTTCAGCTATGCGGCCGTACTGATCCTCATGGCCATCGTGATCGTCGTGACCCTCGGTCGCATGGGCGACATGAAGGATGCGACCGATCGCGTGGTCAATACCAGCATGAAGAACCAGCGCAACGTGGCCGAGTGGTCCAAGATCATCGAAGTCAACACCACGCTGATGGAAATGGCGTACCGCACGCCAGAGCCGGAGCAGGTCAGGATCATCACTGACCGTATTGCAGCAGGCTCGGTGCGCTCCACCGAATTGCAGCAAACGATCAAGGCCGGCTTGCGCAACCCGAAGTCGCAGGCCCAGCTCGAAGAGGTGGTGGCTGCCCGGGCGCCGTACCTGGCCGCACGCACCGCGCTGCTCGCTGCCAAGAATGGCGGCGACACGGAAGGCGCACGACGCATCTTCGACACCCAGATGCGCCCGACGAGCCTTGCCTACCTCGAATCGATCAACAAGCTTGCGGTTGCCCAGCAAAACTCGGCAGGAAAATTCGTGGCCGATGCGGCTGCAGCGTATGACACGGCGCGTACGACCCTGATCGGCCTGGGAACGCTCGCCATCGTGCTGGGCGTTTCCTTCGGCATCTTCATTACCCGCTCGATCGTGCGGCCGATCCAGGATGCGGTGGCGGTTGCCGACCGCGTGTCGTCGGGCGACCTGGGCAGCCAGTTCACCGTCACGACCCGCGACGAGACCGGCCAGTTGATGGCGGCCTTGCAGAAAATGAACGATAACCTGCTCGGTATCGTAACCCGCGTCCGGGCCGGTACGGAAACCATCGCGACTGCCTCGGCCGAAATCGCTGCCGGCAATCTGGACCTGTCGCGTCGCACCGAACAGCAGGCCGGTTCGCTGGAAGAAACTGCTTCGTCGATGGAAGAACTCACGTCCACCGTGCGCCAGAATGCCGATAACGCCCGCCGCGCCAACACGATGGCCTCCGAAGCGGCCAGCATTGCCGGGCAGGGCGGCGCCGTGATTGCGCAAGTGGTCGGCACGATGAGCGAGATCAATGCCTCGTCGCGCAAGATCGTCGACATCACCAGTGTCATCGACAGCATCGCGTTCCAGACCAATATCCTGGCGCTGAATGCCGCCGTGGAAGCGGCGCGTGCCGGTGAACAGGGCCGTGGCTTTGCCGTCGTCGCCACCGAAGTGCGTAACCTTGCGCATCGCTCGGCTGCTGCGGCCAAGGAAATCAAGGGCCTCATCGACGACTCGGTGCAAAAGGTCGAAGCGGGCACCAGCCTGGTCGACAGTGCGGGGACCACGATGACCAATATCGTGCAGAGCATTTCCCTCGTGACCGGCATCATGAGCGAAATCTCGCATGCCAGCGACGAACAGAGCGCCGGCATCGAGCAAGTCAACGCCGCCATCACCGAGATGGACCAGGCCACGCAGCAGAACGCCGCGCTGGTCGAGCAAGCCGCTGCCGCCGCCGGTTCGATGCAGGAGCAGGCTGCGCACCTGGCCGATGTCGTCAGTGTCTTCAAGACGGACGTGCGCGCTGGCGCCGCCCATCCGGCACCAGCGCGTAGCCAGGAAGCGCCGGCTGGACGCCTTGCATTGGCGGGCGTCTAAGACGGCCTGCGCTGGATGCATGGTGGTACCGGCATTGCGCCCGTACCACGTGGTTTCCTGTTGTTGATCAAATACGGGATTTTCGAGATAGTTGATTTGTGAATGACGACTATCATGGATCGCAATTTGATTTCTATCTGAGAGAGCGCATACTAGCTTCATACCAGATCAAACACACAGGAAGAAAATCATGACCACCTTGTCCCTTCGCCCATCGTTCGCTGCCCAACTGGCCGCCGTGTTCAGCACCGCATTCGATTTCGTGCGTGAAGTCAAGGCAGCGCCAAGCGTCGCAACCCGCACCACCGGCAGCGCTGATGTCTGGGCGTTGTACCGCATGACCCGCGGCGCCGATGCAGTCTCGCCAGCAGTGGCCCGCCGCCTGGCTGCGCACGCCAAGTCGAACTGATTCCCGCGCCGGGCTTTCGCCCGGTCTGCCTCGAACGCCCCGCACGATGCGGGGCGTTTGTCGTTTACAGGCAGCCTGTACGACAACCTCCCACACACAGGGTAGTTCGTCTCCTACGCTGTGCAAATGTTGCAAGCTCGATAATGTCGATTGAGAATTCGATAGCGGTGCTCGTCCGCATATGCACCATGAACATTAAAAAAACGCCCGTTGAGGGTCAATTTACCGAGTTGGACAATGGCTGGCCGGAATCCTATGCGTGGGCAATCGAGCAAATGCCTTGCCCTGCGTATTGTTGCTCCCCGACTGGTGCGCTGGTCCATGTCAATGCGGCTGCGCGGCGGATCTGGGGCGAGTCGTGTCCGCTGGTGGAAGACATGCGCTGGGATGGTTTTGAGACGCTGCGCGGACTGGACGGCCAATTGCTGGACAAGGCCACCAGTCCGGCGGCGCAGGCCGCAGCGGGCGCATCACCATGCCCGACCGAGCTGCTCGCCGTGTGCCGCGATGGCCAAGCGCGCCGTATCGTCATTCATGCCAAGCCCGTGTTCCAAGCAAACGGCGCAGTCGTCGGCGCCTTGTGCTGCCTGACCGACATCAGCGAACAGCGGCGGTTGCAAGAGCGCGAGCGGGACGCGGCGAATGCGCGTGAAGAATTCCTGGCCATGCTGGCGCACGAATTGCGCAACCCGCTGGCGCCCATCATGAGTATTGCGGGCCTTCTGCAACGCGCCAACAAGGACCCGGTCGTGGCAAAAATGGCCGGCGTCGTCCAGCGGCAAACCAAGCAGCTCGCACGTTTCATTGCCGATCTGCTGGACGCGTCACGTGTTGATTGCGTGCACACGCTGCCTGTCGAGCTGCGCAGGTGCACGAAGCACGAGATCGTGAACCTGTCGCTGGACGCGGTGGAAACGCTGGTGCGGTCACGCAACCAGCGTTTGATCGTCGAGGTCGACAATCCCGACGCCGAGTTGCGCTGCGATCCGGAGCGGGTGGCGCAGGCACTGGGGAACGTGCTGTGCAATGCCAGTGCGTTCACGCCGGATGGCGAGGAAATCTGCCTGCGGGTCTATATCGAGGGCAATATGCTGCGCGCCGAGGTCATCGACTGCGGGGCCGGCATTGCGGCAGAAGACTTGCAGCACATTTTCGAGCCATTCGAGCGCCGTGCGCTGGCACCGGGCCGCGCGCCCGTTGGGGCGGGACTGGGCTTGACGATCGCCAAGGGCGTCTGCGAAGCCCATGGCGGATCGATCTTCGTGCGCAGTGCGGGGCCCGGGATGGGCACCACCGTGTCGATGGCCTTGCCGGTGGCCGTCTGCGCTGCCTGACATGCTGACCGGGATCGTCTCCCGGCTTGGATCGTCACACATGTGGTCAGGTCAGACCTGGCCGCCGGCACGGCGCGCGCGGTGACGCTCCAGCAGCCAGGCCACGATGCCTGGCACCAGCGACAGCACGATGATGCCCATGATGACTGCGGTCAGATTGTCGTTGACCCATTTGATATTGCCAAAGATGTAGCCGGCAACCGTCAGCGACACGACCCACAGGGTTCCGCCAGCGACGTTATACGCCAGGAAGGTGGCATAGCGCATGCTGCCCAGCGCTGCCACGAACGGTGCGAGCGTACGGACGATCGGCACATAACGCGCCAGCACGATGGTCTTGGGACCATGGCGCTCGAAGAAGCGCTCGGTATGCGCGATGTGCTCGGCCTTGATGAGGCGGAACCGGTAACCGCGCTTCACGCGTTCACGAAACGCACTGCCAATGGCAAAGTTGAGGATATCGCCAGTCACCGCTGCGACGATCAGCAGCGGGATCAGCATTTCCAGTGACAGCATGCCTTTGGCAGCCAGCGCGCCGGTGACGAACAGCAGCGAGTCGCCGGGCAGGAATGGCATCACGACCACGCCTGTCTCGACGAAGATCACGGCAAACAGCAGCACGTAGACGAGCAACTGGTATTCGGCCGCCAGTACTGCGAGGTGGCGGTCCAGGTGGAGGAACCAGTCGAGCAGGGTAGTAAACATTGAATGTCTCGTTGAATCAGGTTGCGGCAGGACCCCGGCCAACGTCATGCTGGCCGGAGCAAAGCGCGTATCTTACCTTTACTGCAACCCGTCCTGTTACTCTTCCTGGAATTCGTCCGAGCGGCAGAACAGATCCCAGGCCGCGATGAACAGGGCCGCAATCACCGGTCCGATCACGAAGCCGTTCAGGCCGAACAGCGCCATGCCGCCCAGCGTCGAGAGCAGAATCACATAGTCGGGCAGCTTG
The DNA here is from genome assembly GCF_059685955.1 of Telluria sp. LT2P80. NCBI lineage: Bacteria > Pseudomonadati > Pseudomonadota > Betaproteobacteria > Burkholderiales > Oxalobacteraceae > Telluria > Telluria sp. LT2P80. The sequence goes on along the minus strand of NZ_JCASIO010000003.1, from coordinate 315,241 downwards.
GTGTCCTTGCCGACCAGGATCGGACGCAGGATATTGTCGACCAGGCCGATGACCAGAACGCCATACGCGGCCAGCACCACGCCCTGCCAGATCGCGCCCGTTACCAGGAAGTAAATCGCCACCGGCCCCCACACCAGTGCCGCACCGATGGCCGGCAGCAGTGACAGGAAGGCCATCACCACGCCCCACAGCAGTGGGCCGGACACGTCCAGCATCCAGAAGATCAGGCCGCCCAATGCGCCTTGCGCGACCGCCACCAGCACATTGCCTTTGACCGTGGCGCGAATGACCGTCGTGAAGTTCTGGAACAGACGGCTCTTGTATTCGACACTCAGCGGCACGGCGCGCTGGATGCGCGCTGCCAGGATGCGGCCGTCGCGCAGCAGGAAGAACAGCAGGTACAGCATGATGGTCATGCTGACGACGAAGTCGAGCGTGTTGCGGCCGATATTGAGCGCATACGTGGCGGCAGCCTGGCTGATCTGCGCCGCAAATTCGGTGATCTTGGTCTGCAGCGATGCCAGGTTGGTCAGTTCGAAGCGTTCGAGGATCGAAATGGCCCAGTTCGGCAAGGCGCGCATCACGACCTCGAAGTAGTGGGCGAAATCGATCTGGCCGCTGCTGACCATCGTGTAGATACCGGCGACCTGGTCGACCAGCGACGCCGTGATCATGGCCAGCGGCAGCAGCACCATCAGCACGATGACCAGCAGCGAGAGCAGGGCGGCGACGGTGGGCTTGCCCTTGGTCGCGCGCAGCAGTTTCGATTGCAACGGCGCGAAGATGATGGCGAACACGACGCCCCAGAACACGGCGCCCGAGTACGGCAACAGAATCCAGAGGAAAGCGATCGTGACGATCGTGAGCAGGAGCAGAAAGGAATTCTGCGGAAGGGTAAATTGCTTCATTGGCTGCGTTTGCGAAAAGGTTAATGTTTCTGGATGATAAACCAAGCCGCTGAAAGCACCCGGCACGTTCGTGTAATGACGCGGGGTGGTGTGCCAAGTATGCAACTTGCATGGCGTGATATTCCGCTGTGGCTTAATGACCACAAAGTCAGTTCAATCGTGTGGGTTGGCAAACTAACATCTTGCGATAATTAATTGTTGCCGCGTCAGACACAGTCTGGCGGGCACTTCCATCAATTGATTATCCGGAGAAAGAATGTCCCGTCCTGTACGACGCACTGCTGCCCCGTCTGTCCACACCACCCTCGTCCGCGCGCTCAAGGGCGCGATCCTGCTGGGCGCCGCCGCAGCAGGCATGGCGCAGGCGCAGCAATCGCCAGCGCTCGATCGCGTCAGCATCTCGGCCGGCGCGTTCTACGCCGAGCCGGAAATCCACCTGGGTGGCGACACGCGCTATGGCCGCATCGACACGCCAGACGAAGAGATCGACGACGTCACGCTGCCACGCGTCAAGGCCGAGGTTCTGATCGGCGACAGCCACGGCATTTCGTTCGATTACTTCCGCTTCGACGAAGGCTATGGCGCTGACCTGAACGGCAACACGGAGTATGAAGGCCGTCCGGTCAGCGGCTCGATCCGCGCCGACGCCAACCTGCGCATCGAGCTGGCGCGCCTGTCGTACAAGCTGTGGTTCGGCAAGGAAAAGAATGTCTTCGGCATCGGCCTGGGCGCAGCCCACCTGCGCGCCAAGATTTCCGGTTCGGCAACGGCCAATGTCAGCGCGACCGCGCCAGTGGAAAACTACACGTGGAGCGGTTCGGCGTCAGCCAGCGAAAGCGTGTGGGCCCCGACCGTTGAACTGGCATGGCGCCACGCCCTGAACGACCAGGTCCGCTTCTACGCGGAAGCCGCGGGCGTGAAGAAGAACGGCGGCAACGTCGAAGGCCATATCTATAACGGCGCGGTCGGCGTGGAATACTTCCCGCACAAGAACATCGGCCTGGTGCTGGACTACGGCATCCAGAAGATCGACCTGCATCGCAATGGCGAACGCACGGCCGACATCGACCTCAAGCTGACCGGCCCGTCGGCCTACCTCAAGGTCCGCTTCTGATCGGGACTGCGCTCACGTTTGAACTGCACGTTCAGTTGCTCTCGGTCATAATACCTAGTGTGAAAGCACTGGTGTAAGGGGAGTGGGTGAAAACGGATCAACTGGTCGCGTGTCATGACTGTGGCAGCCTGTATCACTGGCGGCCGCTGGCCGCCTGCGAGCGCGCCAGCTGCACCCGCTGCCAGCATGAGTTGTATCGCTGGCACAAGGGCAGCCCGGCGCGCCAGGCCGAGGTGCTGGCCGCCCTGACGCTGGGCGCCGTCCTGGTGTTCCTGCTGGCGCAGTGGTTCCCGATCGTCACGCTCGAGATGGGTGGCATGCTCTCGGGTGCCACGCTGTACCAGGCGGTGGCGGTGCTGTGGGGGGCGGGAGACCAGGTCATCGCGGCCATGGTCTTTTTTTGCGCCATCATCTTTCCCGGCATCGAACTCGCTTCCCTGTTCTACGTGGCGCTCGGCCTGACCCGGGGCGTGCGCGTGCCCGGTTTCAACCTCGTGCTGCGCACGGTGCAGGGCGCGCGTCACTGGGCCATGACCGAAGTGCTGATGATCGGCATCCTGATCACCGTGATCAAGATGACCAGCCTGGCGCGCGTGGAGCCACATCCGGCCCTGTTCGCCTTTGGCATACTCACGATCCTGTGCGCGCTCGTCATGCGCTACGAACCGAAAGCGCTGTGGGCGCTGGCCGACCGTCTCGCGCCGCTGCGCAAATCCGATCCGGCGCGCCAGACCACCACGATTCCCGAAGCCGATTCGGTGCTGGTCTCGTGCAGCGCCTGCGGCCTGGTGAACCACACGTGTCCGTCGCGCGATGGCACCGACCGCTGCGCCCGCTGCAGCGCGGCGCTGCACCGCCGGATTCCCCACAGCGTCGGCTGGACCTGGGCCATGCTGCTGGCTGCCACGCTGCTGTATATTCCCGCCAATATGCTGCCCGTGATGTACACCCGCTCGATCGGGGGTACGGAAGGCGACACGATCATGAGCGGCGTTGTGCTGTTCTGGAACACCGGCTCCAAGGGCCTGGCCATCATCATCTTCGTGGCCAGCATCGTGGTGCCGGTCTCAAAACTCGCTGCGCTGGCATGGCTCAACGCCACTGCCCAGGCGCGCTCGCGCACGGCGCCGATGGCGCGCACGCGCGCGTATCGCGCCATCGAATTCGTCGGCCGCTGGTCGATGCTGGATATTTTCGTGGTTGCCCTGACCGTCGCGCTGGTGCGCTTCGATGCGCTGGTGGTGATCACGGCCGGACCGGGCGCGATTGCGTTTGGCTGCGTGGTGATCGTGACAATGGTCGCGTCCCACCAGTTCGACCCGCGCCTGATCTGGGACCCTATTGAATCGAACGGAGAACCACATGTCTGAACAGGACAGCGCAACACCACCGGGCACACCGCCACCAACCCCGCCCGGACCACCCGTGGGGCCATCGGCGCCGCTGGCGGCTTCGCCCGCCGTTGATCGCCCGAGCCGCTGGCTGCCGTCGCTGATCTGGATGATTCCCGTGCTCGCTGCGCTGATCGGTGCCTGGCAGGTGGTCAGCTGGGTGACCAACAAGGGCGCGACCGTCTACGTGTATTTCTCCAGTGGCGAAGGGCTCGAAGCCGGGCAGACCAAGGTCAAGTACAAGGACGTCGACATCGGCCGCGTCGTCTCGGTCACGCTCGGCGAAGACGGCAACCGCGTCGTGGCCAAGATCGAGATGGCCAAGGAGGCCGACCGCTTCACCGCCATCGACTCGCGCTTCTGGGTCGTGAAGCCGCAAATCGGCGCCAGCGGTGTCTCGGGGCTGGGCACGCTGCTGTCCGGTCCCTACATCGGCGCGGCGCCCGGGGTCAAGGAAGACACGACCAACAGCTTCACCGGCCTGGAAACAGCGCCGCCGATTCCGATTGGCCTGAAGGGCCGCGAATACAAGCTGCATGCCGAGACGCTCGGTTCGGTGGCGCCCGGTTCGCCGGTCTACTTCAAGCGCGTGCGCGTGGGGCAGGTGGCATCGGTGGCGCTGGACAAGGCCGGGCACGGTATCGACATGTCGGTGTTCGTCGAACAGCCCTACATCGGCCTGGTGGGCCCGGATTCGCGCTGGTGGCATGCCAGCGGCGTCGATTTGCGCCTCGATGCGAGCGGCCTGAAGCTCAATACCCAGTCGCTGGCGGCCCTGGCCACCGGCGGCATCGCGTTCGAATCGGCCGACGACCGCAAGCCGGTAACGCCGGCGCCGGCCGGCACCCGCTTCGTGCTGTCCGAAGACCGCAGCGCCGCGCTGCGCCCGCCGGACGGTCCGGCGGTGACGGCCGTGGTGTACTTCGACCAGTCGCTGCGCGGCCTGTCGCCGGGCGCTGTCGTCGATTTCCGCGGCGTGGCGCTGGGCGAAGTGCGCGCGGTCGGCATCGAATTCGATCGCGAGCGCCAGAAATTCACCATGCCGATTACGGTCGACCTGTATCCGGGACGTCTCGGCAAAGGCTTCATGGCGGCGATGGAACGCGAAGACGGCGGCCAGCGTGCCTTGACCGCGATGGTGGGCCGCGGTTTGCGCGCGCAGCTGCGCAACGGCAACCTGCTGACCGGCCAGCTGTACATCGCGCTGGACTTCTTCCCGAATGCCCGCAAGGCGACGATCGCGGCGCAGGGCGACATGCTGGTCTTGCCGACGGTGCCAGGCCAGCTCGACGAGCTGCAAAGCCAGATCTCGCGCATCGCGGGCAAACTCGACAAGATTCCGTTCGACGAGATCGGCGTGAACCTGAACCGCACGCTGGTGCAGGCCAACGCCACACTGGCACGGATCGATGGGAAAGTGCTGCCTGAGATGCAGCAGACGCTCAATGCCGCCAAGGCCACGTTCGCCAGCGCCGAAAGCGTGCTGGCGCAGGATGCGCCGCTGCAGTCCGACCTGCGAAAGGCGCTGCAGTCGGTGACCGACACGATGGCCAAGATCGATGCGCTGGCCGATTACCTCGAACGCAATCCGCAGTCGCTCATTCGCGGCAAACCTCAGGAGAAAAAAGAATGACGCTGTTTATCCAGGCGCGCCGCGCACTGACAGGCGCGGCGCTGGCAGCCCCGCTGCTGCTGGCAGGCTGCTCGAGCACGCCAACCGACCAGTTCTATACCCTCAGCGGCGGCGCAGCCACGGTCGTGCCGCCGGCGGCGGCCAGCGCGCCGCTGTTCTTCGAGATGCGCCCGGTGACGATTCCCGCGCAGGTGCGCCGTCCGCAACTGATGGTGGCGGGCGAGGCCGGCAAGATCGAGCTGATGGAGCACCATCGCTGGGCCGGTCCGCTGGCCGATGAAATTACCACCGGGCTGTCGCTGGGGATTGCGGCCAATCTGGGTGGTGTGGATGTGTACCGCAACCCGGCACCCGCCGGCAGCACGCTGTACCGTATCGGTGCGAACATCCAGCGCTTCGAATCGAAGGAGGGCAGCTATGCCCTGATCGACGCGGTCTGGAACGTGCGCAAGGTCGATGGCGGCTCGGTGCAGACGTGCCGCAGCGTGTTCCAGGAAAACGTGGGGCCGGGTTACGAGGCACTGGTGGCCGGGCATCGCGCTGCGTTGGCCAAGCTGGCTGCGGCGATCTCGGCCGGCGTGCGCAGCCAGGTTGCCGGCGGCACGCTGGCCTGCGTGAACAACCCATAGCGCAACAGCGGGCAGGCCCGCGTCACGCAGTGGCTGCGGGCTTACTTTTTCGGTGTCAGCATCAGGAGCTTGCCGCGTGGACCGTCCTCCAGCAGCCATACTGCGCCGTCCGGCCCGGTGCGAACGGCGCGGATGCGTTCGCCCATGTCCCAATGATCTACCTTCTTCGCGTTCTCGCCGTCGAGGGCGATGCGGTCCAGCGACTTGCCCGAGAGGCCGGTGATGAAGAGGGAATTTTTCCACTTCGGGAACAGGTCCGCGTCGTAGTAGGCAAGGCCCCCTGGTGAGATGGCCGGATCCCAGGACACTTTCGGGGCTTCGAAGCCGTCGCCAGGCTTGTGGTCAGGAATGTCCCGGCCGTCATAGTGACTGCCGTTCGACGCTTTCGGCCAGCCATAGTTAAGGCCTGGCTTGATCAGGTTGATCTCGTCGCCATGGCGCGGCCCCATCTCCATTTCCCACAAGCGCCCCTGCTTGTCAAAGGCCACGCCCAGCAGATTGCGGTGACCATACGACCAGACGGCCGGGGTGAACCCCTTCGCCGCGAGCGGGTTGCCAGCCGCCGGCGTGCCGTCGAGGTTCAGGCGCAGCACTTTGCCGAGCGTCGACTTGGGGTCTTGCGCCGGGTCGAACAGCTGGCGGTCGCCACTGGTAAAGAACAGGTACTTGCCATCCGGCGAGAAGCCAATACGGCCCGAATAGTGCCCGCCCGTCGACGCATCCTGGCCGCGGAAAATGACCTTGGTATTCTTGAGTGCGCCGCCCGCCTGATCCAGTGTCGCCGTGGCGAGCATCACCCGGGTGTCGGCGCCGCTACCCGCTTCAGAGTAGCTAAAGTAGAGCATTTTGCTGGCCGCGAAGTCGGGAGCGGGCACGATGTCCATCAGCGCGCCCTGGCCCTTGCTGCTGACGGTGGGCGTGCCTGCTACGGTCCGCTTGGTACCGGTGGCAGGATCGAACAGGATCATCGTCCCTTCCTTCTGCGTGACCAGCACGTTGCCGTCAGGCAGAAATGCCATGGCCCAAGGGCTGTTGAATGTGCCGACTGCCTTGACCTCGAAAGGCAGGCCGCCGGGGGCGGTTGCGCTGGCCTGCGCGTTTGCGGTTGCCGGGGCAGCGGCGAACGCGAGCAGGGTGAGCGAGAAAGTGGTGGCAAGGCCGAGCACGCTTGAATTCATGTTTTCCAGATCTCCATTCGCGGATTGATGCCAGGTTGTCGAGGCGGTGCACGCCCGTCGCCGACGCGCGCGAAATACGCGCCGGCGCCGTAGGTGCAAAGGGGCGACAGGAAGTGTAGAGCAAAACGCCCATTACAGACGCTGCGCTGGTCGCGGCCGAATCGTTCTGCGCCCCGGGCGGGCGGCCCGCGGTCGGCGCTCGACCGCTGCGTTGGGAAAAATGACAAGGTGCTATGTGCGTCTCTCGATGGCAATGACATCAGCCTGCATTGGCGCCATTGAAGATACGAGATGATGCCACGCGGTACAGTTGACGTATATGTTGTTTCATGGCAACGATCTATTCTTTATGTGCATCGCATGGCATTCTGCGGAGAAATTTTGCTTACACTGAAGCCTGTAATGACGCAGTGGTGAGATGAACCTGCCAGGTGGGCCGGCGCCGCTTCGCTCATGACGCCCTGTCACGAACATACCGGGTCGACCTGCCGCGTTCCATGCCCTGACAAACCCGTGTAGAGAGGCAACGTCGTTCTGTCGTTGTCAGTCAATCCGCATCCGGCTTCAGTGCACATGGCGATCGCACCGTCGACATCAACCAGCAGAAACCCTTCCGAGGCAAAAATGAACGCATTCAAGAACCTGAGAATCGGCACCCAACTCATGCTGGGATTCGGTCTGGTCACCGCGCTGATGCTGCTACTTGGTGCATTTTCCATTTTCGGTTTGACGGCCATTCACACCGCAACGCAGAAGCTGCATCGCGTCAATCAGGCGCACCTCAAGCCACTGTACATCGCCCGCGAAGCACTGGCGCAGACCGGGCTGGCAGCGCGCAATGCCTACGTCTTCACCAGCGACGCGCAGGCCAGGAACGAGCTCGACCTGGTCGACCAGCAAAAGAAGGTATATCTCGCCGCGCTCGAGGGCATGTCGCCGGCGTTTGCCGGCGACTCCCAGTTCGACAAGGTGCGTGCGGGATTGCTGACGATGGCCGCTGCACTGGAAAAACCACGCAAGTTCCGTGAAGCGGGCCAGATGGAAGCATTTGGACAATTCCTGGTCGAGGAGTGCAGCCCGCTACGACAGCAGATCGTGAAGGACATCGCGGTACTGGTCGCCAACGCCGAGCGCGAGGTGGCTGACGCCGACGCATCGGCCGAACAGGCTGAAGCTGCCGCTCGTAACTGGGTGATCGGTCTGACCCTGACCGCGTTCGTGTTCAGCGTCGTGATATCGACCGCCATCAAGCGCCTGCTGCTCAAACAGCTGGGTGGCGAGCCTGCCTATACCGCCCAGATTGCCAACCAGATTGCCTCGGGCGACCTCGCCACGAACGTCGATGTTCGCAGCGGCGACAGCACGAGCCTGCTGTTCTCGGTAAAAACCATGCGCGACAGTCTCGCGTCGATCGTCGGCAAGGTGCGCCATGGAACCGATGCGATTGCGAGTGCCTCGTCCGAAATCGCCGAGGGCAGCTGCGATCTGGCCTCACGCACCGAGGTACAGGCGTCTTCACTGGAACGCATTGCATCTGCCATGGAAGAGCTGACCACGACCGTCCAGCAAAACGCGAACAATGCACGGCAGGCCAACACGTTCGCGCAGTCTGCGTCGTCGGTCTCGCAGGAGGGCGGCGCCGTCATGCTTCAGGTGACGGACACGATGGCGTCGATCAATGCGTCATCCAAGCGCATCGTCGACATCATTTCGGTCATCGACGGCATCGCGTTCCAGACGAACATCCTGGCGCTCAACGCCGCGGTGGAAGCAGCGCGCGCAGGCGAACAGGGGCGCGGGTTTGCCGTCGTGGCCAGCGAAGTACGCAACCTGGCGCAGCGTTCGGCCAGCGCTGCCAAGGAAATCAAGGTGCTGATCGAAGACTCGGTCGGTAAAGTGGACACGGGTTCTGAACTGGTCCAGCGCGCAGGCAGCACCATGCAGACCCTGATGGAGAGCGTGCAACGCGTGACCGAAATCATGGGCGACATCACGCTTGCCAGCGCCGAGCAAAGCGTGGGCCTGGGCGAAGTGAGCAACGCGATCGGCGAAATGGATGGCATGACCCAGCAAAACACCGCGCTTGTTGAAGAAGCCTCAGCCGCGTCGCAGGAACTGCAGGCGCAGGCATCGACCCTGGCCAGCCTGGTAGGCCAGTTCCGGCTTTCGGGCGCCGGTGGCGAAACAGGCCGGCAAGAGCGGCCCGCGCTTGCGGCTGCGCCGCTGCGTCTTGCCGCTGTCGCTTGAGCATGGCTTCAGGGCGCGGCCGTGACAGGACGGGCCGCACCTGCCTGGTTCGTTATGGGATCAGACGTTCTGCGCGCAGGCGTTCAAACAGGTCGAAGAACGACGCGTCGGTCGCCTGATAGGCCGTGAAGCCAAGGCGGCGGCTGTTGCTCATGTCTGTTATGACTTCAAGCGGCCGGCCCAGATCGAGGTCGGTATGCCAGGCCGAGGCCAGGCGATCCAGATCGGCTTCCACCAGGCCGTGGCGCGCCGCGATGTCACGCCACAGCGGCGCATCGTTTGCCATCGCCGCTTCGAGTGGCTGCACCGTGCCATTGAAACCGGCCGCCTCGACGCCGAAGAACGCGGCCAGCTTTGGCCACAACCAGCTCCAGCGGAACACGTCGCCATTGACGATATTGAAGGCCTCGTTGCGCGACGCATCGGTATCGGCGGCCCAGACCAGCTGCTTGGCCAGCATCCGGGCATCGGTCACGTCCGACATGCCATCCCACTGCGCCTTTGACCCGGGGAACTGGAACGGGCGGCCCGTCTCCTTGCAGATCGTCGCATACACGGCCAGCGTGGTGCCCAGGTTCATCGCATTGCCAACGGCCAGGCCGATGACGGTGTGCGGCCGGTGGATGGTCCAGGTGAAGCGGTCGCGCTCGGCCGCGGCATAGACCTCGTCTTCCTGCGCGTAATAGAAATTCTCGAGCGGCAGGCGCGGCTGCGATTCGCGCAGCGGCGTGTCGGGCAGCGTGCCCGAACTGGCATACGCTTCGAACGGCCCCAGGTAATGCTTCAGGCCCGTGACCAGCGCGACGTGGCGCACGCTCTTGTGCGACGACAACGCGTCCAGCAGGTTGCGCACGAGCGCAGCGTTGACGCGGATGTTCTCGGCTTCGGTATCCTGGCGCATCCAGGTCGTGATGAAGACGTGGGTCGGGGCGACGTCCTTTAATGCAGCGCCGAGCGCAGCAGGGTCGAGCAGGTCGGCGGCGATGTGGCGCACCTGCGGCAGATCGCGCGGTGCGCGGCGCGACAGGCCAACGACATCCCAGCCTTGCGCCAGCAGTTCACGGGCGGCGTGGTTGCCGCCAATACCGGTAACACCAACGACGAGTGCAGTTCGTTTCATGTGTGGCTCCTGATTTGACAATTGTCGTCCATTTTACTGCGCACGATTGATGTGCGTACTGGCGGGCTGCGCCGTACTCGGTAGAGTTGACTTCCTTTCCTCTCAGAAATAGTCCAGCCATGACCACGTATCGTAGGTGCTTACCCTGCACGTTCGCCGCCATTCCCACGCTGGTCGTGCCGATCGTGCTGATGGTGCTGGCCGGTTGCGCGTCGTCGGCCGCAGACCGGATCGGGACGGCAGCGACCGTGCCACTGACCGACCTGAACGTCGCGCAAGAGGATATTCCCGCCATTTTGCTGGCCGCCCGGGGACATCCGTATCAGGTGCCGGCCAGCCAGAACTGCGTGGCGATTTCGCTGGAAATCCGCGAGCTCGATGAGGTGCTCGGCGCCGACCTCGACGCGCCGGTGTCGCCAGCCGATCCGTCCCTGATGCGCCGCGCCTCGTCGCTGGTTCAGGACCAGGCGGTGGGCGCGCTGCGGCGCACGGCGGAGGGGTTGATCCCGTTTCGCGGCTGGGTGCGCAAGTTGAGCGGGGCCGAGCGCCATTCGAAGCAGGTCTCGGCCTGCATCGCGGCGGGCTCGGTGCGGCGCGCTTTTCTGAAAGGGTTCGCCGCCTCGGAACATTGCGCCTGGCTCAATGCGGTCGGGGCCATGGCCACACGCTGACGGCGTCAGGTTCATGGCCAGGCCCGCGACAGAGGGCTTTACCGCGTCACACCATCAGAAGCGGTAGCGCAGCGTCAGCGATGTGTTGCGCGGTGCGCCGTAGGTGAACTGGTTGTAGGCGGCGAACATCGCGAACGTTTTCTTATCGGTCGCATTGTTGACGTTCAGCTGGGCCGACAGCTGCTTGTTGAACTCGTAGCGCGCCATCAGGTTGACCAGCGCGTAGGATTCCTGTTCCATGCGGCCGTCGATTCCCGGTGCAACGGTGCCGTCGATCGTGTAGGTGCTGCCTTCCCAGTTCACGCCGCCGCCGACGGTCAGCTTGTTCCATTGGCCCGGCAGGCGATAGCTGGCAAATGCGCGCAGCGTTTTGCGTGGGTAGATCGAGTTGAAGTCGACGCCCGTTGCATCCTTGGCGCGGAAGATCGCGTAGCCGATGCTGGCGTTCAGGCCCGGGACGATCTCGCCCGACACATCCAGCTCGATCCCCTTGCTGGTAGCGCCCTGCGCGGCGCGGTAATAGCTTTCTTCAAGCAGCGGGCCGGCCGCACCATCGCGGTCGATGCGGCCGGCGGCCTGGCCCAGGTTGTCCTGCTTCAGATGGAACACGGCCAGTGAGGCGTTGACGCGGCGGTCGAAGAACTCGCCCTTGATGCCCGCTTCGTTGGCCTTGCCTTCGATCGGGTCGAGCAGGTTGCCCGCCAGGTCCTTCAGGTTTTGCGGCTCGAAGATGCTCGTGTGGCTGGCATACAGCGAGTAGGTGTCGTTCAGGTCGAACACGAGGCCGGCGTAGGGCGTGATCTCGTTGTCGTAATTGAGCGAGTACGGGTCTTGCCACTGGCCGCCGCCTTGCTTTTCGTATTTGGTCACGCGCGCGCCGATGATTGCCTTGAGATCGTTGGTGACCGAGAAACGCGCCATGCCGTACAGGCCTTGCTGCTTCGTTGCGCTGGTCTCGTAGCGGGCCTGCTGGCCCCATACCGGGGCGGGGTACGACGCCGGATTCCAGTTGTTGAAATCACGGACTGCTGGTGCCGCACCGTCAGGTTCACCGGCGAAGCTGGCCAGGCGGTTGTTCGAGTGGAAATCGGTCTTGGCATGCAGGTAGCCGAACGCGGCTTCGTGCTGGCGTCCGAAGGCCGAGAAGGGGCCGCTGGCGTGCACGCCGAGGTCTTTCTGCTTCGTCTGGATGACGTAGGAGCCGGCAAAGGCTCCCAGGCCAGAACCCGTCACGCGATCCGGCACGCCCGACAGGTACAGCAGGTGCGAGTCGCCGTCGCGGGTGGCATCGGTGTAGGTCAGGCGCAGGTTCCAGCCGTTGGCAAAGCGGTGCTCGTAATCGGCGAAGAAATTGTCATACTGGTTTTCATAGCCGGTCCACGGGGTGCCGGTGGTCTTCGAACGGTCCCAGTCGATGATCGAGCCGTCGCTGTAGCGGTATGGCAGGCCGCCCCACATCGAGCCGCGCGGGTTCATTTTCTGGCGCGAGAAACCGGTCGAGAAGGTGCCGTCGCGGCCGATGTCGGCTTCGACGGTGGCGTAGATGGTGCGATCCTTGTTTTCCAGGTACTGCACCCAGCTGTCGCCGGCGCTGTACTCGGCCACGGCGCGGCCACGGATGCTGCCCGACGCGCTCAAAGGCGTCGAGACATCGGCCATGATGCGGCGCTTGTCCCAGCGGCCGACGGTGGCCTCGATCGTGCCGTCCAGCTTCTTGCTGAAGGCGCGCTTGCGCACCAGGTTCAGGGCGGCCGATGGCGTGCCGGCGCCGGTCATCAGGCCGGTGGCGCCGCGCACGACTTCGACGCGGTCGTACAGGGCCAGGCTGCCCAACACTTCGCCGGCGCTCCAGGCGGCGTCCCAGGTGGTCGGGATGTTGTCGATCTGCAGATTGGTGACTTCGAAACCACGGGCCGTGAAGCTCGCGCGGTGGGTTTCGTACTGGTTGACCGAGACGCCGGTGACGTTGTTGGCGACGTCGGTGATGGTGAGCAGGCCCTGGTCTTCGATGCGCTGCTGCGTGATGACCGACACCGATTGCGGTGTGTCGCGCAGCGACATGTCCAGTGGCGTGGCGGTGCGGGTGCGGCCGATCGTGTACGAGCCGACCGCGTCGCCCAGCTTCTGCGCCTGCACTTGCACTTGCGGCATCGACGTGGTGCCCGCGTCGGTGGACTGGGCCTGGGCAACGAACGGAAGCGCGAGGCTCACGCACAGCGTCAGTGTTTTCACGTGAAGACGCCCCGTAGGGCAGACCAGCTTATCCATCTTTTTATCCTGTTGTTCGTGGTTGATTCACACGACCGCTACTCCGTTTTCATGGACGGGTGTGGTCAGATCGCCAAAAGACGGTAATGATAACCATTCTCATCTAGGAATGTCAACTTGTTAATGGGAAATATAATGAGTTCGCCCGGCATGGTGCCGGGCGACTGTTTAGCAGGCTGGAGAATGATGGGTGACCGCGCGGGATATCGCAGCGGCCGTGCTGGTTCAAGCCACCGCGCGCTTGTTCGCCTCGGTCACCGTCCAATAATAGATAGTGCGGCCATCGACCTCGACCGTTTTTTCGGCAGGCCATTCGGCGCCCATATCGAAGGCATGCGAGACCACGCGCGTGCCGACCTTCAGTTGCTTCCACAATTGCGGGCGCAGCTTCGCGTTGATGTTGGGCAGCAAGTACAGCGTTACGACAGTGGCAGTCGAGAAATCCGTCTTGAACAGGTCGCCGACACGAAATTTGGCGCGGTCGGACACCCCCGCCTTTTTCGCGTTTTCGGTCGCCTCGGCGATGCGGACCGGATCGATGTCGATGCCGGTGCCGCGTGCACCCCGCGCTTTCGCGGCCGTCACGACGATGCGTCCGTCGCCGCAGCCAAGGTCGAACAGCGTATCGTTCTTGCCGACCCTGGCCAGGTCGAGCATCTTGTCGACGACGTCCTGTGGCGTCGGCACGTACGGGACATCGAGGCGGGGTATGGCGGCCGTGATCTGGGCCAGTGCGCGCCCGAACGGCAGCATCGTCAGGCCGGTGGCGGCAGCGGCGGACAGCAGGATCGTACGACGGCGGGGGGGCGGGGTCATCGGAGCATCTCCTTCGGGAAGGTGGGTTGGTCAGGTAGCCGGACGATCGTGCCGCGAACGCAGCACGAGCAGCAGCAGGGCGCCGCAGGCCAGCACCGCCACGCCGATCCAGGCCGCATTCAGGCCGCCGAGCGACTGGCTGTACACGTACGACAGGCTCGACCAGAGCATGTAGGCGCAACTGGCGCAGAACAGCAGCGGCAACACCGGATACAGCGGCACCCTGAACAGGCGCGGCATCTGCGGCTCGCGCCGGCGCAGCACGAACAGCGACAGGCCGGTGAGCAGGAAGAACAGCCAGAACACGGGCGCCGTGAATTCGACCATGGCCTTGAACCCGCTGCCCAGCGCGGCGCCGAGTCCGACCAGCGCCAGCGCGGCGATGCATTGCACCGCCATGGCCACGGTCGGCGTGCCGCGTTCGTGATCCCAGGTCGCCAGGGGCCCGAGCTTGTTCCAGTCCAGACCCACGGCATAACTGGTGCGGGCGCCGACGATCATCGTGGCGTTGATGGAGGTGAGGGCCGAGACCGCGACGAGCACCGCCATGATCTTCTCGCCGGGCGCGCCGAACACGGTCTTCATTACATCGGCCGCCACGGCCTCGGACGCGGCCATGCCTTCCAGGCCCAGCACGGTCCAGTAGGCCCACGTCACCAGCAGATACAGGACGGTGATGACCACGATGCCCAGGGTCAGCGCGAGCACCATATTGCGCGGGCCGCCGCGCAGTTCGGCGCTGATGTAGGCGGCCTCGTTCCAGCCGCCATAGGTCAGCAGCACAAAGACCATTGCCATGCCGAGCGCGGCGACTTCTGGCACTGCAGCAGAAGCCGCGGCAGCGCTGCGCGCCGGCGCCGGATCGGCAAACAGGGCGGCCGCGCCGACGATCACGAGCAGGCCCAGAATCTCGGTGATGGTCAGGAGGGTCTGGGCGCCGGCGCCGGTGCGGATGCCGCGCAGGTTCAGCAGCGACAGGCCGGCGATGACTGCCACCGCATATGCCGTGCTGCCCCAGTCGCCGGGCAGCACCGTGAGGGGCACCGCCTGCTGCATGTAGTCGCCGAACACGAACGCGAGCAGGGCGATCGAGCCGGTCGTGATGACGGAGAAGCGGGCCCAGCCGAAGAGGAAGGCGACCGGGCGGCCGAATGCGCGCTGCAGGTAATGGTAGTCGCCGCCAGCGTGCGGATAGGTGGTCGTCAACTCGGCGTAGCAGAGCGCACCGATCAGCGACAGGATGCCACCCAGCACCCACAGCGTGAACATCTGCGTGGCGCCGCCGCTGAGACTGGCGACAAGGGATGGTGCCTTGAAAATGCCCGCGCCGATGACCACGCCGACGATGACGGCTACCGCCTCGCGCAGGCCGATCGTCGGCCGGGGGCGGGTGCCGGCACGTGATGAAACAACGCATTCAGCTTCGATGGTATCCATGGCGGATATGTCAGGAAGTTGCCCGGCGGCTCAAGGAGCGCCTTGCGTGGTTGGTCGTATCCAGTGCTGCCGACACGCGGCCGCGCACTCGCTGTTCCTCAAATCATGGTATCGACGGCGACTGGACGGCGGCGCGCGATTGCCCAGCGGAACGTGGCGCGCCAACCTGGATGGACTTGCCTGACGGGGATGGGGGCAACAGGGGATCAGCGGCGCAGGCTGCGCCGCTGATCGTTGCTCAACCGTTCGACGCGGGCGCGCCGAGCCAGTCGAAGATGGTGGGCCACAGCGTCGCATGCGCGTTGCGCCCGGCGAGCACCCCAACGTGCTGCAGATTCACGCCGATGTCGCCATGGTATTGCAGCACCTGCTTGCGCACGCTCGAGGTCGCCTCGTGGAATGGCACCATCGCGGCAGGCGGAATCACCTTGCTGCGAAAATCGACGACGCTGATCAATGGCGAGCGCAGGTCGGCCGGGCCAATCGTGCGGCCGTTGATGACGAGCCGGCCGCCCATGAAGTCATCGTTGCGGTAGAGCGACTCGACGATGTCGACGAACAGCTTGCCGGGCAGGGGGAATTCGTCATGGCTCCAGCGCTCGACCTGCATGTGCGTGGCCAGCGCTTTGGGGTCAAACAGCGACAGCCAGCGGTCGGTCGCGCGCTCCCAGCCGAAGGCCTGCGGCTCGGCCATCGCACTCATCAGGTTGAGGAAGGCGCCCGGGATGTGACGGAACGTGTCGGCAATCTGGCGCGCATCGGGCGTGGCCTTGACCAGCGGCGCGAAGCACGAGGCCCCATGCCCGAAGCCCAGCGGCGATTCGAGCAGCACGGTGGCCGTCACGTGCCCGGGATGCATGGCGCTGTAGATCGCGGCGAGAATGCCGCCGAGCGAGTGGCCCACTACCGTCAGGCTGGCTTCGCCGCTATCGGCCTGGATGGCGCGCTGGCAGCTCGACAGCATGCGGTCGCCATAGTCGGCCAGGCCAACGGCCGGGTCGCCGTCGGGCATCGGCAGCCATTCGGCCAGGTAGACGCGGTAGCCGCGCTCCTGCCAGCGCTGCACGACGCTGATGTCGGGCGCCAGGTCCCAGATATAGGCGCGCTTGATCGGCGCCGGCACCAACAAAACGGCCGGCCCGCCGGCGGCGGCGGCAGGTTCGTAGCGGCGCAGTTGCAGACCTGTCTCGGCCAGGATGACCGAAAACGGCGTTTCCTGCGGGCCGTGACCGGCCTGCTCGAGTTGCCGGCCACGCTCCTGGCGGCTGCGGTCCATATTTCTGAGGGCTTGTACCTGCTGCGGCCCCAGGGTAGTCCAGTTGCTGGCGTACATGGCGATCCCATCGAAGTGGCGACCATGGCACTTTACCGGCTTTGGCGATCTGCGCCAATCGCGGCGTGAAGGAATCGCCATGGGGTTTGCGCTCGCTACCACCCGGGCCGTGACGGCAATGACCATGCCGACATTGCAGCCGGTGGCTACAGGTACTTGACCCAGGCCTTGCCGCTCTCGCGCTTGTAATGGCCAAACCGCTTTGTTGGCCAGTATAGCAGCAGCGCCAGCAAGACTGAGCCGAGCCATACCTGCCAGACATGCCCGACATCCACGCGCGGCAGGTCCAGCACGAACGCGGCCACGCGCTGCGCCACCAGCAACAGATACAGGTGCGCGATATAGAAGAACAGCGGCGCGCCACCGAACACGGCCGCGATCCGTACCCATCCAGCGTCGATGCGCTCGATCCAGGCCAGCACCAGCAGGCCCACGCCGAGCGTGAGCAGCAGGAAGTCCAGCGATGGCGGGTACTTCGTGAAATTCAGCCACGACATCGCGCTGCGCAGCAGCGTCTCGTGCGGCGCCCATGGCAGCGGCTCGCCATACAGGTTCCAGGTGCGCAGCAGCGCGAGCAGCAGCAGGCTGGCCGCACCTGCCAGCACCAGCCAGCGCCGGCGCTGTGCGGCGGGCATCCCACGCGCATACAGCGGGCCGCAAACGTAACCGAGCAGGATCACGCCGATCCACGCCAGCAGCGGATAGCTGATGCGCACCCGCACCGGGTCGTACATCAGGTTGCCGCGCTGTTCGAGAATCGTCCAGGCACTGGCGGCCCAGGTATCCGGCGCGAACGCCACGCCAGCCAGCCCATTGTGGCCGCCGATGATCGCCGCGCCGATGGCCGCCAGCAGCAGCAGGGGCAGACGGTGCAGCAGGGCCAGCGCTAGCATCGACAGGCCGATCGCCCACATCACCTGCAGATACACGGTCTGCGGCGTGAAGGTGCCGGTCCAGGCGAAGTTGATGACGACGATTTCGAGCAGGATCAGGAAGGCGCCGCGTTTGGCCAGGAACCCCGTCGCGCTGCGCGGACCGCTCGCCGGATTGGCGTACAGCCAGGCCGACAGGCCGGTCAGGAACACGAACATCGGCGCGCAGAAGTGCGCGGCAAGGCGTGAAAAGAACAGGGCCGCGTCGGTGCTCGCGACATCCATCGGGTCGCTGACCTGGTGCTGCAGATAGAAGGTTTCGCGGACGTGGTCGAGCGTCATGATCAGCATGACGAGACCGCGCACGACATCGATCGACGCGATACGCTGGCTTGGCGGATTGACTGGGAGGCTGTGCACGGCGGCGTTCATGCAGTGGCAAAGCCCGGCATTCTACCCTGCGCCGCGCCCGGCATGCGACGCCTCTGGCATACTCGGGCCATCTTCCACGGCGAAACGGCAGGGTGTTGAACGATGAAACCGAGCATTCTCGTATTGGGCAGCGTCTGGTCGGACGACGTGCGCGAACAGGTGGCGCAAGCCTTCGACTGTCACTTCATGAAAGCGATCCCGCAGGCGGGCGACGCCGCGTTCGACGCGATCGCCGGCAGCATCCGCGGTGTGCTCACCACCGGCACGGTCGGTGTCACGCCGGCGCTGGTGGCAAGCCTGCCGCAGCTTGAGATCGTGACGGTGCACGGCGTGGGCGTCGATGCGGTGCCGCTGTCGCTGTTGGCTGAAAAGGGCATTCACGTGACCAACACGCCCGACGTGCTGACCGACGACGTGGCCGATTTCGCCGTGTTGTTGCTGCTGGCCACGGTGCGGCGCCTGCCGGTGCTCGATCGCTATGTGCGCGCCGGCGACTGGCTGGCCAAGGCGCCCCTGGGACACGTGCAGGCGCGCGCACTGAAGGGCAAGGTCGCCGGCATCGTCGGCTTCGGGCGCATCGGCCAGGCTGTCGCCACGCGCCTGGAGGGCTTTGGGCTGCAGATCCGCTACTACCAGCGCAGCCCCGGGCCGGCGCCCGCGCAGCGCAGTGCGACGCTGCTCGCACTGGCACAGGAGAGCGACATGCTCGTGCTGTGCATGCCGGGCGGCGCCGATACGCAGGGCATGATCGACCGGGAGATCATCGAGGCGCTGGGGCCGCAAGGCACCCTGGTCAACATCGCGCGCGGCACCGTGGTCGACGAAGCGGCGCTGGTAGCGGCGCTGCAGGACGGCCGGCTGGGCGCTGCGGGCCTGGACGTGTTCGAACACGAACCGCAGGTGCCGCAGGCGCTGCTGGCGCTGGACAATGTCGTGCTCACGCCGCACGTGGGCAGTTTTACCGTTGAAGCGCGGCGCGCGATGGGCGCGCTGGCAGTGGCTAATCTGGTCGCGCATTTCGAAGGCCAGCCGCTGCCGACGCCGGTGGACTGAGGTCGTCAACAAGGGGAGATAAGGGCGCCGCATTGCTGTATCATCCCCGTCCTGCAAACGAAAGTCACACATGCTCATCATCACCATCAAGCAGGGCAAGGAAAAAGCCCTGCTCGCCGGCGACCCGTGGATTTACCTGTCGGCCGTCGAAAAAGTCGACGGCAAGGGCCACGAACGCAACAAGCCGGGCATCACCGCCATCGTGCAAACGTCGACGCGCCAGTTCATCGGCCGCGCCGCCTACAACGCCAAGTCGCAGATCGTCGGGCGCATGTGGTCGTTGCGCGAAGACGAACCGGTCGATCATGCAATGATCAAGCGCCGCGTCCAGGGCGCCATCGACAAGCGCGCCGCGGCTTTGCGCATTGCCGATCCGCAGGCGCTGATCGGTTTGATCGATGGTGAAAAGGACGGCTTGCCGGGCCTGCAGGTACATCAGTATGGTGGTGCCGACGGTTACCTGATCTGCCAGTTCAACGCTGCCGGTGTCGACATGTGGAAGGTGCCGGTCGTGCAGGCGCTATTGAAGGCCACCGGTTGCCGCAACGTCTACGAACGCAGCGACCCGCTCGTGCGCCAGGGCGAAGGCCTGTTGAATACGCCGGGCGCACTGGCCGGCGACGAGCCGCCCGACCGCCTGATGGTACGCGATGGCAAACGCCTGGCGCCGATGGATATCGCCACCGGGTTCACCTATCCGCGCTGAGCGGCTGCCCTGTCAGTCCAGGCGCTCGTGATGATCGGCCACGCCGCGCTTCCAGTAGGCCGATACTTTGGCGGCCTGGCGTGGCATGCCTGCCTCGACCAGCACCTGGCGCACACGCGCCATCAGCGCCGCTTCGCCGCCACCCCAGGCCAGCCCGGCGCCCGGCTGCAACGGCAACGCCTTCAGCACCTGCAACAGCGCATCGTCGCTGTCGACCCAGTGGATGCGGGCATCGGCGCGGGTCACGAACGTGCGACGGTCCGCGGCGCCCACCAGCAGCACTGCGTCGACGCGGGCGTCTGCCGGCAATTCCTCGAGCCGGCGCGTCACGGCCGGCAGCGCGCTGTCGTCGCCGATCAGCAGATGCCAGTCCATCGCCAGCGGCAAGATCATCGAACCGCGCGGCCCGCCGATGGTCGCGCGCTGGCCAATGGCTGCATTGCGCGCCCACTCGGCCGCGCCGCCATGGCCGTGCAGCGCAAATTCGATGTCGATCTCGCGGGCGTCGGTGTCGACGCGGCGCGGTGTGTAGTCGCGCCGTACCTGTTCGCCACTGGCGTCGTTGAACATGAACTTGACGTGGTCGTCGAACGACAGCGACGTGAAGTCCGCCAGCGCCTCGCCCTGGAAGGTGATGCCGGCAAAGCCGGGGCTGACGCGGTTGATGCGCGCCACGGTGACCTCGCGCAGTTTCAGGTCGTGGCGCACGCGTTCGATCGTGGGGATGCGGTTTTCACTCATGCTACACTTCATCAATTAGTTGATAACGTCCACCATTATGCAAAAAGAAGTTGATAAAGTCAACAAAAAAGGCGGCGAAGATCCGCTCGAGGTCATGCACGCGATCGTGCACCTGTATCGTTCGCAGCAAATGCGCGGTCTACGCAGCGGCGTGCAGGCCGGCTCGCACGAGCTGGCGCACATGGAAATCAAGGTGCTGCGGTTTTTCGGGCGTCATCCCGGCGCGACGCAGAGCGATCTGGTCGCGCATTCGGGCCGTGACAAGGCGCAGGTTGCGCGCCTGATCAAGGGCTTGCGCGATGCGGGGATGCTCGATGCGACAGCCGATGAGGCGGATCGGCGCAGTACACGGCTGACATTGAGCAGTGCAGGGCAGGCCGTGTCTGAGGAACTGCGCCGGCAAAGCGGCGCATTGGGGAAGATTGCCCTGGCAGGGTTGGACGGGGCCGAGCAGGCCCAGTTGATGGCGTTGCTGGCGCGCGTGCGCGCCAACCTGGAAGCCGGCGCGGCCTGAGGCCGCGCCGGCGGGTGGGTCGAAACGTTTACTCGACCCAGCCGAAGCCGTCGCGCGCCAGCAGCGCGAACGATTCCGGCGGCCCCCACGAACCGGCCGCATACGCATGCGGCTTTTCGCCCAGCGTCTCCCAGCCATTGATGATCGGCTCGACCCATTCCCACGCTGCCTCGAGTTCATCGCGGCGCATGAAGTGCGTCAGGCGGCCACGCACGACGTCGATCAGCAGGCGCTCGTAGGCTTCGGCGCGGCGCTGCGCGAATGCCGATTGCAGATCGAGGTTCAGTGCGACCTGCTGCATCAGCATGCCGCTGCCCGGCTGCTTGGCGAAGATCTGCAGCTTGATCGCTTCTTCGGGCTGCAGCTCGATGACGAGGCGATTGGCCACGCCGCCCGGCGTTTCGGGGAACAGCGGGAACGGCGGATTGGCGAACTCGATCACGATCTTCGACGAGCGGCGCGCCATGCGCTTGCCGGTGCGCAGATAGAACGGCACCTTCGACCAGCGCCAGGTATCGATGTGGGCACGCAGGGCGACGAAGGTCTCGGTGTGGCTGTCGGCCGGCACGTTGCTTTCTTCGTGATAGCCCTTGGCTTCCTGGTTGCCACTGACGCCACGCGAATACTGGCCGCGCACGGTGTCGCGCGCGATATCGGCCAGGCCCATGCGGCGCAGCGAGCGCAGCACCTTGAGCTTTTCGTCGCGTACGGCGTCGGGCGAGAGCGAGGTTGGCGGCTCCATTGCCACGATGCACAACAGTTGCATCAGGTGGTTCTGCACCATGTCGCGCATCGCGCCGGCGCTGTCGTAGAAGCCCGCGCGGCTGCCCACGCCGACTTCTTCGGCCACCGTGATCTGCACGCTGGCGATGTTCGGCGCGCGCCACAGCGGTTCCAGGATCGAGTTCCCGAAGCGCAGCACCATCAGGTTCTGCACGGTCTCTTTGCCCAGGTAGTGGTCGATGCGGTAGATCTGCGACTCGGCAAAGTGCTTGCCGACCGCCTCGTTGATCTCGACGGCCGAGGCCAGGTCGCGCCCCAGCGGTTTCTCGAGCACGACGCGCGCATTGGCGTCGACCAGGCCGGTGGCGGCGAGCTTGTCGCAGATCATCGTGAACAGCGATGGCGCGGTGGCGAGATAGAACACGCGCTGGGCGCCATCGCGCGAGACGTCGCGCAGCGTGTCGAAGACCGGCGCCTCAGCGACGTCGACCTTCACGTAGACCAGCAGATCCAGGAAACCGGCCCAGCTTTTCTCGTTGAAGTTGTCGCCGCTGATGAACGAGCGCGAATGCTCTTCGATGAAGGCGAGATAGGCCGCGCGGTCATAGTCCTGGCGGCCGGTCGACAGGATGCGGGTCGATGTCGGCAGGTTGCCGTGCAGGTAGGCCATGTACAGGGCGGGCAGCAGCTTGCGCATGGCAAGGTCGCCCATCCCGCCGAAGATGGTCATGTCGAGGGGGAGGCCGTTGTCAATCTCGGTCGAGGTGCTCATGGGTCTTTCGCTGGCAGGTTGGAGAAAATCGCGTGCGTCGCGGGCCGTAGATTGTAGCGTACCTGAGGCCAGGCGGATGCCCGGCGTGCCGCCGGGGCATGCCGGGCGCGGACGAAAAAAAGCCCGCGCAAGCGCGGGCCCAAGGACGCGAGGACGCGTTCGGTCAGAACTTGTAACGCAGCCCGAACAGATATTCGCGGCCCGTGACGTTGTTGACGACGACGCTGTTGCGCGCCCGGCTGATGAACTGGTCGCTCTCTTCGTTGGTCAGGTTGACGCCTTCGAGCGTGAACTCGAGCTTGTCGTTGACCTTGTACGAGAACGACAGGTCGACGTTGAGGGTTTCGTTCTTGCCTTCGACGTCGTTGTTGTTCTGGCCCGGCACGCGGGTCACGAAGCCCGAGCGCTGGGCGGCCGAGACACGCGCGCTGAACTTGCCGTCGTCATAGAACAGCGTGGCGTTCCATGCTTTCGGCGACAGGTTCAGCAGGTCGTCCGTGATGCGCGCGTCGCTGGTCGGCGAGACCAGGTATTCGATCTTCGACGAGACGCGGGTGTAGTTCAGCAGCGTGCCGAAGTTCTTGCCCCAGCCAGGCAGGAACGTGAACGGCTGCTGGTAGTTGATCTCGAAGCCTTTCAGCTTGCCGCCGTCGGTATTGACCGGGGTGGTCAGCGCAAACACTTCTTCACCCGTGAAGTTTGCCGGCAGCAGCGACAGCGGCAGACCCGAATCGCGGAACGCCACGTTGGTACGCAGGCTCTGGATATAGGTGTCGATGTTCTTCTGGAACAGGCCCACGCCGACGAACGCCTTGTTCTTGAAGTAGTACTCGAAGCTGGTGTCGAAGGTCTTGGCGCGGAACGGTTTCAGGAACGGGTTGCCCGTGTTGATCGACAGGTTGCCGGTGGTCGCGATGCTGCCGCCCGGCGACAGGAAGCCCAGTTGCGGGCGCGTCATGACCTTGGCGGCGCCGACGCGCACGATGAATTCGTCGGTGATGTTCGCAGCCAGGTTGAACGATGGCAGCGTGTCCTTGTAGTCGTGGTCGACCGTGACCGCGGTGCCACCGCCGGCGGCCTGGTAGCCGGTCGTCGACAGGTCGGTCTTCACATGGCGCACGCCGACGTTGCCGCGCACCGGGATATTCCACAGGTCGTAGCGGAACTCGCCCATCAGGTACAGGCCATCGCTCTTCTCGGTGACCGAGCGGTTGTTGCCGCGTGCATTGCCGTTCTCGATCGACGACAGCCGGAAGTCGCCCGGGCCGCCTGCAGGACCGCTCTTGATGCAGTTGCAGTAGATGTCGTAGGCAGCGGCGATCGCCTGCAGGTTCGGCACGACCCAGCCGGTCGGATTTCCGGCGGGGAGGCCCAGGTTGCTGCCAAAGCCGGTCAGGTTGGACGTCAGGCCGGTGGCGCCTGCGGGCGGTGCGAAGATCGTGTCGTTCTGGTTCACGCGCCGGAATTCGTAGGTGTCCGAGCTGTACTTCTTGCTGTTGACGCCACCCTTGATCGTGAAGATGTCACTGGCTTCCCACGCCAGGTCGAACTGGCCGACGTTGTTGACGTTGTCGGTGCCTTGCGGACGGGTGCGGATCTCGCTGGTCGTGGTGTTGGGGACCGTCGATGGCTGGGTGCCGCTGGCCACCTGCGGTACGCCGACCAGGCCCAGACGGTTGCCCATCGGGTCGAACGGATAGCCGATGACCGGGCGGCGGTCGTCGTTGCGGAAGTCGAGCGTGTAGCCGTCGACGTTCAGCGCGTCGAGCGTGACCGTGGTCTGCACCGGATTGCGGAACTTCGAATTGGCGCGGCCGTAGCGGGCGCTCATGCTCAGCGTGTCGGTGATCTTGTGTTCGAGCGTCAGCGTCGGCTGCGTGAAGGTGGTCTTCAGTTCGTCGAAGCGCTGCTCGGAGCGGATGTCAACGCCGTTGTATTTGCCGTACAGCAGAGCGCCGTTCGGCGCATACTCGGCCTGTACCACGCTCATTTGCGGCTTGCCGCCCTGGCTGGCGCTGCGGCTGAACGAGGTCGCTTCCAGGAAGTCTTCCTGGCGCGTGGCGTCGAGCTTCGAATACAGCATGTCGAACGTGAGCAGGGTGCCGCGCTGCGGGCGCCACTGCACCGAGGCGGTCAGGCCCAGGCGATCCTGGTCGTGGGTCAGGCGGCCATAACGTGGCAG
Organism: Telluria sp. LT2P80; assembly: GCF_059685955.1. Taxonomy (NCBI): domain Bacteria; kingdom Pseudomonadati; phylum Pseudomonadota; class Betaproteobacteria; order Burkholderiales; family Oxalobacteraceae; genus Telluria; species Telluria sp. LT2P80. The sequence goes on along the minus strand of NZ_JCASIO010000003.1, from coordinate 290,501 downwards.
GCGCGGATGGAAGTTGTCCGGGCTGCTGGCGGCGTTGTAGGCAGCCTGGTTTTCCGGGGTGTTCGGCAGGCGCGCGACACCTTGTGCGGCGGGGCCGCAGGTGGTCGCGGTGGAGTTGGCCGGGTTGGCGGCGGCAGCGCCTTGCGGTGCGCACCAGCCGCCGGACGACGGGCCGTTATCCCAGCGCACGGTGCTGAAACCGTCTTCCAGTACGCGCCGTTTCGAGAATGCGCCCGAGACCAGCACGCCGACCTTGCGGTCGAAGAACGTATCCGAAATCATGAAAGCCGCGCGCGGATCGGTCTTCTCGGAGCCGTCGTTGTACTTGCCCTTGAGGGCGACCGTGGCGTTGAAGCCTTTCAGGTCGAACGGGCGCAGCGTCTGCAGGTCGACGGTGGCGCCAAGCGAGCCTTCGTCGACATCGGCCGAGGAGCTCTTGCGCACCGTCAGGGCGCTGAACAGTTCAGACGCAAACACGTTGAAGTCGAAGCCGCGGCCACGGTTGGTGCCGCCCGAGCTGTCGGTGCCGCCGGTGGTGGCCAGGCCCTCGATGCCGTTGATGCGCACGCGGGTGAAGTCCTGGCCCAGGCCGCGCACCGTGATCGAACGGCCTTCACCCGCATCGCGGTCGATGACGACGCCCGGCACGCGCTGCAGCGACTCGGCCAGGTTCGTGTCAGGGAACTTGCCCATGTCTTCCGACTTGATGACGTCGACGATGCCGTTTTCCTGGCGCTTGGCGTTCAGGGCACTTTCGAGCGAGGCGCGCAGGCCCGTGACGACCACCGTTTGCGCTGCGCCGGCGCCGGCCGGTGTCGCGGCCACTTCCTGCGCGAACGCGGGGCCCAGCGACATGGCGGATACCGAGGCTATGCCGAGCAGGCACAGGGTGAGTTTGCGCAGCGATGCGCGGTGCGGGTGTTGGTTCATGCTGTCTCCATGCGTTTTTATCGGGGTGGACATCGGTTGGTCCACCGGCGCTGCATTGTTTAATCTGGTCAGGCCAGTTTTTGAATTCTATGTCACAACTGGCAATTTTGGTCAGACCAATTGAAAAATATTTTTCATCTGGCCTGACCTGTTGCGAGTCAGGTCTTTTTGTGCAAGACCTGCTTGTATCGCTTGCCCGCAATGGTGACGTTGTCCAACGTGATGTCGACAGCGTTGTGCACGAACCACGGCTGGCGCGTGTTGGCGGGCGTGCCGAAATCCGAATCGCTGATGCGCACGCGCGCGATCGGCGGTATCACGGTGCCCGGCTTGCCGTTGAAGCTCGACGCCACGGGGCCGAGCAGCACGAACGCCTGATAGCACGAGAATTGACCCTTCCCCGTCGCGACATTCCTGGCGCGCACATTGCGGATGTCGATGTCCGACACCTGCGGTGGACGACTGCGCATCGTGTCGTCGCCCGGCACGTAATCGCAGTCGATCGTGATGATCGCGCCGGCGCTCGAGGCGACCGGCTTCTTGAGTTCATGCGCGCCGGCCAGCGGCTTGTACAGCCCCGGTTCGAGCGCCACGCCATTGGGCAGCGTCACGTCGCGCACGTACAGGTGGCGCAGAAAGCCGCCCCGGTTCATGTTCGTCTTGAGCCGGATCGCCGTGTTCAGCGGATCGTCCTTCCAATGGGTATTGCGAAAATCGAGCTGCTGCGCGTAGACGTGCTCGATCCCGCCAGCCATCTCGCTGCCGAGCGTGACGCCGCCATGGCCGCTGTTCATCACGCAGCGCTGGATGACGATATTGCGCGTCGGGCCATGCTGCGTGTCGCGGTTCTTGCCGGCCTTGATGGCAATGCAGTCGTCGCCATTATTGAAGTGGCACTCGTCGACCAGCACGCCGTCGCAAGCCTCCGGGTCGAATCCGTCGCTGTTCGGGCCCAGGCTTTCCATGTTCACGCGGCGGAACACGAGGTCCCTGCAATTGACCGGGTGGTGCAGCCAGAACGGCGCGGCATTGACCTGGTAGCCCTGCAGCAGCACCTTGCTGCAGCCAATCAGCTCGATCATGCACGGGCGCAGATAGTGGCCATGGCCGAACACGCGCCGTTCGACCGGCACGCCGGCCTCGGACAGCGCGGGCAGGTAGCGTGAGTCGGTTTGCCAGCGGTCGTCACTACCCTGGATACTCGCCTGCAGGCGCGCGTCGATACCGGGAACGACGCGGTCGAGCGGGGCGTTGGCCGGATTCGCGGCCACTTCGGTGCGGGTCCGTACCGGTTTGCCGCGCCCCTTCCAGTCCCACCAGCATTCGGGCTGCTGCGCGAAGCCCGGTTCGAACGGCACGCCGCCCTGGCCATTGAGGATGCTGGTCCAGTCTTCGCCGGTGAGGGCGATGTTCTGCTGGTCGATCGCGTACACCATCGGCGAATAATTCAGGCAGTCGTTGCCCTGCCAGCGCGACAGCACCAGCTTGCCGTTGGCGCCGCAGTCATGCGCGCCGTGACGCGCGTAGTGCTCGGGGTTGGCCGAGAAATGCACGCGCGCGCCGGCGGCCAGGTGCACGTGGACATTCGAGCGCAGCACGATCGGCCCGGCGCAATACCACTCGCCTTTCGGGATCACGACGCGCCCACCGCCTTTGGCATGGCAAGCGGCAATCGCAGCCGCGATGGCCGGATAGCAGTCGGGCGAGCCGGGCGCCGGCGTATCGAGCATGCCTTCGACGAGCGAGGCGACCTGGCCCGGCACCTCCATCAGCGCGGCAGGCTTGGCGCCATAGGCGGTGACGTCGAAGTCTTCCTTGCGAAACGCCAAGGGCGTGGCGAAGCGGGCGATGATGTCGTTGGCGCGCTGCCACGGGTCGGACGGCGCGGGGGCAGCGACGGTAGCGGCGGCGAGGGCTGGCTTGACGCCGGAGAGCAGAAGCGAGGCCGCCGGTACGGTGCGCAGCAGCGCGCGGCGTGTGGGATGAAATGCCATCGTCAGTCTCCTTTGGCGGGCGCGACCGTCACGCGCACCGGGCTGGCGTCGCGCGCGGCGACGGCCGCTGCCTGGTCTTGCCATTGTTCGCGGCTGGTGATCTCGCCGGCGCGGCGCCAGGCGGCACCTGCGTAGTAGCGCAGCGGCTGGCCCGGCATGGCGTTGGCCACGATCAGCTCATTGAGCGCGTCCTGGGCGAAGCCTTCGGCGGTTGGCAGCACAATCGCGGTACCGAAGGCATCGTTGGTGGTCTGCTCGACCCACTGCAGCAGCACCTTGCCATCGCGCGTGGTGGCGATTTTCGGGGACTGGCCCTTGTCGCCCGGCGTCTTGTTCAGGCCCACGGCGACCATCAACGGGCGGTCGCCGCTGGCGGTGAAGGTGCTGTCGATGCGGTCGAACCAGTGGCCGGCGTCGACCGTGAAGCGTTTGACTTCGCTGACCTGGCGCCCGCTTGCATCCCACGGCGCGTAGTGCAGCTCGAACACCGTGCGGATCGGGCCATTGGCCAGGATCTTGAAGTTCGCGTAGTTCACGCCCGGGTACAAGGTCGCGCCGCTCCAGACGCCGGTGCCGCCGGCGCCGCGCGACTTGCCGACGTTGTACATGTCCATGCCTTCGCCCTGGTCCTTGTGATAGTGGTCGTGGCCCTTGTTGTACCAGCGGTCGACGATCGGATAATCGACGCGCTTGAACCAGATATCCAGGCCGCTCGTGACCAGGACTTCCTTGACGACGCCAGGCGGGGCGGGCGCCGCCAGCGCTGGCCCGTAGGTGCGGTGGGCGATCTTGTCGTTTTCCCACGCGAAGTCATCCAGCCGCTCGGGCACCTGGCGCGCGAAGGTCTTGATCGGGAACGGCGGGGCGACGCCGTCGATGCGCTCGATGGTAAAGCCCACGCTCTTTTCGCCGGCGGCAAAGCTGTGCTGGAACAGCAGCTCACCGTAAGCGACGCCTTCGTTCTTCGGGTCTTTCGCCTGTGGCGCGATATTCGTCACCTGGTGCGGCAGCACGCGGCCACGCGCATCCTTCACCGCGATTTTCTGCACCATCGCGCCGGGCAGGGCGGCGTTGACGTCCTTCCACGGGATCGAGATGGTCTCGGAAGGGCGGGCGATCGCCAGGTCTTGTTCGACGGTCACGCGGATGCTGTCCGCATGGGCGTGCGCCAGCGGCGCGGCCACTGCGGGGATGAGCAGCGCGGCGAGTACGAGTCGGTTCATGTCAGTCACTCCGAGGTCAGTGGTGTTCGCGGTAGTCGGTCTGCCCGCCTTTGGGCATGTAGTGGTACGTGCGCACCTTGTGCTGCACCTCGAACGCGGGGTTCGTCACCAGGCGGATGATCTCGGCGCCGGCCAGCAGCATCGGGCCGTAGCCATGCAGCGCATCCACGCTCGTCGGGCGGTGGTAGTAATAGACCATGTCGCCGGCCAGCGTCGTGCCCACGCACGTGCCTTCCACCTGACCCAGCGCCGTGATGCGGGTGGACAGTGCATTCCAGCCGGCTTGCGCGATCGAGCCGTAGGTTGTCGGGCTGACCCAGCCCTGGTTGACCGCATGCGCGAACACATAGGTGAAGATCGCGCTGGCCGATGTTTCCAGATACGAGTCATTGCGGTCGATCATCTGGTGCCACAGGCCGCTGCCGCTTTGCAGTTCGGCGATGCCCTTGAGCGACGCGCGCAGCTGTGCCAGCACTTTCGGGTAGCCGGGATGGTCTTTCGGCAGCACGTCGAGCAGGTCGGACATCGCCAGCACCGCCCAGCCATTGGCGCGCGCCCAGTAAAAGCGCGGCGCGTCCGGGTGGTTCGCATGCCAGCCGTGCGTGTACAGGCCAAGCTGGGGATTGAACATGCGGCTCGACATGCCCATCACATTGTTGACGGCGTCGTCGAAATACGCGCGCTCGCCCGTCAGCCGGCCCATCTCGGCCAGCGCCGGGATGCTCATGTACATGTCGTCGGCCCACAGCGAGACTTCCTGCGGGCGCTTGCGGGCCATCGTGCCGTCGTCCAGCCGGAACTGGCGCTTGGCGACCCAGTCGCTGCAGGTGTCGATCATGGGCTTGAGGTCCGGCCCGACCCTGGCGGCGCGCGCGCGGATCAGGGCGGCGCACATCGAGCCGGCGTCGTCAAGCGAGCGGGGATCGAGAAAGCGCGAAAAGCTGTTGGCCCGTTCGAGCTTGAACTGCTGTTCCTGTGCGCGAAAGTACGGCAGTGTCTCGGCAAAGAAGGCGAAGTGGCGCTTGGTCATGGCGGTAAAGCCCTGGTCCTTGGTGACCTCGGCAGCCTTGAGCAGGCCCGAATGCACCACGCCCATCTCGTAGACCTGGATCCCATAGTCGCCGGCGCTCTTTTCAAAGACCGCGTCGGCGCTCGGCTTTTTCAGGTCCGTGATCGGCTGGCCGGTGCGCTTGCTGACGATGCGGGTTGGCGTCGCGCGGTCCATGAAGGCGCGGATGGCCTGCAACTGCGCGGTGACTTCCGCCACCACCGGCTTTTTATAGGGGATCGGGTAGGTGCCTTCGCCGGCGTCGCCCAGATTCGTGTTGTCGGGATTGCGGTACGGACCCTGCGCCAGCGCGGACGAGGATATCAACGCGCAGCCCAGCAGGGCAGCAAGCAATGGGCGTTGCAGATGCAGTTTCATTTGTCTCCAATCGGCATCGTGATTTTCACTTATGTATTTACCTGTGTCTTGGTCGTGCAGGTAGCGCTCTTTTGGTCAGGCCATTCTAATTTGGTCAGACCAAAATCGCAAGGTGGACTAGCCACTTTTCGATTTTGTATGGCATACTTTCTCGGAACTTCCAGATAAGGCAGACCAATGAACCAGCTCGTCCCTCGTACTATCCGCATGCAAGCCAGCGACAATGTGGCGATCGTCGCCAACGACGGTGGCCTGCCGGCCGGCACCGTCCTTGCGGACGGGCTGGTGCTGGTGGAGGGCGTCCCGCAGGGGCACAAGGTCGCGCTGGTCGACCTGCTCGACGGCGACGCGGTGATCCGCTACGGCGTGACGATCGGCTACGCCAATGGCGCGATCCCGCGCGGCAGCTGGATCTCGGAAAAGGTGCTGCACATGCCGGCCGCCCGCTCGCTCGACGACCTGCCGGTGGGGACGCACGCGGTTGCCGCCTTCCCGCCGCTCGAGGGTTACACCTTCGAGGGCTTTCGCAATCGTGACGGGTCGGTCGGCACCCGCAACGTGCTGGCCGTGACCAGCACCGTGCAGTGCGTGTCGGGCGTGATCGAACATGCGGTCAAGCGCATCCGGGCCGAACTGCTGCCGCGCTATCCGAACGTCGACGACGTCGTCTCGCTCGAACACAATTACGGCTGCGGCGTGGCGATCGATGCGCCGGGCGCAGAGATCCCGATCCGCACGCTGCGCAACCTGTCGAAGAACCCGAATTTCGGCGACAACGTGATGGTCGTGAGCCTTGGCTGCGAGAAGCTGCCGCCAACGCGCCTGTTCCCGGCCGGCTCGATCCCGATCGGCACCGCCGAACCATCGGTCGTGTGCCTGCAGGATGCGCAGCACGTCGGGTTCATGTCGATGATCGACAACTTGATGGCCACCGCGCAGCGCCACCTGGAAGCGCTCAATGCCCGCCAGCGCACCACCTGTCCGGCGTCCGAACTGGTGGTGGGCGTGCAGTGCGGCGGCAGCGACGCGTTCTCCGGCGTGACGGCCAATCCGGCCGTCGGCTTTGCGACCGACCTGCTGGTGCGCGCCGGCGCGGCCGTGATGTTCTCGGAAGTGACCGAAGTGCGCGACGGGATCGACCAGTTGACGGCGCGCGCCGCCACGCCCGAAGTGGCCGCGGCGATGGTGCGCGAGATGCAGTGGTATGACGATTACCTGGTGCGCGGCGGTGTCGATCGCAGCGCGAACACCACGCCCGGCAACAAGAAGGGCGGCCTGTCGAACATCGTCGAAAAGGCGATGGGCTCGATCGTCAAGTCGGGCAGCACGGCGATTACCGGCGTGCTCTCGCCCGGCGACAAACTGAAGCAGAAAGGCCTGATCTACGCGGCCACGCCGGCCAGCGACTTCATTTGCGGTACGCTGCAGATGGCCGCCGGCATGAACGTCCACGTGTTTACCACGGGGCGCGGCACGCCGTACGGCCTGGCTGCGGTCCCCGTGATCAAGATGGCGACGCGCTCCGAGCTGGCACGCCGCTGGCACGACCTGATGGACGTCGACGCCGGCCGCATTGCCACCGGCGAAGCGAGTATCGAGGACGTGGGCTGGGAACTCTTCCGCCTGATTCTCGACGTCGCCAGCGGGCGCCAGACCTGGGCCGAACAGTGGAAGCTGCACAATTCGCTGGCGCTGTTCAATCCGGCGCCGGTGACGTAATCTACAAATAGACACATTCAGGAGACCGTGCATGACCGAAGTTGAGAACAAAGTGGGCAAGCCATTCAAACGCATCCTGCTGACCGGCGCGGCCGGCGGCCTGGGCAAGGTGCTGCGCGATCGCATCAAGCCGTGGGCCGACGTGGTGCGACTGTCGGATGTCGTCGACATGGGCGCAGCCCGGGAAGGCGAAGAGATCGTCCGGTGCGATCTGGCCGACCGTGACGCGGTGATCAAGCTGCTGGAGGGCGTGGACGCCGTGCTGCACTTTGGCGGCGTCTCTACTGAAAAGCCGTTCGAGCCGATCATGCAGGCCAATATCCTGGGCGTGGCCAACCTGTACGAGGCGCTGCACAAGGCCGGCACGAAGCGCGTGATCTTTGCCAGCTCGAACCATGCGATCGGCTACCACCGCACGACCGAGATGCTCGACGCGAATTCGCCGACCCGCCCGGACAGCTACTACGGTCTGTCGAAGGTATTCGGCGAGCAGATGTCGCGCTATTACTACGACCGCTTCGGCATCGAGACGGTGTGCGTGCGGATCGGCTCGAGCTTCCCGGAGCCGGCCAACAAGCGCATGATGAGTACCTATCTGTCGTATGACGACCTGACCGAACTGCTGCGCTGCGCGCTGTTTGCGCCGCGCGTCGGGCACACGATCGTCTATGGCATGTCGGACAACGACAGCGTCTGGTGGGACAACCGGCTGGTCGCGCACCTGGGCTTCAAGCCCAAGGACAGTTCGCGCACCTTTGCGCACCTGTTCCCGGATTCGGCCGAATTCCCGGCCCCGGACGATGTGACGACGATCTACCAGGGCGGTAAATTCCTGCTCGACGGCCCGCAATACTGATGCCCGCGGCGCGACCCATGCTGCAACGCCTCGTCCTGCGCAACCACAGCCTGGCGGCCGAGATCGTGCCGCAGATCGGCGGCGGCCTCGCGCGCCTGGACTGGCTGCGCGGCGCGCAACCGGTGCCGCTGCTGCGCGGCCTGCCGCCGGATTTTTCGGGCATGCCGCAGCCGGGCCAACTGGCCTGCTTCCCGCTGGTGCCATGGTCGAACCGGATCGCGCCATCCGGCTTCGAATACGCCGGCCAGCGGTATGTGCCAACGCCGAACCGCCCGGGCGAGAAAGTCGCCATTCATGGCGATGGCTGGCAGCAGGCGTGGGACGTGCAATCGCTGACCTTCGATTCGATCCTGCTGCGCCTGACGCGCCACGAATTCGCGCCGCTCGCGTATGACGCCACGCTGCGCTACACGCTCGATGACGACGCACTGATCGTCGAACTCACCGTGCGCAATGCCGGCGCCGTGGCGCTGCCATTCGGACTGGGTCTGCATCCGTGGCTGCCCGACCCGGGCGGCGCGCAGCTGCAGGCGCGCGCCGATGCGGTCTGGCTGTCGGGCGCCGACAAGCTGCCGTCGAGCCGGCGCGCCGTACCGCCGGCCTGGGACTATCGCACGTTCGCGCCGCTGCCAAAAGAGGCCGTCGACAACGCGTTCGCCGGCTGGGACGGTGTCGCGCGCGTGCGCTGGCCGGGGCGGGGCGTGGGCCTCTCGATCGAGGCGGCAATGGATTACTTCATCCTTTACGCACCACCGGGCCGCGATTTCTTCTGCTTCGAGCCGGTCGACCATCCGATCAACGCCCACAATATGCCGGGCTACCCCGGCCTGACCGTGCTGGCGCCCGGCGCCAGTGTGAGCCGCTCGGTCATCTTCCGGGGCGAGTCGCTGTGACACGCTGGCCGCTGGCGATCGGGCTGATGTTGCCAATCGCCGGCGCCGTGAACAGCGCTACCGCCCAGCCATACAACGCCGAGACCACGTACCGCAAACTCGTCGCCACCTATCCCGACATCCGCATCGCCAGCAGCACGGCGCCGGCGCCGGTCCGGGTACGCAAGGACATCGTCTACGCGCGCCGGGGTGAATTGTCGCTGGCGCTCGACCTGTATTCGCCGGGGCCGCGAGACCAAGCGGCGCCAATCGTCGTGCTGGTGCATGGCGGCGGCTGGCGCAGTGGCGACCGTAGTGAGATGGCGCCGCTGGCAGCAAGGCTGGCCGCGCGCGGCTATGCGGCGGCCACGGTCAGCTATCGGCTGTCGGGTCAGGCGCGCTATCCGGCGGCGATTGATGACGTCAAGGAGGCGCTGCGCTGGCTGCACGCGCATCCCGAGGTCCACGGCGCCGACGTCGACCGGATGGTGATCGCGGGCGGTTCCGCTGGCGGGCAGATTGCTGCATTGGTCGGCATGACGAGCCAGGGCGCCGTGCAGGCGGTCATCAATATCGACGGGCTGTCGGATTTCACGAGCGAAGAAGCACGGCGCCACGAGGACGATCCGGCCAAGAGCCCGTCCGCCGCCGGCGCCTGGTTTGGCGGGCGCTATGCCGAGCAGCCGGCGCGCTGGCAGCAGGCCTCGCCGATCAACCATGTGAGCAGGGCGAGTCCGCCGGTATTGTTCATCGTGAGCAGCGTCCCGCGTTTTTCGGTCGGTCGCGAGGCGATGACGGCAGAGCTGCACGAGCACGGTGTCGTTGCCGAGACGGTTGCGTTGCCTGGTACGCCGCATTCATTCTGGTTGTTTGATCCTTGGGTCACGCCAACGGTCGATGCGATGACCGAGTTTATGGAGCGCGTGTTTGGTGGGTCGCCTCGCGGGTGATGTCGTATGCGTCCTGTGATGTCGTCTGTCAGGAGATTTTAGATGAATCTTCCTGTCTGCCAGTGCTGCATCCGTGCAAATGCCAGTGAGCGCGTAGATGTCAACGTGAGATACCAAATTTCATACGCAAGTTCGATGCACCCTATTTTTTCAGTGCGACGTTGGATACTTGTCCATCTTATTTTATTTCAAAGAAAGTTCTTTTAATTTTAATTGCCGTATGGTAGATTTCTTACATGATCGAATGTAAATACATTTCGGAATTATAGTGTAGTCGTAATTCCGCACCCGTTGCCATCGGATAGGATTAACTAGAATGAAAATCTCTTTTCGTCTGATAATTGGCGTACTGATTCTGCTTGCTTTGAGCGGATGCCAACATGGAAAGTTAACCGCCGATGATAGAAGGGAGTGTCCATATAACGGTGCTATCGATCGAGCTTCGCGAGAACACTTCGATCCAGAATCTGCACCCCGCCCCTCAAAAAGTCCGATTGTGAAGGTTATTGAATTTACTGAAGCGGGAGAGCTCCATGATCGTTGTCAATGGAGCGATGCGATTTTCGAAATTCGTGGTGGAAATCAACGGATAGCTAAGGAAAAAAAGTCGAAGTTCGTTGTGATTTATGTACATGGGTGGAAACATAATGCTGAAGAGGGCGATAGCGACCTTAATAATTTCACCTCTTGGATTAAGAATATTTCCGATAAAGGGGCCGAAAACACTGATGTTGTAGGAATTTATGTATCCTGGCCGGGTCAATCCCTTTCGCTCCCAATACTTGATAATCTGACTTTCTGGGGAAGAAAAGGCGCTGCCGACCGAGTTAGCATAGGAGGTAACTTCTCAAAGTTTCTTAGCGCAGTTGAAAATGTCCGACGTCAGCGAAAAAATGATGATGACTTTATAGTAGGCATTGGTCACAGCTTTGGAGCACGAATTCTATTTAGTGCTGCATCGCCTATAATACTTCATGAACTTCAGACCCATCATCCTGGTGAACGTTTCGGAATTTATAAGCCTTTTAAAGGTGTTCTTGACTTCACTATCTTGCTCAATCCGGCCTTTGATGCAGCTAGATATACTGCATTCGACTCAACGCGACGCTGGCAAGAAAAGTTTCATCAGCGCCAGCAGCCGATTTTATTATCCATAGCCACTGAAAACGACTATGCAACGCGCTTCGCCTTTCCTCTCGGACAGCTGATAGGTACCCGATGGCACGAGCGAGAAAAAATTACCTTAGGAAATTATACAAACTACACAACCCACGAAATAAAAATATCTTCGGAGGTCGAATTTTCATCCGGATACGAGGATAGTTGGTATAGTCATTTTTGCAGCAATAATGTTTGCCTGGAGCGGACGAGGGCCGATGACCGAGCAGCATCCCCGTTTTTAGTTGCCAGAACTAACTCATCAATTATTGATGGGCATAACGGAATTTGGGGTGAAAAGATTCAGTCTTTTATTGCAGATTTTCTCCGTAAAATTAGGCAGGAGTCGAGGATGGTCGTATCTGAACAAGATTAATAAACAGCGCGGTGAGCTGACAAGCGGGTGAAAAATTTCAACATAAGTACTGCAATTAGTATTGCGCCATTCTTAGTATTGCCGCGATGACCGATTTTATGGAGCGCGTGTTTGGTGGGTCGCCTGACGGGTGATGTCGCAATGGGAGCGGCGTGCATCGTTACAAAGCGCGTTTTTTCTCGCAGGAATCGTCGCTATAGTGACAGCGGGCGCCATTGTGCGGCAAACATTGTGGGGTAAGGTTCATGACATTCAGGCTCTGCTGCGCTGTAATCAGCGTCGCTTTGGCGCTCGGTGTGCCGGCGCATGGTGAGGAGGCGGCCGCAGCGCGCGAGCAGACGGTCAAGCGCCAGATCATCGAAGAGTCCATCGCGTCGTATCCTGGCCGCTGCCCTTGTCCATACAATGTGACGCGAAATGGCAGTGCCTGCGGTGGACGAAGCGCCTGGAGCCGGCAGGGCGGTTACGCACCGATCTGCTACGAGCGAGAAATAACGGCGGATGCCGTACGTGCACGGATCGAACAGACCCGCCAATCACGGGCGCGGACAAATGGCGCGCCGCAATCGGACTAATCGACCTTTTCACCAGCTATCGCTTTCCAGAGGAACCAGGCATGCAACGCTGTTACTGCCGTATCTTGTCCGTCGTGGTGTTCACGTTTTTCACCGTTACCGCCGCCAACTGTCAGGCGCAGACGCCGGCAACCGGCCGGCCTGAACGCGTCACCGCGCTGCTTCCCGAGATCGACCGCATGTACGCGGCGCTCGCTGTCCGAGAGCATCTCCCGGGCCTGGTCTACGGCGTGGTCCTGGACGGCAAGCTCGTGCATGTGCGGGCGCTTGGCCTGGCTGACGTCGAGCGCAAGATCGCTGCGAGCAGCGCCACTGAATTTCGTATCGCCTCCATGACCAAGAGCTTCGTGGCGATGGCGGTGCTGAAGCTGCGTGACAGCGGCAAGCTGCGCCTGGACGATCCGGTTGCCGATTATCTGCCCGAACTGCGCGACGTCACGCTGCCGACCTCCGACTCGCCGGCAGTGACGATTCGGCACCTGATGACCATGACCACCGGGCTGCCCGAAGACAACCCCTGGGGCGACCGCCAGATGGCGTTGTCCAGTAGCAGGCTCGAACAGCTGATTGCCGGCGGGTTGTCGTTTTCCACCACGCCCGGTCAAGGCTTCGAATACAGCAACCTCGGCTACATCATGCTGGGCAAGGTGGTCAGCAAGGTGTCCGGCATGCGCTTCCAGGATTACGTCACGCGCGAGATCCTGCAGCCGCTGGGCATGACCAGCACACGCTGGGAATACACACGGGCGGCGCCGGGCAAGCTTGCGTTGGGATACCGCTGGGATCGCGATCGCTGGGAGCCCGAACCGATCCTGCCTGACGGCGATGGCGCCGCCATGGGCGGCTTGATCACCACTGCCGACGACTTCGCGCGTTACGTGGCATTCCACCTCGATGCGTGGCCAGCCCGCAGCGGACCGGAGCGCGGGCCGCTGCGCCGGGCGTCGGTGCGCGAAATGCAACAGCCGCATGTCTTCACCGGATTGTCCGCCAACGCAACCATGCTAGATGGAAAAACACGCAATCCCGACGTGAGCTTCTACGGCTATGGCCTTGACACGCAGCGTGATAGCCGCGATGTGGTGATCACCGGTCACTCGGGCGGCTTGCCGGGGTTTGGCAGCCAGTTCTATTTTGCGCCCGCGCATGGCGTCGGTGTCTTTGCCTTCACCAACCTGCGTTACGGTCCGGTGTATGGCCGCACCGGCAAGGCGCTCGCGATGCTGATCGAGCGGGGCGGTCTTGGCCCACAGCCGGTGCCCGTGTCGGCCATCCTGGCCACGCGCCACCGGCAGGTGGCGCAACTGGTGCAGTCGTGGGACGACGGTTTGGGCAACGCGATCGCCGCCGACAACCTTTTCCTGGACCGCTCGCGCGACGAGTGGATGGCCCACGCGCGTACCACGCTGAGCGCGATTGGCAAGATAACCTCGGTCGGGCCAATCGCCGCTGAAAATGCCTTGCGCGGTACGTTTGCGCTGGTTGGCGAGCGCGGTGTTGTGAACGTCGGCTTTACATTGACACCCGAGCGCGAGCCGAAGGTGCAGGAGATCACCCTCACGGCGCAGAAGCCCTAAGGGCCTTCCCTTGGTTATCAGGGGCATGTGGTCGTGTCTTGGACGATTGCTGTCGCAATCGACCTGCATCACGTAGAATGCGCCGGTCAACTGCCATTCCCCGCGCATGCCCCGTTCCATCCTTCATTGCCTGCTATCGCTGTTATTGCTCGTCTCGCAGCAGATGGCGCTGGCGCATGGGCTGTCGCACTGGCATAGCGCGCAGCAGCGCCATGTCATGCAGCAAGCGGGCGGTCAGCCGGACGCACCTGCGCTGCAGGAGTTCTGCGCCGAATGCGCGGCCGATGCCCAGTTGGATGTCGGATTGCCGCTGCCGCAATACCTGGGCCACGTACCGCAAACGGCCGTTGCCGGTCCACTGGCGCTTGGCGCCGATCTTGTGCGGGCGCAGCCCGTCCGCGCGTGCCTGCCGCGCGGCCCCCTCGGGCGAACTGATTCGATCCGCTGTCATCGATGCATTGCCGTGGCGCCGCCGTGGCATTGCCGTTCGCACCCATTTTGCTCGAGGTTGTATCCATGAATATTCAACGTACGCTGCTCGCCAGCGCCATCCTGCTCGCCTGGAATCTGCCCGCCCACGCCCAATCCGCACCCGGGGACGACACCCCGCAGGTGATCGTCACTGCCTCGCCATTTCGCAACAGTGAAAACGACCAGATCCTGACGCCGGCGAAGGTGCTGGCCGGGGACGAGCTGCGCGACAAGGCGGGCAGTTCGCTCGGCGAGACGCTGTCCCAGGAACTCGGTGTCTCCGCGTCGGCGTTCGGCGCCGGCGCATCGCGCCCCATCATTCGCGGCCTGGAAGGTTCGCGGGTAAAAATGCTGGAAAACGGTATGTCAGTGTCGGACGTGTCGGGCCTGTCGAACGACCATGCGGTATCGGCCGAAGGCGCGGTCGCGCGCCAGATCGAGATCCTGCGCGGCCCGGCGGCGCTGTTGTACGGCTCCGGCGCGATTGGCGGCCTGGTCAATGTCGTCAACGAGCGCATCCCGACCCGGCTCGAAGCCGCGCCGACAGGCCAGGTCGAGACCCGCTACAGCACGGTCGACAATGGCAAGAATGTCTCTGGCAGCGCGGACGCCGCCAGCGGCAGGATCGCGCTGCACGTCGATGGCAACTGGCGCGACACCGACGATTACCGCATTCCGGATCGCCGGGTCCTGCAGGACCCCGACTCGGCGATGCGCCGCCTGCCGCACTCGGACACGCGCGAAAAAAATCTCGGCGCCGGCGCCTCGTGGGTCGATGGCTGGGGCTACGCCGGCGTGTCGGCGTCGCACCTGACCAACCTGTACGGCATTCCAAGTGACGAAGGTTCGCGCATCGACCAGAAGCAGGACCGCTACGACTTCGACAGCATGCTCAGACAGCCGTTGCGCGGCATCGAATCGCTGCGCTTCAAGGCCGGCTATACCGACTATGAGCACGCCGAGCTGGGCGAGGATGGCCCCGAGGTGATCTTCAATAACCGCTCATTGGAAACGCGGCTGGAACTCACGCACGAGGCCATTGCCGGCCTGCGCGGCACGGTCGGCGCCCAGACCGAGAACACCCACTTCTCGGCGCTCAGTGCCGAAGGCGGGCCGGACACCGTGCCGCTGACCCATTCGAAGACCACGGCATTGTTCATGGTGGAAGAGGGCGATGCCGGTCCGCTGCGCCTGAGCGCCGGCGCGCGCTATGAAAACGTCAAGCGCGAGCCGGTGAGCGGCAGGCAGCGCACCTTTGACCTCGGTTCCGGTTCGGTGGGCGCGGCCTGGCCGTTCATGCCGGGCTACAGCGTGGGGGCGACGCTGTCGTATGCGCAGCGTGCACCTGCCATCGAAGAGCTGTACTCGGCCGGACCGCACGACGCGACTGCCACTTTCGACATCGGCAATCCCGACTTCGACAAGGAAACCTCGCGCAACGTCGAACTGACGCTGCAAAAGAACACGGGCCTCGTGCGCTGGAAAACCAACCTGTTCCGCAACAATATCGACAATTACATCTTTGGCCGCATCGGCACCGACTTGGTCGACGAGGAAGGCAATCCCGGTGATGCATTGCGCACCCGGACCTTCGAGCAGCGCCGTGCCCGCATTCATGGTGCGGAAGCCGAGCTGACCTATAACCAGACCGGCGCCGGCTGGTCGGGCCGGCTGTTTGGCGATACTTCACGCGGCGAGCTTGGCGACGGCGGTGGCAACCTGCCGCTGCAGCCGGCAGACCGTATCGGCGCCAGCGTCGGCTACCGCGAGGGCGCGTGGCGCGGCGGCCTGTCGCTGGTCCATGCGCGCGGGCAGGATCGCCTGGCCGCCAACGAGCTGCAGGACACCCCGGCTTATAACCAGCTCGACGCCAACCTGTCCTACACGCAGCGCGTGCAGGGCGTTGACCTGACCTGGTTCGCACTGGCGAAGAATCTGCTGGATGACGATATCCGTTTGTCGACTTCGGTGCTCAAGGATATCGCGCCCCTGCCTGGCAGGCGTCTCGTCGTGGGTGTCAGAACGAAGTTCTGACAGACTGTCAGTACATGGCGGTGCCGGCTGCGCGCGATCCGTCGCGGTCCGGCGCCACCTTCGTTCGACCGCTACACAGGTGCCCTGATTGGCGGCCTGCACGCCAGGACAAGCATTGCGGCCTGTTCGGGCCGCACATGGTCCTGAGCTCTTACCGGGTGCAACGCCCGACGTAAGGTAATTGCAATAATGCGTTAGAAGTTCACAACAGAATCACAGATATTGAACACAAAAAGTGACTTTCTGTGAATTTTCATTGCTGCAACAGTTTCCTGATGGATGCAATTGCCTCAGAAAATGCGATTCGGCGCAGGCCTTGTCGCCGCTTTTTGCATTCAACAAACCACTTCAATTGTAATCCCCAGGAATTTATGAAAACACGTAACATCGTGGTGGCACTCGCTTTGCCATTCGCCGTCGCATCTGCCTTTGCTCAAGATAGTAACGCCGTTCGTATCAGCGGTTTCGGTACCGGCGCTCTCACGTTTTCCGACACCGACCAGGCCGAGTTCGCCCGTTCGAACCAGTCGTCGGGTGTCAAAAAGGATCCACGCACCGGCGTCGATTCGAATCTCGGTTTGCAGGCCGACTATACCGTCAACAGCTGGTTGTCAGTCACCGGCCAGGGTCTGGTGCGCAAGGATGGCGAAGACAGCTTCGGCGCCGAACTGTCGTGGGCTTTCGTCAAGGCCAAGCTGTCGGACGACCTGAGCATCCGCGTCGGCCGCATGGCCATGCCAGCCTTCATGATTTCGGAATACCGCAACGTTGGCTACGCCAACACCTTCCTGCGTCCGCCGCAGGAACTGTATTCGCAGATGCCGCTCAATAACATCGACGGCGCCGACATCACCTGGCAGCAGCAGTACGCCGACACCACCGTCACGGCAACCGCCGCTTACGGCCGCAGCGAGTTCAAGACCTCGGGCGGCCCTACCGCCGAATCCCGCAACCAGTACGCGCTGAACCTGACGGCCGAACATGGCCCGTTCATCGTGCGCGTGGGCCGTAGCGGCACCAAGCTATCGTCGGAAAGCGCGCAACTGGACGCCGCCGTGATCACGTTCAACAACACTGCTGCCGCGTTCAATGTCCCGCAAGTGGCCGACATGGGCGTGCTGCTCAACACCAAGGACCGCAAGTACACGTTCACGTCCGCTGGTCTTTCCATGGACTGGAAGAATATCGTTGTCCTGACCGAATACGCCAAGCGCAAGATGCCGGATTCGTTCCTGGGTTCGTCCAAGTCGTTCTACGTGATGGGCGGTTACCGCTTCGGCAAGTTCCTGCCGTACTACACCCATGCCAAGATCATGTCGAAGGGTGTGACCAACACCATTCCTGCGAACTGCCCAGCTGGTGCCTCGTTCGCATGCGCGCCAACGCTGGCGGCGCTGTCGGGCCTGATGAACACGCTGACCACGGCCATCGATGGCACGAGCCAGACCACCGACAGCATCGGTGTGCGCTGGGACTTCACGACCTCGGCCGCGCTCAAGGTCCAGGTCGATCGCATCAAGCCGCAAGGCAACGGCCAGTTCATCAACGTCCAGCCCGGCTTCAAGGGCCCGGTGACCGTCGGCGCCGGCGCTTGACTTCGTGTTCTAAGGATTTCCCAATGAATCAATTGTTTAAAGCAAGCGTGATCCTGAGCGCACTGTTGCTCGCGCTGCCAGCCACTGCCGAAGTCGTCGTCGTCGTCAATGCGAAAGCCGCCGAGTCGTCGCTGACCAAGGACCAGGTGTCCCAGTTCTTTCTGGGTAAATCGACCGCCATGACCCCGGTCGACCAGGCGGAAAACGCGCCGGCGCGCGCCGAGTTCTACAAGAAGGTCACGGACAAGGATCCATCGCAGATCAAGGCACTCTGGTCGAAGCTGGTCTTCACCGGCAAGGCCACGATGCCGAAGGAAGTCGGCGACAACGCCGGCGTCAAGAAAGCCGTTGCCGCCGACCCGAAAGCGATTGGCTATATCGACAAGAGCGCGGTCGACGCGTCGGTCAAAGTGGTCTATTCCGGTTCCTGATCATTTATCGGTACCCCGCCGCGCGTGCGGCGGGTTTTGACTTCAGGAGCAGGCAGCATGAGTATCAAACGCAGGATCTGGGCACTGCCGATCATCTCGGCCATCATTTTTACCCTCGGGGTCGCCGTCAGTGCCGGCATCGCCAACAAGGCACTCACGTCGATCCACACGACTGAAAGCGTGGATTACCCGGCGCTCGACATCAGCAAGGAACTGGCGGGCGACATCGAGTCGGTCACCAACGGCTTGCGCGACGCCGTCAGCGAAGGCGACAAGGCGCGCCTGACGCAGGTTGGCGAACAGGCCAACAAGGTGCGGGCCAAGCTGGCCAGCTTCGGCAAGATCGACGGGATGGGGCCAACCGGCGAGCGCCTCAGCAAAGAATTCGAACAGTATTATGCACCGGCGGTTTCGGCGGCCAGGATCATGCTCGACATGGAGCAGGGCGATCCGCAGGCGGTCGTGACGCGCATGCAGTCGACGCTTGCGACACTCAATACCGACGTCGCCAAGGTCAATGAACAAGCGCAGCAGCAATTCAAGGCTGGCATCACGCGCAGCGAAACCAGCGTGACGAATGTCCTGACGGTTACCATCGTCACCGGCCTGATCGTGATTGCCGTGCTGATTGCGGTGTCCTGGTTCATGGTGCGCACGATCTGGCAGCAACTGGGCGGCGAACCCGAATATGCGCGCGACATTGCCCGCATGGTCGCCGACGGCAATCTGTCGATGGCAATCCGCATCGAGCCGGGCGACAACAGCAGCTTGCTGGCTGCGCTGTCCGACATGCGCGATCGCCTGGCCAATATGGTCGCCGGCATCAAGACGTCGGCCGACACGATCGCGTCGGCCAGTGGCGATATCGCCAGCGGCAATGCCGACCTGGCCAGCCGCACCGAACTCCAGGCCGGTCGCCTCGAGAACACGACGCGTGCGATGGAAGCCTTGACCGATACCGTGCGCGCCAATGCCGCCAATGCCAATCAGGCCAAAGACCTGGTGGTCTCGGCCAGCGACATCGCCACGCGCGGCGGCGAAGTGGTGGGCAATGTGGTGTTGACCATGAGCGCCATTAACACGTCAGCCACCAAGATCGTCGAGATTATTTCGGTGATCGACGGCATCGCGTTCCAGACCAATATCCTGGCGCTGAACGCCGCAGTCGAGGCAGCCCGAGCAGGCGAACAGGGCCGTGGCTTCGCGGTCGTGGCGTCCGAAGTGCGCAACCTGGCGCAGCGCAGCGCAACTGCCGCCAAGGAAATCAAGGAATTGATCGGCGACTCAGTGTCCAAGGTCGATGCGGGCAGCGCGCTGGTCGATCAGGCGGGTAGCACGATGGAACAGATCGTCGCTGCGGTGCGCCGCGTGCAGACGATCATGGGCGACATCAGCGACGCCGGTCAGCGCCAGAGCGAAGGCATCGAGCAGATTGGCCTGGCGATCAGCGACATGGACCAGATGACGCAGCAGAACTCGGCGCTGGTCGAGGAAGCCTCGGCAGCTGCGACGTCGCTGACGGATCAGACAGCGCAGTTGTCGGAGGCGCTGGCGGTGTTCAAGCTGGATCACGCTGCCGGGCCGCTGGCAGTCAAAGGTGGCCGCGCGGCGCCGCTGGCGCTGGCATAGGACTGAGGTCCATGGGGCGGGCATTGATGCGTCCAAACAATCCACTGTAGGGTGGACGGCTATGCCGTCCACGCGTCCAGCATCATGTGATTTTGTGGCGCACCAAGGATTGGTAAACGCGTGGACGGCGCAGCCGTCCACCCTACGGCCAGGCCCATGTGAACGTTGTACAGGCGGCCTGAAGACTGCGCCGGTCAGAACGCCGCAATGCCGGTCTGTGCACGGCCGAGGATCAGCGCATGGATGTCATGCGTGCCCTCGTAGGTGTTGACCACTTCCAGATTGACCATGTGGCGGATGATGCCGAATTCATCCGAGATCCCATTCCCACCCAGCATGTCGCGTGCCACGCGGGCGATATCGAGCGACTTGCCGCACGAGTTGCGTTTCATGATCGACGTGATTTCCGGCGCCGCCGTGCCTTCGTCCTTCATCCGGCCCAGGCGCAGGCAGCCCTGCAGGCCGAGCGTGATTTCGGTCTGCATGTCGGCCAGCTTCTTTTGCACCAGCTGGTTTGCCGCCAGCGGTTTGCCGAACTGCTGGCGGTCCATCGTGTACTGGCGCGCCGTGTGCCAGCAATCTTCCGCCGCACCCAGTGCGCCCCAGGCGATGCCGTAGCGGGCCGAGTTCAGGCAGGTGAACGGGCCTTTCAGGCCGCGCACGTCGGGGAATGCGTTTTCTTCCGGGCAGAACACATTGTCCATGACGATTTCGCCGGTGACCGACGCGCGCAGGCCGAACTTGCCGTGGATCGCCGGGGCCGACAAACCTTTCCAGCCTTTTTCCAGCACGAAGCCACGGATCGCGCCTTCGTCATCCTTCGCCCACACGACGAACACGTCGGCCACAGGCGAATTGGTAATCCACATTTTCGCGCCAGAGAGGCTGTAGCCACCCTCGACCTTGCGGGCGCGCGAAATCATCGAGCCTGGATCCGAGCCGTGGTTCGGCTCGGTCAAGCCGAAGCAGCCGATCCATTCGCCGGTGGCCAATTTGGGCAGGTATTTCTGCTTGGTCGCTTCATTGCCGAATTCGAAGATCGGCACCATGACGAGCGACGACTGCACGCTCATCATCGAGCGGTAGCCCGAATCGACGCGCTCGACTTCACGCGCGATCAGGCCGTAGGCGACGTAGTTCAGCGCCGGGCCACCATATTGCTCGGGAATGGTCGGGCCGAGCAGGCCCAGTTCGCCCATCTCGCGGAAGATCGATACATCCATCGACTCATTACGGAATGCTTCGAGCACGCGCGGGCGCAGCTTGTCCTGGCAATAGGCAGCGCTGGCGTCGCGCACCATGCGCTCTTCGTCCGTGAGCTGGCTGTTGATCAGCAGTGGGTCATCCCAGTGGAAAGCGGCTTTGGTTGTCATGATGGTCTCTTCTCTAAAATGGTCGTTACATATTCGGATAGTTCGGGCCGCCGCCGCCTTCGGGCGTCACCCAGACGATGTTCTGGGTCGGGTCCTTGATGTCGCAGGTCTTGCAGTGCACGCAGTTCTGGGCATTGATCTGCAGGCGATCGCCGCCGTCTTCGCGCTTCACGTATTCGTAGACGCCGGCCGGACAGTAACGCTGCTCGGGGCCCGCGTATTTCGCCAGATTCACTTCCACGGGCACGCTCGGATCCTTCAGCGTCAGGTGAATTGGTTCGTCTTCACGGTGATTGGTGTTCGAGATGAACACCGACGACAATTTATCAAACGTCAGCTTGCCATCCGGCTTCGGATAGACGATCGGCTTGAACTGCGCCGCCGGCTTCAGGCATTCATGGTCGGCGTGCTTGTGGTGCAGCGTCCATGGCGCCTTGCCGCGGAAGACGATCTGGTCGATGCCCGTCATGATCGTGCCCAGCACCAGGCCCTTGCTCATCCAGGGTTTGAAGTTGCGTGCCACGTGCAGCTCTTCGTGCAGCCACGATTGTTCAAACGCAGCCGGGAAGCTCGTGAGCTCGTCGCTCTTGCGGCCTTCGCCCAGCGCGGCAAACGCCGCCTCGGCCGCCAGCATGCCGGTCTTGATCGCTGCGTGGCTGCCCTTGATGCGGCTGGTGTTCAAAAAGCCCGCATCGCAGCCGATCAGCGCGCCGCCCGGGAATACGGTTTTCGGCAGTGATTGCAGGCCGCCTGCGGTAATCGAACGCGCGCCGTACGAGATGCGCTTGCCGCCTTCGAAGAAACCGCGAATCGCCGGGTGCGTTTTATAGCGCTGGAATTCTTCATACGGCGACAGGTACGGATTCTGGTACGACAACCCGACCACATAGCCGACTGCAACCTGGTTGTTCTCCAGGTGGTACAGGAACGAGCCGCCATACGTGTCGTTTGGCAGCGGCCAGCCGGCCGTGTGGATCACCAGGCCCGGCTGGTGCCTGGCCGGATCGATTTCCCACAGTTCCTTGATGCCGATGCCGTAGGTCTGCGGATCTTTGCCCTTGTTCAGTTCGTACTTGGCCATCAGCTGGCGGCCCAGATGGCCGCGCGAGCCTTCGGCAAAGAACGCGTATTTGGCATGCAGTTCCATGCCAAGCTGGAATTCGGGGCCCGGCTCGCCGTCACGTTTCATCCCCATATTGCCGGTTGCGACGCCCTTGACCGAGCCGTCTTCGTTGTACAGGATTTCAGCAGCCGGAAAGCCCGGAAAGATTTCCACGCCCAGCGCTTCGGCTTGCTGGCCCAGCCAGCGCACGACATTGGCCAGCGAGATCACGTAGTTGCCGTGATTGGCCAGTGCCGGCGGGATGGCAAACGCCGGCGTGGCATACGATTTGGTTTCGCTCAGGAACAGGACGCGGTCTTCGGTCACGGCGGTATTGAGCGGTGCGCCTTGTTCCTTCCAGTCAGGGATCAGCTCATCCATCGCGCGCGGATCCATCACGGCGCCGGACAGGATATGCGCACCCAGCTCACCGCCTTTTTCCAGCACGCAGACCGTGACTTCCTGGCCTTTATTAAGGGCCAGCTGTTTCAGGCGGATCGCCGCCGACAGGCCGGCCGGGCCGCCGCCGACGACCACGACGTCGTATTCCATCGCCTCGCGTGGGCCGTATTGTTCAGTCAGATTCATGCCGTGGCCCCGGTCTCGCGCGAAAAATACAGCCCGTGCAGGTGCTCGAGGCTCACTTCGCTCGCCGCCTGCGACAGCACCACTTTACCGCTCTGCATCAGGTAGACGTGGTCGGCCACGCCCACCGCACGGTGCGTGTTCTGCTCGACCAGGATCATCGTGCGGCCATCTTCCTTGAGTCGCTTGAGGATCGCGAACAGCTCGTTGACCATCACCGGCGCCAGGCCCAGCGACGGCTCATCGATGATCAGGACCTTCGGGTCGCTCATCAGGCCGCGCGCCATGGCCAGCATCTGCGCCTCGCCACCCGACAGCGAACCGGCCATCTGGCGGCGCCGCTCGCGCAGGCGCGGGAACATCTCGAACGAGCGCTCCAGGTTGCGCGCCGCGTGCGCGCGGTGCTGCGGCGCAAAAGCGCCCATCATCAGGTTTTCCTCGACCGTCATGTCGCGAAACACCATGCGGCCTTCGGGAATCATCGCCATCGACACCTTGTGCATGTCCCAGGTCGGCGTGCCGTTGAGCGGCTTGCCGTCGAGCGTGATGGTGCCTTGCGACACGGGGATCAGCCCCATCATGGCGCGCAGCAGCGTGGTCTTGCCGGCGCCATTCTGGCCGATGATGGTGGTCAGTTTGCCCGGTGCGATGCTGAGCGACAAATCCCACAGCACATTGATCGCGCCATAACCAGCGCGCACGTTCTGGATTTCAAGCATGGTCGACCTCGCCTCCGGTATAGCTCTTGATGACAGCCGGGTTGTTGAAGACCTCGGCCGGCGTGCCTTCGGCAATCATGCCGCCGAAGTTCAGCACCGCCACCCGCTGGCACAGATTGCTGATGGTTTCGATGTCATGCTCGATGATCAGGATGCCGACCGAGAACTTGGCGTGCAGGTCCTTGAGCATGTTCATGAAGTTGCGCTTGCCGCTCGTTTCCAGGCCCGCCAGTACTTCGTCGAGCAGCAGCAGTTTCGGGTTGGTCGAGAGTGCCTTGGCCACTTCGAGCGCCTTCAGTTCGGTCAGCGCCAGGCCACTCGATGCATCACGCCCGGCCTTGGCGGCCAGATTGGTGAAGTCCAGGATTTCGTCGATGCGGCGCTTGTCGACCGAACCGGTGCCAAAGCGCTGCGCCACCTCCAGGTTCTGGCGCACGGTCAGCTCGTGCATCGGCTGCGGAATCTGGAAGGTACGCCCGATGCCCATGCGCGCGCGCTGGTACATCGGCGCCTTGAGCACATCCGCGCCATTGAACAGGATGCGGCCCGTGGTCGGGCGCACCAGTCCCGAAATCGCATTGAACAGCGTGGTCTTGCCAGCGCCGTTGGCGCCGACCAGGCCCACCAGGTCTCCCGTGCCGACCGCCAGCGTGACATCGTTGACCGCCGTGAGGCCGCCGAAGCGGACGGTGACGTTTTCAAGTTGCAGCATGTTTTTTCCTTAGCGCCCGGCGGATCATGCCCAGCAGGCCATCCGGGCTGGCAATGATCATCACGACCAGCACCACGCCGAGAACCAGCTGGTGTCCGGTCGGCATGAAGTTCTTGATGAATAACTGATCGACCAGGTACACCACGACGGCGCCAATCAGCGGGCCCGTGATGGTACGGTAGCCGCCGAAGATCGCCGCGACGATCGGGATCGTCACCCACACCGCACTGAAGGCGTAATCCGGTTCGAGGAAGTTGATGTAGTGCGCATTGAAGGCGCCCACGGCGCCGCACATGAAGGCCGACACCAGCAGCATCAGGCCCTTGAGCAGCGTGTTGTTCACGCCCACCACGCGCGTGGCATCCTCGCTGTCGTGCATGGCGCGCAGGGCCAGGCCGTGCGGGCTGCGGCGGATGACGTCATAGGCCCAGGCAAACAGCAGCACCATCGTCAGGATGACGAGGTAATTGCCGGTGTGGGTGCCGAAATTGTAGTCGAACACGGTCGGCAGGGTCGGGATCCTGGCAATGCCGCCGGCACCGTTCGTGACCGAGGTCCATTCAGTGGCAACGATGCGGAAGATATGCGCATACGCCAGGATTGCCAGCGCAAAGTAGGGCCCCCGCAGGCGCAGGACGGGCAGCATCAGGACCGCCGACAGCACCGCACCGACGCCGCCCAGCACCAGGCCGATGAAGACCGGCACGTTGTACTGCATCGTCAGCACGGCCGACGTATAGGCGCCCACGCCAAAGAACGCCGCATGGCCGAAGCTGACCATGCCACCCAGGTTGCCCAGCAGCGCCCACGACAGCGCGACGCCGCCAATGATCAGCGAGGCGATGACCAGGCTCATCACATAGCTGTTGCCGCCCAGCGCGAATGGCACCACGAGGTACGTCGCCACCAGCGTGGCGATCAGGAGTTTGTTGAGTTTCATCCGCGCCTCCGTGCCACACCAAACAGGCCATTGGGCATCACGAACAACACCACCAGGAACAGGCCCATCCCGGCCAGTTCCTGCAGCGCCGAACTGGCCAGCGTGATCGTCAGCGATTCGGCCACGCCCAGCAGGATTGCCCCGATCAGGACGCCGGGGATCGAGCCGAGGCCCGCCAGCACGGTAATGATGAAGGCTTTCACGGTCAGTACGCTGCCATAGCCCGGCGTGACGACGCCATAACTGAACAGGGCGACACCGGCAAAGGCGGCCAGGATGCCGGCCACGATGAACGACACCAGCTCCGTGCGGCCAGGGTTGATCCCCATCAGCTTGGCGGCGTCGCGGTTGCTCGACACGGCGCGCACGGCGCGGCCATACCAGCTGCGCGACAGCCACCACCACAGCGCCACGATCAAAACGAGGCTCACGCCGAAGAACAGCACTTCGCTGCGCATGCTGTAGAGCTCGCCAACGATGAAGGCTTCCTGCATCCAGGTCGAGCTCGTGGTGCGCACGTCGGCGCTCCAGATCATCAGGACCAGGTTGGTGAGGATCACGCCGACGCCGAAGGTCAGCGTCAGTGAATTGATTTCGCGGTGCACCGTCACCCGGCTGACCAGGAAGTACAGCAGGCTCGAGGTGATGGTCACGATGATCACGGCGGCGGGAATCGCGGCCAGCGGATTCCAGCCGAGTTGCGATTCGACCGTGTAGGCGATGTAGGCCGCCAGCAATACCAGTTCGCCGTGCGCCAGGTTGATCACGTTCATGGCGCCGAACACGAGCGCCAGTCCCAGTGCAATCAGGGCGTAGGAGCCGCCCTGCAACAACCCGGAATACACGGCTTGTAGAATCAAGTCCGTCATTTCTGCATCCAATCGATTATTCACGCGGGCAGGGGGATCCTGCCCGTCTCGCTCATGCGCTTACAGCGTTACCAGGGCAGGCCCGGATAGACCGGCTTGGCGGTCGCCGATTCTTTCGGCCATACCAGTTCGACCTTCTTGCCCTGGTGCTGGCCCATGCGCTGCGTGAAGTTCGGGTTGTCGCCCCGGGCATCGAACTGCACCCGGCCGATCAGGGTCTGGCGATCGGTCTTGCGCATTTCTTCGACCACGCCGCCTTTTTTCAGCGTGCCCTTGTCGGCGGCGCGTGCGATCGCTTCGAACAGCAGCATCGACTGGACGTAGCCGAACTGGCCCAGGTAATCCGGGTCCTTGTTCAGCAGCGCCTTGTAGCCGTCGGCAAAGCGCTTGCCTTCTTCAGTCGAGAACTGCACCGGGTATGGGAGCACGGCGGTGCCGTACACGTTCGGCATCAGGTCCGGGAAATCGGCCGCCATCTTCGGCGTTGCCAGCGACCACACGCCGGCGACGCCCTTGATGCTTGGCTTGAGGACCCGCGCGGCGCGCAGGATGCCGACGTAGTCGTTTTCGTAGCCGACCATGACGATGAATTCGGAGCGGTCGCGCAGTTTCACCTTGTTGATGATCGGCTTGAAGTCGGTGATCAACGGGTCGAACGCGTGCGTGACGACTTTGACGCCCTTGGCTGCCAGGGTTTTTTCGACGTCCGAGGCCAGACCGTGGGTCGCATCCTTGGTCGAATAGATGATCGACACCGACTTGACGTTGAGGTCGGTGAGCAGGCCGACGAGGGCCTTCTGGTAACCCTGGGTGTTATTGATGCGGAAGAAATTCTTGCGCCCGGCATTGACCAGGCCATCGTCAACGCCACCCGACGTCACATAGGCCAGGCCCAGTTTGCCGGCAGCATCCGAGGCAGGGGAGATATTGTTGGACGCGTAGCCGCCCGTGATGGCGACCACGTTCTGGCTTGCCAGCTTCTCCACCGCAGCCACGGCCTTGGCCGGCGCCGATTCGTCGTCGACGGTGATCAGTTTGATCGTGTGCTTGCCGTTGGTCTTGTTGAAGACCTCGGCCGCGACGCGGATGCCTTCCTGGGTGCCCAGGCCGACGCGGGCCAGCGGTCCGGTCAGCGGAATCTGCACGCCGACCAGAAATTCTTCGGCACTTGCCAGGTTGATGCTGCCGACGGTGCCCAGTGCCAGGATGGCGAGGACGATCTTGTTTGCCTTCATCATGTCTCCGTTATTTTTTAGTGAATGTAGGAATAGTCAAAAACGACGGCAAGCCGGGGGCCTCACCGCGTGCAGCGGCGTCGCTCCTTGATTGCCGGTACCACGGCACCGCTAGCCGATATGCCGGCCCATGCTGATTTCGACGTTGCGCACCAGTTGCACCAGGCGAGGACCAAGGTCCTCGACCAGCTTTTCGTAGGGCAGCAAAAAGGCCGGGCCACCGCAATTGAATGCCATCGTCCGGGCGATGTCCTGGTCGAGCAGCGGCACGCCGACTGCGCTGATGTTCGCGTCCCACAGGCCGGACGACAGGACGAAGCCGCGGTCCTGGTAATCCTTGAAGCCCTGTTCGATGTCGGTCTTGATCTTGGGCCAGTTGGTGTCGGCCGTCAGGCGGATATGGTCCATCAAAAAATCGCGGTCGGTTTGCGGCAGGCCGCACAGATAGGCCTTGCCCATGGCGGTGGTGGCCAGCGGGATGCGCGAACCGGCATCGCGCCGCAGCGTGACCGCAGCGCTGCCGCGGCAGGCTTCGACATACACCATGTGCAGGCGGTCGCGGATGCCGATCGCCACGCTGCACTGGGCGTATTCAGCCAGTTCCTGCATGGCCGGCCGGGCCAGTTTGCGCACGTCGAGGTTGGCGAGCAGGGTGTAGCCGAGCGCCAGCACGGGCGCGCCGAGCTGGTAGCGACCCTGGTCGGCCGAATACGTGAGGTAGCCGAGTTTGGTCAGCGTGTAGGTCAGGCGTGAAATCGTCGGCTTGGGCATGCCGGTGCGCTTGGCCATCTCGCTATTGGTGAGATACGCCTCGCCCGGGCGGAAGCAGCGCAGGATTTCCAGGCCGCGCGCCAGAGCCGTGACGAACTGGCGGTCCTTGCCGTTGTCTTCGTCGGGCGCGTCATCCTGGGGCGCTTGTGGTAACTCTTGCTGTAGCTCTTGCGAGGTGGCGGGTGCCGCCAGCAAAGGGTCTTCCAGTGACTGGATCGAGTCCATTCTTGTCTCCTATGCCCGGCATCTCCGGCTGGGCTTGAGTCGGATATTCACATACCGAAAACGTGAGTGTCAACAGTTTTTGTGAAATGGTCGTTCGCAGAGCGAAACACCTAGTATAGGTAATTACGCTTATTCGACGATTTTCGCACAGCGAATCACTGGATCTGCCGGTTTTTCCCGCAAAAGCGGCACCGCGAAGTCGTTTACATTTTCGCGAAAAATCGGTTATCGTTGATCGCAACAAGAAATGCAAAACGCGGTTTCGCACAGCGAACCGACTTAGCATCGAACATAAATCAAGGAGACAGCTCATGCACACCGGCGCAACTGGCCCGGTCGCTCGTGCCATGCACGGCGACATTCTCGTCGTCACCATCGACAATCCTCCCGTCAATGCGCTTGGCGTCGACGTCCGTCGCGGCCTCGCCGCGGCGATCGACGCAGCCGGGGCCGACGCTGCCGTCAAGGCTGTGCTGATCGTCGGCAGCGGCAAGACCTTCATCGGCGGCGCCGATATCCGCGAATTCGGCAAGCCGCCGATGGCGCCGTTCCTGCCCGACGTCTGCAACGGTATCGAAGCCTGCAGCAAACCGGTGATTGCCGTGATCCATGGCGCTGCGCTCGGCGGTGGACTCGAGATCGCGCTGGCGGCGCACTACCGTTTGGCGCTGCCCGCAGCGAAACTGGGTTTACCCGAAGTGGCGCTTGGCCTGCTGCCGGGCGCCGGCGGCACCCAGCGCACGCCGCGCCTGATCGGCGCCGCCGCAGCGCTCGACCTGATGCTGAGCGGCCGCCACGCAGGCGCGGCCGAAGCGGCAAAACTGGGCCTGGTCGACCGGGTGGTGGATGGGGCCGACCCGCTCGCAGCCGGCCTGGCGTATGCGCAGGAGCTGGTGCAGGGTGGGGCGCCGGTACGGCGTACCCGTGACGCCACGCAGCTTGCCGACACGGCGGCGCAGCGCGCCGCGATCGACAGCGCACGCGCCGAGACGGCCAAAAAATCACGCGGTCTGTTCTCGCCCCTGAAAATCGTGGACGCGGTGCAGGGCGCGCTTGAGCTGCCGTTCGACGAAGGCCAGGCGCTGGAGCGCAAGCTGTTCCTCGAATGCCTCGACAGTCCGCAGCGCGCCGGGCTGGTGCATGCCTTCTTCGCCGAGCGCGAAACGGCCCGGGCGCCGGAGACGCGCAGTGCCAAGCCACGCCCGATCAATAGCATCGGTGTCGTCGGTGGCGGCACCATGGGCGCCGGCATCGCCGTTGCCGTCCTCGATGCCGGCTTGCCGGTCACGATGATCGAGCGCGACGACGAGGCGCTGGCGCGTGGCCGCAAGCATGTCGAGAAGGTGTATGACGGCCTGATCGCCAAGGGCCGCATCACGCCGGACGCAAAAGACGCCACCATGGCGCGCTTCAATGGCAGCACGTCGTATGACGCGCTGGCCCAGGCCGATCTGGTGATCGAAGCCGTGTTCGAGGACATGGCCGTGAAACACGCCGTGTTTGCCGAACTCGATCACGTCGGCAAACCCGGTGCGGTGCTGGCCACCAATACGTCCTACCTCGACATCGACGCCATCGCGGCGGCCATCTCGCGCCCGCAGGATGTCGTCGGCCTGCATTTCTTCTCGCCGGCGAACATCATGAAGCTGCTCGAGATTGTCGTGCCGGCGAAGGTGGCCGACGACGTGGTCGCCACCGCCTTCGACCTGGCAAAGAAGCTGCGCAAGGTGCCGGTGCGTGCCGGCGTGTGCGACGGTTTCATCGGCAACCGCATTCTCGCCGTGTATGGCCAGGCTGCGCACGCGATGATGGAAGACGGGGCTTCACCCTACCAGATCGACAAGGCGCTGCGTGACTTCGGCTACCCGATGGGCCCGTTCCAGGTCTCCGACCTGGCCGGTGGCGACATCGGCTGGGCCACGCGCAAGCGGCGCGCCCCCACGCGTGACCCGCGCGCACGTTACGTGCAGATCGCCGACCGCCTGTGCGAACGGGGCTGGTTCGGCCAGAAGACGGGGCGCGGCTACTACCTGTATCCCGACGGCGCCCGCGTCGGTACGCCGGACCCGGAAGTCGAGGCCATCATCGATGCCGAACGTGAACGCGCTGGGAAATCACCACGCAGCTTCAGCGACGCCGAGATCGTGCGCCGCTACCTGGCCGCGATGATCAACGAGGGCGCCAATGTCGTGCACCAGAAGATCGCCCTGCGTCCACTCGATGTGGATGTAACGTTCGTGCACGGCTACGGCTTCCCGCGCTACCGCGGCGGCCCGATGCACTATGCCGACACGGTCGGCCTGCCGTCAATCCTGGCCGACATTCGCGAGTTTGCCCAAGAAGATCCGCTGTTCTGGCAGCCATCGCCGCTGTTGGTCGAGCTGGTCGAGAAGGGCGCCAATTTCGCCAGCCTGAATCAATCCGCGTAGAACCCATCGTTCTCAATCAGTCAGGAGACTCGCCATGCGCGAAGCTGTCATCGTTTCAACCGCCCGCACCCCGCTGACCAAGGCGCACCGCGGCGAATTCAATATCACCCCTGGCGCCCAGCTGGCCGCCTTTGCCGTGCGCGCCGCCGTCGAGCGCGCCGGCATCGATCCGGCCATGATCGAGGATGCGATTCTCGGCTGCGGCTACCCGGAAGGCACCACCGGTCGCAACGTCGCGCGCCAGAGCGTGATCCGCGCCGGCCTGCCGATCACGATCGCCGGCACCACCGTCAACCGTTTCTGCGCCTCGGGCCTGCAGGCAATCGCCATCGGCGCCGGCCGCATCATCGTCGACGGCGCGCCGGCCATCATCGCCGGCGGTGTGGAGAGCATCTCGCACATCCGCAGCCGCGACAGCGGCGATTCGGGCATCGACCCGTGGATCCTGGAACACAAGCCGGACCTGTATCTGCCGATGATCGACACTGCCGACATCGTTGCCGCGCGCTACAACATCAGCCGCGAAGCGCAGGACCGCTTCTCGTTCGAATCCCAGCGCAAGACCGAGGCGGCGCAGCTGGCCGGCCGCTACAGCGAAGAAATCGTCGCCTGCACCACGACCATGGCCGTCACCGACAAGGAGACGAAAGAAGTCAGCCACCGTGAAGTCACGATCGCCGAAGACACCTGCAACCGGCGCGGCACGACCTATGAAGGCCTGGCCAAGCTGGCGCCGGTCATGGGCGAGGGCAAATTCGTCACCGCCGGCAATGCGTCGCAGCTGTCCGATGGCGCGTCGGCCTGCGTGATGATGGAAGCAAAAGAAGCCGAGCGCCTCGGTTTGAATCCGCTCGGCGCGTTCCGCGGCATGGCGGTGGCCGGCTGCGAGCCGGATGAAATGGGCATCGGCCCGGTGTTCGCGGTACCCAAGCTCTTGAAGCGCTTCGGCCTGACGGTGGACGACATCGACCTGTGGGAACTGAATGAAGCGTTTGCCTCGCAGGCGATCTACTGCCAGCAGCAACTCGGCATTCCCGACGAGCGCCTGAACGTCGACGGTGGCGCGATTTCGATCGGCCACCCGTTCGGCATGACGGGGGCGCGCCTGGCCGGCCACATTCTGATTGAAGGCCGGCGCCGCGGCGCGAAGTACGCCGTGGTCACGATGTGCATCGCCGGCGGCATGGGCGCTGCGGGCCTGTTCGAGATTTTCTAAAGGATTATCATGGATTTACATTTTACCCCTGAACAAGAGCGCTTTCGCGACGAGGTACGGGCATTCCTGGCCGAGAAGCTGCCGCAGGATCTGTCGGACAAGGTCGCCAATGGCAAGCACCTGTCGAAGGCCGACATGGAGCGCTGGCACGCGATCCTGAACGAGCGCGGCTGGCTGGCAAACCACTGGCCGGAAGCATACGGCGGCCCGGGCTGGGACGCGATTGAAAAATTTATCTTCGAGACCGAGTGCGCGCTGGCCAATACGCCGCGCATCGTGCCGTTCGGCGTCAACATGCTGGGCCCAGTCCTGATCAAGTACGGCAACCAGGCGCAAAAGGACTACTGGCTGCCCCGCATCCTGGATGGCTCGGACTGGTGGTGCCAGGGATATTCGGAGCCGGGCGCGGGCTCCGACCTCGCGGCGGTCAAGTGCAGCGCCGTGCGCGGTGTGGACGCCGAGGGCGAGCATTACATCGTCAATGGCCAGAAGACCTGGACCACGCTCGGCCAGCACGCCAACATGATCTTCTGCCTGGTGCGCACCGATGCGGGCGCCAAGAAGCAGGAGGGGATCAGCTTCCTGCTGATCGACATGCAGTCACAGGGCGTGGACGTGCGCCCCATCACGCTGCTCGACGGCGAGCGCGAAGTGAACGAAGTATTTTTCACCGATGTGCGCGTGCCGGTGCAGAACCTGGTCGGTGAAGAGCATCGCGGCTGGACCTGCGCCAAATATCTGCTGACGTATGAACGCACCAACATCGCCGGCGTCGGCTTCTCGATGGCGGCGCTGGCGCGTTTGAAACGCATCGCGCAGGAGCAGACGCGCGGCGGCAAGCCGCTGGCGGACGATCCGGGCTTTGCGCGCCGCCTGGCGCTTGTCGAGATCGACCTGGAAAACATGAAGACCACCAATCTGCGCGTGATCGCGGCAGTGGCTGGCGGCGGCGTGCCGGGCGCGGAGAGTTCGATGCTCAAGATTCGGGGCACCGAGATCCGCCAGGAGATCAATGCGCTGACGCGGCGCGCGATGGGCGTGTATGCGCGCCCGTTCACGCAGGACATGCTCGATGCGGCCAATGATGGCCCAAGCTTCGGGCCGGATTTTGCGGCCGCCGCCTCGGCGCAATACTTCAACAACCGCAAGCTGTCGATCTTCGGCGGCTCCAACGAGATCCAGAAAAACATCATCTCCAAGATGATCCTCGGACTGTAAGGGCAAGCGACATGAACTTCGAACATACAGAAGAACGGCGCATGCTGGCCGATAGCCTGAACCGCTTCATCGCCCAGCAATACCACATCGACGCGCGGCACAAGATCGCCGCCTCGCCAGAAGGCTTTTCCAATGCCATGTGGCAGCAGTTCGCCGAACTGGGTGTGGTGGGCATGCTGCTGCGTGAAGAAGACGGCGGCTTCGGCGGGGCCGGTTTTGACATCGCGGTCGTGTTCGAGGCGCTGGGCCGTGGCCTCGTGCTCGAGCCACTGCTGGGTAGCGCCGTGCTGGCGGCCGAAGCCATCGCGGCAGCCGGCAGCGATGCGCAAAAAGAGGTGTTGGCCAGTATCGCCGATGCGTCAGTCATCGCCGCGTTTGCCCACGACGAACCGGGCGCGCATTACGAACTGGCGCGCGTGGCGACGAGCGCGCGCCGCGAAGGCGACGGCTGGGTGATCGACGGTGCCAAGGCCGTCGTGGCCAACGCCGAACACGCACAGTGGATCGTCGTGTCGGCGCGCACCGCGGGCGCAGTCGATGACGAAGCGGGTATTTCGCTGTTCCTGGTCCCTGGCGATGCGGCCGGCCTGTCGATGGTGGGCACACCGACGATGGACGGCGGCCGTGTGGCCGAGCTGACCCTCAGCGGCGTGAAGGTCGGCGCTGATGCGCTGCTCGGTGAGCCGGGGCAGGGTTTTGCGGCGCTCGAGCGCGCCATCGGCCGCGGCGTGCTGGCCCTGTGCGCAGAAGCCCTGGGCGCGATGGAAGCGGCCAAGGAAGCGACCCTCGACTACCTGCGCACGCGCAAGCAGTTCGGGGTCGTGATCGGCAGCTTCCAGGCGCTGCAGCATCGCATGGCCGACCTGCTGCTCGAGATCGAGCAGGCCCGTTCGGCGGTGATCAATGCCGCGTCTGCCCTGGACGCCGACCGCATCACGCGTGAGCGCAGCCTGTCGGCTGCCAAAGCCAGCATTGGCCGGATCGGCACGCTGGTGGCGGAAGAATGCATCCAGCTGCACGGCGGTATCGGCATGACGTGGGAGCTGCCGCTGGCGCACTACGCCAAGCGCCTGGTGATGATCGACCATCAGCTGGGCGACGAAGACCATCACCTGGCGCGCTATATTGCCCTGGCTCATGAGTCAACCCAGACCAGTGAGGCCACCCCGGCATGAACGCCCCCGGCCTCATGATGCGCACCGATGGCGCGGTGCGCATTCTCGTCAACAGCAATCCGGCGGCGAAGAATGCGATCACCCCGGCGCTGTACGACGCGCTGCCGGCCGCGCTCGAACAGGCGGCGCAGGACCCGGCCATCGGCGCCATCGTGCTGGTCGGCGACGGCGACTTTTTCTGCGCCGGTGGCGACTTGCGCCAGCTGGCCACGCGCCGCGCGCTGGCGCCGGACGAACGACGCGCCAAGGTCGAACGCTTGCACGACCTGGTGCGCGCGCTGCGCGCCTGCCCCAAGCCGGTGATTGCCGCGGTCGAGGGTGGGGCGGCCGGCGCCGGCCTGTCCCTGGCGCTGGCGTGCGACATGGTGGTCGCGGCCGACGATGCCTTCTTTTCGATGGCGTATGTCAAGGTCGGCCTGAGTCCGGATGGTGGCGCGACGGCGTTTCTGTCGCGCTGCATGTCGCGCCAGTTGCTGACCGAGCTCTGCCTGCTGGGCGAGCGCCTGCCGGCCGCGCGCCTCCATGCACTGGGCGCGGTCAACCGCCTGGCCGCGCCGGGCCAGGCACTGGTAGAGGCGATCGCGCTGGCAGCGCGCGTGGCCGCCGGGCCAGTCAATGCCAACGGGCGCATCAAGGTGCTGTGCGAGAATGCCGGGGCCGCAAGCCTGGCCGGGCAGCTCGACCTGGAAGCCGCGCTGATGGTGCAGTCGCAGGGCGACGACGAAGCACAGGAAGGCATTGCGGCCTTTTTTGACAAGCGCACGCCCGCTTTCGCGGCGCTGCGGGGCGCCGCAGCCACGGGTCGGCCACAAGAATGACGTTTGCCGGCTCCCTGTAAAGGAGCCGGGTATCTGGAGTGTTATGACTGACAAATCTGCTTTGCCTCTGTCCGGCGTGCGCGTGCTGGACTTCTCGCGCGTGCTGGCCGGCCCGTGGTGCGCGATGGTGCTGGGCGATCTGGGCGCCGAAGTGATCAAGGTGGAGCACCCCGAGCGCGGCGACGACACGCGCGACTGGGGCATGCGCATCGGCGCCACCGAAACGGCGTACTTCAACAGCGTCAACCGCAACAAGCGTTCGGTGTGCCTCGACCTGAAAACACCCGAGGGCCAAACCATCGCGCGGGATCTGATCCGCAAGAGCGACATCGTGATCCAGAACTTCAAGTTCGGCGACATCGAACGCCTTGGCCTGGGCTACGACGCCCTGAAGGACGAGCAGCCGGGCCTGATCTACTGCTCGATCACGGGTTACGACCGTACCGGCCCGGAAGCCGCGCGGCCCGGCTACGACCTGGTGATCCAGGGTGAATCGGGCCTGATGGCGCTCAACGGCGAACCAACCCAGCCGCCGCTGAAATTTGGCGTGGCCGCGGTCGACATGATGACCGGGATGTACGCCGCGCAGGGCGTGCTGGCGGCGCTGTACGAGCGCGAAAAGACGGGCAAGGGCCGCCACATCGGCATGGCGCTGTTCGACTGCGGCCTGATGATCACCGCGTACTACGGCCTGGAAGCGCTGCTGCGCGGTAACGACCCGCCGCGTTACGGCAATGCGCATCCATCGATCATGCCGTATGGCGTGTATGAGGCAAAGGATGGTCCACTGGTCGTTGCGGTAGGTAATAACAGCCAGTTCGTACGCTTCTGCAACGACGTGATCGAGCGGCCAGACATCGCACTGGATGAGCGTTTCAAGACCAACCTGGCGCGCACCCAGCATCGTGACGCGTTGATGCCCGAGATCAAACGCGAACTGGCGCTGCGCACGCGCAGCGATCTGTTGGCGTGCATGAGCCGGGTGGGTATTCCGTGTGGCGAGGTCGCCGGGCTGCATGAGGCATTGACGTCGACCCGTGCGCAGCAGGGCGGGTTGGTCAAGGACATGCCGCATCCCGTTGTGGGCAGTGTTCCTGTGTTGGCCTCCCCCTATCGCTTCGATGGCGAACGCCTGCCCGTACGCAGCGCGCCGCCGTGCCTCGGCGAGGGGACGGACGACGTGCTGCACGAGTTGCTTGGCCTGTCGACTGAGACGCTGGCCGGCTTGCGGGAGCGCGGTGTGGTTTAACAACGTCAGTACGATCTTTGATGCTTGCCGGTTTTGCATGGCGAAATGAACTGGATTAGAATGGAATTTGACCACCATTCTTATCCAGGGCCTTCCCATGCCAGTAAGCGACACCCTTCCTGATGATGTCCAGGCACCTGATGCGAGCGATACGGCCGATGCGCCGCGCGGCGCCGAAGAGCGCTACTTCATCACGGCGCTGGCGCGTGGCCTCGAGGTCCTGGCCTGCTTTCGTTCAGCCGACAAGGGGCTGAGCAACCAGCAGATCGCCGAGCGCTGCGGCTTGCCCAAGTCCACCGTCACCCGCATTACCTATACGCTGACCACGCTCGGCTACCTGGCGCAGGAACCCGGCGGGCGTTACACGCTCGGCAGCGCCACGCTCGGCCTGGGCAGCGCCATGCTGGCCCGGCTCGATATCCGCCAGCTGGCGCGCCCGATGATGCAGGAGCTGGCCGAATTCTCCGGCACCACCGTGTCGATCGCGATGCGGGACCGGCTGTCGATGATCTATGTGGAGGTGTGCCGCAGCAGCGCGGCACTGGCGCTGGCGCTGCAGGTCGGCTCGCGCATGCCGCTGGCGACTTCGGCGATCGGCCGCGCCTACCTCGCGCGGGCGGCCGAGAATGAACGCAGGGATATCCTGAGCCGATCGATGGAGCTGGACGAAACAGCGTTCGAGGCCATGCGCACGGGTCTGGCCAAGGGCTTGAGCGACTACGAGACGTATGGCTGCACGACCTCGTTCGGCGACTGGCAGAAGGACGTCAATGGCATCGCGGTCGGCTTCATGCCGATCGGTGGCAGCCAGATCATGTCGATCAATTGCGGCGGCCCCTCGTCGAGCGTGTCGACCGCCTTCCTGCTCGATGAGGTGCGCCCGCGCCTGATCGAGGTCGCCCGGCGCCTCGAGTCGTAATCAGGCGACCCTCAATACCCGGCCTCCAGCTGGTCGGGGCGCAAGGCGCTCATCACCGCAAACACGCCGCTGGCGCGCAGGATGCGGCGCGCGCCGACCTGCAGGAAGCAGTTGGCAAACGCCATCCGCTTGCCCATTTTCTGTACCTCGACATGCGCTTCGACCCAGTCGCCGGGCCTGGCCGCGTCGATGAAATCGGTGCTCAGGTTGACGGTCACGAACGACTGGCGTCCTTCGCAATACAGCGTCAAGCCGAGACCAAGTGCGGAATCGGCCAGACTGGCCAGCATTCCGCCATGGGCGATGCCGCGCATATTGGTGTGCTTGTCCTCGATGCGCATCGCGAACACGATCTCACCCTCGCCCCGGCGGCAATACAGCTCGCCCAGATTGGCCATGTACGGCCCACCGCGGTTGAGGCGTTCGAAGCCGGGCGGGGCGGAGGGTGGCGCGGAAGGTGATACGGAATGCGCGTCGTCGTGTGTCGTCATCAGAACATGTGCATGATGCCCATCGTGAACCGGTTGGCCGAGTCGCTGCCGACCGCCACGAAGTTCTGGGCCAGGTTGATCTGGTCAGTTTTGACGATGCTGTCGGTTGCGGCGTGGCCCACCGAGACGTAGCCGGTCGTACGCTTGCTCATCAGGTAGCGGCCGATCAGGATGAATTGCTGCGCATCGTCCTTCAGGTCGCCCGAGCGCTTGACCTGGTAGGCCGCGGCCGTGACCAGGAAGGCCGGCGCCACCGGCACATCGGCGCCGACGCCGAGCACCGCGATCTTGCGGCCAGTGCTGCGCAGTTCATTCCACGAATAGGTCGACTTGAGCGTCACCGCCGGGAACGCGTACTTGATGCCATACGCGTGCGACGTGAGCAGGTCGGTGTCGGTGATGTTCTTCATGCGCGCATAGGCGCCGGCAACGGCCAGCTTGCCGGTGTTGTACAGCAGCGCGCCGCCCTGGTACGAACTTTTCTGCGCGTTGCCTGCCTGCTCGCCGAAGGCGCGCATCAAGGCAAAACTCAGGCCCTTGAACACGGGGGACGTGTACTTGATCGAGTTGTTTTGGCGCAGGGCCGTGCCGCCGTTGTTGGCGCCGTAGGGCGCATACACGGCCGCGTTGTTCATCGCCGAGAACAGCACGTTCGGGCTGCTGGACGCAAAGCCCAGGCCCAGTGGATCGGCCATGCCGACCGACATGATGCCGACGATATTCTGGCGGCCGATGTCGATGGCGCCGTAGTTGGTGACGATGCCGACCGTGGCTTCGCGGTCGAACAGGCTGGTGCCCGACGGGGTGCCGAACGGGACGCCGGCGCCGCCCGTGTCATTGAGCAGCGTGCCTTCCAGCCCGAAGCGCGCCTTCATGCCGCCGCCCAGGTCTTCCTGACCCTTGATGCCCCAGCGCGATACCTGCATCTGGCCGGTATCGACCTTGGTCTGGTCGCCTTGCGGGCCGTCGTTGGTCAGGCGGGTCAGGCCGGCATCGATGATGCCGTACAGGGTAATGGCCGATTGCGCGGACGCGGTCGGTGCGGCTGATACGCAGGCGCATAGCGCCGCCGTTGCGATGATGTGTTTCTTCACTCGGTCTGTCTCCATTATTGTGATGGTGCCGGCCCGTCGCCAGCCATGACGATGGCCGACGACAGATCCATGAAGCGGGTTTCTCTTTGCGGAACCAGATCTTCAATAATGAAACTGTAGGTTTTTCCGTTTGGCAGTGTCAACAGGTATTCGCGCCCGAGCCAAGTCTTGCCGCACTCTGGCGCGAAACGTGTCGAAACCGGTACACAGGGTTTTGAGAGGCGAACCAACCATTCTGCTTGGCGAAATGAAAGCGCTCGCGGTGCCGCCAGTTGTCGGTGAAATGCACCCGTCCGCTCAGGGCTTCGGATCCCATCCTTCGCTCTCATTGAATCCCGAGAACACGGCACCGCGATTGGCCAGTGGCCGCGCTTCGTGTTCGTCCATCTTGTATCCGCCAAGTTCCGCCACCTCGCCGTTGGCGAACGTATTGCCCGCTTCGCGCCAGCCGGCACGCGCCGTCCCTTGCACCGGATTCGGCTGCGGTTCGCGCAGCCACGCGCTGCGGGCGACGTGGGCGCCGATCGTGCAGCCGATGAAGGCGACGTTGTCCCAGGTGTGCGCGGTGCCGGGCGAACGGGCGAGGTACGTGCCGCCCGGCGGCGGCAGGTTGCCGGCCGGTCCGCTGCCTGAGGTCAGGCGCGAGCGCAAGAACACGAAGCCGGGATCGTCACGGGCGACGGTGCGCGCCTGGACCAGATAGCCGCCATTCGCCGGGTCCGCGCTGTCGCCGACGCTGCGCAGTTCGCTTTCTTCGAACAGCGCAGCCCGGTTGTACCCCCAGATGAAGTCGACGTTGCCTTCGATGAGCGAGCGGTAGATCCAGGCATAGCCGGTCAGCTGGATCGTATCCTGCTCGCTCGTCAAATGGGCGTTGCGCACGACCAGCCGGCCCTTGTCGTTGCTGAAGAAGAGGGCTTCGGCCTGCGCTGACGGGTCCGCGCTGCGCCGCGTCGTGTTGTGCAGCGCGATGTCGCGGATCTCGAGCAGGTCGCTGTCCTGGACCAGGAACAGGGCGCGTCCGCCACTGATGCCGGCGCTGCCCGCGTCCTGGCCGGCGCCAGAGCCGGGATTGCGCGCCTCGCTGTTCGCCGCGCGGATGATGGTCGCCTCGCGGCTTTGCCCGCGCAGCATCACGTTGTCCTTCCCCTGCAGGTGGAGCAGCTCGGGATATACGCCATCGCGTACATTGACCGTCACCGGTTTTGCACGCGGCAGCGCCATCACGTGGTCCAGCGCGCCCTGGACGGTGCGAAAATCGGCGCGGCCATCGTCGTCGACGGTCACGCTGTCGCCCACCGGGCGATAGGGCGTCGTGCGAAAGGTCCAGCGTGCGCCCTTGAAGCGGCGGTCGCGCAGCAGCGCCGCATCGACCAGCACGTCGTAGTCGGTATCGGTGGCGAGCTGCTGCGGCAGACGGACGCGCAGCGTGTTGCCCTCGATGTCGATCGCGTGATGGCGCACGACGCGCTGGCGAGCGGCGGGGCCAAGCGTCAGCACAGTCTCGCCAGGCCGGACCAATGCAACGAGTGCACCATCGTGGCGGCGCACGACGCGCACGCTGCCGGCACCGCTCAATACCGGCGCGTGCCTGAATGTCAGCCGGATGGGCGTGTCTGGTGGCACGCCGCGTTCGGCGTGGGCAGGCTGCAGCGTCGCTTGCGGCAGCAGCGTGCGTGCCGGTGCGCGCGATGGGGCGCCAACGGTTGCCTCGAACGCCGCTTG
Organism: Telluria sp. LT2P80; assembly: GCF_059685955.1. Lineage (NCBI taxonomy): Bacteria > Pseudomonadati > Pseudomonadota > Betaproteobacteria > Burkholderiales > Oxalobacteraceae > Telluria > Telluria sp. LT2P80. The sequence continues at coordinate 249,820 of NZ_JCASIO010000003.1, read as the reverse complement.
CTGCCACGGTCCGCCGGTTACGGTGATGGTTGAGCGGCCAGGCTGCCGCGGCGTCACGTACGCGGCGCCATCCCGCAGTTCGACCGTGGCGACCTGCGGATCGGACGACGCTGCGCGCAAGTCGGCTCCAGTGATCGCGATGGGTTGCGCCGGGTCACCGGCCTGCAGCGCCAGCGAGGTCGTTGCGAGCTTCAGCCGGACGCCCGCCGCTGGCAGCGTCGCGGGCCCGTCACGCACGTCGAGCACCGTGTGCTGCGCGGCGTCCCATGCTGCCCCTTGCTCGGCTGGCACTGGCGCGATCCGCGCCGACGTCACCCGTTCGCCATCGAGCCACAGCGACACCTCGCCGGCCTGGCTGGCAAAGCGCAGCACGACCGGCTGGCCCGCCAGCGGCGCCCGACGCCGCACCTGTTTCAGGCGTACCGTGGTTACACCAGTCCCTTCGAGCAGCGCGATCTGCAGCGCCGCCCCGCCGTCGGCCAGCGCGATGCTGGCACCCTGCCAGCGACCGCTGGCATCCTGGCGTGCCTTGAGCGTGAAAGGCGCCGCGCCGTCCTCTACGACCAGCTTGACGTCGACCACGCCGTCGCCCGCATCGGGTACGCGCGGGCCGGCGTGCGCCAGTACATGCTGCGCGACGTCGGCCGCAGGCAGTGGCGCAAACGAGTAGGGCACGCGCCAGCCGACGTCGCCCCCAAAGCCGCAGTCAGCGAGCGGCTGCCCATTCAGCAGCGAGCCAGTATCGGCATACACGCCGCGACTGCTGGCCAGGCTGCCGCCGGGATCGCGCACCACGTGCCCGCACTGGGCGGCGCCTGCAATCGCGTACGCATTCGCATGCGAGATGACGTGCGCTTCGTGTGCAATACCGACACTGTAACCATGCGGGTAGGCCGGATGGGCGCGGTCGCCCACGTGGTAGTTGTTCAGCAGGTGGACCTGGCCATAGCGCACACGCGGCGCGCGCTCGCTGACGTTCTCGAACAGATTGCCCTTGAACGTCACGCGCAAGTGGCTGCGGTCGCCCGTCGCGCGATCGGCGCCGCCCACCAGCGTGTTCTTTTCGTGCAGGGCGAAGTGGTTGTAGGTGACGCTGACGAAGTCCGATGCGCTCGTGATATCGAGCGCGCCGTCGTGGCACTGCTTCGGCATGCCGTTTTCAACCGGTTGCGTGTCGTCCGTGACCGGTGCATCGGTGAAGCGGTTATGGTCGATCCAGACGTGGTGCGCATTGGTCACGCTGATGGCGTCGTACTGCGAATTCCAGTTGCCCCTGGCGCCATCCTGTGGGTCCCAGCGCGGCGCAATATCGCACGGATTGCGCAGCGCCAGGTTGCGCACGATGACCTGCGACACGCCGGATACGACCAGGCTCGCATTGACGAAGCCGGCGCCCGGAACGACGCCAAGCAGCGTGGTATTGGCCGGGATGCGAACGACGCTGCGGCGCGCCTGGTCCTGGCTGTCGGCGAATGGCCGGCCTTCGCTCATGTCGATCGCTGCGGCCACGCGCACGATACGCGCTGGCGCCGGAGTCGACGTTATATCGCGAAGCGCGTCGCGCAGTTGCGCTGCGGTGCGCACGGTGTAGACGTTGGCGGGCGCAGCCAGCGCGCCGCCGCGTGTGCCGCCTTCCTGCGCCGCCCAGCCGTCGTCCGGCGCATGCTGCCGCTCAGTCATGGTGCCGGCGCCGGCCAGCGCGAGCGCGAGTGCGGCAACCGCGGCGCTCATCGTGCGCTCCCGAGTGCGCGCGCCAGGTGTGGTGCCGCCCGCAGCAGCGCGCCCGTCATCGCGGCCGCGACACGCGCAGCGCCCGCTGGCCCCAGATGCGTATGGTCGAAGTTGGCGCCAGTCCTGGCCAGTGCGTCCGCGCGTGCCGGTCCGATGGCCTGCACATCGGCCATCGACAGCCGGTTCAGGTCGACCAGTGGTGTCTCCGTGGCGGTGGCGACGCGGCGCACGGCCGCCGACCACGGCGCCAGGTCATCCTGCACCCAGGCGCCGCGGAAACTGCGGCGCGTCAGCGGCGTCACCAGCACGGGCACGGCGCCAAGCGCACGCGCCTCGTTCACATAACGTGCCAGGTTCGCGGGAAATTCGTGCACGAGATCGGTCGATCGTCCCGGCTTGCCCGGCTGGTCGTTGTGACCGAACTGGATCAGGACATACGTGGCGTTAAAGCCGGCCGGCGCGCGCAGCAGCGCCTCGACCTCATCCCACCGGCCTTCGGCGCGAAAGCTGCCGGAACTGCGTCCGCCCCGCGCCAGATTGATGCACGCGGTCTCGGGCGAGAAGCGGGCGCACAGCGCGTCGCCATAGCCCGTGCTGCTGGCCATGGTGGAGTCGCCGACGAGGATGATCCGCACTGGCGGCGCAGATGTAGATGCAGGCGCTGCAGACGTGGCGTGCGCGCTGGCAGCGGCGCAGATGAGCAGACAGGGAAGGGCGCGATCAAGCAGCATGGGCAAACTCCACAAAGTTTGCCGATTCTATTTTGGCCTGACCAATTAAGCAAGCGGTCAGGCCATTTGATCTCGCAAGTTCGCTGAAGACTAGCCGCGCGAGAACGTGCGCGTCACGCGTTCGAGGTGCGCGCGCATGGCGGCGCGGGCGCCGCTGGCGTCATGCGACGCGATCGCCGCCAGGATGTTGCGGTGGTCGAGCAGTGTCTGCTTGCGCAGCTCTTCGGTCTGGAAGTGTTCTTTCAGCTTGTGCCACAGGCTGCCGCGCTGGGCCCACAGGTATTCGATCACGCCCACCATTGCCGTGTTGCCGGTGGCACGGGCCAGCGCCAGGTGGAAGTTGCGGTCGGCATGTTCGTTGCTGGCGCGGTCGTCGTGCTGGCGCTCCATCTCTTCGACGGCCTTGAGGATCGCGTCGATGTCGCGGTCGGTGGCATTCTTGGCGGCGAGGGCAGCGATCTCGGATTCGATCATGCGGCGCGCAGCGAGCACCTCGAATGGTCCCGGGCCTTCTTCCGGCACCTCGGCAGGCGCCACCGCCTTTTCGCTGACATACACGCCGGAGCCGCCGCGCACCTCGACGATGCCCGACAGTTCGAGCACGATCAGCGCTTCGCGCAGCGATGCGCGGCTCACTTCCAGCTTGGCAGCCAGTTCACGCTCGGCAGGCAGGCGCGTACCGGGCTGGATCTTGTCGTCGCGGATCAGCTCCTGGATGCGGGCGGCGACCACGCGATACAGTCGTGGTTCGGGCTGGTTTGGCTCGGTGGACGCGGGTAATTTTTTCATCGGGGGCAGGCGCTCCCGGCAGCGTTGCCGGGTGGAGGGAATCGTCCCGTGATTCTAATTTGGCCAGACCAATCCCGCAAGGCGGACCTACCAATACCAAAAAGAAAGGATGACTGGTCATAGGATGTCTGACATCTGCGCTTGCCGTATCGTGTTGTTGGTATAATCGCGCCCATCCAGTCCCAATGTGAAGCGAGCAGCCATGGTCCCCACGCAGCGCAGGCAGCGCAATCTCGCCCAGGGCGTCATCGAACAGGTCGGCGCAGCGGTCAAGCAGGGCATCCTCAAGCCCGGCGACAAGCTGCCGACCGAATCCTCACTGATGGCGCAGCATGGCGTCAGCCGCACCGTCGTGCGCGAGGCGATTTCACACCTGCAGGCATCCGGCCTGGTGCAGACCCGGCACGGCATCGGGACCTTCGTGCTGGAGCGCCCGCAGACGGGCCTGGGGCTCGACGCCGAACACATCCTGACGCTGCGCGACGTGCTGGCGATCCTCGAATTGCGCATCGGCGTCGAGACTGAAACGGCAGGGCTGGCGGCCAGCCGCCGCAGTGAAGAGCAGGTGCGCGAACTGGCTGGCGCGCTGGATGAAATGCAGCAGGCGATGGCCGAAGGCATCTCGGCGGTGGAGGCCGACAAACGCTTCCACCTGCTCATTGCCCAGGCCACCGGCAACCGGTATTTCGTCGATATCCTGGCCCAGTTGGGCAACGCCATCATCCCGCGCGCGCGCCTGAACACACCCGGGCTCGAGCAGGACAAGCCCGCCGATTTCCTCGAGCGCGTCAGCCGCGAACACGACGATATCTTCCGCGCGATCGAGCGGCGCGACCCGGAAGCCGCGCGCGCCGCGATGCGCACCCATTTGTCCAACAGCCGTGAACGTCTGGTGCAGGCGCAGCGCCGTCTGGAAAACGCAATCGGCTGAAGCCATCATATTTTGCTTGCGGGTTAAACCATTTCAGTTGTACGATGACTTACAACTTAGTCGTCAACACAAACACACTGAACGGAGACTTTCGCATGCATCCCCTGGAACTCAAGCAAACCCTGTCGCACGGCCTGCTTTCCTTCCCGATCACCGACTTCGACGCCCAAGGCGATTTCAACCCAGCCGGCTACGCCGCGCGCCTCGAATGGCTTGCCCCGTTCGGCGCGACCGCGCTGTTTGCTGCCGGCGGTACCGGCGAATACTTTTCGCTCAACGGTGAAGAATACGGCCAGATCATCAAGACGGCGGTCGACACCTGCGCCGGCGTGGTGCCGATCCTGGCCGGCTGCGGTGGTCCGACCCGCACCGCCATCGCCCACGCACAGGAAGCCGAGCGCCAGGGCGCCAAGGGCCTGCTGCTGCTGCCACACTACCTGACCGAAGCCAGCCAGGACGGCCTGGTCGCGCACGTCGAAGCGGTGTGCCGCTCCGTGCAGATCGGCGTCGTCGTCTACAACCGCGCAGCCTGCCGCTTGACCCCGGATTCGCTGGCCAAGCTGGCCGACCGTTGCCCGAACCTCATTGGCTTCAAGGACGGCATCGGCGACATCGAACTGATGGTTTCGATCTGGCGCCGCATGGGCGACCGCTTCAGCTATCTGGGCGGCCTGCCAACCGCCGAAGTCTATGCCGGCGCCTACAAGGCGCTGGGCACCCCGGTGTATTCGTCGGCCGTGTTCAACTTCGTGCCGCAACTGGCGATGGACTTCTATCACGCCACCGCTGCCGGCGACACCGCCACCACCAACCGCCTGATCGACGAATTCTTCCTGCCGTACCTGGAGATCCGCAACCGCAAGGCCGGCTATGCTGTCTCGATCATCAAGGCCGGTGCACGCCTGGTCGGCCATGGCGCGGGCCCCGTGCGGCCACCGCTGACCGATCTGACGGCCGAAGAAGACGCGATGCTGCTGGCGCTGATCCAGAAGCAGGGAGCCATCTGATCATGACCATCCTCGGTGAAATGATCATTGGCCAGTCGTGCCTGCGCGGCACGGGCGGCGAGGTGTTCGGCTTCAACCCGGCCACCCGCACGAATCTCGAGCCGGCCTTTGGCCAGGCGACGCCTGATGATGTCGAGCGCGCCTGCACGCTGGCCGCGCAAGCGTTCGACCCGTACCGCGCGCTGCCGCTCGAGGCGCGCGCTGCGTTCCTCGAGATGGTGGCCGAAGAAATCCTGGCGATCGGCCCCGAGCTGATCGAGCGCGCGCAACTGGAAACGGGCCTGCCGCAGGCTCGCCTGGAAGGTGAGCGCATGCGCACCGTCACCCAGCTGCGCCTGTTTGCCAAAGTCGTGCGCGACGGGTATTTCATGGACGCGACCATCGACAGCGCGATGCCAGAGCGCACGCCGCCGCGGCCCGATCTGCGCCTGCGCAAGATCGGCCTCGGTCCGGTTGTCGTGTTCGGCGCCAGTAACTTCCCACTGGCGTTCTCGGTCGCGGGCGGCGATACGGCGTCGGCGCTGGCCGCCGGTTGCCCGGTCGTGGTCAAGGCGCACGGCGCCCACCCCGGCACGTCCGAGCTGGTCGGGCGCGCCGTGCAGCGCGCCGTCAAGGCCAGTGGCTTGCCGGAAGGCGTGTTCTCGATGCTGTTCGGCGATGGCCGCACGGTCGGCCAGCAGCTTGTGGCCCATCCGGCGATCAAGGCCGTGGGCTTCACCGGCTCGCGTCAGGGTGGCCTGGCACTGCTGCGCACCGCCGCCGCGCGCGCCGAACCGATTCCCGTGTACGCCGAAATGAGCAGCGTGAATCCCGTGTTCCTGCTGCCCGCTGCATTGCAGGCCGGCGGCGCGACGCTGGCCCAGGGCTTCGTCGATTCGCTGACGCTCGGCGTCGGCCAGTTCTGCACCAACCCGGGCCTCGTGTTCGCCCTGGCCGGCGCCGAACTGGATGCCTTCGTCGATGCGAGCGCTGCGGCGCTGGGCGCCAAGGGCGCCGGCACGATGCTTACCGCCGGCATCCATGACGCCTACACGAAAGGCGTGACCGCCTTCGGCGCGGTCGATGGCCTGCAACTGGTCGCGCAAGGCACGACTGAAGGAAGCGGCTGCGCTGCGCAGGCTGCGCTGTATGTGTGCGATGCCGTCACGTACATGGGCAACCCGGCGTTAGAGGATGAAGTGTTCGGTCCGTGCGCGGTGCTGGTGCGCTTTACCGACGCCGCCCAAATGTTGCAGGCAGCAGAACACCTGCACGGGCAGCTGACCGTCACGGTCCATGCACGCGAAGGCGACCTCGATCTGGCTGCTGCGCTGCTGCCGATCGTGGAGCGCAAGGCAGGCCGCGTGCTGTTCAATGGCTTCCCGACCGGCGTCGAAGTGGCGCACGCGATGGTGCACGGCGGCCCGTTCCCGGCCACGAGCGACAGCCGCACGACGTCGGTTGGCGCCAGCGCGATCGATCGCTTCCTGCGCCCGGTGTGCTACCAGAACGTGCCGGGCAGCCTGCTGCCCGAGGCGCTGCGCGACGACAATCCGCTGGGCCTGGCACGTCTGCAGGACGGCGCATTGCAGGCAGCCGGGGTGAAGTAACGCACCAGCCTTGATGCAGCACCAGCCGGAGGAGACGCCGGCTGTCACCCAACTTGAAAAGAACTGATCACCATGAATCAGCAAGTCATCGACGTAACACCGGCGCAGTCGGTGGTGGGCAGATATCGCTGGACGATCTGCGCGCTGCTGTTCTTCGCCACCACCATCAATTACCTGGACCGCCAGGTCCTGAGCCTGCTCGCACCGGTGCTCACCGAGCAGTTCAACTGGACGAACACCGACTACGCCAACATCACGGCGACCTTCCAGTTCGTGTACGCGATCTCGATGCTGTTTGCGGGCCGCGTGATCGACCGCATGGGCACCAAGCGCGCCTACGTGCTGGCGATCGTCGTCTGGTCGCTGGGCGCCATCGGTCATGCGTACGCAATCGGCATCGGCGAAGCGGTCAACACGGTATTCACCAGCATCGGCCTGGCCGTGGTGCCCGTGTCGGTAGCCGGCTTCATGATCGGCCGCGCGGTGCTGGCCATCGGCGAAGCCGGTAACTTCCCGGCCGCGATCAAGGCCACCGCCGAATACTTCCCGAAACGCGAGCGCTCGTTCGCCACCGGCATCTTCAATTCGGGCGCCAATGTCGGCGCGATCCTGGCGCCACTGACCGTGCCGCTGATCGCTGCGCACTGGGGCTGGCAGTCGGCGTTCATCGTCATTGGCGGCATCGGCTTCTTGTGGATGGGCCTCTGGATCTGGCTGTACGATGCGCCGGAACGCCAGCCGCGCCTGAAGGCGGCCGAACTGGCCTACATCAACAGCGACGCCGGCGTGGTGGCGGCGCCCACCGGCAAGCCCGTCAAGGGTTCGTGGTTCAAGCTGCTGGGCTACCGCCAGACCTGGGCCTTCGCCTTCGGCAAATTCATGACCGACGGCGTCTGGTGGTTCTTCCTGTTCTGGCTCCCCAAATACATGTCGGCGCAATACGGCATGTCGGCCACCGACATGATCATCCCGCTTGCGGTCCTGTACAGCATGACGATGGTGGGCAGCATCGGTGGCGGCTGGTTGCCGACCTGGTTCCTGAACCGGGGCGCAGACATCTATCATGGCCGCATGAAGGCCATGCTGATCATCGCCCTGTGCCCGCTGGTCGTGCTGCTCGCGCAACCGCTCGGCTACCTGGGCTTCTGGGTGCCGGTGATCCTGATCGGCGTTGGCGCCTCGGCGCACCAGGCCTGGTCGGCCAACCTGTTCACGACCGTTTCGGACATGTTCCCGAAACACAGCGTCGGCTCGGTTGTCGGCATCGGTGGCATGGCCGGTGGCCTGGGCGGCGTGCTGCTCACCAAGCTCGGGGGCTGGCTGTTCGACCATTATGGCGCGCTCGGCCAGTTGCAGACCGGGTATATGATCATGTTCTCGATCTGCGCCGTGGCCTACCTGGTGGCGTGGACAGTCATGAAAATGCTGGTGCCGCAGCACCGTGAAATCAAGGGGTTGTAATCGATGTCTGCTGAAGTAGAACGCGTTGGGGGCGTGCATTGCGCCACCGGTGAAAGCCCGCTGTGGCATGCGGGGCAGGCTGCCTGGTACTGGGTCGACATCCCTGCGCGCCGCATCTGGCGCAGCGACCATGCCAGCGGCGCTTTGCAGCATTGGACGGCACCTGAAATGGTGGCTTGCATTGCAGCGGACAGCGATGGCGGCCTGATCGCCGGCATGGAAACGGGCGTGTTTCGCCTGACGCTGGGCACCGATGGGACGGTCGATGCACGCCGCCTTGCCGCGCCGCCTGACCCGGAACTGGGCGAAGGCATGCGTTTCAACGACGGGCGCTGCGACCGGCAGGGCCGCTTCTGGAGCGGCACCATGTTCATGGACATGGGCGCCGCACGCGCGGTGGGCGGGCTGTATCGCTACAGCACCGCTGCAGGCCTGCATGGGCCTGTCGTTCGGAACTTGCTGACGCAGAACGGCCTGGCCTTCTCGCCGGATGGCCGCACGATGTACCTGTCCGATTCGCACCCGCAGCGGCGGCTCGTGTGGGCCTACGATTACGATCCCGATGCCGGCCTGCCGAGCAATGAGCGGATATTTCTCGACCTGACGGGGCAACGGGGGCGGCCCGACGGGGCGGCGGTCGACGTCGATGGCTGCTACTGGAGCTGCGCCAACGATGGCGGTGTGGTGCAGCGCTTCACGCCGCAAGGCAAGCTTGATCGTGAAATTGCGCTGCCGATGGCCAAGCCGTCGATGTGCGCATTTGGCGGCCCGGCGCTCGACCTGCTGCTCTTGACGTCGATTGATCCGGCAGGGGCGGCCAATCCTGGTGGCGACGCCGGTTCGGTCGTCATCCTGCGGCCGCGCGTGCAGGGTATCGCAGAGACGCCATTCGCCGTTTGAACGGCCACATGTGAACAAGCCGCGACACCGGTTGCCCGGGTCGCGGCTTGCGCATTACACGACTGCTGATCGAACTAATTCAGATGAATTACTTCGAAGCGTCCTGCATTTTTTCGCCAGCGCGCTCGACGCTGCGGCCAGCAGCAGCGGTTGCGTCGCTGGTGGCTTCTTTAGCGGCAGCAGCTGCTTCGCGGCTTTCCTGACGCACTTCGGCGCCAGCAGCTTCGATACGTGCACCGGCACGGTCGGTAGCGGCGTCGATACGCTGACCAGCAGCGTCCAGATTGGCTTCAGCTTTGTCAGCTGCAACTTCCATCTTGTCGCCAGCGCGTTCAGCAGCTGCATCAGCAGCAGCGACGGCTTCTTTCGATTCCTGAGCGACGGTTGCGCCTGCGTTGTCGACGGCAGCGCCGGCTTCTTGTGCAGGGCCCATATTGTCGTTTTTGTTGCAACCGGCCAGCATCGCGACGCTCAGCATCAGGGCGGAAATGGTAATCGTGGTTTTCATGGGGTGCTCCTTAAAATTAAATGTTGTCGTTTAGCTTACACCAGCTGCTAATTCTTTGACTCACGCCCCGACCGCAATCGTGCGCGACAGATGTATTAAAACATTTCCAAAACTCATCGGCTGTGCGCTAGATAACTTAACAACAATTCAGCGTGTGGCGACAACAATGCGGGATCGGCAACGCAGACGCGAAGTTCCCGGTTTGCCCACGCGTCGTCCAGCGCGACGATGGCGACGGACAGCTCGCGGGCAAAGCGGATGGCGGCCACCTCGGGCAGCATGGCGATGCCGACATCCTGCGCCACCAGCTGCGCGATGGCGTCGAAGCTCGGCGCCCGTACGCGCACCTTCAACGGCCGGCCGTTGTGGATCGCCCTCGCTTCAATGAAATGCTGCATCGGCCGTTCCGGCGGCAGACACACGAACGCGTATTCAAAGGCGTCCCGTAGCTTCATCGTCGCGCGCTGCGCCAGCGCATGGCCGGCCGGCACCAGCATCACCAGGCGATCGCTGCGAAATGGCAGCGAGATCATCTCGCCGGTCGCCACGTTCCCATCGAAAATGCCCAGCTCGATCTCGCCGGCGCGTACCGCCGCCACGATATCGCGGCTGGCGCGTTCGTCCAGTTGCAGGTCGACTTGAGGGTGGTCCGCCAAAAATTCGCCAAGGGCCGCTGGCAGGAAGGTGCTGATCGCCACCGTAGTGCCGGCCAGGTGCACCGACATGCGGCGTCCGCCGCGCAGGTCGCGCACAGTCTCGCGCAACTGCTCCGTTTCATTGACAATGCGCGCGGCCCGCTCGAGGATGAAGCGTCCTGAGGGCGTTGGCGTCATGCCGGCCGCCGAGCGGGTAAATACGACTATGCCGGTGTCCTGCTCGAACCCGCGCAGGCGGTTGCTGGCCGCGGACAGGGCGATGGGGAAGCGTTCGGCGGCCTTGCTCAGGCTGCCAGCGGCCTCGATGGCCAGTAACAGGCGAAGATCGGTCAGGTCGATGTGCATGGGGTTTCTCGCTCGGCGAAGGCGTGGTTCAGTATTGGCGCATTCTAGCCCGTCTTGTTTCGCGGCAAAATAAGGCCTTGACGATGACGTGATAACGGCTGAGACGAAGATGAGCGATTTGACATGGGTGGGCCGCTGGGCGCAGGATGGACGGCTGTATGCGATTCTGGCCGCCACGGGAATGAGCATGAAGGCGGTGTTCGTCAAGCTGGGCTACGCGGCCGCGCCAGTGGATGCATTGACCATGCTGGCGCTGCGCATGGGTTTTGCGCTGCCGCTGTTCCTGGGCCTGGCCTGGATGGCGCGCGATCCGCAGGCAGCCAGGTTGACGCCGAAGGACTGGCTGCACATCGCAACCCTGGGCTTCTTCGGCTATTACCTGGCGAGCCTGTTCGATTTCTATGGCCTCGAAACCATCACGGCCGGGCTTGAACGGCTGATCCTGTACCTGTACCCGACGCTGGTGCTGTTGTTCCAGGTCTGTCTCACCAAACAGTACCCGTCGAGCCGTACCTTGCAGGCGCTGGGCATCTGTTACCTGGGCCTCGGCGTCGGCTTCATCCACGACCTGCACGTGACCGGCATGAGCAGCGAGCTCCTGACTGGTGCTGCATGGGTATTTGCCAGCGCCGTGGCGTACGCGCTGTACTTCGTCGGCACCGGCGCGGTCGTCAAGCGCATCGGCGCGATGCGCCTGGCAGGCCTGGCAGGCAGCGCATCGTGCTTGTTCGTGCTGCTGCATTTTACGCTGGCCGGTGATCGCGCCGCCCTCACGACGCTGCCGCCAGCGGTCTGGCTCAATAGCAGTCTGATGGCCGTGGTATCGACCGTGGTGCCGATCTATTGGCTGTCGCTGGCGATTGCCCGCCTCGGCGCATCCCGGACGGCGGCGATCGGCAATCTCGGCCCGGTACTGACGGTGTTCGCTTCGTGGCTGCTGCTGGGAGAGCCGTTGTCCGTATTCCAGTTGGGCGGGTTGGCGCTGGTGATCCTGGGTGTGGCGCGGCTCAAGCCGAAGGCGCCACCAGCGGCGACGGTTGCACCGAAACGGGCGTCGGCATGACAGCGTCGAACAGGCCGCGGCCATCCCAGCGCGGCAAGTGCGAGATGGTCCGCGCCGGAACAGCCCGGGCCGCATATGCCGGCCCAAGCGACGCCAAAAAGCGTGGGAACGCGCGGCAGTAGGTCGACTGGATGCCGGCCAGGCGCGCCAGTAGCGCGTAGTCGATCACGGTGTCGCGCGGCATGGCGTCGATCACCTGTGCCACGCGTTCGTGCCAGTCATCTGACCACGCGGACAGCAATGGGCCCAGGTCGCGTACGGTGTCGCCGGTACAAATTGCGCCGCCCTGCACGACGCGCGCCAGCACGCCACGTCGGGCGCCAATCCTGGCGGCGACGTGCGCGCCATGCAAGTCGAGCCGGCCGCACGCTTCGCATGCGAACATCAGGCGCACCTGCGCCTGGTCCCCGATCTGCAGCACGGTGCCGGAGGGCAGGGCGTCGATGGGCGTATCGAGCAGCAGGTTCTCGCGCAGCGCGTGGGGAGCGAGATTCAAATCAGCATAGGTCGCGCTGCTCGCCAGCAGCAGCTGGCGGGGCGATGCCGGGTCGCGGTGGCGGTCGCCATCGATCCCCGCACCGGCCATGAGCATGAGCCGCTCGACCGTCTGCGGCGCGGCGCTGCCAGTCGGACGGAGCGACAGGCTGGCCAGTTTCACCCGGTCACCATCATCGGTCAGCGTTACTTCGGCGCCTGCAACGCCGCCGCCGCAGCGCGGTACTTGGCGGCATTGGGCACGTCCGTCCACGCCGGCTTGACCGGATCGTTGGCGATGTCCTGCAACGCCACGGCGATCATGCGGTTCACGCTGGCCAGGTTGTCGTAGTCGACCTTGTCCCAGGTGTCGTCCTTGCCGTGGTAATCGGGGAAGCCGAACGCTACGCACAGCGTGTGGGCCGGCACGCCGGCATCGGCCAGCGCCTGGTTGTCGCTGCGCGCAAAATAGCGGTCGCTGTTGGTCGGGTGCTTCCAGAAGCGGATGCCGGTCTGTTCGCCTGCGCGTTGCAGCGTCGTGCCCACCGTCGAATAGTCAAAGCCGGTCATCGTGGCGGAGCGCAACTGCGGGCCTTCGCTGTCGTCGGTGCGGCCAAGCTGCTCGAGGTTCAGGTTCATCACGGTGTCCTTCAGCGGGAACACGGGATGCTTCGCGTAGTAGCGCGAGCCGAGCAGGCCCAGTTCTTCGCCGAACAGCGCGACGAACACGATGCTGCGGCGTGGACGTTCCTTTTGCGCCGCCATGCTGGCGGCGATTTCGATGACCGAGACGGTGCCGCTGCCATCGTCGTTGGCGCCGTTGAAGATCTCGCCATCGCGGATGCCCAGGTGATCGTAGTGCGCGCTGAGCATCACGTAGGTGCTTTTCAGGGCCGGGTCCGAACCGCGCAGCACGCCGATCACGTTGCGCAGCTTGGTCGGCGTGATCTCGGGTGCGACGATCTTCGCGGCGACGGTGGCGCCGCCCTGTTCGAGTGCGGTCGCGGCATCGGCTGCATGCACCAGCACGACCGGCGCGCCGCCTTTTGCCACTGCCACGCCCGGATCGATCAGCCAGCCACCCTGCGTGCGCGCCTGACGGCGTTCGCGGTCGATCAGCATGATCAGCGCCGGCTTGCTTTTCAGCTTGGCTTGCAGCGCCGCCCCTGCGCCGGGAATTGCAGCGGCCGGCACGACCAGCACCTTGCCGTTGGCTTTATCCGGATCGTCGAGCGCCGCCTGCCAGGTCATGAAAACGGCAGGCGTGCGCGCCAGCGTGACCGGATCGACGAAGTTGGCCGATGCGCCCGTGCCGTTAAGGGTCATGGTCTTGCCGCCAGCCGTCACCGTCAAGGCGATGTCCTGCGGGCTGCGCCTGGCGTATTGCCAGTTCGCGGTCTGGAAGTAGCCGTCGTCGCCCGCCGCCTCGAGCCCCGCGCGGCGGAACTGCGCCGCGATGTATTCGGCCGCCAGGTCAACGCCACGCGACGGCGTGCCGCGCCCTTCGAGCAGGTCGGACGACAGGAACGACAGGTGGCCGCGCAGCGAGTCGGCCGAGATGCTGGAGGTCAGCGCATCGCGCCCTGAAGTCTGCGGCCCCTGGGCCGAGATGGCGCACCCGGTCAGGGCGAGGGCGATGGAAATGGACAGCGCGGAGGCAAGGTGACGCATGCGAGGACTTCCGTGGATTGATGAGGATGGCAATATGACATGGTGGGGGGAATCGGGTCAACCGGGATATGCACGCCGAATCAACTTGCGCGCGCCCGCAATTGGGCGCAATGCGGGCGCGATGGCGCATTGATCCCGCCGTGGCGACGAGGTAGCATGGACAGGTCACGCTGCGCCGCCGGTCATCGTGACGTACCGGAGAATGTGCCTTGGCCTTCGACTTCTTTCAGAAAATATCGCGCGCGCCAACCAATCCGCATGCCAAGCCTGCCACGCGTGAGTTCGACGTGGCCGACCTGTACCGCGGCCCGGTCGATGCAGGTCAGCCGGTGCAAGGCGCGGCGCCCGGCCTGGACGAAAAGCTGCGCCAGGCGTACTTCTGGATCGTCAACAAGGCGATCATCAGCCCGCACTACGACATCGAATACAACGACGGTCCGGCACAGACGTTCACGGTGGGCGACAGCAAGCGCGTCCTGACCCTGCCGTCGGGGCAAAGCTATTCCAGTTACGTGCTGCTGCCGCTGCTGACCTTTGCCACGCGCCGCAAGTGCCTGTTCGTGGGTGGGCCCGGGCGCGGCAAGACGGCCAGCGCGATCCTGATGGGCGTGCTGGCCGGTGTGCCGGTGCGCGACGTGCGACGCGCGATGCAGCATGGCCACCCGCAGATGACGATTGCCGACCTGCTCGGCAACCCGCTGCCGTCCGATATGGTCAATGCGCAAAGCATGGACGCGATCCGCATCTCATGGCGCGCCTGGCTGTCGATGCGGGTGAAGATCATCGACGAATACAACCGCATTCCGACCCGCACCCAGAGTGCGCTGCTGACCGTCATGGGCGACAACTACGCCGAAGTGCTCGACCAGGTGTTCGAGTGTCCTGAGTCGAGCTGGTTCCTGACTGCCAACGATGACCAGGGTGGCGGCACCTATCAGGTGATCGAGGCGCTGCGCGACCGCATCGACGTGATCGTCCAGGCCCTCGCGTTCAATCCCCGCTTCCTGGACGACCTCCTGGTGCGCATCGAAGAAGACGTGCGGCCCGAAGAACTGATGCCACCCGAACTGATTTTTTCCGAGCTTGACGTCGACACGATGGGCCGGGAGGTGCGTGCGATCGCGGTGCCCGAGGATGTGCGGCGGCGCCTCGAATTCTTTGCCAGCCAGTTCGAGCTGCTCGATGCGGCTGGTGGGCAGTTCGAGTACATGACCAAGGACACGGCGCGCCTGTCGGGCGTCGACTGGCGCGATGTGACGGCAGCCGACACGGGGCGCGACCGATTGAAGGATCTGGGCTGCCAGACCCGCAACGGCGTCTCGGTGCGCAATCTCATGACGCTGCTGGTGTATGCCAAGGCGCTGGCGTATTTCCGGGGCAATCCGGCGGTCGAGCTGGAAGACCTGCGCCAGGTCTTGCCGTTCGTCCTGCGCGACAAGCTGCATCCCGACCTGGATGCGCCATTTTTCGCGGTGCCCGAGCACGCGCCATATCGCACCGATCGTGTCAGCTGGCTGCGGCACCTGTTCGACCTCTCCAACGCCGAGTTCCTGCGCCTGGACCTGGAACATGACGACCCGGTCGGCGAGATGGCGTCATTGTTCGCACAGGGCCTCGATGGCGTGTCCGAACCCGAGACGCGAACGCGCCTGGTCAAAATCGAAAAGCTCATCGCCAGCCAGACCAAGGGCAAGAAGCTGTATGGTCATCTGTACGACGACCTGCTCAAGCTGAAGTACCTGCACCAGCGTTATACCAATTATCTGGCGTGGCTGCGCGCGCAGTAATATGTTCAAACCTGCCTGATGCTCAAGCCGGCCTACGCCAGCGTCCTGGCAGCAGGGCGCGACCAGTACAACGCACGCATGCGCGAGGCGCGGCGGCGCTATCCAATGCTGTCGCACGACGTGTTTCGCGCGTTTCTCGAAGACGCCGGCGTCATCGTCGACGCAGTAGCGCCCGGGCATGTGCAGCCGGTCGTCGACAGCATCTACGATCTCGGGCTGGCATTGACCGGCCGCACACTGATTGGGCCAGCGGCGCGCTCACCCGGACTGCAGCACGCGTGGAGCGCGCTGTTTCCCCGCTTTGCCACCCTGATCGCGCGCGAACCGGCGCAGGTGCTCGGTATGCTGAGCAACGCGGTGGTGTACCTGGAGGCGATTCCGGGTACGCGGCTGACGCAGTGGATGGATGACATGGGCATGCTTGCCGCACAGGTTGGCTCGGTCGATGCCTTGCGGGCCGTAGGACAGATCGCGGCCTGGCGCGCCGGCGCCGCGCATTTCCGCGCCGGTGCGCTCGCCGCGGCGGCAGGGCTGCCCGCACCGCTGGCGCTGGCCGCTTTGCACGCGCCGGATGGCATGCAGATTGATGCACTGTTACGGCAACTGCCCGGCGACCCGTGGTGGCAGGGAGCCGATCCGCACGCGTCCCGGACCCGCACCTTCGGCGCGTTCACCGGCTTTGGCGGCCCGTTTGATGCGCCGCCCACGGTGAAGCCGGATGGCGACGGCTTCCTGGTGCACGCGGGCGGGCGCGCATTTTTCCTGCTCGCCGATGCCTACGGCGCGTCGCTGCAAGCGGCAACGCTGGCCGAGTTCGAGCGCGCCGATCCTGGCCGTGTGCCGACCACGCTTGCCCATGCGCAGGCGTGTGCGAACGCCACGACAATCGCGATCACGTCGCCCTTTACCCATGCGATCCGACTGGAGGCGCGGCCATGAGCCGGCAACGCACCCCGCCGGCCGACGACGCGCTGATCGCGCGCTGGCGCGCCGCCTGGCCCGCCGCACTGGCCGTCTGGAGCCGCTACACACGCCTGCGCGATCCGCGCCTGTGCAGCACCACGGTCAGCGCCGCAAGGGAAGGATTGAGCGGCAGCTTCGCGATGATCCGCCTGCTCGACCAGAGCGTCGTGATCGACCTGCAGGCGGTGCGCCAGCACGCGCTGGACGACTTCGGCGTCGAAATCCTGGCCCACGAAATCGGGCACCACGTGCTGGCCCCGGCCACGGCGCTCGACCATTTTCGCCTGATCGCCCGGATGCGGCGGGCCTTGCCGACGCTCGAACAGCATGCGGCGATGGTCGCCAACCTGTACACGGACCTGTGCATCAACGACCGCTTGCAGCGCCAGGCCGGCCTTCGCATGGAGACGATTTACCGGAAGCTGGCGCAGGCGCCGGCAGGGCCGGCCAGCAGTTTGTGGACGCTCTACATGCGCATCTACGAACACCTGTGGCAGCTGGCGCCCGGTCAGTTGGCCGGCAGTGGCTTTCCTGACTCGCTCGATACTGACGCCTGGCTGGGCGCGCGCGTGATTCGCGTGTACGGCGCCGACTGGATGCGCGGCGCCGGGCGCTTCGCTTCGCTGGTACTGCCGTATCTGATGAACGATAAGGCAACCAAAAAAAAGCTGCAGGCCTGGCATGACACTGGCGGCGCCGCCGAGGGCTGCCTGCCTGACGGGATGCATGCGTCCGATCCCGAAGAAGCAGACGACATCGTGCACCCGCTCGACGATCCGGCGGTCAGTGGTGACGACGTGAGCACGCCCGGGCCCAAACCAGTTGCCACACGCTCCACCGGCCAGGCGCGCGAACCATTCGAGTACGGCGAGATCCTGCGCGCGGGCGGCGTGGTACTGAGTCCGCATGCCATTGCAATGCGCTATTACCGCGAACGCGCACTGCCGCATCTGGTCGACTTCCCGCGCCACCCCAGCCCGCGCGCACCTGAACCCGAGATGGAAGGGCTCGAACCCTGGGAACTGGGGGACTCGATCGAGCGCGTCGACTGGCTGCACAGCCTGGCGCTGTCGCCGACCCCGATCCCCGGCTTTACCATCATGCAGCGCCGCATGACCGAAGAGCCGGCGTTCGAGAAGCGGCCCGTTCCGGTTGACCTGGACCTGTATGTCGACAGTTCCGGCTCGATGCCCAACCCGCAAGTGAGCACGTCATTTCCGGCACTGGCCGGCGCCATTGTTGCCCTGTCGGCGCTGCGTGCCGGCGCGTCGGTGCAGGTCACGCTGTGGAGCGGCAAGCGCGACGTCATGGGCACGGCAGGCTTCGTGCGCGACGCCGACCAGATCCTGCGTGTGCTGACCGGCTTTTTCGGCGGGAGTACCTGCTTTCCGATTCACCGCCTGCGCGACACCTATCCGGCGCATGGACAGCGCCGGCGCGTGGCCCACATCCTGATGATTTCGGACAGCGGCATCACGACGATGTTCGACCGGGACGAGCGGGGCAACAGCGGCTGGGACGTGGCAGCGGCCGCGTTGCGCACGGCTGGCGGTGGCGGCACAATGGCGCTCGATATGCCGGCCTGTTGGGAGGATTGGGCCGGGGCGTCGGGTGACAATCCATGGGGCCAGCTGAAGCGCGCCCGCGACCGCGAAGGCTGGGCGATCCACGCCGTGACCGACATGGGCCAGCTGGTCGATTTCGCCCGCGCGTTCAGCGCCCGTCACTACGGTGCGCAGCGATGAACACGGACTATGCCGACCTGGCTGCGCTGACCCGCCGGCTGGCGGACATTCCTGCGGATTTTCTCGGTGAACCATCGGTGGCCGGGCACGGCGAGATGGCCGTCGCGGCCATCGTCGGCGATGTGCTGCGCATGCATGGGCTACATGCATCGGATGAACTGCTGGCCGGCTTTCAGGGCCGCAGCGTGCACACCGACCGCAACCGGCTGGCGCTGGCAGCAGTCGCCAGCTGGCTGCTGGCCGACGAGGCTCTGATCGGCGCGAACCTGCCGCACCCCGCGCTCGAAGACGTCGTGGGCGCGCTGGTGGCGGAAATGGCGGCGATCACGCCGGCGCACGCGTTCGTGCATGACGCCGAGCGGCGCGAAGAGCTGGTGCGCGCGCTGCTTGCCCGGCTTGGCATGCGGCCGCTGGGCGAGACCCCGGCGCAGGCGCAGGACCGGCTGTCCGCCATCAGCGCCATCCAGCGGCGCGCGTTGCTGGCGGCAAGCCGACAGGCCGAAAAGCGGGCGCGCGAAGTGCGCGAAGCCCTGGCGCGCAAGCTGGCCGCAGAGTCGGCCGACAAGTGGACGCGTGAATGATGAACGACCTTGCCGATCGCGAGCGCTTCCCGACCTTGACCACCGAGGGCCAGCGCATGCTGGACTTCCTGCGCGGGCATCCGAACGCACCCGTGTTTCGCAACGCCAGCGGCAACCGCCTGCAGGCGCACGAGGTCGAGGCCCAGCAGGCATTCGAGCGCGAGATCGTCGATGCGCCAATTGACGCGACGCCGGGCACACCGCCGCCGTGGGTGGACCCGCTGATCGCCAGGATGCATGCGACCGTGCCGCATTACCGACAGCGCGGCTCACCCCCGCGGGCATTCGACCAGGTGGCGCCGGTCTCGCGCGCCGACTTGTCGGCCGACATCGCGCAGTTTGTGCCCGACGACGTCCCGCTCGAGCGCATGATCCAGTTCCGCACGACCGGGACGACCGGCCATCCGCTGCTGATCCCGTCGCACCCGGTGGTCGCCGCGCGCTATGCTGCTTTTCACAAGCGCGCGCTGCGCCGGCTCGGCATCGAAGCGCAGCATGGCGCCGGCCAGGTCGGTGTGGTGTTGCTCGGCTTTCAGGAGCGGTGTTTCACCTATGTCTCGGTCACGCCGACGATGGGCGAGTCAGGCTTGGCCAAGCTGAACCTGCACCCGAACGACTGGCGCGATCCGCTGGATCGCGCTCGCTATCTCGACGCGCTGGCGCCCGAGATCGTGGCCGGCGATCCGATCTCGTTCACCGAATATCTGACGTTACCGTTGACGCATGCCCCGCGCGCGCTGATCTCGGTCTCGATGCAGCTGATGCCGGCCTTGCGCGCGCAGCTCGAACAGCGCTTTGGCTGCCCGGTACTGGACATCTATTCACTGGGCGAAGTCGGGCCGGTGGGCGTATACGATGCCGCGCTCGAAGGCCACTTGCTGCTGCAGCCGCAGCTCTACGTCGAGATCCTGGACCGCGGCGGCCGGCCTGTCAGTCCCGGCACCGCGGGCGAAATCACGGTGACGGGTGGCTTCAACGACTGCCTGCCCCTGCTGCGCTACCGCACCGGCGACTACGCGTCGCTGCGTTCGAGCGTGCACGGCCCGGTGCTGGTGGGGCTGTGCGGCCGCCAGCCCGTGCGCTACCGCGCGCTGGCCGGCTGGATCAACAATATCGACATCACCCATGCGCTCGAGCCGTTTCCGCTGTCGCATTTTCACCTGCACCAGGGCGCGGACGGCAATGTGTCGCTGCAAGTGGCGCCCAATGCAATGCACGACGCCGCGCCGGCCCGGGCTGCACTCGAACGCCTGTTCGGCGCGGGGACGGTGGTGGTCGAGGTGCTGCACGCCGCCGACAAGACGCTGCAGTACACCTCCAGCCTGGAAGGGTCGCAAACATGACGATTCCCGCGACCCGCTTCCGGCAAGGCCTCGTGGTCGGCAAATTCTGCCCGCTGCATCGGGGCCACATGTTTCTGATCCAGACCGCGCTGGCCCAATGCGACGCACTGCTGGTGATCAGCTATACCAATCCCGGGTTCGACCGCTGCGGGCCGGATGCGCGGCAAGCCTGGCTGGACGAGCTGTTTCCGCAGGTGCGCAGCCTGGTGCTCGACGACGCGATCCTGGCGCGGCTGTGCCGTGAACGCGGCCTGCCGCAGCGCCGGTTGCCACACAATGATGCCGATCCCGCCGTCCAGCGCGAATTCACCGCATGGGTCAGCTGGGCATTGTGCGATACCAGGGCCGACGCGGTCTTCACCAGCGAAGCGTATGGCGACGGCTTTGCGGCCGACCTGGGCGCCTGGTATGGCGCGCGGCTGGGCGCGCCGGCGCCCGTGCAGCATGTCTGCGTCGACCGGCAGCGTCTGGCGGTGCCGGTATCGGGAACGGCAGTGCGCACGCAGCCGCATCTGGCGTATGCGTACCTGCATCCTGCGGTGCGCGCCCATTTCATCGAACGCGTGTGCCTGCTGGGCGGGGAGTCGAGCGGCAAGACGACGCTCGCTGCCAGCCTGGCGGCGCGCCTCGGTACATGCTGGGCCCCGGAGGTCGGACGTGAACGCTGGGATTCGCAGGGCGGCAAGCTTGGTTACGAGGATATGCTCAGCATCGGCCAGGGCCAGGTGGCGCGCGAAGACCTGCTGGCGCGCCAGGCGAAGCGGTGGTTGATCTGCGATGGCAGTGCGCTGACGTCACTGTTCTACAGTCTCGATGGTTTCGGGCGCGCCGCCGCCGCGCTCGAGGCGCTGGCGCGCCGTCCGTATGCTGTGACTTTCGTGTGCGCGCCGGACATCCCGTTCACTCAGGACGGCACCCGGCGTGACGCGGCGTTTCGCGCGCACCAGCACCGCTGGTATCGTGCGGCTTTGGCGCGGCTGGGCATGCCGTATGTGCTGCTCGAAGGGACCCTGGAACAGCGTCTCGCCACGGCGTACGCGGTGTTGACGGCCGGGGCCCGTGAAGATCAGGTCTGCACAGCGTACGGCGGGTAATCGATATAGCCCCTGGCGTCACCCCCGTAGTAGGTGCTGCGGTCCGGCTCTGCCAATGGCCAGCCGTTGCGCAGGCGCGCCACCAGGTCGGGGTTGGAAATGAACATCTGGCCGAATGCGGCCAGGTCGATCACGCCATCTTCGATCATCTTGTCGGCGCGTTCGCGCGTCATGCCGCCAGCCAGGATCAGTGCAGTCTCGGGCAGCGTGGGGCGGAAGGCGCGCAGCAAGTCCTGAATCTTGTCGGACACGGTGGGGCCGGACGCCTTGTCGCCCATGCCGTAGCCTGATTGGTCCATGATGTGGACATAGGCGATGCGGCGTTCGCCCAGTGCGGCGACCAGCGCCGTGTAGGTCGCGTCGATGTCGTCGTACAGAGGCATGTCGAACAGGCGGCCGTAGGGCGACAGGCGAATGCCCACGCGCTCGCGGCCGATGCGGGCGACGACGGCATCGACGACGGCCAAAGCGAAACGCAGGCGGTTGTCCATCGTGGTCGCGCCGTACTCGTCATCGCGGTCATTGACCAGCGGGTTGAGGAACTGCTCCAGCAGATAGCCATTGGCGCCGTGGATCTCGACCCCGTCGAAACCGGCCTCGATGGCGTTGGCGGCGGCATTGGCGAAATCCTGCACCACGCGCGCTACCTCGTCGGTGGCAAGCTGGCGCGGTTGGGTTGTTGCCACCATGCCAGGCGTGCCGTCATCCTTGACACCGTAGGCCATGGCGCCTTGCGCGGTTTTCGAGCTGGCGCTGACCGGATCGATGCCATCGGTCTGGATGCTCGGGTGCGACACGCGGCCCACGTGCCAGAGCTGCGCGAACATTTTTGCGCCGACGGCGTGCACGGATTGGGTGGTCAGGCGCCAGCCGGCGATCTGCGCCGGCGTGTAGATGCCGGGATTGAACAGGTAGCCCTGGCCTTCGCGCGAAATCGGCGTGCCTTCGCTGACGATCAGGCCAGCGGTGGCGCGCTGGGTGTAATACAGCGCGACGGTTTCAGTGGCGACGTCGTCTGGCGCACGCGCCCGGGTCAGGGGCGCCATCACGACGCGATTGACGAGGGAAAGAGAAGCGAGCTTGCATGGCGAGAATAACTGGTGCATGGCGTCCTTGTAGCGTTGTGGATGGATGCGGCCAGCATAAATGAATTCGGAGAATTGAATGATGGGTACGCTAGCGAATCCGGCCATCGCGCTCTGCGAGGCCGGGTTCACTCCCGCCTTTCGCCAATTCGTCGCACCGCCTCTTGCCGATGGCGCGCCTGCTGGGCACAATGGATCGTCCCTGTTTTTATTATCGTTATTTTCTGAAGTGAGTCAGCATGGCCAGCATCTTCCCGCCGATACAACAGCAACGACGTGCGCGCCTGCGGCGGGTGCTGACCGACCTGCCGCTGTCGATCGGCATCAGCGTGCTGCTGGCGTGTTTCATCAGCCTGGTCACGGGACGCTTTCTCGAAAACATGCTGGTGTCGGTCCTGATCGGCATTGTGGCCTTCACGATCGTGTACGGCGGGCGCCTGCTGTTCATCAAGCGGCCGGTCTGGCGCCTGCGCGAATGGGCCATGTTTGCTGCGCTGGCGGTGCTGGCGGCGCCGGTTGCCCACTTCACCGGCCTGTACACGGCCGGGCTGTTGCTCGGTATTCGTACGCCGACGCTGGCGGAGTACCCGTCTGCCGACCGCATCAGCATGATCGTCTTCACGTTTCTGGGCACGACACTGATGGTTGTGCTGATCATGAACCGCGAACGCATGCGGCGCGCCCAGGAAGAGCAGGCCGAGGCGCACCTGCGCGCACAGATCATCGAGCGCCAGGCATTGCAGGCGCAGCTGCGCCTGCTGCAGGCCCAGATCGAACCGCACATGCTGTTCAATACGCTGGCCAATCTGCAGGGACTGATCGCGCTCGATCCGGTGCGCGCCAGCGACATGCTCGACCAGCTGATCCAGTATCTGCGCGCCACGCTGAGCGTATCGCGCAGCGAGACCACGACGCTGGAGCAGGAATTTGCCGCCATGGGGGCGTACCTGGGCCTGATGGGCGTGCGCATGGGTGAACGGCTGCGTTACCAGCTCGACCTGCCGCCCGCGCTGCGCAGCGCGCGCCTGCCCACCATGCTGTTGCAACCGCTGGTCGAGAACGCGATCGTGCACGGTGTGGAGCCGAAGATCGACGGTGGCGAGATCACCATCAGCGCGGCGATCGAGGGCGACAGCCTGGTGCTCGACGTCCGGGATACCGGCCTGGGCCTGGGGCTGGGTCAGGCGCCTGCGCGGCGTGGTGGTGGCGTCGGCGTGGCCACGTCGCGTGAACGACTCGACGCCCTGTATGGTGAGCGCGCGTCGATGACCTTGAGTCCGGCGCAGCCACAAGGTACGCTGGCCCGATTGACCCTGCCTCTGGAGTTCGAACAATGACCCGTGCATTGATTGCCGAAGACGAACCGATCCTGGCCGCCACGCTAGCCAGAACACTGCAAGGCCTGTGGCCCGGCCTCGACATCGTCGCGACCGCACCCAACGGCGTGGTCGCGGTGGAGCAGGCGCTGGCGCTGCGACCGGACGTGCTGTTCCTTGACATCCGCATGCCGGGGCAGAGCGGCCTGGAAGTGGCCGAAGAACTGGCCGAGCGCTGGGACGGGCCGGCCCCGTTTCCGCACATCGTGTTCGTTACCGCGTTTGATGACTACGCGGTGCAGGCCTTCGAGCACGCGGCGTTCGACTATGTGCTCAAGCCGGTCAGCAGCGCGCGGCTGGGCAAGACCGTCGAGCGCCTGCGTGGGGCGCTGGAAACGCGTACGGCACTGGCGCCGGATGCACTGGGCCAGCTGCTCGGGCAATTGCAGGCGCTGGTGCCACGCACCGCACCAGGCGAGCGCTTGACGACAATCCGGGCGGCGGTCGGTAACGCGGTGCGCATGATTCCGGTGCCGGACGTCGTGTACTTCCAGGCGATCGACAAGTACGTCAATGTGGTCACCGCAGACGCCGAAGCGCTGATCCGGGTGCCGCTGAAGGAATTGCTGCCGCAGCTCGACAGCGCGCAGTTTCGCCAGGTAAGCCGCAGCACGGTGGTCAATATGGGATGTGTGACCAGCGCGGTGCGGGATGATCTGGGCAAGGTGATGCTGACACTGCGTGGCCGGCCGGAAAAGCCGCGTGTCAGTCCCGTGTATGCGCATTTGTTCAGGCAGATGTAGCGGGATTGGCGCTGCAACATCACTCGACGTCGGGCACGAAGAATATGCGCTCTACGTTGCCGTTGTCCTTGTCGGTTTCAAACACGAGCAAATAGCCTTTTGTATAAACGCTTTCGACGGTTGCTGGCCCGACGACGTATGCAGGGTTGGTGTCATAGTCATAATAGCCGGTAGGGCGGCCAAGCAGCGCTACGATGTCACTGCCGTTCGACTGTTTCAAATCATGTTTCTTTAGCAGCGATGCCGTCATCTGTCCTCGCTGCAAGTCTGACGCCTTGGCCCAGACATCCGTTGTAAACTCACGGTCACCGAGCTTGTTTGCCTGGTCTTCGACAGAATCGCGACAGCCGGCGAGCAAGGCTGCGATCAGGACAATGTAGAGACAGAAGCGCATAGGTTGTAGATGTCCCGGCAGTTTCTCGATGTCGAGTATCCCAAGCCATCATTGCGGATGAATTGGGAACCATCAACGACGGTAGATTGAGTAAAATGCTGCTCTCGATTTGCTAGGCCACACCATGGAACTCCGCGCCGCCGCGCTGCACGCACTGCTAGACGCCGACCCCGCCGCCAAAGCCAGGGCGGTCGCCGCGCTCTCTGCTGCGTGCAAGGCAGGTCAGGTCGCCATCGACACCCAGGCCGTCATGACGGCGCCGCCTGGCATCCCTGGCCGTCCGATGCGCCCTGAACTGGTGCCGCCGCTGCAGGTGGGCCGCCGCTCGATGGGCACGCCGGAAGGGCGCGCGATGCTGGTCCACGCGCTGGCGCACATCGAGTTCAATGCCGTCAATCTGGCGCTCGATGCCCTGTGGCGTTTCGATGGGATGCCCGAGCAATACTATCTCGACTGGTTGCTGGTTGCCGATGAAGAGGCGCTGCACTTCACGATGCTGAGCGATCATCTGGGCACACTTGGGTATGCGTACGGCGACTTCCCGGGCCACGACAGCCTGTGGGAGATGGTCGCCAAGACCAGCGACGACGTGCTGGCGCGCATGGCGCTGGTGCCGCGCACGCTCGAAGCGCGCGGCCTGGACGCGATCCCGCCGCTGCGCAAGAAGATCGCGCAGGCGGGCGACCTGGCTGCGGCGCTGATCCTCGACCGCCTGCTGGTCGACGAAGTGGGGCACGTCGAAATCGGCAATCGCTGGTACCTCGAACTGTGCCTGGCGCGCGGGCTTGAGCCGATCGCTACCTACGATGAACTCACGGTGCGCTACAAGGCGTCTGTGCTCAAGGGCCCATTCAATATCGAAGGGCGCCGCGCGGCCGGCTTTTCCGAGGCCGAGCTGGAACGCTATCGCTGACATGGACGATGCGGCGTCGGACAGCACCGGCTTTCTGCTGACGCGCCACTGGCGCGACACGCCTGCCGGCTGCGAAGTCGAGTTCTGGCTCGCCACCGATGCCGGCCCGCGCTGCGTGCGCATCCCGGTGCAGACCCCGGTCGCGTTCATTCCCGAAGCGCAGCGCGGCACGGTCGAGCAACTGCTGCAGGACGAACGGGGCTGGGAATTGCGCCCGCTCGAGCTGCTCGACTTCCAGCACCGGCCCGTCGCGGGCCTGTACTGCCGCAAATTCCGTCAGCTGATGCAGATCGAACGGCGCCTGCGCCAGCATGGCCTGGACGTGTTCGAGGCCGACGTGCGCCCGCCCGAGCGCTACCTGATGGAGCGTTTCATCACGGCGCCTGTCGTGTTTGCAGGACAGCCGGTCGAGGGCAATCCGCAGCTGCTGGTCGATGGCGTGCTGAAGCCAGCGCCCGGCTACCGGCCGACCATCCGCACCGTGTCGCTCGATATCGAAACCACGTTCCAGGGCGAACTGCGTTCGATTGCGCTCGAAGGCTGCGGGCAGCGCCAGGTGTACATGCTGGGACCACCCAATGGCATCGATGGCCCGCGCGATTATGAACTCGACTACTGTGCCACACGGCGCGAGCTGCTCGACCGGATGGAGGCGTGGTTCATGCAGCACGACCCGGACGCGATCATCGGCTGGAACGTGATCCAGTTCGACATGCGCGTGCTGCAGCGCCATGCCGAGGGCATGAAGCGTCCGCTGCGGCTGGGCCGCGACGGCAGCGCGATCGAGTGGCGCGAAGCAGGTGGCAAAGGCGGTGGCAAAGGTGGCGGCAACCGCGGCGGCCAGGAACACTACTTCATCTGCATCGCCGGGCGCCTCGTCATCGACGGCATCGACGCGCTGCACTCGGCCACCTGGACCTTCCCGTCGTTCAGTCTCGAAAACGTCTCGCGCACGCTGCTGGGCGTGGGCAAGGCGATCGACAATCCGCATGACCGCATGGCCGAAATCGACCGCATGTTCAACGAGGACAAGCCGGCGCTGGCCTATTACAACGTCATGGATTGCGAGCTGGTCACCCGCATCTTCGACAAGACCCGGCTGCTCGACTTCCTGCTCGAGCGGGCCAGCGTGACGGGGCTGGCGGCCGATCGCAGCGGCGGCTCGGTGGCCGCGTTCGAGCACCTGTACATGCCGCTGCTGCACCGCCAGGGCCGGGTGGCGCCGAATATCGGCGACGTCGAGGGCGCCGACAGCCCGGGCGGCTTCGTGATGGATTCACGCTCGGGCCTGTACGACTCGGTGCTGGTGCTGGACTACAAAAGCCTGTACCCGTCGATCATCCGCACTTTCCTGATCGACCCGATGGGCCTGATCGAGGGCCTGCGCGAGCCCGAGGACACCACGGTGCCGGGCTACCGGGGTGGCCGCTTTTCGCGCACCCGGCACTGCCTGCCGAACATCGTCACGCAGGTGTGGGCGGGCAGGGAAGCGGCCAAGAAGGCGCAGAATGCGCCGCTGTCGCAGGCGCTCAAGATCATCATGAATGCCTTCTACGGCGTGCTCGGTACGACCGGCTGCCGCTTTTTCGACCCGCGTCTGGCGTCGTCGATCACGATGCGCGGGCACGACATCATGCACCGCACGCGCGCGCTCATCGAAGAGCAGGGCTACCAGGTCATCTACGGCGACACCGATTCGACCTTCGTCTGGCTCGGCGCCCCGCATACCGACGACGATGCGCGCCGCATCGGGAACATATTGGTCAATCATGTGAACGGCTGGTGGAAGACGCATCTGGCAGATGAGCTGGGCATCGAGAGCGCGCTCGAACTGGAATACGACGTGCACTTCCGGCGCTTCTTGATGCCGACCGTGCGCGGTTCGGACGAGGGCAGCAAGAAGCGCTACGCCGGGCTGGCCACGACGCTCGATGGCGACGACGAGATGGTCTACAAGGGGCTGGAAACGGTGCGCAGCGACTGGACACCGCTGGCCCAGCAGTTCCAGCAAGGCCTGTACGAGCGGATCTTCAAGGGCGAGCCGTACGAGGACTTCGTGCGCGAACTGGTGGCGCGGATGCTGCGCGGCGAGTGCGATGACGATCTTGTTTACCGCAAACGCCTGCGCCGGGCGCTGGACGACTACGAGCGCAACGTGCCGCCGCACGTTCGCGCCGCACGCATGGCTGACGAACACCACCTGCGCAACGGCCGCCACGCGCTGTATCGCAAGGGCGGCTGGATCCGATACGTGATGACACACGATGGCCCCGAGCCGCTGGAACTGCGCCGCTCGCCGATCGATTACGAGCATTACCTGACGCGCCAGCTCGAACCCGTCGCGGACGCGATCCTGCCGTTTTTGGGAGACAGTTTTGCGAACCTTACGCGCCATCTGACCAGTGGGCAGGGCGCGTTGTTCTAGGCGCTGGCGCCATTCATGGCGGATGCGGGTAGCATGTCAGTCGGTCGTTACGCAATGAATGACCGACGCATCGGGCAGTTCGAACGTGATGGCGTGCCCATCGGGACGGCCGGCAACCGCGGGCTTCCATGCCGAGGCGCGCACAGGCGGGGTCGCGACGGCGAACGCACGGCCAGCATCGGTCACGCGCATGGCGCCCGTCGCGGCGATGGCGACGCGCAAATCCCGGTCTGCCCAGGTGTCACGACAGGCCAGTTTCCGCTCAATCGACCCCGTACCGGTCAAGCTGGACAAGACCAGCAGACGATCGCGATAGGCGTCGATGAGACACGCGCGGTGGCTGTTGTCGAAAGCGCACCGGGCGCGGCGGCCGAACCAGTCCGCCGGCGATTCGATGAGACCGGCATTGCCCAGCGCCGCGGCGTCGATCTGCGTCGATCGCTGCACATTGAGGGCGTCGAGTGCTCGTAGCAGGGGGTCGCTGCACACGAGCTGGTCGGACGCATAGACGGGCCTGGCACAGTTTGCGCCAATCTGTGCCGGGGGCGGGGGCACCGGCTGCGCAACGGCCGATGGACCGGCGAGGACCATCCACCCGGTTGCCAGGATCGATGCCTTGCGCATAACAGCACGCCACGAACAACCGCGGACGTCGCTGCCACCGGCCCGATGCTGCTGCAAGGGCGCGTTCAACGACAACGTCGCTGGCTACCGATATCGGACAGGCTGTCGATACGGCCATCCACGGTGATGGCCTGAAGGCATTGCCGGGTACGGCCATTCCACCAGATCGTGCCCTTGCCGTCACCGCCCGACTGGAAGCCATCGACGCGGCTGAATCCACGCGACTCCAGACTGTTCTCGGCGCCCGATGCGCGCGCGCCGGTCAGGTCGGACACATCCACCGACGGGGCATAACCGCCGCCCCAGCGGTGATCGTCCCGGTAGGCCGTATTCTGGCCGCGTTGCCGGACGCCGCTTTCGTAGCCGGCGCTGTAGGCATCCCTGCGTGAATAATTGTGGTAGGGCTGGTTGTACATGCCATCGTTGTAACCGCGTTCATAATCGGCCTCTTGCTCCCGGTCGGCATAGTGCTTGCCATCGTCGTGGTGCCCCGATTTGTGCGATGCCAGCGCCGCGATGAGCGCGATGGCACCGACGGTGCCGATGGCGATGGCCGCATCGTTGTTGTCACTCTTCTGGTTGCAGTCGCCCTTGCCCACGTCGGAGATCGCCGCGAACCGGCCATCGCTGGTCCTGACCATCACGCAGCTCTTGCGCGAGGCATTCCACCAATAGGTGTATGAAGCGTTGCCGGCATGGTGGCCGGTAATCGATACCCAGCCCCTGGATTCGAGTGTGTTCTCGCCACCGGCGGCGCGGGCGCCCACCAGGTCGCGCAGGTCGTCGGCGCTGGCCGCAATGGATACCGTCGGGCTCAGGGCAGTGGCCAGTGCCGTGCATGCCACGACAAACTGCCGCATTGTTTTCTTCATGTGCGATCTCCTTTTAATTATTGGCAAAACAAAGCCGGCGCATCAGGTCCGGTACAGCACACCCGGGCTACCAGATTTTTACCCGTTTTTCGGGGGCCAGATACAGCTTGTCGGTTGGTTTGACATCGAATGCCTTGTACCAGGCGTCGACATTACGGACGACGCCATTGACCCGAAACTCGCCGGGACTGTGCGGATCGGCCAGCGTGCGGCGGCGTGTTTCGCCTTCGCTCGTGATGTTGCGCCAGAGCTGTGCCCAGGCGAGGAAAAAGCGCTGGTCGCCGCTGTAGCCATCGAGAATCGGCGCGTTCCCGCCCTGTTTCTCCTGCACGAAGCTGCGGTAGGCCGCGTAGGCGACCGACAGGCCGCCCAGGTCGCCGATGTTTTCGCCGAGATTCTGGCGGCCATTGATATGCAGGCCGGGAAGCGGTTCGTACCCGTCAAATTGCACGACGAGACCTTGGGTGCGTTTCTCGAACTCGCGGCGCGAGGCCCTGGACCACCATTCACGCAGTTTGCCGTCGCCGTCGGCGCGGCTGCCCTGGTCGTCGAAACCGTGGCCGAATTCATGGCCGATGACCGCTGCAATTGCGCCGAAGTTCACCGCAGCGTCGGCGTTCGGGTCGAAGAAGGGCGGCTGGAGTATCCCGGCTGGAAACGTGATCGAATTGGCCGATGGCGAATAACCCGCATTGATTTCTTGCGGGCTGTAGGGGAACTCCCATTTTCGCGTGGGTTCCTTCAGCTTTTGCAGATCGTCGGCGCGCATCCAGTCGAACAGCCGGCGATAGTTTCCGACGAGGTCGTCGGCTGCAATGCGGACCGTCGACCGGTCATGCCAGCGCTCCGGATAACCGATGTAGCGTGTGACCTTGTCGAGTTTCTTCAGCGCCTCAGCCCGGGTTGGCGCATCCATCCAGTCGAGCTTGCTGATACGGTCACGGTAGGTGGCGCGCAGATAATTCACCATCTCTTCGACCTGCGCGCGTTCCGTGGCCCCGAAATACCGGGCGACATAGATGCGGCCGATCTCTTCGCCCAGCACCGAACTTACCGCCATGATGCTTTCGAGTTCGGGCGGCCGTCGTTGCGGCGTATCTTGCAGGCGCTTGCCATGGAAATCGAAATGTGCCTGGACCCACGGTTCCGACAGCGAATCGGCCCATGCATCGAGCGTCTTGAAGACAAGGAAGGTCTGCAGGTCGGCGGCCGGCGTCGTGGCAAACAGCCGGGCCAGGTCGCGCACCGCCGTATCGGTCGTGACCTTGAACTTGGGCTGCTTGTCGTACTTCAGTTCTGCCAGAAACGCATCCCAGGGAAAGCCGGGTGCGTACTTCTTCAGTTCGCCCGGGGTCATGACATGATTCATGCGGACCACGTCGCGGCGCTGCGCCACGGTCCAGTGGCGCCTGGCGATCGCGGTTTCCAGCGCCAGCACCTTGCTGGCGCGGGCATCGGCATCGGCGAACCCGGCGCGGCGAAAGCTCGCAGCGATGTAATCGAGCAATGCCTTGCGGTGGCCGATGTAGGGCTCGGCTTCAGTGAGATAGTAGTCGCGCGACGGCATGGTCAGGCCACCGACGCCGAGTGCTGCAATCTGCCGGGTCGGGACGGCCGCGTCGCTCATCGGGCCGGTGGGGAAAAAGCCTTCGATCCAGGGATAGGCCATGATCCTGGCCAGTTCCCGTTTGTCGGTGGTGCCTGCGATGATCGCGAGCGTGCTGGCAATCGGCGTGATGCCCAGCGCGTCGCGGCGCTCCCGGTTCGCATGCGAGCGGTGGAAGTCGCTGATCATCTGCTCGGGGCTGCCCGGCGGCCCGGCTGTTTCGCGTGCCTGTGCGACGATGCCGGCGACCCGTTTTTCGGTCGACAAATACACTTCGACGAAGGAATCGATCGCGGGCAGACCTGGCGGCGGCGCGGCGGTCCTGAGCCACCCGGCATTCACATAGCGGTAGAAGTCGTCGCCTGGCCGGGTCGTTGTCGACAGGCCGGCCGTATCGACGCCCCATCGACCGATGGCGGCACTGGCAGGGGCGGCCTGCGCCCATGGCGCCAGACACAAGGTCAGTGTCAGCGCAGAGATCGTTTGGAGCAGGTCGTTCATTGTTATCCCCCAGCTGTTTGCGGTTGTTCGCAATATCCACCGAAGCGCGATCCGACGGCCGGCGCGCTCAGCCGCCGACGACGAAGGCGTCGGGGACCCGGTAGACTTCGATGGCGCCAATCCGGATGATCTGCAGATCGCCCTGGCGTCGCACGTCCAGGCTGGCCCCGGCATCGCTGCCCGTTGCCTGGCCGTTCGTGAAGAAGATGCGGCGGTGGCCGCCGTCGGGCGTGGCGAGCTCGATGGTCGCGGTACCGCCCGTACGGCGAATGACACCTGCCTTGCAGGGGCCGGTTTTGCCGCCGTCCGATGTCGTGCAGACGATATCTGCCGTCGCGTGGAAGCGGGTGCCGGGAACCAGTGCGTCGCCGATGGGCCGCGCACTGGTGGCTGGCGCGTCGCGAAGATCGATGCGCAGCGTGTAGCGGGCGACCTCGTTGCGGCGCGCGGCGTTGCGCATCAGATAGACCAGCACACGATACGATCCATCGGCCGGCACCGGGCCGGCGAAGTGGTTGCCGCTTGAGGAGCCCACGAACATTGCTTCACCATTGCTTCCCGGCGCAATGACGTTGACATACGCCGATGCATTGGTCGGCTTGAAGTCCACCGTCAGCAACTGCCCTGCGCGCGCATTTACCAGATAGTCATGGTCGGCATTCCCCTTGATCTGCCCGGTCAGTGTGACGGTAGGGCGGTCATGGGGAAACACGACATTGGTCTGTTGCTGCGCAGCGGCGGATGCTGCCAGCAGCAAGGTGCTGGCATACAGTACGGCGAAAAGGGCATGGTGCATGGGGACTCCAGATCGGTTTGTCATGGACGCAGCGGTACCGACACCAGCGTGATGCCGTCGACGGTCGCGACCAGTCTGCCGCCAAGCTGCATGGCGTCGCCGTGCGTCGGGCATCCGACAAGAATCGCGGTGTGATCGAGAAAATCGATGGTGGCAGCGCTTTCGCCGACGCGCCGACACGGCGCACCAGACGCTGGAAACCCGTCGCCGACGAGCGTCAGCGAATGCGGCCACGCCGCGCCGCTGGCCGCAGCTGCCAATGCCGGATCGGCTGGCGGCGCCTCAGTGGCTGCCGGCGGCTGGACGCATGAGCACAGCGAGAGCACTGCGCCAAGTGCTGCCACCATGAAGATGCCTTGTCGATGCATGCGTCATTTCCTTCCACCAACGAGTTCGCTAATGGCAAGCTGCTGTCGCAATCCGTGAGCTGCTGTTGAACGATACTCGCGCAGTTCTAAGCTTTTTGTCAACACAGTGTTCTCCCGTGCGCGCCGACCGCAACTTGCTTCCTGTTGCGCGTGATCGGCGCTGCGCTGACCGGGGGCGCATTGGCACTGGTTCGGGTGTATTCTTCGCCAGATGGCCACCCGGCGCCTGGCGACTGTATGGCGGTCCGGAATGGTGGGTGTGACAATTCGTGGTTTTTTTGCACCGACCGATGCTAAATCTGCGACGCTTTCGGTCTGTAATGACCCAAGGACCTGCAGCCCGTCTACAATGATTTCCGGACAGCACTATTTTTTGACAGGATCAGCCATGAAATCGGTACAACAAGAAGTCGATGAGCGCAGCAACCTGACGGGGACGAACAAATTCGAATTACTGCTGTTTCGCCTCGGTGGCGATGCAGAGGGCAATCATAACGAACTGTTCGGGATCAACGTCTTCAAGATCCGCGAGATCGTGGCGATGCCTGAAATCACTGCCGTCGCCGGCGCCCCGCAGCACGTGCTGGGCGTGGTCAACCTGCGTGGCCACATCATCCAGGTGCTCGACCTGCCGGGCATCACCGGTGTCACGCCCAAGACGGGTCTGAACATCATGCTGGTGACCGAATTTGCGCGCACCACGCAGGCGTTTGCCGTCGAGAGTGTCGAAGAAATCGTGCGTCTCGACTGGAGCCAGGTCATGACGGCCGAGAATACCGCCGGCACCGGCATGGTCACGAGCATTGCCCGCCTGCCGGAAGCCGAAGGCCAGCCGGCACGCCTGGCCCAGGTGCTGGACGTGGAAACCATCCTGCGCCGTCTGAATCCGGAACAGGACCGCCAGGACCTGTCGCAAGCCGTCGGCAACAAGATCTCGATCAAGCCGGGCAGCGTCATCCTGGCGGCCGACGATTCGGTCGTCGCCCGCGCACTGATCGAGCAGGGTCTGGATGCGATGGGTCTGCCATTCATCATGACCAAGAGCGGCAAGGAAGCCTGGGATCAGCTGGGGGCGATTGCCACCGCCGCCGAAGCCGAAGGCCGTACGGTCTACGACCGCGTCGCGATGGTGCTGACCGACCTCGAGATGCCGGAGATGGATGGCTTCACGCTGACCCGTAACATCAAGTCGAGCCAGCGCTTCGGCAACCTGCCGGTGGTGATCCATTCATCGCTGTCGGGCACCACCAACGAGGAACACGTCAAGAACGTGCGCGCCGACGCCTACGTCGCCAAGTTCTCGGCCGAAGACCTGTCGCGCACGCTGCGCAAGGTGCTGGGCGGTTAAGCCAGCCACGGGGAATCACGCCGCGCAGGCCCGGTGCTATGATGCGGCCGTGATTCCCGACCTGTCCCAGTTACTGATCCTCGACAGCCTGCTGCGCGAAGGCAGCCTTACCCGCACCGCCGAACTGCTCGGCATGAGCCAGCCCACGGTCAGCCGCGCGCTGGCCCGCTTGCGGTCCCACTTCGACGACCCGCTGTTCGTGCGCACCGGCCAGCGCATGGTCGCGACGACGCGCGCGCTGGAACTGGCTGGTCCGATCGTGGCCGTGCTCGACGCCGCACGCGAGCTGGGCAGCGGTCCCGCTGTCTTCGATCCGCTCACCGCGCACCGCTCATTCGGGCTGTACATGGTCGACGGCGCCGTCGTGAACATCCTGCCGCAGTTGCTGGCCGGGCTGGCCGGGCTGGCGGGCCTGGAAGATGGCGCCAGCGGCCTGCAACTGCGCAGCGTGCACATCGATCCCGGTGCGATCGAGGCGCAGCTCGAACGCGGTCACATCGACCTGGCCATCGGCCGCTTCCCGCAACTGGTCAACAATATTCGCCGGCGCAAGCTCTGGACCGACGAGTACGCGTGCGTGATGCGGGCCGGGCATCCGTGCGCCGGCAAGCTCGATCGCGATGCCTACCTGACGCACCGGCACGTGCTGATCGAGATGGAGCAGACGAGCCAGCACAACGGGGCCGTCACGCGCAAGCTCGAAGCGCTGCTCGCGCCGTCGCGCATCCTGTGTCACGTGCCCAGTTACACATCGGCGGCCCACATCGCGCTGCATACCGACGCCATCGCCACCATTCCGCTGCGCCTGGCCCGCCCGCTGGCGCGCGACCTGGGCCTCGTGCTCGCGCGCCTGCCGATCGATCTGCCACCCGTGCATCTGGCGCTGTACTGGCACGAGCGCAGTCATCGCGATCCTGCCAATGTGTGGCTGCGCGCGTTCGTGCGCTCCACGCTGACGGCGTCGGACCCGGCATCCGCAGACGCCTGAGGCAGCAGGTGCATGCAGGTCATGCAGAATCTGCATGACCTGCATGCACCTGGCGGCATGGCCGGCACGGGCGCCCCCGCGTAAGCTTCGGCCTTCCCGAAAAAGCCGAGGCACACCATGCTTCAACCCACACGCACGCCGTGCCGGGGCGCATGCCGCCTGGCCCTGGGCGCTGCGATCCTGTTACTGACTGGCTGCGTGTCAATGGGGCCGCAGCCCACGCCGGCGCGCCTGAATGTCGATGCGGCGGCGCATTCCACGCGCACGCTCTCTGCACAGGCGCTGTCGACATCTGCACCTGCATCTGCACCCTGGCCCGCGCAGGACTGGTGGCGCGTCTACGGCGACCCGCAGCTCGACCGCCTGGTCGACGGCGCGCGCGACGCCAGCCCCACGATTGCTGCCGCACTGGCGCGCGTGCGCCAGGCGGCCGCCCTTGAAGGCCTGGCGGCCGCAGCACTGGCGCCGCAGGCCAGCGCCACGGCGCATCCAGTGCGCCAGCGCTACAGCGACAACGGCAGCGTACCGAAACCGCTCGCAGGCAGCTGGCAGTGGGCGAACGACCTCGGGGTCAACCTCGGCTACGAACTGGATTTCTGGGGCAAGAACGCGGCCGGCGTGGCCGCCGCTGCCGGGCGTGTGAATGCACGCCAGGCCGAAGCGCAGGCAGCGCGCCTGGCCGTGGCCGGCGCCGTCGTGCAAGCCTATCTGCAGCTGGACCACCTGTACACGCGGCGCGACCTGGCCGAACAGGAACTGCGCCAGCGCACCCGCATCGCCGACCTGGTACGCCAGCGCGTGGCGGCGCAACTGGACAGCCAGGCAGAACTCCGGCAGGCCGAGATCGGCGTGCCGTCGGCGCGCGGCGAAATCGCGGCGCTCGACGAAGCGCTGGCCTTGACGCGCGGCCAGCTCGCGGCCCTGAGCGGGCAGGGACAGGATGCCGGTGCGACGATCGCGCGGCCACGCCTGGCGCCGGCCCGGCCACCAGGCGTACCGGCGGATATACCCGCCGCGCTGCTCGGGCGCAGGCCGGAGCTGGTGGCGCTGCGCTGGCAGGTCGAAGCGGCCAGCGGCGACATCGACGTCGCCCGGGCGCAGTTTTATCCAACCGTGAACCTGAGTGTCTCGGGTGGCCTGGCCAGCCTGGGCTTCGACCGGCTGGTGCAGGGTGGCAGCCGCACGGTTGCCGCCGGCCCGCTCGTGACGTTGCCGCTACTCGACGGGGGGCGCCTGCGGAGCAATCTGGCGGCGCGTAACGCCGACTACGATCTCGCCGTCGCGCAGTACAACGGCGCCGTGCTCGAAGCGCTGCGTGACGTGAGTGCGCAACTGACGTCGCTGCGCTGGCTGGGCGAACGCCGGCGCGAGCAGGACGCGGCGCTGGGCGCAGCCGAAGAAGCCTATGCGCTGGCCGAGCAGCGCTACCGCGCGGGCCTGGGCAACTTCGTGCAGGTCTTGATTGCCGAAACCCAGGTCGTCGCGCAGCGCCGTCGCCAGGCCGACCTCGCGGCCCGTGCCTACACGCTGGACGTGCATCTCGTGCGCGCCCTGGGTGGGGGCTTTCAGGCCGCCATCCATTGAGAACGCTGGAATCATCACATGACTGAACAAACGAATCACGCGCCGCAAAGCCGGCGCAAGCTGGCGCTTGGCCTTTGCGCCGCCGTGCTGGCCGCTGCCGCCGGCATTGCCTGGTCCTCGCCCGGGGTGCTGGGCATCGGCTGGAACAGCCAGCAGACCGAAGATGCCTACGTCGAGGGCAACCTGGTGCACGTCACGCCGCAGGTCGCGGGCACCGTCACGCGCATCGCGGCGGACAACACGGATTTCGTGCGGCCGGGCGAGGTGCTGGTCCAGCTCAATGACGTCGACGCCCGGCTGGCGCTGGACCGCGCCGAAGCGGCGCTGGCCAGATCGGCCCGTCAGGTACGTTCGCAACTGGCCGGCGTCGGGCAATTGCGTTCAACTGTCGTGCAGCGTGAGTCCGACCTGGCCAGGGCAGAGAGCGATCTGGCGCGCCGCCGTCAGCTGGCCGATACGGGCGCCGTCTCGGGCGAAGACATCCGTCATGCCGACGATGCCGTGGGCGCCGCCCGCGCTGCATTGAACGCGGCGCGCCAGCAGGTGGATGCGGCGCGGGCGCTGGTGGATGGCACGACGCTCGAGCAGCACCCGGATGTGCTGTCGTCGATTGCCGGCGTGCGCGATGCGTCACTGGGCCTGGCCCGCACGACGCTGGCCGCGCCGGTGGGCGGCATCGTCGCCCGGCGCAATGTGCAGATCGGCCAGCGCGTGGCGCAAGGCGCGCCGCTGATGGCGATCGTCCCGCTCGACCAGATGTGGGTCACGGCCAACCTGAAAGAGACGCAGCTGAAGGACGTGCGCATTGGCCAGCCGGTGGCCGTGACGTCGGACGTGTACGGCGCCGACGTCGTCTTTCACGGCCGCGTGGCCGGTCAGGAAGCCGGGACCGGCAGTGCGTTTGCCGCGGTGCCGGCGCAGAACGCGACCGGCAACTGGATCAAGGTCGTGCAGCGCGTGCCGGTGCGCATCGCGCTCGATGCGCAGGAGCTGGCACGCCATCCGCTGCGCCTCGGCCTGTCGATGAAGGTCGCAATCGATACCAGCCGCGCCGATGGTCCGAGCCTGATGCAGGCCGGTGCGGTGCGTCATTCGTACGAGACGGTCGTGTTCGAGACAGAATCGCACGGCGCCGACGCAGCGATCCGCCGCGCGCTTGGCGCACCAGCGGCCGTGGTGGCGCGTTGAACGCAATCGCCGGCAGCCCGACGCCGCGCCCGGCGCTGCTGGGCGCCATCTTCGTGTTCAACCTGATCGAATTTCTGTCGACGGGGATGACGGTGCTGGCTGCGCCCGCGATCATGGGCCACATCGGCGCCTCGCCCGAAGAGTACGCAACCATCTCGGCGCTGTACGCCGCGGTGGCGGTGCTGGCGATTTCTCAGATGACCGTGCTGCTGCAGCGCCTCGGCTGGCGCACTTACCTGCTGGGCGCCGTGCTGTTCTACCTGCTCGGCGCGTGGGTGTGCGCCACGGGCGCCAGCGTGGCCGGCTTTGCCGGCGGCCGCCTGCTGATGGCGCTGGGCGGCGGCGTGTTCATGACGGTCTCGCGCATGATGGTCAACCTGATCCCGCCATCGCCACAGCGCCTGCAGGGCATTGCCGCGTATGGCGCCGCGTTGTCGGGCGGGCTGGCGCTCGGGCCCTGGGTGGCCGCGAAGATGCTGGGCCACGAGGCGTGGGGCGGGATGTTCCTGGTGCTGGCCGCGCTGGCGACGCTCGGCGCGCTGATCGCCGCGCGCTGGATACCGCAGGACGCCGTGACGCTCGATCGCGCCTCAGGCGGGTCGCCGTCGCGCATGCATGCCATCGACGCGATGCTGCTGGCGGCCGGCGCGGCCATCACGCTGTACGCGTTGCAGCACCTGACGTATGACTGGCATGGCGAACGCGGATCCCTGCTGGCGCACCTGGTGCTGGGGCTCGCGCTGCTGGCCGCGTTCGGGTTGCTGCATGCGCGCCGCAGTGCGCCGTTCCTGCACCTGGCCGTGCTGCGCAGCCCGCGCTATCGGCTGGGCCTCGTCATCTTCAGCGTCTGTTACGCGATGCTCGGCATGGTCAATACGTTGCTGCCGCAGGTGGTGCAAAAAGGCCTTGGTGTCGGACTGGAGCAGGCCGGCGAACTGCAGGGGACGGGGTTGCTGGCCACGGTCATCGCGTTCTTCGTGATGCTCGAACTGGTCAAGCGGCGCCCGCATCCGACCAAGTTTTTCGTTACCGGCTTTCTGATGCTGGCCTTGCTCGGCTGGCGCTTCGCGACGCTCGACCCGCGCGCCTATGCGTGGGACGCGGTGATCTTCTGGCTCGGCCTGTTCGGTGGCTTTCTGACGCTGGGGATGGCGACGACGGCGATCCACGCGTTCAAGGAGCTGCAGGCGGACAATGTGGTGTTTTCGAATGCCCAGCAACTGAAGAACATGCTGGGGCAGGCAGGCCTTGCGCTGGGCGTGGGCATGACCAATATCGGGCTGCAGGA
Organism: Telluria sp. LT2P80; assembly: GCF_059685955.1. Taxonomy (NCBI): domain Bacteria; kingdom Pseudomonadati; phylum Pseudomonadota; class Betaproteobacteria; order Burkholderiales; family Oxalobacteraceae; genus Telluria; species Telluria sp. LT2P80. The sequence goes on along the minus strand of NZ_JCASIO010000003.1, from coordinate 210,352 downwards.
GCGCACGGCGCTGCATGCGTCGCGCCTGGCCGAGAAATCATCAAGGCTGTCCGACGGCGGGGCCGAGCTGGCACGGCAAGCCGGCCTGCTGGCAGGTCAGGACCTGTTCTGGATCGTGATGTGGGTTGGGTTGGGTGGCGCGGCGCTGCTGGTGTTGCAGCGCCGCTTCGACTGAAGACGCAGGACGTATTCTGCGTCCAGTCGGATCAACGGCGGCGCGAAGGACCGGTCAAACGGTCGGCCAGGACGGCGGTGACGACGGCTTGCAGCACGTGGATCGCCCAGCGCTCACCGGCCTTGCGCGGACCGGCCGCCACTTCACCTTCCGTGATGCCCAGGACCGGCGCGATGGCGCCGATGTTCACGGCATACAGCGCCGTGCCGTACAGCGTGCCGATGGCGGCCGGCGACAGGCTTGGTGCCAGTTCGCGCAGCTTCGGGACGGCGGCGGCAAATGCGGCCGACGCGCCCAGGTGGTTGACGAATTCCACGGCGCTGGTGCCGGCGTCGCCGATGACGGCGCGCGAGCCCGTCACATCATCGATCCAGTCGACCGCATCCCGGTCGAGCGTTTTGGTAAGCACACCGGACTTGCGGCCTGCGACCATGACGGCCGTCGTGACCACGCCTGCGATCAAGCCACCCACGATGGCTGCTGTGTATTTTTGCATGAACGTCTCGCTTGAAAAGTGAATCCGCAGCGGGGCGCCCGTGCGCCTGCTGCAGATGGAGTCAATACGATACGTGGCCGGATGCGCTGGCTCGGTGCGGTGCTGCACCGATAACTCAGTCGCCCTTGGCCATCTGCCCGAACACTTCGTCACGCCGGACCCACGCGTGGTAGAGCGCCGCGCCCAGGTGCGCCAGGATCGTGAAGAACAGCACGTACGCCAGCACGCCGTGCAGCGGCCGCAGGAAGCCATACATCGCGGGGCTATGCGGCAGGATTGCCGGCAGGTTCACGCCGTCGAACAGCACGGTCGGATAGCCGCCGGCCGACAGCATGGCCCAGCCGATCAGCGGCATGGCCAGCATCAGCGCGTACAGCGCCCAGTGCGACGCGGTGGCCGCCCACACCTGGATACGCGGCAGATCGGCCGGCAACGGCGGTGGTGCGTTCAGCAGGCGATTCACGAGGCGCACGATGGCCAGCAGCAGGATTGCCAGGCCGAGGGGCCGGTGCAGGTCGAGCAAAAATTCACGGTGGCGCAGCGACACCACCATGGCGGCGCCGACGAACAGCATCGCCAGGATGGCGACGGCCATCGACCAATGGAGTACGCGGGCGAGCAGGTTGAAGTGGCGTGGACGGTTCATCGTACGCTCCCGGTGTGAACGTTGCCCGAGCTGATTTCACGCTCGCGGCGGTTGAACGAAACGGAATAGACCGAGGAACGTGCGTGCAGCACCGGATCGTCAGTGCCTGCAATCCCCTTCGGCAGGATCAGCGGATCGAAGTTCAGATCGAGGCATGGGCCGGCGACTTGCGGTTCGGCGCGCACCAGCGTCAGCGTGCCGGCGATGGTCTCGGGCCGCGTATCGGGCCAGGCTTTGGATGGGTCTTCGATCGGATCGCCCGGTTCGGCAAACTGCATCACCATGTCCCACTTCAGCGGGCCGGTCGCCAGGCGGCGATCAAGGTCCGCCGCCAGGAAATCGCGGTCGGCGGTCTTCAGTTGCTCGGGGTCGGCCGCCACGAACGGCGTGTGCGGGCGCATCGACCAGCGCACGGCGCGCGTCGCGCCGGCAGCATTGGTCAGGCGAAACGCGTTGACGCCGTTAAAGCGCGTGTTGGCCAGGCTGTCGGGCGTCGGCGCACTCTTGGACCATGCCATGAACTTCTTGATTTCCGGATGGGCGGCCAGTACGGCGTCCATCCTGGCCGGATCCGGTTTGCCGGTCGCCGGATCGGGCAGGCGGGCGGCGTTCAGGGCCTGGAAGGCTTCCGGGGTGGACGCGGCAAAAAACGGGAAGCTGTTCATCGCCATGCGCCATTCCTGGCCGTCGTCTGTTTTCAGCTGCAGCGCCATGCCGCGCACGGCCGCCTTGTTGTCGGGCGAATGCGGATCGTTGCCAGGGCTGGAAAAGCGGCCGAGGACGGGTGTCGACGGCTGCGAAAACACGCGCGCCGTGGACAGCTGCGCGGCGGCAGGCGTTGGTGCAAAGGTGCCGACGATGCAGATGCCCTTGGCATGCGCACGGCGCACGCCCGGTTGCTGCTTGCCGGAGGCTTCGGCGGTATTGACCATCGTTTGGGGCGTGACGTTCTTGTTGCCGAACCAGCCGCCAATCCAGGCGAAGAGAACGGCCAGCGCGATGATGATGAGCGCGATCGGGAGCAATAACAGCGGGGAACCGTGGCGTGGCTTGGGCGGTGACATGGGCGGCACTCTCTTGAAAGGGTCTTGGTACATACAGCCGGAAAATTCGGTGGCGAATTGTCGCATGATTAACAAATTGATGCGTGCCGTCCCTTGCGGCGTCGTTGCGTCGGCGATACTGCTGAGAGTAACTGTCCAACGCGCACGGCTAAATTGTGCAAGAATTCTGGAGGTCTTTGATGTCGCTTCACACTACATATTTACATGCGCCAACGTAATCACACGCTTGTCAACCGTCGTCCGATCCCCGTCATCGTGTCACGTGTCACTGAGGAAGGGGCGTGAGCGCGGCGCATGCCGACCTTGCGGCATTCGACTGGAGCGGGACCCCACTGGGTGCACGCGCAGCGTGGCCCGCGGAACTTGAAGCCGTCTTCGGCTTGATGCTGGCAACGCCGGTGGCGATGTGCGCCACTTGGGGCCCCGAGCAGACGTTGCTGTACAACGCGGCGTACGTGCCGTTTCTCGGCAAACGCCATCCGGACGCCCTGGGGCGACCACTGCCCGAGGTCTGGTCGGAAATATGGGACGACATCGGTCCGCTGGTGGCGCGCGTGATGGCTGGTGAAGCGGTGAGTTTTACCGATTTGCCGCTGGTCATGACGCGCAGCGGCTACGAGGAAGAAACCTGGTGGTCGTTTGCGTACAGCCCGCTACGCAGCGAAGGCCACATCGCTGGCCTTCTCAATATCGCGACCGAAACGACGGCCGGCGTCATTGCCGCCAGAGAGCGCGATGCTGCGCAGACCCAGCTCATCAAACGCAATATCGCGCTGGAGCAGGAGATTGTGGCGCGCAGGGAAGCGGCCAGCCGGCTTGCCACCGTCATCGAGCACCTGCCAGTGGGTATCTGCCTGTTCGACATGGATGGGCAAGCTATCCTGAACAACCCCGTGTTCCGCACTTTTGTCCCCGATTTCTCGCCAGCGCATGGCCTGCAGCGCGCCTGGGAACACTGGCGCGGGTTCGACGCGCAGGGCCGCTTGCTGGCGCCCGACGACTATCCGAGTGCGCGCGCATTGCGGGGCGAACTCGTCACGCCGGGCGACGAATTTCTGCGGCGTGCAGCGGACGGCACGGAAACCTGGGTCGCCGTCAGCGCCGTGCCGCTGATCGACAGCGCCGGCGCGCAGGCCGGCATCATCCTGGTATTCGACGACATCGACCAGCGCAAGCGGATACTGCTCGATCTCGAGCGCCAGGTGGCGGAGCGGGCGCAGGATCGCAATGCGCTGTGGACGCTGTCGTCGGACATCATGCTGCGCTGTACGTTCGACGGGGTGATCACGGCGTCCAATCCGGCCTGGTCGTCCGTGCTGGGCTGGCGCGAGCACGAGTTGGTCGGCTCGAATCTGTTCGACCTGATTCATCCGGACGATATCGCGCATACGATTGCCGGTGCGCGGGAATTGTCGGAAGGGATCGGCCATCAACGGTTCGACAACCGCTACCGCCATCGGGATGGAAGTTATCGCTGGATCTCGTGGTCGACGCGTGCACATGACGCGATGATCAACGCGGTGGGCCGCGACATCACGCGCGACCAGGAGCAGCTGGCCGAACTGGAAGCGATGCAGAACGCCCTGCGCCAGAGCCAGAAAATGGAAGCGGTGGGCCAGCTGACCGGCGGCCTGGCGCACGATTTCAACAATCTGCTGGCCGGTATTTCCGGCGCGCTGCAGCTGATGCAGATGCGCATGCAGCAGGGGCGCTACAACGAGTTCGACCGCTATATTGCGACGGCGCTGGGCGCGTCCAAGCGGGCTGCGGCCCTGACCCATCGCCTGCTGGCGTTCTCGCGCCAGCAAACCTTGATGCCCAAGCCGACGAACGTGAACCGGCTCGTCACCGATATGCAGGAGCTGGTCCAGCGCACGGTGGGCCCTGCCGTGCGGATCGAGGTGGTGTGCGTTGCCGATGCCTGGCCGGCGCTGGTCGATGCGTCGCAGCTCGAGAACGCGCTGCTGAACCTGTGCATCAATGCGCGCGACGCCATGCCCGATGGCGGCGCCATCACGGTCGAAACGGCCAACAAGTGGATCGACGAGCGCGTCGCGCGCCAGCAGAACATGGCGCAGGGCCAGTACCTGGCCTTGTCGGTCAGCGATACCGGTGTCGGCATGGCGCCGGACGTGGTGGCGCGCGCGTTCGAGCCTTTCTTCACGACCAAGCCGATCGGCCAGGGCACGGGCCTCGGGCTGTCGATGATCTATGGGTTCGCCCAGCAGTCGGGCGGCCAGGTTCGCATCTATTCCGAAGTGGGGCAGGGCACGACCGTGAGCATCTATCTGCCGCGGCACTACGGCGCTGGCGCTGCTGATTTGGAACCAGATGTCGCGGCGCCCACCGCGCTGACGCAGTCGGAGCAGGTGGCCACGGTGCTGGTCGTCGACGATGAACCGACCGTGCGCATGCTGGTCATCGACATCCTGCAGGATCTCGGTTTTGGCTGGATCGAAGCGGCCGACAGCGCGACGGGTCTCAAGATGCTGCAATCGGATGCGCGGATCGACCTGCTGGTCACGGACGTTGGGCTACCTGGCGGCATGAACGGACGCCAGATGGCCGATGCGGGACGCTCGGTGCGGCCCGGGCTGCAGGTCTTGTTCATCACCGGCTACGCGGAAAATGCGGTGCTGAACAACGGCTACCTCGATCCGGGGATGGCGGTGCTCACCAAGCCGTTTTCGATGGAAGCGATGGCCGCGCGCATCCGTTCGATGGCCGAGGCGGGCGCCGTCGAAGCGGTGGGGTCCTCTGCAGGGAGTCGCCATCCACGGTAAGATTGTCGTCCTTACCACAGGACCACTTACCATGACGACTTCCAGCTACCCCGATACCCGTCTCCTCATCGCCAACGAATGGCACGACGCCAGCGGCGGCAAGACCATCCCCGTGATCAATCCGGCCACCGGCCAGCCGATCGGCAAGGTCGCCCATGCCAGCATCGCCGACCTCGATCGCGCGCTGGCCGCTGCCCAGAAAGGCTTCGAGACCTGGCGCGCCGTGCCCGCTGCCGAACGCGCCGCGATCATGCGCCGCGCCGCGACGCTGCTGCGCGAGCGCGCCGGCGACATCGCGCGCCTGCTGACGCAGGAGCAGGGTAAACCGCTGGCCGAAGCCAAGGGCGAGGCCCTGGCCGGCGCCGAGATCATCGACTGGTTCGCCGCCGAGGGCATGCGCGTGTATGGCCGCATCGTCCCGTCGCGCAATCCGGCCGCGCAGCAGCTCGTGCTGAAAGAGCCGGTCGGCCCGGTCGCCGCGTTCACACCCTGGAACTTCCCGATCAACCAGATCGTGCGCAAGCTCGCTGCAGCGCTCACGACCGGCTGCTCGTTCCTGTGCAAGGCGCCGGAAGAAACCCCGGCTTCGCCAGCGGCGCTGCTGCAATGCTTCGTCGATGCCGGCCTGCCGCCGGGCGTCGTCGGGCTGGTGTTTGGCGACCCTGCCGAGATTTCGGGTTACCTGATTCCGAGCCCGATCATCCGCAAGGTGACGTTCACCGGCTCGACGCCAGTGGGCAAGCAGCTGGCCGCGCTGGCCGGCGCGCACATGAAGCGCGCGACGATGGAGCTGGGTGGCCATGCGCCGGTCATCATCGCCGAGGATGCCGACGTGGCGCTGGCCGTCAAGGCGGCGGGCGCAGCCAAGTTCCGCAATGCCGGTCAGGTCTGCATTTCGCCGACCCGCTTCCTCGTGCACAACGCGGTCAAGGCCGAGTTTACGCGCGCGCTCGTGCAGCACGCCGAGAGCCTGAAGCTCGGCGACGGCATGGCCGATGGCACGACGCTCGGGCCCCTGGCCAACGCGCGCCGCCTGGATGCGATGGCCAAGGTGGTCGACGATGCGCGGGCCCGCGGTGCCACCGTGGCAACGGGTGGTGAACGCGTGGGCAGCAGCGGCAACTTCTTTGCACCGACGATCCTGGCCGACGTGCCACTCGACGCCAGCATGTTCAACGACGAGCCATTCGGCCCGATCGCCGGCATCCGCGGTTTCGACAGCCTGGAAGACATGATCGCGGAAGCCAATCGCCTGCCGTACGGCCTGGCGGGTTACGCATTCACGCGCTCGATCAAGAACGCGCAGTTGCTGATGAACCGCGTCGAAGTGGGCATGTTGTGGATCAACCAGCCCGCCACGCCAAGCGCCGAGCTGCCATTTGGCGGCATCAAGGATTCGGGCTACGGCTCGGAAGGCGGACCGGAAGCGCTGGAATCGTATCTCAATACGAAGGCCGTCTCGATGGTGGGCGTGTAATTGGCAGTGTCGCGCTGCGGCGGGATCGGGTGTAACAATTTGTAGGATAATGCGCCGTCGTGGCGGGGTATAATTCTGCCCGCCACCGGCCTCTGCACTCTTCAGATGCCACTTATCTCTGTAGAGTGACACCATGATCTTTCCCCAGCGCGCATGACGCAGGCCATCCTGACGCTCAATGTCGATACAGAATTCGACGTGATCGCCGCGCGCCAGCGTGCGCGCCAGATCGCGGGCGCCTGCGGGTTCGGTTCCGTCGATCAGGCCCGTATCGGCACGGTCGTGTCCGAGCTGGCGCGCAATATCTTCAACTATGCCGGCGCCGGTTCGGTCTCGTTCGTGGCCGAAGGCGCGGTGGCGCCGCAGCATCTTTCCATCACGTTCGCCGATCGCGGGCCGGGAATTGCCGATGTCGGGCACGTCCTGTCCGGCGCGTACCGCTCGACGTCGGGCATGGGCGTCGGCATCCTGTCGGCGCGCCGGTTGATGGACCAGTTCGACATCGCCAGCGGACCGGCGGGCACCCGCATCACGGTCGGCAAGCGCTTTCCGGCCAACGCCGGCTTCATTAGCGCTGGCGGGTTCGGCCCGCTGGTCGCGCAATTCGAGACGCTGCCCAATCACGCGGCCTTGTCGGAAGCGCGGCACCAGAACCGTGAATTGGCCGACGCGCTCGGCGCGCTGCAGGCGCGGCAGGAAGAACTGCAACTCGTCTCGACCCGCCTCGAAGAGCGCAATCGCAATATCGAAGCCTTGAATGACCTGCTGGACGACAAGGCTGCCGCGCTTCAGAAAGCCGATCGCAGCAAGGACGAATTTCTCGCCACGCTGAGCCACGAATTGCGCGGGCCGCTGTCGGCCGCCGCCATGGCGGCAAGCATGCTTCTGCCCGAGGGCGTCACGTCGCAGCGCGCCAACCAGATGGGTGAACTGATCCGGCGCCAGGTCACGCACATGAGCCGGCTCGTCGAGGATCTGCTGGACGTTTCGCGCGTGAGCCGCGGCCTGGTGCAACTGGAAAAGACGCCGGTGGAGCTGGCGGACGTGATCGCCGCCGCGCTCGAGCAGGTGCAGTCGGCCGCAAACCAGAAACGGCACTGCATCGAGCAGGCAGCGGGCGTACCCAGCCTGCTGGTGCTGGGCGACCGCACCCGCCTGATCCAGGTGGTGAGCAATCTGCTGACCAACGCGATCCGCTACACGGACAGCGGCGGCATCATCCACGTCGCTCTCGAAAAACAGGGCAGGATGGCAGCGCTGCGGGTCACCGACAACGGCATGGGCATCGCGCCCGACCTGATGCCGCGCCTGTTCGACCTCTACGTCCAGGCCGAACGTTCAGCCGACCGCACGGGCGGCGGCCTGGGCCTTGGCCTCGCCCTCGTCAAGAACCTGGTCGAAGCCCACGACGGCACCGTCACCGCCCACAGCCCCGGCGACGGCCAGGGCAGCACCTTCACCGTCCTCCTCCCCCTGCACACCGAACGCCGCGAATAACCGTACCGCATCGCCACAGCTCAGCACGAAGACTCAATTAGGGTCAGAGTCGAATTATTGAGCAATAAACTTCCCTCCATGGTCCGTTTGCAATGCCGTCAGGCAGCATTCCGCGCAGCCATTGCTTTCCAATTGGGGTCAGAGTCGAATTGTTTGACAACATTGAGGAATTGCCCAATAAGTCGACTCTGACCCTAATTGTTCAGTATCTGGTGACGGGGGGCGGGGGCGGGGGTGAAGCGTGCTCTCGCGCGTAAACGGCAACCGCCCGGCGCCGGCCTGGGGCCGGCGCCGGGCGGCGCGGGTGGTGCGGGTTGACGTTGGCCTGGGGCCTTAGTCTTCCTGGAAGGCCTCTTCGCGTTTCTTGCGCAGCGATGGCAGCAGCACGACGATCATTGCGGCGGCGGCCAGGCCCAGCATGACGCCCGAGATCGGACGCTCGATGAATACCATCGGATCGGCGCGCGAGAGCAGCAGGGCGCGGCGCAGGTATTCTTCCATCATCGGGCCGATGATGAAGCCGAGCAGCATCGGCGCGGGCTCCAGTTCGAGCTTGGCGCACAGGTAGCCGAGCAGACCGAACAGCGCCATCAGATAGACGTCGAAGGTGCTGTTGTTCAAGCTGAACACGCCGATCGCGCAGAACATCAGGATGGCCGGATACAGCATCTGGTAAGGCACCATGATCATGCGCACCCAGATACCGATCATCGGCAGGTTCAGCACGACGAGGAACAGGTTACCGACCCACATCGAGACGATCAGGCCCCAGAACAGGCCCGGCTGCTCAGTCATGACGGCTGGACCAGGCTGAATACCCTGGATGATCATCGCGCCGATCATCAGCGCCATCACTGGGTTCGACGGAATGCCCAGCGTCAGCATCGGGATGAACGAGGTCTGCGCGCCGGCATTGTTGGCCGCTTCCGGCGCCGCAACACCTTCGATGGCGCCCTTGCCGAAGTTGGCCGAGTTCTTCGACACTTTCTTCTCGAGCGAGTAGGACGCGAACGAGGCCAGCATTGCGCCGCCGCCCGGCAGGATACCCAGCAGCGAGCCCAGGCCCGTGCCGCGGATGACCGGCCACATGATGCGCTTGAAGTCTTCCTTGTTGAGCATCAGTCCGGTGACTTTCTTCATCACCAGATTACGGTCTTCGTTGTGCTCGAGATTGCGGATGATTTCGCCGATACCGAACATGCCCATCGCGACAATGACGAAGTTGATGCCGTCAGCCAGCTCCGGCATGTCGAAGGTGTAGCGCGCCGAACCCGAGTTGACGTCGGTACCGACCACGCCCAGCAGCAGGCCGAGCAGCACCATGCCGATGGCCTTGAGCAGCGAGCCGCTGGCCAGCACGACCGACGCGACCAGGCCCAGCACCATCAGCGAGAAGTATTCGGCCGGGCCGAATTCGAGAGCCAGATCGGCCAGTGGCGGCGCGGCCAGGGCCAGCAGGACCGTGGCAACGGTACCGGCGAAGAACGACGAGATCGCCGCAGTGGCCAGCGCCTTGCCGGCCTGGCCGTTGCGGGCCATCTGGTAGCCGTCCAGTGCCGTCACCACCGACGAGGATTCGCCAGGCAGATTGACCAGGATGGCGGTGGTCGAGCCACCGTATTGCGCGCCGTAGTAGATACCGGCCAGCATGATCAGCGCCGATTCTGGTGGCAGGCCGAACGTGGCCGGCAGCAGCATCGCGATGGTGGCGATCGGGCCAAGGCCCGGCAGAACGCCCACTGCGGTGCCGACAAACACGCCGACCAGGCAGTAGAACAGGTTTTGCATGGACAGGGCCGTCTCGAGGCCCAGTGCGAGGTTACTGAAAATTTCCATATGATTTAATTCCCACCGAGCCAAGGGCCAATGATCGGCATCGGCAAGCCAAGCAGCTTGACGAACAGACCAACTGCAAACAACGTCATGCCCACGGCCAGCGCGAGTGACTTCTTCAATTCGAATTTATCGCTGGCGTACGAGCTGATCAGGATCAGCAGGAAGCCCGCAGGCACCAGGCCCGCATTGCGCACCAGGAAGCCGAACAGCAGCACGGCGGCCAGCACGATGATCAGTTCGCGATAATAGATGCGGCCGATCGCCTCACCGGGACGGAAGAACGAGCGCACGAACGAGGCAACGCCGATCAGCGAGAGCAGGGCGCCCAGCACGATCGGGAAGTAGGCCGGACCCATGCGGCCGGCACTGCCCATTTCGTACTCCTGGCCGATGTACACGGCGCTCAGACCGAAGAATAGAAAGACAATGCCGCTCCAAAAGTCTTTCGGATGGCGGATAAATGCTGGCACGGTGGTGGTCCCCTTTATGGTGTGGCAGATGCGGTGATGCAGATGCAGTGGTTCGAAAAGCGTGAATGCAGATCACTGATGCAGCCCCGCGCAACGACGATGACAACGACGCCGTGCGGGCTCCAGATGCGACAACGCCGCACCGCAGCCGGACAGGCCGGCGCGGCGCGAGGTCGTCAACAGGGCATCAGTCGGCGAAGGCGCCGGCTTTCTTGATGATCGGGCCCCACAGGTCGATCTGCTGCTTCAGGTGCGTGCGCAGCGCTTCCGGCGTGGCTTGATTGGTTGGGACCGGCTCGGTGCCCAGGTCGGCAAAGCGCTTGACCACGTTCGGATCACGCAGTGCGGTGCGCAGGGCGTTCGACAGCGCGTCGACGGTTGGCTTCGGCGTGCCTTTTGGCGCGTACAGGCCGTGCCAGACACCGACTTCGAAGCCTGGCAGGCCAGCCTTGTCCAGCGTCGGCAGGTTCGGCAGCGAGGCGACCGGGGTCTTGGTCGTCACGCCGTAGGCCTTGATCTTGCCGCCCTTGATCTGGCTGGTGGTGTTGGTGGTCTGGTCGCACATGAAGTCCACCTGACCGCCCAGCAGGTCGTTCATCGCCGGGCCGGTGCCCTTGTACGGCACCGTGGTCAGTTCGACGCCCATCGCGGTCTGCAGCAGCATGCCGCACAGGTGCGAAGCCGAACCCAGGCCGGCGTGCGCGTAGGTGACCTTGTCCTTGTTGGCTTTCACGTACGTGATCAGCTCTTTCATGTCCTTGGCCGGGAAGTTCGCTTTGGCGACGACGGTCATTGGCACGTCGGTGATCAGGCCGATCGGTTCGAAGCTGGTGATCGCGTCGTACGGCAGCTTGCGGTACAGCGCCGGCGCGGTCGATTGACCGATGTGGTGCAGGAACAGCGTGTAGCCGTCAGGCGCGGCCTTGGCAGCGCGCGCGGCGCCGATCGTGCCACCGGCACCGCCGACGTTTTCGACGATGATCTGCTGTTTGAGCGTGTTGCCCATCGACTGCGCCACGAGACGCGCGACGGTGTCGGTCGGGCCGCCGGCCGCGAACGGCACGATCATGGTGATGGTCTTGGTCGGGTAGGCCTGGGCATGGGCCAGGCCCGTGCCGAAAGCGGTCAGGCAGGCGGCTGCGCACAGCATCTTGAGCTTCATGGTGTCGTCCTCGTATCTCTTTTTGGTTTAGTTTGGCAACCGGCACTATTTCTGTGCCGTGCTCCCTTGCTGCGTTGTCTTACGCACCAGATGTTTTACCAGCAAACATATTGTTGTGCAACTACGTGGAAACACGTATGTGGTGTGCATGACGCTTTTTTCGGCAAAAACGAATGGGCGAAAAACGCAAATCCGAAAACAAAAAACGCCATCCGAAGATGGCGTTTTTGGTCGCTGCAGCGCCGTATTGTCAGACCGGCGGTTGCACTGGGAGTTCCCGGTCGCCGAGCAGCAACTTCGCTGGTGTCATCGGTGTCGTGCGCAAGCGCGTACCGGTGGCATGGAAGATGGCGTTCGAGACCGCCGCCGCCACGCCCACGATGCCGATCTCGCCCACACCCTTGGCGCCCAGCTGCTTGCTCACGATGCGGTCGTCTTCTTCCACGAAGATCACGTCGATATCGTGGATGTCGGCATTGGCCGCCACGTGGTACTCGGCGAAGTTGTGGTTCATGAAGCGCCCGTACTTGTGATCGGTATGGGTTTCTTCATGCAGTGCCTGGCTGATGCCCCAGACGACCGCGCCGCTGATCTGGCTGGCCGCCGTCTTGGCGCTGATGATGCGCCCGGCTGCAATCGCGCTGACGACGCGCGTGACGCGCACCATGCCGAGCTTTTCATTGACGCGCACTTCGCAGAACACGGCCGAGTGCACGGCGCGTGCGTACTTGCGCTGCTTGAGCATCTGCGGCGTCATGAAGTATTTCTCTTCGACCTGATCGACGCCCGCATTGGCCAGCACCTGCGTGAGTTCCACGCGTCGCGAGGGGTCCGTTTTAAGGAAGATCGCGCCGTCGCCAAATTCGACGTCGCGCAGGCGCGCCTTGGCCAGCGGCGAATCGGCCATCTTCGTTGCCATCTTGAGCACCGACTTCTTGAGCTTTTCGCAGGCGCCGAACACGCCCGAGCCCACCGTGGTCACGTGCGACGAGCCGCCCTCGATCGGCGCCATCGGCAGCGTCGAGTCACCCAGCTGGAACGTCACCAGTTCCATCGGCAAGCCCATGGCCTCGGCCGCAATCATCGACATCACGGTATAGGTACCGGTGCCGATATCGGTCGCTGCACTGCTCACGACCAGGCGGCCGTTGCTGTGCAACACGGCGCTGACGCGGGCGACCATCACCATCGCATCCCAGATGCCGGTTGCCATGCCCCAGCCCACCAGCTCGTCGCCGTCCTGCATCGAGCGTGGCTCGAGCGGGCGCTTGTCCCAACCAAAACGCTCGGCGCCCTGGCGGTAGCACTCGCGCAGTTCCTTGCTCGAGAACGGCTTGTCCTCGATGGGCGAGGTGTCGGTATAGTTTTTGAGGCGCAGTGCCAGCGGATCCATCTTCAGTTCGTAGGCCAGCTCGTCCATCGCCACTTCCATGGCGTGCACGCCGTGGGCCGCGCCCGGCGCACGCATGTCCAGTGGCGTGAAGCGGTCGTTCGCGACCACCTGATAGCCGAGCTTGATGTCGGTGCACGCGTACAGCTGGCCCGACCAGTTGACGATCACTTCGACGTAGTCTTCGAGACGTGAGGTCTCCTGGATCGCTTCGTGCCAGATCGCCTTGAGCGTGCCGTCCGGCGCAGCGCCCAGACGGATGCGGTGCCAGGTTTCCGGACGGTGGCCGAAGCTGAACATCTGCTGGCGCGTCAGCACGACGCGCACCGAGCGCTCGAGCAGCAGCGCGCCCATCACGGCCAGCGGCAGCTGGTATTGCGGGCGCAGGCCGGAGCCGAAGGCGCCGCCCACGTACGGGTTACGTACCGTGACTTCGTCGCTCGACAAGCCGAAGCCGTGCGAGACATACCAGCGGCTGTTCTGCGAGCTTTGCGTCTTGTCGTAGATGGTCAGGTGGCCGTTTTCGCCGCGAATCACGGTCGAGGCGAACATCTCCATCGGATTGTGGTGCTCGACGCCGTTGTAGTACTGCGAGTCGACCCGTACTTCGGCTGCCTCGAACGCCTTTTCACCGTCGCCGATCGAGCTTGGCGGGACGAAGCCGGCCTTCATCTTGCGTGGCTCGTAAGCCTGGTCGAGGCTTTCGAGCAGATTGGTTTCGTGCGCATCGACATCGTAATGCACGCGCACCAGCGTCGCAGCGTAACGTGCGGCTTCAAAGGTCTCGGCCAGCACCAGCGCCACCGGCTGGCCGCTGTAGAAAATCTCGTCCGAGAACAGGGGGCGGAATGGCGAGCCGGCCGGGGCCGTCATGTCTTTCCACGCCAGGTCGAACGAGCGCATCTTGGGGCGGTTCTCGTGCGTCATCACGGACAGCACGCCCGCGACGGCCAGCGCCTCGGCCGTGTCGATGCCGGTGATGCGCCCCTTGGCCACGGTGCCGCTGACGACCACGCCATAAGCCAGGTCGGGAGCAAAGTATTCGGCGGCGTATTGCGCCTCGCCGGTGACCTTGGCGCGGCCATCGATGCGCGAGACCGCCATGCCGCTCTTCACGCGGCCGGTGCCGGCCGGCGCGCTCGGCGCGCGCAGTTCTGGAATCAGGTCGGTCATGCTTGTTCTCCTTGTGCATCGAGTCCGCGCGCGTGGTCAGTGCCACGCGCGGCGGTGGTCAAGGCTTGCACGATGGCGTTGCGCGCCAGCGGCAGCTTGAAGTCATTTTGGCCGAAGCCCTGGGCGCCTTGCAGGATGGTCTCGGCGGCCTGCAGGAAGGCCGCTTCGCCAACGGCCTGGCCGACCAGCGCTTCTTCGGCCGCTTCGACGCGCCATGGCTTGTGGGCCACGCCGCCAAGCGCGATGCGCGCAGCGCGGATCGTGCCGTCGGCGTCGAGGTCGAGCGCTGCAGCGACGGACACCAGCGCAAACGCGTACGACAGGCGGTCGCGCACCTTGATGTAGGCGCTGTGGTCGATGAAGCGGTCAGCTTCGGGCACCGTGATGTGGGTGATCATCTCGCCTGGCTGCAGCGTGTTGTCGATCTGGGGCGTGTCGCCCGGCAGCCGGTGGAAGTCGGCGAACGGGATCTCGCGCGCGCCACTCATCGAGCGCACGTGCACCGTCGCGTCGAGCGCGCGCAGGGCCACGCACATGTCCGACGGGTGGGTGGCGATGCAGCTTTCGCTGGTGCCCAGGATTGCCAGCTGGCGGTTCAGGCCTTCGCGTGCCGGGCAGCCGGTGCCGGGTTCGCGCTTGTTGCAGGCCGTGCCGACGTCATAGAAGTAGACGCAGCGGGTGCGCTGCATCAGATTGCCGCCGTTGGACGCCATATTGCGCAGTTGCGGCGAGGCGCCGGCCAGGATTGCCGTCGACAGCAGCGGGTAGCGCTCGCGCACGACCGGGTGATAGGCCGTGTCCGCGTTGCGGGCGAGGGCGCCAAGCAGCAGGCCGCCGTCTTTTTCTTCGACCTGGTCGAGGCCGAGGTTGTTGATGTCGACCAGGCGTGACGGCTTCATCACGCTTTCCTTCATCAGGTCGAGCAGATTGGTGCCGCCGGCGATCGGGCGGGTGTCAGGGTCGAGCAGGGCAGCCAGCGCCGCGTCGACGTCCGTGGCTTGGGTAAAGGCGAACGGGTTCATGACAGCACCGCCCCGGTCGTGAAGCCTTCGGTGGTTTTTTTCGTGTCGCGCATGTCGAGAACCTTCACGACCGCGTCGGCGATCTGCGGGTACGCCCCGCAGCGGCACAGGTTGCCGCTCATGAGTTCACGCACGTCGTCGCGCGAGGTGGCCTGGCCTTCGTTGATCAGGCCCACGGCCGAACACAGCTGGCCCGGCGTACAGTAGCCGCACTGGAACGCGTCGCAATCGATGAACGCCTGCTGCAGCGGATGCAGGTCTTCGCCGGTGGCCAGGCCTTCGACGGTGGTGATCTCGCGACCGTCCTGCATGACGGCCAGCGTCAGGCACGAGTTGATCCGCTTGCCGTCCACCAGCACGGTGCAGGCGCCGCACTGGCCCTGATCGCAACCCTTCTTGGTGCCGGTCATGCCTGCGCGCTCGCGCAGCAGGTCAAGCAGCGTTACCCACGATTCGACGTTGAATTCGCGGTCCTGGCCGTTGATGCGCAGGCGCACCGGATGCTGCTGTTGATGTTCCATGTTCTTCCCCTCTGTGAGAAGGTATGAACATAACGTCCTGTTACATTTGCGACGGTTAAATAACGCACCTACGTTAGGTATAAGTCAACGTTGTTATCAGTGTCATTACGGCCCGCGGAACACCACCGTCTTGTTGCCGTCGACGAACACACGGCGCTCGATATGAAACTTGACCGCCGTGGCCAGTGCCAGGCACTCGTTGTCGCGCCCCACGCGGGTGAGCTGGTCGACCCGATAGTTGTGGTCCACGCGCGTGAGCACCTGTTCGATGATCGGGCCTTCGTCCAGGTCGGGCGTGGCGTAGTGGGCCGTTGCGCCGATCAGCTTGACGCCCCGGTCGAACGCCTGCTGGTACGGCTTGGCGCCCTTGAAGCCGGGCAAAAACGAGTGGTGGATATTGATGCACTTGCCGGCCAGGCGGCGCGCCAGGCCATCCGACAAAATCTGCATGTAGCGCGCCAGGACCACGAGTTCGGAGTCGGTCTCGTCGACGATTTCCAGCAGGCGCGCCTCTTGCTGCGCCTTGTTGTCCTTGTTCACCGGCAAGAAGATGAAGCGGATGCCTTCGCGCTCGACCATCGGGCGCAGGTCGAGGTGATTCGACACGACCGCCGTGATCGACAGATTGAGTTCGCCCGTGCGGCGGCGGTACAGCAGGTCATCCAGGCAGTGATCGGTCTTGGACACCATGATCACGGTGCGCACCGGGTCGAGCGGATCGTAGATTTTCCAGCCCATGTCCAGGCGCGTGGCGACCGTGCTGTCGAATTCTGCGCGGATCGTGTCGATGGCCGGCGACTTGTCTTGCTGGCGAAACACGGCGCGCATGAAGAAACGGGCGGTCGAATCGTCGTCGAACTGCTCGAGCGCGCAGATATAGCAATCGCGCTCGGCCAGGAAGGTCGCGACGGCGGCGACGATGCCGATGCCTGCCGGGCAACTGGCGTGGAGGATGTATTCGGGGCGGGTTGGTGGCGTGACGTCGCTGGTGCTGCGCATGCTTGTTCCTGTCGGTGATGAGGCGATGTTGTCAAGACAGCTAGAATGCGCGATGCCACGACGGGCGTCAAGCGCATGCTACGATGCGCGTTTTTTTCGACTGTCCATCGCCATGTCCACCGTCCTGCGCCCGATGCTGCCTGCCGATCTCGATGCCGTGCTGCGGATCCAGGCGGCCTGCTATCCGGCCGCGATGCAGGAGCCGGCAGCGGTCGTCGCAGCCCGGATGGCGGCGGCGCGCGGCACCTGCCTGGTCGGCACTCATGAGGGCATCGTGCGCGGTTACCTGTTCGCCTATCCGTCGCGCCTCGGGCTGGTGACGGACCTGAACGCACCGTTTACGGTAGCGCGCCAGCCGGACACGCTGTACCTGCACGACCTGGCAATCGCGCCGTGTGCACTGGGGCGTGGCCTGGCGCGCGCGCTGGTCGACGACGCATTGCGCATGGCACGGACGCTGGGACTGGCGCATGCGGCTCTGGTGTCGGTGCAGGACAGCGAGCGCTTCTGGCACGCGCTGGGCTGGCGCGCTTCATCAACCCACGACGCCGGCCTGCACACTTATCCGCCTGGCGCGCTGTACATGGTGCGTACGCCTGCCTGACCTTTATTGCACCCGGCGCACCTTGGCCGAGCTGTTGCCGCCATCGATTTTCAGGAACAGCGTGCCGAACACGTTGCGCTCGATGGTCACCGCCGCGTCCTTCGTGCGCGGCAGGACGGCGTCGCTGCCGTCGATGACGCGCCAGACCTGGCCATTGGCCAGGCGGATCTGCGAGCCAGGGCCCCAGCCATCGAAGTCGCCCACGACCGTGCTGCGGATCGATGCCGGCTGCGCTTCGCGCTGCTTGACCGCTTCAAGGCCGAAATTCTGCTCAGGCGTGCGTGCTGGCGCAGGCGCGGCGGCGGGACCGGCGGCGCCGACCGGAATCGCGTCGTAGCAGGCCACGCGCACCGGGATGTCGCTCAGGGTACGGCATTTGAGCAGCGCGGCATCATCGGCAAGGGCAGTGCCGCTGGCAGTCAGCAGGGCAACCATGAGGACGGGCAGGGACAGGGCTTTCATCGGGACTTTCGGGTAGTTGAAAATTGCGCCCTGGCGTCAGGGCGCTCACGATTATAGGGGAAGTACCGGGCGCAGGGGCTGGCACGTCAGGTCACTGCAGCAACCGTGCAGAGCATCGCAACGGTGACATGCCGTGTCGACGAACTTGACACCTCGTCTGCGCCGGCGAACCACCGATCGGGAATGTTGTTTAGAATCAACGGGATGCAGGCTTTACATCCACGGGCGTAATTCTTGCTGACGTATTGTAGGAACTTTCCGAGGAGATCACCTATGACGCGCATCGCCCCCGTCGTCTTACTGCTGGCCGCCGCCCTGGCGCTGCCGGCGCAAGCCGCAGTTACCTACAGCTGGCAGCAAGTGAGTGCCTCCAGCTCGATGCCGACCGGCCTCAACCTGGAACTGGCATTCTCCGATGAGGCTGTCGCCGCCGGCCGGTTGTCACTGGATATCCACAACGAATGCGACATCGGTCCGCCATGCCTCGATCCGCAGTCGAGTTTGCTGTCTCTGCGCTACTGGTTCGACGACCCGTACATCGGTGGCCAGCACAACCTGATCGACTACGGCTACCGCACCGAGCCGCGCAATTATTATGACTACATCGTGATGGACCTGACATTCCTGGCAGGTGGGCTTCTCGGCGGCAGCATCTTCGCCTCGGACGGCAACTCCGATTTTCAGATGGTAAGCGAGGGCGCGCTGTTCAGCGTGGTGGCCGCCCATAGTGACGAACCGTTTGGCTGTGGTTGGCAGTATCCCGACTGCAGCGGCGCCAGCGGCATGCTGGTGGCTGCTGCGCAGGAAACGATCGAGGTGCCGGAGCCGGCCACGGGCGCCATCGTCGGCCTTGGCCTGGTGGCAGCCTGGTTCGCGCGCCGCCGTCAGCGGCCGGCGCGCGTCATCGCCTGAAGCGCAGGTGGCGCCGTCAGTTTGCCGGCGCCAACAGGGCGGCAGTGTCGGTGGCGCCCATCTTCAGGGCCGCGTCGTACGCGGTCACGCCTGACGCGTCGCGCGCCGCCGGGTCGGCGCCGCGTTCCATCAGCAGCTGGGCGATGGCGACCCGGTTGAACATCGCGGCGAACATCAGCGCCGTGCGGCCCGACGGGCCGGCAAAGTCCGGCAGTGCGCCCTTGTCGAGCAACAGCGTCATGACTGCCAGGTCACCCTTGAATGCGGCGCCGTGCAACGGCGTTTGCCCCGCATCGTTGATCAGGTGCGGATCAGCGCCGTGCTCGAGCAAGACCCGCGTCGCGTCCAGGTGGCAGTGGTAGCTGGCGAGCATCAAGAGGCTGTCGCCTTTTTCATTGCGCAGGTTTGGCGGCAGGCCGCGCGACAGGAAGGCGGCGAGATGCTCGGCGTCGCCCGAGCGCGCATACTGGAACATATTGCGCGCCATGTTGAGCGCGGCTTCGTCCAGTTCGGCTTTGGTTGGCGTCGCCGCTTGGTCGTTCGTGTGCATTGCGTGCTCCGGATCAGGATAAAGGTTGATTAAAACACATCTTAATCCGGCGCGTGGTCTATGCGCTCTGGCGTGCGGCCGCATGCCCGGTGGCTTCGCGGAGCCAGACCGGCAGCGCCAGCGCCGGCAGCAGCATGCCAACCAGCAGCGCCGCGTGCCAGCCATGTGCGGCATATACCCACCCACCCAGCGCGGAACCGACCGCACCACCGGCAAAGAACAGCGCGAAGTACAGGCCGTTCAGACGGCTGCGCATGTCCGCGCCCAGCGCGAACAGAGCGCGCTGGCCCAGCACCAGGTTGGCGGCCACCGCAGCATCCAGCGCGATGGCGGCCACGGCCAGCAAGCCGAGCGCGACCGGTTTTGACGCGGGCGCAAACAGGGGCAGCAAAAAGCTCAGCGCGCCGACGACCAGGGCGACGGCAGTGGCTTTCAGCGTGTGACCGGCATCGGCCAGGCGCCCGGCGACAGGCGAGGCCACCGCACCGGCCATGCCGACCAGGGCAAACAGTGCGATGCCATTTTGCGTGAGGCCGAAGGCCGGGCCGGCCAGCGCCTGCGGCGCCACGGTCCAGAACAGGCTGAAGGCGCCGAACAGGCCGGCGTGATACAGCGCGCGCCGGCGCAGCACCACGGTCGTGGCCAGCAACGGCCATAGCGAGCCGATCAGGCGCCGGTACGGTTGTGTCGCCGTTGGCTGGCGCAGAGGCAGCTTCAACCGCAACACCACGGCCAGTAGTGCCACCAGCGCGGCGGCGATCCCGAACACGGTGTGCCAGCTGCCCAGGCCAGCCAGCACGCTCGCCACCGGCCGCGCCACCATGATCCCCAGCAGCAGGCCACTGACGACCTTGCCGACAATCTGGCCGCGCGTGGCTTCCGGCGCCAGGT
Source organism: Telluria sp. LT2P80 (assembly GCF_059685955.1). NCBI lineage: Bacteria > Pseudomonadati > Pseudomonadota > Betaproteobacteria > Burkholderiales > Oxalobacteraceae > Telluria > Telluria sp. LT2P80. Next base: position 190,222 of record NZ_JCASIO010000003.1, on the reverse strand, counting down.
GCGCGGCAAATGGCACCAGCACCTGGGCCACCACGGCGCCCAGGCCGATGGTCAGCGCGGCCAGCAGGAATGCCCACGCCGTGGTGGCGGTGGCCGCGACCAGCAAGGCAGCGCTCGTGATGAACAGGCCGGTAACGATCAGGCGCCGGTTTTCCACCAGGTCGCCCAGCGGCACGATGAACAGGAGGCCCAGCGTGTAGCCGATCTGGGTCAGCGTGACGATCAGCCCCGCCGCTGCGGGCGGCAGGCCCAGCGTGGCGCCGATCGGGCCGACAAGCGGCTGCGCATAATAAAGATTGGCGACGATGATGCCGGCCGCAGCGGCCAGCAGCATGACCATGCCGGATGAGATGGAGGATGACCTGGGGGTGTTCATGACGAACTCCATGGGAGTGAATGAGGGAATGACCCCATGGTAGCCAGTTCGCCTGCGAAGATAACCAGGGCATAATGCGCTTATACCATTCACTTTATATGAACAATCATGGACAAGGTGAAAGCGATGCAGACGTTCGTGCGCATCGTCGAAGCGAACAGTTTCACGCGCGCGGCCGAGTCGCTGGATCTGCCACGCGCCTCACTGACGGCGACGCTGCAGAACCTCGAACGTTATCTGGGCGCGCAACTGCTGCAGCGCACGACGCGCCGGCTGTCGCTGACGCCCGAGGGCGAGCGTTACTACGCCCACTGCAACACCATCCTGGCCGCCATCGACGACGCCGAAGCCGACTTTCTGGGCGAGCAGGCCGGGCGCATGCAGGGCCGCCTGCGCATCGACTTGCCGGGCGCGCTCGGGCGCGCCATCGTGCTGCCACGCATCGGTGAATTTCGCCAGGCGTTTCCGGCGCTCGATCTCACGATCAGCCTGGGCGACCGCCTGGTCGACCTGACCGCCGAAGGCATCGATTGCGCATTGCGCGTGGGCGACTTACCCGATTCGAGCCTGGTCGCGCGCCGGATCGGTTTGATGCGCTTTGTCATTGCTGCCACGCCCGGCTACCTGGCGAAACGGGGCACGCCTGAAACGGTCGACGCATTGGGCCAGCATGATGCGATCGTGCATTTCTCGGGCAAGACCGGCCGCGCGTTCGAGTGGACGCTCGCGGGTGAAGAGAAAGAAGGGGGCACGGGTAGCGTAGTCCGGGTGGCCATCGATGGTGGCATCGCCGTCAACGATGCCGAGGCCAACCTGCTGTGCGCGCTGCAGGGGCTGGGACTGGCGCAACTGGCCCGCTACCAGGTGCGCACGCACGTGGCGCAGGGCACGCTGGCCATCGTGCTGCCCGCCATGTGCCCGACGCCGATGCCGGTCTCACTGCTGTACCCGCGCGGGCGCATCGCCAATCCGCGCCTGCAGGCGTTTGCCAGCTGGCTGGCCGGGGTGTTCGAGGCCGACCCCGACCTGCGCCTGGCGGACGCCTGATGCCGGTTCACCCGCCGCTCAGAAGTCCACGTTCATCGACAGCCACAGGCGGCGCCCGTCGAGGTTGTTGACGTAGACGCTGCTGTAGGTCGGCGCTGCCGCCGGCGTCGCGCGATACGGCCGGTAGTCGATGAAGTCCTTGTCCAGCAGATTGTAGATCGCAGCATTGAGCGTAATGGCCGGCGTGACCTGGTAGCTGGTGCCAAGGTGCAGCATCGTATAACCCTTGAAGTCGCCCAGCGCGTCCCGCGCTGCGCGGGTGGCAGCCGACGTCCCCGAATCGCGGAAGCGCTCGCTGCGGTATTCGGCACGCAGCCACGTGTTCCAGTCTGGCGACACGTCCCAGGTCAGGCGCGCATTGAACGCGTGCTTCGGCGTGTCGGACAGTGGCTTGCCGGCATTCGCGCCGCTTTCCTGTTCGCTGTCGGTGTACGTGTAGTTGGCGCTGGCGGCCCAGCCGGCGGCGAGCGGGAAGCGGCTGGCGAGTTCGACACCACGCGTGGCGGCCTCGTCGACGTTGATCGACTGGCCGAAGGCGTCGACGTTCGGCCAGTTGCCGAAGCTGACGCAGCCCGGCCGGTTGAGCGCCGGGCGGTAGGTGCAGTTGAGGAGGCCAGTACCGCTGGTGATCTTGTCCTTGAAATCGTTGTTGAAGACCGTGGCGTTCGCGGTCCAGCCGGCGCCATTGTCGAAGTAGGCACCCAGTTCGGTGGTGACGCTGGTTTCGGGTTGCAGGTTCGGGCTGCCCACGAGCGGGATCGTGCCCTGGCCACCGAAGCCGTTGATGCCGGGGGTGAGCTGCTCGACGCGCGGGGTCTTGTAGCCCTTGCTCACGCCGCCCTTGACAGTCCAGCGGGGCGAGGCGCTCCAGACCAGGTAGCCGCGCGGGCTCGTCTGGCCGCCGAAGATGCTGTGGTCGTCGTAGCGCGCACCGATCGTCAGCGACACCCGCTCGTGCAGGCGCCACTCGTCTTCCACGAACAGGGCTTTTTGCGTGAACGCGAACGCTTGCGGCGCGACGCCGTCGATCATTTCCGCATCCCAGTGCTGGGCGCCGATCGTGGTCAGGTGCGTGCCCCATGGCAGCAGGAGCTTCGTGTCGAACACCTTGCTCTCGACTTCCAGCGTGCGGGGCGTGCCGGGCACTGCGCCTGGCGTCCCCGGCGGAATCGTGCGACCGATGGTTTCCGTGTTGTTCACCATATAGCTGCTCTCCCAGGTGCCGAACGGCAGGCGCGCCTTGTACGACAGCGTGGTCTGCTCGCGGTTGTATTTCTGTTCAGGCCCATAGCCGCCCGTGCCCAGCGTGCCGAGCTGGCCGCGCGTGTTGTCATAGGTCTGGCGCGTCTTGTCGGCGTCGAGCACCAGTTCGTGGTTGCGGTGCGGGGCGAACGCCAGCCGCGCGCCGACGTTGTCGATCTTCTGCTTGACGGGGTTGGCGTTCTGCGTGAGTGGCCGTGCCGGGTTGATCTCGTCATACGCAATGCTGGCTTCGTCGCGGCGCAGGGTGCTGCCGCGCAGCGAGAGTCCCAGCACATCGGTCTTGAGCGGGCCGCTCAGGTAGAACTTGGCGCCCTTGACGTCGCCGAACTGGCTGTCTTCCTGCAGCGTGTAGTCGGCTGCCACCGAACCGACCCAGCGCTTGCCGACCTTGCGCGTGATGATGTTGATCACGCCGCCCATGGCGTCCGAGCCATACAGCGTCGACATCGGACCCCGGATGACTTCGATGCGCTCGATCGCACCCACCGGTGGCATGAAGCTGGTCGACGTACCGCCGAAGCCATTTGGCGTGACGTTGCCGGCCGCGTTCTGGCGCCGGCCGTCGATCAGGATCAGCGTGTAGTCGCTCGGCATGCCCCGGATGCTGATGTTCATGCCGCCGGTCTTGTCGCCGGCCGCGCCCACGTCGATGCCTTCCACGCTCTCGAGCGCCTGCGCCAGGTTGCCGAAGCGCTCTTTCTCAAGTTGTTCACGGGTCAGCACCGTGATCGAGGCGGGCGCTTCACGGATCGTCTGCTCGAAGCCGGCCGCGGTCACGACCACGGTCGGCATGGTCGCCGGCAAATCGTCAGCAATCGCATCGGTGGCAACAGCGGCAACAGCGGCAAGCGGCATCGCGCCCATGGCCAGGCTCAACACAGTACGGGCAAATGGGAGGGCAGGCAAACGGTCAATCATTGTTCAGGCATCCTTTTTATAATTTGAAGCAAAGCTCTGCGTAAAGACGTCAAACGAGGCAAAGATCGCAGAATGGCGCCATTCTAATCGTTAATGCGAATCATTCCCATTCAAATTTCATGACGGGCGTGTCGGATGCTGGTCATGCAACGCCGTGCTGCCCATGCCACCGGGGTTTCCCGCTATGATGTCAGGCGGTGCCCGCCCAGGGCGCCTGCGCCTTACGATCAACCCAGCCACTGGAGCATCATGAAGAAGTACCTGACCCTGACCCTGGCAGCGACCGTTGCCGTCGCCGCCATTCCCGCCGCCCACGCAAACGCCGACCTGGCCAAGGCCAAGGCCTGCATGGCTTGCCACGCCGTCGGCACCAAGCTGGTCGGTCCGGCCTACAAGGATGTCGCGGCCAAGTATGCGAAAGATGCCGGCGCCGAAGCGCGCCTCATCCAGAAGATCCAGAAAGGCAGCAGCGGTACCTGGGGCCCGATCCCGATGCCGGCCAACCCACAGGTGACCGAAGCCGATGCCAAGGTCCTGGCGAAATGGATCCTGGCGCAGAAATGACCCATTGGCGGCCCCAGCCCGGGCCGCCATGACCGTACCTGGCGCGTTCTTTGCATATAAGCAATGAACTCAACGCCAGGAGCGGCCGATGTTCTTGCACAACGATGTCATCGAATACCTCGATCCTCCCGGCCAACTGGTGCGGATTCTCTGGATCGACGTGGCAGATTCCGTGGCTTATACCTTTGCGCTGCGCCGTCCGGGCGCCACACCGTGCAGGACACCGCTGCACGTGCTGGTAGCGGACGTCTCGATCCGGCGTGCCCGGTTACTGCTCACTGACCCTTGCCGAGCACCGCGCGTCGACGCCCCATCCGGCAAGCACCACCTGCTGCAGATGAAGGCGTGGGATGCGGTGAGCGCGCTGCATCGCGACCTGCCGCAACTCTATCTGCCGCGCCCGCGCGGGGTTCTGCTCAACGCCTACAGTCGCGCCCACGGGATCTCCGTCGCCAGCCTCATGCGTTACCTGCGCCGCTACTGGGAGCGGGGCCAGACGATCGATGCGCTGCTGCCCGATTACGCCAACTCCGGTGCGCGTGGCAAGACGCGGGCGGCCAGCGCCGGCGTCAAGCGCGGCCGTCCGCGCAATGGTGCGACGAGCAGCGCCAACGCGGGCACCAATACCGACGCCGCACTGCGGGCGCTGTTCCTGGCGGCTGCTACGCAGTTTGCCGCTACCCATCCGCGCTTTTCGCGCCCGGCCGCGTATCGCCAGATGTTGAACGACCACTTCGCCAATTGTCCGCCCGGCACCATTCCCAGCTATGGCCAATTCAACTACTGGCTGGAACGCGACGGCGCTGACCAAACCCATTGAAGTGCGTCTTTACGCCACAACGGTGCAATGTCGATTTGGCATGCTCGCGGCGCGTGCGCGGCGTCGCTACGCTGTCCGTGGACGATCCCGAACGGGTCAGGAAAAATAAAGTCTCGACGCAGCATGCGCCAGGCATCGCGCGAAGTGTGTCACGTTTGTCAATACGAATGAAGAAGCAGTAGTTCTGAATCTTGTTTGAATAAATGCGCTTACGTCAGGCTTACGTTCGGTCAAACTACCTCTGCACTTTATTTTAATAAGTTTCGTATTGACGATCGCACCACCCACTTGGCACAGGTATTGCTGATAGACCACTAGTTGCAAGGTCTTTCAGTAACGCCAAGTGGAGGTAGAAATGAAACGTTTGACACCGTCGCTGACCCGACGTGAGTTCTTGTACCGCGCCGCCGCCGTTGGCGGTTCGGCGCTGTTGATGGGTTCGATGAATGCCTGGGGCATGGGGATCGCCTCCCGGACCACGACGCCGCCCGTGCTCGCTGGCTCTGGCAAAGGTAAAAAAGTCGTCGTGCTGGGCGCCGGCTTGGCCGGCCTGACGGCGGCGTACGAATTGGGCAAGCTGGGCTACGAAGTCCAGGTGCTCGAGGCGCGGCCCTATGCGGGCGGGCGCTGCCAGACCGCGCGCAAGGACTTCAAGCTGCACGAACTGGGCGGCGAGGCCCAGCAGTGCCGCTTCGACGCGGGCCAGTACATCAACCACGGCCCGTGGCGCATCCCGCTGGACCACCAGTCCACGCTCTACTACGCGCGCGAGTTCAAGGTACCGCTTGAAGTGATGGTCAACGAGAATGACCATGCGTATGTGTACCTCGAGGATGGCGGGCCGCTGTCGAAGCAGCGCCTGCGCGGCGCCCAGATCAAGGCCGACATGCGCGGCCACGTCGCCGAACTGCTGGCCAAATCGGTGACCGGCCACGCGCTCGACACGCAACTGACCGGCGACGACCAGCGCCTGCTGCTCGATTACCTCAAGCACGAAGGAGCGCTGGACGCCGGCGACCTGGCCTACAAGGGCCGCAGCGGCCGTGGTTTTGCCACCAACCCCGGCGCGGGGCTGGTGCCGGGCGCCGGCACGCCGTCCGATCCGCTGGCGTTTCACGATCTGCTGGCCGCCCGGGTCGGCAAGGTCTACAGCGCCGTGCAGGAGTTCCCGATGCACGCCACGATGTTCCAGCCGGTCGGCGGCATGGACGCGATCCCACGCGCCTTCGCCAGCCGGCTGGGCGGCCGCATCCGCTACCACGCCGAAGTCCAGCGCATCCGCCAGGGCGACGACAAGGTCACGATCGACGTGCGTGACACGGCCAGCGGCGCGCTCTCGCGCGTCACGGCCGACTATTGCCTGTGCACGGTGCCGCTGTCGGTGCTGCGCATGATCGACACCGATTTTTCCGACGGGTTCAAGGCCGCGATCAAGGCCGTCCCCTACGCGCCGGTCGGCAAGATCGGCCTGCAGATGAAGCGCCGCTTCTGGGAGGAAGACGACCATATCTACGGTGGCCACGTGCTGACCGACCTGAAAGGGATCAACACGATCTCGCTGCCGTCCGGTGGCTGGCAGCAGAAAAAGGGTGTCGTGCTGGGCTACTACCACTACGCGCTCGACGCCATTGAAGTGAGCGGGATGGCACCTAGCGAACGGACCGAGTTCGCACTCGCGGCCGGCGAAAAGATCTTTCCTGCCTACCGTGCAAGCTACGAGAGCAGCTTCTCGGTTGCCTGGCACCGCGTGCAGTACAGCCTGGGCGGCTGGGCCGAATGGACCGACGCCGCGCGCAAGAGCGCCTACCCGATCCTGCTCGATGGCGAGCGCCGGGTGCTGCTCGCGGGCGAACACCTGAGCTACCTGACCGGCTGGCAAGCCGGCGCCATCGAATCGGCATGGCAGCAGGTCGAGGCACTGCACCGGAGGGCCAGCGCATGAAGACCCCGATCCTTGCACTGGCAAGCACTGTTCTGTGGGCCGGCGCAGTCCAGGCCCAGGCTCCCGCACCGGCAGACGGCAAGACCCTGTTTGCCAGGAACTGCGCGGCCTGCCACCAGGCCAATGGACGCGGCATTCCCGGCGCGTTCCCGGCGCTCGTCGCCAGCCCGGTCGCCATCGGGCCGGCCGACGCCGTGGCCGAGGTGCTGCTCAAGGGGCGCGGGGGCATGCCCGATTTCAGCACCAGCCTGGATGATGCCGATATCGCCGCCGTCCTGACCTATGCGCGCAGCAGCTGGGGCAATCGCGCGCCGCCGATCGCCGGCGCCGAGGTTGCCATGCGGCGCGCCGCGCTGCAGGTCGCACCGGCGGGCGACAGCCGCTTCGGCAACAAGCACTGATGTTTTCCCTTTCCTTCCCATGCCCATGAAAGACGATCCAATGACATTTGCCGCTCTCCGCTCCACCTCATGCCTGGCCGCCGCGCTGCTGCTGGCGCCCGCCATTGCCAGCGCCGCAGCCACCGATATCGTGCGCCACAAGATCCCGAACTCGGACTTTCCCATTGCCCTGGCCGTGTCGGTGCCGCCCGGCGCGACGATCCACTTCATCAGCGGCCAGGTGCCGCCCATCGTTGAGAAGGCCGCCGGCCCCGATACCATCGCGGCCTTTGGTGACACCAAGACGCAGACGGTCGGCGTGCTGCAGAAGATCAAGGAGATCCTCGCCGGCATGGGATTGGGCATGGGCGACGTCGTCAAGATGCAGGTGTTCCTGGTGGGCGATCCGGCGCAGAAAGGGCGCGCCGACGTCACCGGCTTCATGGCCGGCTACACCCAGTTCTTCGGCGGTGCGCAGCCCAACCTGCCGGCGCGCGCGGTGATGCAGGTGGCGGGCCTGAGCAATCCCGGCTGGCTCGTGGAAATCGAAGTCGTGGCAGCAAAGAAGTAAGCGGCGCGGCCCATGCCGGGCCACGCCAACCATACCTATAACAGATCACGCCAACCAGGGAACCACCATGTACAAGACCATCATTCATACCAGTGTTGCCGCTGCCTTGCTGTCGTGGGGCGTGGCGGCCCATGCTGCCGACAAGGCGGCCAAGCCGGCCGTCGAGACCACGACTGCCGCCGTCGCGCCCGATGCCCCCGCGATCGCCAGTACCGGCGTCGTGATCGTCACGGGCACGCGCGCCGCCGGCCTGACGGTCGAGGACAGCGCATCGCCGATCCAGGTGCTCGACGCATCGTCGCTGGCCCGCACCGGCCAGCCCGACCTGATCCAGGCCCTGGCCCAGAACCTGCCGTCACTCAATGCCCAGGCCTTTGGCAGCGACATGGCGGCGATGACGCTGTCGGCGCGCCTGCGCGGCCTGTCCCCGAACAACACGCTGGTGCTGGTCAATGGCAAGCGCCGCCACGGCACCGCCAACCTGGCCGTGCTGGCCGGCGCCTTCCAGGGCGGCGCCGCAGCCGACCTGAATTTCATTCCGGTGGCGGCGATCGAACGCGTCGAAGTGCTGCAGGATGGCGCGGCCGCGCAGTACGGCACCGACGCCATCGCCGGCGTCATCAACATCATCCTCAAGTCCAATTACCGTGGCGGCAGCGCCAACGTCAGTGGCGGTGGCTATATGGACGGCGGCGGGCACACGGGCGACGGCATGGCCAATATCGGCCTGACCCCGTTCACCGATGCCTGGCTGTCGCTGACAGCGGAAACGAAGTACCACGGCTTTTCGCAGCGCGGCGGGATCGATCCGCGCGTCGTCGATCCGGCCACGATGGCGGCGATGCCGTCGCTCGTCAATGCGCCAGGCTACCCGTACCTGAACAAGATCCAGGGCGACGCCCAGTACCGCCAGCACATCTTCGCCGCCAACTTCGGCGTGGACCTGGGCGGCGACACCGAGTTGTACAGCTTTGCCACCTATGGCAAGAAGGAAGCGCGGGCCTTCGAGAACTACCGCATGCCCAACCGCCTGCCGACGATCTACCCACTGGGTTTCAGCCCGCAGGAGACGTTCGACGAAGAAGACTATGCGTTCACGTTCGGCATCAAGGGCAAGGTGTTCGGCAACTGGAACTGGGATCTGTCGAGTACCTACGGCAAGGACGTGGCCAAGCTGGGCGTGGCCAATTCGGCCAATATCTCGCTGTTTACCGACACCGGCGCGACGCCGCTTGATTTCGCGGCCGGGGAATTCCAGGCCAGCCAGTGGACCAACAACCTTGACCTGCGCCGCGAGTTCGATGTTGGCATGGCTACGCCACTGACGCTGGCGCTGGGCCTCGAGCACCGCCGCGATACCTACGCGATTGTCGCGGGCGACGCCGCATCGCGCTACAAGGAAGGCGCGCAGTCGTTCCCGGGCTTCTCGCTGACCGACGCCGGAAAACACAGCCGCAACAACAAGGCGGTCTACGCGAATATCGCCGTGCAGCCCGTGACCGGCTGGACGGTCGACATCGCCGGGCGCTTCGAGGATTTCAGCGACTTCGGCAACGCCAAGGTCGGCAAACTCACCAGCCGCTACGACTTCACGCCGGACGTGGCCGTGCGCGCGACTTACAGCAACGGCTTTCGCGCGCCGACGCTGGCCGAATCGTTCTATTCGGCCACCAACGTTTCGCCACGCAGCGCGTTCGTGCAACTGGCGCCGAACTCGCCGGGCGCGCGCCTGGTGGGCATCGACGGCCTGAAACCCGAAGCATCGACCAATATCAGTGCTGGCCTGGTGCTCAATCCGGTGGCCGGCATGGCCGTCACGCTGGACGCCTACCAGATCACGATCCGCGACCGCATCGTCGGCAGCGGCTCGCTGTACGGTTCGGGCGGCGCGATCAATTCGCCTGCCGTTACGGCAGCGATCCTGGCCAATGGCAATGTTCTGGATCCGACCGTCGTGCAAACCGGTATCAACATCTTCACCAATGCCGTCAACACCCGCAGCCGCGGCGCCGAAATCGTGGCCACCCTGAGCAGCAACTACGGCGCATACGGGCGCGTGGACTGGTCGGCCGCGGCCAATTACAACAAGGTCGAGGTCATCAAGATCAACCAGGCGCCAACGCAACTGGGCGCGCAGACGCTGCTCGACGCCACCGCGATCTCGCATCTGGAAACGGCCTCGCCCAAGGTGCGGGTGAATCTGGGCGGCTTGTGGCGCATGGGTGACTGGACCGTGAACCTGCGCGAGAACTACTTTGGCAAATCGTCCGAACAGTTCTCGACCGACGGCGCGGTGTATCGCGAAAACCGGATCAAGGCCAGCCTGTTGACCGACCTGGAAGTGAGCTACCAGATCAGCAAGGCCTGGAGCCTGTCGCTGGGTGCGAACAACCTGTTCAACGAGTACCCGGACAAGGTCAACGCACTGACGCTGGCCGAGCAGCGCGCCAACCTGGACAACGGTGCGGTGACGATCTATCCAGGCTTCTCGCCATATGGCATCAACGGTGGTTACTACTATGCGCGCGCGGCCGTAAAATTCTGATCCACGGCGTCGGGCGTCGGGCATCAAGCAGCTGTCCGTGGCGGGCCAGCCGCTTGATTGCCGCTACAGGGTCGATCCAGCCCGCGACACAGATTCCATAATCGAAAATATCGATCATAGGGCGGCAGATAACTCGTTTTTCATCATGGCCGGTGACGCGCATAATAGCGTCATCGCATCGGGAACAAGGCGCGAATCAGCGAGTGCCGGTAACGGCATCGAGATTCGAGCAGCTCGATGATCCAATCACGAAAGGAGCACATGATGTTGAACGTCCGTAAAAGCAATGAACGTGGTGGCGCCAGTTTCGGCTGGCTGAACTCGCAGCACTCGTTTTCGTTCGGTCACTACCACGATCCGAAACACATGGGTTTTGGCCCGCTGCGCGTCATCAATGATGACCATGTAGAGGCAGGCCGCGGCTTCGATTCGCATGGTCACCGTAATATGGAAATCATCTCGTATGTGCTCGAAGGCGCCCTGGCGCACAAGGACAGCATGGGCAACGGCTCGGTGCTGCGCTACGGCGACGTGCAGGTCATGAGCGCCGGTACTGGCGTCGTGCACAGTGAGTTCAATGGTTCGAAAACAGAAGGCGTGCACTTCCTGCAGATCTGGATCGAGCCGAATGAAATTGGCGCCGAACCGCGCTACGAAGAAAAGCACTTCGACACGGCCTCGAAGACCGGCAAGCTGCGCGTGGTGGCGTCGAACGACGGCCGCGATGGCTCGGTCTCGATCCGTCAGGATGCATCGATCCATGCCGGCATCTTCAACGGCGCCGATGGGGCGACCCATGCGCTGGCCGATGGCCGCCAGGCCTATGTCCACGTGATTCGTGGCCAGATCACGGTCAACGGCGTGGCGCTGAGCGGTGGTGACGCGCTCAAGATCACCGGTGAACCTGCGGTGACGCTGGGCCAGGCCGAAGCGGCCGAAGTGCTGGTGTTCGATCTGCCGCAGTAACACGCGCAGGCAGCATGGCAGCAATGCCGCCCCGATCCCGGGGCGGCGTGTCGTGTGCGTGTCGTTTTATGCAGCCGCACACGGATCGACGGCCATGCGCGCGAACGGTGAACTCGTGCGCATCCGGTCGATCCACCAGGTGAGCGCCGCGCCGTCCTCGGTGCTGCGCCAGGCCAGATAAAAGGTTTCGTCGGGCTTGGGTTCCACCACCTGCTTTTCAATGAGCTGGCCACGCGCGATCGCCGGCCTGGCCCAGGCCTCGGGCAGGAAGCCGAAGCCCAGCCCCTGCACCTGGAACTCGTACTTGGTGCGCATGTCGGGCACGGCCAGCGTGGCCTGTCCGAACAGGATGCCCACGGTGCGCGCGCCCAGCACGCGCGCTGAATCCGACACCGTGATCGCCCGGTACGGCAGCAGATCGGCCTTGTCGAGCGGATGGTCAAGCGCTGCCAGCGGATGGTGCGGGGCGACCGCGAACACGAAGCTGCTCGTGCCGATCGGTTCGGCCGTGTAGCCGCCGCCCGACGGCCCGTCGCCGGCAGCGCCCACGAGCAGGTCGACGCGGCGGTCGAGCAGGGCGTCCCAGGTACCACCCAGCGACTCGCGCACGATGCGCAGGCGCGTGTGGTCGGCGACCTGGTAAAAGTCTTCGATGTCCGGCTGCAGGCCACCCGCGCCCAGCACCGAATCCATCCCGATCGCAAAGTCCGTTTCCCAGCCCGAGGCCACGCGCCGCACGCGCGACTCCAGGTCGCCGGCAGCACGCAGCAGGTAGCGGCCGTCCTTGAGCAACGCCTGGCCCGCCGGCGTCAGCGTGACCTTCGGCCCGAAGCGGTCGAACAGGCGCACGCCCAGGTCGTCCTCGAGCTTGGACACCGTGTACGAGATGGTGGACGGCACGCGAAACAATTCCTTGGCCGCGCCCGCGAACGAGCCTCGGCGGGCGATGGTGTCGATGATCTGAAGGGCGTCGAGGCTGAGCTTGAGCAAGTAGGCATCCTGGAATCGGTATCCAGCCATGGTAGCGGCAAGCGCGGGCGCCACCAAGCCCCCGGGGCGAAAATAGCAGTCTGATTCTGTCGCCATGGTTGGCCGGCGCGCTCGCCATGCGTGCGCAGCAGAACAGATGCCTGGTTTTGAAAATTGGTATCGTACGGGCTGCCCAATCATATGGAGTACGTCCCGTGTTCGAGTTCATCACCGAGTTCATGCAAAAGAGCGGCTATCTCGGCGTCTTCGCGCTGATGGCGCTGGAAAACATTTTTCCTCCGATTCCATCCGAGCTGATCATGCCGTTTGCCGGATTTGTCGCTGCGCGCGGTGACCTGAACGTGATCGGCGTGCTGCTTGCCGGCACCGCCGGATCGGTAGCAGGCGCTTTGCCGTGGTATTACGCCGGCAAGGTGTATGGCAAGGAGCGGCTCGAAGCCTTCGCCGACAAGCACGCGCGCTGGATGACCGTCACCCACGGCGACATCGAGCATGCGATGGACGCCTTCGAAAAGCACGGCAAGAAAGTGGTCCTGCTGGGGCGGTTGATTCCGGCGATCCGCACGCTGATTTCGGTGCCGGCCGGTCTGGCCAACATGTCGATGGGCCAGTTTCTGTTGTTCTCGACGATCGGTTCGCTGATCTGGACCGGTATCCTGACCGGCGCCGGCTATGCACTCGAGAGCCAGTACGAGCGCGTGGCCGAGTATGTCGATCCGGTGTCGAAGGCAGTCCTGATCGGCCTGCTCGGCTGGTATCTGTACCGCGTGGTGACATTCAAGTCGCGTAGCAAGACCTGAACCGTTCATGGCTGCTGGCCAGGCCATGCCAGGCCGGCTTGCCGGCTAAGCGGACGCCGCCGCCAGCGCCAGCGCGCGCCACCACACCTGATCGCGCCCGGCCTGCTTGGCGCGATAGAGCTGGGCGTCGGCCGCTTCGAACAGTTCGAACGGTTGTTCGGTGCCGGCCGGATCGAATGTGGCGCCGCCGATGCTGACGGTCAGCACCGGCGCAACGCTCGATGCTTCGTGCGGGATCGCCAGGCCGGCAATGGCCGCGCGCAGCGCTTCGGCGATCGCATGCGCGGACTGGGCATCGGTCTCGGGCATCAACAGCAGCAGTTCTTCGCCGCCATAGCGCGCCGCCAGGTCGCCCGGCCGGTGCATGGCTGCGCCAGCGGTGCGCGCCACCGAGCGCAGCGCGCGGTCGCCCGCCGGGTGGCCATACCGGTCGTTGAACTGCTTGAAGGCGTCGATGTCGAGCAGGGCCAGCGACAGTGGCAGCCCGCTCTGGCAGGCGCGCTGCCATTCCTGCTCATACACTTCGTCGAAGCGGCGCCGGTTGGCCAGTTCGGTCAGGCCGTCGATATTGGCGAGGCGTTCGAGCATCCGGCGCTGGCGCACGACCTGCAGGTGCAGCGCCACGCGCGCCATCACGACGGTCTGGTTGAACGGCTTGACGATGTAGTCCGACGCGCCCATCTTGAGGCCATTGGCTTCGTCTTCGGGCCGGTCCAGGCCGGAGATGAAGATGATGGCGATGTGCGCCGTCTGCGGATCGCCGCGCAGCCGGCGCAACACCTCGTAACCGTCCATGTCCGGCATCATCACGTCGAGCAGGATCAGGTCGGGCAGGTGGCGCCCGGCGCGTTCCAGGGTCTGCGCGCCATTGCGGGCCAGCAGCACCGTATAGTCGGGCTTGAGCAGTTCGCCCAGCACTTCGCGGTTGATGGCGTCGTCGTCGGCCACCAGCACTTTTTGCGACTGATCGATATTCATTGGCTGCCTTCCAGGCTGAGATCGAGTTGCGCGCCCAGGGCCGCCAGCGGCGCCAGCGCCGCCGCATACTCGATCTCGGCCACAGCACGCCGCACGGCGCCCAGCGCCTGTTCGACGGGATCGGCGTGGGTCTGCGTGCCAAGCAGCGACTCGAGCTGTGCCAGGGCGTCTTCGGCGCGCGCATCGTCGGTACGCAGGTAGCTGTCCAGGCGCGCGATCACCAGCGACAGCGCTTCCGGATCGCCCGCTGTCGGCAGTGCCAGCGCCGCCATCTGGGCCAGGCCGGACAGTACCGTGTCGGCCGCGTTCACGAGGGCCGGCACCTGGATGCCGACGCGGTCGAACTGGCCGGCGCGCAGATCCTGCTCGAGACGCGCAGCGGCGCTGCTCAGTTCGAACGCACCCACGTAGGCGGCGCTCGACTTCAGGTTGTGCGCCAGTGCTTGCAGGCGCGGGTGGTCGCCCGCCTGCAGCGCTTCGCGCAGGATGCGCGGGGCACTGGCGTATTCGCGGATGAAGCTGCCGGCGCGCTTTTCCAGGCGGCTGCGCTGACCATTCACATTCTCCAGCGCCATGCGCCAGTCGATGCCCGGCACTGCCGGCAGCGGCCGGCTGGACGATTGCTGCAGCGTGGACGGGGCGGGCCGCATGGCGGGCGGCGCCACGCGGCCTGCCAGGCGTGCCGGATCGATCCATTTGAGCAGCGTGCAAAACAGCAGGTCGGGGTCGATCGGCTTGGTCACATGGTCGTTCATGCCGGCCAGGCGGCTCAGCGCGCGGTCGCTGGGCAGCGCGTGCGCCGTCATGGCCACGATCGGCAACGCGCGCAGGCGCGGGTCGAGCCGGATCTCGCGTGTGGCCGTCAAGCCATCCATCTCGGGCATCTGGATGTCCATCAGGACCAGGTCATAGTCCCCGGCCAGCGCCATGCGCACCGCGTCCACGCCATTGAACGCGACATCGACCTGCATGCGCGCGGCGGCCATGAAGTCGAGGGCGACTTCGCGGTTGTTGTCGTTGTCCTCGGCCAGCAGGATACGCGCGCCATCCAGGCGCGGCAGGTCGGCCAGGGCCGGCAGGTAGTTGTCGACCGTGTCGACGGCGCCCAGCTGCGGGTGCAATACTTGCAGCAGGCTGTGGTACAGGAGCGCCGGGCCGACCGGCTTGTGCAGAAACGCGTCGATCGGCAGCTCACTTTCCCCTTGCTCCTGCATCACGGTCTCGCGCGTGCAGGCCGAGATCATCAGGATCGCCGGCGGCGGCGTCACGTCGCCCTGGTTTTCGGCGTGCCGGTGAATGCGGTGGATGGTCTGCATGCCGTCCAGGCCCGGCATCAGGTAGTCCATCAGTACGATCTGGTAGGGGTTCCGGTCGCGCGCGGCCTGCGCCAGCAGCGCGAGGCATTCTTCGCCCGAAGCGGCCATATCGGCGTGCACGCCCAGGCCGGCGAGCATTTCGGCCAGCGCGCCACGCGCGGTGGCGCTGTCGTCAACGACCAGCGCGCGCACGTCGAGCAAGAGCGCCTTGCGTACCGCACTGGCGGCCGCATGGCCTTCGGCGATCCCCAGCTGCACGGTGAAGGTAAAGCTGCTGCCGACGTGCGGCGTGCTGCGCGCCGCGATCTCGCCGCCCATTAATTCGACCAGCTGGCGCGAGATCGACAGGCCTAGGCCCGTGCCGCCGTACTTGCGCGTGGTCGAGCTGTCGGCCTGGCTGAACGAGACGAACAGGCGCGCCAGCTGCTCGGGCGTCATGCCGATGCCGGTGTCGCTGACCGTGAAGGCCAGCACGATCCTGTTGCCGTCGACCTGCTGCGCCTCGACGGCCACCACGATTTCACCGCGCTCGGTGAACTTGACGGCATTGCCGGTCAGGTTGATCAGGATCTGGCCGAGACGCAGCGGGTCGCCGATCAGGCGCTGCGGCACACCGGGGCCAACCCGGAAGATTAGCTCGATGCCCTTGGCGTCGGTCTTCACGCCGGTCAGGCTCGCCAGATGATCGAGCATCTCGTCGAGGTCGAACGGCACCGCTTCCACCTGCAGCTTGCCCGCCTCGATGCGGGAAAAGTCGAGGATGTCGTTGATGATCCCCATCAGGTGCTCGCTGGCGCCCAGGATCTTGCTCAGGTAATTGCGCAGCTGCGGCGCTGGCTCGCTCATCAGGGCCAGCCGGCTCATGCCGATGATGGCGTTCATCGGCGTGCGGATTTCATGACTCATATTGGCCAGAAATTCCGACTTCATGCGGGTGCTGGCTTCGGCGCGCAGCATCGCCTGTTGCATCGCCTCGGTGCGCAGGGCCAGGATGCGCATGAACACCAGCATGTCGAAGGTGCTGCCGAAGACCAGCGCGTGCATGGTCCAGAAGTTCGCCGGGAGCTTGCCATTGATGAGCTGCGCGGTGACGAATGCGGCCGCAAATGCCACCGCCCAGCCGGCCAGAAAGTAAATGCCGACCGCGTCGCCCGTCCGCGCGCGCCGGTAGGCGCCGGGCAGGCCGAGCAGCATCGGCATGATGCCCAGCGTGCCGACGATCAGGACCAGGTATTTGTGATTGATGACGCCGGCGGCGAAGCCGATCGCGGTGACCAGGCACAGCGCGGCCAGCGTCTTCATCATGCGGCTGAAGATGCGGTCGCGGCCGGGCCGCGCGAGCGATTGCTCGACGAACAGGTAGGCGCCGCACGAGGCCATGATCGAGGCCAGGCCCGCACCGTGTTCGAGCAGCCAGGCATTGCCCGGGTAGAGGTACTGGCCGGCGATGCCGAACCAGGCGGCCGAATACAGCGTGACGCCGGTGGCCTGCAGCGCGTACTTGCCGAACAGCGGCTCGCGCAGCGCATACCACTGGCCCAGCGCGTACAGGATCAGCGTCACGCGCAGGCCCAGCAGGACGCCCTGCATCAGCTGCTCGCCCAGTTCGGCCGGCAGGACCGCGTCGGGCTGCATGAAGCTGATCGGCAGGATCTTGGGGCCGACCGTCTTCACGCGCAGCAGCACGGTGTAGGCCGTGCCCGGCGTCAGGCGCAGCACGGCGCCGGGCACGCGGCCCTTGAGTGCATCGCCCGACTGCTGCTGCATGCGCCCGACGCTGGCGACCTTGCGCAGGCCGCCTGGGAAGCGTACCCAGACGTCGACCTCGTCGAGCAGTGCGAAATCGATCTGCATCACCCAGCCGTTGGTGGCATCGCGCGCCACTGCAACGGGGATCCGGACCCAGGTCGTCCCCGGTTGCATGCCCAGGCTGGCGTCGGCGGTCGCTGGCCGCGCAAAGCGCGCCTCTGCGGCCAGTGCGGCAGGGGCGTCGAGTGCGTTGGCGGGATCGGCCAGCGTCGTCACGGCCGGCCAGGCATCGACGACGCCGGCGTCGCGCGTCAACTGCAACGTCTGGGCCATGGCCGGCGTCGCAGCCATCATGCCCAGCACGAGTAGTATTGCCAGGCATGCAAAGGCAGCCATGCGCGCGCACGTGGCGCGCTTCATCCAGTACGTCATGCTGTACCCCTGGCCGCAGCCCTTGCTGAAACGGCAGGTACTGGCTGCCAGCGATACAGCCCGCATGCGGCGCACAACAGCGGCATGCCCATCACGAACAGGGCGATGGTGCGCGTTTCGACCGGCACGCCCTGGGTGGCTTCGAACAGCATCAATGCGCCGTACAGACCGAGCGGGACCAGGACATCGCGCGTGCGCGCGGCCGGCGCCGGGCGCGCCCCGGTCCGGCGCAACAGCAGGCGGAACACGAAGACGATGCTGCAGGCCACCAGCATCCAGCCGGCAAAGCCCTGCAGCGTCTCGCCGAACCACCAGCCATCGTCCTTCACCATGATCCAGGCCTTGAGCTTGTAGACCATGTACGGATCGACACCCAGGTCGTAGGCGGTCACGATCAGCGCGGCAAGCAGGGCCATGACGATGCTGCGGCGGATCGACGTGGCGCCATCGGCCGGGATTTGCCAGACGATCAGGTTGGCCATCACATAGCCGATATACGATAGCGCGAACCACATGAGCGGAATGACCACGGGCACGCTGCCCAGTTGCGGGCCGAGGACCGGCGTGTAGTGGTAGCTGCCGAAGAACCAGCCGTAGCTGGCGCCCATCTCTTCGGCGAGCCAGCCGACCGGCAGCGCGATCAGCACGAGGGAGATGGCCGCACGCTGGCCGAGCACGCGCGCTGCGCTGGCCAGGCACGCCAGGAACATCAGTACTGAACTGGCGACCAGCAACTGGGTCCCGGCATGCCAGCCGCGCAGCAGCAGCGCCAGCAGGGCGGCGCCGCCGAACGCTGCAGCAAGACGGGACAGGACAGTTGGCGAGGGCATCATCTTCGGATTCATCGGTGCGAGGCGCGAACTGTTTGGTCGAAATGACGTCTGCGCCCGAGTGTTGACAGGGGATGTTGCGATAATGACAGTCTATATTGACAGTCTAGCAGGTCATCCCTGCGAGCAACAGCATTGTGATTCTTGAATGTAACATTTTCGCACGGCTGTGGTGTTCCCTGGACGCCCACTGCCGGTCTACAGCGCCGATCAGGCCGGCGGCCTCCCGGCCAGGCGCGCTTCCAGGCGACGTATCCAGTGCGATGCCTTCGGGTCCGTGCGCCAGGTGCTGGCGGCCGCATGCACGTCGTTCAGCAGCGCGTCGGGCAGGCGCAGCGGCCGGGTCAGGTCAAGCAGGAAGTGCGTCACCAGGCGCTGGCCCAGCGCGCGCGTCAGCATGCGGCTGAGCGAAAAACCGGGCACGAACACGCGCGCCACGGCGTCGATACAGCGCACGGCTGCCAGTGCGAGCGCGAACACGGCCCGCGCCAGCAGTGGCACGCGCGCGTCCAGATCCAGGGCGCGCCTGGCGTCGCCCTTGCACAGCAGGCGCGTGAGCAGGGTCGGCACGGGTTTCAGCAGCCGGATCGGGATCTCGTTTTCCATCGCCTTCATCAGGTCCGCCGCCAGCAGCGGGCGCGGATCGGGCCTGCGCACCAGCAGGCGGGCGCGCGCCTGGATGGCCTCGAAATCGTGCTGCGCCTGTGCCATCGTGGTCGCCATCAGGCCCTGTTCGATGCCCAGCACGTGGCCCAGTACGTTCCAGGTGTGCAGGTAGGCTTCTTCATCCTGCGCGGGCAGCGCAAGGCGCAGCGTGCGCAGGCCCCGCACGAACACGTAGCTGAACGTGAGCAGGGTATAGGCCAGTTCTTCCTGATTGCATGGCAGGCCGTTGACCGACGTGTCCCAGCCGTGCGCGTACAGCGTGTGATAGATGCCGCCGCCCGCCGGCGCCAGCGACGGCACCGGTGGGGCGTCTACTGCGTCATTCGGCGTGCCGCGCAGGATCAGATAACGAATGGTGGCGTGAATCAGGCGCACCTTGAGCGCCTGGGCCACGCCGCCCCCTTCGGGCGTGGTCAGGCCGCCGGCCAGCATGACCGGGAAGATCATGGCGGCGGTGGAGCGCACGCGGTAATCGGTGTGCGCCTCAAGCTGGCCGGCCGCGTGCAGCACCGCCGACAGGTCGGGCAGCACATAGCATTCGGGCAGGCTGGCGCAGAACAGCAGCGTGCACGAGAGCATGCTCATGTCCATGAACAGCGTCTCGGCGCGCGCGATGGCCGCCCGGTCGGTCCACGCCGGCAAGTGCTGGCAGGCAGCCAGGTAGTCGGTCAACGCCTCGGCCGCGCGGGGATCGAGACCGGGCCCGGGCTGCCAGGCCGCCAGCGCGCCATTGGTCTGCCAGCGCGCCAGTTCGCCGTTGATCTGCGCGATGCGCGCCGACAGCTCGCCCGGCCCGCTGGCGCCGGCCAGCATCCGCGCGACGGTGTCATCGGCGGGCGGGTCGGCGCGCAGCGTTGGACAGAGCAACTCGGGGGCAATGCGATCCATCGGCGTTCCTTGTGAGGTAAGGGGAGGCAGGGTTCCAGCTGTGGATCAGAAGCGCAGATCGAGGCGCACGTCGGCCGTACGCGGCGCCGTCGGCGTGGTCATGCCGAAGCTGTCGATCAGCGACGGGCGCACCGAATTTTCCAGGTTGCGCACGCGCGCCAGCAGGCTCCAGGCGCCGCCGGCCGGGGCGTAGCGCAGTGTGGCGTCGGTGGTCGTGTGCGCGGGAATCCGGTATTCGAGCAGCTGGCTCGGAATCGTGATCACATACTCGGCGCTGCGGCGCGAGAACACCCCCGCATGCAGCTGCCCGCCAAACACGCCGAAGCGGTGCTCGTAGCCGAGCGTGTAGACGTGGCTTGGCGCCCGATCGAGCTTGCGGCCGGCCCATGACGCGGTGGGGGTCGGGTTGTACGACACATAGTGTGCGTCGAGCGCGGTGGCACTGTAGCTGAGGCGCCCGTTGCTGCCGACGCGGATGTCGCCGTCCAGTTCCAGGCCGCGCGAGCGGGCGACGCCGGCATTGCCCGTCAGGATGCGCGGGGCGCCCGAGACGATGGCGGTGCCGCTCAGTTGCAGATTCGTGTAGTCGTATACGAAGGCAGCGGCGTTGACGGTGACGCGGCCACCCCACAGGCGCGACTTGACGCCGGCTTCCCAAGCGCGCAGTTCTTCCGGCTGGTAGTACAGCGCGCTTTCCGATACGGCCACTTCCGCCGGGCAAGCGATGCCCAGCGCGGTGCTGCCGGCGATGCAGCCGTCGTTGAAGCCGCCCGCCTTGTAGCCGGTGGCCAGGCTGCCATACAGCAGCGTCGTGGGCAGCAGGTCGTAGTCAAGTCCCAGGCGCCAGGTCGTGCGCGCGGTATTCAATTCGGCCGCATTGAGCAGGCGCCGGTCGGTCGCGGCGTTGAACACGGGCCCTTGCCGGAAATCGGTCGAGCCGACGCGGTCCTTGTCGTCCTCGGTGCGGCGCGCGCCGGCGGTCAGGCGCAGGCCGTCGACCACGCGCCAGGTCAGCTGGCCGAACACGGCGCGGCTGCGCGCTTCGGTCACGAGCGGAAACGCGTAATACGGCGGCAAGCCGACCGCTTGCAGTCCCTGGAACGCGTACGACGTGTCGGACGTTTCGCTGAAGTAGTACAAGCCGCCCTGGGCGCTGAGCGGGCCGGCGCCATTGGTGGCCAGGCGCAGCTCATGCGAATCCTGCTCGTTGTGGCCGTCGTAGTTGTTGATCACGCCAAGGGCGAGCTGCGGGGCCACGCGGTAGTAGTAGTTCTGGCGGAGTTCCTGGTCCAGCTTGCGGCGCGCGCCCAGGTAATACAGCGTGGCGGGACCGAGATCCCAGCGCAGGTCGGCGGACCAGCCCCGGGCCACGCGGTCTTGCCAGCCCTGCACGGGCGTCATGTTCGGCGGGCGGAAGCTGTTGGTCAGGCGTTCGTCGGTCGTGCTGTCGCGGTACACGGGTTTGCCGCTGGCCACGCCGGTATAGAAATTCGTGTCCGGCACGAAGCGATCGTTATTGCCTTTGGCCTGGCCATGATCGTAGCGCAGCACCAGCGCGGCGTCGCGGCCCAGTGCCAGCTTGGCACTCAGGCGCGCGTCACGGTCGTCCTGGTCCATGCCGGGGCGCAGCAGCGTGCCCTGGCCGTTGTTCAGGTAGGGGTCATGCTGCAACGTGCTCACGGCGGCGCGCAGCACCAGCATGTCGTTCACCGGCACGTTGATCACGCCGTCGACCTTGCGCCGGTCGTAGGTGCCCGCTTCGAACCCGATGGCGCCCTCGAAGCGGTCAGTTGGCAGGTTCGAGATCACATTGACCAGGCCGGCAGTCGTGTTGCGGCCATACAGCGTGCCCTGCGGGCCACGCAGCACTTCGATGCGGTCGACGTCGAGGAAATTGCCGCTCTGGCCGGCTGGCCGTGCGATGTACACGCTGTCGAGCATGAAGGCGGCCGACGGGTCGCCCTTGTCGGTGGTGTCGCTGTTGCTGATGCCACGGATCGTCAGGCGCAGGCCCGAGAACGCCTGGTCGATGTAGACATTCGGCAGGCGCGGGCCAATGGTGGCAGCGCTGTCGGCGCCCAGCTCGCGCAACTGCTCGCCGGACAGGACGCTGATCGCAAGCGGCGTACGGGACGCCAGGGATTCGGTGCGCTGGGCGGTGACGACGACTTCCGGCACGGCCTGGCCGCTGTCCTGGCCACTGTGCAGCATGGGCGCAGTTTGCGCGCTGGCGATACTGCAGACGATAATGGATACGGCCGCGGCCAGCAGCGTGTGCGCTGGGCGGACTGGTGTTGCTTTCATTGATACCACTCCCGGTGGGACAACTGCGTGCCCGTCCTGGGCAACGCATGTCCAATGTTGTTCTTTGTGGCAAATTTAATTGCGCTGAGCAATTCCACGCCCGAGAGTCTAGCAGTACATCCCGAGGCGAAATAGTCCGGGGAAGTTAATTGAACAAAAATGACACCTGTACGCAACGGTCAGCGTGTTGACTGAGTAATCTGTCAATGAAGCTCGGCACCAGGACTGATGATTTTGTCATTCCCAACGGCGCCGTGCAGCCTGACCGACCAGGCCACGCCGGCGATCAGCAGCGCGATTGCCGCCAGTTCGAGCGGCCGTGGTCCGGCGCCGCGATAAATGCAGCCGTACAGCAGCGCGAACAGGGTTTCGAACAGGATCAGCTGGCCTGTCAGCGTGACGGGCACGCGGCGGCTCGCCACGTTCCAGAAATGGTTGCCGATGACCGATGCGCCCAGCGCCAGCAAAGCGTTGCAGGCCCAGAACACGGTCCAGTCGCGCTCGCCAGCCACTGGCCCGCCGGCATCCCAGAACGCGAACGGGGCGAGCGCCAGGGACAGCACGCCCGTGGCCAGGCCGTACAGCGCCGACCATTCGCCGCTGCCAAAGCGCGGGTTGCTCTTCAGGTAGCGTGCATTGTCGAGCGCGTACCAGCTCCAGCACAGCAAGGCGCCGGTGGCGCACAGCACGCCGCCGGCGATGGCGATGCCGGATGCGTCGGGCGGCGCATGCATGAAGGTGTCGATGTTGATGCAGGCGATGCCAACTGCGACCAGCAGCAGCGGGGCCAGCATGCGCCGCAGCGGCACGGCGCCATGGTCATGGCGACCGAGCAGCGTGACGACCAGCGGCACCATGCCGACGATCAGCGAGGTGGGCGCGACGCCCGCATACTGCACGCCGTACGCCAGCAGCACGTAATACACGAGGTTGCCGGCCAGCGCATGACGCGCCAGAGCGTACAGATCGGTCCGGGACAGGCTGGCGAGCAGGGTGCGCAGGCGCGGGCCCAGGAGCGCGAGGGCGATGGCGCCGTAGGCCAGATAGCGCCCGACGGTCAGTTGCAGCGGCGTGAACGCGGCCAGATACGCCGGCGCAACGAACACGATGCCCCACATGGCGCCAGCCAGCAAGCCGCACAACACACCGATACCCATGCCTGTTCCTTCCGTGACGCCGTCAGCCGGGCATTCTAGCAGCGGCTCAGGCCGCCAATGCAAGAACGGACGCCGGCGGCGCCAGGCGTACGCCGCGCGCCGTGGCCGGTTCGAGGCGGAAGGCGCAGTCAGCGTTAAATAGAGACTACTTTTGAACTGACGAGCAGTCCAGTGGTCCAACCCCTGTCCACAGCGTCAGGAGTCGATCATGAAAGCGCCGCGTTTCAAGGGCTGGTTTGCAAAACTGCCTTCGCTGAACCAGCCCCAGCGTCGGCAAGTGCTCGATGCCCTGCACCCTGCAGCCGGGCTGGATCAGGTAGTCGCACTCATCAGTGAGGCCAGGGCGCCAGGCCGCTGCTGCCCCAGATGCGGCAATGAGCGTTGCTACCGGCACGGGTTCGCCAACGACTTGCAGCGTTACCGCTGCTGCGCTTGCGGTCGCACCTTCAACGACCTGACCGGTACGCCGCTGGCTCGGCTGAGGCTCAAGGCCAAATGGCTTGCGTATTCTCAGACGCTGCTCGATTCACTCCCCGTGCGCAAGGCAGCAAACCGGGTTAGCGTACACCGCGACACTGCCTTTCGCTGGCGCCATCGCTTCCTGCATTGGGTCAAGCTCGACCGGCCCGCAATCCTCAATGGCATCGTCGAGGCCGATGAAACATTTCTGCTCGAATCACAAAAAGGTTCACGCACGCTTGATCGGCCGCCGCGCCACCGCGGCGGCCACGCTGCCAAACCGGGCATTTCCAGCGAACTGGACTGTATCCTGGTCGCGCGCGACCGTGAGGGCCGCACGGTCGATGCCGTCACTGGCCGCGGCGCACTGACGGCTGCGCAGCTCGAGCGTAACTTGCTGCCCAGGCTCGATCAGCAGTCCTTGCTGGTCAGTGACAGCCACACCGCCTACCGCGCATTTGCACGCAAGCACAGGATCGCGCACGAGACGGTCAACCTGCGCGCCGGTGAGCGTGCGAGACGACTGGGCAATCTTGCTGTCCACGTGCAGAACGTTAACGCTTACCATCAGCGTTTCAAGGCCTGGCTACAGCGCTTTCGCGGCGTGGCGTCGCGCTACCTGCCCAATTACCTGGGCTGGCGCTGGGCGCTGGATGGAGAGCGAATTATTTTGCCAGGCCAATTGCTTCGCATTGCTATCAGCGTCATCAACAGATAACACTGACTGCGCCAGGCGGAACGTGGCCACGACCGACGCGAGCTGGCTGGCCTGCTCGCGCATCGCGTCGGCCGCCGCAGCGGCTTCTTCGACGAGCGCAGCGTTTTGCTGCGTGACGCGGTCCATCTCGACCAGCGCGGTATTGACCTGCTCGATGCCGGCGCTCTGCTCTTCGCTGGCGGCGGCGATCTCGCTCACGATCACCGTGACCTGGCCGATGCTGTGCACGATCTGCTGCATGGTTGTCCCGGCCAGGTCGACCTGGCGCGTGCCTTCGCGTACCTGCGTAACCGAATCGTCGATCAGCCCCTTGATTTCCCGGGCTGCGGCCGCCGAACGCTGGGCCAGCGTACGCACTTCGCCGGCAACGACGGCGAAGCCGCGACCCTGCTCGCCGGCGCGGGCTGCTTCGACGGCCGCATTGAGCGCCAGGATATTCGTCTGGAATGCAATGCCGTCGATCACGCCGATGATGTCGACGATGCGCTGCGACGAGGCGTCGATCCGCCCCATCGTGCCAATCACATCGCCCACGATGCGCCCGCCTTCCCCGGCCACGCCGGCAGCAGTGGCGGCCAGGCTGTTGGCGCGGTGAGCGTGCT
The DNA here is from genome assembly GCF_059685955.1 of Telluria sp. LT2P80. Classification (NCBI taxonomy): domain Bacteria; kingdom Pseudomonadati; phylum Pseudomonadota; class Betaproteobacteria; order Burkholderiales; family Oxalobacteraceae; genus Telluria; species Telluria sp. LT2P80. The sequence continues at coordinate 164,941 of NZ_JCASIO010000003.1, read as the reverse complement.
CGGTATTCTGGCGGACGGTCGACGTCAGTTCTTCCATCGAGGCAGCCGTTTCTTCGAGCGAGCCGGCTTGCTGCTCGGTGCGGGCCGACAGGTCCTGGTTGCCGCTGGCGATGTCGCCCGAGACGTGCGCGATCGTCGCGGTGCCGTCGCGTACCTGCCCGACGATACCGGCGAGGTTGCCGTTCATGCGGCCCAGCGCATCGAGCAACTGGCCGACTTCGTCGCGCCGGCCTGTCTCGATGCGGCTGGTCAGGTCGCCCGCTGCAACGCGCTCGGCCACCGCGACCGCGCTGCGCAGCGGCTGGGTGATCGAGCGGGTGATCCACCAGGCGCAGCCAATGCCCAGCAGCAGGGCAGCACCGGCGAGCGTGAACAGGATGACCCTGGTTCTGGCGTACGAATCGAGGATGGTCGTTGCAATGACGCCCGTGGCCGCGCTTTGCATGTCGGCGAACTTGCGTACCGTTGCCAGATACGAGTCCGTCTGCGGTGTCACGCGGGTGCGATAGACGTCGTCAACCCGGGCCTGGTCGCCCGCGCGCTTGGCCGCAAACAGCGCATCGCGCGCGGCCATGTACGCCAGGCGCTCTGCCTTGACGGTCTTGAACTGCTCGCGCACGCCCGGGTTGGCAAGTGCCGCGTCGATCTCCTGCTGCAGTTCGTTCGAGCGCGCCGTGATGGCAGCACGGCGGGCGGCAATGACGTCCAGGATCGCCGCATCGGGCGCGTGGTAGACGGTTTCGTTGATCGCGGTGTTGACTTCGATATTGCGACGCCATTCGGCGATATTGCGCTGGTTCTTCATGCTGGTGTTGACGAGTCGATGGGTCTTGCTGCCTGCTTCGTCCATGCGGGTGAGGGCGGTCGCGCTCAGTGCAACGAGCAGCGCCAGCACAATGGCAAAGCCCAGCCCGAGGCGAGCGCCTAAAGGTATGTTCTTCATGGGGATGATCCTGAAAATCGGTGGTGCAGTGCCGGATACCGGACTGCTGATGATGGAATGCGCAAACCACGCCTGCACGAGCGACGCCGGGCAGGCAGTTCGTCGGCAGTATAACGCTGCAGGCTCGAAAAATGTTGCATTGAGGCAAAACTGCAACTCGGTAGTGGTGCTGATTGTCTTATGGCCTCGATGATGCATGTCGTGCGCTCCCAGTCCTACAGGGAACGGGCGCAAACGCCTATGGCGGCAGTGCGCGATCGGCATAAGATGACTGCATCCATCACACATCAGGAGTACAGCATGCCAATCGATAACGACAACAAGGATCAGGACGTCAAGGGCCGTAACTGGGACCAGCTCACCACCGGCACGACGAGCGTGGCAACGATGGGTGCCGGCTCGACTGGCGACGTCGCAGGTAGCGGCAGCAAGCAGGCGGCGCCGGGGACGAATACCGAGAGTGAGAACGAAACGGCTGGTGGCGGGTTGCAACAGCTCGGCCGCACCGATGATCTGCTGGCGGGTGGATCGACCGAAGAGCAGACCGATGAAGGTTTCCAGGGCAAGACTGACGAGAATGGCACGCAAGGCAGTCAGGCCGCCGCTGCCGGTACCAGCGACCGCGCTGGCAAAGGGGCGGACAACAAATAAGCACTGACCTGCTGCTGGGCTGGCGAATCGCGTTGCAGCGTTCGCCGGCGCCACGCGAGATCTCCATTAAGGCTCGCCGGCGTGGCGCGAGTGGACTAGAATGGACCTGGTCACCTTGTCTGCCAGATAACGGTGTTTGGCCACAACCGAGAGCATGATGCCAACTGCTGGCGCCTTCGATTCGATCCGGCTCAGATTTGCACATCGGGTGCGGTGCCATCACCCTGTTTGCATAGAGAAATTGAACAGCAGGTGCGTCAATTACCTGCTGTCTGCGGGTGAACATCGGATGCCCGTGGAAGTGTCACGCCCTTGACCCAGTTGCAATGACTGACATGGCAGATTGTCATCATTATTAGTGATAATGTGTCAGAATGTTGCAATGACTCAAGAGCTTTCAAACACTCGCTCCTATCGCGGACAGACGCCGGAGCAGCGTCGCGCCGACCGGCGTAACCGCCTCATTGCCGGCGCCATCAGTGTGTATGGTGAGCGCGGCTATCATAATGCGACCGTCAAGGCGGTCTGCGATGCCGCGGGTCTCACCGAGCGCTACTTCTACGAATCGTTCGCAAACAGCGAAATGCTCTTGATCGCCAGCTACACTTTCATCACCGATCTGGTGCGTGAAAGAGTGTTGCTCGCCGGGGAATCGGCACGCGGCGGCAGGATTGCCCGGTCGCGAGCCATGCTCTACGCTTATTTCTCTTCGATCCAGCGCGATCCCCGTTCAGCACGTGTATTCCTCGTCGAAATCCGTGGTGTGAGTGCTGCCGTGGACCGCACCTTCGATGAATCGCTCCATGAATTCGGATTGGCTGTCACGCGGCTCGTCGCGCCCGATTTGCTGGACGATGAGTTATTGCAGGCAGGCGTCATTGGCGGCGTGATCCATATTGCCATGCGCTGGATCGCGTGCGACTACAAGCCGCCGATCGACGAGGCAGTCGCGGCGGCGCTGCGCCTTGGTACAGCACTGTCCAAGCGGCCCCGCGTCGCGCCAGCCGGCAGCGCGTAATCAGTCACGGTCAATAAAAGGAAAGCCGGGCAGAAGCGCCATCCCTGTGCGGGATGGCGCCTGCATCAGATATGCAGTGCGTGCCCCAGCGCGCGCAGCGCTGCTTCCTGCACCGCTTCACCGAGCGTTGGATGCGCGTGGATCGTGCGTGCCACATCTTCCAGTTGTGCCCCCAGTTCGATCGACTGCGTGAAGCCAGCCGCCAGTTCGGCCACGCCGACGCCCACCGCCTGCCAGCCCAGGATCAGGTGATTGTCCTTGCGCGCAACGACGCGGACAAAACCGTCGGTGCTCTCGATCGTCATCGCCCGCCCGTTGGCGCTGAACGGGAAGCTCGCGCTGATGGCGTCGATGCCGGCCGCTGCGGCCTCGCCAGGAGACATGCCGGCCACCACGATTTCGGGATCGGTGTAGCAGACAGCCGGAATGGCCGCCGGATGGAACCAGCGCCGCTTGCCGGCGATGATCTCGGCCACCATCTCGCCCTGCGCCATCGCGCGGTGCGCCAGCATCGGTTCACCGGTCAGGTCGCCAATCGCCCAGACATTGCGCATCGACGTGCGGCATTGCTCGTCGACTTTGACGGCGCGCCCGTTCATGTCGAGCATCAGGTGTTCGAGGCCCCAGCCGGTGGTTGCCGGCTTGCGGCCCACGGCCACCAGCACGCGGTCAGCCTCGAGATAGGCTTCCACGCCGGACGCGTCGCGCACCTTGACCCGCTCGCCCTCCATGCCCAGCACCGATGTCGCCAGACGGACCTCGACACCGAGGCGCTCGAGTGAACTGGCAACCGGTTTGACCAGATCCGCATCGTAGGCAGGCAGGATGCGTTCGGCTGCTTCGACGACCGTGACCTGGCTGCCCAGCTTGCGAAACGCCGTACCCAGTTCCAGCCCAATATAACCGGCGCCAACCACCACCATACGGCGCGGTACCTCACTCAATGACAGCGCCTCGGTCGACGAAATGACCGGACCGCCAAACGGCATGAACGGCAGTTCGACCGCGTGCGAGCCGCTCGCCAGCAGCATGTGTTCGCAGCGGATGCGCACCGGCTCTTGCCCGCTGCCCTCATGCGGCTGCACTTCGACGGTCTTGCCGTCGAGGACACGGGCCCAGCCGCGTACCACGCGCACACCCTGTTTCTTCAGCAGCGCGCCCACGCCGCCTGTCAGGCGCTTGACGATGCCGTCCTTCCAGGCCACCGTCTTGTCGAGATCGATGCTGGGGGCCTCGACCCTGATCCCCAACGGCGACGTTTGCGCCGCGTAATGCACGGTCTTGGCGTATTCGTCGGCCGCATGGATCAGCGCCTTGGACGGAATGCAGCCGATGTTCAGGCAGGTGCCGCCCGGTTGCGCGCCTTCGACGAGAACGGTGGGGATGCCCAACTGGCCGGCGCGGATGCCCGCCACGTAACCGGCCGGGCCGCCACCGATGATCAGGAGCGTCGTATTGATTGTCTCCATCACTTACTCCACGAACAGGGTGGCAGGAAATTCGAGGTAGCCTCGGATCGACTGCACGAACTGGGCGGCCACCATGCCGTCGATGACGCGGTGGTCGAACGAGGATGACAGGTTCATCATCTTGCGCGCCACCATCGCGCCGTCACGAATGACTGGGCGGTCGACGATACGGTTCACGCCGACGATGGCGACCTCGGGCCGGTTGATGACAGGCGTCGTGACGATGCCGCCCAGCGCGCCCAGGCTCGTGATCGTGATGGTCGAGCCGGTCAGCTCGTCGCGCGTGGCCTTGCCGCTGCGGGCGGCTTCGGCCAGGCGTGCAATTTCGGCGGCGCTCGACCATGGGTCGCGCGATTCGGCGTGGCGCACGACCGGCACCATTAGTCCCGATTCGGTCTGCGCCGCAATGCCGATGTGGGCCGCGTCGTACGTCGTCAGTGTGTTGGCCTCGTCGTCGTAGCGCGCGTTCATCATCGGATAGCTGCGCAGCGCCAGTACCACGGCGCGCATCAGCAGCGGCAGCAGTGTGAGCTTGCCGCGCTCCTGGCCGTAGCGGGCGTTGAGTTGCAGGCGCAGCGCTTCGAGTTCGGTCACGTCGACTTCTTCGACGTAGGTGAAGTGCGGGATGTTGCGCTTGGCTTCCTGCATCTTCTCGGCGATCTTGCGGCGCAGGCCAATGATCTGCGTGGCGTGTTCGCCGTGCTGTTCGGCATAGCGTTCGTCCATCGCGCCATTGGTCGCGCCGCCGCGGCGGCCGGCCACGTGCGCATCCAGGTCGGCATGCGTGATGCGGCCTGCGGGCCCGCTGCCGGGCACGAACTGCAGCTCGACGCCCAGATCCCAGGCGCGCTGGCGCACGGCCGGCGGGGCCAGCGGTTTTTCACCGTCGGCGCGCAGCGGTCCACCGGCCCCGGACCCCGCCCTGGCTGGCGCTGGCTTGGCTGCCGGAGCAGGTGCCGGCTTGGCTGGTGCAGCGGCCGGCGCTGGCGCGGCTGACGCATGCGCCGCCACGGCCTCGAGCTGCGGTTCGGCCACTTCTTCGGCCGGCGCGGTGGCCGCACCGGACTGCACGGGTTCACGGCGCGCCTTGTCGGCGCTGACGTTGCCGGCGCCGGCGACTTCGAGGCGGATCAGCTCCGCGCCGACGGCCAGCGACTGGCCGATGGCGCCGCCCAGGCTCGTGATTGTGCCGGCGACGGGCGACGGAATTTCCACCGTCGCCTTGTCGGTCATGACGTCGGCCAGTACCTGGTCTTCGCGCACCGTGTCGCCCGGCTGGACGTGCCAGGCCACGACTTCCACTTCAGCGATGCCTTCACCGAGGTCCGGCATCTTGATGACATGAATCCCCATGATCAACCCTCCATCACGCGTTTCAGGGCCGCGCCGACACGGTCGGGCCCCGGAAAGTAAGCCCATTCCTGCGCATGCGGATACGGGGTGTCCCAGCCGGCCACGCGCCCGATCGGCGCTTCCAGCTGGTAGAAACAGTGCTCTTGAATCAGCGCGGCCAGTTCGGCGCCGAAGCCGCTCGTTTGCGTGGCCTCGTGCACGATCACGCAGCGGCCGGTCTTTTGCACCGACTTGACGAGCGTGTCCAGGTCGAGTGGCCAGATGCTGCGCAGGTCAATCACCTCGGCATCGACGCCCGATTCACGGGCGGCGGCTTCAGCGACCCAGACCATGGTGCCGTAGGCGATGACGGTGACGTCGTTGCCGGGGCGGACGATGGCCGCCTTGTCCAGTTCCACCGTGTAGTAGCCGGTCGGGACATCGCCTTTCGGGTGGCCCGACCATGGCACGACAGGCCGGTCGTGGTGGCCGTCGAACGGGCCGTTGTACAGGCGCTTGGGTTCCAGGAAGATCACCGGATCGTCGTTCTCGATCGATGCGATCAGCAGGCCTTTGGCGTCGTACGGGTTCGACGGCATCACGGTGCGCAGGCCGCACACGTGGGTGAAGAATGCTTCCGGGCTCTGGCTGTGGGTCTGGCCGCCGTAGATGCCGCCGCCGCAAGGCATGCGGATCACCATCGAGGCCGTGAACTCACCAGCCGAGCGGTAGCGCAGGCGCGCCGCCTCGGACACGATCTGGTCGGTCGCCGGATAGAAATAATCGGCAAACTGGATCTCGACCACCGGACGCAGGCCATACGCGGCCATGCCGACCGCGGTGCCGACAATGCCGCCTTCGGAAATCGGCGCGTCGAATGCACGCGATTTGCCATATTTCGCCTGCAAGCCGTCAGTCACACGGAACACGCCGCCGAAGTAGCCGACGTCCTGGCCGTAGACGACGACGTTGTCGTCGCGTTCCATCATCACGTCCATGGCCGAGCGCAGCGCCTGGATCATGGTCATCGGCACGGTGGCCGCATCTTTTGGTAAATCGTCGCGTGCCATGCTCATACCCCCAGCTGTTGACGCTGACGGCGCAAGTGCTCCGGCATGTCTTTATAAACGTCCTCGAACATCGTCGCAGCGCTCGGTGCGCGCTCGTCGCCCAGGATGCCGAAACTCTCGGCTTCTTTTTGCGCGGCCAGGATCTCGGCTTCGAGCGCCGTGTGCGTCGCGTCGTGCTCCTCGTCTGACCACCAGCCCAGATTGGTCAGGTACTGGCGCAGGCGGGCAATCGGGTCGCCCAGCGGGAAGCGGGCGTAATCATCGGCCGGGCGATAGCGCGCCGGATCGTCCGACGTCGAGTGAGGGCCGGCGCGGTAGGTCACCCATTCGATCAGCGTCGGACCGAGGTTGCTGCGCGCCCGTTCGGCGGCCCAGCGCGAGGCGGCCAGCACGGCCAGAAAATCGTTGCCATCGACGCGCAGCGACGCGATGCCGCTGCCCACGCCACGGGTCGCGAAGGTCACGCTCTCGCCGCCGGCAATCGCCTGGAAGCTCGAGATTGCCCACTGGTTGTTGACGACGTTGAGGATGACCGGCGCGCGGTACACGTGGGCGAAGGTAAGGGCGGTGGAGAAGTCGGATTCGGCGGTGGCGCCGTCGCCGATCCAGGCCGATGCGATCTTGGTGTCGCCCTTGATGGCCGAGGCCATGGCCCAGCCGACCGCTTGCGGGTATTGCGTGGCGAGGTTGCCGGAAATCGTGAAGAAGCCGGCGCTGCGCACCGAGTACATCACCGGCAACTGGCGGCCCTTGAGGGGATCGCGCTCGTTCGACAGCAGCTGGCAGATCATGTCGACCAGCGGCACTTCACGCGCCATCAACAGGCTTTGCTGGCGGTAGGTCGGGAAATTCATGTCGCCGTCCTGCAGCGCGAGCGCGTGGGCGGTGCCGATCGCTTCTTCGCCGAGGCTGATCATGTAGAACGACATTTTCTTCTGGCGCTGGGCGATGACCATGCGCGCATCAAAAATGCGGGTCTTCATCATCGTGCGCAGGCCGAAGCGCAACAGGTCGCGGTCGGGCGCTTCGGCCCACGGGCCGACGGCGTTGCCGTGCTCGTCGAGCACGCGTATGAGCTGCTGGGCCATGTCGCTCGTCTCGAGCGGGGCCACATCGATGGGCGGGCGCCGGACAGCGCCGGCAGGGGTCAACTGAAGGTACGTAAAATCGGTCTTGCAGCCCGGACGGCCGGTAGGCTCCGGTACGTGCAGCGACAGAGGATTGCTCTGGCTCATATATGTGCTTTCCCTTGTGAGGTGGTGTGCAGCATGAAGATCATAGCGTGCTGATTGACGTTTACGTCAACTGCGACGAACTATTTTCATATTGCTATGCACCATACGGGAGCGGCGGCCGCAGACGAAACGGCGGGCTCGTGCAGCGTCATGCTGTGTTTAGGGCCAGGTTGTGCTCGCAACGCGATGCAGCAATTTAATTTTCGAAGGAAAGACGCGCGGGTGAGAGAATCGAGCTTCCCCATGACCGGAGGCATCATGCCGACCTGCGACGACATCCATCTGCTGGCACGCTACAACGCGACGATGAACCGCCAGCTGTACGATGCGGCCGCGACCTTGCCGCAGGAGGCAGTCACTGCCGAGCGGGGTGCCTTCTTTGGATCATTGCTGGGAACGCTCAACCATCTGGTCGCAGGCGACAGCATCTGGCTGTCACGCTTTGCTGGCCATGTGACGATGTTTCGCGCGCTCGAGACGCTGCGCGGCGTGGCGATCTCCAGCGACTTGCGCCAGTCGTACGGGGACAGCCTGGCGTTGCTGCGCGTGCAGCGTGAGCGGATCGACGGGATCGTCATGGCGCTGGCGGCCGAGGTAACATCCGCCGATCTGGACCACGTGCTGGCTTACCGCAACACGCGTGGCGCCTCGTTCTGCAAGCCGTTCGGCAGCCTGCTGCTGCACTTCTTCAATCACCAGACCCATCATCGCGGCCAGGCCAGCACCTTGCTGACGCAGGCCGGCGCCGACATCGGCGTGACCGACCTGCTGGTGCTTATCGGGGACCAGCCGCCAGCGTGACGCTGGCGCGCCGCTCGCGCAGCCAGAACCCCGGGCCCAGCAACGCCAACCTGCTGAAGCGGGAAGGTGGTGCTTGAATACTACGCAGCAAATTCATCGAGCGAAGCAGGCCGCTGAAAGGCAGTTGGATGTGCCTCGTGCCGCTTAGAACAGATAGGTGACGCCGAAATTGAGCGAGGCTGGTCGATATTTCGGCTTGCCGATCAGCATATTGCCGGCATTGGATGCCTTGAATGTGCCACTCTCGACACTAGTCCAGCGCGCATCGCCAGTGAGGCGCCAGCGGGGTGCCAGGCTGTACTCGACGCCCACGATGGCTTGTACACCCACGCCGCCTTCACGTGAATATTCTTGCTCTGATCCGTTGCGGTCAACGTCGATATCGAGCGCGATCACGTAGCCCAGGCCGGCGCCGACGAACGGACGTAACGCGCCGCGAGCCGGGAAGCGGTAGTACACGTTCAAGAGGACCAGTTCGGAAAAGATGTTGCCATCGACTTCGACACCGCCGACGCGCCTGAGATAATTGCCGCGCTCGTCCAAGGCCAGCTCGACAGCCCACCCGTTGCCGAAGCGACGGCCCACGGCGGCGCCAAAACCGAGACCCCCACCAAATTTGGCCGTGCCTCCCACACCGGGACCGGTAGGGCGGAACTCGGAAAAGCTGGTCGATGGCGCTGCGGGGACGCCCCCGTAAGCGCTGGCGTAGAAGCCTGCTTCGTCCTGGGCGGCAGCTGATAACGGGATCAGCAGCAGGAGTGCGGTGAGATACGTGACGTAGCGCGTCTTGAAAGGCTGGTTCATGGCAGTCCTTTGGCGATGGAACTACTGGAGAGAACAGCCAATCACTGTACAGTTTTTCTGCGCGCTGTAAATACCAGTTTCGCCACAGACCCGGTCATCCGAATCGCGTGCTGCGCCCCCACAACAGGCCTTGCTGCGCCCTCCAGAGCACAGCGAACCCATGCTTACTGCACAGCGGCGCGCCGTTCGCGCAGCCAGAACCCCAGACCCAGCAGCGCCAGCCAGATCGGGATCAGGATCACCGAGATGCGCAGCCCCGGCGTGATCGCCATGATCACGAGCAGGATGGCGACGAACGCCAGGCACACGTAATTCGACAGCGGGAACCATGGACTGCGGAACAATGTCAACGCGCCTGCGTTGTCCTTGCTGCGCCGGAAGCGCAGGTGGCTCCACGAAATCATTGCCCAGTTGATGACCAGTGCGGCGACGGCCAGGCTCATCACCATGCCCAGCGCTTCTTCTGGCAGGAAGTAATTGATCAGGATTGCCGAGCCGGTGGCCACGGCCGACACGGCCAGCGCATTGAGCGGCACGCCGCGTGCATTGGTGCGCATCAGCACTTGCGGCGCATTGCCTTGCGCGGCCAGGCCGAACAGCATGCGGCTGTTGGCATACACACAGCCGTTGTAGACCGACAGCGCAGCCGTCAGCACGACCAGGTTCAGGACGTTGGCGACCCAGCCGTTGTCGAGCGCGGCGAAGATCAGCACGAACGGGCTGCCGCCGGAGACGACTTTCTGCCACGGGAACAGCATCAGGAGCACGGCCAGCGCGCCGATGTAGAAGATCAGGATGCGGTACAGCGCGTTATTGGTCGCGCGCGGAATCGTGCGCGACGGGTCGTCCGCCTCGGCGGCGGTGATGCCGATCAGTTCCAGCCCGCCGAACGAAAACATGATCACCGCCATGGCCATGGCCAGGCCGGCCACGCCGTTGGGGAAGAAGCCGCCGTGGCGCCACAGATTGGACACGCCCGCCTCGGGGCCGGCCCCGCCGCCGATCAACAGGTACAGGCCGAACACGATCATGCCGACCACGGCCGCCACCTTGATGACGGCAAACCAGAATTCCATCTCGCCGAACGCCTTCACGTTCAACAGGCTGAGCAGGTTGACGAGGACGAAGAAGCCCAGTGCCGAGACCCACGTCGGCAGTTCCGGGAACCAGTACTGCATATAGATGCCCAGCGCCGTCAGTTCCGCGAGGCTGACCAGGATGTACATGACCCAGTAATTCCAGCCCGACACGAAGCCGGCCCAGCGCCCGCAATATTTGTCGGCGAAGTGGCTGAACGAGCCGGCCACCGGTTCGTCGACGATCATCTCGCCCAGCTGGCGCATGATCAGGAAGGCGACCGCGCCGGCGATAGCATACCCGAGCAGCACCGAGGGGCCGGCCATCTGAATGGTCGAGGCAATGCCGAGGAACAGGCCGGTGCCGATGGCGCCGCCCAGGGCGATCAGCTGGATGTGGCGGTTCTTGAGCCCGCGCTTGAGTTGGTGGTGCCCGTCGTCCATCGTCGGTTTCTTGATCTTGCTATAAAGACAGGGATTCTACTGCATTGGCGGGGTGCGGCAAACTCGCGCCACGGTTTTGCTTGTCACGCTATGCTGATGGTGATGGCAATTCGCCGACACTCACTGGAGACAAGCATGCGCAAGATGATCATGATGGCCCTGGCGGGCCTGCTGTGGAAACAGTTTCAGACCAAGGTCATGAAGCGTCCGGTCGCGCAAAAGAAGACCTGGCGTTACTAAGCAACACACCGAGAACCGTCACGCATTCGGTGACCGTTCGACAGGCGCGGCTTCGGCCGCGCTTTTTTTTCGCCCATGGCAACTACACGCCGTGCGTCAGTCCCAGGTTGCGGTTGGCCGGTACCGCGACATCCATCAGGCCGGGCCGTGGCAGGTCGAGCGCGGCCATCAGCGCGATGAAGTCAGGGCGGGAGCGGCCGGCAAGACGCGCATTGTGCGCGCGTTCCCAGCCGATGGTCGAGACCGACTGGCCCTTGTAATCGTGGCCGGGCCAGACCCGCGTGGCGGGATCGAGCGTGAACAGCTTGCGGGTGACGCTGTCATACAGGTCGCCCGCGCTGCCGCCCTGGAAGTCGGTGCGGCCACAACCGCCGATCAGCAGCGTGTCCCCGCTGAACAGGTTGCCGCGCCACAGGTAGCACATGCTCCCGGCCGTGTGGCCTGGCGTATGGATCACGGCAATCTCTTCGCCATCGGCAAACCCGACGCGGTCGCCGTCCTGCAGCTGGATTTCCGCCGGCACGATGCCGCAGCCGCCCGGCGCGCACGCCTTTGCGCCCGTGTGCGCGCGCAGGCGCCCGGCGGACGTGACGTGGTCGGCATGCGCGTGCGTTTCGAACACGTGCGTCAGGCGCAGGCCAAGCCGTTCGAGATGCGCGAGGTCGCGGTCGAAGTGGCGGTCGACCGGGTCGATGATGGCGGCGTCGACAGCGCCGGGCGCGGCCAGGAAATAGGTGAAGGTGGACGACTCGGCGTCGAACAGCTGGATCGGGTTCAGTTGCATGGTGGGTTCCTCGGTAGCGCCCATGTTGTACCACAAACGTGGCTCAGTGCTGGATCGCCGCCAGCTTGTCGGCCAGTGTGGCCGGCGAGAGTTCGCCCACATGGCGCGTGCGCAGGCGGCCCGCCGCATCGTAGAACAGCGTCGTCGGCATGCCGGCCGCGCCAAGGCGCGCAGCGACCTGACTGCCCGGGTCCAGCACGATCGTGGTGGACTGCGCCTGCAATGGCAGACGCTCGCGCTCGACATAAGCGGCAACAGTGGCGGCGGATTCGCCCTGGTTGACCAGCACGAACGCGATCTCCGGGTGGGCCGCCTGCGCCGCCATCAGGGCCGGCATCTCGCGCCGGCAGGGTGGACACCAGGTGGCCCACAGGTTCAGCACGACTGGGCGGTCGGCGAAGCTGCGTAGCGCGACTTCGCGGCCGTCGAGCTGGCGCACCATCACGTCCGGCATGGGCGTGTGGGCCGGCGTCAGTGCCTGATTCAGCAGGGTGCCGCCGAACCAGACCGCGCAGCCGGCCAGCATGCAGGCCAGCACGGGGCGGCGCAGCGCTGCCTGGCGGCGCGTCAGCTCGGCCCCGACCACGCAGGCCGCGATCAGGCCGGCGACCGTCTCAAAGCCGCCATCACGGATGTCGAACACGCTCAGCGGCGCGGCCAGGTAGATTGCATGGTGCTTCAGGACGAACACGAGACGGGCCGAGACGAAGCCGGCCACGATCATGTTCCATAGCGCTCCGCCCGGATCGATGGCGCGTCGGCGCCGGAACCATTCGGCGACCAGCGTGGCCGCCAGCACCGCGGCCAGCGACAGGGCGACCGCAATCGGAAGGTACAGCGGCCCCAGCCGGATGGCGTCCATCTGCCCTAGTGCACCCGGCTCATTCTTCGACCGGCGCCGGGTCGGGCAGCGCCAGCTGTTCGATCAGGAGCTTGTCGATGCGGTTGCCGTCCATGTCGACCACTTCGATCCGATAGCCATTCCAGTCGAACGACTCGGACGCTTTCGGGATATACCCGAACTGGTACAGCACGAAGCCGGCCAGCGTGTGGTACGCGCCCAGTTCTTCGTCCGGGAAGCGTTCGGTGGTATTGAACACGTCGCGGAAGCGGTCGAGATCCACGCCGCCATCGAGCAGCCAGCTGCCATCCTGGCGCTGGACGGCATCGGGATCGGTTTCTTCGCCATTCACGGTGACGTCGCCCACCAGCGCGCTCATGACGTCCGACAGCGTGACCATGCCCTGGATGTCGCCGTACTCATCGACGATCAGTGCCAGTTCAGCCCGGTTTTTCTTGAACAGCTCGAGCAGCACCATTGCGCCGACGGTCTCCGGCACGAACAGCACGTCCTGCACGGCATGCTCGATATTGACCGCCTCGAGCGAGCCGTGGCGTACCGACTGGGCCAGCAGGTCGCGCACCTTCACGAAACCCAGGATCTGGGCGCGGTCGCCACGGTAGACCGGGAAGCGGCTGTAGGTGTGGCAGGCGATTAGTTCGAGCGTGTCGCGGCGTTCGGCGTCCAGGTCGATCATGATCAGGTCGACGCGCGGCGTCATCAGCGCCTTCAGGTGCCGGTCATCCAGGCGCAGCGCGCGCGAGACGATATCGTATTCGGTCTTTTCGAACAGGCCGGCGTCGGTGCCTTCCTTGAACATGCCGGCGATGTCTTCTTCGGTCGGCGCTTCCTCTTTGGCGTCATGGATGCCGAACAGGCGCACGATCGCTTCGGTCGTCAGTGACAGCACCTTGACGAACGGCGACATGATCAGCGACAGGGCAGATAGCGGCGGGGCAATCAGGGTTGCCATCGTCTCGGGATGGCGCATCGCGATGCGTTTCGGGACCAGTTCGCCCAGCACGATCGACACGAACGTGATGGCCAGCACCACGATGAACAGTGAGATTTCGTAAGCGTAGGGGGCCAGGAAGCCCACCATTTCGATCTGCGGCTGCAGGCGCGTAACAAGCGAGGCTTCACCGAAGGCACCGGTAAAGATGCCGATCAGCGTGATGCCGACTTGGACGGTGGAAAGAAAATGACTCGGGTTGTCGGCCAGTGCGATGGCGCTGCGCGCCCCGCGGCTGCCTTCCTGCGCGCGCCGTTCGAGGCGCATGCGTTTTGCGGAAACGAGAGCGAGTTCGCTCATCGCGAACACCCCGTTCAAGAGGATCAGAACGAGGATGATCAATATATCTGACATGACAAGCAGAAGGCCTATGGCCGGGCATACCGGGCCGTGGCCGGGTCCGCCACCATGGCGTACGGAGGAATCATGGCATAAATGACAAAAACGTGGAATACCGCTCGACCGCTCCATCACGCCGACGCCGTGGCTCAGGCCTGTTAACCGAAAAGTTAAAAATCAAATAAAAAGAAAAACAACAAAAAATTCCGGCTGATATGAGCTCAAAGATATTGATTAAAACAAATACTGAGATCAAATTTGATTCTTAGGAGAAATTATCTTTCACCTCCTGGCCTCATGTACGCCCGATCGCATCGGACGATTGATCAATTCAGATTTGGAAGGAAGATTGTGAGACTGACTAACTGGAAACTCGCCACGCGTTTAGGAATGGGATTTGGCCTGCTGATGGTCTTCCTGATCATACTGGCCGCTGTGACGATTACGCGCATCAACGCGTCGAATCAGGCCATCGGCTTCATCCTGGAAGACCGTTACGTCAAGGTCGTGCTGACACAATCCATCGAAACCGAGATCAATGTGCAGGCGCGTGACTTGCGCAATGCCATCATCCTCGGCGCGGGCGAAACAGCGCAGATCGCGGCGATCGTCGACAGGATCGCCGAGTCCGTGCACAGGACCGATGGCTTCATGACCAAACTGAAAAGCATGATCAATACGCCGAAAGGCGAGGCCCTGTTCCAATCGTTGAGCGACGCTCGCGGGAAGTACGGCGTGGCACTGACAGCGACGATGGCATTGTTGCGAGAAGGGAAAACCACCGAGGCGGGTGCGTATTTGCTGAAGGAGGTCACGTCACCACAGGCAGAATTCTCGGCCGCGCTGGATGCCATGTCGAGCTTCCAGGCGTCGCTGATGGAAAGTGAAGGAGCGAAGGTGCGGGCCGACGCGCAATCGGCAGTCTGGATCGCGATTGCGCTCACCATCGGCGCCCTGATTGCCGCGACGATCGTCGCCGTACTGACAACCCGCTCGATTACCGTGCCTGTCAATCGCGCGCTCACGCTCGCCCAGGCAGTGGCCAGCGGCGATCTGCGTCAACAAATCGACCAGACCGGTACCGATGAAATCGGCACGCTGCTGACGGCGTTAAAGAACATGAATGCGAATCTGCTGGACATCGTCGGGCAGGTCCGTTCAGGCGCCAACGAGATTGCCACGGCCAGCAAGGAAATTTCGGTCGGTAACAACGATTTGTCTGTGCGGACTGAACAGCAGGCCAGCGCGCTGGAAGAAACCGCATCGTCGATGGAAGAGTTGAACTCGACCGTCAAACAGAACAGCGAGAATGTGCATCAGGCAAATGCTCTGGCACGGTCGGCGTCGGAGATTGCCCGCGAGGGCGGCGCGGTGGTTGCCGAAGTCGTCACGACGATGGTGATCAGCGCCACGTCAAACAAGATCGTCGATATCATCGGCGTGATCGACGGCATCGCCTTCCAGACCAATATCCTGGCATTGAATGCGGCCGTGGAAGCGGCGCGCGCGGGCGAACAGGGGCGCGGGTTTGCCGTGGTGGCCTCGGAAGTGCGTAACCTGGCCCAACGTTCGGCGGCAGCGGCCAAGGAAATCAAAATCCTGATCAGCGACTCGCTGGACAAAGTCAATATCGGCAACGAGCTGGTTTCCAGGGCGGGTGCAACCATGACGCAAGTGGTCGGCAGCATCGAGCGCGTCACCACGATCATGGGCGATATCTCGGCTGCCGGACAAGAGCAGGATGCCGGCATCGAGCAGATCAACCAGGCGGTGACTGAAATGGACGCGGTCACGCAACAGAACGCTGCGCTGGTCGAGCAGGCGGCGGCTGCCAGCACGTCACTGCAGGAGCAGGCGGCGCAACTGGCCCGGGTTGTCAGCATCTTCCAGCTCGCAGACACGGATGCCGCAAGCGCTGCAGCGCGCGTACCGGATCGCCCCCAGAAGCAGGTTGCAAACGCTGCCGTGTCGACGGCGCGCGCACAACCCACCAGACGCGCACCGGCATCAACGGCAGAGCTCGCATGGGAACAGTTCTAGCGAGTCAGCCCGGCGCCGAACGAAGCGGGCCGCCGGGCGATCAGATCCGACAGCCGTTGAAGCCCGGCCTGCAACTGTTGACGGTCCTTGATGTTGCCCAGAGAGAGCCGGATCGCATTGACTGACTCGCTCCCTGCCGCGAATGCATCGGCCGGCGTGACCACGATGCCTTCGGTCGCGGCCGCAGCCGCCAACTGCGCGCGGTTCCAGCAGGCCGGCAACGTCAGCCAACCATGCAGGCCATCGCCAATGCCGCTGTACTGCCCGGCCAGGGCAGAACGCGCCATCCGCTGGCGCAGGCGCGCTTCATCGCGTATGCCCTGCATCAGCCTGGCGGCCGACCCGTCGACGATCCACTGGGTGGCCAGCGCGACCGACAATGGCGTGGCCATCAGTGCAAGCGAGCGCAGCGCGCCAAGGAAGCGGGCGCGCTGTTCCGGGTCGGGCAGGACGACGAACGCGACACGCAAACCGGGGGCCAGGCATTTCGACAAGGTCGAGACATACATCACGTGATGTGGGGCGAGCGTCACGATCGGCGCCGGTGGGGCGTCGGCCAGCAGCCAGTAGGGATCGTCCTCGAGAATACGCACATCGTCGCGCTGCGCGATGCCGGCAAGCGCCTGGCGCCGGCTCTCGGGCATCGTGACGGCAGTCGGGTTCTGCAAGGTGGGATTCAGGTAGACGAGTCCGGGCTTGTCGCGGCGGCAGGCTTCTTCGAGCCGCTCGGGGACCATGCCGTGTTCGTCGGCTTCCACGGTGACGAGGCGCCGGCCCAGATGGGTCGCAGCGTCGCGCAGGCCGGGGTAGCTCATCGGTTCAGTCAGAATCGTGTCGCCTGGCGTCGTCATGGCGAGGATGGCGGCGGCAATCGCGGCCTGCGCGCCGGGACAGACCACGATGTGCGCGGGATCCAACCGTCCGCAGATCGGCTCGAGCCAGGTGGCGCCGGCCTGGCGGTCGGCATCGCTGCCGCCGCCCAGATGGTAGGTCATCAGTAATTGACTGTCTGCGCTCAGCAGCACTTGGGACAAGCCCTGTTTCAGCATGTCGTCGACGTCCACGCCTGCAGGCGGTGGCGGCGTGTTCATGCTCAGGTCGATCACCGGGGCAAAGCCGACTTTTGGGGGCGCAACATACGTGCCGTGCGCGCCGCGCCCCTCCAGCAGGTTGCGGCGCCTGGCTTCATCGTAGGCGCGCGTGACGGTCGTCAGGTCGACGTCCAGCCGCGCCGCGAGCTGGCGCTGCGGGGGCAGGCGGTCACCCGGCGCCAGCGATCCGGCCACGATGGCCGCTTGCAACGCATCCGCAATCTGCAAAAAACGGGGGCCGCCATTCGTGGTCAGTTGCGGCAGCCAGACGGAAACCTGCGGGGCGGGTACGGGCCTTGCCTGGGACATTTTGTCTCGATGTATGGAAATTGCTTTCAAGTAGTATGCTTGAAAACTCTCCCCGCCGGCGCGGTCGTTACTTCATCGACCGTGTGCGGCAACAGCCTGGAAATACGCACAACAATGGAATGGTTCCCGATCGTCTTCTTTACGTTCAAAGCGCTCGTGCTCGGCACGGGCATGTTCTTCGCCATCAAGTGGCACTACGACCAGGGCAAGAAAAAGAACGGCATGGACCGGCGCACGCTGGTGCTGGGCGTCGCCAAGGTCGTCCTCATCTTCGTGGTCCTGCTCGCGGTGCTGGGCTACCTGACGCTGTTATTGGTCCGCAAGCTTGGCCTGGACTGGACCATTCCTTAAAAGCAGGCATGCGCCCGTCAAGGCGTCGTGCGAAAGCGCCTGGTGATGCCGGCCCAGCACTGCTGATAATCCCCCTGCAATTGCGGTGACGCCAGCGCCTGCTCGGTCGGCACCAGCACATTGCGCGTTTCGAACATGAACGCCATCGTGTCACTCACCTTGTGCGGCTGACGTGTGTCCGCGCTGCTGGCCTTGTCGAAGGTCGCGGCATCCGGGCCGTGCCCGCTCATGCAGTTGTGCACGCTCGAGCCTCCTGGAACGAAGCCGTCCGCCTTGGCGTCGTAGGCGCCGTGAATCAAGCCCATGAACTCGCTCGCCACATTGCGGTGGAACCAGGGCGGCCGGAACGTGTCCTCGGCTACCAGCCAGCGTGGCGGGAAGATCACGAAGTCGAGCGTATCGACGCCCGGCGTATCCGATGGCGCTTGCAGCACGAGGAAGATCGACGGGTCCGGGTGGTCGTAGCTGATCGAGCCGATGGCATTGAAGTGCCGCAGGTCATACTTATAGGGCGCGTAGTTGCCGTGCCACGCCACCACGTCCAGCGGCGAGTGGCCGATCGGCGCGCGCCAGAGCCGCCCGCCGAATTTGGTGACCAGCTCGAAATCGCCTTCGACATCTTCGTACTGGGCCACCGGCGTCAGAAAGTCGCGCGGGTTGGCCAAGCCGTTCGAGCCGATCGGGCCCATGTCGGGCAGTTGCAGCAGCGCGCCGAAGTTTTCGCACAGGTAGCCGCGCGCCTCGCCATCGGGCAGCGTCACCTGGAAACGCACGCCGCGTGGAATCACGGCGATTTCCTGCGGCTCCACATCCAGCACGCCCAGTTCGGTGGCGATGTGCAAACGCCCCAGCTGGGGCACGATCAGCAGTTCGGCGTCCGCATTGTAGAAGTAACGGCCGGCCATCGACTGGTTGGCCGCGTACAGGTGCACGGCGCAGCCCGTCATCGCCTCGGCCGAGCCGTTGCCCGCCATCGTCACCCAGCCATCGATAAAATCGGTCGGGGTCGTCGGCATTGGCAGCGGACTCCAGCGCAACTGATTCGGTGGCGCGGCATTGTCGAAACGGCTGACCAGGCGCGGCGCATCCAGCGGCACGAAGCTGCCATGCACGGCGGCCGGGCGAATCCGGTACAGCCACGAGCGCCGGTTATGGCTGCGCGGGGCAGTGAAGGCGGTGCCGGACAATTGCTCCGCATACAGGCCATACGCCACCTCCTGCGGCGAGTTGCGATGCTGCGGCAGCGCACCTGGCAGGGCTTCGGTGGCAAATTCGTTGCCGAAGCCGGACAGATAACCTGACGGGTGGGCCATGCGATGTCTCCTCGAACGGGTGGTGTGGTGCGATTGGTCGATGGCGTCACTCTAGAATAATCCGGCCAGTTTTACGAGATGAATAGAAAAATGTAGACTATTGATTCCATGAATACTGCTGGCCTCTACCACCATCACGCGTGGACAATGCGCCGGCAACCCTGAAAACCCATGATCGAACCGCGCACCATCGACCTTAATCTGCTATCCGTGTTCCAGGAAGTCTATCGGGAACGCCAGATTTCCAGTGCCGCCCGCCGCCTTGGCCTGAGCCAGTCGGCGGTGAGCAATGCGCTGGCACGATTGCGGCGAGCTTTTGGCGACGAGCTGTTCGTGCGCACGGCGAGCGGCATGCAGCCGACGCCGCTGGCGACGCAGATGGCCGAACCGATTGGGGCGGCGATGGCGCAGGTAGCGCTGGCGCTGAACCAGCGCAGCCGGTTCGAGCCGGGCACGAGCAGCCGCCGCTTCGTGCTGGCGATGACCGATGTCGGCGAGGTGTACTTCATGCCGACACTGATCGAGCGCTGCCGGCAGGTGGCGCCGCACGTTGAACTCAGTTCGGTGCGCGTGGGCGCGGCGACGCTGAAGGAAGAAATGGAAGGCGGGCGGGTCGACCTGGCGGTGGGCCCGTTCGACGATGTGTCGGATGCGCTGTACCAGCGGCATTTGTTCCGACAGCCGTTCGTGACGATGTTCCGCAAGGGCCATCCACTGGGCAAGGGCGCGCTGACGCTGGCGCGCTTTGCGGCGGCCGAGCACTTGCTGGTGGACGCGGCCGACAGCCCGTACGACCGGGTCAACGCGGTGCTGGCCCGGGCCGGGATCGCGCCGTCGACGCGCTTTCGGGTGCCGCATTTCACGGCGGTGCCGTACATCGTCAGCTCGAGCGATCTGGTGGTGACGGTGCCGCAAAAACTGGCCGAACGGGCCGGCCTGCCGTTCGCTCTCGAATGGGCAACGCCGCCGCTGGATCTGCCGCCGCTGCAAACGAATATTTTTTGGCACCGCCGCTTCAATCAGGATCCGGGCAATGTGTGGTTGCGCGGTTTGCTGGCCGACGTGTTCGCGGAATGACCGTCAACGTAGGACGAATAAAAAGGAAGAGACAATGGCAGATCTGTTTGACAATCCCATGGGCCTGATGGGCTTCGAATTCGTCGAGTTCGCTTCGCCAACCCCGGGCGTGCTCGAACCCGTGTTCGAGGCGCTGGGCTTTACCAAGGTGGCCGTGCACCGCTCGAAGGACGTCGCGCTGTATCGCCAGGGCGGCATCAACTTCATCATCAACAACGAGCCGAAAAGCTACGCTGCCTACTTCGCGGCCGAGCATGGCCCGTCGGCCTGCGGCATGGCGTTTCGCGTGCGCGATGCGCACAAGGCCTATGCCAGGGCGCTGGAACTGGGCGCGCAGGCGGTCGAGATCCCGACCGGCCCGATGGAGCTGCGCCTGCCGGCAATCCGCGGCATTGGCGGTGCGCCGCTGTACCTGATCGACCGTTTCGACGAAGGCGACACCATCGGCAAATCGATCTATGACATCGACTTCAAGTTCATCGACGGCGCGCCGCGCAACCCCGAGGGTCACGGCCTGAAGATCATCGATCACCTGACGCACAATGTGTACCGCGGCCGCATGTCGTATTGGGCCGGCTTCTACGAGAAGCTGTTCAACTTCCGCGAGATCCGCTACTTCGACATCAAGGGCGAGTACACGGGCCTGACCTCGAAGGCGATGACGGCGCCGGACGGCATGATCCGCATCCCGCTGAACGAAGAAGGCAAGGCGGGCGGTGGCCAGATCGAGGAATTCCTGATGCAGTTCAACGGCGAAGGCATCCAGCACATCGCGCTGCTGAGCGACGACCTGATCGCCACGGTCGACAGCCTGCGCGCGGCCGGCGTGCCTTTGATGACGGCGCCGCCTGAAACGTACTACGAAATGCTCGACGAGCGCATTCCGGGCCACGGCGAAGACGCCGAGCAGCTCAAGATGCGCGGCCTGCTGCTCGATGGCACGGTCACGGACGGCAAGGCGCGCCTGCTGGTGCAGATCTTCGGCGTGGCGCAGCTGGGCCCGGTGTTCTTCGAATTCATCCAGCGCAAGGGTGACGACGGCTTCGGCGAAGGCAATTTCAAAGCGCTGTTCGAGTCGATCGAGCGCGACCAGGTCAAGCGCGGCGCTCTCGGCGCCGCCAGCGAGGCGACGACCGCCGCCTGATCCGTAATTTGCTATCCTGCGTGTTTGCGGCGGCCCCTGGCCGCCGTCTTGCGTAAAGGAGAAAGCATGCTGGCGGCGTTTGCGGTGTTGTTGTTATTTCAGTGCCTGGGGGAGGGCGTCGTTTTCGTGCTGCGCCTCCCACTGCCCGGCCCCGTGGCAGGCATGCTGCTGCTGGTGGCTGCGCTGATCGTGTTCCCCAAATTGCAGTTGCTGGTCGAACAGGCCGCCAATGCGCTGCTGGCCCACCTGTCGCTGCTGTTCGTGCCGGCCGGCGTGGGCATCGTGGTCGCTGCCGCCAGCGGCAGCGGTCACTGGCTGGCGATTGTCGCGTCGGTTGTCGTCAGCACGCTGCTGGCGCTGGCCGTCACGGGCCTGCTGCTGCGTGGCATGAAAGGCGAACGGGCGAAAGATCGCGATGCCTGATTTCGCCGGCTTGCACCAATTCTGGGTCTACCTGGCAGCCTCACCTTTGCTGGGCCTGACCATGACACTGTGCGCCTATCTGGCCGCACAGCGCATCGGCGCCTGGTGCAAAGGCGCGCCGATCGCCAACCCGGTCGCCATCGCGATTGCCATCGTCGTGGGCATCCTGAGCTTGTCCGGCATGTCGTACGAGCGGTATTTCGCTGGCGCGCAGTTCGTCCACTTCCTGCTCGGCCCGGCGACTGTGGCGCTGGCCGTGCCGCTGGTGCGCCAGCTGCCGCGACTGCGCCAGCACTGGCTGCCACTGACGGCGGCGCTGCTCGCTGGCTGCGTGACGGCCATCGTCTCGGTGGTCGTCGTTGCGCAGTTGCTGGGCGCCACGCCTGCGCTGATCGCGACGCTCGCACCCAAGTCGGTCACGTCGCCAATTGCGATGGCCGTGGCCGAGCGGCTGGGCGGCCTGCCTTCCCTGACCGCCGCGCTGGTGATTGGCACGGGCATCTTTGGTGCGATATTTTCCACCTGGCTGTTTCATGGACTGCGCGTGCGCTCGGACGCGGCGCGCGGGTTCGCGCTGGGGCTGGCCGCGCACGGGATCGGCACGGCGCGTGCGTTCCAGCTCAGTCCTGAAATGGGGGCGTTCGCCGGGCTGGCAATGGGGCTGAATGGCGCATTGACAGCGCTGCTTGCTCCGTGGCTGGTACCGCTCGTGACACGCTGGATGGGTTGAGGGTCTGCGCTGCGCCGCGCAATCGGCGCACCGATTACGCTGACGTTTTGACCAACCGACGGGGCAGATCGTGACCGACCATACAACAATCAGTCTGGCCATCCAGGGCGGCGGCAGTTATGGCGCCTATGGGTGGGGTGTGCTCGACCGCCTGTTGCAGGAGCCAGGGTTGCAGATCGACGCGCTCAGCGGGTCTAGTGCCGGCGCGGTCAATGCGGTCGTGGTCGCAGACGGCTACGCATGCGGCGGCGGCCGCGAAGGTGCGCGTCGGGCACTCGACAAATTCTGGCGTGCAATCGGCACGGCCGCATCCATGAGCCCGTTGCAGCGCACGCCGCTCGACCGCATGGCGCCGCACTTCACGATGGCGTTTTCACCGGTGTACCACTTGCTGGAAATGGCGGGTGCCATGGCGGGGCCCACGCTGGAAGGGCCGTTGACGCTCAATCCGCTGCGCCACTTTCTCGCAGCCACCATCGACTTCGAGCGGGTACGCGCCTGCGAAGAGCTGCAGCTGTTCATTGCCGCGACCAATGTGCGCACCGGCACGGGCAAGCTGTTCAGGCGCGACGAGATGGATGTCCAGCGACTGCTGGCCTCGGCCTGCCTGCCAACCGTCTTTGCTGCGGTCGAGGTCGATGGCGAGATGTACTGGGATGGCAGTTACGTAGCCAATCCACCGCTGGCGCCGCTGATGGCGCACGGCGATGGAACAGATGTGGTGATCATCCAGAACAATCCCATCGCCCGTCCCGACATGCCACGCACGGTGGCCGACATCGCCAATCGCGCCAACGAGATCGCGTTCAACATCAGTTTCGTCCGTGAAGTCAGCGCAGTGCAGTTTCTCGGAAGCGCGACGGATGAAATGCGCGGTGCGGGGGCGACGCCTGCCGTCAAGTTTTTGCACCTGATCAGCGGTAACGAGCACCTGGCGGCGCATGGCATTTCCGCCAAATTCAGTGCCGAGATGCCTTTCCTGCAGCATTTGCACGATCTTGGCGTGGCCTCGGCCGATACCTGGTTAAAGGAAAATGGGGTCCATCTCGGCGCGAAATCGACACTTCACCCGATTCCCGTCTTTTATCCCGACCTGTAAAACGTAACAAACACCGTCGCCGTTGCCGGGGACAGTGCTTGACAGCGGCGTCGTGCTACGTCGGCGAAGCGTTACGCGTCCGTCGATTTTTCCTGCCAGGTCTTCTTCGGCGTCAGTGCGAAGGCAGCAATCAGGGCGCCAATTACGCCGACAGCAAGCGCAGTGCTGCTGCCGGAGAAGCCAACCAGATGTTCCTTGGCCAGCTTGCCCGCCTTTGGACCGACGAGCTGAAGGCGGCGACGCGTCATCGCGGCGCCCAGCTCCGACAGGCGCGCCTTGCCCAGGATGTTCTCGGCATCGGGCAGCAGGCGCGTCTCTTCATCGGCCACGTGATGGATCACGTCGCGCATCAATTCCATGACCAGGTCGTCGTGGCGCGGATCGGCGCCGCTGGTGCGGCGCAGCTGGGCGATCAGGCGGCGCATCTCGTCATGTTCCGGTTCGGCCTCGTGGATGAATTGCTGCTTCGCATCTTCGCGCCGCATCACGGGATAGAAAATCTCTTCTTCCAGCGTTGCGTGAATTTCCAGTGCATCGCAGATGGTGTCGGCCAGCGCCTTCTTGACGGTCGGGCTCTTGTCGCTGGAATACTGGTGGAATGTCACCATGACGTGCGAATGATCGAAACGGATCATGTCAGTGATGGTTGGGCTGAGTTGCTTGAGATTGAACATGGTAGTACCCCCGATGTGATTGTTTGTCCGCTATCGTGGGGTATGTCGGTCGAGACGACTGTAGGCGCGCACGCCGGTGCCTTGTCAGTAATGTTCCAGATTGCCTGGGCTGGCCCGGTGCAAATGTTGATTTGAAATAACATCTTGTCAAATTAATCCTACACAGACTCGGGATTACACCTGATGGATGACCAA
Source organism: Telluria sp. LT2P80 (assembly GCF_059685955.1). Classification (NCBI taxonomy): domain Bacteria; kingdom Pseudomonadati; phylum Pseudomonadota; class Betaproteobacteria; order Burkholderiales; family Oxalobacteraceae; genus Telluria; species Telluria sp. LT2P80. The sequence continues at coordinate 140,436 of NZ_JCASIO010000003.1, read as the reverse complement.
TAGTTGTCATGCGATTATGGATTCACTGGGCTGCCAATCTGACGACGGCCCTTCCTGGACGGTCACGCATGACGCGTGCCGCAAGGATGAATACCATATGAGGATACTTCCATGTTTGCTCACAATAAGCGTTTGCAGTACACCGTCCGCGTCAGCGGGCCCAACCCCGGCCTGGCGAACCTGATGCTCGAACAGTTTGGCGGCCCGCAGGGCGAGCTCGCCGCCGCCATGCGCTACTTTACCCAAGCGGTCGCCGAGGACGATCCAGGCCGCAAGGACCTGCTGTTCGATATCGCCACCGAAGAACTCAGCCACCTCGAAGTCATCGGCAACATCGTTGCGATCCTCAACAAGGGTGCCAAAGGCCGTCTGGCCGAAGGGGTCGACATGGAAGCCGACACCTACCGCAGTATCACCGGCGCCGGTAACGACAGTCATATCACGCAGGTCCTGTATGGCGCCGGTGTGCCGCTGACGAATTCAGCCGGGGTGCCCTGGACGGCCGCCTACATCGACTCGATCACCGAGCCAAGCGCCGATCTGCGCTCGAACATCGCCGCCGAAGCACGCGCCAAGATCGTCTACGAGCGGCTGATTTCATTGACCGACGACCCGGGCGTCAAGGAGGCACTGGGCTTTCTGATGACGCGTGAAGTAGCGCACATGAAGTCGTTCGAGAAAGCGCTGTACGCGATGGAGCCGAACTTCCCACCCGGGAAAATGCCCGTGGTGCCGGCGTTTGCCAGCGTCTACTACAATATGTCGCAGGGCGACGGCGAGGTGCGTGGCGCGTGGAACCAGGGCGCCGACTGGGACTTCATCAGCGACCGCGACAAGCAGATGGCCGTCGATGGCGGCGCGGGCGATGCCGAAGTGGCGCTGCCGACCGACGATATCGACGTGCTGGAAATGATGGCGGCGCGGACGCTGTCGGACCCGATGGCCATGCCGCGCACCGGTTCCGAACTGGGCATGATGCAATCTGCATCCGGTGGTACGATAGGTGGCAGTAGCGGCAATGCAATGGGTGAGCCCACCGTGGCCTCGCGCGGCGGTCCGCTCGACGACACCGGCATTGCCAAGAAAAAGAAGGCCAGCGTCAAAAAAACGACATAAGCAAAACGCACTGCATCTGCCCACGCCGCCTGCCACATGATCTGTGACAGGCGGCATTCAGTTATCAGGAAGCCGCATGGATAGTCAAGTCGAGAAAGCCCCACCACACCGCGGCATGCCGAGCTGGCTCACCACACGTCGCGTCATTATTGCTGGTATCTGCACGGTTGTCCTGTTTGTCCTGATCGGCAGCATGATCGAGCAGTTCATGAATGCCAATCCGAAGATGCTGGCCGCCTTGCTGGGTGGTAGCGCGGCGGCAGCAGCCACCGCGCTTGGCACGCTGCCCGTCTTGTTTGCACAGAATTTTTCTCGTCGTACCTACGATTCATTCCTCGGTTTCGGCGCCGGCGTCATGCTGGGCGCCACCGCGTTTTCGCTCGTGATTCCAGCCTTGAACGCAGCCTCGTCCGCCGGGGCGGGCAGCTGGGAATCCAGCCTGATGGTCGGCGCGGGCATCCTGGCCGGTGCTGGCGCGATCCTGCTGATGAGCCGCGCGGTCCATACCGACGGCATCCTTTCCACCGATCCCGACCAGGTCTCGCTGCGGCGCGCATGGCTGTTCGTGTGGGCGGTCGCGCTGCATAACCTGCCGGAAGGCCTGGCCATTGGCGTCGCCTTTGCTGGCATCGACCTGGAAAAAGCCACGTCACTGGCCACCGGTGTATCGATCCAGGACGTGCCCGAGGGCCTGGTCGTGGCGCTGGCACTGCATTCCGTTGGTTACAGCCGCCTTGCCGCCGTCGGCATGGGCATCGTGTCGGGGCTGATCGAGCCAATCGCTGCCGTGTTCGGCGTCGCGCTCATCGGTATCGCTGCCGGGCTGCTGCCGTATGCGCTGGCTGCCGCTGCCGGTGCCATGCTGCTCGTCATCGTCAACGACGTGATTCCCGAATCGCGCCAGTCGGGCAATGGTACCCAGGCCAGCATTGCGCTGGTCATCGGATTCATCGTGATGACGGTGCTCGATACGGCGCTGGCCTGATCGGCTGGCGCCCACCAGCCCGCGTCACATCACCAGTGCGGCGTTGCGCTGCGTTCCCATCGGTGGCGCACTGTCAGCACGAATGAAACAGTGGGCCGGCACCAGTGGCCGATCGACATAATAGCCCTGGATTTCGTTGCAGCCAAAGCGCTTGAGCTCGCACAACTGCTCGAGATTTTCCACGCCTTCTGCCACCACCTTCAGATTCAGGCTGTGCGCCAGGTTGATGACGGCGCGGGTGATCGCGGCGTCGTCGCTGTCATGCGGCAGGTCGCGCACGAAGGTGCGGTCGATCTTCAGCGCATCGAGCGGGAAGCGCTTCAGATACGCGAGGCTCGAATAGCCGGTGCCGAAATCGTCAATGGACAGGCGCATGCCCAGTGCCTTGATCCGTCCCAGGATCGCCACTGCGGCGTCCGGGTTCACCATCAGCATCGATTCGGTGAGCTCGAACTCGAGCAGTGCCGGCGCGATGCCGCTGGCGGTCACGATGTGCTCGATCGTTGCTGCCAGGTCGTCCTGCTCGAGCTGGCGCGCCGACAGATTGATGGCGACTGGCACGACGGGGAAGCCGTCGGCGCGCCAGGCGCCAAGCTGGCGGCAGACTTCCGTCACGACCCACTCGCCAACCGCGATGATCAGCCCCGTGTCTTCGAGGACCGAGATGAATTCGAGCGGCGGCACGAGGCCGCGCTGCGGGTGGTTCCAGCGCAGCAACGCCTCGAAGCCGCTCGTCCTGCCGGTGGCAAGGTCCAGCTTCGGCTGATAGTGGAGCAGGAATTCGCCACGCGCCAGCGCCTGGTGCAGCTCGGCTTCGAGCTTGATGCGCTGGGTGGTTGCATCGTGCATGGCCGCGCTGAAGAACTGGAAATTGCCACGGCCATTGTGTTTGGCCGCATACATGGCCGTATCGGCGCTCTTGAGCAGCGCCTCCGCATTGGCGCCGTCTTCCGGGTAGCGTGCGATGCCGACGCTGGCCGAGACGAACAATTGCTGGCCCTGCAGCAGGAAGGGCGCCGCCAGCGCATCGATGATGCCAGTGCACAGTGTGGCGATGTCGCCGTCTTCCACGACATCGGGAAGAATCAGGGCGAATTCGTCGCCACCGAGCCGCGCGACCAGATCGCCGGGCCGGGCACAGGCTTGCAGGCGCTTGGTGGCCAGTACCAGCAACTGGTCGCCGACGCCATGTCCCAGCATGTCGTTGACTTTCTTGAAATGGTCGAGGTCGATGAACATGACGCCGGCGCGGCGTTCCTGTGCGGCGGCCGCGCCGATGGCCAGGTCGAGCGATTCGGACAGGTAGCGCCGGTTCGGCAGGTCGGTCAACGCATCGTATTGCGCCAGATAGGTCAGGCGCTGCTGGGCCGTGTGGCGCTCGATCGTGGTGGCCAGGATGTGCGCGATGCTGCGCAAGAAGTTGCGGTCGTCCGGGCCGAACTGGCGGTTGTCGTCGGTGAACACACCCAGCACGCCGAACGGACTTTCCGTGCAAATCACGCAGGCATCGACGCTGCTGCGGACCTGGTAGACAGCCCCGACGGTCGCGAACAGCGGCCGCAGCAGGTCGGCCGGCTCTTGTTGTGGCATGGGACCCAGCGGGCAGTCAAGGGCAAAGCCGGTGGCCGAGGCCAGGGCGCCGCTACCCGCCTGAATCACCAGTGAGCGTCCGATCGGCGCCGGTTCCAGTGAAAACAGCGCTGCGCTCGGCGCGTCCAGGCCGCCCGCCGCAGCCTGAATGGCCTCCCGGAACACGTGGTGCAGGTCGGTGGCCGTCAGGGCCACGCGGCCCAGCTCGGCGATCAGGTTTTCGCGCCGCGCCGTGGCCAGGATCGTGCGCTCGAAGGCCTTGCGCTCGGTGATGTCGATATCGATACAGATATAGCGCACTGTGCCGCCCGCATCGAACATCGGCACGATCGTGCGGTGCCATTGCAGCGTACGGTCGCGCCCGGCGATCGTCACGTCGCCTTTCCAGACAGTCGGTCCAGGTGTCCAGGCCGGCGCCGGGCCGGGGATGGTCAGGTGCGCCAGCGGCTGGCCGACGACCTCGTCGCGGGACAGGCCACTGTTGGCGATGAACTGGTCGTTGACGACGGCGATGCGGCCGTCGACATCGATCTCGGACACGATCGCGGCCTGGTCCATCGCACTCTTGTGCTGCACGAGCGAATTCATCAGGAGCTCGATGCGCTCGCCATACTGCACCCGCAGGCTGGCAGTGCCGCGGTTGACGGCCAGGATCGCTTCCTGGATCTCGAGCGGCGCATCGTCGTGCAGTGGCGCCTCGGCAGTGACCAGGCCCGCGGCGACATCATGCTCAAAAGCGCGCAGGCCACCGAGACGGTCCAGCCAGCGGCGCAGCAGCACGCGCATCATCAACAGGCTGGCCGAGGCCAGCACCAGGGCCACCGCGGCCGTTTCGATGATGAGCTGCCAGAGCTGCGCTGCCAGTCTGGTCACGTCGAACGACAGGCGCATGACGCCATAGTCCTTGCCACCGACCGTGATGACCCGGTTGACATCGTAGAACCGCTCGACGATCAGCGCCGTGAACCAGTCGGGCGGCGCTGCGTACTGGCTTGCCTGCGCCTCCAGGCTGATCGCGCCACCACCGACTTCAAGGAACTGGGCGCGCTGGAACGGTGACTTGACAAGCATCTTGCCCAGCGTGCGCTTGACCGTGTCGTAATCGCCAATGACGACGCTTTCTTCGATCGGCTGGATCACCGCCTCGAGCAGCATCAGCGCATTGTCCTGCGTCTCTTCGATGTGCTGCAGGTACTGGTAGCGGTAGAACATGCCAAGGCCCGCCAGCATCAGGAGCAGCATCGTGGCCGCGAACACGCCGAATACGCGGCCCATCAGGGAGCGCGGCAGGAAGACGCGCTTGAGCAGGCGCAGCGGAGCAAATGTCATGGCAAAAGGTGTCACCGCAGGCTGGCCGGCGCGTCGGCATAGAACGTGCGGTAGCTGGCATAGTCGGCCTGGCTGGCGGCCACGAACGACAGCGGTACCGGAGCGTGGATCAGCGCGCCCGATTCGGCGAGCACGCGCTTGCCTTCCGGATCGTTGTGCATCGTGAGGAAGGCATTGGCGACGGCGCGCACCTGCTCCGCCGGCACCCGTGGCGAGGCCATCAACGCCAGATCATTGAATGGCGCCGACGTCCACAGCACGCGGAATGCGCTGCCTTCGCGGCCGCGCCAGTTGGCCACCAGCTGCGAATTTGCGCCGACGGCCTTGACCATGCCGGCGAACAGCTGCGTGAACGCAGCGTCCTGGTTGCCGGCGAACACGACGTTAATCGGGATGTCGGCTCGCAGCAGCTGCGCATAATTGACCTTGTAGGCCACCAGCGCTTCCGGGCCCGGAAAACTCACGGCGGCGCCGGCCAGTTCCTTGATATCCCTGATCGGCGAATCGACCGGCACCACGATCTGCGCGTGCACCGGCGGCGAGTTGCGGCGCCCGAACACGGTCCAACCCATCTTTTCCCGGTCGGGACTGAACAGGTGGTTGGTAAAGGCGAAGTCGACTTCGCGCGCCAGCACGAAACTGGTCGTGTCGGCGGAGGTGCGACCCAGCTTGAGCTTCATGCAGACCTTGCTGCGGGTCGATACGTAGTTGATGATCGGATTCCAGAAGCTGGCCGATACCTGGACATTGAACTGATTGACCGGTGAAAAATTGTAGCAGGCCGGTGGAGCGGCGACAGCCGATTGCGTGACGAAAAAGGCGCCAGCCAACAGTGACAGATGCAGATTCATGATTGTGCGATCGTGAGGACAAGATGAAATACGGCCACGTCCCGGGTACCGGGCTGGGCTCCGTGATGTCGTGCCATGCGGCAGACAAGCCGGGCGCGCGGTAGCGGTGAGGCACAGTGCGCCAGCGTCGCCATCCGTCGATGGATGCGCGAACGGGTCACTGTAGCGCGGGCCGTTGAGGCACATGCGTTCCAGCTATGAAGATCATACCATCAGCCAACATTGCTGGCTGTAATGCAATGTTGCATTCAATAACTTAATCGGTTCATGTCCTGTGCGTGCAGCCAAAAACAACAACGGCCCCGAAGGGCCGTTGTCGTTACTGCGAAAAAGAGCAAGGCAGATCAGTCACGGATTTCCAGTTTGCGGTTGAGGCTCAGCGCGGCCAGCGTGGCCACTGCTGCCGACAGCAGGTACAGGCTGACGTAGCCGAGGCCGAAGTTGGCCGACAGACCCAGCGCAACCAGCGGCGCGAATGCTGCGCCGACCAGCCATGCCAGATCCGACGTCAGCGCCGCACCGGTGTAGCGGAAGTGCTTCTGGAAGTTCGACGTCGTGGCGCCCGCGGCCTGGCCATACGACAGGCCCAGCAGGGTGAAGCCGACCAGGATGAAGGTGTTCTGGCCAGCGGTACCGCCGTCGATCAGCGATGGCACGAAGACCGAGAACAGCGCGATCAGTGCCGCCAGCGTACCGAGCGTGGTGCGACGACCGACCTTGTCAGCGATATAGCCCGAGGCCAGGATACCCAGCGCAGCCAGGACAGCGCCGCCCATCTGGACCAGCAGGAACGATTCGACAGGGCGCGTATCATACAACTGGATCCACGACAGCGGGAACACGGTCACCAGGTGGAACAGTGCGTAGCTGGCCAGTGCGGTCATGGCACCGATGATGATGTTGGTACCCTGATTGCGCATCAGTTCGCCGACCGGGGCAGGCGTCATGTGATTGGTGTCCAGCAGGCGTGCATACTCCGTGGTCGAGACCAGACGCAGGCGGGCGAACAGGCCGACGACGTTGATGGCGAAGGCGACGAAGAATGGGAAGCGCCAGCCCCAGGTCAGGAAGTCTTCCTGCGACAGGTTGCCGATCAGGTAAGCGAACACGCCGGCGGCGATGACGAAGCCGAGCGGTGCGCTCAGCTGACCCAGCATCGCGTACCAGCCACGCTTGCCTTCAGGTGCGGACAGGGCCAGCAGCGATGGCAGACCATCCCACGAACCGCCCTGGGCCAGGCCCTGGCCGATGCGCAGCAGTGCCAGCATCACGATGGCGGCGCCGCCGATTTCGCTGTAGCTCGGGAGCAGGGCGATGACGACGGTGCAGGTGCCCATCATGAACAGCGCGATCAGCAGTTTCATGTCGAGGCTCCAGCGTTTCTGGATCCACATGAACAGCAACGTGCCGAACGGACGCGCGATGAATGCGAACGCGAAAATGACAAAGGCGTACAGTGTGCCTTCGAGGCGATCGGCAAACGGGAAAAAGATCGACGGGAACACCAGCACCGAAGCGATGGCATACACGAAGAATTCGAAGTACTCCGCTGAACGACCGACAATGACGCCGACGGCGATGTCGCCGGGGGAGATGTGTTCGTCGCGGGCGTTGATATTGCGTGCGCCGCTGTTCGGGCTCGTGATTGGAGCGGCGTCGTCGCTGCCGTGGGTAGTGCTGTGCATGGTTAATTCTCCAAAAGTCGTGTCGCGGTCGCCACTATTGTGGGTAACACTATTGTTAAAATTGCATTATGGCAAAGGGTGGGACAAACTGTCCAATGTTCTTTGACGACCGTTGGCAGTACAGTAGCATGCTCTCCCTCCATGTAACGTTAGATACCTAGCATGATTCCACAAATTGTCCGCCGCGGACTGCCATTACTTCTTCTTGCAGCGCTTGCTGGCTGCAATACCGTTGTAATGAATCCCACCGGCGATATAGCAAAGCAGCAGGCCGATCTGATCGTCATATCGGTTCTATTAATGTTGATCATCATCATTCCGGTGATGTTGCTGGTCGTCTGGTTCGCCTGGCGCTACCGCAAGGGCGCCAACGCGGCCTACGAACCTGACTGGGACCACTCGACCAAGCTCGAGCTGATTATCTGGGGCGCACCGCTTCTGATCATCATCGTGCTGGGCCTGATTACCTGGGTCAGTACCCACAAGCTCGATCCGTACCGTCCGCTCGACCGCATCGATGCCAACCGGCCGCTCGCCGCGTCCGTCAAGCCACTGGAAGTGCAAGTGGTGGCGCTGGACTGGAAATGGCTGTTCATTTATCCAGAGCAGGGCATTGCATCGGTCAATCACCTGGTGACCCCGATCGACGTGCCAGTGCGCTTCAAGATCACGTCGTCGACCGTGATGAACACGTTCTACATCCCGACCCTGGCTGGCATGATTTACGCGATGCCGGGCATGGAGACGGAACTGAACGCGGTGCTGAACAAGACCGGCGATTATCGCGGCCTGTCGGCCAACTTCAGCGGCGATGGTTTCTCGCACATGAAGTTTGCCTACAAGGGCGTGACGCAGGCCGATTTCGACACCTGGGTCAAGGAAATGAAGACCGGTACCGAAGTGCTCGACCGCGCTGACTACATGGTGCTCGAAAAACCGACCGCCAAGGAGCCGGTGCGCCATTACGCACAGGTCGAGCCGGCGCTGTTCAACCGCATCCTGAACCGCTGCGTTGCTGAAGGCACCATGTGCATGAACCAGCAAATGCACGAGGATCACAAGCGCAACGAAATGGCCGCGGCCATCCGCCAGCTGCCGAAGGATGGCAAGTCCATGCTGGCCGAGGCACTGGAAATGTGCGTCGCCCCTTTTAACACTGTGAAGAAGTAACCATGCAAGACACTTTCGACTTGACGAAGTTTATCTTCGGTCGGCTTGGCTGGGACGCGATTCCCTTCCATGAGCCGATCCTGCTTGCTACCTTCGCAGGTGTGATCGTAGGCGGTGTTGCCCTCGTGGGCATCCTGACCTACTTCCGCCTGTGGGGCTCGTTGTGGAAAGACTGGATCACCAGTATCGACCACAAGAAAATCGGCATCATGTACATGATCCTCGGTCTGGTCATGCTGCTGCGCGGCTTTGCCGACGCCCTGATGATGCGTGCCCAGCAGGCGCTCGCCTTTGGCGACAACGCCGGCTTCCTGCCGCCACACCACTACGACCAGGTCTTCACCGCCCACGGCGTGATCATGATCTTCTTCGTGGCGATGCCGTTCGTGACGGGTCTGATGAACTACGTGGTGCCACTGCAGATCGGTGCGCGCGACGTGGCCTTCCCGTTCCTGAACAACTTCTCGTTCTGGATGACCACGATGGGCGCCGTGCTGATCATGGCGTCGCTGTTCGTCGGTGAATTCGCACGTACCGGCTGGCTCGCGTATCCGCCGCTGTCGGGCATCCTGGCCAGTCCGGGGGTGGGCGTCGACTACTATATCTGGTCATTGCAGATCGCGGGTGTGGGTACCTTGCTGTCCGGCGTGAACCTGATCGTCACCATCATCAAGATGCGCGCACCGGGCATGGGCCTGATGAAAATGCCAGTCTTCGTCTGGACCTCGCTGTGCACCAACATCCTGATCGTCGTGACCTTCCCGATCCTGACCGCTGTGCTCGCCATGCTGGGCATGGACCGCCTGTTCGACACCGCGTTCTTCACGAACGACCGTGGCGGCAACGCGATGATGTACGTGAACCTGATCTGGATCTGGGGGCACCCTGAGGTCTACATCCTGATCCTGCCAGCGTTCGGTATCTTCTCCGAAGTGGTCTCGACCTTCTGCGGCAAGCGCCTGTTCGGCTACACCTCGATGGTCTACGCGACCTGCGTCATCATGGTGCTGTCGTACCTGGTCTGGCTGCACCACTTCTTCACGATGGGTTCGGGCGCAAGCGTCAATGCGTTCTTCGGCATCACGACGATGATCATCTCGATCCCGACCGGCGCGAAGCTGTTCAACTGGCTGTTCACCATGTACCGCGGCCAGATTCGCTTCGAACTGCCGATGATGTGGACGATTTCGTTCATGCTGACCTTCACCATCGGCGGCATGACCGGCGTGATGCTGGCGATTCCTGCGGCCGACTTCGTGCTGCACAACTCGCTGTTCCTGATCGCCCACTTCCACAACGTGATTATCGGTGGCGTGGTGTTCGGTATCTTCGCGGGCCTGAACTACTGGTTCCCGAAAGCGTTCGGCTACAAGCTCGACAAATTCTGGGGCACCGTGTCGTTCTGGCTCTGGTCGATCGGTTTCTGGGTCGCGTTCACGCCGCCGTACATCCTGGGCTTCATGGGCTACACCCGCCGCGTGAGTCACTTCGATGACATGTCGGTCCAGTGGCTGTTCCAGATCTCGTTCCTGGGCACCCTGATGATCGCTGGTGGTATCGGCGCGCTGCTGATGCAACTGTATGTCAGCTTCCGTGACCGCAACACCGCACGTCTGCGCGATTTCACGGGCGATCCGTGGGATGGCCGTACGCTGGAGTGGTCGACCTCGTCGCCACCACCTGACTACAACTTCGCGTTCACGCCGGTGGTGCACGACAACGACACCTTCGCCGACATGAAGAAGAACGGTTACCAGCGTCCGCTCGCCGATTTCGTCGCGATCCACATGCCCAAGAACACCTGGGCCGGTTTCGTGATCTCGGCACTGGCGTGCGCGGTCGGCTTTGCCATCATCTGGCATATGTGGGCTCTGGTGATCGGGGCGTTCATCGTCCTGCTCGGTACGATCATTGCCCATACCTTCAACTACAAACGCGATTTCTACATTCCGGCTGAAGAAGTCCTGAAGACCGAAACCGCACGTACTCGTATGCTGGAAAGCCATGTCTGAAATTAAAGCAACCATGACAGGCGGGATGACACCCGCCGAAGTGACCGCGCGCTACATGGCGCGGGAGCACCACCCGGAGCAGGGCACGTTGCTCGGCTTCTGGCTCTACCTGATGAGCGACTGCCTGCTGTTCGCATCGCTCTTCGCCAGCTACGCCGTGCTGGGCCGCAACTATGCGGGCGGCCCGACCGGCGCCGAGCTGTTCGAGTTGCCGCTGATCGCGCTCAATACCGCGTTCCTGCTGGTGTCGTCGATTACCTTCGGCATGGCCATGATCGCGGCGCAAGCCAAGAACGTGGGCAAGACCAAGCTGTGGCTGATTGCCACGGGCCTCCTGGGCGTGGCGTTCCTGTCGCTGGAAATCTATGAATTCCAGCACCTGATCCACTTGGGCGCCGGCCCACAGCGTTCGGGCTTCCTGACCGCGTTCTTCTCGCTGGTCGGTACCCACGGTCTGCACGTGCTGTTCGGCATCGTGTGGCTGGTGACCCTGTTCGTGCAGCTGTCCAAGCACGGCCTGACCCCGGAAAACTTCCGTCGCCTGGCTTGCCTGTCGCTGTTCTGGCACTTCCTGGATCTGGTCTGGATCTTCGTGTTTACCTTTGTCTACCTGATGGGAGTGCTGCCATGAGCGATCATCATAACGAGCACGACCATGGTCATCATGGTCATGACAGCTACCAGATCCACTACAGTGGCAAGGATTATGCGATCGGCTTCGTCCTGTCGCTGATCCTCACCGCGATTCCGTTCTGGCTGGTGATGGGCAATGTGCTGGCCCCGGACATGACCCGCTGGGTCATCCTCGGCTTCGCCGCGGTCCAGCTGGTGGTCCAGATGGTCTACTTCCTTCACTTGAATTCGAAGGCTGAAGGCGGCTGGAACATGATGGCGCTGGTCCTGACGCTGGTTCTGCTGGTCATCGTGATGTCGGGCTCGATCTGGGTCATGCACCACATGAACACCAACATGATGCCGGGCATGGGTGCTGAAAACACCTCCGACATGACCTGACCGTGGTGACGCACGCGCAGCAACCGCCGACCCTGTCGGCGCAAGATCAGCCCCCGCCACGGCGCTCGCCTTTCGTGCGACGCCTGGTGGCGGTGCTGGCCTTGCTGCTGCTCGTGCTGTTTGCAGTTCTGGGGACCTGGCAGGTGTTTCGCCTGCAATGGAAACTGGACCTGATTGAACGCGTCGATGCACGCGTTCATGCGGCGCCTGCTGCGCTTCCTCCGGTGGCGCAGTGGCCGCAGATTTCCAAGGAATCCGACGAATACCGGGCCGTTGCCCTGTCGGGTCACTATCTCTACCAATACACCGCACCCGTCCAGGCGCTGTCCGAGCTGGGCGCGGGCTTCTGGCTGCTCACGCCGTTCTGCACGGACCAGGGCCACATCGTGTTTGTCAACCGCGGCTTCATCCCGTCATCGGGCGATATCGCCACGCGCTTCCCGGCGCGCACCGCCGTGCCGGACGCCTGCGCCGCCCCGGGCGAGCCTGTCCGGTTGACCGGTCTGCTGCGCATCAGCGAGCCCAAAGGTGGCTTCCTGCGCGATAACGACCCGGCCGGCAACCGCTGGTATTCGCGCGACATCATCGCCTTGACCGCCGCGCGCGGCTTCGACCCGGCCCGCACGGCACCGTTTTTCGTCGATGCCGGCAAGAACCAGGATCCTGCGTCGGCGCCCGAGCGCGCCGTGGGCGGCCTGACCGTCATCTCGTTCCCAAATAATCACCTCGTGTACGCGCTGACTTGGTATGCTCTCGCCCTCATGGTGGCCGCAGCCTGGTGGTGGGTGGCCCGTTACGAGGCGAAGCGCTCCCGCGACGCCAACGACTAAAGACGCTCCGGCCGCATTGCCGCGCACGGGGCATTGAACGGACGGGTTTCGATGCAATCTCCGCTGGATTTCTTCGCCCGGGCGGCGCGCACGTCGCCGTCGGCGGCGGCCGCGAACGTGGAATTCGCCGCCGGCCACAAGAACATGCTGCAGCTGATCGAGCTGCGCTGGATCGCCGTCATCGGCCAGGTCACCACCATCGCCGCCGCGATCCTGCTGTTCGGGATCGCGCTGCCGCTGGTGCACATGCTGCAGGTGCTCTCATGCCTGATTGCCTTCAATATCGCCAGCCACCTGCGCTGGCACGAACGCCGGCCAGTCTCGAACGGCGAGATGTTCATGGCCATCCTGGTCGACGTCTCGAGCCTGACCGTGCTGCTGTACCTGTCCGGCGGCACCACCAATCCCTTTGCATTCCTGTACCTGCTGCAGGTGATCGTCTCGGCCGTGTTGCTCGACGTGCTGTGGACCTGGAGCATCGTCGTCATCACGATCACGTGCATGGCGGGGCTGGCGGCGTTCGCCGAACCGCTCGCGCTGCCGTTTGACCACGAGCGCGGGATCGGTAGCCTGTATGTCCAGGGCTTGCTTGTCTGCTTCGCGCTCAATGCCGGGCTGCTGGTGATGTTCGTCTCGCGCATTTCGGACAATGTGCGCGACAAGGCGACACAGCTGGCCGCGCTGCGCCAGAGCGCGGCCGAGGAAGAACACATCGTGCGCATGGGCCTGCTTGCCAGCGGCGCCGCGCATGAACTGGGCACGCCGCTGTCGACCGTCTCGGTAATCCTGGGCGACTGGAAGCGCATGCCCGCGTTTCGTGACGACGCCGAGCTGCTGGGCGAACTGACCGAGATGCAGACGCAGCTCAAGCGCTGCAAGTCGATCGTCAGCGGCATCCTGCTCTCGGCCGGCGAAGCGCGCGGCGAATCGGCAGAACGCACGACGGTGCGGGGCTTTCTCGATGGCCTGGTTGAACGCTGGCAGGCCAGCCGCCCGGTGCGCGCTTTCACGTACAATAACCGCATCGCCGACGACTGGCCGGTGGCGAGCGACTCGGCGCTGCGCCAGACGGTCGACAACCTGCTCGACAATGCGCTGGAAGCCTCTCCCGATTGGGTCTGCTTCGATGCGCACATCGACGAGCGTACGCTGGTGCTGTCCGTGCTCGACCGTGGTCCCGGCTTTGCGCCCAGCATGCTGGCGCAATTCGGCAAACCCTACCAGTCCACCAAGGGCAAACCCGGTGGTGGCCTGGGACTGTTCCTGGCCGTGAACGTCGTACGCAAACTCGGCGGCACGGTGACGGCGACCAACCGGCCGGAAGGCGGCGCCGTGGTCATGCTGCGATTGCCGATGTCGGCCATTGAACTGGAAGAGGAGCTGAACGATGCCGAACCCTGAGCCGCTGCTGCTCATCATTGAAGACGACGAAGCCTTCGCACGTACCCTGAGCCGTTCGTTCGAGCGGCGCGGTTACCGCGTGCTGGGCGCCACCGGCCATGACGAAGCGGCCGCCATCCTGGCCCAGCACAATCCCGGCTACGCCGTGGTCGACCTGAAGCTCAAGGGCCAGACCTCGGGTCTGGCCTGCGTGCAACTGCTGCATGACCACGATCCCGACATGCTCATCGTGGTGCTGACGGGCTTTGCCAGCATCGCCACTGCGGTCGAAGCGATCAAGCTCGGCGCTGTCCAGTACCTGGCCAAGCCATCGGACGCCGACGATATCGAAGCGGCGTTCGGGCACGTGGCCGGCAGCGCCGAGATCGAGGTCACCAACCGCTCGACGTCGATCAAGACGCTGGAATGGGAACGCATCCACGCGGTGCTGGCCGAGACCGATTTCAATATCTCCGAGGCCGCGCGCCGGCTGGGCATGCATCGCCGCACACTGGCGCGCAAGCTCGAGAAGCAGCGGGTGAAATGATCATGCGCGCGCTCATCATTGGTTTCGCGCTGTTGCTGGGAGCAGGGGCCGAGGCGCTGGCGGCACCGGCACCCGCATCGGCACCCGCGCAGGCCCAGGTGGATGCCGGCCGCCGGCTGTTCGCGCGCTGTACCAACTGTCACGAGGTTGGCGCGGGCGCCCGCAATGGCTTCGGGCCGCAATTGAACGGGATCGTGGGCCGCAAGGCGGGCAGCGCGCCTGCGTATGCCTACTCGCCGGCGTTGAAGAAGGCGGGCTTCGTCTGGAACGAGCAGAATCTGGTCGCGTTCATTCGCGACAGTGAAAAGGTCGTGCCGGGTAACAAGATGCGCTTTCTCAGCTTCATGAGCGAGAAGCAGGCCGCCGAGATCGTGGCGTACCTGCGCACGCAGGGTGCGGTGGCTGCGTCGCCAGCGCCGAAAAGATAGCAAGGCTGGTTCAGCGCAGCCTTGCCAGTCGTACGATGCTTACCTGGCCTGGCGCCACTTGCGCGCTGCCAGCAGGACGCCCAGGCCACCGAGCAGCAGCGCAGCACTGGCCGGTTCCGGTACATCGACCGGTGGTTCAGGCAGTGCATCCAGATCCGTGATCGTCAGGGAGTATCTGCCAGCGCCCAGGTACTCGGTCAGCGCAAACGTGCCCAGGCGGAAAGTCGGATTGTCTTCCGAACCTGTGTAGAGCTGGAACCCCAGGGCACTGAACAACAAGTTGTTGCCATGGAAGTCAATGATCTCCATGCCGCCATCAATGGCCTCGTTGTAAAAGGCCAGGTCCACAACGCCCTCAGACGAGTCGGGGAAATTGCCGGCAATGTCCCACAGGACGAAGCTTTTGCCGTCATCGGCGAGATCGGACAAGACCGTCGAATTCAATTGCCAGCTGGCTGCGTAGTCACCGGTCAGCTGGAACTGGTACAGCGCTGCATTGGCCACGCCAGCAGAAAACAGCATGGCGGCAAGGGCGACATTCCTCAAGCTTTTGATCAGTTTCACAGAGCACTCCGTGGTAGTGAAGGTTGGATGAACATTCATGGGATATCGACTTTCGGATACGGCTGTTGCGATATCCAATAAGCACGGAACGTGCCTGTTCAAATTCGTTAATACCAACAGGTACTTACGTCAAGCTACCGGGAGTCACATCATCAAACTGTAAGATTGGTCGACAATGTCCGCGCATCGAACAGGTTCAGCAGTGCTTCCATCTGCACCGGCTTGTTCAGATGATGGTCAATGCCGGCATCGACCGAGCGCTGGCGCGACTCGGCGTCACTCCAGCCGGTCAGCGCGACAATAAGGGTAGCGTCGTCCAGCAAGCCTTGCGCACGTGCCGCAATGGCGACCTCGTAGCCGGACATATCGGGTAAGCCAATATCGAGCAGCAACACACGGTAGCGATCGTGCGCCAGCGCGGCCAGGGCGGCGGCGCCGGTATGGGCAATGTTCACGTCGAAGCCGTGCAATGCGAGCAGCGCCTGCAACAGTTCGGCTGCATCGACGTTGTCGTCGACGACCAGCACCGACGGCGCCTGCCGGGGTGCTTCGAGCGCGGCCGGCGCCGGCGCGGGGATGGCCGTTGTGTGCACGTCGGTGCTCAGGGGCAGGGCGATCTCGAACGATGCGCCCCGGCCGTGGCCGTCGCTGTGCGCGGTGAGCGTGCCGCCGTGGCGCAGGACCAGGTCGCGCGTCAGCGCCAGGCCGATGCCCAGGCCACTGTTGCCATCGTTGCCGCTGCGGCCTTCCTGCGTGAACATGTCGAACAGGCGGGGCAGCATGTCCGGCGAAATGCCGCGGCCCGTATCGGAAACCCGGATGCGCGCCATGCCGTCGCTCCCGGTGCTGACGTGCAGATGGATGTCACCCTGGTTGGCCGAGAACTTGAAGGCATTGTGCAACAGGTTCGACACGCACTGGGCGATGCGCGTGCTGTCGACATCGACAGGGATCCGTTGCGGCGGCAGCGTCAGCTGGAAGTTGGCGGCCGATTGTTCGATCATCGGCGCGCTCGTTTCCAGCGCGCTGGCAATCACGTCACGCAGGTCGGCCGGCGCCACCTGCAGTGTCAGCTTGGCCGAGTGGATACGCGATGCATCGAGCAGGTCGTCGACCAGTCGTGTCAGTTGCAGCCCCTGGCGCGTGATGATGGCCGCGGCGCGTGCCAGGGGTTCATCATTGCCCGCGCGCATGGCGATCAGCTGGGCCGCCGACAGGATTGGCGCCAGCGGATTGCGCAGTTCGTGCGCTAGCATCGCGATGAAGACGTCTTTTTGCCGGTTCGCTTCGCTCAGCTCGGCCTGGCGCGCCACCAGCGCATCTTCGCTTTCGCGCAAGCGGGTGCCGGTCGTGCGCAGCTTGCGCATGGCCAGGTTCATGCGCTCGATGACGAGGCAGTCGACGACCAGGATCGACGCGAAAAAGACCAGCGCGATCAGGTCGCTATGCGCCATGGCGGCTGGCGCCAGACGCGGGCCCATGAAGAATGCCCAGGCCGCCCAGGTGCTCAGGAATGCGGTCAGCAGGCCCGGCCCGAGACCGGCCAGATAGGCCGCCAGCAGAACCGCAGGGAAGAACGACAGGAACGGGAAGCCGCGCGCCGGCAAGATGTCCACCAGCATGAAGCGGGCCGCCAGCGCCACGACGAACAGGAACAGCGCGAACAGATAGCGCAGTGCGAGCGGCGCCGCGCCGTCGCGCCAGGTGCCGCCGGAAAACTGGGGTTGCATAGTCAGGATGGGAAGAGGGTTGCGACGCCGGGGAGGTGGCGTCGCTTGAACGAGTGATTATAAACAGTAATGCACGGCAAGTTCACGAAGAAAGCTTGCTGAGTGTAAATGCAGCGAGAAACCCCGCTGCGACGATCAGGCCGGCAAAATCATGGGTTTCGTCGAAGGCCTCGGGGATCATCGTGTCGACCACCATCGCCAGCACGCCCCCGGCTGCCACCGCGGTGATTGCCGCCAGCATTTCAGGCGGGAACTGGTGAAACACCGTGAAGCCCACCGTCGCCGCCAGGCTGGACGCCACGGCAATCGCTGCCCAGATGCCCATGATATAGCCGGTCGAATGGCCGGCGCGCTTCATCCCGGCTGCGCTGGACAACCCTTCCGGCAGGTTCGACAGGAACACCGCCGCCACCATGGCCATGCTGACACCCTGCCCACCCAGCAGCGACAGGCCGATGACGATCGACTCGGGAATCCCGTCCAGCAGGGCGCCGATGGCAATGGCCGTGCCGCTGGCTTTCGCCTTGGGATCGGCGCCCTCCTGCGGCGTGGAGCGCTTGCGGTGCTTGGCACCCTTGCGCGCCAGTAGCCAGTTGGCGCCTGTATAGATGCCGGCGCCAACGACGAAGCCGGCCGCCGTCGAGGCGAGCCCGCCGGTTTCGAGTGCTTCATCCATCAACTCGAACGACAGCGCCGAGATCAGCACGCCGCTGCCAAACGCCATGATCGCCGCAACCAGACGTTTGGGCACCGCATAGCGTACCCCGATCCCGGCGCCAAGCAGCAAGGCGCCGCCGGCCAACAATCCCCATCCACCTGCCTGCAACCAGCCTGCTATTTCCATACCTGTTCCTGTCGTGTTCGGGGATGCGGCATCCTCACGTGTCCATTGGCACAAATAAGGTTGCCTTGATTATACTTTTCGGGCAATATGGAGACGTGGCAAGTGGGTCGTTCGGTCACCTTGCCCCGATCAGCGAAGAGGCGCTCAGCACCGCTTCTTTTCGTCCCCCGCATTCGTCGGGGGGCTTTTTTTTTCGGTGTCTCTCGCTTGGTCCCGTTATGACTGGCCGAGCGGAATCTTGCCCGCCGCCTCATCGGCATCGAGTTGCGCAATCAATCTACCCAGATCCTGTTCGAGCCGTAGCAGCGTCGATTCGTCGAGCGTGGCCAATGCATTCGGCAACACGCCGGCAAGGGGCGCCGGGGCGCGACGCAGCACCTCCTGGCCGGCCGGCAGTACGCGCAAGGCGACGCTGCGCCGGTCCGTGCCTTCGCGCGCGGCGCTGACATAGCCACGCTCGACCAGGCCGCGCACCAGGTTGCTGGCAGTGGACTGGTGAATATCGAGCGCGCGGCTCAGGCTCGTTGCGCCGATCCCGGGCTGGCTGTCGATCACCGACAGCGCCCAGACTTGGGCGCCTCCCAGGCCGGATTCATGTTCGAGCTGGCGAAAGTGGGTCTTGACCGCATTGAAGACGATACGGAACTGACGCAGTACGCGTTGGGGCGGCGCATCGGGCGGCAAGGGCTGGTGAGGGGCTTGGGGTTCGGACGACATGCGCGAGATGATAATGCAAGCGTTGTCAAAACACATCATCGCACCGCAGATTCTTCTGCCGGTGACGTCGTGTCAGCGCTGCGCCCGGATACCCCGTTCTGCGCTAGCATCTGCTGTATGTACAGCGTTTCTGCCCGCCGCGCATTGGGTGCCGGACGCGGCCTGTCGAGGGCCGCGGTGGTGACCTGTTTGCTGGGAATCATGCTGACAGCGGCGCTGTGCGGCGTCGTGCGTACGCTGGAGACCGAGCGGGCCGACGCCGAATTCGCGCAGCGCGCCGGCGTGCGCGTGGCCGCCGTCAAGCAGGCATTTGCCGACGCCGTCGATGCAGCGCGCGCCGTCAATCTGTTCTTCCGCGCGTCGCACCATATCTCGCGCGAGGAATTCGATGCGTTTGCGCTGCCACTGGTGGCAAATCACGGTTACTTGAAAGCGATCGTGTTCCAGCGTTTCGTCAGCGCCGCCGAACGGCCAGCGTTTGAAGCCGAGCGCCGCGCGTTCTGGCCAAACTTTCAGATCCGGGAGCGCGCGGCAGACAGTCCTACGGGGCTGGTGCGCGCCGGCGAGCGCCCCCTCTATCTGGTCAACGATTACGTTGCGCCCATCCTCGGCAACGCCATCGCGTTTGGCGACGACGCATGGTCGTATCCGCCGCAGCGACAGGTCAGCCAGACGGCAATCGATGCCGGTGAGCCGGTCGCCAGTCCCCTGGTCACCCTGCTGCAGGGCGGCGGTGGGCGCCGGGGCATCCTGATCAGCGTGCCGGTTTACCGTGGTAACGAGCGCCCCGTGGACGTGCTGGCGCGGCGCGCCGCCGTTATCGGCCACACCGAAGTCGTGATCGATGTCGCGCTGCTGGTGGATGGCACCCTGCATGCGGTACGCCTGCTGGATGACGAGGCCGTGGGGTTGTCGCTGCACGGGCCGGATGTCGATGGCCAGATCGTGACGGCCTACCGCCATGGCCCCGGTGCGCGCGCCGGCGGCTGGCTCTCCCGCGTGGGCGACGGCGATATCCTGCGTCATGTCGAACCGGTCGATATCGCGGGCAGCCACTGGCAAGTCGTGGTCGAGGAACAGTCCCTGGCATTCGGGCGTCACGCTGGCGAGCTGGTGACGCTGGCGCTGGGCCTGGTCCTGAGCGCCGCGACCGCCATGCTGGTGCAGCAGCGTGTGGCGCGCACGCGCCGCATCGAGACGCTGGTCGCGCAGCGCACTGCCGCGCTCGAGCGGGCGACCGGTTCGCTGCGCGTCTACGAACGGGCGATGGCATCGAGCGCCAATCCGATCCTGCTGGTCAATGCGCGTGCGCCGGGTTACCCGATCGGCTACGCCAATCCGGCCTGCGAGCGCACCTTCGGCTACGCGCCGCAGGAACTGGCCGGCCAGCCGCTCGCGCTCCTGCTCGGTTCCGACACCGACCAGCCGGCCGTGCACGCATTGTGCACGTCGCTGCGCCAGCAGTTCGAGGAAAACGCGCTGGTGACGATGCACACGCGCGACGGCGCCGAACTGATCAGCGATGTCTACATCGCGCCAGTGCGCCGCGCGGACGGCAAGGTCGGCCATTTCGTCGTGACTGTCTACGACGTCACCACTGCCAAGCGCTACGAGGCTGAACTCGAACGCCACGCCCGTTACGACACGCTGACGGGCCTGGCCAACCGCGCGCTGCTGGCCGATCGCATCGAGCGTGCGATTGCTGCAGCCGCCGCGACCGGAGCACTGGTATGGGTCGTGCTGCTCGACGTCGATCATTTCAAGCTGATCAACGATACGCTGGGGCGCACTGCCGGCGACGAGGCGCTGCGCCTGCTGGCCACGCGCATCAGGCGCACGCTGCGCCCGCTCGACACGGCCGCGCGCGTCGGTGGCGACGACTTCGTGCTGGTGCTGTGCGGCTGCAGCGACGAACGCCAGGCCGCCACCCGCGTCAAGCAGCTGCGCGACGCGGTGGCCGAACCATTGCAACTCGGCAGCCAGCACGTGGTGCTCGGCTGCAGCGCCGGCGTGGCGGCCTGGCCGGCCGATGGCGCCGACGCCGATACGCTGGTCAAGCATGCCGAAATCGCCATGTACCGCGCCAAATCGGACGGGCGCAATGCGGTGCAGTTCTACGCGCCGCACATGAATGCACAGGCGTTCGACCGGCTGGCGCTGGAAAGCGCGCTGCGGCGCGCGCTGCAAGAGCAGCAGTTCACGCTGCATTTCCAGCCGCAGATCGACCTGGCCACCGGTCGCGTGGTCGGCACCGAGGCGCTGATCCGCTGGCGCCACCCGCTGCTGGGCACGATCCAACCGGAGCGTTTCATCGGGCTGGCCGAAGAAACGGGCCTGATCGTGCCGATTGGCGCCTGGGTGATGCAGACAGCATGCCGCCAGAACCGGCAGTGGCAACGAAGCGGACTGGGTCCGCTGCGCATCGCCGTGAACCTGTCGGCGCGCCAGTTGGCCGAGCCCGGTCTGCTGGACAGCGTCGAGCGCGTGCTCCACGAGACCGGCCTGCCGCCCGCATCGCTCGAGATCGAACTGACCGAAAGCATGATGATGGGCGACATCGAATCGGCCATCCACACGATGGAATGCTTCAAGCGCATGGGTGTGAAGCTGTCGATCGACGACTTTGGCACCGGTTACTCCAGCCTGCAGTACCTGAAGCGCCTCCCGGTGGACGTGCTCAAGATCGACCGCTCGTTCGTGCAGGACATGGTGGGCAGCGCCGACGGCGCGGCGCTGGTCGACGCCATCATTTCGCTGGCCCACGGCCTGCGCATGCACGTCATTGCCGAGGGCGTCGAGACGATCGCACAGCTCGACTTCCTGCGCGGCGCCGGCTGCGACTCGGTGCAGGGCCACGTCTACAGCCGCCCGCAGACGGGGGAACGGATCGAGGTACTGCTGCGCGCCGGCCACATCGAGCCAAAGACCAGCACCGCGTGACGCCGCGTTACAAGGCGCAGTCAGTGTTATCTGTTGATGACGCTGATAGCAATGCGAAGCAATTGCCCTGCCAAAATAATTCGCTCTCCATCCAGCGCCCAGCGCCAGCCCAGGTAATTGGGCAGGTAGCGCGACGCCACGCCGCGAAAGCGCTGTAGCCAGGCCTTGAAACGCTGATGGTACGAGTTGACGTTCTGCACGTGGATAGCAAGATTGCCCAGTCGCCTCGCACGCACACCAGCGCGCAGGTTGACCGTCTCGTGCGCGATCCCGTGCTTGCGTGCAAAGGCGCGGTAGGCGGCATGGCTGTCACTGACCAGCAACGCCTGCTTATCAAGCTTTGGCAGCAAGTTACGGTCGAGTTGTGCAGCCGTAAGTGCGCCGCGGCCAGTGACGGCATCGACAGTGCGCCCCTCACGGTCGCGCGCGACCAGGATACAGTCCAGTTCGCTGGAAATGGCCGGTTTGGCAGCGCGCCCGCCGCGGTAGCGCGGTGGGCGATCAAGCGTGCGTGAACCTTTTTGTGATTCGAGCAGAAATGTTTCGTCGGCCTCGACGATGCCGTTAAGCGCTGGGGGGCGGTCGAGCTTGACCCAATGCAGGAAGCGGTGGCGCCAGCGAAAGGCCGTGGTGCGGTGTACGCCAACCCGGTTGGCTGCCTTGCGCACGGGAAGTGAATCGAGCAGCGTATGGGAATACGCGAGCCATTTGGCCTTGAGCCTCAGCCGAGCCAGCGGCGTACCGGTCAGGTCGTTGAAGGTGCGACCGCAAGCGCAGCAGCGGTAGCGCTGCAAGTCGTTGGCGAACCCGTGCCGGTAGCAGAGCTCGTTGCCGCATCTGGGACAGCAGCGGCCTGGCGCTCTGGATTCAATGATGAGTGCGACTACCTGATCGAGCCCGGCTGCAGGGTGCAGGGCATCGAGCACTTGCTGGCGCTGGGGCTGGTTCAGCGAAGGCAGTTTTGCAAACCAGCCCTTGAAACGAGGCGCTTTCATGATCGACTCCTGACGCTGTGGACAGGGGTTGGACCACTGGACTGCTCGTCAGTTCAAAAGTAGTCTCTATTTAACGCTGACTGCGCCCGGTACAACGGCGCGCCGGGCGCAGGCCACCGGTCGGCTATACTTGCCGAATTGACAGATTGAGCAGGCAGGGATAGCGCGTGGACCAACAGCAGAACGACGACAACACGGACAGCACGCGTGCGCCGACCTTCCAGCAACGCTTGCAACGCCTCGCCCGGCGTGGTTTTTCCGGGGCCCGGACAGGGGCCGGCGCGCTCAGGTCCGGCGCGCAGCAGCGCCTGCACGGGCAGCCGATGCCGGTCAAGCTGGCGCTGATCGCCTTGTGGACGATGGCCGCCGGCCTGATGGCGATTCTGGCTTGGCTGTTGGTGCTGATACCCCTCACACCCGGCATCGACGACCTGGAGCAGGCGAGCCAGGCGCGCCCGACCGTCATCCTGGATGCCGGCGGCAAGTCGCTCGGCACCTTTGAGCAGGGCCTGCAGGAGCGCGTCAAGCTGTCGCAGGTCTCGCCCCATGTTGTCAAGGCGCTAATCTCGACCGAAGACCACCGCTTCTACGATCACCACGGCATCGACTTCCGGCGCGTGGGCGGCGCCCTGTGGTCGAGCGTGAAGGGCACGCCGCAGGGCGGCTCGACGATCACGCAGCAACTGGCGCGCAATATGTTCCCGCAAGAGATCGGCCGGGCGCGCAGCATCAACCGCAAGATGAAGGAACTGATCACGGCGATCAAGATCGAGAACACCTACAGCAAGACGCAGATTCTCGAGGCGTACCTGAACACGGTGCCGTTCCTGTACAACGCCTACGGCATCGAAATGGCCGCGCGCACCTATTTCAACAAACCGGCGTCCAAACTCGATGTGCTGGAGTCGGCCACGCTGGTGGGCATGCTCAAGGGCACGCACTACTACAACCCGGTGGCCAATCCGGTGCGCTCGCTGGCGCGCCGCAATGTCGTGCTGGGGCAGATGCGCAAGCACGGCGCGTTCGACGAGCGGCGCTATGCGGCGCTGGTGAAGCGCCCGCTGCGTCTGCGCTTTGCGCGCCTGCCGGACCGCAGCGGCAAGGACAACCACTTCAGCGCCTACGTGCGCAAGTGGCTGCTCGACTGGGCCGACGAAAACGATGTGAATCTGCAACTCGACGGGCTGGTCGTGCGCACCACGCTCGACACCGCGCTGCAGGCCGACGCCGAACGCGCCGTCAAGCGCCAGGCCGACATGCTGCAGGCCATTGCCGACGTCGAATGGGCGAACCCGAATGTGCCGCGCTCGACGTCCGGCGGCATGTACACGTCGATGCGGCGCAATGTCGATCCATTCTCGTACTACTGGATCACGCACGGGCGCGAGCTCGATGCATTCGTGCGCGAGACGGGCGCGTACCGCAACGCGGTCGAAGGCGGCGAAGCGCCAGCGGACGCGCTCAGGCGCATCAAGGCTGACCGCAGTTTCATGGACGACCTGAAAAGCGCCAAGTCACGCCTGGAAGCAGGCTTTGTCGCGATCGATCCGGCCACCGGCGAGGTCAAAGCCTGGGTCGGCAGCCGCGACTTCGAGCGCGACCAGTTCGACCACGTGGCCCAGGCCGCACGCCAGCCGGGCTCGACCTTCAAGCCGATCGTCTATGGTGCTGCGCTCGAACGGGGCATCCCGCAAGACCAGATGTACCGCGACGTGGTGCAGTCCTTCCGTGGCGCGAATGGCAGCGTCTGGAAACCGACCGACATGAGCGGCAACACGGGCCGCGCGATGTCGATGCGCGAGGGCCTGATCTATTCCAAAAACACGATCACCGCGCAGGTGAGCCAGGAAGTAGGCCTGCAACCGATCATCGACCTGGCCCGGCGGCTGGGTATTCGCCAGAGCAAGCTCGAAGCCGTGCCGGCGCTGGCGCTGGGCACCAGTCCGGTGACGCTGCTGGAAATGGTCAGCAGCTATGCGACCATTGCCGCGCAGGGTGAATACCGCAAGCCGATCTTTGTGCGCCGCATCGAAGACCGCGACGGCAACGTCATCGCCGATTTCGGCGGCAGCGCGCCCGAGCGCGCCATGTCGCAGCAATCAGCCCTGACCCTGATCGACATGCTGCGCGGCGTCGTCACGCGCGGCACCGGCGCCGGCGTGCGCAGCCGCTTCGGCATCTATGGTGACGTTGCCGGCAAGACCGGCACCACGCAGAACAATACCGATGGCTGGTTCATCATGATGCACCCGAACCTCGTGGCTGGTGCCTGGGTGGGGTTCAACGACAACCGCGTGGCCATCCGCAGCACCTATTGGGGGCAGGGCGGCCACAATGCGGCGCTGCTGGTGGGTGACTTCTTCCGCGGCGCGCTGGACTCCAAGCGCCTCGATGCGGCGGCCTTGCTGCCTGGCGGCAAACGCCCGGAGCCGCGCCGCTACGAAGAAGAAGCGCCCGAGGAAGAGATCTTCGAGGAAGCCCCGATCGAACTGGCGCCGGGCTCGCGCGCCGATCAGCTCGATTTCCTGCAGCAGCCGGTACCGATCCAGCAGGAAGAGGCGATCGAGGTCAGCGAGCCGCAGCAGCAGCAGGAACAGGCCCCGCCAGCATCTAGCGGCCAGTTGCCGCCGGTGCCGATTCCTTAGCCGCCGCGTCCGCGGCCGGCTCGGCACGCAGCAGCGGGTACGGGTTGATGGCGCCACCCGTCTCGTAGATGCCGTAGTGCAGGTGCGGTGGCGTGCCTTTCGCATTGCCCGTATTGCCGACGTACCCAAGCACGCGGCCAGCCTCGATGCGCATCCCGGCCTCGACGTCGGAATAACGGTCCAGGTGCGCATAATAATGGCGCTGACCGCCTGGGCCCGTGACCCAGACCACCAGGCCGCCGAGGCGGTTGGTGCCAACCTGCGCCACGATGCCTTCGGTGCTCGACAACACCGGTGTGCCGCGCTTGGCGAAGATATCGATGCCCTCGTGTTTGCGGCCTTCGCTGCGCGCGCCACCCCACGTATCGCGCAGCGCGCGGACCTTGACGCCGTCAACGGGCACCGGCAGCGCGGTGGGCTTGGGCATCGACGCCAGACGCATCGTGTACAGCGCCCGTTCGATGGTGGGTTGCAGCAGGGCGTAGCCCAGGATCAGGATGACGGCAACCACGAGGGCGCGCAGGAAAATTCGCATGGTGGTCTCGTATTGACAAGGTGATATCAATCAGGTGGGGACGCTTTGCCGGATTCCCAGTCTGCAGCGCGGGTCATCCGGCGCGGATGCGATATTCTGGGCGCCTACAATCTCTGGAAAGAAACACCATGCGCGCAAGCCTTTGTCTCCTGTCCGTCAGCCTCGCCCTGGGCGCCTGCTCCAGCATTCCTGCAACTGCGCCTTCAGATTCGCCATCGACCGGACCCGCGACGGCCGTCGCAACACCGACGCTGGCCGGCACGAGCTGGCGCCTGGCGTCGTTCCAGGCGAACGACGATGGCAGCCAGCCACTGCGGCCCGGCACGCCGGATGGCTTCACGCTGTCGTTCGGCCAGGATGGCCGCCTGGCCGTCAAGCTCGATTGCAATCGAGGCAACGGTCCGTGGCAGGCCGTGGCCACCGATGCGACGGGCGGCACCTTGACCCTGGGGCCGGTCGCGACGACCCGCGCGATGTGTCAGCCCGATGCAGTGGGCTCGCGCCTGGCGCAGGACCTGCTGGCGCTGCGCACCTGGCGCCTGCAGGACAATCGCCTGCACACGGGTTTGCCGGCCGACGCCGGTGTCTATGTGTGGGAACGCATCACGCCATAGCCGGCACGCGCACGACAAAGCAACTGCCTTTGCCGGGCCCGTCGCTGTGCACGGCCACGGTGCCGCCGTGCAGGGCGGTGAGTTGCTTGACCAGCGCCAGGCCCAGGCCCAGGCCGCCCTGGCCACGGTCGATGCTCGTCGGCCCCTGCACCAGTACATCGAAGATCAGCGGATGCAACTCGGGCGCGATGCCCACGCCGGTGTCGCTGACGCTGACCGCTATCTGATCTCCGTCGCGCCAGACACGCACGTCGATGCGGCCGCCTTTCGGCGTGTACTTGATGGCGTTGTGCAGCAGGTTGTCGACGACCTGTTCCAGGCGGGTACGGTCGCCGTCAACCCAGGCATCCGGGATCGTCTCGATGGTCCAGGCGTGCGCGCCGGCGTCGACCAGCGCCTTGGCTTCGGCGCTGCTGCGCACCACCTGCGCAACATCGATGCGGGCGCGGTGCAGCACGATCTTGCCCGACAGGATGCGCTGTACGTCCAGCAGGTCGTCGACGATGCAGGTCAGGTGGCGCATCTGGCGCCGGCTGATGTCGCGCGCATTGGCCGCGACCTGCGGCTTGAGGTTGGGCATGTCCAGCACCGACATCGCCCCCGAGATCGCTGCCAGCGGGTTGCGCAGTTCGTGACCCAGCATGGCAAGGAAATCGTCCTTGGCCCGGCTCTGGGCCTCGGCCAGCCGGCGCGCGCGCTGTTCGCTGACCAGCAACTGTTCGCGTTCTTCCTGGAGCGATTTGCGCACCTGGCTTTCGCTGGACAGCGCTTCGCTGGTCCGGGCAAGACCTTCGACCAGGGCGTCGACTTCCTCGACCCGGGTGCGGGCGGGCAGGGCAATCGCGCCGTCAGCCAGCAGCGTGACGGCCGCCGCTGCCTGGCTCAGCGCCCGCTCGAGGGTACGCCCGAGATACAAGACGACGGCCACCGCCAGGCCCAGCAGCAGCAGCAGCACGAGCGCCGCGTACCAGGTTGCAGTACGCGCAGCCGCCTCGATCTGCGCCACCGGCACGCCGATGACGATGGTCCAGTCGCTGCTTTTCGAACGGGTGAACACGCCGTAGACGTCACGCCCATCCTGCGTTACGTGGCGGAACACGCCGTGGTTCGCGGCGCGCGTGGCGGCCAGGAAATCCGCGCCCATCGGCTGGCCCAGTGTGTCCGACCCGCGGTTGCGCATGATGGCCAGCCCGTTGCGATCGAAGATTCCGACTTTCCAGTCTTCGCCAATGGCGTCATCGCGCAGGATGCGCTCGAAGAAGCGCACGTCGAAAATCTGGCTGACGATGTTGTACTGGCCATCTTCGAGCGGGGCCGGGACGCTGACCGCGACGGTCGGCAGTCCCGAATACTCGTCGATGAAATAGCCCGACACGAGGGTGCCGCCGGCAAGCGAGACCTGACTCGCCCAATCGCGGGTTGTTGACAGCAACTTGGTGCCGACCGGCGCCTGTGTGGTGAACAGTTCACGGCCTTTGCTGTCATACAGCACGGTCCAGGATTGGGCATTGTTGGCGTTCGTACTCGAGGTCCAGCGATGCAGGCGCGCATAGTCCTGCTGGCGCATGCCTTCCGAGTAGGCGACGGCCCGCAGCGACGCTTCGGCAGCGGCGATCTCGCGGTCGATCTGGAAAGCGGTGGCGCGGGCCATCTCGCGCACGCTGCGCAGGCGCGAGTCACGCTCCCAGTCAAGCAGCATGGACAGGCCGATCCATGAGGCGATTGCCACGGGTAGCAGGATCGCCCCTGCCATCAGGAACAGGTAAGTGCGGGTTTTCATCGATAGTCGGCGGCGGGCGCGACAAGAAGGCGTGATGCAGCAGATGCTGCGCGCCGTGCCGGGAAAGCGCGTATTGTACTTAAGTTAATAGTGGGATGGGCCGATCTCACGTGCGCCTGCAGGCCGGGCTTGTCAACCCTGCCTGCACGGGCACACCGGCATGTGATCAGAGAATCGGCGTGCCGCCGGTGACCGCGATCCGCGCGCCGGAGATATAGCTGGCTTCGTCCGAGGCCAGCATCACGAACACGGGCGCTACTTCCTTTGGCTGGCCCGGGCGTTTCATCGGTGTTTCGTCACCGAAGCTCTCCACTTCATCCGCCGGCATGGTCGACGGGATCAGCGGCGTCCAGATCGGACCCGGTGCGACCGAGTTGACGCGGATGCCCTTGTCGGCCAGCAGCTGCGACAGGCCACCCGTGAAGTTGGCGATCGCGCCCTTGGTGGTGGCGTAGGCCAGCAGTGTTGGCTTGGGTTTGTCCGAGTTGATCGACGTCGTGTTGATGATCGACGAGCCACGCGGCATGTGCTTCACCGCAGCTTTGCACAGATGGAACATCGCGGTGATGTTGACCTGGAACGTGTAGTCCCATTCGGTGTCCGGGATGTCTTCGATGGACTCATGGCTCATCTGGAAGGCAGCGTTGTTGACCAGCACGTCGATGCGGCCAAATTCGGTCACGGCGCGTTCGATGACCGCGCGGCAGTGCGCCGGATCGGCCAGGTCGCCCGGCACCAGGATCGCGCGGCGGCCGGCTTCTTCGACCAGGCGCGCTGTTTCCCTGGCGTCGTCGTGTTCGTTCAGGTACGAGATCAGGACATCAGCGCCTTCGCGCGCGTACGCCAGCGCCACGGCGCGACCGATGCCGCTGTCGCCGCCCGTGATGACGGTGGCCTTGTCCTGCAGGCGGCCGGAACCGCGATATGAGGTTTCGCCGTGATCGGCCTTGGGATGCAGGGCGGCTTCGCTGCCCGGGGGTGTTTGCTGTTGGGATGGCATGTTCATCGGTGGATCCTTTCAGAATTCAGAGCTGAGGGGGAGCCGACTTGAGCTGACTTTATTGAGAGCTGACTCGAGAGCAGACTGCATAAGATACCAGAGTGACAGTCCCAGCCGCGACGGTCGGTTAGGTGACACACCCAGGGGCGACCATGTTTCAGTAGCAACCACGATAGGCCGCAACCAGGTTTTCGGGTAGGCTTATGCTATTGACAAGGCCATACCAGGAGACCCGCATGTCCACAGCCTACGCAACCCGCCAGCCCGAGCGCGCCGAGATCGATTCGGCACCAGGCATTCTCGTCCTCGACTTCGGCACCGATTGGTGCAGCTATTGCCGCGCGGCCGCGCCGGCGATCGCCCAGGCCGTCGCAGGGCAACCGGCCGCCAGGCACGTCAAGGTCGAGGATGGTCCCGGCCGGCCGCTGGGCCGGTCGTTTCGCGTCAAGCTGTGGCCGACGGTGGTCGTGCTCAAGGATGGCCAGGAAGTCGCGCGCGTGGTGCGCCCGGCCGATGCTGATACCGTGACTGAAGCGCTGGCGCAGGCGGCTGCATGAGCGTCGTCACGGCCAACAAGCCCCGTACCGTCCTGTTTGCCAGCCTGATCGGCACGACCATCGAATTCTACGATTTCTATATCTACGCCACGGCCGCCGTACTGGTATTTCCACGGCTGTTTTTCCCGACCGCTGACCCGGGCGCCGCGATGCTGCAGTCGCTGGCAACGTTTGCCATCGCCTTCTTCGCGCGTCCGGTGGGCTCGGCCGTGTTTGGCCACTTCGGTGACCGCGTGGGCCGCAAAGCAACGCTCGTTGCCGCGCTCCTGACGATGGGCCTGTCGACCATCCTGATCGGCCTGTTGCCCACCTACGCCCAGATCGGCGTGGCCGCGCCCCTGCTGCTGGCGCTGTGCCGCTTCGGCCAGGGCCTGGGCCTGGGCGGTGAATGGGGTGGGGCGGTGCTGCTCGCCACCGAGAATGCGCCGCCGGGCAAGCGCGCCTGGTACGGGATGTTCCCCCAGCTGGGCGCGCCGATCGGCTTCTTCCTGTCGGGCGGCGTGTTCCTGCTGCTGGGCGAGTTGATGACCGACGCCGACTTCTTCGCCTGGGGCTGGCGCATTCCATTCCTGGCCAGCGCCGTGCTGGTGGGCGTGGGCCTGTACATTCGCCTCAAGATCACCGAGACGCCGGACTTCCAGAAGGTGTTGGACAGCAAGGCGCGGGTCAAGGTGCCGGTCGTGACCGTCATGCGCGACCATCGCCGCGCGCTGGTACTGGGCACGTTCATCGCGCTGGCCACCTTCGTCATCTTCTACCTGATGACGGTCTTTGCGCTGAGCTGGGGCACGGCGCAGCTCGGATACACACGCCAGCAATTCCTGCTGCTGCAATTGTTCGCGGTGCTGTTCTTTGCGCTGACCATCCCACTGTCGGCGCTGCTGGCCGACAAGCGTGGCCGGCGCACCGCGATGATGCTCGTCAGCGGGGCGATCGCCCTCTTTGGCCTGCTGTACGGGCCGCTGTTCGGGGCAGGCGGCGCCTGGTCGGTCGGCGCCTTCATGGTGCTGGGCATGTGCCTGGTCGGCTTCACGTACGGGCCGCTGGGCACGCTGCTGGCCGAGCTGTTCCCGGCCGAGGTGCGCTACACGGGCGCGTCGCTGACCTTCAATTTTGCCAGCATCCTGGGCGCGTCGGTGGCGCCGTATATCGCGCTGTGGCTGGGCACGAACTACGGGCTGGAGTATGTCGGTTACTACCTGAGCGGCGCGGCGCTGATCAGCCTGCTGGCGCTGATCATGGCCCGCAGCCTGATACCGCACACGGCGAAGGCGTGAACGAACGCCGCTTCGGCGCGCTGACGGGACGTGCGCCGCACGTCTCCGATTCGGCGTTCCTGGCGGCGCTGTATCTGGCGACGCGGCCCGACCTGGGCGCGTTGCCGGTACCGCGCAGCGTGATCGAGGGCATCGCGCGGCACCAGCAGCAACTGCAGGTCGAGGCGTATGCGCTGCGTTATCCTGCCGCCGAGACATGGTTGCTGACCGATGGCGAAGAAGTGCTGGGACGGGTGGTGCTGGACTGGACGAGCGACACGCTGCGCGTGGTCGACCTGGCGGTGGCGCCCCACGCCCGCCGCCACGGCGTCGCGCGCACGGTGCTGGGGGCATTGCAGGACGCCTGCCGGGGGCAGCGCACGATCGCGCTGCGCGTGCGCGTTGAGAATGCCGCCGCACGCGCGCTGTACGCGGCGTGCGGCTTTGCCGTCGTGCGGGACGACGGCGCGACGCTGGAACTGGCCTGGGGTTGAGCGTCTAGAACGAATAGACCATCGTCAGCGAGGTCTGGGTATCCGTGTTCTTCTTGTCTTCGGGCACGCTGCTGTCGTTGCGGACGCTGAAACCTGCCTTCATCTGCATGCTGCCGTTGATCTTGGTCGACAGCGACGTCTCGGCCACCGAGTGGGTATTGGACGTGCCTTTCTCGACGCTGATCGTCTGCGCAAAGAACGCCGACGGGCTGACCTGCCAGCGGAACTGCGCCGCGCCGCGCACGGTCAGGCCGTCTTCTTCTTCGTCCGTCTCGCGCTTGCCGTTGAAGTAGCCCGGACCGATCTCGACGTCGAGCGTCTTGTCCGGCGCCGTGTACCAGCGTGAGCCGTAACCGACCGACAGCGACGAGTAGCGCACGTAGGCGCCGAACTTGTCGTTCACGTGCGAGCCGAGGACGAAGGCGCGCCGGCCGTCGCCCAGCAGCTTGAACGAGGCCTTGGCCGAGGTGGCCCAGCGCTCGGCCGACCGCGCGCGCAGCAGTTCACCTTCTTCGTTCTCGTACTCGTCTTCCTTGAAGTAGCCGCTGGCAATGAATTCATGGCTCCAGTCCGACGTTTCGTGGCGGGCGTCGATCTTGCCCGTTACCGACGTGCCGCTCGTGTTGCCGGAGGTATTGATCGCGCCGAGTTCGGCCGAGGTAAACCAGCCACCATCGGGAATCGCCGGCATCATGACTTTGAGCGGCGCATGGACGTCGCCAACCTGGGGAAGATCGGGGGCCGCGTTGGCCGCGCCGTGGACGCTGACAACGAGCAGCGCCAGGATCGGGGATAGTTTCATCAGCATCCGTTGAAAAGCATGGACCGCACTGCACCAGACCTGCGCAGGGCAACCGGCCCATCGTTCGTGAATCGTGCGCGGCAGCATTGTCGCCGCGAGTTGGCCGATATTGTAACGCATCACCTGCGCGATGCGGCGTGCATGGAGACCCGGATCGCGCCGCGCACTGGCATTCAGGCCCCGACGTAGGCGATCTTGAACGCGAACAGCGCGGCGATCACCCAGACGACCGGTTTCACATCGCGCGCGCGGCCCGTCAATAGCTTGAGCACGGCGTAGCTGATGAAGCCGAACGCAATGCCTTCAGCGATCGAATACGTGAACGGCATGCCCAGCGCGGTAACGGCCGCCGGAATGCTTTCGGTGGTGTCGCTCCAGTCGACTTCGCCCAGGTCGGCCAGCATCAGGCAGGCGACAAAGAGTAGCGCCGGCGCGGTCGCGTAGGGCGGAACCACCGACGCCAGTGGCGCGATGAACAGGCACGCCAGGAACAGCGCGGCGACGGTCAGCGCCGTCAGGCCTGTGCGCCCGCCCACCTGCACACCGGCCGCGCTTTCGATGTAGGCCGTCGTGCTCGACGTGCCGAGCACGCTGCCGGCGACAATGGCGCCGCTGTCAACCAGCAACGCCTTGTTCAGGCGCTCCATCTTGCCTTCGACCAAAAGGCCGGCACGGCGCGCCACGCCCATCAGCGTGCCCGTCGCATCGAACAGCTCGACCAGGAAGAACACCAGCACCACATTCAGGATACCAGCCGCCAGCGCGCCCGGGATATCCAGCGCAAACAGCGTTGGCGAAATGGGTGGCGGCAGCGAGAACACGCCCTGGTAGGTATTGCCGCCGAAGAAAAAGCTGAGCACGGTCACCAGCACGATGCCGATCAGGATCGCGCCGCGTACCCGCAGGCGGTCCAGCGCGACGATCACGAAGAAGCCCAGCACGGCCATCATCGCTGCCGGCTGGTGCAGGTCGCCCGCCTTAACGAGCGTGGCGTCGCTGGCGACGACGATACCGGCGTTCTTGAGGGCGATCAGGGCCAGGAACATGCCCAGTCCGACCGTGATGCCGACCCGCATCGAGCGCGGAATGCCGTCGACGATCATTGCCCGCAGGCCGACCATCGTCACGAGGATGAACAGGCACCCCGAGATGAACACGGCGCCCAGCGCCGCCTGCCACGGGATGCCCATGCCGAGCACGACGGCGTAGGCGAAGTAGGCATTCAGGCCCATGCCGGGCGCCATCGCAATCGGGTAGTTGGCGTACAGGCCCATTAACGCGGTGCCGGCGGCGGCGATCAGGCAGGTTGCGACGAAGACGGACGCTTTCGGCATGCCGGCGTCGCCCAGAATCGATGGATTGACAAAAATGATGTAAACCATCGTCAGGAACGTGGTCAGGCCCGCCATAAGTTCGGTGCGGACGGTGGTGTTGTTGGCGCTGAGTTGGAAGAAACGGTCGAGCATGGTGATCCTGCAGAATACGGTAGGGCGAAGCATATCATTGCGCGTCGGCGTCACGGCGGCCGATGGCGACTGTCAGGGCCCATGCCAGGGTGTTACCATGCCGGCACGATTCTTTTTTCATTTTCATTCTTCGACTTCAGACATGCCAAAAAACAAGCGTCCGGTGCCCCGCACCTCGAACAACACACGCGAACCGGACACCAATGCCCAGGCCCAGGAAATGGCCGATCTGGCGCTCGAGATTGCCGAGCGCGAAGACCTGGAAACGGGCGAGCCCGACACCGTGCGCCGCGACCAGCTCGTGCTGGCGGTGCGCAAGGCCGTGCGCAAGAAGCGCGACGAGGTCCTGTACGAGGCCATCGAACTGGCCCGCTTTACCGATCCACTCGCCTGCCGCGTGCTGCGCGGGTGCATCGAAGAAGAAGCAGCGACGCTGCGCGTCGGGCGCGAAGGCGGCCCGGAACACGAGATCGACGCCTTCATGGTGCCGCTGTTCGTGCGCAGCGAGGGCGGGTTGGTGGCGCAGGAATTGTTCCAGGACGAAGCGGCCTTCGAGGCGCTCGTGGCCAGCTTCCGCAGTGGTGGCCTGGACAGCCCGGATGCGCGCGTGATCCTGCTCCAGCACGCGTTCGACCTGGGCGAGATCGACCATATCGCCTACGGCACGCTGCACGAGATGCTGCGCGAAGCCGCCGCCTCGCTGATGGAAAAGAAGCTGCAACCGGCCCCGACCATCGCGGCAAGCATGCGCGGCTGGACCGGCGAGCCGGTCGCGCCCGACGAAACGGCGCTCGAACTGCGTTTCCTGCTCGGCTTTTCGTTCAAGCGCAGCGACGATGCCTTCTATCTGATTCCGAAGGACGAGGCCGGCAGCGACGCCTATTTCACGGCCCGCATGGACCGCTACCGTGACTGGACCGTGGCGGCGGCGCCTCTGGTAGCGCGTTGCCTGGCGGCCGACCCCGCACGGCTCGACCTGAACTTTTTATACCAGGACCTGTTCTACGGCGCCAAGGAGCAGGGCGTGGCCGAGCTGGCGACGCTTGGCGTGCTGGCCGAGATCAAGGGCCTGCTGCAGGCCAAGGACCTGGCGCCGGATGCCGTGCATGCGGCTGTCGCGCCGATCGATATGGGCGAACATATCCTGCTGCGCGCGAACCTGTATGCGCTGGATGGTGGCCAGCCATGGGGCAGCGTCGAGAAGCCGGTCGACCTGGCCGCCGATCTGGTACTTGAGGTCGACGAACTGTGCGACGCGCTGCTGTCGCTTGGCCTCGAAGGCGTGTCCATTGCCGTGAGCTTCAGCGACGACGGGCATGCCGAAGGCGCCGAACCGTACCACCCAGGCTGAGCTGCGCAACCTGTTCGGGCGCATTGCCAGGCGCGTCCGGACGGGTTGACGGTACTGGAATTGCCGATCTGTTGTGCAGCGCAACCCGTCTAAACTTCCAATTTTTCGGCGTGACTTTTGGTGAGTTTCGTCAAGATTTTCACTTCTATTCGTAGTGGAATTTCCTGTCGCGCTGTAGGACGCCACTGACAGGAAATCATGTCAAAAATCGGCTTCTCCTATGAAGCTCGACAAAAATCTTCCACTGTCCTGTTACATTTCCTGAAATATTGCTATGCACAAATCAAAAAATTAAGAAAATTGCATGTTACGATCCACTCGTCCGGCCAGGTTCCCGCGCGTAAGCAGCGGTGGTCCCGAGTAGAGAGAGAAGAACCGTCCGGCTGCACAATTACCAACAACTATAGCGCCACCAAGGCGAAAAGGAAAACTCACATGCCGACCCTCATCGTGTTCTGCCATCTCCGCTGGGATTTCGTGTTTCAACGCCCTCAGCACCTGATGACACGTCTGGCTCAACACTACAAGATTCTCTTCGTCGAAGAGCCGATGCACACGGACGGCGAAGCGCGCCTGGAAAAGATGGAAGTTGCCGACAACATCACCGTCTGCCGTCCGCACACGCCGATTCATCAGTGGGGTTTCCACGATGACCAGCTGCCAACGCTGCAAGTTCTCCTGGCCGACCTCGTGCCAGCTGGCGAAGAGCCAATCGTCTGGTTCTACACCCCAATGGCACTGCCACTGCTGCAAGGCTTGAAGCCTTCGAAGGTGATCTACGACTGCATGGACGAGCTGGCAATGTTCAAGAACGCCCCGAAGCAGCTGCTGCAGCGCGAAAGCGCCTTGCTCAACATCGCCGACGTGGTGTTCACCGGCGGCCCGAGCCTGTATCAGTCCAAGCGCGACCGTCACGCCAACGCGCACTGCTTCTCGAGCAGCGTTGACGCCGGCCACTTCCGCCAGGCACAGGATGCCGCGATTTCGCATCCTGACCAGAACCATATCGCCCATCCGCGCCTGGGTTTCTACGGCGTGATCGACGAGCGCTTCGACGTCGACCTCGTCTCGAGCATGGCCGATGCGCATCCGGAATGGCAAATCGTCCTGGTGGGTCCGGTCGTCAAGATTGATCCGGCAACGCTGCCAAAGCAGGCCAACGTGCACTACATGGGTCAGCGCACCTACAATGAGTTGCCACAGTTCCTGGCCGGCTGGGATGTGTGCCTGCTGCCATTCGCGATCAACGACTCGACCAAGTTCATCAGCCCAACCAAGGTGCTGGAATACATGGCAGCTGAATTGCCATCGGTGTCCACACCGATCACCGACGTCAAGGTGCCATACGGTGACGTGGTCGAGATCGCCGAATCGCACGCTGACTTCATCGCAGCCTGTGAACGCCAGCTGGCGCTGACGCCCGAAGCCCGTGCAACGATGGCGGCGCGCATGCGTGAGGTCGTGGCCGGCACGTCGTGGGATCTGACCGCGCGCAGCATGCATGAGCTGATCGAGAGCGCCGTGCGCAGCAACAAGGTGGAGCGCTTCTTCGCCAGCAACCAGGAAGCCGTGCCAAGCACGCCGGATCTGGTCGCGGTTGCCAACGCGGGTTAATCGCGGCAGCAAGCGGTAATAAAAAGGCCGGTGTCGCAGGACACCGGCCTTTTTTTTGCGTGGACACCTCATACGGGCTATGTCATCTGCCGCAGCACGTCCTCGATCGCTTCCACGGTTGCCGGCTTCGTCAGGTGCGCATCGAAGCCGGCCTGCGCGGTGCGTTCACGGTCGGCCGCGCCGCCCCAGCCGGTCAGTGCCACCAGGCGCACGGCCGCGTAGCGGGCATCGGCGCGGATCGCAGTCGCGACCTCGTAGCCGGACAAGCCTGGCATCCCCAGGTCCAGAAACACGACATCCGGCATCAGCATTGGCAGCATCCGCAGCGCCTGATGGCCATCGTTGGCGACCAGGGCGCTGTGGCCCAGCATCGACAGCAGTGCGGCCAGGGTTTCAGCCGCGTCACGGTTATCGTCGACCACCAGCACGCTGCAGGGTGGTACCGCGCCTGCCGGGGTCGCCTGGGATGCTGGCGGCGCTGCACCGACATGCTCGCTGCCGATGGGCAGGCGCACCGTGAACCGGCTGCCCGCATTTGTCCCGGCGCTATCGGCGCGCACGCTGCCGCCATGCAGTTCGACCAGGCTGCGCACGAGCGACAGGCCGATGCCGAGGCCGCCGGAGCCTGGCTGCTGCGCCTGGCCAACCTGCGTGAACATCCGGAATACCACTTCGAGCGCATCGGTTGCGATGCCGATGCCGTTGTCAGTCACGGTGATGACGGCGTCGTTGCCATCCCGCTCGGCGCACAGCGCGATGCGCCCGCCCTTGGGCGTGTAGCGCGCCGCGTTGTTCAGCAGGTTGCTGATGACCTGGGTCAGACGTGTGGGATCGGCCAGCAACGGCAGGGGCAGGGCGGGCAGGTTCACGGTGAACGTGTGCCGCGCCGCCTGGAGCAGCGGCATGCTCGTCTCGATGGCTGCATTCACGACCGTGGCCAGGTCCACCGGTTCACAGCGCAGCTCGACCTGGCCGCGCTGGATGCGGGCGACGTCGAGCAGATCGTCGACCAGCAGGACCAGGTGGTCGAGTTGCCGACCCATGATCTCGTGCACGCGGCTGACCGCAGCGGCGTCGCCCGGCGCGCGCCGGATGAATTGCAGCCCGCTGCGGATCGGCGCCAGCGGGTTGCGCAGCTCGTGCGCCAGCGTGGCGAGAAATTCGGTCTTGAGCCGGTTGGCCTCGGACAGGTCGGCCGCCATCTGGCGCAGCGCGGCGTCCGACCGGCGCCGTTCGGTCACGTCGGTGAACAGCACTGCAAGGCGGTACGCGAACGGCCCGCCCAATCGTGTGGCATACACGTCGTACCAGCGCGACAGGCCCTTGACTTCGTTCTCGAAACGTACCGGCGCGCCAGTGGCGGCAACCCGGCCATAGATGTCGAACCAGTGCTGTTCGAGGCCTGGCACCAGTTCGCGCGCGGTCTTGCCGATCGCGTCGACGAGACCGGTGTGCTTGATGAACGCGGGATTGGTTTCGACGAAGCGGTAGTCGTATGGTGCGCCGTCGGCATCGAACAGCATGTCGATCACGCACAGGGCGTCGTCGATCGAGTTGAACACGGTGCGGTAGCGCTCTTCGCTGGCGCGCAGTTGCTGCTCTGCCTCGAGCTGGCGGGTGGCGTCGATGATCACGCCACGCACCGTCATGGGCAGTCCGTCGCGGTTGGTGTCGACATGGCCGCGCGCCATGACCCAGCGCCAGCCGCCGCCCGGCAGACGGATGCGGTAGGTGGCCCCATACGCGCTGCACGCCGCGATGGCCGTGCTGATCTCGGCCCGCGTCGACTCGACGTCATCGGGGTGGATGGCGGCCAGGTAGCGGGCCAGCGGGACGCTGCTGCGTTCGTGGCGAGGGACGCCAAACAGATCGGCCACGCGCTCGTCGGCCTCGACGCAATCGGCGCGGATATCCCACGACCAGATGCCCAGTTCGGCAGCTTCGATGATGCGCGCGAGGCGCCGGCTGGTGTCGTCGAGCGCGACCTCGGCGCGCCGGCGCTCGATCTGCGTGTCGAAGGCAGCGGTGTAGAAGCGCGCTTTGGCGCGCAGGATCGTTGGCGAGAGTGGTTCGGTAAGTACGGCAATGACGCCGGCGTCGTACAGCGACTCGTGCGACATCGGCAGCGGCAGCGGCAAGCCCATTGCAACGATGGGCGTCAAGCTCGACCGTGCATTGCTGCTCACGGCGGACACGACGGCGAGCATGCCGTCCGGGTCACCCGCATAGCCGACCAGCACCATGGCGAAATCCCGGCGCTGTACCTGCGTCAGGCCGTCTTCGAGGGACGTCGCATGCACAACCGCCCTGCCAAGTTCGCGCGCGACCTCCGTCACGACAGGATCGACGGTGGCGTGCGGGCAGATGAACAGAATGCAACTACTGGTGAGGCTGTCGGGACAGTCGTTCGGAGTGTTCAACATGCGCCTGGCTTGCGAGTGTGTTTACTCTGACAATCTAATGCGCTGCTGAGCAAGTGTCAATGACAGACTTGCTCGCAAACAAGGCGGCTGGCACCACTGGCACCGGCCGCGCAATCACGGTATTACGGTTTTTCACGCACCTGCTGCGAAGGTACCGGGGCTTTCAGTGCTTCTGGCAGGGAGTCGGCG
Organism: Telluria sp. LT2P80; assembly: GCF_059685955.1. Taxonomy (NCBI): domain Bacteria; kingdom Pseudomonadati; phylum Pseudomonadota; class Betaproteobacteria; order Burkholderiales; family Oxalobacteraceae; genus Telluria; species Telluria sp. LT2P80. Next base: position 100,983 of record NZ_JCASIO010000003.1, on the reverse strand, counting down.
ATGCCGTTACCCGGCGCCTGGCCGATGCGTCGCGCTTCGTCGGAGTGCTGATCCAGACTGACTTCCTCGGCGACATCGAAGCGGCCGTCCTCGAAACCTTCCTCGCCCGGCAGCAGGTTCTCGGAGCGTTGTTCCTGGCCACCGGCCGGTACCGGCGCGTCTGGCTTGCGGTCTGCTTGTTCTTGATCGGTCATGATAATCTCCAGCGTTGGTTTGATATGCGCCAATTATGTCGCAGCGACCGGGGGCAGGGCGCACGTCAACACCGACTGCGTCACACTGCGCGGACGGTGGGTGGCCTGCCGGTGCGGATGCGCTACGAGAATTTTATGCTCGGGAAATTGTCGCTCAGCTAGAATGCCCGCTGTTTCCCTCACCGTATCGTCATCATGTTCCGATTGTCCTTTGCCAGTATTGCCGCCCGGGTTGCATTCGCTGGCGCGCTGCTGGCCTCCGCGGCCGCCCAGGCCGCGAGTTGCCCTGTCCATTACCTCGACGGCCGTCCGCCGGAAATCCAGAACCAGAAGCTGGCCGTGTCCACGCGCGAACTGTGTTACGGCGTGTTTGGCATCGTGCATTCCGGTGTGACCCGTACGCCATTGTGGTCCGCCGAATATGTGCGCGCCGATAATCTCAAGCGTGCCCAAGGGCTCGATCGGGACGATAAATTCCACGCCGAGTCGCGTCTGCCGCGGGGCCAGCGCGCCGAGCTGTCCGATTACGCCCGCAGCGGCTTCGACCGCGGCCACCTGGCGCCGAACGCGAACATGCCCGACCGCCGCACCCAGCGCGAAAGCTTTTCGCTGGCCAATATGGTCCCGCAAGATCGCGACCATAACCGCAAGATCTGGGCGCCGATCGAAGGCGCCGTGCGCACGATGGCAAAGAAAGAAGGCGAGCTGTACGTGATCACGGGGCCGGCGTTTTTGGGCACGAGCCTGAAAAAAGTCGGCAACGTGATCGTGCCGACCCATCTGTACAAGGTGGTCTACAGCCCGCGCCAGCGCCTGGGCGCGGCCTGGCTGACCGAAAACCGGGCCGATGCCCCGATCAACGTCGTGCCCGTGGCCGAGCTCGAGCGGATCGTCGGCATCGAACTGTTGCCGTCGCTGAGCACGAAGCAGAAGGAACGCATGCTGCGCCTGCCGACGATCAAGCCATCCAAGAAACGTTCATAACACGGAGGATCCATGAGCAAGAAAAAACCCGTCAGCTTTGTCCCGTTCGCCAATGAAGCCGATGTGATCGGCATCAGCGACCTGATGCTGGAAAACCGGCTCGACCGCATCACGATATCCGGCGATGTCGACCTGACTGCTGACGTGCCCGGTCTGGCGCATGCCCGTCGCCTGCACGCCGTGCTGGGCGACATCGTCGCCGCGCTGGAAGCCCGCGAGTCCTCTGGCGAGTTGCCGGCGCGATTACCGCCGCCCGACATTAAGACGATCGACAATCCATTCGCCTGACGTGTGTGTCGACCGGAACTAAATTTCCGCTCGTCAATGGTGTGCGAGTTCTACCGAGAATAGAGTAATGTTGACAACATAGCGCGAACGAAAGAGGCGGCGTCGCCGCCCGCGCAAGACCTACTATTTCGGAGGAACGACCATGCAACATACCCTCGTCGCGGTGTTCGATAACCGCACTGATGCACAGAACGCAATGAACGAATTGCTGTCGTCGGGCTTTACCAGCACCGATGTGCGACTGTCGACCGCCGATGCAGACACGATTGGTCAGAGCGATAGCCTGAACGCATCGTCCGATCTCGATACGACCCGCAGCGCCGATGGCGACACGGGCATCACGGCCAGCATCAAGAATTTCTTCGGCGACCTGTTCGGTTCGGATGACGCCGAGCACGCCAACCGCTATGAAGGCGCGGTCAACCGCGGTAGCCATGTGCTGACGCTGGTGGCGAACTCGCTGCCGGAAGTCGAGCGCGGCGCCGACATCGTCGAACGCTACGGTCCGACCGACATCGATGAAACCTCGAGCGGCACGCCAGATCTGGCTTCGACCGGCTTCAGCAGCGGCGCAATGCACGCCGGCAGCACGATCGGCATGCAGCAGGCATCGTCGATGTCGGCGCAATCGAGCTCGACCCCAACCTCGACTGGCGCAGGCTCGGTGCAAGCCGCGGCGATCCCGTCGCTGGACAATCCAGGCGAGCGTCAGTTGTTCCAGCATCAGGAATCGCTGGGCACGTCCGATCTGACCAACTCGACGCACCAGGAACCACTGGGCCAGAGCGGCCTGACCGCGACTGGCGGGACGTCGCTGCAAGGTTCGACCCTGCGTGACACGGCAATCCAGGGTTCGGCTCTGGATGGTTCGATCCGCCAGGGTTCGACCGCTGTTGATCGTGGCGACTCGCTCCAGCGCGATACGACGATGGGCGGCGCCAACAGCACCGGCACCCGGTTCACCGACAAGCAGCGCAATGGCGTGCGCATCTTCTCGCGCGGCCAGTCCGATGCCGCACTGGGCACGGCGCCGGGTTTTGATTCGGGTTCGGGCAGCAGCGCGATGGGTTCCCTGAACGGCGACGACACGTATTACCGCAATCATTTCGACACCACGTACGGCGCGACTGGCGCATCGTACGACGAGTACGCACCTGCGTACAGCTACGGTAGCGAAGCTGCCCGCAGCGGCCGTTACACCAACGGCGCCTGGGACGATATCGAAACCGACCTGCGCAACGACTGGGACAGCCGTTACGCGACCGGTGGCGAGCCATCGACCTGGGAAAAGATGAAGGCCGCCGTTCGTCACGGTTGGGAACGCATGACCGGTGACAACGACGACGATCAGTACCGCAGCCACTACGACAGCACCTACGCGTCGACCGGCGAAAAGTATGACGACCTCAAGCCGGCCTACTCCTACGGCACCGAAATGCGCCGTAGCGAGATGTACCGTAACCGTCCATGGGACGATGTCGAGACCGACCTGCGCACTGGCTGGGATAGCCGCATCGACGGCACCCGCGAATTTTCCACCACCGGCAGCGACAGCAGCGAGCCATCGGCCTGGGATCGCGTCAAGAACGCCGTGCGTCATGGCTGGGACAAGATGACCGACGACAATGACGACGACATCTACTACCGCAACCACTGGAATTCGGTCTACGGCAGCACCGGCGGCGCCTACGACGAATTCCGTCCGGCCTATAACTACGGCACCGAGATGGCGCGTGAAGAAAAGTACCGCAACCGTCCATGGACCGAAGTCGAAGCCGATCTGCGCAGCGATTGGGACAACCGTTATCCGGGCGAGCAATCGACCTGGGACAAGATGAAGTCGGCGGTTCGTCACGGCTGGGAACGCATGATGCGTTAAGCCTGTCGGGTAACTGACGGAAGTAAAACGGCGCCTGTTGGCGCCGTTTTTTTTACGCCTCAAGCCCGTAATATCGGGCCATGTGCCAGCAGATCACGCCGCCTCGGTCATCGGCAGGCTGATCCGGTTACGCCCCAGGTGCTTGGCCCGGTACAAGGCTGCATCGGCAATCGCGACCAGCTGGTTGGCATGGTTGTCGGGCCCGGCGATGGCCGTGGCCGCGCCGATCGACACGGTGACGTGGCCGGCGGCGAAGCGGCACGGCAACTGCAGTTGTTCGACCCGGCTGCGGATCCGCTCGGCCACGATGGCTGCGCCCTTGAGCGACTGGTTCGGCAGCACCACGGCGAATTCTTCGCCACCGTAGCGCGCCACCAGGTCATTGGCCCGCATTTCGCTGGCCACGGCGCGTGCAACGCGCTTCAGGCATTCGTCGCCACCCAGGTGACCATGGGCGTCGTTATAGGCCTTGAAATTGTCAACGTCGACCATTAACAGAGAGAGCGGCTGCACCTGACGCAGTGCGCGCGCCCATTCCGCTTGCAGCGTGTCATCGAAGCAGCGCCGGTTGGCCAGGCCTGTCAGGCCGTCGCGGGTTGCCAGTTGCTCCAGCGCCGCCTGGGCCATCTTTTCATCGGTCAGGTCGCGCAGGGTTTCAACCACGGCCGACAACTGGCCGTTGGCGCCGAAGATCGGACTGGCGTCTGCCGCCAGGTAGCGCCGACGGCCAGCCCGTGGCATGTCGCACCAGCTCTCGATGGACAGCCCCGGCGCGGCGCGCCCGGCATCGCCCGGGGCGGCGAGTGCCTCGCCCGCCTGTGCCGGATCGCAACCGGTGCGCAGGACGAGATCGGCGAGGGTGGGCCGCTGGACGTCGTAGAAGCTGCGCCAATGGTCGCCCGTGCCAAGCACTTCGGGCGCTGGCACACCCGTCAGCTGCTCACAGGCACGGTTCCAGATCGTCACGCGCGCATGGGTATCGAGCACGAAGACCGGTACCGACAGGCTTTCCATCAACTGACCGACGAAGGCGACGTCCTGGAGCAGGGCTGTCGGGTATGCCGCGCTGCTGCTTGTGTTGATCATGAGCAGTCCTCTGCGAGTGGTAGCGCTTCGGTTTGCGGCAACCGGGTAGCTGCCGTCAGGAACCGATTCTGCTACTCGCATCAAGACATGCTATTGATCTTTAGCAAGGAGGATTCAGCGTTGTGTTTAACGTACACGGTTGTGCGGTCGCACGCCGCTCATCACACGCTGATCACGCAACCACGGCCATTTCCGCAGCAAGTTCGGCAGCGGGATTCCTGACCGGCAGTGACAGGGACCAGCGCCCGGCATGCCCAGCGGTGGCAACGACGCGCAGCACGCCGCCCATGGCGCGGATCTGGTCGATCAGCTCGGCCGGCAGCGAGGCGACTGCGCCAGGGGCACTGGCGCAGCCATCGATCTCCAGACCCAGCGAGCTCGCGTTTTCCAGCAGGCGCACATGCAGTTCGCCGTGCTGGACGCGCGCAGCAGTGGCGAGCACATCCTGCAGCACACGAAACACGGCCAGCCGCGCGGCGCGATCCTGGCTGGCGCGCGAACTGGGGTCGACGCCGGCCTCGAAACGATAGCGCATGCCGTACAGGTGCGCGTGCTCGGCCAGGCAACGTTCGAGCGCGTGGCGCAGGCCGTCGCCCGGACCGAAGCCGCGCAAGCCGCTCGCTACCGCGCGCACGGCGCCGATCGCACCGTCGATGTGCGCCATGGCGCTGTCCAGGCGACTGGCCAGGGCCGGCGCCTGGGCCGTGGCGGCGCTGTCGTACAGATTCGAGAGATCGGCGCGCAGTGTCAGCAGGCGGCGCCCCAGTTCGTTCTGCAGTTCGCGTGCAATGCGCGTGCGTTCGCTGTCGCGGACATCCTCGTTCTGGCGCACCAGCCGGTAGACGACGTCGTGGTTGTCCGCCAATGCCTGCTCGGACTGCGCGCGCGATTCCCGTTCAGCCGCCAGTTGCCCGTGCAGGGCCCGGGCCCGTTCCTCCAGGCCCATGCTGCGGCGCAGGCTCAGGCATGCCAGCACCAGCGCCGCCATCGTCACCAGGATGCAGGCCAGCAGTTCCGGCGCTGCGCTGCGTAGTAGCATCGGCACCATGAAATAAGCGTCACCTGCGCTGGCGCTGCTGGCGACGAAGGGCAGGGTCACCAGCAAAAAATTCGGTTTGTTCATGATTGCCCTCGTGAAGGTGTCGGAAGTTTCGGTAAGAACTTACCGCTCCGCTCATGTAGGAATATTGTTCAGTCTCAAACCTGACGTTTCCGACACCGTCTCAGCGACCGGCCGCTTCCGCTGCGCAGGTCAATGCGCCGCGCTATAATGGAAGGTTGACGAGAGGCTTAACGTGACTTACAGCATTAAAGAGATCTTCTACACCTTGCAGGGAGAGGGTGCCCACGCTGGCCGGCCGGCCGTATTCTGCCGCTTTTCCGGCTGCAATCTGTGGACTGGCCGCGAGCAGGACCGCGCCACATCGATCTGCCAGTTCTGCGACACCGATTTTGTCGGCACGGACGGCGAGCGCGGCGGCAAGTTCAAGGAAGCGGCGCTGCTCGCCGCCGAGATCGACGGCCTGTGGCCTGCTACCTATCCTGCCAGTAAATATGTCGTGTTCACAGGTGGCGAACCGCTGCTGCAGCTCGATCGCGCCCTGATCGACGCCATGCACGAGCGCGGCTTTACCATCGCCATCGAAACGAATGGCACGCTGCCGGTGCCCGACGGTGTCGACTGGATTTGCGTCAGTCCCAAGATGGGCTCGACGCTGGTCGTGGAAAAAGGCAGCGAGATCAAGGTGGTCATCCCGCAAATCGGACAAGACCTGGCCGCGTACGAGCGGCTCGATTTCGACCATTTCTTCGTGCAGGCCATGGATGGGCCGCTGGCGGCGCAGAATATCCGCCTGGCCATCGAGACCTGCCGCGCCAATCCGAAATGGAAGCTGAGCCTGCAGACCCACAAGCTGCTCCAGATTCCCTGACTCATTCACTCCATTATTACTCCATTACCTAGTAAAGCAGCAATGTTGACCATTACCCGCAAGCTTGAATTCGATGCCGGACACCGGATTCCCGACCACAAGAGCCAGTGCCGCAACCTGCACGGGCATCGCTACACCCTCGAAATCACGCTGACCGGCGAAGTCATCGACGCTGACGGAAATTCCGACAACGGCATGATCATGGATTTCTCCGACGTCAAGGCGCTGGCCAAGCAGCATCTGGTCGACGTGTGGGACCATGCCTTCATCGTGTACGAAAAGGATGACAAGGTGCTCGACTTCCTGTCGTCGCTGCCGGATCACAAGACCGTCGTTATCGACCGCATCCCGACCGTGGAAAACCTCGCGCAAGTGGCGTTCACGATCCTCAAGACCGTGTTCATCGACCGCTTCGGTACCGGGCTGCGCCTGCACAAGCTCGTGCTGCACGAAACCCCGAACTGCTGGGCCGAGATCACCGATGCCTGAGGTATCGTCCGCAGTCGTGCATGACCATGCTGCGGATGCGGCGCACGCGCGTTTCATGGCGCTTGCCCTGGCCCAGGCACAGCTGGCGTGGGATCGTGGCGAAGTGCCGGTCGGCGCTGTCGTGGTCAAGGACGGCGAAGTCATCGCGACCGGTTTCAACCAGCCGATCAGCGGCCACGACCCGACGGCGCATGCCGAGATCGTGGCGCTGCGCGCCGCCGCCGACAAGCTGGGCAATTACCGGCTGCCCGGTTGCGAGCTGTACGTGACGCTCGAGCCGTGCATCATGTGCTCGGGCGCGATGATGCATGCGCGCCTCGCGCGTGTCATCTACGCAGCAACGGACCCGAAGACCGGCGCCTGCGGCTCGGTCGTGAACCTGTTCGACGAGCCAGCGTTGAATCACCACACCGGCGTGGTCGGTGGCGTGCTGGCCGATCAGGCGAGCAGCCTGCTGCGCGCTTTTTTTGCCGAGCGGCGTGCATTGTCGAAGAAGGCCAGCGCAGTTTGACCCTTCGTGGGCGAGTTGACTGACCTTGATCGGCACCGGTGGGCGCGGTAAGATGTTTCCAGATTCCACACACGTCTTCCCGCCCACCAGTGATCACTTCCCGTCTCGGCATCGCCATCGTGGCGCCCGCCGGCTGCACCAACGATCCGCTCGCCGTCGAGCGTGCCATCGCACGCCTTGAAGCGCAGGGCTGCCTGGTCCGCAACTACTACGATCACAGCTGTACCCATCAGCGCTTCGGCGGCACCGACGACGCCCGCCTCGCGCAGCTCAACGCGGCGGTGCTCGACCCCGAGATCCACCTGATCATCGCACTGCGTGGCGGCTACGGTATCAGCCGCCTGTTGCCGGCGATCGATTTCGACGCGATTGCCGCCAGCGGCAAGATCATCGTCGGCTTTTCCGATGTCACGGCGCTGCACATGGGCCTCATGGCCAGAACGGGCGCGCTCAGCTACGCCGGGCCGATGGTGGCCGGCGACTTCGGTGCCGAAGAGCCGGTGCCGTTCACGCTCGACGATTTCTGGGCCTGCCTGGCCGGCCCGACGCACACGATCCGCGAGACGGTCAGCGGCAACCCGCAGCTCGATGTGCGCGGCACGGTCTGGGGCGGCAATCTCGCCATGATCGGCTCGCTCGTCGGCACCTCGTATTTCCCGCAGATCGATGGCGGCATCCTGTGGCTCGAAGACATCAGCGAGCACCCGTACCGCGTCGAGCGTTTGCTGCTGCAACTGATGCAGGCGGGCGTGCTGGAACGCCAGCAAGCGGTGCTGCTGGGTGACTTTTCCGGCTACCGACTGGGGCCGCTCGACAATGGCTACGACTTCGACGCCATGCTCGAGTATGTGCGTCGCACGTTGCCGGTGCCCGTGCTGACGGGGCTGAGTTTCGGGCACATCCCACGGCGCGTCACAATCCCGTTCGGCGCGCAAGGGCGCCTGCAGTCGGACGCCGATGGTTTCAGCCTGCTGCTGTCGGACTACCCGACTGTGCGCCGCGCCTGAAGGGTCGCCGGTAAAGCTCGTCGGCCAACGGCGCCCGTCAATTCAGCCCATTCGCCCTGCAGGGCGTGCGATGGTAAAATAGCCGGTTAATCAAATACGCTTTTTGGGGTCATACAGTGCTATCCACAGCCAACATCACGATGCAATTCGGCGCCAAGCCGCTCTTCGAGAACATCTCCGTGCGCTTCGGCGACGGCAACCGCTACGGCCTGATCGGTGCCAACGGCTGCGGCAAGTCGACGTTCATGAAAATCCTGGGCGGCGACCTCGAGCCGTCCGCCGGTAACGTCAGCCTCGATCCGGGCGAGCGCCTGGGCAAGCTGCGCCAGGACCAGTTCGCCTACGAAGACACGCGCGTGCTCGACGTCGTCATGATGGGCCACACCGAGCTGTGGAACGCGATCGCCGAACGCGATGCGATCTACGCCAACCTCGAAGCGACCGACGACGACTACATGAAAGCTGCCGAGCTCGAAGGCAAGGTCGCCGAGTACGACGGTTACTCGGCCGAAGCGCGCGCCGGCGAACTGCTGCTGGGCCTGGGTATCGGTACCGAGCTGCACCAGGGCCCGATGAGCGCCGTGGCGCCGGGCTGGAAGCTGCGCGTGCTGCTGGCGCAGGCGCTGTTCTCGAATCCGGACATTCTGCTGCTCGACGAGCCGACCAACAACCTGGACATCAACACGATCCGCTGGCTGGAAGACATGCTCAACGAGCGTAACTCCACGATGATCATCATTTCCCACGATCGTCACTTCCTGAATCAGGTCTGCACGCACGTGGCCGACATGGACTACGGCACGCTGAAGGTGTATCCGGGTAACTACGACGAATACATGCTGGCCTCGACCCAGGCACGCAACCAGCAACTGTCGAACAATGCCAAGGCCAAAGAGAAGGTCGCGGAACTGCAGGACTTCGTGCGCCGCTTCTCGGCCAACAAGTCGAAGGCACGCCAGGCCACGTCGCGCGCCAAGCAGATCGACAAGATCAAGATCGAAGAGTTCAAGCCATCCTCGCGCGCCTATCCGTTCGTGCGCTTCGAAGGCGAGAAAAAGCTGCACCGCCTGGCGGTGGAAGCCGAGAACATCTCGAAGGCCTACGACCGTCAGCTGTTCAAGAATTTCTCGATCATGGTGGAGGCCGGCGAGCGCATCGCGATCATCGGCGCCAACGGCGCTGGCAAGACCACGCTGCTGCGCACGATTGGCGGCGAGCTGTGCGGTCTGCAGCCGGATGGCGGTCGCGTCAAGTGGGCCGAGAACGCCAATCCTGGCTACATGCCGCAGGATCCGACCGAAGAATTTGCGGTGGGCGACAACCTGACCGACTGGATGGGCCAGTGGACGCAAGAGGGGGATGACGACCAGGCCGTGCGCTCGATCCTGGGCCGCCTGCTGTTTGGCGGCGACGAAGTCAAGAAGTCGGTCAACGTGCTGTCGGGTGGTGAGAAGGGCCGCATGATGTACGGCAAGCTGATGCTGGGCCGTCACAACGTGCTGTTGCTCGACGAGCCGACCAACCACATGGACATGGAGTCGATCGAGTCGCTGAACATCGCGCTGGACAAGTATGCCGGCACCCTGATCTTCGTCTCGCACGACCGCGAGTTCGTTTCGTCGCTGGCCACGCGCGTGCTGGAAATCCGTGAAAACGAGATCGTCGACTTCCGTGGCAACTACGAGGAATACCTGGCGAGCCAGGGCATCGACGCGTAATGTAGTAGTGGCAGGGGCGGCGCGTTCGGCGCGTCCCCTGCCAAGGAGACCGAGAAGAGTATGGACACCGTACCGATCAAGACATATGAATACGACCGGCCCCAGGCCGGTCTGGCCTGCACCGCCGAAGCCTGGGCACGCATCCCCAGCGCGCCCGAACTGGCCGAACGCAATGCGCTCAAGGACAAGATCCGGCGCCTGCTCAAAGAAAAAGGCGCAGTCCTTGTCGCCCACTATTACGTGGACGCCGACCTGCAGGACCTGGCCGAAGAAACGGGCGGCTGCGTGTCCGACTCACTGGAAATGGCGCGCTTCGGCCGTGACCACGCCGCGCAAACGCTTGTTGTCGCCGGCGTGCGTTTCATGGGCGAGACGGCCAAGATCCTCAGCCCCGAAAAAACCATCCTGATGCCCGATCTTGATGCGACCTGTTCGCTCGACCTGGGCTGCCCGGCCGACGAGTTCGCCGCATTCTGCGACCAGCATCCCGACCGCACCGTCGTCGTCTACGCCAACACCAGCGCCGCAGTCAAAGCGCGGGCCGACTGGATGGTGACGTCGTCGATCGGCCTGGATATCGTGGCCGAGCTGCACGCGCAGGGCAAGAAAATCCTGTGGGCACCCGACCGTCACCTGGGCTCGTACATCCAGACCAGGACCGGCGCCGACATGCTGCTGTGGCAGGGCTCTTGCCTCGTGCACGACGAATTCAAGGGCATCGAACTCGACCTGCTCAAGGCCGAGTACCCGCTGGCCAAGGTGCTCGTGCACCCGGAGTCGCCAGCGAACGTCGTGGCCCAGGCCGACGTGGTCGGCTCGACCACGCAGCTGATCAACGCCGCGCAGACGCTGGACGCCACCCACTTCATCGTCGCTACCGACAACGGCATCCTGCACAAGATGAAGATGGCCGCGCCTGGCAAGACCTTCATCGAAGCGCCGACCGCTGGCAACAGCGCCACCTGCAAGAGCTGCGCGCATTGCCCGTGGATGGCAATGAACGGCCTGCGCAATCTGGCGGAGGTGCTCGAATCGGGCGGCAACGAAGTACATGTCGATCCCGCTGTCGGCCTGCAAGCCAAACGCGCGATCGACCGCATGCTCGATTTTGCTGCGGCCAAACGCGCCAAGGCGTTGCCAATCGGCGCGCTCGAACAGAATGCCCCCATGTTTTCCGGAGTCGGCCCCGCATGACCAGTCTGCACAATCCCCACGCCCAGTTTGATGACAAGCTGCAGGCGGCGTTCGAACAGAATATCCTGGCCGCGCTACTGGAAGACATCGGCAGCGGCGACCTGACCGGCAAGCTGGTGCCGAACGACACCCGCGTTACGGCGCGCGTGATCGTGCGCGAAGCGGCCGTGCTGTGCGGTGCGCCGTGGTTCGAGGGCGTCATGCTGGCGGTCGACCAGGACACCGACATCGCATGGCAATTTGCCGAAGGCGACCTGATGCCGGCCAACAGCACCGTCTGCACGATCACGGCGAACCCGCGCGCGCTGCTCACGGCCGAGCGCGCCGCGCTGAACTTCCTGCAGCTGCTGTCGGGCGTGGCCACTGCCACCCGGCGCTACGTCGACGTCATCGCTGGCACCAGCGCGGCGATTCTCGATACACGCAAGACATTGCCCGGCCTGCGCCAGGCGCAGAAGTACGCGGTGCGGGTCGGTGGTGGCAAGAACCAGCGCATGGCGCTGTATGACGGCATCCTGATCAAGGAAAATCACATTGCCGCTGCCGGGGGCGTCACGCCCGCGCTGACGGCGGCCGCCAGCCTGAACGCTGGCGCGCCGGTGCAGATCGAAGTCGAAACCATCGCCCAGCTTGAAGAAGCGCTGGCTGCCGGCGTCAAGTCGGTCCTGCTCGATAACTTTGACCTGGCCATGATGCGCGAGGCGGTGCAGGTGAATGCCGGCCGTGCGCTGCTGGAAGCGTCGGGTGGCATCAACCTGGACACCGTACGCGCGATCGCCGAAACAGGTGTGGACCGCATTTCCATCGGCAGCCTGACCAAGGACGTGCACGCCACCGATTACTCGCTGCGCATCGTCTGATCGCACCGCTCAACTCTCAGACTTCATTATGTCGATCACCACCAAACTGAAACGTTCGCTTGTGTTCCGCCTGTTCTGGCTCGGCTTCGGCCTGCTGCTGGGTGTACCCCAGTTGATGGACGGGATTCTCTACAATATGAAGGGGGAACTGTTCTTCGGCATCGGCATGCTGCTGGTCGGTATTCGCGGTTTTCTGCGCCCGGTCGTGCTGAGCCGGGCGATGGCGATGCAACGCGATGCTGCAGCGTCGGATGCGTCGATTGGGTCGCCCGTGTTGCATGGCGTGCTGTCGATCGCGATGGCGGCGGCTTTGATCACCGGTTTGGTGATCAAGTTCAGCAATAATTAAGCCCTACGCCCCGAACAAACCCGCCACGAGCGGCAAGACCCGCTCGGCGGACGCTTCAATCTTCAGCGTGAGCATGTCGTCAGCGCGCGTGCGCCCGAGGTTCAGCGCCGCAATTGGTTTGCCGGCTGCTTCGGCCAGCCGGCAGAAGCGAAACCCCGAATACACCATCAGCGACGAGCCGACCACGAGCAGTGCGTCGGCCGCTTCCATCCGTGCCAGCGCGGCTGCCGTGCGCGCCGCCGGCACATTGTCGCCAAAGAACACGACGTCAGGCATCAGCATGCCGCCACAGTGCACGCATGCCGGCGCCGTGAATTCCGTCACCGCATCCGGATCGATCTCGGCGTCGCCATCGGGCAGCGGCTGCGCGAGCACCTGGCCCAGGCCCGGATTGTCCGCCTCCAGCTGCACCTGCAGCGCAGCGCGCGTGAAGTTTGCCCCGCAGCCAAGGCACGTCACGTGGTGGATATTGCCATGCAATTCCAGCACATCGCGACTGCCCGCCTGGGTATGCAGGCCATCCACGTTTTGCGTGAGGATCGAGCCGATGCGGTTGTCTGCGCCAAGCACGGCGAGCGCGCGGTGGCCTGCGTTTGGCGCCGCGCCCGACATCATCCGCCAGCCCACCATGCTGCGCGCCCAATAGCGGCGCTGGACTGCCGGGTCGCGCCGGAATTCCGGACCCTGGATCGGGACCCGGCCGCGCCGCACGCCATCCCGGTCGCGGTAGTCAGGAATGCCGGACGCGGTCGAAAGGCCTGCGCCGGTGAGCACCAGCGCACGGGGGTATTGTTCGAGAAACGCCGCCAGCTGCGTGGCCGCGTGGTGGTCGCCAAGTGGGTTGCCGAGTTCGTCGTTCATGGGTGGAATCGTACCACCGCTCCGCATTTACCGCGCCGACACGACAATTCCGCCGACGATCAGGCCGAACGCCGCCACGTGGTACAACTGCGGCAGTTCGCCCAGGAAGGCGGCCGACAGCAGCGCGGTAAACAGCGGCGTCAGATTGATGAAGAACGCACTGATCCCGGGCCCGGCGCGCTGGACGCCCGCGCCCCAGCAGCGCATGGCGATGATCGCCGGCCCGATCGCCAGGTACAGCAGGGCGCCGGCGAGGGGCCAGCTCCATACGACCTGGGGCGTGCCCAGCGCCCACTCGCCGCCGGCGAGCGCGGCCGACCACATCACGCCATACGCAACCTGGGCCAGCAGGAAGGCCGCCCAGTCCGCACGCAGGGCCGGCACATCGTTCTTTTGCAGCAGTGACCAGCTGTAGAACGACCAGACAATGGTCGCCACGATCATGATCAGGTCACCCGCTACCAGGCGCAGCGCGGCCAGCTCGGCCAGGCTACCCCGGCACATGACGACCAGCACGCCGGCAATCGACAGCACGGCGCCGCCGATCTGCCGGCCCTTGACGGGCACGTTATAGAACAGCCGGCCGACCAGCAGCATCCAGACCGGCACGCCAGATGCCACGAGCGTCACGTTCAGCGGCGACGAGGTCGTCAGCGCCAGGTATTGCATCGAGTTGTACAGTCCGATTCCCAGCAGACCGAGCAGGGCGTAGCGACGCCAGTTGCGCAGCACGCCGCTGCCAGGGCGGAGTGCGGCGCGGCCCAGCACCAGCAGGATCACGAGCGCAATCGACCAGCGCAGCAGGTTGAGCGTCATCGGCGGCATGGCGTCGCGCACGAGACGGCCGATGATGGCATTGCCCGCCCACAGTACGGGCGGGATGCTCAGCAGAAGGACCGTCGTGAGCGAAAGCCGCTGCCGTTCCATGCTAGCGTCGGCGCGGCGTGAGCACGCTCGGGAGTGCCTTGGGCAGGGTGTCCGGGAAATCGCGCGAATAGTGCAGGCCGCGGCTTTCGTGGCGCGACATGGCGCTTTTCACGATCAGGTGCGCCACTTCGACCAGATTGCGCAGCTCGAGCAGATCGGGCGTGATGCGGAAGTTGCGGTAGTACTCGTCGATCTCTTCCTTGAGGAGCTTGATCCGGTGCAGCGCGCGTTCGAGGCGCTTGGTCGTGCGCACGATGCCGACGTAGTTCCACATGAAGCGGCGCAGCTCGTCCCAGTTGTGGGCGATGACCACTTCTTCATCGGCGTTCGTGACGCGACTGGCATCCCAGTCCGGCAGCGCAGGGTTGGCAATCGCCGGACTCGCCGCGATCTGCTGCGCGCAGGCACGGCCAACGACGACGCATTCGAGCAGCGAATTGCTGGCCAGCCGGTTGGCGCCATGCAGGCCCGTGCAGGCGACTTCGCCGACCGCATACAGGCCGGGGATATCGGTGCGCCCGGCCAGGTCGGTGACCACGCCACCGCAGGTAAAGTGCACGGCCGGCACGACGGGGATCGGTTGCTGCGTGATGTCGATGCCCAGTTCGAGGCAGCGCGCATAGATGGTCGGGAAGTGCTCCATCAGGAATTCGGGCGGTTGGTGGCTGATGTCGAGGTTGACGTAATCGAGGCCCCGTTTCTTCATCTCGAAGTCGATCGCGCGTGCCACGACGTCGCGTGGCGCCAGCTCGCCACGCGTGTCATGCGCCGGCATGAAGCGCTCGCCGGCCTGTGCGCCCGCTTCGGGCGGCAGCTTGAGCAGGCCGCCTTCGCCGCGGATCGCTTCGGTGATCAGGAACGACTTCGCATACGGGTGGTACAGGCAGGTGGGGTGGAACTGGATGAACTCCATGTTCGACACCCGGCAGCCAGCGCGCCATGCCATCGCAATGCCGTCGCCGGTGGCGGTGTCCGGGTTCGTCGTGTACAGATACACCTTGCCGGCGCCGCCCGTGGCCAGCACCGTGTGCTCCGCCTCGAAGGTCAGCACGTCGCCACTGTTCACATCCTGCACGTGCAGGCCGTAGCAGCGCGGCTGGCTGCCATGGGCCGCCTTGGGCCGCAGCTTGGCGGACGTGATGACGTCGATCGCGACATGGTGCTCGAACAGCGAAATATTTGGGTGCGCGCGGACCTTCTGTTCCAGCGTGACTTGCACGGCGTACCCGGTGGCGTCGGCCGCATGAATAATCCGTCGCTGGCCATGGCCGCCTTCGCGCGTCAGATGAAAGCCCATTTCAGCGGTAGCGTCACGCGTGAAGGGCACGCCCTGATCGATCAGCCATTCGATCGCTTCGCGCCCGTGTTCGACGATGTAACGGGTGGCGGTTTCGTCGCACAGACCGGCGCCGGCAACCAGGGTATCGGCCACATGCTGCTCGTGGCTGTCGCCCGAATCGAGCACGGCGGCGATACCGCCCTGGGCCCAGGCGCTGGCGCCGTCGAGCAGGGTGCGCTTGGAGATGATGGCAACCTTGCGGGTCTGGGCCAGGTGCAGGGCTACCGACAGGCCGGCCAGGCCGCTGCCGACGATCGCGACGTCGAATTTCATGGGATGGTTGAAATGTTTACAGAGGCAATACTATAAGCGATTTGCCACCGGCTGCGGGACAGCCTGACCAGGCCAAAGTCATCCGCAGCGGGTCGCAAATGTACGCCCGCGCACCGAACGACGGCGTCCGGCACGCTAGGATGAGCTATTACTCACCCAATCAAGGATTCACCATGACCGCAGACCGCACCCACGTCGCAGCCCTCGAAGACCGCATCGGCTCCCTGCGCTTTGCCATGTTCACGTTCCGTGACCAGCACGACCACCTGGCCAGCCAGCCAATGACCAAGCAGGACGTCGATGCCGAAGGCGGCATCTGGTTCTTCGTGCATTCGGCCACCGCCCTGTGGGACAGCATCGCGCACCAGCCTGAAGTGAACATCAGTTTCTCGGATATCGACGACAGCACCTATGTCTCGGTCAGTGGCACCGCCGAGCGCATCGTCGATCGCGACAAGATTCGCAGCATGTGGAACCCGATGGTCCAGGCCTGGTTCCCGGCCGGCCCGGAAGACCAGCACGCAGTGCTCGTGCGCGTGGTCCCGCACGCAGCCGAGTACTGGGATTCAAACGACAGCAAGATGGTGCGCCTGTTTGCGGTCGCCAAGGCAGCCGTGACCGGCAAGCAGCCGGATCTGGATTCGGAGCACGGCACCATCAAGCTGTAAGCATTCCTCTGCACTAACTTGCGGCGGGGCATGAGAGTGGCGTAGAGTAGCCGCTCTCATTCAGAGGACATTCACTATGTTCCCATCCTGGCTCCGCCGCATCCGATGATATCTCCGCTTGAACTGGCCGCGAACCTCTTCACGGCTGCCGCAATCTTCCTGGCAGGCCGCAACAACGTCCACACCTGGTGGACCGGGATTGTTGGCTGCACCTTGTTTGGCTTGCTATTCATGGGGGCGCAGCTGTATGCCGACGTCGTACTGCAATCCTTCTTTGTCGTGACGGGTGTGCTGGGGTGGTGGCGCTGGTTGCATGGTAAAGGCGGCGCACCGCTGCCGATTACCCATGCGGGCTGGCGCACGATGGCGTGGATGGCGCCTGTCGGACTTATTGCCACTGGCGCGTATGGCGCTGCACTTTACTTCTATACAAATGCTTACGCACCATTCATCGATTCAGCGGTGCTTGTGTTTTCTGTTATCGCGCAGTTGCTGATGATGGGGCGGCGCATCGAGAGCTGGCCGGTGTGGTTGCTGGTCAATACCATTGCGGTTCCGCTGTACTTCAGCCGCAGCTTGTACCTGACGGCGTTCCTGTACATGTGCTTCTGGGTCAACGCGATCGTGTCGTGGATCTGGTGGCGCAAATTGGCGAAGCAAGAGCAGGTTGCGGCACAGGTCTCAAGGGGGGAGCATGCTGCTGCAGGCGGCCCGCCGTGAAGTTTTGTGGTTGCCTGGCCTGCGTGGATAGCTGGCCAAACGAACATCGAAACGTTAGTGGCGGGCACAACTTACTCAGCGCGTGAATGGCGGCAGATCACCTGCGTTTTGATTGCCGCCCGTTTCCGGCGCGCCCATGCCGGTCACCTTCGGGCCAGCCTGGCCTGGCCGCGTGTCCTGCGCGCCTGGATTAGTGTGCGTTGCTGCCGTGTCGAGCGGTACCGTGCTTGGCGCTTCCGGTTGCGGTGCGGCGCTGCCGTCAGTAATCGGCGGCTCATTCCCTTCGGTACCGTCGGGCGCGTTCACATACGGTCCGGACTGATTACGGGTCAGCCCCGGGCCACCATTGCCGCCAGTTTCTGTCTGCGACTCATGCGATGATGTCGCGCCTTGCTGGCCGCTGGTCTGGCCACCAATACCGACAGTGGTGGCGTCCTGGGTTGCAGTCGTCGATGCGGGTGCGTTGCTGTTCATGGTAGTCCCCTTCGTAAAATGGATGATCCATTGTCGTGCAGGGCAGGGCGGACACGTATCGGCGCGCAGGGCATGGCGCTGTAGGACGAGAGCGCCCTTCACGGGTAATTTAGCGAAACTTTGGGCCATCAGACCTTACGAAGCCCGGCGGCACGATGCTATACTGTATATCCATACAGTTATCTTCATTCGTGCTCATGCCTGTGTTCGTACCGATCAATCTCGACCCACTGCCACCAGCCGACCCTGATCGCGCGGCCGCAAGCCGGCTTGGTGCGGGCAGCTTTTCCAGCATGTACGATGAGCCCGTCACTTCGGCGACGAGCGATGCCGAACTGGCGCGCGAATACATCTCTCATGGGGAGCTCAGTCCCAAGTCGGTCGCCAATCTGCAGAAAGAGCTGTACCGCTTCCTGACCTGGTGCCGCGAAGAAGCAGGCAAGACATTCCAGCAACTGAACGTCGGCGACCTCAATCTGTACAAGGAATTCATCCGGCAGCCGCCGCCCGCGTGGATCAGCACCACCAAATGGCCACGCAACGACCCGCGTTATCGGCCGTTCACGGGTCCACTGTCCGATACCAGCCGCCGCCAGGCGATGATTGCGATCAAGGGCGTTCTGACGTTTGCCGAGCAGACCGGCTACCTGCGCCGCAATCCTGCACGGCTCGTGCGCAATGTCCGCGCTGCACACGCGAGCCGCATCACCCGCTATCTGAGTCCGGCCGCGATTGCCTATGCGCTGGCCGCGGCCGAAGCACGGCCTGGGGATACTGAAGCGACCGCGCGTCAACGCGCGCGTGACCGCTTCCTGCTGATCGCGTTCGCGCAGACCGGCGCGCGCCTGAACGAAATCGTCAGCGCGAACATGGGCGCCGTCTACAGCGAGGGCGACGGGCGCTGGTGGCTCGACGTGCTGGGCAAGGGCAACAAGCCGCGCCGTCTGCCGGCGCCCCCGGCTACGGTCGGCGCCTATCGCGACTACCGGCGCGCGTTCGGTCTGCTGGAGCAGACGAGCAGGGGAGATCGCATGCCTCTGGTGCTGTCGAGCCGTACAAAAGAGTATGTAGGAATCACCGACGAGGCCGCGTCCGAAGCGCTCAAGGCGATCTTCCAGCTCGCAGCGGATGATGCGGCGGCGAAAGGGGATGGCGACAGCGCGTCGACGCTGCGCCTGGCGTCACCACACTGGCTGCGCCACAGTATGCTGACCAATCATGCGAACAGTGGCGTGCAACTCAAGACGCTGCAAGATACAGCAGGGCACGCGAACATCGCGACGACGGCGGCCTATCTGCACAAGACCGACCATGAGCGGCATGACGAGATTCTGCGTTCGAACGGTGACCGAGGCATCAACTAAAACGATAGAGAAGACGAGATCTTCCATCCAGAAATGTAACTAACCAACACATGAAATAATACCAGCCGAAAATTCTAAAGCTAACTACTTAGGAACCGACAATAAACCTCAAACGAGTCTACAGAAAAGAGGTTTGCTCTGATTCAGCGGTGGTCACCGCAGATCGGCAGGGGAGGCGTCGCCACTTCCCCTGTGCGATGACCGATTGCTTATACCGGGATGGACGACGTGCCGCCTTCAGCGCTGCCGTAATTCTGTAACTCGTCGAGTGTCAGACGACGTTCGTTCAAGGCCTTGATGATGGCGTCGAGCTGTTCATCATCGGGTTGGATATAGACGATTCGCTGTTCGAGCAGGTTATCCCAATATGGCGTGTAGGGAACGGCGGTCTCGGTCATGACTTCGGCAGCGAAGGTGCCATCGTGCATTTCGCCGACGAGCGTGATGCGGGTTGTTGCGGGGACAGTATTCTGGACGGTGATGTTCATGGTGTGCCTTTGAGTGATCAGTAAGTGTTATCGCATTGTCACGCAGTCATCGGTTACGTGCAAATCACCGGATGCGTGCCGTGCGCGGCTCTCGCGGATTGCTGCAATCTGAAATGGGTGGGATGTGTGGATGCAGCCGGGCACACGGCAATTAGCGAGGGCCGGGGAGCATGTCGTCGTTGGATTTTCTTGCGTGTTCAGCGCCCGC
This sequence comes from Telluria sp. LT2P80, assembly GCF_059685955.1. Classification (NCBI taxonomy): domain Bacteria; kingdom Pseudomonadati; phylum Pseudomonadota; class Betaproteobacteria; order Burkholderiales; family Oxalobacteraceae; genus Telluria; species Telluria sp. LT2P80. Next base: position 81,171 of record NZ_JCASIO010000003.1, on the reverse strand, counting down.
TGCAAGTAGCCGGTTCCTGAGCGGCGTTGTATCTATCGGATCTACAACCCAACACAACTCGGAACATAGATTGTCTACTCGACGGCACGGCACGCAATCATGCTGCTCGTGCCGCCGTTACCATCGTCTTAGCGTAAGCGATGGCATCCTCGAGACGGTCATTCCCCCAGAACATCTCGTCGCCAACGAAAAACATGGGCGCGCCAAAGATACCGCGGGCCTGGGCATCGGCTGTGCGCGCACGCAGCGCGGCATTGCACGCATCCGTTTTAGCTGCCGCAATGATCTCTGCACTGTCAGCGCCAAGTCCGGCGAGAATCCCGGCCAGCACCGCCTCGTCGCCAACTTCGCGGTCGTCTGCGAAATTGGCCAGCATGACCTGTTCACAGAAATCTTCAAGCCAGGACGTGCCTTCGCCCTGAAGTGCGATGCGCGCGGCAAGCAGCGCATTACGGGGAAATAGGGAAGGGCGTTGCCAGCGCAAGCCGTATTTGACGCACTGGCGGCGCATGTCACGCCATACGTAATCGCCTTTCAGCGTCTGCAGCACAAATGGCGACGTCTCCCACCCGAGCGACTTGAAGATCGGGCCGAGCATGAACGGCTTCAGCTCGACACGCAGGTTGGCAGCGGCCACTGCGCGCCGTATCCGCATCATGCTCAGGTAGCTGTAGTTGCTGCCGAAATCGAACCAGAATTCGATGATGTTCATTGAGCGTGGATCTTGTCAGTCGATGAGGAGGAGGCAACGGATCTCAATACCCTTACGGGCAGGAGCTTCAGGTGATCGTTCCGAGCGGCGTGCGCGCCAGCGGCTGCGGTTGGCGAACGGGTGTCAGGCAGGCGACCAGGAAGCCAGCGCCGGCCAGGGCCCAGATGACGGCGCTGATGAGTTCAAAAGTAGTGCGCAGTTGCGGGTGATTGATCGCCAGCGGCACGATCACCGCAGCACGCAACAGGCAGACCCCGGCCATGCCGGCCAGCATGAGGCGGGGTAGCGGTAGGCGCGGCAAGCGTCCCAATGCGGAGAAGGCGTAAGCCGCGCACACCGTCATGAGTAGTCCGATAATGCTGGTGCTCACTGGTGCCAGCCAGGTTCCGGCGCGCGATGATGCCACGACCTGCTGCGGTGCATTGAAGAATATAAACCAGCCGGTTCCGCCGGCAATGGCAGCGAAGTGGATGAGGGCGCCGATAGCGCTTGTGATACCAGCAAAATAGACATGTGGGATGGCCAGGTTTTTCATCTGCGACTTTCAGCGAGGTGAGAGAAGATGATGGTGGTGGCAAGGTGCAGCCAAGACGTGTCAGACATCAAGAGGCGTCGGAGTGAATCAGCCTGAAATAATCTCACTCGACATTAGGGAATATATTGTCGAGTTAGGTTTCGATGCAGGTTTATCTCCTTGTCCCCTGTGTTTGATAGGGGTAGAGTCCCAGCATGATCAAATATACGTTGCTTAATGAAAATTGAACATGTTTCCGCTGGTGCCAACCCCAATTCGCAACACAACGATGACCACATCGCAGTGTTCACATGCGCCGGCGTGAGCGACATTGTCGTCATTGATGGTGGCTCATCCGTGGCGGAACGGGATTACATCGACGAAGTACGTGGCGATGTCGCATGGTTCGTCCATGCGTTTACCGATTCACTTCAAAAAATGCTGATACCAGGGCGCGATCAGCCTGATTGCGTCAGAATGGCGATCGCCGATGTCCGAACGCAGTTTATGCATCTTACAGCCGGTCACGACGTTCCAGTGCATGCGTGGCCAATTGCAGCAATGACCTGGTTGAGGATTTCGCATCATGACGAGGCTGCACGCGCTACGCTGTACTGCCTTGGCGACTGCAAGACGCTGCTGTACACGACCAGCGGGCCTTGTATCGACCTGGATCCATTCGTGAATCCACAGGAAGCTGTTCTGCAGGATGTGATTGCCAGATTGACGGCCGACGGTATCGGGGATCCGGCAAGTCGACGCGAACAGATGCTCCCGATGCTGCGAGCCCGCCGCGAATCACAAAACCTGGCGCCCGCGCCCGGTGTCCTGTGTCTTCATCCGAATGGGCCGTTCCAGGCGCGTCGACACAGCGTCGACCTCGCGCACGACGCCAGCGTTTTGGTGATGACCGATGGCTTCTATCGGCTGGTCGATCTCTACTGCCTGTACACTGACGCGGCGCTGGTGGAGGCGTGCATCGCCCACGGGCTCAAGGCGCAACTCGACAAGTTGCGGAACTACGAAGCTACGAGTGCACGAACAGCAGAACGCGCGGTGAAAGCGTCAGATGATGCATCTGCAGCGATCTGGACCACATCATAGATTGCGCTGAGAGGGAGGCATGCCCGAGGTTCTACCTGCAATCAGCCATCAACACACATAGCGCATTTAACATAATATAGATTATGCGGTGCTTGGATTTTCGTTTGGCTGACTGCATCTTGATCCACACCCGCGCCATATTTCAGTCATGCCCCAAGTCTTTTCCATCGAAATCCCCGGCCACCGGCAAAACAAACCCATGACCCAATTGCGCCATGTGTAACGCCTGTTCAAGTGATTCGATACGGCGCAGCAGCGTCAGTGCCAGCGCAAGACCGTTGCGGTCCAGTTCAAAGTCATCGCGCAGCCGGCGCGCCTGTCTCGCAGTCAGCACGTGCACCGAATGAAAGCCGGCACCCGGGTTGGATGCATCGGCTGGCGCCATCACGCCATCCTCGACCAGATTCCTGATGTCATCGGGCGACAAACCAGATACTTCAACCAGATGCTCGATCGAACACACCGCCGTATCGTTCAGCCAGACCGCATGAGTCACTTGCATGGACATGAGTAAATCTCCTTAGCCGAAGTTGGCACGGGCCTGAAACTTGGACGCCTCTGCCAGTTGCTGATACAGCGCGCGCTCGGCATCGCTGACTTGCGATGGAACCTTGATGACGATGACCGCGTAAAGCGCACCGGCAACACCATCTGGCCCGCGCAAGCCACGCTTGGCCAGGCGCAGTTGCTGGCCCGCTGTGGATCCTGCCTTTACAGTCAGTTCTACATGGCCGTCCAGTGTCGGAATCCGAACCGCTGCGCCCAGCACGGCCTCCCAGGGAGCAAGTGGCAGATCCATGTACAGATCGCGCCCGCTGAGGCGATACAACGGGTGCGGCGTCAATGCCAGCGCGACGTACAGGTCGCCGGGCTGACCACCATGGTGGCCGGGGCCACCCTTGCCTGCCAGGCGCAGCCGCTGGCCGTTGGCCGCGCCGGCTGGGATCGTGATGCGAAACGTCCGGCTGACCAGATGTTGCATGCCGCGGGCATCGGACTCGGGCAGATTCGCACGCACTTCAATCTCGCCGCCGCCGTGAATCTGCTCGAGCGTGACGTCCGCGGAAATATCCACGTCCTGGCCCCGGACGGGCACTGGCCGGCGTGCTTGACCACCTCTCCCGCCACGTCCAAACGCGGCAAAAAGATCGGCAAGGTCGGCGTCGTCGAAGCCGGCCCCAGCCGTGCTGAAGTTGTTCTGCCATCCGGGCGGCGGCGCAACGTCGGCGCCTTCCGACGCCTTGCCAAGCGCATCGTAGGCAAGGCGCTTTTCAGGATCTTTCAAGACCGCATAGGCCTCGCCGATTGCCTGGAATTTCTCTTTCGCCGATGCATCCTTCGAGACATCAGGATGAAATTTGCGTGCCAGTTTGCGATACGCCTGCTTGATCTCGTCAGCACTGGCGGTGCGCGGAACGCCCATGGTCTGGTAGTAGTCTTTATATTTCACAGAGTTCCCGGGAAAGTAACTGCGATGTCAGCTGTTGCGATGTGATGCAGTTCGAGCACCCTGCTCCGCCCGCTATCGGGCACTGCTGCTCAGAATGCCGTGTTCGACGGCGAAGACGGCCGCCTGCACGCGGCTCGTGAGTTTCAGCTTCTTGAGAACATTCTGGACGTGGATCTTGACCGTGCTTTCGGCCAGGTCGAGCGTGCGGGCAATCGCCTTGTTGCTTTCTCCGCGGGCGAGGCAGCCGATGATTTCGCGTTCGCGCGGGGTCAGTTTGTCGAGCTCCGAGGCCACGGGCAGCGCGCCACCGTGCAACTGGGCGACCAGCTTGGCCGTCATGGCTTCGGCAACGACGGTTTCACCTGCGGCGGCGCGGCGGATCGCGCGGGTCAAAAAATCGGTATCGATATTCTTGAGCAGATACCCGGCCGCGCCAGCAATCAAGGCGGCCGACAGGTCGAGTGCATCTTCGGACACGGTCAGCATCACCACTGCGCTGTCCGGGCAATCCTGGAGCAGCAGGTGGAGCGTTTCGAGCCCGGACATGCCGGGCATGTGCAGGTCGAGCAGAATGACCTGGGGTTGCAGCTGCAGCGCGCGCTTGATGCCGTCGACCCCGTCGGCGGCTTCGCCGACCACCGTGAATTCCGGATGGCGCTGCAGCAGCGAGCGAATGCCGCTACGGAATAACGTGTGATCGTCGATCAACAGCACGCTGATCGTTTCGGCGCCCGGGGTGGTAAGTTGTTCCATGTTCTTTCTTGTTCCGTGATGGCTAGGCAGCGCGTCGCTGCGCGCTTGCCAGACTGAGCTGCACCTGCGTTCCGTTTCCCGGCGCCGATGTGATGTCCAGCGTCGCATGCATCCGGCGGGCGCGCTCGCCCATGATGTGGATACCGATATGGCCGTCGTCCTCGGCGCCGACCAGCGCCGGATCGAATCCGGCGCCGTCGTCATCGATGCTGAGCGAGAAGTCGTGCCGGTCATGCAGGCGGACCTGCACGTGCCGGGCGCCCGCGTGTTTGCGGATATTCGACAGCGCCTCCTGCACGATGAACAGCATCTGCAATTGCTGTTCGCGCGGGAAAGGCGCCCCGTCGGTATCGGCCTGCAACGCGATCTCGATGCCCGTCTGCCGGCGAAACTTGGCCACGGTCACTTCGAGCGACTGCACAAAATTCCCTTCTTGCAGCCGGGTCCGATAGTTCTGCAGCAGCTCGCGCACGTCCTGATAACTCTCTTCAACGCCTGCGCGCAGCGCCGGCACGATCATGGCCACGTCCTCGTAGTGGTTCTGCGCGAGCGACTGTTCCAGCATCTGCACCTGCAGATTCAGAAAATTCAGGCTTTGCGCGATGCTGTCGTGGAGCCCCTGCGCCACCAGGTTGCGCTCCTCGGAAATGGCCATCTCGCGCTCACGTTCGGCCAGGCGCTGGTTTTCAATGGCCGTGCCCAGCAGCTGCCCCAGCGTTTCGAGCAGGGCCAGCTGGCGCGGATTGAAGGTGGTTGCTTCGCGAAAGTGCAGGTTGAAGAAGCCCAGATGCTGGCTCTGCGCAAAAATATGAAACACCGACACGGTCGCAAAGCCCTGGCGATGACATGCAAGGCGCACGGATTCGGGCATGCGGCGCATATCGTGCACGACCGAGATTTTTTTCAGGGCCGCGTCGCCGCACAGGCAATCGCCTACTTTCAGGCAGTGATCGGCCTCCATCAGTTCGTCTGAAATCCCCTGATGACACATCATGTGCAGGATGCCGCGCGTCGGATCGAGCACGCGCACCGAGCCGCCATCGGCGTTGAAGAAGGTGCGGATCCGGGTCAGAAATCCGGCGCACAGCGCTTCTGCCGATTGGGGGTGCTGCAGGAACGACGCGCTTTCGAACAGCAGCGACAGCTCCAGATTCCGGCTTTCCAGCGCGACGGTCTTGGTTTCGACCAGCTGCTCCAGATTGCCATACAGCGCGTGCAGGCGATCGGCCATCAGATTGAAATCTTGTGCCAGCCGGCCAAATTCGTCGTTGCTGTCGACCGGCAGCCGCACGCTGAAATCCTGCTTGCGCATGCGCTCGATGCCCCCTTGCAGGCGCTCGACCGGCGCAATGATCATGTTGAACAGCAGATAAATCACGGCAATCGTGCCGATCAGTGCCAGTGCAAGCAAGGCCAGTTGCGACGCGCGCAGCCAGAACGCCCGGGCCTCACTGTCGCGCTCGATCAGGCGTACGAGCGTGTCGGCCCGACTGACGAACCGGGCGATGCAGGCTTCCAGGTCGTCCTGCCCGGCCGGTGACGCGGTCAAGCGGTCCAGGTGCGCCAGAATCTGCGGGCGCAGCGCGTTGTGCCACTCCGTGTTGACGTGGCCAAAGCCGGCCTGGATCTCAGCCCCGGGTGGCAGCAACAACGGCCGCTGCGGATCACCCCTGCGGATCAACGCCAGGGTCTCGTCCATCTGCGCGACTTGTGCCAGCACCCTCGCCCGGTGCACCGGCCTGTCGCCAGGCGCCGGCGCGGTCGCCAGCAGCATCCCGAGCCGGTAGCTGTTCATGCGCAGGCTGCCGGTGACGTTGATGGCCCCGCCGCTGCCTTCGAGCTGCCAGGTCAGCAGCAAGGTCGAGCCGATGACTGTCAAGCCCAGGCACAAAAAACTCACGAGCATGACGACAATGCGCGTGGACAGCTTCTGCCACGTCGAGATGACGAGCGGGGTCAGCACGGCGCAACTGCGCGCGGGCCTGAATGTGCTAGACCTGGAACAGCATGACGCATGGCGGCTCCGTCGGTAGAAGAACAAGTGGATGTGCGACCGAGTATATACCCAGTATCTGAACGCATGGAAACTTCGGTCACTACCGGTGGCTACTGCACCAGCGGGCTGTCCGCCCCTTCCAGTTCCACGCCCTCGATGCCCGCACGGCCCACGAGGATATGCAGGTACTGGTGCAGTGCGCGCTGCCACGATTGCCGCCGCAGTTCGTCGGCAAGCTGTTCGTGCACCGCGTCGAACGGTACCTGCCTGCCCTCCACGCGGCGTTCAGCCTGCACGATGTGCAACCCGAAGCGCGTTTCCAGCAGGCGGCCCGACAGCTCACCCGGCCGGAGCCGAAACAGTAACTCCTCGAATTCCGGAACGCACTGGCCCCGTCCCAGCTGACCCAGGCTGCCGCCAACGGCGCCGGACGGGCAGTTCGAGTATTCACCAGCCAGCGCGGCGAAGCGCTCGGGGCGTAACCGTAACTCGTCGAGGATCAGTTCGGCAGTCTGGCGCACCAGGTCCAGCGGCGCCGACGCCGTTACCTGGAACAGGATATGGCGCGCCTCGACCATGGCACCGCTGGAAAAGCGCGCGGCCTGGCTCTGGTAATAGCGCAGGCAGGCCTGTGCATCGGGTTCCGGCACCCGCACTTCGCGCACGAACAGCGCCTCGATGCGGTCGTCCTCTTCCAACTGGCCCAATCCGAGGCGCGCCGCTTCCTGCAACAGGACTTCGCGCAGCACCAGTTCGTGCACCGTTTGTTTCAACGGGTTGGCTGCGCTCTGGTGGTGCGCCAGTTCGCGCGCGATGGTGGCGTCGCTCAATTCGACGCCGTTGACAGCAATACCCATGATGTTCTCCTTGACGAATCAGCGTGCGGGCTCAGCGTGCACGAACCAGTTGCCAGGCGCGGCCCAGATAGCCCAGGGCGCCGAAGCCGCTCCAGACATGCACCAGGCGGGTGAACGGGAAAATCACGAACAGCGACATACCCATGAACAGGTGGAGCTTGAAGACAAGCGGCGCGTCGATGACGAACGAGGCCGCGTCGCCGCGCAAGGTCAGCACGTGCTGCGCCCAGGTCATCAACATGACCATCATGTGGCCATCCATGTGCGAAGCCGACGCGAAGATCGACGAGAGCCCCAGCAACAGCGTCGCGAGTATCCAGAACAGCACGATCTTGTCCCGGAACGTGGTCACCCGCAGCAGGCGGTCGTTCGAGAACCGGCGGGCCAGTAACAGCAGCAGGCCAACCAGCGTCAGTAGTCCCATGACGCCGCCGGCCACCATGGCCACCAGTTGCTTGGTGCCGTGGTCGATGCCGAGCGTGTCCCAGACCACGACGGGGGTGAGCAAACCGACGACGTGGCCGAAGAACAGGCCCAGGATGCCCACGTGGAACAGCGGGCTGGCCAGCCGCAGCCAGCCCGTGTACAGGGTCTGGCTCGATTCGGATTTCCACGTGTACTGCTCGCGGTCGAAGCGGATCAGGCTGCCGAGCAGGAAGACGACGAGCGCGATATACGGATAAATCCCAAACAGGAATTGATTCAGGTAGTTCATGGCGATTCCTTCAAGGGCGCTGCGTGGCAGCGGCCTTCGGATAGAAATTGATCGGTTGGGCCCCGCCTGTCATCGTCTTGAGCAGGGGCTCGACCCCGTCTGCGCCGGGGCCAAAGGTTTCGAGCGCTTCGTCCATGTCGCGCACGGGCGGCTCGGTGAGCGCCTCCGCAGCAACCGGGCTCATCGTCTCGAGCAGCGCGAACACGCATGCATATGGGCTGGCATTCGCGGCGAGCTTGCCGCCGATGTGGGCCAGCACATGGATCGCATCGCCCAGCAGGCGGGCCGCTTCGTCGTCACTTTGCTGGCCGATGAATTCGAGGAACAGCGGCACGAAATCGGGCAGGTCATTGCCGACCATCTGCAAACCATGACGGCTGTACTCGGCCAGCAGGTCGACCATCGCCTGGCCACGGTCGCGCGATTCGCCGTGAATGTGCTCGAACAGGTGCAGCGAGTGCGAGGGATTGCGGTCGAACGTCATCACATACTGCTGCTGCAGGTCGATCAGCGGCGTTGCCGCCAGGTGCGCAAACAACGGGGCGAGCCGGCTCAGGGCGCCCTCGTGCGGCGCCAGGGCTACGCTCAGTTCGGGCAGCGCCTCGCACAGCGCGGGCTCGGGGTATTGCAGCAGTGCGGACAGAACTTGGTAGGTTTTCATGATGGTTCCTGGGTTACAGCTTTCTTGCGCGACCGTGGCATCGCCATGAAGATGGTCGAGCCCTGCTTCTTTTTGCCGAACAGGCTCGGCTCGCTCACGCCATCGGCGCAGCCGTTGCCGAAGCTGAAGCCGCAACTGCCCTTCTCGTTGAAGCTGTCTTCCGCCATCTCCTTGTGGCTGCTCGGGATCACGAAGCGGTCTTCATAATTGGCAATCGCCATGATGTGGTACATGTCCTCGACGGTGGCCTGGTCCAGCCCGACCTGTTCGAGCACGTCCAGGTTGACGACTTTCTCGACGGTCTTGCTGCGCATGTAGGCACGCATCGCCAGCATGCGGTCGAGTGCCCGCACGATTGGCGGCCCGTCGCCGGCCGTGAGCAGGTTGGCCAGGTACTGCACGGGAATGCGCAGGCTCTGCGTATCGGGCAGGATGCCGTTGCGGCCCATGCGGCCCGATTCGGCGGCCGCCTGGATCGGCGAGAGTGGCGGGATATACCAGACCATCGGCAGCGTGCGGTATTCCGGATGCAGCGGGAATGCCACTTTCCATTGCACCGCCATCTTGTAGACGGGCGAGCGCTTGGCGGCGTCCAGCCAGCTGTCCGGAATGCCCTGCAGGCGCGCCTCGGCGATGATCGCCGGGTCATGCGGATCGAGGAACAGGCCCAGCTGCGACGGATACAGGTCGCGGGGATCTGCCACCGATGCGGCTTCTTCGATCTTGTCCGCGTCGTACAGCAGCACGCCCAGATAGCGGATACGTCCGACGCAGGTTTCCGAGCACACGGTCGGCTGGCCGGCTTCGATGCGCGGATAGCAGAACGTGCATTTCTCGGCCTTGCCCGACGACCAGTTGTAATAGATCTTCTTGTACGGGCAACCCGAGATGCACATGCGCCAGCCGCGGCACTTGTCCTGGTCGATCAGCACGATGCCATCGTCCTCGCGTTTATAGACCGAGCCGGACGGGCACGACGCCACGCAGGTCGGGTTCAGGCAATGCTCGCACAGGCGTGGCAGGTACATCATGAAGGTGTTCTCGAACGTGCCGTACATCTCCTTCTGCATGTTGTTGAACAGCTGATCCTGGCTGCGCTTGGCAAATTCGCCGCCCAGATCGTCTTCCCAGTTCGGGCCCCACTCGATCTTTTCCATCGTCTTGCCGGTCAACACCGAGATGGGCCGCGCAGTCGGCGGCGTCTCGGACAACGGCGCATTCTGCAGGCGCTCGTAGTCGTAGGTGAACGGCTCGTAGTACTCGTCGATCTGCGGCAGGTTCGGATTGGCGAAGATGTTGGCCAGGATTTTCAGGCGGCTGCCCTGGCGCGGCTCGAGCTTGCCGGCCGCGGTGCGACGCCAGCCGCCCTGCCATTTGTCCTGGTTTTCCCACTGCTTCGGGTAACCGATGCCGGGCTTGGTTTCGACGTTGTTGAACCAGGCGTATTCGACGCCATCGCGGCTGGTCCAGACGTTCTTGCAGGTGACCGAACAGGTGTGGCAGCCGATGCACTTGTCCAGGTTCAGGACCATGCCGATTTGCGCTCTGATTTTCATTCTGTGCTCCTTGAAGGTGACGCGCTCATGCCGGTTGCTCCAACGGGCCTTCCAGCCAGTCGACCTTGTTCATCTTGCGAACCAGGACGAATTCATCCCGGTTCGAGCCGACCGTGCCGTAATAATTGAAGCCCCATGACAGCTGCGCATAGCCGCCGATCATGTGGGTCGGCTTGGTCACGGTGCGCGTGACCGAGTTGTGGATGCCGCCCCGTTTGCCCGAGATCTCCGCGCCCGGCACATTGATGATCTTTTCCTGGGCGTGGTACATCATCGTCATGCCTTCTGGGACGCGCTGGCTGACGACGGCGCGCGCCGTCAGCGTGCCATTCACGTTGAATACCTCGAGCCAGTCGTTGTCGACGATGCCGGCGGCCTTGGCGTCGGTTTCGGACAGCCATACGTGCGGCCCGCCGCGCGAGAGCGTCAACATGCGCAGATTGTCCGAGTAGGTCGAGTGAATTCCCCACTTCTGGTGCGGCGTGATGAAGTTGAGCGCGATCTCGCGGTTGCCGTTCGGGCTGTTGCCCAGCATGGCCGCCGTGGTCTTGGTGTCGATCGCCGGCTTGTAGACACACAGGCCTTCGCCGAAGTCGCGCATCCAGCGGTGATCCTGGTAGAACTGCTGGCGGCCGGTCAGCGTGCGCCACGGGATCATTTCATGCACATTGGTATAGCAGGCGTTGTAGCTGACTTCTTCCGATTCCAGGCCCGACCAGGTCGGCGACGAAATGATCTTGCGTGGCTGCGCCTGCACATCGCGGAAGCGGATCGTGTCGTGCTCGCGCGGCAGCGCAAGATGGGTATGGTCGCGGCCCGTCATGGCCGACAGCGCGGCCCAGGCCTTGACTGCCACGTGGCCGTTGGTTTCCGGCGCGAGCGACAGGATCATTTCGCAGGCATCGATCGCCGTGTCCAGGCGCGGCTGGCCCTTCGAGACGCCCTCTTCCGTCACGACGCGGTTCACGCCGCGCAGCACCTCGACCTCGTGGCCGGTCTTCCAGGCGATGCCCTTGCCGCCGTTGCCAACCGATTCGAGCAAGGGCCCGACCGACGTGAACTTCTTGTAGATCTGCGCATAGTCGCGCTCCACGACCGTCATGTTCGGCATGGTCTTGCCCGGAATCGGCTCGCACTCGCCGGCACGCCAGTCTTTCGGATCGAACGGCTGGCCCAGTTCGCCCGGGGAATCGTGCATCAGCGGCGTGAGCACCAGATCGTGCTGGGTGCCCAGCAGCGCACCGCCGATCTCGCTGAATTTCTCGGCGATGCCCTTGTAGATGTCCCAGTCCGAGCGTGACTGCCACAAGGGCTGCACGGCCTCGGACAGCGGGTGAATGAACGGGTGCATGTCGGACGTGTTCAGGTCGTCCTTTTCGTACCAGGTGGCTGTTGGCAGCACGATGTCGCCGTACAGGCAGGTCGTGGACATGCGAAAGTCCAGGACCACCAGCAAATCGAGCTTGCCTTCAGCGGCGGGACGTACTTTGACGTCGCGCGGCTTGATGCAATCGTCTTCGTTGCTCATCAGCGCGTTCTGCGTGCCGAGCAGGTATTTCAGAAAGTATTCATGGCCCTTGCCGGAGCTGCCCAGGATGTTCGAGCGCCAGACGAACATATTGCGCGGGAAGTTCGCAGGATTGTCGGGGTCGTCACACGAGAATTCGAGCTTGCCGGCCTTGATCTGGGCCAGTGCGTAGTCGGCCGGCGTCTTGCCCGCAGCAAGGGCGGCACGCGCCACATCCAGCGGGTTTGTTTGCAGCTGCGGCGCGGACGGCAGCCAGCCCATGCGCTCGGCCTTGGCGTTGTAATCGAGCAGACTCATCGGCGCCACGTCATCCCCCGCCAGTGGCGACGAGATTTCTTCGGTGTGCAGCTTTTCGTGGCGCCACTGGCTCGTGTGCGCATAGAAGAACGAGGTGCCGTTCATCTGGCGCATCGGCCGGTTCCAGTCGAGCGCGAAGGCGAGCGGGGTCCAGCCCGTTTGCGGGCGCAGTTTCTCCTGGCCGACGTAGTGGGCCCAGCCGCCGCCCGACTGGCCGACGCAGCCGCACATCATCAGCATATTGATGATGCCCCGGTACGTCATGTCCATGTGGTACCAGTGATTCAGCGCCGCGCCGACGATGACCATACTCTTGCCGCGGGTCTGGTCGGCATTCTGCGCGAACTGACGGGCCACGGTGATCACGTCGGCCGCCTTCACGCCGGTGTGCTTGACCTGCCATGCCGGCGTGTAAGGCACATCGTCGTCAAAGCTCGTGGCGACGTTGTCGCCACCCAGGCCGCGGTCGATGCCGTAGTTGGCCAGGGTCAGGTCGAACACGGTGGCCACGAGCACGCTGCGGCCATCGGCCAGCGTGACCCGCTTGACCGGGACGTTGCGCGGCAACATGTCCTTGGCATCGCGGCCGCCAAAGTACGGAAAGCCGACCGAGACCACCGCGTCGCTGCTGTCGATGAGCGACAGGCGTGGATCGATGGGCTGGTTGTTGCCGCCCTGTTTCATCTCCAGATTCCACTTGCCCGACTCGCCCCAGCGGAAACCGATCGAGCCGGCCGGTGCAACGATGTCGCCGCTGGCGTCGTCGATGACGAGCGTTTTCCAGTCGGGGTTGTTGGTCTCGTCGAGATTGTGTGCCAGGTGCGAGGCGCGCAGAAAATACTCGGGCGCCAGGTAGCCATTCTGCTCGGTGAGCAACACCAGCATCGGGAAGTCGGTGAACTGCTTGGCGTAGTCCTTGAAATACTGCGACTGGCTCTGGGCGTGGAACTCCTTGAGGATGACGTGGCCCATGGCCATGGCCAGCGCCGCGTCGGTGCCCTGCTTCGGTGCCAGCCAGATGTCGCCGAACTTGGCCATCTCGCCGAAGTCGGACGACACGGCCACGGTCTTGGTGCCCTTGTAGCGCACTTCGGTATAGAAGTGGGCGTCCGGCGTGCGCGTCATCGGCACGTTCGATCCCCATACCATCAGATAGGTCGAGTTGTACCAGTCCGCCGATTCCGGCACGTCGGTCTGCTCGCCCCAGACTTGCGGGCTGGCCGGCGGCAAATCGCAGTACCAGTCATAGAAACTCAATGCCACGCCGCCGATCAGCGACAGGTAGCGTGTGCCGGCCGCGTAGCTGACCATCGACATCGCAGGGATCGGCGAAAAGCCGACGATACGGTCGGGGCCGTATTTCTTGATCGTCAGCGCATTGGCGGCGGCGATGATCTCGTTGCTCTCGTCCCAGGTGGCGCGCACGAAACCGCCCAGGCCGCGCACAGACTTGTACCGCGCCGAACGTTCCGGATCCTGGCTGATGTAGTCCCAGGCTGTGACCGGGTCCATCGTCAGGCGTGCTTCGCGCCACATCTCCATCAGGCGGCCGCGCACCATCGGATACTTGACGCGCTGCGCCGAATACACGTACCACGAATAGCTGGCGCCGCGCGGACAACCGCGCGGTTCGTGGTTGGGCAGGTCGGGCCGGGTACGGGGATAGTCGGTCTGCTGGGTTTCCCACGTAATCAGGCCGTTCTTGACATACACCTTCCAGCTGCACGAGCCGGTGCAGTTCACGCCGTGCGTCGAGCGCACGATCTTGTCGTGCTGCCAGCGCTGGCGGTAGGTGTTCTCCCAGGTGCGGTCTTCGTTCACGACAGCGCCGTGGCCGTCCGAGAACGTCGATGTGGTCTTGCTGAAAAACTTCAGTCGATCCAGAAAATGACTCATGCTGCCTCCTCGCTGGCGCCGCGTGCCGGGCCAGGAAATGAATTCGGTCCCACGCACGCTGCATGGACCGCCGATGAAATCAGTCTACGGAGCACGACCGTTTCCCGGTATCGGCAAGAAGCCCGCATCCGGATGCGAGAGGAACTAGTCCGGCGTACACCTTAATGACTAGCCGTGCGCCGCCTGTGCCAAAAGGACTACCCGCACTAGTTACTGCCACCGATTGGCAGGCCTGGGCGGGCAGACTATAAGGGTCAGGGTGCCGTCACTTTGCCGCGCGCCGCAGATCAACAGGAATCAATGATGAATATCGACAGTTTCGAAGGGCTGCTGGTTGCAGCAGCAATGCAGGACGAGCCACAACGGTTGCTGCTGGCCTTTGCCGCGTCAGAGGCCGAACCGGGCCCCACGGCGGCCGCCCCGCGCCAGACTCTGGTCCCGGTCATGTGTGTGGCCAAGCAGGTCGGGGAGCTCGATACATTCGCCAACCTCGAAGCGGAGGCCAGCAAGTTGGGCATGCACTGGGATGTCGTGCTGGTGAGCACGCTCGGTGGCGCTGGTGGCCTGCTGCCGGACAGACGACGCACCGACGCAGCACTGGAGAAGATGGTGAGTTACATCCGGGCCGGTCAGATGGACCGGTTTGCCGCGTTCGGCCGCGGTGGCGCCGTACTGCGCTACGCCTGACGCCCGCCGCGCCCTGCAACCGACCGCAGCGGCGCTGGCAACGCGGCGCCACGCCGGGGGCTCAAGCTGCGCGCGCAGCCTCCACGCTGTCCGTCCACGGCAGAGCGCTCTTGTCCACCTGCCCAAGCTGCACATCGCGGCGCGGTACCAGTGGACACACAAGCGGCAAGAATCGCTGCTGCCGCGCAGAATAGGCCATCAACGCACCTGCCTCGATATCGAAATACCACCCGTGCAGCTTGACCAGTCCCTGTTCGACGCGGCGCTTCAACCACGGGTAGGTCAGCAGATTGTCGAGCGACTGCAGAATGCTGGCGAACTCGCAAGCCTTGTGCTGCTCGGCGCTGCTGCGGTGCGCCAGGTCGCGCCTCACCTGGCGCGCTACCGGCTCTGCAATGCGCATCCACTGACCGACGAAATCCGTCTCGGCCACTGGCGTGCGCGGGCCCATCAGGGCGCGGATTCCGCCGCAATGCGAATGACCCAGTACGATGACACGCGCGACCTCGAGATTGCAAATGGCAAATTCGATCGCCGAACTGACGCCAGGCGGCGCCTGCGGCGTACATGGCGGCACCAGGTTGGCGATATTGCGCACCACGAACAGTTCACCCGGCAGGCTGCCGGTCAGCAGCATGGGATCGACGCGTGCATCGCAGCACCCGATGACCAGCGTGGCTGGACGCTGCCCGGCCCGCAAACTGTCAGGCACGTTCTGCGGCTCACTGAAGTATTGCTGCTGGAAGCATGTGAAACCGTGTACAAACTTTTCAATACCGTGCACCGATGTTCTCCTTGGTGGCGTGAATTGCATCAGCCGGCATAGCGTCGTCATGCACCCCTGGCAAAGTCCGGGTCGTCGCGGTCGGATACGACGTTTAACGCGGCCCTGATTGCGTTGGCTTGCGCACGAGTTCCGCATCGAATGGCAGTGGCTGCAGAGGTAGCAAAGAAACCTGCCATAGCGCCATCAACATGGCATGTCCGCGTCCTTGCGTGCGTAACACCACCAGGTAATGACGATGCAGCTGACATAGAAGCCGATGAAGCACCACAGGGCTGCATCGGCGCTGCCGGTCAGTGCGATCGAGGTGCCGTAGCTCTTGGGAATGAAGAACGCGCCATAAGCCGCCACCGCCGACGTGAAGCCGAGCACTGCAGCGCCTTCCTTGTTTGCATCGGCGACCGCCTGGTGCTGGAGCGCGATGTTCTTGCGCTTGGCCGCGCGTTGGTGTTCGGTCAGGAAGATTACGGGAATCATGCGGAACGTCGATGCGTTACCCACGCCGGTGGCGGCGAACAGCAGCATGAACATCCAGAAGAAACCGGTGAAGTCGCCGTTCGTGCCGGCGTTTGGCAGGAACCAGATCACGCCGTAGGCAGCCGCGATCATGCAGGCAAACGTCCACACGGTCACGCGCGCGCCACCCAGTTTGTCAGCGACGATGCCGCCCAGTACCCGCGCAAGCGCACCGACAAGCGGCCCCAGGAAGGCATATTGCAGTGGATTGACATCCGGGAACTGGGTTTTGATCAGCAGCGGAAAACCAGCCGAATAGCCGATGAACGAGCCGAATGTCCCGGTGTAAAGCCAGCACATGAGCCAGTTGTGCTTGCGCTTGAAGATGACGGCCTGCTCGGCAAACGAGGCCTTGGCCGAAGCCAGGTCGTTCATGCCGAACCATGCCAGCACGGTACTGGCGACGATGAATGGCACCCAGATGAAGCCGGCGTTCTGTAGCCACAGCGTGCTCGTCGTTCCGGCCTTGATTGCCTGCTGGGGCGCTCCGCCAACAGCGCCGAACACGCCGGCGGTAATGACCATCGGCACGACGAACTGCACGACCGATACGCCCAGATTCCCCAGGCCGGCATTCATGCCGAGTGCATAGCCCTTTTTCGCCTTCGGGTAGAAAAAGCTGATATTCGCCATCGACGACGCAAAATTGCCTCCGCCAAAGCCGCACAGCAAGGCCAGCAGGAGCATGGTCGGGTACCCGGTGGTGACATCCTGCACGGCAAAACCGATGCCGATGGCCGGGATCAACAGCGAGGCTGTCGAGATCGTGGTCCACTTGCGGCCACCAAAAATGGGCACCATGAACGAATAGAAAATGCGCAGTGTCGCACCCGACAGGCCGGGCAAGGCAGTCAGCCAGAACAGCTGATTGGTACTGTATTGAAAACCAATCGCGGGCAGGTTGACGACCACCACACTCCACACCATCCAGATGGCGAAGGCCAATGCCAGCGCCGGAATGGACAGCCACAGGTTGCGATTGGCAGTTGCACTGCCCCCGTCGTGCCAGAACGCTGGATTTTCCGGTTCCCAGGCGTTGATCACATATTTGCTCATGAATATCTCCAGATTGCGATTGAAAGTCAGGCAGCCGCGCGCAGTGCTGCAGCACCAGGCGCCACAGCGGCATCTGGCTTGAATGAGAAGTGCATCCAGATCAGCGATACACAGACGGTTCCGTAGAGCAGCATGAAGGCGCTCGACCGGACACCGGTGAGGTCCAGCAGCACACCGAACAGGATGGGCAGGACAAAGCCGCCCAGTCCGCCGGCCAGACCCACTACGCCGGAGACGGCGCCGATGTTGTCGCTGTATTCGTCGCCGATGAATTTGAAGACTGACGCCTTGCCGATAGCCATCGCCGTACCGACGATGAACAGCAGGCCGGTAAACATCCACGGTGTCAGTGCCAGGCTCAGGTTCATTTCGCCGTTGACCGTCTTGATGGCCATGCTGGTCGGCGGATACGACAGCAGGAAGAAACAGACCCAGCACACCCACATCACCCACCAGGTGACCTTATAGGCGCCGTAACGGTCCGAAATCCAGCCGCCCAGCGCACGCAGCACACCGCCTGGCAGCGAAAAGCATGCAGCCAGCAAGGCCGCCAGACGCAGATCGAACCCGTATTCGCCGACGTAGTATTTGGTCATCCAGAGCGCCAACGCTACATAGCCGCCGAACACCACCGAGTAGTATTGGCAATAGCGCCACACGCGCGGGTCCTTCAGCACCTTCATCTGTTCCGAGAACGGCACACTGGCGCCGCTCTGGTGCGCGGGATCGGTCGCGCTGAATAGCCAGAACAGGATTGCCGTCACGAGGAGCGTCACGGCATACACTGTAGGCAGCATCTGCCATCCGTAGGCAGCGATGATCGCCGGTGCGACGAATTTGGTGAGCGCGGAACCGGAGTTGCCGGCCCCGAAGATACCCATCGCAAGTCCGCGGCGCTCTTTCGAGAACCAGCGCGCCACATACGGCGTGCCGACCGAGAACGAGCCGCCAACGATACCCACGATCAGGCCCAGCACCAAAAATTGCCAGTATGCGGTCGCCTTGCCGATCAGGTAGATCGGGATCACCGATACCAGCATCAGCAGGAAGAACACGATCCGTCCGCCATATTTGTCGCACCAGATGCCCAGCGGTACACGTACCAGCGACCCGCTCAGTACCGGCATCGCTGCCAACAGGCCAAACTGCGTTTCGTTCAGGCCCAGCATCGCTTTGATGGGAATGCCAAGCACCGCGAACATCATCCAGATTGCGAAACAGATCGTGAACGATATCGTGCTGCTGGCCAGTACCTGCCCTGCCTTGCTTTTGCTTGCCACGTGATTCTCCTGACGCCTTGGGGATCGCATGAGCTTAGTGGGCGCGTGTACCCGCGCCAATTGGCAGGAAGGGTGAATACGAATGGCAAGCGGCCTAGCCGCATCCGTCAAACTGACTAGGCCATCACGGCAATTGGCGCCTTGCCCGGGAACTGACGCACCTGCAAGCCGCCGGCACATCACTTCAGCGCCCGGCGTCAATCGGTCTCAATATGTCTATACCAGGTACAAAGCCGATCGAATATTCGGCCTGGAATATCATTTCCGCATTGATACGCGCCGGTGCAGCCAGTGGGGAATTCGGTCGCAACGGCGCAAGTGTTTTAGCTGAGCGGCCGAGATCTTCGCTGTTACTTTCCCCAAGCACCAGATTGTTCTGTCAGTTGGCTTAGACAGTTTTGTCAATGAATCGCGTGAGCCTTCTGAAAGTAATGAGACAGGTGTAATTGGAACCTCTGGATGCGGATGAAAACACATGCGACAAGCCATGCAGGCTCAACTCTCATTCGTCACGATTTGTATCGTTCCCGCGAGCGTCTTATGCACCGGACATTTGTTCGCAATGTCGGTAAGGCGCGCCCTTTCTTCGCTGCTCAATTCACCGACATAATGAATACTCCGGGTAAATGCATAGGACCCGTCCTGCTGACCGTGGCTGATATGCACATTCACATCGTCAAGCTTGTAACCCTTGCGTCGCGCATACATTGTCACTGTAAGCGCGGTACATGCGCCCATTGCTGCCGCCAGCAGGTCGTGAGGCTCGGGGCCGGTCGCTTCGCCTCCCGCCTCAACCGACGCATCCGCAGTGAGGCGATGCGATCCAACCTCGATAATCTGTTGCAGCTTGCCTTCGCCGTGATGCGTGACGATCTCCATTTGATATCTCCCTGTTCGTTGTGACGTTTCAGTCGCGAGCGCAGGACGCCATGCGCGCAAGAACTGCGGCTGCCAGCCTTCAGCGGTTCTGATAGCCGCCGTAGACAGCCACCGGGCTCCACGCCGGCGACACCGGCGGCATTTGCGGATTCAGCGGCGAATAAGGACCGGCGCCGTAGACCACCGTGCCGTTCACCACGGTCAACAGGCTCTCCAGGCGCTTGATGCCTTCCGCCTCCATCGTGAAGTAGTCCTGGGGCAGGACCACGAAGTCGGCATACCGGCCACGCCGAATCGTTCCCTTGAGCTTCTCTTCGCCGCTCATCCAGGCCGAACCCGTGGTCATCAACCTCAGGGCCTGATAGCGGCTTGGTACATCCCTCGCCTGCCAGGTCGACATGCCGCCAGCAGTCTTGCCAGTGGCGGCCCAATACAGCGACGGCCAGGGGTTATAGCTCGACACCCGTGTGCCATCGGTACCCAGGCCGACCGGGATCCTCATGTCCAGCATCTTGCGAATCGGCGGCATCTGGCGCGTCTGCGCGCCATAGCGCTTCCAGTAGCTCTCGCCCTGGAAGTGCATGCGGTCCTGGACTGCGATGCCGCCACCCAGCTTCTTAATGCGCGCCAGCTGGGCGTCGGTGACGGTCTCCGCGTGGTCGACAATGAAGCGCAGCCCGTTCAGCGGCGTTGTCGCGTTGACCTTCTCGATCACCGCCAGGTCGCGGTCGATGCTTTCACCGTAGGTGGCGTGCAGCCGGAACGGCCAGCGCTTCTGCACCAGCAGGCTGACCACCTGCTCCAGCTCGTCCTCCATGTGGGTTGGCAGGTCGGGACGTGGTTCCAGGAAGTTTTCGAAGTCGGCCGCGCTGGCGACCAGGTTCTCGCCCGCACCTTCCGCCGAGAAGCCATTCGGATAGAACATGTGGTCGTTCTTCTTTGGGTGGGTCATGCCGATCCAGCGCTGGAAGTCTTCCAGTTCCTTGCCGGGACGCTGGGCAAACAGGTAGTAGGCGGTGCGCACGGTGAGCTTGCCCTCGCGCGCCAGCCCGATCGTCACGCCATAGTCGTCCGGGTAGTTCTGGAAGCCGCCGCCAGCATCGATGACGCTGGTCACGCCCAGCCTGTTGAGTTCGCGGTAGTAGTGCAGCGTGGAATTGACCTGATCTTCGCGGCTGAGCTTGTTGGTCTTGGCCAGCGTCGAGTACAGGATCAGCGCATTCGGCTTGGCGATCAGGCGCCCTGTCGGATCGCCGTTGGCGTCCAGCTCCACCACGCCATCCTTGTACTTCGTCTCGCTGGTGTAGCCGAGCGTCTCGATGCCTTTCGTGTTCAGGAAGCCCAAGCCGTACAGGTAGAGAACGAAAACCGGCCGATCGGGCACGGCCGCATTGATCTCCTCCAGCGTCGGCAAGCGCTTTTCCTCGAACTGGTACTCGTTCCAGCCACCCACCACCTTCACCCATTCGCCTTCCGGCGTGCGCGCAGCTTGCTCCTTCAGCATGTCGAGCGCGCGCTTGAGCGATGTCACGCCGTCCCAGCGCAGCTCCATGTTGTAGTTCAGGCCTTCGCGGATCACATGGGTGTGGGAATCGTTCAGGCCGGGAATCACGGTGCGCCCGCCGGTGTCGATTACCCGGGTCGTGGCGGTCTTGTGCTTCAGCACAGCGGCATTGCTTCCCGTTGCCAGCACCTTGCCGTCCTTGACCGCGACGGCCTGGACGAACTCGCCCTCGCGGACCATGGTGGCAATCTTGCCGTTGGTGAGGATCAGATCGGCCTGGGCCTGGGCCTGGGCCTGGGCCGCCGCTGCGGCCAGCAGGCCGGAGGCCAGCAACGCCGCATGGACGCCGGTACGACGGGATGGGATGGTGTGGTTCATGGCGCTTCTTTCGTTGGTATCAAGCGAGATGCATGCTTTTCTTACCATAGCAGCGTAGCACCTGGCCGGCCCCTGTCATTTTGCGGGGGCGGACGGCAGCGCAGTCGGCTCTTCGGGCATCCGGGCCCTGCAAAAACACACGCGCATAGAACTATCGTATGAATGATATGTCAACGCAAGCAGCCATAATCAATCGGCGGCGACCTTCTGCGCCCCGCCCCAGATTGTTCACTCGATGAAAGCACGTCCCATCCCATGAACCAGGTTCCACACACTGCCCTGTCAGTCCGGCCCCTGCGTGATCCACACCCACATGCGGCGTCATCTAGCGCAAGCGCGGTCAGCCGCAAGCCCGATGCGGCCTGGCAGCTGGCGGCAATGGTCACGTCGGTCATGGCCAGCCTAGAACAGGCGGCCTGCGAACTGGCATCCATCTGCGAAGATGACGCAGCGCCGGCCTGCGCTGCGCTCTGCCTTGCGAGTACCGGGTTTGCGGCAGGCATGCCCTTGCCGGAACTGGCGGGCCGCCTGGCCCAGGCAAGGCGCCGGCCCGCGGGCGCGCAGGACCGGGCGGAACTGGCCGGCCGCGCCGCGCTGGTGGACATCCTGCTGGTCGGCGACGAGGCGGTGGCATCTACCGCACCCGATGGCGCGATGCTTGAACATCGCTTCGGCCACTGGCTCACCGTCCTGCAAACAGCCTGGTATGCGGGTGCGCAAACCCAAGCCATGAACGCCATCGCCCGCGCCCGCGCCCTCGCCGCTGCACCGCAGCCTCCGGCAGAGCGCATGAGTTTCCACCTGTTCGCTGCGCTGGCCACGTCGCGCAACATGGATGCTGGCGCCGACTGCAAGCCGGACATCCATTGTGCGGAGCTGCGCCGCATGGCCTGGCTGCACCCGGCCAATGCCGCCAGCTTTTCCCTGCTGGCCGATGCGGCGCACGCGCGGCACAACGGCGATGTCCTGGCCGCCTTGCGCGGTTATGAGGCGGCGGCCGACGCGGCCACCGGCCAGGGGCGGCACTGGATGGCTGCCCTGGCCTGGGAAGAAGCGGCGCACCTGACCCATGCTTGCGGCCTGGCCTCGGTCACCAGCCACTTCCGGCAGGCCGCGCTTACCAGCCACGGCCACTGGGGGGCCCACGGCCGGCGTGCCTGCCTGCGGTCACGGTGGGGCCTTGTGGAGTCCGGCCACGCGGGCGAATCGCCCAGTTTGCCGATGGAGGCGCATGCGGTTCAAGCGGCCGGCCTCGGTGAACTCGGCTTGTCGATCGCGCACGAGGTCAACCAGCCGCTGGCGGCAATTTCGCTGCACGCCGCGGCGGCAAGGAAATGGCTGCGCAAGGCTGAGCCGGACATTGACCGCGCCCTTTCATCGATCGCCCTGATCAGCGACGCCGGGCGGCACGCCGGCGAGATCGTGCGCAGCATGCAGCGGCTCGCGGCGCACCGACATAACGATATGGGGCAGGTGAAGGTCGACCAGACCGCGCGCGACGTTCTCCAGCTCCTGCAGCGCCGCATGCGCAAGGAAGGCATCGACGTGAAGGTTGCGCTGGGCCTGGGTGAGACCACGATTCACGCCAATGCCACCCAGCTGCAGCAGGTCATGACCAACCTGCTCGTGAATGCGATCGAGGCGTTGACCGGCTCCAGCGCACCGACCGGACCGAAACAAATCAGTATCGCCACGCGCCCGCATGGCAGCCACGAGGTGGAAGTGCGCATTAGCGACAACGGCCCCGGCGTCCCCTTGCACCACCGCGAGCGCGTGTTCGGTAGTCTGTTCACCACCAAGCCCGGCAGTACCGGCCTGGGACTGGCAATCTGCCTGGCCATCGTGCGCGCACACGGGGGGCGGATCGCCTACGAGCCGGGGCAGCCCCGGGGTGCCTGTTTCCACTTCATTGTTCCCATGCACCCAGGCCGGCTTGACCTGGGCTGAAAGCCGCGCCAGACTGTTATTCGTTTTACAGCTTGCCCACATCGACATGGACACATGAACCATCCCGACCAGCCGATCCGCGTGATGATCGCCGACGACCACCCCATGATGCGTGACGGGATTGCCGCCACCCTGCGCGCCCAGGGCGGCATGGACATCGTCAGCCTGGCCAGCAATGGCGCCGAAGCCATCGCCCAGTTCGCTCGCCATCGGCCGGACGTGACGCTGATGGACCTGCAAATGCCGGTCAAGGATGGGCTCGAGGCGATTGTGGCGATCCGCGCCTTGCATCCCGATGCACGCATCATTGTGCTGACGACCTTCAGCGGTGACGCGCGCGTGATCGCCGCACTGAAGGCGGGTGCCACCGGCTATCTGCTCAAGGACGTGACCGCGGCCGAACTCGCTCATACGGTACGCCACGTCTACCAGGGCGCGAGCGTCATCGCGAAGGTGGCCCAGGATGAGGTTGATGGCCACTTCCCTGCCGACAAGCTGTCTGCGCGCGAACTCGAGGTGCTGCGTCTTGCTGCCAACGGCAATTCCAACCGCATGATCGGCGCCATCCTCACCATCAGCGAACCCACCGTCAAGAGCCACATGAGCACCGTGCTCGTCAAGCTGGGCGCGAGCGACCGCACCCACGCGGTGACCCTGGCCATCAAGCGCGGCTACATCACCCTGTAGCGCCCGTCCGCCTTGCACGCAGTGCGACCCCGTCATTCGGCAGGGTCGCGCTGCGCGGCGCCGCCGTAGGATAGACGTGACGGACCTTGCAGCCATGGTCCGCAGCTATTCATCACCACGGCATCGATCGACCATGAAAACACGACTTCTCCCGGCAGGCATACTCGCCATTCTTCCCTTTTGCCTTGGCTCGGCCGCCCGGGACCAGTCCGACACGGTCCAGATGTACGGGCGCCTCAATCTCGGCCTGGAATCGGCGCAAGCTGGCCGCTCGCCCCCTGCCGCAGCGCGCCTGACGCGGCTGGCGAACTACCGCTCGGTGATCGGGCTGCGCGGCAACGCCCCGCTCGGCGACACCCTGCATCTGATCTGGCAGGTCGAGGGCGCGGTTGCGCCCGACACCGGCACCGGCGCCCTCGCCTCGCGCAACACCCGTGTCGGCCTCGAAAGCCGCTGGGGTACCCTGTTTGCCGGCAACTGGACCACGCCCTACAATGCCTCGACCGCCGATCTCGATCCCTTCTACGTGACGACGGCGGGCTACATGAGCATCATGGGCAACGGCGCTGCGCCCAGCAGCGACAACCTTTCCGATATCAGTTCCTTCGATCGGCGCCAGCAGAACAGCCTGCATTACTGGACGCCGGCCTGGCGGGGCCTGTCGCTACGCCTGGCGCACGGCTTCAGCGAGGAGCGCCCCGCAGGCGGCGCCCGCCCGGCGCTGGAGTCGGCAGCCCTGCTGCTGGAGCGCGGACGGCTGTACGTGGCACTGGCGCATGAACGCCATCGCGACTACCACGGGCCGGCCCGCGATGACCGTGGCACCAGGCTGGCGCTGGCCTATCGCGTCGGCCCGACGCGCCTGGCGCTGGTCGGCGAACGCCTGGATTACCGCACCAAGAGCGGCGCGCTGCGACGCGACGCCTGGTACATGTCCGCGACCCGGCAGGTTGGCCAGCATACCCTGAGCCTCGGCGTGGCAAAAGCGCAGGACGGCAAGGGCACAGCGAGGGAACGGATCGGCTTCGTCAGCGCAGGACCTGACACCGGCGCGGTGCACGCCACCATTGGCTATGAGCTGGCCCTGTCGCGTCGCACCACCTTGTTCGCCTTCCACACGCGTCTGCACAACGATGATCGCGGAACCGTCGACTTTGCCATCAACGGGCTGGATCCGGTCGCAGGCGCCCACCTGCGCGGCACCGCGCTCGGCATCAGGCACGCATTCTGAGGCCGTACTAGCGGCTGCGCGCCCTTGCGATCTGAAGCCGCTCGGCGTAGCGCACCAGGTCGGGCAAGGAGCGCGCGCCCATCTTGTCCATCACCTTGCGCTTGTGGGTCTTGGCCATGATTTCGCTGACGCCCAGGGCGTCGGCCACCTGCTTGTTCAGCAGACCTCCGATGACCAGCTCCATGGTTTCGCGCTCGCGCGGGGTCAGGCTCGACAGGCGCTGGCGCAGTTGCGACGTTTCCCGGCGCGCCGCCAGGTTCGCCTCGTCGGTGCGCAGGCCGTCACGCACCGCGCGCAGAAGTTCGTCCGGTGCGACCGGCTTGGTGAGAAACTCGATGGCGCCGGCCTTCATCGCCTGCACCGTCATCGGAATCGAGCCGAAGCCGGTCATGAAGATGATGGGCATGTCGCTGCCCTGGCGCGCCATTTCAGCGGCGACCTCCAGGCCACCCAGCTCGGGCATCTTCATGTCGCAGACCAGGCAGGCCGCCGTATCCGGGCGCGCTGCCCCGATGAACGCCGTACCGGCTGCGAACCCGCGCGCCTCGAAACCCTCGGCCGCAAGCAGGTTCAGGATCGACGCGCGCACCGCGTCGTCGTCGTCCACCACGAATACCATTGGCGCCGTCATGGCGAATCTCCTTTCAGGTCGGCCGTCAATGGCAGGATGAAGACCAGGTGACAGCCATGCGGTGCGCGCGGCTGCGCCCGGATGCTGCCACCATGGGCTTCGATGATCGATCGGCATACTGCCAGGCCCATGCCGATCGCCCCGGGCTTGGTGCTGACAAACGGCTCGAACATGGCTTCCAGCCCTGCCTCGCAGCCGCCAACGCCGTTGTCCGACACCTGGACCTCGACGCCGTCCCGGACGCAGACGGTCGCCACCTGCAGGATCCGTTCACGGCCCGTGGTGGCGGCCATCGCCTCGATCGCATTGCCCAGCAGGTTGGCCAGTACCTGCTGCAACTGTACCGCGTCGACCTCGATGCGGTCCGGATCGGCTGCCAGGTCAAGCATCACCCTGATTTCATGGCGGTCCAGCTCGCCGCGCGCGAGCGCGAGGGCATCCCGTATCATCGCATGCAAGTGGGCCGGGTGGAATACGGGGCTTTGGTGTCCCAGCGCCTGCAGGGTCTGGATGATCCTGCCGGCGCGCTGGCTCTGGCCGACGATGTCGTGCAGCAGGCCGCCCAGCTTATCGAGCGCCGGCGTGTCGCGCTGCAGCCAGCGCAGGCCGGCGCCTGCATTGCTCGAGATCGACATCAGCGGCTGGTTCACCTCGTGCGCGATCGCAGCCGTCAGCTGGCCAACCGTGGTCAGCCTGGCGCCGCGCACCAGTTCCTCCTGGGCCCGCTGCAGCGAAGCCTCCTCCGTCTTCCGGCGCGTGACGTCGCTGACGGTACCGACGTAGATGTCGGTCTCGTTGTCGGCCATCGGCTGCCCGATGACGGACAGGTGGCGGATTTCCCCCTTGGCCCCCGTGATCCGGTGCTCGAAACGAAACGCCTTGCGGGCGGCGGAGGCTTCGCCCAGCAGGTGCGCGGCGCCGGCGCGGTCGCCCGGATGGATACGTGCCATCAGGGCGTCAAAGGCAATCCACGTCACCTCGGGATCGAGGCCGAAGATACGGCGGAACTCGGGGGAACAGTTGACCACGGCGTCCTCGATTTCCCAGGTCCAGCTCCCGCTCTGGTTGATCCCTTCCCCCAGCAGCAGGGTCGCGCGGCTTTCCCGCAAGGCGCGCTCGGCCTGGCGCCGCTCGCGGTTTTCCTGCAGCAGCTCGGCATACAGGTTCGCATTCTCGAGCGATACGGCCGCCTGCGCCGCCAGCAGCGACAGCAACTGGGTATGCTCGCCGGTAAAGCCGCTGGACGACAGGCGGTTCTCGAGATACAGCATGCCGACCAGTTGCGATCGCTTGATCATGGGAATCGCGATCGCAGCGCAGCGCGGGTGAGTGCGCAGGTAGGGATCGAGCGCATGGCCGGGAGGGCGCTGGCTGTCGCTGACGCTGACCGCCGTGCGCGAGCGCAAGGCGGTATGGATGAGCGTGAGTGGAAGATCCAGTTCGCCCGGCGTCGCCTGAGTCATGTCGATGTCGATGTCGACGCCGTCGGCGCCGAGGCGCGCGCTGGCCTGGACCTGCAGCCGGTCGCCGTCGCGCCGCAGGAGCACGCCGCGCTGGGCGCTCGCATATTCCAGTGCAATGCTCATCAAGGCCTTGACCAGTGGCGCCGGGTGAATCTCTTCCGACAGGGCGCGCGTCGCACGAATGACGCCGTCGATGTCGCGGATCGCCCCGGTGGCGCCGGGCGGGCCCAAAGGGGCCGCGCCGCCCGACCCCGGACAGGCAGCCTCGAGTCGGGCCACCTTGCCGAGTGCGCCCCAGCGGCGGTAGGCCGCGCACGCGTCGCTGGCGTGCGCGCTCGCCGCAGTGGCCAGGCCCCCGTGCCGGGCCAGCCGCGCAGCACATTCGTGCGCGATTCCTTCGATGTGCGTGCTGCCGCCCTCCTTCGCCAGCGCCGCCGCGTGTTCGTAGGCCGCGAGCGCGGCCATGGCCTCGCCGCTGCGGTCGAGGACGGCGGCATGGGCCAATGCCAGCTTGTCGGCGAAGCCGCGCGGATAGCCGGCGGCCCAGGATGCAAGCTGCGCGACATGCGCATCAACACGTGCACGGACGCCAGCGTCGCCAGCATCGCCAGCGGCCAGGCCAGGCGCGCGGCACAAGGCAAGGATGCTGAACAGGTGGTAGTCGGCCTGGTGCAGGTGCGCTGGCGCCGACCAAGCGAGCAACCCGGCCTGCTCCAGGCAGAACAGGGCCTGCGCGTCATCGCCATCCAGGTAATCGAGCATGCCGATGTAGAGCCAGTGCCAGAAGCGCAGCGTCGACATGGATTCGGCAAAGCCGTTGCCGGGCTGCTCGTGCCGGCACAGCAGCGCCGTTCGCTCGCTGCCGCCCGCCTGGACCGTCCTCAGGCAGTCCACGACATCGCGCTGCACGCACAGGATCGCTTCCACATCCGCAAAGCCGACCTGAGTGACGAAGGCCAGCGCGCGTTCGATTTCCTCGCGCACCGCCTCGAGCCGGTCGCCTCGCGCCAGCAGGATGCAGGTCCGATGGCAGGCTTCGAAGCAAGCGATCGTGAAGTCTCCCTGCGCGCGCGCGGCTTCGAAGCCGGCCTGGGCGCAATCGAGCGAAAAGTCCAGCGGCTGGGTCCAGACGCTGGCCTGGTCGAGCGCCAATAGCACTTGCGCCTCGTGCGAAACGTAGCCATGCCGCCCGATCAGCTCGCGCGCCTGCTGCGCATAAGCGAAGCCGTCGTCAAACGCGCGGTAGCGCTCGCATACAACGACGCCGAGCCAGGCGAGCGACACGGCCGATGCCGGCGTCATGCCATGCCGCAGGGTCAGTTCCAGCATGTGGCACAGCTGCATGAACAGCAGGTTCAACGACGTGAAGGCGGCAGGCACCAGCAGGCTGGCCAGCAGCGAGACCACGATCCGGGCCTCGGGATCCGTCAGCGGCGCCAGGTTGCCCAGCCCGTCCAGCCTCGCGCGCAGCGCGGCGTAGGCCCAGTCGCAG
The DNA here is from genome assembly GCF_059685955.1 of Telluria sp. LT2P80. Classification (NCBI taxonomy): domain Bacteria; kingdom Pseudomonadati; phylum Pseudomonadota; class Betaproteobacteria; order Burkholderiales; family Oxalobacteraceae; genus Telluria; species Telluria sp. LT2P80. The sequence continues at coordinate 52,597 of NZ_JCASIO010000003.1, read as the reverse complement.
GCGTGCTCCGACGGTTCCAGGGGAATGGCGATCCCGAATCCGCGCAGGGCGTCGAGCGCGATGGTGCTCGCCTCACGGTAGCGGCCGCGCCGCACCTCCAGCTCGACCGCGAGGCACTGTACTTGGGCCTGGACGAACCGGTCCGGCACCGTCGCCAGCAGCTTGCGCACCAGGGCAGCGCAGTCGTCCAGCTGGCCGGTCAGGAAGCGGCCATGGGCCAGTTCGAGCTCAATGTCGAGGGCGAGCGCGGCGCCCGGTACGGACGCCGGCACCCGCGTCAGCAGCTCCAGGGCCTGCAGCTGGTAGCCGCAGGCCGCAGTGTAGGCGCAGGCGCGGCGCGCGAGCCGGCCTGCGCGCAACGCCAGCGTTGCCAGTTCGACCGCCTGCGCGGCCGGTACCAGGGCGGCGGCGTGCGCCAGGTGATCGACCCCATGAAACAAGGTACGGTCCTGGCCGTCGAGTCGCGCGCGCGCCAGCAGCACGAGAGCTGCCGCGTAGTGCAGCCGGGTGCGGCGGGAAGGCTCGAGCATGGCGCAGGCCGCCTCCTGCAGGCGGTCATGCGTGAAGACGAAGCTCCCGCCGCGCCGTGCCAGCACATCGGCGCGCAAGGCTGGCGCGAGCATGTCGTCGAGCGCCTCCGGCTCGGCGCCGGAGACGTCGCACAGCAGGGCCGGATCGGCCGCCCGTCCCAGCACAGCGATCGTGCCGAGCAGTTCATGCAGTTGCTGTGGCAGCTGGATCAGGCCCTGCAGGGCCAGGCCCAGCATATTGTCCGTGAAGGGGCGCCGCCATATCCCGTCGAAGTCGAACTGCCAGCCCGTCTCCCCGAAGTGCGCCAGGCCACCGTCGGTCAACCCCTGCAGGAACTGCCGCACGAAATACGGGTGCCCGCCCGTTTTGTGATGCACCAGGCCGCCAAGCTGTTCCAGCTGCGGCTGCGCGCCCTCGAAGGTATCGGCCAGCATCTGCCCCAGTTCTGTCACTGACAGGGTCTCGACCGCCAGCTCGCGGTAGTAGGCGGCGCGCGCGGCCAGGCGCCGGCCCAGGCCGGCGGCCTCTCCAAGGGTACTGCCGGCACGCGAGCGGGTCCCGATCAGGAGCATCACCGGCAGCCCGGCGGCCAATCCGACCACCTGCTCGAGCAGCGTGGCCGCGGCGGGGTCGAGCCAATGGGCGTTATCGATCACGATAACAAGCGGGCGCTCGGCGCTGGCGAAGGCACGCAACAGCTGCAGGACCGCCGCCGCCAACCGGCCGCCGCCATCCAGGGAAGCCTGGGGCGGTTGCCGCGTCGCCGCTTCCAGCAACAGGGCGAGTTCCGGCACCAGCGCAAGCGTCAGCTCGGGATCCGTCACAGCGGCGCCGATGCGGCCGCGCCAGTGTGCTACCGCGGCTTCGCTCTGCCCGAGGATGTCCGTCACCAGCGCGCGCATCCCGTCCACCAGTGCCGCATAGGGTGCGTCTCCCCCGTATTGGTCGGCCCGGGCGCTGATCACCGTCGCATCGCACAGAGAGGGGTCGGCCAGGAAACGCGCCAGCAGCGCCGACTTGCCGATGCCCGAGGGGCCGTGCACGACCGACACCCCGAAGGTGCGCTCGCTGCGCACCCGGCCGAAGTCCGCAGCCAGCTGGGCCAGCTGCCACTCCCGGCCATACAATCCGGACAGGTCGTGCGCGGCAGGCGGATCGGGCGACGCCGTCATCCGGGTCGCTTGCGGGTGCTGAGGGCACATTCGATGTGCTCGAACAGCAGGTCGGGGTCGACCGGTTTGCGCAGCAGCGCGATCGCGCCAGCGCGGGCCGCGCGCAGTTCCATGTCGCGGTCGCTGTGACCGCTCAGGAACAGCAAGGGAATGGCCAGGCCCATGGCGGCGAAGCGCTCCCGGGTCGTGAAGCCGTTGATGCCGCGCAGCTTGACGTCGAGCAGGACAAGGTCGATGTCGGGCAAGTGCGGCGATGCGAGGAAGCTTTCGCCGGACTCGAACAGGAATGTCGCGTAGCCGTCCGCCTGCAGCAGGTTGGCCATGGCCTGGCGTACCGCGGCGTCGTCGTCGACCACGCAGATGCGCGCCGGTGCTGCATCGTCACTCGCTTGCTGGTTCATACCGTTGCCCGTCCCGCTTCACGCTTGTGGCTCGCCTGTCGTCGGCGCATCAGCGCGACCCGTGGGCGTTCCAGCGTCGGTGGGGCTGGCGGGAATGCCGGTGATCTGGGCCACGCAATGCGTGCGCAGCCAGCTCGCCGTGATCGGTTCCCTGGCGAGCATGCGCTTGACCAGCGGGACCGACTGCTCGCCGATCAGCATGCCGAGCAAGCCGACCAGGGCAACAACCGGCGGCGCCGGCGAGCGCACCTGCAGCAGCGCATAGATCAGGCCGACCAGCAGGCCGGCTGCCAACGCCACGACATAGATTTTCATGGGATCCTCCATAAAATGAACGGCAAGGCGGCACGGCGCCACCGTGCCGGCCCTGCCGGATTGCCGCGCTGACGGATTATTTGGCGGGCACCGGTGCCAGCGTTTCGTGGCTGCCGGTGATGCGCTGCGGCGCCTTGTGCACCATCGTGTAGGCGTAATCCACGCCCATGCCGTAGGCGCCGGAATGCTCACGCACGATCGCCATCACGTCATTGTAGGTGTCGCGGTGCGCCCAGTCGCGCTGCCACTCGAGCAGCACCTGCTGCCAGGTGACCGGCACGGCGCCGGCCTGCACCATGCGCAGCATCGCGAAGTCGTGGGCGTCCTTCGAGGTGCCACCCGACGCGTCGGCCACCATGTAGATCTCGTACTCGCCTTCCAGCATGGCGCACAGGGCGAACGTGGTGTTGCAGACTTCGGTCCACAAGCCAGCGACAATCACCTTTTTCCGGCCGTTGCTGGCCAGGGCGTCGCGCACCTTCTGGTCGTCCCACGAGTTCATCGATGAGCGTTCAAGAATCTCCTTGCCCGGGAAGACGTCAAGCAGCTCCGGGTAGGTATGGCCGGAGAAGCTTTCGGTCTCCACCGTGGTGATGATGGTCGGGATATTGAAGGCCCTGGCGGCCTTGGCCAGCCCGACCACGTTGTTCTTCAGGACCTGGCGGTCGATCGACTGCACGCCGAAGGCCATCTGCGGCTGGTGATCGATGAAGATCAGCTGGGAGTTTTGCGGGGTCAGGACTTCGAGTTTCGGGTTGGGCATGATGTTCTCCATGTCGTTGCTGGGGCGGCTCATCGTGGTGTGGGCCGCAATGGTGGGAATCGTACGACGCGGCTTCCCCTGGAACCAGTATCCAAAGGTATACCTGCCTTACGGTGGGGTCGTCCGCTCCTGCACCGGCATTGCCGGCGTTTCGCTCGCCGTCAGGCCGAGCAGGATCAGGACGGGGAGTACCAGCGCGGCAAAGCCGAACCGGTGGAACGCGAAGGCCGCGACGACGCAGCCGATGGCGAACGCCGCCAGGGGCCAGATGAACTTGGCACACCGGCCTTTCAGGCCCGGATCGTTGGCCCCGCGAGCGGCGTCTGTCAGGTCGATGACGATCTGGGTGACGTTTCCGGTCATCATGGAAGTCGGTGCCAGGTGGGCCAGCAGCAGACGGCTGGTGGCGCTGTGCGCCCCCATTCCCGCGGTGCCCAGCAGGCCCGCCGCCATCGCCAGCCACCCGGCGTGCCCGCCGATCGGGGTGGCCGCGATGCCGCAGGCCATGAAGCCCGACAGCAGCACGACCTGCAGCAGCAAGGCCGGGCGCAGCGCGGCACCGCCGCGCCGCTCGACCGCGACAATCAGCAGGCGCGCCATGACGACGCCGACGATGAAGGCCGGGAAAGCCAGGAACTTCAGCAGCACCATCTCGCGGCCGGGGTCGGCCAGCGCGGCGCCGATCATGATGAAATTGCCGGTCACGTGGGCGGTGAACAGGCCAAACAGGGCGAGAAAGCCCAGCGTGTCGACATAGCCGGCCAGGAAGCCGAGCGCCAAACCCTGCGTGCGGTGATGTGTTGGTTCGCTCATGCGACTCTCCAGGTTGGGTGGTGGATGGACGGCAATCGATCCTTCACCGGCCACCGCTGCCCGACATCGTAGGCAACCGGGGTACGTCGCGCCCATCCCATTTGGCCAGTTTTACGACCTGCCCCTCCTATCCATTGGTATAGCTAGACCGTCATGGCGACCACGCCGACAATGCGGCCATCAGACTACGGACAGCGGAGCATCCAGCATGGACAAGTCCCCAATTTCACTGGTCATCGCCGACGACCACCCCCTCATCCTGGCCGGTCTTGCCAGCCTTATCGAATCCGAGCCGGACCTGGCGCTGCTCGGCCAGGGCGCCAGCGCGGCCGAGGCGGTTGCGCTGTATGAGCGCCTGCGCCCGGACGTGATGCTGGTCGACCTGAACATGCCGGGCGGCGGCCTCGAAGCCATCATCGCGACCCGCAGGATGCATCCGGACGCGAGAATCGTGATGCTCACCAGTTACGAAGGCGATGAGAACGTGCACCGCGCACTGCAGGCGGGGGCGGCGGGTTACCTGCTCAAGCAGGCCGGCTTCGAGGAGATCGTGCGCTGCGTGCGCCAGGTCGTGGAACAGCGCCGCTATCTGCCGGCGCTGCTGGCGGACAAGCTGGCGCTGCGCATCCACACCAGCCCGCTGTCGCGGCGCGAGCTGGACATCCTGGCCCACCTGAGTGCGGGCAAGAGCAACAAACTGATCGCACGCGACGCGGGAATTGGCGTGGGCACCGTGAAATACCACGTCAACAACATCCTGTCGAAGCTGAACGTATCGTGCCGCACCGAGGCTGCATCCGTGGCGCAGCAACGCGGCCTGCTGCACGCCTTCTAGACTATCCAGGAACAGGGACCACCCATCATGAACCAATCCACCAGCACCGCCGCCAAGACCGCCCCACTGATCCTGTTCAACGGCTGCTTTCACACGGTTGACCGCCAGAACCCCCAGGCCAGCGCAGTGGCGATTCAGGACGGCAGATTCCTGGCAGTGGGCGATACGGACGAGGTGATGCGCCATCGCCAGCCGGACAGCCAGGTGATCGACCTCAATGGCCGCACCGTGATTCCCGGCCTGAACGACTCGCACATCCACCTGATCCGCGGTGGACTGAACTACAACCTGGAGCTGCGCTGGGAAGGCGTGCCCTCGCTTGCCGACGCGCTGCGCATGCTCAAGGCGCAGGCCGAGCGTACCCCGCATCCCCAGTGGGTACGCGTGGTGGGCGGCTGGAACGAGTTCCAGTTTTCCGAAAAGCGCATGCCAACGATCGAAGAGATCAACCGCGCCGCGCCGGACACGCCGGTGTTCGTGCTGCACCTGTACGACCGCGCCCTGCTCAACCGCGCCGCCCTGCGCGCGGTAGGCTACGACAAGGACACGCCCAATCCGCCGGGCGGCGAAATCGTGCGCGATGCGGCCGGCAACCCGACCGGCATGCTGATCGCGCGCCCGAACGCCATGATTCTGTACGCCACCCTGGCCAAGGGCCCGACCCTGCCGCTTGACCAGCAGGTCAATTCGACACGCCAGTTCATGCGCGAACTGAACCGCCTGGGCGTGACCAGCGTGATCGATGCCGGCGGCGGCTTCCAGAACTACCCCGAAGATTATGCCGTCGTCGATGCGCTGGCCAAAGATGAGCAGCTGACGGTGCGGATCGCCTACAACCTGTTCACCCAGAACAAGGGTCAGGAGCTGGGCGACTTCGAACGCTGGACCGCGCTCGTCAAGCCGGGCGACGGCAGCGACTTCTACCGCCACAACGGCGCCGGCGAGATGCTGGTGTTTTCGGCCGCAGACTTCGAAGATTTTCTGCAGCCACGCCCCGACCTGGCCGAAGGCATGGAGGCCGAACTCGAAAAAGTGGTGCGTCACCTGGTGCAGCAGCGCTGGCCGTTCCGCCTGCACGCCACCTACGATGAATCGATTTCGCGCATGCTGGACGTGTTCGAGAAAGTCGACCGCGACATCCCCTTCGCCGGCTTGTCCTGGTTCTTCGACCACGCCGAGACGATCACCCCCCGCAACATCGACCGCGTCAAGGCCCTGGGCGGCGGCATCGCCATTCAGCACCGCATGGCCTTCCAGGGTGAATTTTTTGTCGAGCGCTACGGTGCTGACGCAGCCAGGGCCACGCCGCCCATCACCCGCATGCTGGAGACCGGCGTGCCGGTCGGCGCCGGTACCGACGCGACCCGCGTGGCCAGCTACAACCCGTGGACCGCGCTGTACTGGCTGGTATCAGGCCGCACTGTCGGCGGCCTGCGCCTCTACGATGCGGCGCAGCGCCTGCCGCGCGAGACCGCGCTCGCGCTGTGGACCAGCGGCAGCGCGTGGTTTTCGAGCGAGACCGGCAAGAAAGGCTGCATCCGCGAAGGCATGCTGGCAGACCTCGCGGTACTCTCCAGCGACTTTTTCCGCGTGGAGGAAGAATCGATCAAGGACATCGAGTCGGTGCTGACCGTGGTCGGCGGCAAGATCGTCTACGGCCAGTCTGAATTCAGTTCGATCGCGCCACCGCCGATTCCCGTGCTGCCCGACTGGTCGCCCGTGAACACCGTGCCGGGCCACCACCGGAAAGCGACGCCGGTTGCCGCACTGCCCCACCAGTGCCGCGGTGCCTGCGGCGTGCATGTTCACGCCCACGACCGGGCGCGCAGATCAAACGTGCCGGTGTCGGACTTCGCCGGATTCTGGGGTGCCTTCGGCTGCAGCTGCTTCGCCTTCTGAGCGTTTTACCGCCAACCCGGCGCCGCCGGCATCGCGCCATCCTCCTGAAAGGAAACACCATGAGCCATACCATCAATACCGTGACCACCCACGACGGCACCATCATCTACTTCACCGACTGGGGCCACGGTACCCCGGTGGTGTTCAGCCACGGCTGGCCGCTGAACGGCGACGCCTGGGAAAACCAGATGATGTTCCTGGCCGAGCACGGCTACCGGGTGATCGCGCATGACCGCCGCGGCCATGGGCGCTCGAGCAAGGCCTGGCACGGCAACGACATGAACACGTACGCCGACGACCTGGCGGCACTGCTCGAAACGCTCGACATCACCGGCGCCACCCTGGTCGGCCACTCCACCGGCGGCGGCGAAGTGGCGCGCTACATCGGACGCCATGGCACCAGCCGTGTCGCCAAGGCAGTGCTGGTGGGCGCGGTCACGCCCCAGATGATCGTCTCGGCTGCGAATCCGGACGGCGTGCCGATGTCGGTGTTCGACGGCATCCGCGACGGCGTCAAGACCGACCGTGCCCAGTACTTCCTTGATCTGGCGGTGCCGTTCTTCGGCTTCAACCGTCCCGGCGCCAAGACTTCCGACGGCCAGCTGCAGACCTTTCTGATCCAGGGCCTGCAATGCAGCCTGAAGAGCGCCTATGCCTGTATCAAGCAGTTCTCCGAGACCGATTTCACGGAAGACCTGAAGAAAATGACGGTGCCGACCCTGGTGGTGCACGGCGACGACGACCAGATCGTCCCGCTGGCCAGCACCGCACGCCGCGCCGTCGAGCTGCTGCCGCAGGGCCGCCTGTCGGTATATGAAGGTGCAGGTCATGCGCTGCCGGTGACCCACAAGGACCAGCTGAACGCCGAACTGCTGGCGTTCCTGCGCAGCTGATATGCCTGGCGCTCCCGCCTGAGGCGGGAGCGCTGAGCGTCAACCACACCGGGCGTCGGCCGCTGCAGTCGCGCGGCCCCTACTCGCCACTGGCTCTTTCGTCTCGCTTGATTTAGTATCCCATTCACTTCAGGTCAGACAATCTCAACGCAAATTGGTTACAAGCGCACTCATTTCACCCGGCGCATGGCTGCGCGCCGTATCCTCCATTCTGGCCGTCGCCATGCTTGCGCCGTCCGTTGCGGCGGTCGAGACGCGCTCGCCTGCACCGAACCTGCGCGACTACCACCACACGCGCTGGACCGCCGAGGAAGGCGCGCCGCAAGCGATCCGCGCAATGGCGCAGACCTCCGACGGCTGGCTCTGGCTCGGCACCATGGACGGTTTGTACCGGTTCGACGGTGTGCAGTTCTCGCGCTATCCACTTCCGCCCGGCCTGGGCCTGAACCGCAACATGATCCGCTATCTGCACGCCGGCAGCCGCGGCGAGTTGTATATTGGCCGGGCCGCCGAAGGCATGTCGGTGCTGCATCCCGACGGCCGTTTGCAGGACTTGCCGCCAACGCCCGGGCCGGGCGCCATGATCGACATCCTGTCGGCCGATGCCGATGGCAGCGTGTGGATGGTCAGCAAGGGGGTGTATCGCCTGGAAGGAAATCGCTGGCTGGCCATCCAGTCTGGCGCGGACTGGGACGCACTCGATGTACGTGGCTTCCTCCTGGACGGGCAAGGCCAGCTCTGGATCAGCAGGGATAACAGTATCTGGCAACTCGACCCGCAGACCCGCCGCTTCGTGCGCATTCTGGACACAGGGGGCGACCTGCTGCGCGCGCCCGACGGCAGGCTGTGGCTGATCTCCGGCGAAGGCGAAATGCGCTTGCTTCCGGCCGGCGCCTCGCCCGGTCGCCGCACTGTCCCGCGCTCCCCGGAGGCGCTCGGTACCGGTCAATTCTCCGACGACGGCGCCCTGTGGGTGCTCGACTGCCCCGGGCCGCCGTGCGTGGTGCCAGGCGCCGCACGCCATGCCGCTCCCGGATACAAGGTGGGGCGGCCAAGCGCCGCGCCAGCCGACGCGACGATCCGGATGTCGGGAAAAACCCTGACCTCGATCCTGGTGGATCGCGAAGGCGCGACCTGGGTCACGTCTGAAGGCGGCATCGACCGGTTTCGCCCGAAGCGGGTAGTTCCCACTGAACTGGAAGGAGAAGGCGTTGTCTACAGTACGGTGGCCGATGGCGCTGGACGGATGTGGGCCGCGAATGCAGTGACGGGCAAGATGTGGCAGTTGCTGCCCGAGCGCGCCGTGCCAGTAGAACCTCGGCATCCGGTCACGGTACTGGGCCGGGACCCGGCCGGCGCCCTGCTGCTGGGCGGAAAACGCAGCATTTGGCGTCACCATGCGGATGGTGCGGCGGAGATACCACTGCCCCTGGGGGCAGACGGGAAGCCGATGGACCGGCGGCTGTTCGGTATCCTGGACGACGGCAAGGTGTTGTGGACAGCAGCAGCCGATATCGGATTGATCGGCTGGCGCGATGGGAAATGGCAACCTGGCAGGAACTTCAATCTGCCGCCCAAGATTTACCAGTCGGCCCTGGCCGGGCCCGGGCAGATGTGGCTGGCTACCGGAAACGGTGAGCTGTTCCATTACGACCTCGCGACCGATGCCACCCGCCCGCCCATCGATATCCGTGCCCTTGGCATGACTGCGGCGATCTTTCCGGAGACGGATCTCGTGCTCAGTGGGGACAACGGCACCGGTGTCGTACAGGGCGGCGTTCTGCGCATGCTGCACGCTGCTGACCCGAGCGTCCTGCGCAATGTTTCAGGCTTTGTCGTCACAGGCGACGGTGACCGCTGGTTGAACGGCGCCGCTGGACTGGTCCATGTGACAGCTGCAAACTGGAAGCGCAGCATCGACAATCCCGGTCTGCCGCTGAATTATGACGTCTTCGATGCCCTGGACGGCTATCCCGGCCGCGCCGTCATCGAAAGTCGCTGGCGCAGCGCATGGACCGTGGACGGCCGCACGCTCTGGCTGGTGGCGACCGGAGGCGTGATGCGGGTCGACAGCGCGAACCTGAAGCGTAACCACGTTGCGCCGACACCATTGATCTTGTCCCTATCAAGCGACAAGGCCGTGTTCACCCCCGGATCGCCCGGCTGGAACGCGGCGATCCTGCCAGCGGGAACCGAACGTTTGCGTGTCGACTTCACCGCGCCCTCGTTGCGCATGCCGGAGCGTGTGCGTTTCGAGTATCTGTTGGAAGGGATCGATTCGGTGTGGCAAGACGCCGGCACACGCCGCACGACGTCGTACACCAATGTGAAGCCCGGAAATTATGTATTCCGCCTGCACGCCATCAACGAAGACGGCAAGCGCAGCGCGACGCAGGCGGTGCTGCGCTTTACGGTCGAACCGACAATTTGGCAGACAACGTGGTTCAAACTGTTCGGTATGGCGCTGATCGGTGCCCTGCTGTTCCTGGCCTATCGCTACCGCGTGCGCTATCTGACACGGCGCGTGGCCGAGCGCATGCACGTGAAGATGGCCGAGCGCGAACGCATTGCACGCACCTTGCACGATACCTTCCTGCAGACGGTCCAGAGCCTGGTATTTCGTGTGGATGCGATCGCTGCGGGTTTGCCCAAGGACGCGGGGGCGCGCGGCGAGATCGAACAAGTGCTCGGCCATGCCCGCCGGGCGCTCGGCGAGGGGCGCGAACAGCTGCAAGAGTTGCGTTCAGTCGGCAGCGAACAACCCGAGGACCTGCTGGAGGACAGCATTGCCGCGTTGCGGGAAGCACATCCGGGCATTGCCATCGCCCTGCGGTCCAGCGGCCTTCGGCGCCGCCTTGCTGTCGGGACCGGCGCAGAAGTGGCCGCCATCGCCCAGGAAGCGCTGCACAACGCCTGTGTCCATGCCGCCGCTTCCCATGTTGAAGCACGCCTGGAGTACCAGCCCGAGCGGCTGGTACTGACCATCAGCGACGATGGACGGGGCATCGACGCAGCGGTGTTGCACAAGGGCGCCGCGGACGGCCGCTGGGGCCTGGTCGGCATGCGCGAGCGTGCCGATCGCATCGGCGGCACGCTGGAACTCGAATCGGGCAGCGACGCAGGCGCAGGCGCAGTCGTCAGACTGACGGTTCCCGCCGTACGGGCCTATGCCGGTTAACGACCGGCCATCGGGACTGCCCGTATCGTTCGGCCAGTCCCGACGGCCTGGCCTTCTGGCCGGGTGCAGGCAAGGCACGATTCTTTAGACTGGAGACAGCCCTGGGCTTGCGAGCACAGGCTTCTGTCCAACCTGAAAGGATCCACCATGTCGAACCAAGCTACCCTGTCGCGCCGCAGCCTGCTGGCGGGCGCCGCATCCGGCGCCATCGGCGCCGGCCTCGCGGTGGCCGGCAACGCTGCCGCCGCGACCAAGCCACAACGTCCGTCCACACCGGGCGGGCGCGCCGGCAACTACCTGACCGTCGAAGACGGCACTGTCATCCACTACAAGGACTGGGGCAGCGGCCAGCCAGTGGTGTTCAGCCATGGGTGGCCGCTGCAGGGCGATGCCTGGGAAGACCAGATGTTTTTCCTGGCCGCGCGGGGCTACCGGGTGATCGCGCACGACCGCCGCGGCCACGGCCTGTCGAGCCAGCCGTGGAACGGCAACGACATGGACCACTACGCGGACGACCTGGCGGCACTGATCCGGCACCTCGACCTGAAGAACGCGGTGCTGGTCGGTCATTCGACTGGCGGCGGCGAAGTCGCACACTACATCGGTCGCCATGGCAATCAACGCGTGGCCAAGGCGGTGCTGGTGGGCGCGGTCCCGCCGCAGATGGTCCGGTCGGCCACGAACCCGGGCGGCCTGCCGATGGACGTGTTCGACGGCATCCGCAAGTCAGTGGTGGAAGACCGCTCGCAGTTCTTCATGGACCTGACGATGCCCTTCTACGGCTATAACCGCCCGGGCGCCAAGGTCTCGCAGGGCGTGCGCGACACCTTCCGGACGCAGGGCATGCAGTGCGGCCTGAAGAACGCCTACGATTGCATCAAGCAGTTCTCGGAGACCGACTTCACCGCCGACCTGAAAAAGATCGACGTACCAACCCTGATCGTGCATGGTTCGGACGACCAGATCGTCCCGATCGACGCCTCCGGCAAGGCGGCGGCGAAGCTGGTGAAGAACGCGACCCTGCTGGTCTATGAAGGCGCGCCGCACGGCCTGCCGACCACCCACAAGCACCGCCTCAACGCGGACCTGCTGGCCTTCATCAAGGCCTGACGCGCCTCAGCCCCCTGCGCCGGCTTCCCGGACGGGGGCCGGTGCGGCCTGGCCTGTTCCGTAGAGACCCGGGTTTCCACGTGGTCGAGCATGGCGCTCTCCTTATCTGTCTCGGGTCTCTGCCATGTCTCCCGCTTCCGTGGCCCGCGGGCGAACGTCCGGCTTGAGCCAAATAAGTGCGAGCAGCATATGCACCAGCGCACCTGCCAGCGTGGACCAGAGCGACAACAGGACGGCCAGTGCATACATCAGCACCGAAAAGCGGTTCTTGCGGCTGGCCCAGGCGGTGCCTGCAGCGCCGCTACCGCGCTGCAGGCACCACGACAACAGCGTGAAGGCCAGCGCGCAGTTCATTAGAATCACGCCATACAGTGCCACCGGTACCGGATCCATCGGGTGCTGGCCGGCCCACGCCGTCACGTAGGGAATCAGCGACATCCAGAACAGCAGGTGCAGGTTGGCCCACAGCGCCGGCGCGTCGATGCGCCGCACCCGGTCCAGCAGCGCATGGTGGTTGACCCAGTAGATACCGACGTAGACAAAGCTGAGCAGGTAGCGCGCCAGGGCCGGCCCGGCATCGACGATGGCAGCCAGGCTGCTGGATGCGGGCGCATGCAGCTCGAGCACCATGATCGTGATGATGATGGCGATGACGCCGTCGCTGAATGCCTCGGTGCGGTTCTTGTCCATGCCGCCACCTTAGCGCGGAACACGGCGCGCTTCCCCTATCAAGGGATAGTGGTGACGGCCGGCGCGTACGACCTCGGCCCACCACGAATGCTGCCTTCTCCGGGTGCATTGGACCAACAGAAGTACAGCGACAGTTTTCGTAATTGCTGGAGTTCCGGTTTACTGGGGGTCGTGGAGCGCCTAACCCGGTGAAGAAGTCCGCGACCCTGTGCTGCCGACTACGTCGTACTCAGTCAACAGGAATTGCAGTACGGCCAAGGTAATGATCACACCCGACTCGACGAAGATTCCGACGTTATAGCCTTCTGGCAGCACTGACGACAAGATTGCGCGAAGACACATGTACGCGATCACCAGGTAATGTGTCGCCTTGCGCTTGATGCGCAGTGTCGTCATGCATGTCGGGCACGTGACGGTACTGTCGAGCGTAGTCGATAACGTCGAGGAAGCGGAAATGGCGTGATCGTGACATTGAGGACATTGGAACATACTTCCTCCCGGTTAAATGATCGCGTGCTTCGGTTTGATGGTATCTCAAAAAATTCCCCTTAACCTCACAGAAAGTCACGCGTAGCCAGATAAGCTACTTTCCGGTCCCTCCTCCTGCATCAGCGTGTCTGGACTGACCTGGCTGTTCCGAAGTCGATCGCATCAGTCTTCCGGGGTGCTGCCTCCCCCAACCGGATAAGACAGGATCAAACCTCCCCTCTGTAGACTGCCTTTTAGTTGCTGTCTCAAATGTAGTCGAATAGCGTGATATGGTAGCTTTGCTCGAATCATATGTTGGTTAGTTACCTTTTTATGGTACTCTACAGCTTCGTCATCCAACCTGATCTTCCATGCTCACACCAACTTCATGGGACCGTGATCCCATCCAGGCATTCAGGCAATTCGTCGCCACGACAGCATTCGCCGAAACCGGCCGTCGCCTGCCTGCCGATGGCACGCTGCGCATTCCGTCAGCGGCATCGGCCAAGATCTACAACTTCATGTTCGCCAATGTGGCAGGCTGGATGTTCGAGAATGGCCTCACCTTCTCCACAGTGACCCACACTGACCTGGCCCGTTTCATCGGCCGCACCACCAAGGGAAAGCTCATCCTGAACAGCAAGATCGCCTACCGCTACCTGCGCCTGCTGGAGCGCTGCTACGAGCACCTGGACGTCAACCCCAACCCTGCGCAGCTGGCCATCCTCCACATCGACCGTGCCCATATGACCCGCGATGAAGCCGGCCGTACATTGTCCGACGAGCAGTTGGTGCGGTTCTTTGCGGCCTTGCCAGCCGAAGCGCCCAAGCGCCGTACCAGCACCCCGTTCGAGGGCTGGAAGCGTCGACGCGACCGTGCCATGCAGGTCGTCATCGCGCTGGCTGGCTTGCGCGTGTCGGAAGCGATCGGCTTGCTGATGTCCGAGATCGGCCGCCAGCAGGCGCTCGACGGCTCGATCGTGCTGACGATCACGCCGGACGAAAAGCATGACACCAGCCACGAACACACGATCACCCTCCCCCGCGACGGCGCCGATGAGCTGCTGCCGTGGCTTGCCGAGCGCGAGACGCTGGCCATCCCTGGCCAGTTCGTCTTCCCGGCCAATGCTGCCGGCGCCAGGATGACGAGAAAAACGGTCTACGTGCAGATGCGCGCGACATTCGAGCGCGCCGGGATGGATCTGGCGCGCTCCGGCGGGCGGACGCTGCGCAACACGTTCGCCAAGCAACAACTCGACAACGGCGCGAGTCCTGACGACCTCAAGGACGTCCTCGGCCTGGCGCTCGAGCGCTCTGCGGCCGATTACAAGCTCACGCGCGTCAAGCCGGATCCGGGCGAACACACCGACGACAAGGGCTGATCCGACCGGCTCACTCTGTCCGGGCCGACGCAGCCTCACGACGAGCGCCCGGATCACGCGCAACGATGGCGCCAATATCAATGGCATCGGCCATTCTCCGGTACCCGGCATCGCCCGGATGCAGATGGTCGCCCGAATCGAACGCTGCCTGCATGCGCTGCGGTCGCGCTGGATCGCGCAGCACAGCGTCGAAGTCGACCACCGCATCGAATATGCCAGCGCCACGAATCCAGTCGTTCAAGCGCATGCGCAATGCCTCTTTCTGCGGGCTGTAATGCCCGGCAAACGGTGTCCCCTCCAGCGCCCCCTCGAACGGTGGCAGCGTGCCCACCGTGATCCGGATTCCCCTGGCCTGCGCGACAAGCGCAAGCTGGCGAAAGCCCGCCGTCAGTTCGTCGGGCGTCACCATCGGTTCAGCCGGCGCGAATGGACTGCCAGGCCAGCCGATATCGTTGATACCCAGCAGGACAATCACGTCCGCCACCCCGGGCTGACCCAGCACATCGTGGTCAAACCGGGCCAGCGCGCTGTCGCCCATGCCGTCTTTCAGCAACCGCGCGCCGGAAATGCCGGCATTGGCCACGGCGATGCCATGCGGCGCCAGTCGGCGCGCGAGGAAATCGGGCCAGCGCTGATCCGCATCCGGCGTCGACCCATTGCCGTCGGTAATGGAGTCGCCCAGCGCCACCACGGTGCGGCCACCCGGTAATGCATCGACCAGTACGGCACTGAGAAACAGGCGCCCTTCCACCCGCGCCGCCTTCGAGAAATCGGCCGCCTGCCTGGCGTTGCCGGCAGCGATGCTGATACGTTGCGACGCGCCCCAGTGAAACCCGGTGATGGCGGTGCGCCGTGGCAGATAGGTCGTGACCTGCAGCAGCGCCAGCGGCTTGACGGGCAATGTGATCGGGTCACTCGTGACCGTCGTGCCAGGCGGGATCATCACATGCCGCATGCCTTCGAACGTCACCGCCCGCGTCATCACGCTGACCGCGCCGATGTCGAGCGGGACTTTGCCGTAACGGTTGGTGAAGACCAGTTTGATGCGATCTCCGCCAGCACTGATGCGAACGTACTCACGTACGGTTTCATCTTCCAGAAATGCAGGGACGTTCGTCGGCAAGACGAACGTGCTGTCCCAGCCTGGTTGGGATGCTGCATACCA
This sequence comes from Telluria sp. LT2P80, assembly GCF_059685955.1. Lineage (NCBI taxonomy): Bacteria > Pseudomonadati > Pseudomonadota > Betaproteobacteria > Burkholderiales > Oxalobacteraceae > Telluria > Telluria sp. LT2P80. The sequence goes on along the minus strand of NZ_JCASIO010000003.1, from coordinate 36,982 downwards.
GGACGTCACCCAGTTCGTGCGTACTTCTCCTGCCAGCGCGTTGCCTGCGAGGGTGATTGCGATCCAGATCGCTGCGGTGTGAAAGTGATGGTTCATGGGATCCCTTATAAATGATGGGCCCACGGTAGGTCATTCGGATATCGGCAGGAAGATGGTAAATTGGAACATCACTCATTCGATTCGAGAATATATCCATGGATACCCTTCGGGCCATGCGCACCTTTGTACGAACACTCGAGCTGGGCAGCTTGTCGGCGGCAGCACGCGATCTTGGGACCACGCAGCCGACGGTCAGCAAATTGCTGGCCCAGCTCGAGCAGCACTTGGCCGTACGGCTGTTCCAGCGCAGCACCAGGGGCTTGTCGCCGACCGAACAGGGGCGGCAGTTCTATCTCGATGCCAGACTGGTGCTCGACGGATTCGACGCTGCCGTCGGTACTGTCCGGGGCATGGCAGGGCAACTCTCGGGCCTCCTGCGCATCAATGCGCCGGTCGGCCTGGGGCAGCTGCAACTTAACGCAATCGTCGGGCGTTTTCTTGCGGCGCACCCGGCCGTGGAGATCGAACTGATACTGGACGACCGCTACATCGACATGGTCGCCGAAGGCGTCGATATCGCTTTCCGGCTGGGTGGACCGCTGCCGCCGGACGTCACCGGCCGCCACCTGGCCACGATCCCCCGCTTTCTGGCGGCCTCGCCCGCGTATCTGCAACAACGCGGCGTCCCACGGCAGCCGGCCGACCTGGACGGCCACGACTTCGTGCGCTTTGCGTGGACACCCGGCACTAACATTGAACTGCATCGCGGCGATCAAGCGATCCAGGTCCCGGTGCGCAGCCGGTACCGCGTCAATAACGCGCTGGCGATCCGTGAAGCCGTCGTGCATGGCAGCGGCATTGCCGTTTGTCCCGACTGGCTGATCCACGATCTGTTGGCGCGCGGTGCGCTGGTGCAGGTGCTGCCAGGCTGGGCCGCCGGCCACCAGGATTTGTACGTGCTGACGCCGTCTCGCCGCTTCCAGCCGCTGCGCGTGAAGACGTTCATCGACTTCACGGTGGAACAATTCCGGCAGCTGGGCGGGTTTCATGTAGCGGTGCCAGCGCCGGTGGCAAGCGATCAGACAAACGCCCTTTTCACGTCGCCGTATGCGAAATGAAGGCCGACAGGCGTACCTGCCCGAATTCACGCAGCAGTGTGCCAGCGGCCTGGGCCATGGCCACTTCGAGCGCCCCGTTGATAGCTTGCTCCTGCGGGCAGCCCGGATGATCGACATTCGCGCCGATTGCAAAGATCACGGGTTCTTCCAGCGCCTGATACACATCGAGCACCGTGATCGCGTCGGGATCGACCGCCAATACCCAGCCGCCATTGCGCCCTGACGTCGACGTCACATACCCTGCGGCGCGCAGTCCCCCCATCATCCGGCGCACGAGCACGGGATTGGTGTTGAGCATGACCGCAAGTTCCTCGGAACTCGTGGTGTTGGTGCGACCGTGAATATGGCTCAGGACGTGCAGCATGCGCGCTAGTCTGAAATCTGCTCTCATCGTTGTGATCCTCCTGACGCAATGATACCGAAACTTCAGGAGTATCGATATAATCGCCATTTGAATGCAATTCGTCGAGTTCCAGTTTAGCGCCCTGTCATTGGCCCTGCGTGTGGTAACGCACCCAGTCATCGGGGCACATGCGCTATCCTCGAATCACACTACATCACGAAAGCAACCATGTCCCTGAATAACGCTGTCGTCTGGCTCGACCACACCAAAGCCCAAGTCATCCACTTCGACAAGAATGCGTCGGAATCCGAATCGATGAAAACCCATTCGACCCACCCGCATCCGCACCAGAAGCACGGCGACAACCATGTCAACGGCGATGACAACACGCTGTTCTACAAGGACATCGCCGCTGCGCTGACCGATAGCGAGCAGATCCTGGTCGTGGGCCCAGCCGAAGAAAAAACCGCGTTCGTGAGCTACCTGACGAGCAAGATGCCGGCGATTGCCGACAAGATCAAGTCTGTCGAAACCGTGGATCATCCATCGGAAGGCCAGTTGCTGGCCTACGCACGCGAGCATTTCATCAGCAGCGGCGGCATGCAGTAATTCGCTGACAGTCTTTCAGCGCCAGCGCGCTGCCGACCCGCTTGCCGTCATGGCATAGCGGGTTTTTTTGACGCCTGCGCTTAAACCGCAACTTTAGCAGTATCAATTCGGGCGCCCTACTGCCTGACGGTCAGACCGCACGCCCCGCGCACATGGCCATCGCCATCAGCTGCTGCTCGCGCATCAGTCGGTACGACATCGAGACCTCGCGCATCAGGCAGATGAAGCTGGTCGTCAGGGCCAGCATCGCGCCGATGAAACTGGCAGCAATCAGATGGACGAGCGGCAGGCCGGTGGCGTCGCCGAGAAACAGCATTGCGATCACGAGACAGATCAGCAGGCCGCACAGCGTGCTGGCGGCAATGGCGATGTTGATCAGGTTGGAGCGGCGGTGCAGACCGCTCAGCGCAGCCACACACTCGGCGTCGACGCACTTGATGGCGCGCTCTTCCAGCAAGCGCATCTGATCGATGATGCGGCCAAGCCGGTTGGTCAGTACGATCAGCAGGATGCTGACACCAGCGAGCAGAAATACGGGCGCGATTGCCAACTGAATGACCTGACCGATATCGCCGAGCTGGAAGTTCATTGCAACGCTGTCCGTGAGAAGGAAGATGGCAGAAGTGTAGCAGCAACAGAATGCAAAGCACGCGTGTCGGATGGACGCCACGCCGACTGAATAGTGCATGACTGTGTGATATGGCGAACAGGCGAAATCGCCCCTCGCCTGCTAGGATCAGATCGTTGCCATAAAAACACATCGCCATGCAGAATCCTGTTTCAACCGTCCCTGCACTGACCACCCTGCGCAGCAGCTTGACCAGCCTTGCCGGCATGCCCCCGACCGAGGCGCTGGGCGAACTCGTGCGCGCTGGCCATGCACGCCTGCCATTGCCCGGCCACGGTGCGACGCTCGCCCGCTGGCAGGCGCTCGCCGCCGTTGGCGCGCATGACCTGCCCCTGGCGAAGGTGTTTGAAGGTCACACGGATGCGCTGGCCATCCTGCACGAAGCACAGGCGCACGCGCTGGCCGACACCCCGCAAGCTACCTGGGGCACCTGGTGTGCGGAACCACCCGATGCGCGCCTGGCTCTGCTGGCCGTCGATCACCGCCATGTTCTGCGCGGTCGCAAGGCCTGGTGCTCGGGGGCGCATGGCGTCACGCATGCGGTGGTCAGTTGCTGGGATGACGCTGGGGCCCCGATGCTGGCGGCAGTCGACCTGCGCCAGCGGGGCGTGCGTGTTACCGACGACGGCTGGAACGCGGTGGGCATGCGCGCCACGGTGAGCGTCGACGTCTGGTTCGATGATGCCGTGGCCACGCCACTGGCTGGTCCGGGCTTCTATGTTGAGCGGGCTGGTTTCTGGCACGGCGGCGCAGGCGTGGCCGCATGCTGGTTCGGCGCTGCCACGCGTCTGGCCGATGCGCTGCGTGAACGGCTGGCCGAGCGCAGCGATCCCCATCGCCTGGCACAACTTGGCGAGGTCTCGGTCGCACTGCAAGGCTGCGCCGCGCTGATCCGCGAGGCTGCGGCAGCCATCGACAGCGCACCGGACGCGAACGCCATGGGCACGGCGATGACAGTCCGCCTGAGTGTTGAAGCGACGGCCAACACGGTCTTGCATGCCGTTGGCCGCGCACTGGGCGCCGGTCCGCTGTGCAAGGATGCCGCGCTCGCACAACTGTATGCGGACCTGCCGGTCTTCATGCGCCAGAGCCATGCGGAGCGCGACCTGGAAGCCGTCGGCAAGCTCGTCACTGCGCTGGAGGATGCACCATGGACCTTGTGAATAGATCACGTCATATTGGGGGCACCGGCCCGGCAGCGGACGATTGGGCGCGCGATGCTGCGCTGGCCGCCGTTCCGCAGATTACGCTGGATGCGCTGATCCCGCCGGGCACGCGCGTCGTCGTGGTCGCGCCCCATCCCGATGACGAAATCCTGACCTGCGGCGCCTTGCTGCAACTGGTCGCCGCGCGGGGCGACGCACCGCTGATCGTGGCCGTCACCGATGGTGAAGCCAGCCATCCCGGCTCGCCTGCGTGGCCGCCCGAACGCCTGCGCCAGGCACGGACCGACGAAACCAATGCCGCCCTGGCCCACCTGGGCATCGACGCCAGCCGCGTGCTGCGCCTGCATATCCCGGACGGCGGCGTCACGGCGGCCGCGCCCAAACTCGAGCGCCAGCTGGCCGCAATCATCACGCCGGGCGATATCGTCATCACGACCTGGCGCTTCGACGGCCACCCGGACCACGAATCGACGGCGCTGGCCTGCAGTGCCATCGCGCACCAGTGCGGTGTCCGCGTGCTGCAGGCGCCGGTCTGGGGCTGGCACTGGAGTGCGCCGGGCGACGGCGCAATGCCCATGAACCAGGCGCGCAAATTGCCGGTCCCGGCTGACGTTCTGGCGCACAAGCGCGCCGCCCTCGGGTGCTTCCACAGCCAGATCGAGGGCGACGCCAGCAGCGGCGCAGCGCCCATCCTGCCCGCGTTTGCCATGGAACGCGTCCTGCATCCTTTTGAAATTTACTTCCCTGATCATGCGTGACGCCCAACCTCTGGCCCATTTCGAAACTCTCTACGCCGCATCCGACGATCCCTGGGACGTGCGCGGCGCCTGGTATGAACAGCGCAAACGCGCGATCCTGCTCGCCAGCCTGGGCAAGCCGCGTTACCGCAGCGCGTTCGAGCCTGGCTGCGGCAACGGTGAAATGAGCGTGGCGCTGGCCGAACGTTGCGACCGCCTGCTGGCGTGCGACGGCGCCACCAGTGCGCTGGACGCCGCACGGCGCCGCGTCCCCGACGCTGCCACGCGCGGCATCCACTTCGAGGCGCGCCGCCTGCCGGCCGACTGGCCACTGGACGACACCTTCGACCTGATCGTGCTTAGCGAACTGCTTTATTACTTCGACGAAGACGCGATCGCCTCGATGCTGGCGGGTGCTGCGGCCAACCTGGCGCCGGACGGTGAACTCGTGCTGTGCCACTACCTCCACGACTTCGACGACCGCATCACGCCGACGGCGACCGTGCACGATCTCGCCGATGCGCTGCCCGGCCTGCGCCGCTCGCTGCACCATCGCGACGAGGCGTTCGTGCTCGACGTCTGGCGCCCCGTGGCGCCGCTACAGGGAGTACAGGGAGAACGCGCATGATCGGCGTCGCCATCCCCGCCCATAACGAAGAAGCGTGCCTGGGCGCCTGCCTGCAGGCCGTCCTGCGGGCAGCGACGCATCCGCAACTGGCCGGCGAACCCGTCATCGTGTGCGTCGTGCTCGATGCCTGCGACGACGGCACAGGCGCTATCGTGCGCGAATGGCAGACGGCATTCGCGCTGGCCGGTTGCCGGCTCGACGCTTTGGAGATCTCCGCGCGCCAGGTGGGCAGCGCGCGTGCTGCCGGCGCGCTGCACCTGATTGCAGCAGAGGCGCGCTGGCTTGCGTTCACCGATGCCGACACGCGCGTCTCGCCGCAATGGCTGGCCGTGCAGGTCACGCTGGGCGCCGATGTCGTCTGTGGCTCGGTGGCGGTCGACGACTGGTCGCCCCATGCGGACAAGGCGCAACTGCTGCGCGAGCATTTCGCCCGCACCTACCACGACCGCGAAGATCACCGTCACATTCACGGGGCGAACCTGGGCGTGTGCGCACTGGCCTACCAGGCGGCCGGGGGTTTTGCGGCAGTGGCCTGCCATGAAGACGTGCTGCTGGTGCGGGCGCTGGAACTGTCGGGCGCCCGCTTCGCCTGGAGCGCGCTGCCGCGCGTGTTCACCAGCGCCAGGCTCGATGCCCGGGCACGCGGCGGCTTCGGCGACACCTTGCTGGCCGTGACGTGCGAGATGGAAGTGCCCCTGACGACGACTTGAGCGTCGTCGGGGACGGCAAGCGACGCCCCGCCAGATTACGTTACATGAACGTGGCTGCGAACCATCCTTCGCGCCGCAGCGATGCGCATCCCATCCACCAGCAGCTGCGCCGCCCAGCGGAACACCGTGTATTGACTGACGACGCCGCGCATCGCGCGCAGGCGCCGGGTCTGCTCATCCGGCGGCATGTCCAGCGCACGTTCAATGGCGCGCGCCATGCCCGCGATGTCGCGTGGGTCGACGATCAGCGCTTGGTGCAGTTCAGCGGCCGCGCCGGCCTGGCTGCTCAGCACCAGCGCGCCGCGCAGGTCGGTGCGGGCCGCCACGAATTCCTTCGCCACCAGATTCATCCCGTCATGCAGACTCGTGACCAGGCACACGTCGGCCGCGCGGTAGCACGCGGTCACGGTGGCTGCATCCGCGCTGTGCGCGTGCAGCACGACCGGCTGCCAGTTGTCCATGCCAAAGCGTGCGTTGATCCGCTGCGTGAGCGCACCCACGTCGCGCGTGATCGTTTGGTAGGCGGGCAGCGCCGAGCGGCATGGTGCGCCGATCTGCAGCAGCGTTACTTGCCCGCGCAAGTCGGGCCGCCGCTCCAGCAGCAGCTCGAACGCCTGCAGGCGCTCACTCAGGCCTTTCGTGTAATCCATGCGATCGACACCGACCAGCAGCCGTACGCCTGGCGCGATGCCGAACTGGCTGCCCACCGCGTCACGCACGCCAGGTGTGGCCACATCATTCCTCGCCGGCCACGCGATCGAGATCGGATAGGCGCCGGCGTGTGCCGCGCCGCGGCCTTGGGCCCCGGGAATGGCAGCACGCGCCAGGCTGAAGTTGGTCAGATCGGCCGGCGTTTGCAGGCCCATCACGGTGCTGGCCAGCAAGCCCGCCATCATCTGCTGCGCCCATGGGAACGTGGCCAGTAACTGCGGGGTGGGGAAAGGAATGTGCCAGAACAGGATGATGACGGCGTCCGGCAACCGCTCGCGCACCATGTGCGGCACCAGCGCCAGGTGGTAATCCTGCACCAGCACCACCGGCCGCTCGCTTGCGGCTTCGGCAATCACAGCGTCGGCAAAGCGGCGGTTGACGGCGACGTAATGCGACCAGTCGTCGAGGCGGAAGGTCGGCGCGACGCCCGTACGGTGGCACAACGGCCACAACGCCTCGTTGGCCAGGCCATCGTAGTAGCCGGCCACTTCGGCATCGCTGAGCCACAGGCGGCGCAGCCGGTACGGCGCATCGAGATGCTCGGGCAGGACATGGTCGTTGGCGTCGACCGTGGCACGGTCGGCCGTGCCGCTGCCATGGGCGATCCAGCAGCCGCCTTCTTTGGACAGCACGGCTTCGAGCGCCGTCACCAGGCCGCCGGCGGGCCGTTGGGCATTGACGCCGTCACCAGTCTGCGAATGCACGCACGGCGCGCGGTTGGAAACGACGATCAGGTCGTCGCCACAGCCAAGTTGTTCAATCAGGCGGGCCAGGTCGGCGCTGTCGCGCACGTCCTCGGGCAGCAAGGCTGTGGGGCGCGCGATCTTGCGGCGCTCGCCCGGAAAGGTTGGAAGGGGTAGAGGCGCCGGATTGCTGCGCATCCTCGTCGTGGGGGCGGAGTGGTATCGAGCTGTCATGGGAACAGCTTAAGATGTTAGCGTTCTCCGCTTCTGTTCGTTGACGAACCCAATGTGGCTCAAACCGCCATCAGCAAGGTCAGGTAATGGTCGGCCAGCAGCGCGCCGAACAGCAGCGCCAGATACACGATCGACCAGGCGAATGCCTTGCGCGCGATCGCGTCGCTGTAATGCTTGTGGACCAGCCAGCCATGCCGCAGGAACACGGCGTTCAGCGCGCACGCGCACGCCAGATAGAACAGCCCGCTCATGCCCACCGCCCATGGCAGCGCAGTCCCGACCGCCAGCGCCACGCTGTAGCGCCATACCTGCTGGCCCGTGTGGGCCATGCCGTGGGTGATCGGCAGCATCGGCAGGCCGGAGCGCGCGTAGTCGTCGCGCCGCGCCATCGCCAGCGCCCAGAAATGCGGCGGCGTCCACAGGAAGATAATCAGCACCAGCAACCATGCCTCGAGCGGTACGCCATTGGCCACCGCCGCCCAGCCGAGCGCCGGCGGCATGGCGCCCGCAAACCCGCCAATCACGATGTTCTGCGGCGTGGCCGGTTTCAGCAGCAAGGTATAGATGAAGGCGTAGCCGACAAACGTGGCCAGTGTCAGCCACATCGTCAGCGGATTGACCTGCGTGTACAACAAGGCCGCGCCGGCGCCGCCCAGCACCAGCGAAAACACGACCGTCTGGGCTGGCCCCAGGTCGCCGCGCGCGGTGGCCCGGCGCGCCGTGCGGGTCATCCGCGCATCGACCTGCGCTTCCAGCAGACAATTGACGGCGAAGGCGGCGCCGGCGAGCAGCCAGATGCCGGCAGCGCTGTAGAGCAACACGGACCAGGCGGGTGCGCCATCGGTGGCCAGCAGGCTGCCGATCACCGCGCAGAACACGGTCAGCAGCGTCACGCGCGGTTTGGTCAGCGCCCAGTACTGGCCGGCGCGCTGCGCCAGGCCACCAGCGGGCGGGGTGCCAGTAACGACATCGGGAATGGCCAGGGCGGCCGGCGGAATTTCGACAACTTTTGAATTCGACATGATCGGGCGACCGCTGCAGGCAGGTGGTCATTTCACAGAACCCATCATGCTAGAGGAAAACGGCGGCGCGACCAACGGGCAATTTGTCCTACTTGCCAAGCGAGCCACATGCGCGCCACCAGCAAAACCGGTTCAGCGCACCTCTTTTGCGCGAGCAGCGCGCGCATCGACGCCGTGCTCATGGCGTGGACCCAGGGCCGGCACCCGGTGTCGCAGGACAACCGCTTGCAGACTGCACAGCGCCACGTAGGCCAGCAGCTCGACCAGTTCTTCGAAGACCTGTGACCGTGACGCGATCAAATCGATATGGCATGACATATGCCCCTCGGCGCAGGTCGACCCCACGGCGGCGCCAAGCGCCACGAACAGCAGCAGCCAGGGCGCGCTGCGCACGAACGCCACGCGCACCACCTCGTCGATGCGGTAATGCCATGCGCTGTAGACAAGCCAGCCGATGAGCAACGCCGCGCCGGGCCAGACCAGCGGCTGGAACCACAGCGGCTCCGGTGGCAGCGCCCTGCCCGCCGCATCGAACCCGGGCACGGCGCGCCAGGCGCGGCCCCAGCTGAGCTCACGGCCCGCCAGCAGCAACCAGACGGGCGCGGCCCACAGCGCCAGCATCGCCGTGCGTTCCGGGCGACGCCGCATGAAGACGACCACTGCCAGCACGAAGCCACTCAGCAACACCAGCACCTGCAGGTTCTCCAGAACGCCGGCTTCACGGCCCCATGAAAGCGGCAGGAGCAGGCTCGCGGGGTAACAGGCCACAAGTGCTGCCAGCAGCGCCCACTGCGCCGGACGCGCCTTCGCCCATGAAAATAATCGCCCCATCGTCTCTCCGCTTACAAAAGTGTTGCCCAGTTGAACGGGCTAATTCGCAATTGTACGAATTGGCAGGTCGCGCACGATTGGTTTTTGGAGAAATGCGACGGGCCTAGACGGTATTTATTGGAGACGACAGGCGTGGAACTGTCACATCGGCGCAGATTCCTTGACACGTCTTCAACCGGTCGGTTACCTTATGGTCAATAATTGCTATAGAGCAATTATAACGATCCCGGTCGGCGTAGATGGTCGGGGCATGCGGAAAGTAGTGTTGAAGTTCGCCCATCGACGTTCATACGAAGGAGTTTCACCATGGATCAACTGCCTCGCGGGCAGTCGTCACGCCGCATCCGCATGCCCCGCGTGCCACTTGCACCCATCCTGCTGCTCCCGCTACTGCTGGCGGGTTGCGGCGGCGGCACGGCGGAGTCGCCTGTTGCCGTCATGCAGAACGCCAGCGCCAGCCTGTTCAGGACCGTGACCGGCGTGTCCGCCAGCACCGAGACCGCGCTGACTCCGGTCAAGGCCCAGGCCAGCTCGGCCGAGCGGCCTGATCTCGACGGCCCGGCGGCGATCGACCACGACAACACGACCCGCTGGGGCAGCCGCTTCACTGACGATGAATCGTTGACCCTCGACTACGGTGTGACACAGACGATCACCCGTGTGCGCATCGACTGGGAAGCCGCCCACGCGAGCGCCTATCTGTTGCAGGTGTCCGAAGACGGCGGCAGCTGGACCACGATCAAGAGCGTCACAGACAGTGTCGGGGGTACGGAGGATTTCACGGGACTGAATGGCCAGGGCCGCTACCTGCGCATGAAGGGCGTCAAGCGCGCCGGCCAGTATGGCTATTCGATCCTCGAACTCCAGGCGTTTGCCGGCACCCCGGCAGCACCGACGCCCAGCCCCAGCCAGCCGGCGCCGGAACTGCCCGTTGACCTGACCCGTCCCGGCGTCGCCATCAAGCCAGTCGCTGCGACGTCGTCGACGCCGGAGAACGGCGGCATGGCGGCCGGCATGGCCATCGACGGCAAGCCGGGTACGCGCTGGTCGAGCCGGCCCGAGGACGGCGCCTGGATCAATTTCGATTTCGGCGCGCCTGCCGCAATCGGCTACATGAAGCTGAACTGGGAACAATCGTACGGCAAGGTGTATACGGTGCTCACATCGAACGACGGCGTTGCATGGACGCAGTTGCGCCATGTCGGCACCGGTAAAGGTGGCGTCGAGGAATTCTTCAATCTGGGTTTTCGCGCCCGTTACCTGCGCCTGCAGGGTGTCGCGCGCGCGACGCAATACGGTTACTCGCTGTTTGAAGTCAAGTTCAAGACGCCGGGCAGCGACAACACGCTGCCCGATGCACCGACGTCGGCCGTGGCATTCCCGGCCAATGGCGCCGCCCTGAGCCCACTGCCGGGCACGGCCGAGCCGATCGAATCGCTGCAATTTACGCTGGCGGACGGCACGCTGGTGACGCGCTTCGGCGCCCGTGGCCTGGCGCGCCATGGCCGCGAGCGCGGCGAAGAGTGGAACGAGATCGGCTACGGCCCGAACGACACGATCGATCCGGCCAGCGGCCTGCCCGTTGACAAGGGCCCGGGCAACTACCTGACGTTCGTGCCGCAGTATCACAAGAACCGTACCTGGGGCGTCGAGATCATCGACAACAGCCGTGTTGCGGGCGTCACGCAACCGATGCTGGTCGTGAATCAGTACACGACGATCGACTTCCTCAAGGGCGGCGTCGCCTTCTTCCGCCAGTTTGACGAGCCGCATTCGACCGGCTACGGCTGGATGCGGCCCGGCGAACTGGTCAACAACGATATCCCGATCTGCAAGCCGACGCCCTATCCGCAGAATAACCGGCTGGCCAGCGCCAACGGCATCAATGGCGGCTGCACCTTGCTGGTCAAGGACTACCCGGGCCACAGCGAGCTCAATAGCGACGGCTTCAGGACCGGCCGCAGCGTGCCGGGCCGGCCGCTCGTCAAGGGCGACATCATCGAAGTCTCGCCATCGTACTTCACCACGCGCGAGGCACTGGGCGCGCTGGGTGACACGGGCGGCATCCGCTACTACTCGCAGGAATGGAGCTACGTCGTCGGCCAGGGCCTGCGCCCATGGTACGGCGTGCAGCCGCGCCTGAACTCGGTGCCGCTGCCGGACGACGTACTGTCGGGCGGCCTGGGCTCGGTGTCGTACAACTACAGCGACAATGGCCTGTTCATGTTCCAGCAGCCGCACAACAACGTCGGCATGCGGAACATGCAGCGCTTCGTCGAAGGCCGGCGCCTGCTGCACACCAACTTCACCACCGGTGAGCACAATGAACCAGGCAACGACCGCTACGCTGCGGCAGTGGGTCTGCAGGGCGGCCGCTTCAACCAGTCGGCTTGTATCGCCTGCCACGTCGGCAATGGCCGCAGCCCGGCTCCGGCGGCGATCAACCAGCGCCTCGATGGCATGGCAGTGCGCGTGGCGCGCGTTGGTCCGCAGGGCCAGCAACTGCCGCATCCGACCTATGGCACCACGGTGCAGATGAATGCGGTCTCCGGCAACGGCACCCCGCAGAACTGGGGCACCGGCGTGCGCGTGACCGGCTTCGACACCCGCGTGGTCCAGCTGGCGGACGGCACGAACGTCGAACTGCGCAAGCCCAAAATCGCATTCGATGGCCCGGTGCCGGAGACCGTCTCGCTGCGTGCGGCCCAGCCGATGATCGGCACCGGTCTGCTCGAGGCGATTCCCGAAGCCGACATCCTGGCGCGGGTGCGCTCGAGCCCGGACGGCGACGGCGTGCGCGGTACGGCCAACTTCGTGTTCGATCCCGAAACCGGCGCCGTGCGCCTGGGCCGCTTCGGCTGGAAAGCGTCGAAGGCCACGCTACGCCACCAGGCCGCGTCGGCGCTGCTGGCCGACATGGCGGTGACGTCGCCCGTCTACCCTAGCCTGTCTTGCGACGCCAACCCGGCCGCATGCGCCACGGCGCCCCGCCAGCGCGGAATCTCGGACGCGGAGCTGCAGTCGATCTCGAACTACCTGGCGCTGCTGGCCGTACCGGCCCAGCGCAGCCTGGCCAGCGGGTTCCCGAAAGGCGTCGCGCCACTTGACGAGCACCGGGTCGACACACGCCAGGTTGCCACGGGCCAGAAGCTGTTCGAAACGATGCGCTGCGTGGCCTGCCACACGGCGTCGATGAAGACCGGGGCAAAGCACCAGTTCGCGGAGCTGCGCGACCAGACCATCCGGCCGTACACCGACCTGCTGCTGCACGATATGGGGCCGGGGCTGGCAGACAACTACGTCGAGGGCCAGGCCACCGGCAGCATGTGGCGCACCGCGCCGCTGTGGGGCATCGGTTACAGCGACAAGGTGATGGGCAAGGATGGCAAGGTCGGCTACCTGCATGACGGCCGCGCACGCACCCTGAGCGAAGCGATCCTGTGGCACGACGGCGAAGCCGCCGCCGCACGCAAGCGCTTCGAGAAACTGGCGACGGTGGAACGCGAGGCGTTGCTGGCGTTCCTGCGCTCGTTGTAACGTTCGTGCCAGTCTGACGGAAGCGCCGGGTTCGTAGCCCGGCGCTTTTTTTTTGGCTGGCGTATTCTGCACTCCGAAAGCCGGGGTCAGGTCTGACATTCGGACACGAACTCGACAGCCAGATCGAAAGCCGGGGTCAGGTCTGACATTCGGACACGAACTCGACAGCCAGATAGTCGAAACGAGCTGACTCCGGGCTATGCTAAGGCTGGTCGATACACGATTGGACGTGGCTCAGGCTGAGGCCGTGTCCGAATGTCAGACCTGACCCCGGCTGTGTTATCTGAGCGAGAATTCTGGACGCGTAGGCTTAAAACACCAGCATGCGCCAACCGGGCGCGCTGCCCTGCTCGACGAACGTCACCATGCCCTCGACACCAGCGCATTGTGGCACCAGGGCAGCGAGGTCCGCGCCAAGTGCGCTGAGCGCCTGGCTGCAGGCGCGGATCTCAACGCCCAGCTCAACCGTCGCATCCAGGTGCCGCGCAACCGTCCAGCGGTCAGCACCGAAGCCGGTCAGACGTGCGCTATGTTCGCGCAGCAGCCACGCGACCGACTGGTTCGTGAACAACATCTTGACGGGCATGTCGAGCGCCGCTGCGGCCTGCGCCGTCATGAACGGCGTCGTCAACGCTTCGGGCCGGGTCAGGTCGCACGACCAGACCATGATCGCCAGACCCGCCTGGGCTGGATTCACGGCTTGATCCAGTCATCGACCGGCTCGAGCCGCATGCGCCGCTCGGCCTGCTCAACGAGGTCGGCGCCATGCGCCAGCTGCGCGCGGTCGCGTTCCCAGTTGGTGGCCTGGATCACGGAAATCCAGCCGGCACCGTACGGGTCCTGATGGATCAGTTCGGGCGTTTCCTCGAGCGCCGTGTTGATCTCGACGATCGTCCCGGAGACTGGCGTCTTGATCGTCACGACCGTCTTGCTCAGCTCAACGACACCCACCGTCTTGCCCTGCTCGACCTCGTTCCCCACCGGCTTGGGCCGGCACATATAGAAATGGTTGCCGCTGATCTGGACACCGAACGCGCTCACGCCCACCTGCATGCGGCCGTCACCCACCGGGCGGCACCACATATCGTTGTCGAGGTCGAAATAGCAGTCGTCCGGATAGTCGAAGCCGAGGATGATCATAGGAGTGTGAAGAACAGGAACAGCAACAGCAACAGAAAGGATGGCGGAAGGATGCGGGAGTCGAACCCACCCGGCGACGCATGGCGCCACCAACTGGGTTTGAAGCCCAGCCGCCCCACCAGGGACGATTTCCTTCCGTTGAGCCGGGATTTTACCTTGTACTGGAAAATTGCGTCAGGGTCACAGCGTTTTCTCTGAAAACAGCAACGTTCCCGGCCGCAGCAGATGCGCGTCGCCCACGCGGCGCAGCAATCCGATGCGATCGAAGAACTCCAGGATCTGGATCGCGCGCTTGCGCCCCAGGCCCGTCAGGTCGCGAAAACGCGCGGCCGTAACCTGGCCACCGGCTTCTTCCGCAGCGAGCTTGCGCGCCAGCGCCGCCAGTTCGTGCATCACGGCCGGGTGATAGAACAAATCCTTGACCACCTGGTACACGTCGCCCCCGCGCGCCATGCGGCCCAGCACCTGGCGGACCTGCGCTTCGGGCAACCGTGCCTGCAACGCGATATCGCGCACCCATGGCGGATCGAAGCGCCCTTCGCGCAGCATCGGCAGCGCGTGCTCGGCCACGATCTGTTCGGCCGCGCGCAAGGCCACGCCGTGCTCCGGCAAATGCAGGAAGCCATTCCGGCGCGCGAGCACGCCGGCCTCGATCATGTGGCTTGTGAGCTGCAGCCAAAGGGCCTCGGGCATGCGCGGCGCGGCCAGACGGCGCGCGCGCTGTACGTCGGGGCCGATTTCATCGGGATACTTGTCGTGGAAATCGCGCAAGGCCGCCAGCAGGCCGGCCTGCGCTTCATTCAGGCGCGCGCGGGCGATCAGCCACTCGCCGCCAGCGCCCACGACGATGTCGGGCACGCTTGCCAGATCGAACGGCCAGCGCGCCAGGCCACTGCTGCGCAGCCAGGTGGCGCCATTGACGCCGTACTGCGCCTGCGCCAGCGCGCCCTGCAGGCGGGTCAGCGGATCAATCGCGCGCTGGGTATCCAGATACGCGAGGCGCTCGGGCGTCTGCCGGTAACGGATCGGGCCCAGTGGATCGAGCACCTGGCCACCGGCCACCGTGCGCACCGCCGACGCGTCGCGCAGGATGAAACGGTCGCCATGCCAGACGTTGGCCGGCTTGTGCAGCACCAGCTGGGCCGGCGCGCCGGCACCCGGGGCGATGGACGGCTGGCCCAGCACGGCCACCGTCGCCAGGCAATCCTGGGTGGCCGCGTGCAGATGCACGAGCGTACCCGAGCGCAGCGCCTTGTCTTCGGTGGCGGCGACCTGCAGCCAGACATCGATCCGCTGCGTGGTGAGCGCAATGGCCGGATCGCACAGCACCTGGCCACGCAGTTCATCCGTGCGTTCCAGGCCCGCCAGGCCAACGGCGCAGCGCTGGCCCGCCTGGGCAGCCTGCGCCGCGCGGCTGTGTACCTGCAGGCTGCGCACGCGGTAGGTGTCGTCCGGCGAGCCCGCCAGCGACAACGCGTCGCCGATCGTCACGCCGCCCGCCGAGACACTGCCGGCGACCACGGTGCCGACGCCATCCAGCGTGAAGGCACGGTCCAGGCCCATGCGGAAACCCGCGCCCTCCACGCCGTCGCCTGGCGCGTGCGCCAGCGCGTCGACCAGATCCGCGCGCAAGTTGTCGATACCGTCACCGCGCACGCTCGAAACGTGCAGCACCGGATACGCATCCAGCCCGCTGCTGGCCAGCAGTGCACGTACACGGGCTTCGGTCTCGGCGACGCG
The DNA here is from genome assembly GCF_059685955.1 of Telluria sp. LT2P80. Taxonomy (NCBI): domain Bacteria; kingdom Pseudomonadati; phylum Pseudomonadota; class Betaproteobacteria; order Burkholderiales; family Oxalobacteraceae; genus Telluria; species Telluria sp. LT2P80. The sequence goes on along the minus strand of NZ_JCASIO010000003.1, from coordinate 21,106 downwards.
CGCCGGGTCCACGCGGTCGATCTTGGTGATCACGGCCGCGCCACGGCGAACGCCCAGCAGCGACAGGATCGTCGCGTGCTCGATCGTCTGCGGCATCGGGCCGTCGTCCGCTGCGATGAGCAGCAAGCCGAAGTCGATGCCGCTGGCGCCGGCCACCATCGTGCGCACCAGTTTTTCGTGGCCCGGCACGTCGACAAAACCGATGCGGCGACCGTCTTCCAGCAGCATCCAGGCGTAACCGAGTTCGATGGTGATGCCGCGCCGTTTTTCTTCCGGCAGCCGGTCGGCGTCGATGCCCGTCAGCGCACGCACCAGCGCGGTCTTGCCGTGGTCGATGTGGCCTGCAGTGCCGACAATCATGGGGCTTCTCCGATGATGGCCAGGCGCAGGCCGGCCAGTTGATTGATGACCTCGCCCGGATCGTCGACGCAGCGGCAATCGAGCAGCACCCGGTCGTCGGCAATGCGGCCGATGATAGGCGCCGGCAAGCCGCGCAGCGCGTCCGACAGCGCGTCGAGCGCGGTGCCCATGCCACGTTTGCCGGACAAGACCGGCGCGATCGCCAGCCCGCACGATGGCAGACGGTCGATCGGCAGCGAGCCCGAGCCGATCTGGCTCAGCATCGGTTCGAGCGTGACCGTATAGCGCGGCGCCAGCGCAGCGCGCAGCGGCTCCAGGATCGCGTTTGCGGCCACCGCCACCTGCTCCTGCGTGCGGGTCAGCCAGCGCAGCGTCGGCAATTCGCGCACGAGGAGTTCGGGTTGCAGGTACAGCTGCAAGGTCGCTTCCAGCGCCGCCAGCGGCAGCTTGGAGAGCCGCAGCGCGCGCTTCATCGGAAACTTGCGGATGCGCCCGATGTGTTCGCGCGTGCCGACGATCAGGCCCGCCTGCGGGCCGCCCAGCAATTTGTCGCCCGAGAACATGACCACGTCGCAGCCATCCGCCAGCATCTGCTGCGGCGTCGGTTCCTGCGGCAAGCCGTACTTGCCCATGTCGATCAGCGAGCCGCTGCCCAGGTCCGACACCAGCGCCACGCCGCGGGCGCGGGCCAATGGCGCCAGTTCGGCTTCAGTCACCGCACTGGTAAAGCCCTGCACCATGTAGTTGCTGGTGTGGACCTTGATCAGCATCGCCGTGCGCTCGGTGATCGCGCGTTCGTAGTCCGCCAGGTGCGTGCGGTTGGTGGTGCCCACTTCGACCATGCGCGCGCCGGCGCTGTCCATCACGTCCGGCATGCGGAACGCGCCACCGATTTCCACCAGTTCGCCGCGCGAGATGATCGCTTCGCGCCCGCCGCTCAGCGCGGCCAGCGACAGCAATACCGCCGCAGCGTTGTTGTTGACGACCGTCGCCGCTTCGGCGCCGGTGATTTCGCACAGCAAGCCTTCGACGATGCTGTCGCGATCGCCCCGTGAGCCGCTGTCGAGGTTGTATTCGAGATTGTTCGGGCCGGCCATCATGGCCGTCAGGTGGCGGATCGCCACGTCCGGCAGCACGGAGCGGCCCAGATTGGTATGGATGACCGTACCGGTCAGGTTGATCACGCGGCGCATGCGCGGCGCAATGCGCGCAGCGATGCGCTCGGCCAGCGCCCCGCCCAGTGCATCGGGCGTTACTGCGCTTGCCGCAAGCACGCCGGACAGCGCCTGTGCGCGCAGGTCGTCGACCAGTGCGCGTGCCTGCCCGGCGACCAGCGTGTGGCCGTGGGCAGACAGCTGCGCCTGCACTGATGGCAAGCGCAGCAGTTTATCGATCGAAGGCAACTCCTTGACTGTCGCCTTCGAGCCGTGGACCACGGACTCGTTGAGCGACATGATCAATTACTCCGGTTCGATGGTGGTGCGATGGCCGGTTCGCCCGGTGCTTCCTCGCCGCCCGACAGCAGCAGCAGGTTCACGCCATGCGCCTCGTAGCCCGCTTCGGACACCAGGATGTCCAGCGTCAGCGACGCCAGGTCGTCCGCCACCGGATCGACATTGAGCTCACGCTCCATGCGCACGATCTTGATGTAGTGATGGCACTCGTCGCACGTTTCGGCTTGCACCGACGCCTGCGACGCATCCTGCACCGCGCCATCCGTGGCCAGCGCTTCGAGTGAATGGTAGTGGATGCCCTTGGTGCTTTCGCAGTGGCTGCACTTGACCCGCACCATGTGCCACTGCGCGGAGCACAGCGAGCAGTGCAGATAGCGGAAGTTGCTGCCGGTCTGGTCAACGCGCGTGATCGACGACGTTGGCAGGCTGCCGCAGCACGGGCAGGTCGTCATGTCGAGCGTGCGGCCGTACGGCTGCTGGCGCGCGGCGCCATACGCTTCCTGGATCGCCAGGACCATATTCGTCCAGTACACCTGCAGACCGGCCGCTACCAGCGGTGCGGCGCTCATGTCCAGGCCCGCCGCGCCCTGCAGCAGCAGTTCGGCCTGGCCTTCGAGATGGTCGTCACCGGCGGCCAGCAAGGCCTGCACGGCGGCTTGCGCCGGGCTGCCCGCCAGACGCGGGACCAGCAGCTCCAGCATGCGGCGCATTGCGCTACGCCAGACCGGATCGCGCGGCCACAGCGGCGCCGGCACTGGTGCCTGGGCGGCGCGCGCGGCGGCGGCCAGGTCGTCCAGCGTCGGCAGCGTGACGGTCGGGTAATCCTGCAACACGTCGTGCTGCACGGCGGCCAGTTCGGCGGCAAACAGCAAGAAGTCATGCATCGCGTGCCCCGGCGCCAGCTGGCGCAGACGGGTGGCACGGGCGGAGAACAACTCGCGGCGCACCGGGAGTTGGATATACGGCATTTGCTCGCCAGCCCGGACAGCGATTTCTTCGGGGCTGAGCAGCTTTGAGGCTTTGGTAATGCTCATGGAAAGGATGCTTCCTATTCGGTTCTTGCGATGGTCAATCCGATCGGCCGGGGCCCATTTACTGCCCCCGTTAGTGGAAAGACCGTCGTTCCCGCGGTGGCGGAAACGACGGTCTCGACAGCCAGCTTAGCCGAACAATACTACGTTAGCGCTTGTTGCGCTTGGCGTCCTCTGCCACTTCCTTGTACCACAGCGGGTGGTGCGCCTTGGCCCAGTCCTCGTGCACCGTGCCACGGGTCATGGCGCGGAACGAGCCCTTGACCCAGATGGCGGCGTACACGTGCATGATCACGCTCAGCACCAGTGCCAGGGCCGCAGCCGCGTGCACCAGCATCGCGAAACGACGCAGCGGAATCGGGAAGAAGTCCGCGAACCATGGTTGCCAGAACATGAAGCCGGTGATCAACAGCAGCACCAGGCTCACGGCAAAGATCCAGAACACGGCTTTCTGGCCCGCATTGTACTTGTGTACAGGCGGCATCGCGTGCTCGTTACCCTTGAGGAGTTCCGGCGCCTTCTTGACCCAGGCCGTATCGGTCTTGGTCCAAAAGTTGTCACGTACCACGGCAAAGAACAGGAACACGAAACCCAGCACCATCAGCAAGCCGAAGAATGGATGCAGGATACGCGTCCACTGTCCACCACCAAACAGCGTGGAGAAGAAGTACATCGACGGATGGAACAGGGCAAGGCCAGTCAATCCGGCGCAGATGAACAACAGGGCCACGGCCCAGTGGTTCATGCGCGTCATGTCGCGATAGCGAGTGATAAACATGGTCTTCTCCTTATACCCGTTCGTCGTCGCGCTGGTCGGGACCAGGCGTCGGCTGAACATCGGGTTCGTCGTGGTGCGTCTCGATCGGGCCGACCTTCATGTAGTGGAAAAAGCCGGCCACAGCAGCACCGACCATCGCAGCCACACCCAGCGGCTTGGCGATACCCTTCCACAGCGCCACGGTCGGGCTGATGGTCGGATTCTCGGGCAGACCGGCATACAGGTTCGGCTTGTCCGCGTGCTGCAGCACGTACATCACGTGCGTGCCGCCCACACCAGCCGGGTTGTACAAACCGGCGTTCTTGTAACCACGTTCCTTCAGGTCGACCACGCGGTCACCCGCGTATTCGATCATGTCTTCCTTGGTGCCAAAACGGATGGCGCCAGTCGGACAGATCTTCACGCAGGCCGGTTCCATGTTCACTGCCACGCGGTCGGCGCACAGTGAGCATTTATAGGCCTTCGAGTCCACCTTGCTGATGCGTGGCACGTCGAACGGGCAACCGGCGACGCAATAGCCGCAACCGATGCAGTTCTCGCTGATGAAATCAACGATACCGTTCGTGTACTTGACGATCGCGCCCGGGGCCGGGCAGGCCTTCAGGCAGCCTGGCTCGTCGCAGTGCATGCAGCCGTCCTTGCGGATCAGCCACTCCAGACGATCGCCCTCTTCCTCGGACTTGGTCACGACTTCCGAGAACTTCATGACGGTCCACGACTGTGGCGTCAGGTCGATCGGGTTGTCGTAGGTACCGTGGTTTTCGCCGATTTCATCGCGCAGATCGTTCCACTGCATGCACGCCACCTGGCATGCCTTGCAGCCGATGCAGCTGGACACGTCGATCAGCTTGGCCACTTCGGGCTTGTGCGTACGGGCCACCGGAGACTGCGTGGTGGTCGCCGAACGCGCCGCAATATCGAGAGATTGTAATGAAGACATTGTTTAGACCCTTTCGATATTGACCAGGAACGACTTGTATTCCGGGGTCTGGGTATTCGCATCGCCCACGAATGGGGTCAGCGTATTGACCAGGAAGCCCGGCTTGGTCACACCGACAAAGCCCCAGTGGTTCGGCAGACCCACTGTATCGACCTTCATGCCATCGCAATCGAGTTGCGGAATGCGCTTGGTCACCAGGCACTTGGCCTTGATGAAGCCCCGCATCGACGACACCTTGACCATATCGCCATTCGTGATGCCCTTGGCCTTGGCCAGCGCTTCACCGATTTCCACGAACTGCTGTGGCTGGATAATCGCGTTGGAGACAACGTTCTTGGTCCAGTAGTGAAAGTGCTCGGTCAAGCGGTAGCTGGTCGCGACGTACGGGAAGTCCTTGGCCGTACCGAACGCTTCCATGTCGCCCTTGAACACGCGGGCCGCCGGATTGGCGCGGGCAAGCGGGTTTTTCGGGTGCATCGGATTGACCGGGAACGGCGACTCGAACGGCTCGTAGTGCTCCGGCAGCGGACCTTCGGCCATGCCGGTCGGAGCAAACAGACGCGCCACGCCTTCGGACGTCATGATGAACGGTTGCGTACGGTTTTCTTCGGCCGGATCGGCGTCAGGACGGATGTCCGGAATATCCGAACCACTCCACGCCGTACCGTTCCACGAGATCAGGTTCAGCGCAGGGTTCCACGGCTTGCCCGTCTTCGGATCGGCCGAGGCGCCGTTGTACAACACACGGCGGTTCGCCGGCCAGGCCCAGGCCCAACCCAGCGTCTGGCCGATGTTGTACGGGTCAGCGTTGTCGCGACGCGCCATCTGGTTACCGGCCTGCGTCCAGGCGCCGGCATAGATCCAGCAACCGCTGGCCGTGCTGCCATCGTCGCGCAGCACGCCGAAGCCCGGCACCTGCTCGCCTGCCTTCAGGATCAGCTTGGTCGGATCTTTTGCGTCATAGATATCGGCCAGCGCCTTGCCGTTGAACTCCTTGGCCAGCTCTTCGGGAGACGGGCTGTGCGGAATCTTGTACGGCCATGACAGCTTGGTGATCGGATCCGAGAATGCACCGCCATCTTTCAGATAGAGGTTCTTCATGCGCGAGAACAGGTCGGCGATGATCTCGATGTCCGGCTTGCACTCGTACGGCGCTTCGGCGCCCTTCCAGTGCCACTGCAGCCAGCGGCTCGAGTTCGACAGCGAACCGTCTTCCTCGGCGAAGCACGTGGTCGGCAGGCGGAACACGGTCGTCTGGATCTTGCTTGGATCGACGTCGTTCGACTCGCCGAAGTTCTTCCAGAACTCGGACGTTTCGGTGTTCAGCGGATCCATCGTCACCAGGAACTTCAGCTTCGACAGACCGGCGATGATCTTCTTCTTGTTCGGGAACGATCCGACCGGGTTGAAACCCTGGCAGATGTAACCGTTCAATTTACCTTGACCCATCAGCTCAAACGCCTGCAGCACGTCGTACAGCTTGTCGATTTTCGGCAAGTAGTCGAAGGCCCAGTTGTTCTCTTTGGTCGCGGCATCGCCCCACCAGGCTTTTTGCAGGCTGACGAAGAACTTGGGATAGTTCTGCCAGTAGCTCATCTGGTTTGGACGCAGAGGCTTCAGTGCGCGCGGCTTGTAGTAGGTCTCGAGGTCCTGCTCTTTATCCGTTGCCAGCGACAGATAGCCTGGCAGCGAGTTCGACAGCAGACCCAGGTCGGTCAGACCCTGGATGTTCGAGTGACCGCGCAGTGCATTCAGGCCACCGCCGGCGATACCGACGTTACCCAGCAGCAGCTGCATGATCGCGCCAGTACGGATGATCTGGCTACCCTGGCTGTGCTGGGTCCAGCCCAGTGCGTACAGGATCGTCATCGCACGGCCCGGCTGGGCAGTCGACGCGATGTATTCGCAGACCTTCAGGAATTGCTTGACCGGGGTACCGGTGATCTTGCTGACCTGCTCAGGGGTGTAGCGCGAATAGTGGCGCTTCATCACTTGCAGCACGCAGCGCGGGTGTTCCATGGTCGGATCGACCTTGGCGTAACCGTCATCACCCATTTCGTAGCCCCAGCTTTCATTGCTGTAGCGACGCTTGGCTTCGTCGTAGCCCGAGAACAGGCCATCCTGGAAGTCAAAGCCTTCGTTCACGATGAACGGGGCGTTGGTGTAGCTCCGGACGTATTCGGTCTGGATCTTGTTGTTGGTCAGCAGATAGTTCAGGACGCCGCCCAGGAAGGCGATGTCCGAGCCAGCGCGGATCGGTGCGTAATAGTCGCTCATGGCGGCCGAACGCGTAAAGCGCGGGTCGACCACGACCAGCTTGGCTTTATTGTGATGCTTTGCTTCAATAACCCATTTAAAACCGCATGGGTGTGCTTCAGCGGCATTGCCGCCCATGATCAGTACAACATCGGCATTCTTGATGTCAACCCAATGGTTGGTCATCGCTCCTCGTCCGAACGTCGGGGCCAGACCGGCCACCGTAGGTCCGTGTCAAACGCGAGCCTGGTTATCGAATACGAGCATGCCCATCGAACGCATCGCTTTGTGCGTGATGTAGCCCGTTTCGTTGCTCGACGCGGACGCGCACAGCATACCCGTGCTCGTCCAGCGATTGACCAGCTGGCCTTCGGCGTTGGTCGGAATGAAGTTCGCATCGCGGTCAGCCTTCATCAGGCCGGCCAGGCGCGTCATCGCCTCATCCCACGAAACGCGTTTCCATTCGTTGGTGCCAGGTTCACGGATTTCCGGGAACTTGAGACGGTTCGGCGAATGGACGAAGTCGAGCAAGCCGGCGCCTTTCGGGCACAGCGTACCGCGATTGACCGGGTGATCCGGGTCGCCTTCAATGTGGATGATGTCCGAGGTGACGTTCTTTGCGCCGTCGCCCAGACTGTACATCAGCAGGCCGCAGCCCACCGAGCAGTACGGACACGTGTTGCGCGTCTCCTTGGCTTTCGCCAATTTATAGTGCCGCGTCTCTGCCATCGCCGGCAACGGCGAGAAGCCGAGCGCGACGATGGTGGAGGCGGCGAGTCCCGCACCGCTTGCGCGGAGGAACTGCCTTCTGTTCATGCCCATCTAGATTCTCCTGCTAGTAATGGATTGCGCACATCAGAATGGGGTCAGCCAGGGTCGTCGCCCTGGCTTTGTTTCCATCCTGACCGTTACCGACGCCACCATGCGCCGGTGTGCGCGCCGTTGGACTCGCCGGCAATTATTTTGCCGGCGGCGTCGCTGCCTGCGTGGTGGCGCCATCGCCACCCGTTGGTTCTGAAGCACCGCTGTCGCGGGGTTTGTTCGATTCTGCATCCTGACCGGCAACCATGCCGCCGATCGCGGTACCGCCTTCGGCAGGACCGGTTTCAGCCACTGCCGCAGGGGCGGTGGCCGATTCGGATTTCAGGCCTGCGTGCGGGTCAATGGCAGCGCCATTCGGACCAGCCACATCAGGCGTCTGCACCGGCGCGGTCGCTTCCTTCTTCTGGCACGCGGCCAGGGCGAATACGGCGGTCGCCACGATGGCTGCGTTGCGCAGGGTAAGCGCTGTTTGTTTGATATAGATCATTGCAATATCCATTGACTTAGAGACACAACTGAAAATATAGCGGAAATGCGGAACTACTTGAATAAGTATTTTACGCATAGCCGTTCGTAAAGGGTGATTTTCCGTGAGTTTTGACCCGCTTATATGACAAATTTTTTCGTCAACGGCGCATGTAAAGGCTGTCTGGCCGCCAAATTGACGGATTTATCGACTTCCTGACTGTTTCGTGCCCGCTTTCCGGCGGGTCGCAACCATAGGGCAAGGCTAGTGTAGCCTGCCTTCGCGCGCGTTGCAGACACACGTCAAATTTCAGATTTTCACAGCACAAATCGCTGTCATCCACGGTGTCACTAGGCGTGTATTTTCTGGCTGGCGCCCTACCCTATTCACATCAAACGACGCGACCGCGTCAAGTGCTATGTAGCAAAAATGGTATTTACCAACAGGCCTTAACAAAAAATGGTTGCGCATAACATTTAGTGTTATATTATTTTACAGCTTGCATGGACGCCGCCCCTACGCCCCTGACGAGCAAGGTATTTCCAGCAGAGAGTCCCGGCAGATGGGCTCTTCACAACAAAGACGGAGACAACAGAATGAAGCATCTGAATCGATCGGCGATTGCCGTGGGCGTGGCACACCTGTGCTGGTTGTCCGCAGCGTTTGCCCAGGAAGCCGCCCCGGCCCCTGCCGAAGCACAGGTCGTGACCATCACGGGTCAGCGCGCCGCACTCAACAGCGCACAGCAACTCAAGAAGAATTCGGACGAGGTCGTCGATTCGATCGTCGCCGACGACATCGGCAAACTGCCCGACAAGTCGATCACCGAAGTCCTGCAACGCATCCCGGGCGTCACCATCGACCGCACCATGTCGCGCTCCGACCCGGAGCACTTCTCGGTCGAAGGTTCGGGCGTATCGATCCGTGGCCTGACCTGGGTGCGCTCGGAACTCAATGGCCGCGACTCGTTCTCGTCCAACGGCGGCCGCGCACTGAGCTTCGAGGACGTCCCGCCAGAGCTGATGGCCGGCGTCGACGTCTACAAGAATCCGTCCGCCGAGCAGATCGAAGGCGGCATCTCCGGCCTGGTCAACCTGCGCACGGCACTGCCGTTCGACATCAAGGGCCAGCGCATTTCGGGCAGCGTCGAAGGCACGTACACCGAACTGAACAAGAAGAAGGACCCGGCCGGCTCGTTCATGTATTCGAACCGCTGGAAAACCGGCATCGGCGAATTCGGCGTGCTGGTCAACTACGCCAATTCCGAGAGCAACACCCGCACCGACGCCTTCCAGGTCGAGCCGTACTACCCGGTGGCCAATGCCGAGCCGGGCCGCACAGTATGGATTCCGAAAGGCGCGCAGTGGCGCACGCTGGACTTCGAGCGCAAGCGCCAGGGCGCCTACGCCGCGCTGCAGTGGAAGCTGGACAACACGCTGCGCAGCCACCTGACCTACTTCAAATCGAAGTACAAGATGCAGTGGGACGAGAACGCGCTGTTCTCGGCCGAAGGCAATCCGACCAATCTGCGCGTGACCAACGGCGTGTACGACGCCAACGGTGCGTTCATGAGTGGCATCCTGTCGAACCCGACCAATGACGGCATCGAGTTCGGCAACGATACCCGCACCTCGAACCGCGATTCGTCGACCACCGACGTCGCCTGGAACGTCGAGTGGAAGCCAGCGACCAACTGGACGCTGACGTCGGACGTCCAGCACGTCAAGGCGAAGTCGGAAGGGCTCGACTCGACCGTGGCGCTGGGCACGATCATGCAGCAGCAGAACCTGGACCTGACCGGCAGCTACCCGAAACTGATGTTCGATGCGGCCCAGACCGTCGGTCTGAGCGACCCGAACAACTACTTCTGGGCCTTCACCCAGGAACACCGCGACCGCAGCATCACCGAGCAGACCGCATGGAAAGGCGACGTCAAGTACGACTTCGACCATCCGATCCTGCGCGACATCCGCGTCGGCGTGCGCTTCACCGACCGCGATGCCAAGACCATCAATTCGAACCCGAACTACAACTGGTCGGCCATTTCGCAGCGCTGGATGATGCCATGGCAGATCAACCAGCTGGCGACGCTGAGCGATCCGCGTTTCAATGCACCGACGACGGTCAACCAGTTCAAGAACTTCTTCAATGGCGACGCCAGCGTCCCTGCCGTCGTGTTCCCGGCGCAGTCGCTGACGGCCGGCTACCCGGACTCCTACACCCAGCTGCACAGTTACCATGACATCCTGTGCGCGCAGGCCGGCAACAGCTGCGATCCGTGGAAAGCAGCCGCCTTCGGCGAAGCCAATCCATCGGGCGACAACGAGCAGTCCGAGAAGACCAAGGCAATCTACACGCAGATGCGCTTTGCGTTTGATGACCTGAAGATGCCGATCGACGGTAATATCGGCGTGCGCTACGTGAAGACCGACAACAAGTCGTTCGGCTACACCGTGTACAACTCGACCTTCGTCATCCCGCCAGGCGGCACCACGGGCCTGACCGTGCCGACCATCGCGCCGTTTGCCGGTCGCCAGGATTACGAGAACACCTACCACAACTGGCTGCCGAGTCTGAACCTGCGCATGAAGGCGAGCGACCAGCTGCAGTTCCGCTTCGCACTGGGCAAGGGCATGTCACGCCCTGACTTCGGCCAGTTGCAGGCGTACACGACCCTCGGCCAGAGTGTCCAGAGCACGACCAGTGGCACCGGCGCCGCCCAGGTCACCAATGTGACGTCCGTGGCCCATACCGGCGAATCCGTCGGCAATCCACTGCTGCGCCCGGTCACCTCGCGCAACATGGACCTGACTGCAGAGTGGTACTTCGCCCAGGCCGGTTCGCTGACCTTCGCCGTGTTCGACAAGCGCCTGAAGGACATCATCGTCAAGCAGAATTCGTCCTACCAGCTGACCGACTCGGCCGGCCGTGTAATCGATTTCAATGTGGCGACGCCCGTCAACGGCGCACGCGGTTCGGCGCGCGGTATCGAGATGGCATACCAGCAGTACTTCGACAAGCTGCCAGGCTGGCTGTCGGGCTTCGGCGTGCAAGCGAACTACACGCACGTCAAGAGCAAGCGCGACCTGTACAGCCCGGTGTTCTCGACCTACTGCTCGAACGTGAGCGGCGCGGCCAACCTGAACCTGAACCTGAACGGTTGCGACACCGATGGCCGTACCTTCGGCGACCTGCCGCTGGAATACCTGTCGCGCAACTCGTACAACCTGGCGCTGCTGTACGACAAGGGCCCATGGTCGGCGCGTCTGGCCTACAGCTGGCGCTCGAAGAGCCTCCTGGGTAACAACAACAACGGCACCAACGGCACCAACGGCGTCGACACCAATCCGGACAGCCCGACCTTCGGCCAGAACGTGATTGCCTGGGGCTTGCCGATCTGGGCCGACGACTACGGTCAGCTCGATGGCGGCGTCAGCTACAAGTTCAACGAGAACTTCCGCCTCGACTTCCAGGGCACCAACCTGACCGATGCGAAGTACAAGCAGATCATGACGCACCACATCGGCGACAAGGGCCGTGCGTGGTTTGTCAGCGGTCCCCGCTACAGCGTGCGTCTGGGCGTGTCGTTCTAAGTCGATGCCGATGTAATCCCGACGCCCGCTGACCTGCCGCCCCGCGCGGCAGGTCAGCGGGCTTTTTGCTTTTCCAGGAAAACCGATCCATGCAAAGCTCGACTTTCTCGTCGCTGGACACGTTCGTCTTTTTTGTCTACTTCATCATCGTGGCCGGCTACGGCTTCTGGGTCTACAAGCGCAAGCAGCGCTCGGCATCGGCCTCGCATGACTACTTCCTGGCCGAAGGCTCGCTGACCTGGTGGGCCATCGGCGCCTCGATGATCGCGTCGAACATCTCGGCAGAGCAGTTCATCGGCATGAGCGGCTCGGGCTTCAAGATGGGCATGGCAATCGCCGTCTATGAGCTGATGGGTGCCTTCACGCTGATCCTGGTGGCGGTCTTCTTCATGCCGATCTACCGCCGTAACCGCATCTACACGATGCCCCAGTTTCTCGAACAGCGTTACGGCAGCACCGTTGCCACCGTCATGGCGCTGTTCTGGCTGTCACTGTACGTGATCGTCAACCTGACCTCGATCCTGTACCTGGGCGCGCTGGCCATCGGCGCCATCGCCGGCATTGATGTCTGGACCTGCATGGTGTTCCTGGCCGTATTCGCCGTCATCATCACGCTGGGTGGCATGAAGGTCATTGGCTACACCGACGTGATCCAGGTCCTGTGCCTGGTGCTCGGCGGCCTCGTGACGACCTGGCTGGCACTCGACCTGGTCGCGCAGAACAATGGCGGCGGCGGCGTGATGGCCGGCTTCAACCACCTGCTGGGCGTGGCGCCCGATCACTTCGACATGGTGCTCACGCGCGACAACCCGAACTACCTTGACCTGCCCGGCGTGTCGATCCTGATCGGCGGCATGCTGATCGTGAACCTGAACTACTGGGGCTGCAACCAGTACATCATCCAGCGCGCACTGGGCGCCGACCTGCACACGGCCCGCAAGGGCATCCTGTTCGCGGCCGGCCTCAAGCTGCTGATGCCGGTGATCGTCGTCCTGCCGGGCATCGCGGCGTTCGTGCTGCACCAGCAGGGCGTGCTGGGCGCATCGATGGGCGTGGGCGCGGACGTCAATCCGGACCGCGCTTATCCGGTGCTGCTCACGCTGCTGCCGACGGGCCTGAAAGGCATCGCCTTTGCCGCGTTGACGGCTGCGGTGGTCGCTTCGCTGGCCGGCAAGGCCAACAGCATCGCCACCATCTACACCTTCGACATCCACAAGAAAGCCTTCAACCAGGGCATCTCCGAACAGCGCATGGTCTGGATCGGCCGCGTGACCGTGGTCGTGGCCATGTTGCTGGCGGTGCTGATCGCGCCGTTCATGGGCATCGACAAGAAAGGCGGCTTCCAGTACATCCAGGAATACACGGGCTTCGTCTCGCCCGGCATCCTGGCCATGTTCCTGATGGGCTTCTTCTGGCGGCCGGCCACGGCCAGCGCAGCGATGTTTGCCACGGTCGGCGGCTTCCTCGGCTCGATCATCCTCAAGTTTTTGCCCGGCCTGATGGACCTGTCGTTCCTGGCGCCGATCGGTTTCGCCGTGCCGAACAGCGCCGGCGTCTACGAGATTCCTTTCGTCGACCGGATGGCGATCGTGTTCGTCGTCGTCATCATCGGCATGGTCATCATCAGCAAGCTGTGGCCAAAGGCCGGCCTCGAGCAGAGCAAGGGCGTCGAAGTCGAAGCGTCGATGTTCAAGGTGCAGCCGGGGTTCGCGTTTGGCGCGACCGTCATCTGCATTGCGCTGATCGCGATCTACAGTGCGTGGTGGTAGGCTCACGCCGCGGTAACAACGTACCAATACAAAAACAGACACACTAGGAGACACACACATGCATCCAGCTTTGCCCTTCTGCCGCTCGGCCATCGCCCTCGCCGCCGCCCTCGCCTTTGGTGCGGCGCACGGTGCGCCAAATACCGCACCGGACGCCGCGCAAGAGCGCGCCGCCAAACTGGTGGCCCAGATGACGCTCGATGAAAAAATCGGCATGGTGTTCGGCTACTTCGGCACCGAATTCAAGGGCCAGAAAGCGCCCGAGGGCGCGTTGCCCCAGTCGGCCGGTTTCATCAAGGGCATCGAGCGCCTGGGCATCACGCCGCAGTGGCTGACCGACGCCGGCATCGGCGTGGCCTCGCAGCCGGGCAAGGACGCGCGCGAGCGCACGTCGCTGCCGGCGGGGATTGCCACCGCCGCCACCTGGAATCCGCAGCTGGCGTTCGAGGGCGCCGCGATGATCGGCAAGGAAGCGCGCCTGTCGGGCTTCAACGTGATGCTGGGCGGGAGCGTGAACCTGGCGCGCGAGCCGCGCAATGGCCGCAACTTCGAGTACACGGGCGAAGATCCGCTGCTGGCCGGGATCATGGCCGGCGAACAGATTCGCGGCGTGCAGTCCAACCACGTCGTCTCGACGCTCAAGCACTACGCGTACAACGACCAGGAGACAGGCCGCAACCACCTGAATGTCAAGATCAACGATGCTGCGGGCCGCATGTCCGACCTGCTGGCATTCCAGATCGCCATCGAACGGGGTGACCCGGGCTCGGTCATGTGCTCGTACAACCGCATCAACGGGCCGTATGGCTGCGAGAACGACCATCTGCTGAACAAGGTGCTCAAGGGCGACTGGGGCTACAAGGGTTACGTGATGTCCGACTGGGGCGCGGCCCACTCGACGATCCCGGCCGCGCTGGCGGGTCTGGACCAGCAGTCGGGCTACCCGTTCGACAAGTCGCCCTACTTCGACGGCGCGCTGAAGGAAGCCGTCGAAAACGGCCACGTCCCGCAGGCCCGTCTGGACGACATGGTCGCCCGCATCCTGTGGGCGCTGGGCGCGCACGGCGCGCTGGATCATCCGGTCAAGGTCCAGGCCAAAGAGATCGACTACACGGCGCACGGCAAGATTTCGCAGCTTGATGCCGAAGAAGCGATCGTCCTGCTCAAGAACACGGGCAACGTACTGCCGCTGGCAAAGAACGTGCAGCGCATCGCCATCATCGGCGGGCACGCCAACAAGGGCGTGCTGTCGGGCGGCGGCTCGGCGCAGGTCTACCCGCGCGGCGGCATGGCCGTGCCGAACGAAGGCCCGGCCGCCTGGCCAGGCCCGATGGTCTACCTGCCAGGCTCGCCGATGAAGGCGCTGGCGGCGCGCACCAAGGCCAAAATGACCTGGCACGATGGCAAGGATGCCGCCGCAGCCGCGAAAGTCGCGGCGGGTGCCGACGTGGTGCTGGTGTTCGCGACGCAGTGGACGTCCGAAGCGGCCGACGTGCCGACGCTGGCGCTGCCGAACAACCAGGACGCACTGATTGCAGCGGTGGCCAAGGCCAATCCCCGCACCGTCGTCGTGCTGCAAACGGGCACGCCAGTCACCATGCCATGGGTGAACGATGTGGTCGGGGTGGTCGAGGCCTGGTATCCGGGCACGAACGGCGCCGAAGCCATCGCGCGCGTGCTGACGGGCGAAGTCGATGCGTCGGGCCGCCTGCCGCAAACCTTCCCGCTGGCCGAGAACCAGCTGCCGCGACCAAAGATCGATGGCATCGACCTGCCGAAGGACACGCGCTTCGACGTCGACTACGACATCGAGGGCGCCGCCGTCGGCTACAAGTGGTTCGACCTGAAAGGCCACAAGCCGCTGTTCGCATTCGGTCACGGCTTGTCGTACACGAGCTTCACCTACACGAACCTGAAGGCCGACGCGACAAACGGCAGCATCCGCGTGCGCTTCAACGTGACCAACAGCGGCGCGCGCGCCGGCAAGGCAGTGCCGCAGGTGTACGTGTCGAAAGTGGGCGCCGGCTGGGAAGCACCGAAACGTCTCGGTGGCTGGGACAAGCTGGCACTGGACGCCGGCGCAAGCCGCACCAGCGAAGTCACGATCGATCCGCGCACGCTGGCCGTGTTCGACGGCGCCAGCAACCGCTGGAAGATCGCGGCCGGCGACTACCGCGTGATCCTGTCGACAGCGGCCGACGCGCCGGTATCGACGGTGACGGTGCGCCTGCCGGCGCGCGAGTTTGCCGCCGGGGCGCGCTGATTGCGGTCCTGCACGACCACCGACTGAAAGACTGACCGCCCGTGCCCTGCCAGCAGCACTCGCTTGACCCGCAGCGCGACCGCGAGAGGTCGGCGATCCTGTACGCGATCGCCAGCCGTTTCGCGGATGCGGAGCTCGAGCTGGGCGCGGTTGCGCATGGCGCCGGCGTGAACCGCAACAAGGTCAACAACGTGCTCAAGGCCGAACTGGGTTGCACGTTCACCGGTTACCTGAACCGGTTGCGCCTGACCGAAGCAGCGCGCCTGCTGGCCGAACGCGATTCGGCCAGCATCACCGACATCGCCTACACAGTGGGCTACAACCACGTTTCGTACTTCAACAAGCTGTTCAAGCTCGATTATGGCTGCACACCGAAGGCATTTCGGGCGCAAGCGCATCGCACGCCCATCTGCCCCTCGCCCACATCCGGAGAAAAGACCCCATGAAGCACACGATTACCACCATGACGCTGGCGACGCTGCTTGCCCTGCCAGCCGTGGTCCATGCGCAGCAACGTGTCATCGACGTCGACGTCACCCAGGTCAAGGGCCAGCTCGATCGCATGTTCAACCTGTCGGTTGGCGCCGGCCGCGCCAATGAGGGCTTGCGCGCCGACTGGCAGCAGCAGCTGGCCGAACTGCGCAAGGACACCGGCTTTCGCTACATCCGCATGCATGGTCTGCTGAGCGACGACATGGCCGTGTTCCGCATCGACGCGCAGGGCAAGGAGCAGTACAACTTCCAGTATGTCGATGCGCTGTTCGACTACCTGCTCAGCATCGGCATCAAACCGTTCGTGGAACTGGGCTTCATGCCGTCCGCGATGGCCAGCGGCACCAAGACCATCTTCTGGTGGCGCGGCAATGTCACGCCGCCGCGCGACTACGCCCAGTGGGAACGCCTGATCAAGGCGCTCACCACACACTGGACCGAGCGCTACGGCAAGGCCGAAGTGGCGAGCTGGTACTTCGAAGTCTGGAACGAACCGAACCTGGACGGCTTCTGGGCCGGCACGCAGGACGAGTACTTCAAGCTGTACGCGCACGCCGCGCGCGCCGTCAAGAGCGTCGACGCGTCGTACCGCGTGGGCGGCCCGGGCACTGCCGGCGCGGCCTGGATTCCCGAGATGATCGGGTACGCCAGCAAGAACGGGGTCCCGCTCGATTTCGTCTCCACCCACTCGTACGGCGTGAACCAGGGCTTCCTCGACGAATTCGGCACCACCGGCACGGTCCTGAGCCCCGACCCGATGGCCGTGACCCACGACGTGCTCAAGAACCGCAAGGAGATTGCGGCCTCCAGCATGCCGAAGCTCGAGTTGCACTACACCGAATGGAGCTCGTCGTACACGCCGTCCGATCCGACCCACGACAGCTACCACCAGCCGGCCTACATCCTGAGAAAGCTCAAGCAGAGCACTGGCGCCGTGCAGTCGATGTCGTACTGGGTGTTTACCGACATTTTTGAAGAAGCCGGTCCGCGCTTCGAAGCGTTCCACGGCGGGTTCGGTTTGATGAACACGCAGGGGATCAAGAAGCCAGCCTATTTTGCCTACCAGTTCCTCAACCAGCTGGGCGATCGCGAACTGAAGAACGCCGACCAGGATTCGACGGCGACGCTCGACGACAAGGGTAACGCCCAGGTGCTGCTGTGGGATTACTCGCACACGCTGCCGGCGGGGATCAACAACCAGCAATACTTCATCAAGGACCTGCCGCCCAAGTCGAAAGGCCAGGTCAAGGTGGCGATGCGCGGCCTGAAGCCCGGTGCCTACACGATGACGGTCTCGCAGGTGGGCTACAAGCAGAACGATGCATTCACCGCGTATATCGGCATGGGCTCGCCCAAGCAGCTGACACGTCCGCAGGTCGCGGCATTGAAGGCGACGGCGACCGGCAAGCCGTCGAAGCAGCAAGCGGTGACGGTCGGGCGCGATGGCGTGTTTGCCACCGCGTTGCCGCTGCGCGAGAACGATGTCTACCTGCTGCAACTTGAGGCGGCGCGTTAGCGCTCGCTGTCGTGCGGCGCGCCCAGGCTCAACTCGACGCGCCGGGCCTCGAGACGCTCGATGACGCGTGCAGCGAGCAGGCGCAGCGCGTCGAGCTGATGGGCGGTCAGCTTGCGCGGCTCGGTATCGATCACGCACAGCGTACCCAGCGCCTGACCGGTTGACGTCACCAGCGGCGCGCCGGCATAAAAACGGATGCCGGGATCGCCCGTCACCAGGGGATTGCCGACGAAGCGCGCATCGAGCGTCGCATCCACGACCTGCATGACCTGCTCCGGTTGCTCGATCGCGTGGCTGCAGAACGCGTGTTCGCGCGGTGTTTCACGGGCCTGCAGTCCCACGCGCGCCTTGAACCATTGACGCTTGTCGTCGATCAGCGAGACCAGCGCGATCGGCGTCTGGCAGAACGTGCTGGCCAGGTGCGTCAGCTCGTCATAGGCCGCTTCTTCTTCGGTATCCATGATGTGCAGGGCCGCCAGCTCCGCCAGCCGTACGCGCTCGACCCCTTCGTCGGGCGCGCGCGGCGGCTGGCCAAAGACGGTTTCGACGAGGGTCATGGCATGCGTCGTACTGACCTTGGCAACGCTTGCAGCGCGGTCGCGCCGGAGCACGGCCTCGTGCAGAAGACGCGCAAGATCGTCCAGGGCGTAAGGCTTGGGCAGCAGCAGGAATCCGTGGTCCGATTCCTGCGCCAGCACATGGCTGTAGCCACTGGTGAGCACGACGGGAATGTCGATCTGCAGGCGTGCCAGTGCGCGCCCCAGGTCGATCCCGGTCATCCCCGGCAGGACAACATCGGAAAACACTGCCGCGTAAGGATCCGGATCGTCGCGCAGCAATGCCAGCGCCTGCTCCGCACTGGTCACGATGGTCGTTGCGTAGCCAAGTTCATGCAGCGAGCTCTCGACCATCGCGCGCAATTCGGGATTGTCCTCGACCGCCAGGATGCGCAGTCCCCCGCCGCCGGGCAGCGCGTGCTGGACGCCCGGTGTGCTGCCGCCGGCAAGCGGTTGCGCTGCACACGGCAGGTACAGCGTGAAGGTCGTGCCTGCACCTGGCGTACTCACGACCCGCACATCGCCGCCCGACTGGCGCGCAAAGCCGAACACCTGTGACAGCCCCAGGCCGGTGCCGTGGCCCACGCCCTTGGTCGTAAAAAACGGCTCGAAAATCTTGTCCAGGTTATCCGGCGCGATGCCAGCGCCGGTGTCGTGCAACGACACGGCCACGAACATGCCGCTGATTGCCGGCTGCACGCCATGCTGCGGCAAGCCCTCGACCGACGCGACCTTGACCGACAGCGTTCCGCGCGACTGCATCGCGTCGCGCGCATTGACGGCGAGATTGACCAGCGCAGTATCGAACTGGCTCTGATCCGCATTGACGAAACAGGCCTGGTCGGGCAAGTCGAGCACGACCTCGACCCCGACGCCGGTCAGGCTCCCGATCATTTCCCCGATCGCGCGCGTGCTGTTCCCGACGTCGAACACGGCCGGCTGCAGGGCCTGCCGGCGTGCAAAGGCAAGCAGCTGACCGGTCAGGCGGGCGCCGCGCGTGACCGCGCTGGAAATCGAGTCCATGAAGCGCTGGCGGCGCTCGTCGCCAAGCTGTACCCGGCGCAGCAGCTCGATGCTCGACTTGATCACCGCCAGGACGTTGTTGAAGTCGTGCGCCACACCACCCGTGAGCTGACCGATCGCTTCGAGTTTCTGGGACTGCCGCAACGCCTCCTGGGTTTCGACCAGCGCTTGCTGCTGCTCATGCCACTCGGTCACGTCCAGTGCCGTCATGAAGGCGCCGATTTGCTTGCCGTCGTGATCGCGCAAGATCTCGAAACGCATTTCACTGGTGCGCTGTTCGGGTGCGGCCTGGCCGGACGTCTGCTGCAGCGAGAAGGTCTCGCCGCCCAGCGCGCGGTCCCACAGCGCCAGAACTGCCCGCAGTTGCTCTGGCTGGTCGGCCAGCACGTCGGTCAGGCGATCGCCAACCGCGACACGGCGCTTGAACAGGCGCCAGTAGTCATCGACGCTGGCCTGGTTGATCGCCAGGAAGCGGTAGTCTGCATCGATCACCTGCAACAGCAGATTGGTAGCCTGGAACACAGCCGCAAGCACGTCACGTTCGCGCGTGCGCAGTATCAACGCTTCGCGCTGCTGCTTTTCGTCGGTGACGTCGCGTGCGGCGCAGTACACCTTGCCGTCCTCCGGCACGGCAACCCATGACAGCCAGCGCCAGACCCCGCCACTCGTGCGGTAGCGGTTCTCGAAACGCACGACCGCCTGCCCCCGCTCGCTCGCCTTGATCCAGGCCGCCTGCGTCGCCGCGAGGTCGTCGCGGTGCACGAACGCCGTGAATGGCTGGCTGGACATCTCGGCTTCGGTCCAGCCCAGCACCGTCTGCCACGCGGGGTTGGCCAGCTCGACATAGCCATTGGCATCGATGATGCACAGTGGCTCCAGGCTCACGGCCCATGCTCGGTCCGGCGCCAGGGCGCGCGGGGCGCAGCGCTGTTCAAGTTTTGCGACTCGTTCACGCAACGCGTTGCCAGCGCGCGCCTGGCCAATGCGTGCCACGGCCGCGCCCATGGCGACGCAGACGTGGTGCAGCAGTTCGCGCTCGTGCGGCGTGAATGCGTGCGTGTGCGCGGTAGCGCCGGCGCACAGGGCCTGCTCGATCTGCTGTGCAGATGGCGCGTCCTGGTCAGGCTGGACCAGCCCGTGAACGATCAAGGACAGCGCGGATGGGTCGAGCGGCAGAATCCCGGAAAGGCGGTCCAGCGACAACTGCACCACGTCGTCGATACTGTCGAGGCCAGCCAGGGCGGATACGATGTCGAGGACCTGGAGCAGGCGCTCTTGGGGGAAGACGGTGTCCACCCCGGTTACAGCGGGACCGTCAAACGGGCGCGCCCATCGGGCTGCCCCGCCACACCTGGAGCCACTGCATACTGCGATTCGAGAGCCTTGACGTTTGCCATTCCACGACCATGTAAAGAGGTACAGGATGGGACGCACATGCCTACCCACATCCCATTAAACGTGGTCATATTAGCATGTTGCGCTGGCCGCGACGGCACGCTTGCACCGCTGTGCGCGGTCTTGTTCCATCCCATCCCGCGGCCAATGACGCCGTGACGGGGTCTGTGTGGAAAGAACAGCACCAGCGGGGTCAGGTCTGACATTCGGACACGAGCTTAACAGCACCAGCGGGGTCAGGTCTGACATTCGGACACGAGCTTAACAGCACCAGCGGGGTCAGATACCGTCTTGAATTACAAGCCGATTCGATAAGAAATTTGCGTCGAATGGCTTGCCTGTTCGGATAACGCCGTAAATCAGATGCGCTAGTTTGTGCGTAACGGCGCCG